>NZ_CP059901.1:2793386-4190080 GCF_014127285.1 Mumia sp. ZJ1417
TACACCGCGCACGAGGACCGCCGTCCGAAGGGGCGGAGGAAGGTGGTCTCACTGCGCCCGACCACCCAGGGCTCGTCGCGGGCCCCGATGGCGTCGGCGTACGCGACCCGGGCCTCCTGGAGGAGCTCGAGCGTCGCGACCTCGTCGACGTACCCGTCGCTGCCGAGGTCGCGCGCCCGTACGGTCACAGGAAGGCGGCCCGTGAGCGACGGATCGGGGCGCACGAGCGGCACTGCGCCGTCGGGTACGAGCGTCGTCCTCCCCCGCGCATAGACGGTGCGGCCGCCGTCCTCGTGACGGTCGGCGATCTCCTGCACCAGCACGCCGTCGGCGTTCATCGTCGTCTCCACGAGCGCAGGCTCGGGCCGGAAGACGAGCGGAGCGCGGTAGTCGATCTCGAGTGCCAGGACGCGTGCCGGACGCGCACCCTCGGCCTCGGCGGCCGCGAGGCGGGCTTCACGCAGGTAGTCGGCGTACGTGACGTTGTTGACGTGCCCGAACGCGTCCATGTCGGCCCAGCGGAGGTCGCAGGCAAAGAGGTGTCGCACGCATCGATCGTGGCAGAGATGGCGAGGGCGCTCGCGCACCCGGCTCCCCTGTGTCCTTGCTCACGACGAATGCGGTACGTTGCTAAGCGATCGCTTAGCCCGTGGTCGTGAGCACCAGCAGAAGCAACGAGGAGTACGTGTGAGCCAGCAGCGAACTGCCATTGTCACTGGCGCGGCCCGCGGGATCGGTGCCGCCGTCGCCAAGCGACTCGCCGCCGACGGGCACGCCGTCGCGGTGATCGACCTCGACGAGGCCTCCTGCGCCGCGACCGTCGACGCGATCACCGCAGCCGGGGGCAAGGCCCTCGCGGTCGGTGCAGACGTGTCGGACGAGCAGGCGGTCGCCGGCGCCTTCGAGCGCATCGTCGCCGAGCTCGGTGGCCCGACGATCCTCGTCAACAACGCGGGCATCATCCGCGACAACATGCTGTTCAAGATGTCGGTCTCCGACTGGGACTCGGTCATGAACGTGCACCTGCGTGGCGCCTTTCTCATGGCCCGCGCCGCCCAGCAGTTCATGGTCGAGGCCAAGTTCGGACGCATCGTCAACCTCTCGTCGACCTCGGCGCTGGGCAACCGCGGGCAGGCCAACTACTCGGCCGCCAAGGCGGGCATGCAGGGCTTCACCAAGACCCTCGCCATCGAGCTCGGCAAGTTCGGCGTCACCGCCAACGCGATCGCCCCAGGATTCATCGAGACCGAGATGACCGCCGAGACGGCCGCGCGCCTGGGCGTCGATTACGAGGACTTCAAGAAGTTCAGCGCCCAGCAGATCCCGGTCGCCCGCGTCGGACAGCCCGAGGACATCGCGGCGACGGCGTCGTTCCTCACCAGCGAGGAGTCCGGTTTCGTGTCCGGCCAGGTCATCTACGTCGCCGGCGGACCGAGGGACTGACCATGGCCGACCTCCCTGGTCTGGACCTCGACCGGCTGGGCACCTACCTCGACAAGGAGGCGCCCGGCCTCGTCGCGGGCGCGCTCACCGGGGAGGTCATCCCCGGCGGCCGCTCGAACCTCACATACGACGTGACCGACGGCACGACGCACCTCATCGTCCGCCGCCCGCCGCTCGGCCACGTCCTTGCGACCGCCCACGACATGGCGCGCGAGCACACCGTCATCGAGGCGCTCGCGCCGACCGACGTACCGGTCCCCGAGGTCTTCGCGCTGTGCCAGGACACCGAGGTCATCGGCGCGCCGTTCTACGTGATGGGCAAGGCCGAGGGTCGTGCGATGCGACGTGCCGCCGAGCTCGAGGAGCTCGGCGCGGAGCGGACCGCCACCATCGCCGGTCGCCTCATCGACACCCTCGCCGACCTGCACGCCGTCGACCCGGCGTCGGTCGGGCTCAGCGACTTCGGACGCGCCGAGGGCTACCTCGAGCGCCAGGTCCGGCGCTGGACCAAGCAGGCCGAGGCGTCCAAGAGCCGCGAGCTCGCCGGGTACGACGCGCTGCACGACTACCTCGCCGCCCACGTCCCCTCGCACTCCGACGCGGCGATCGTGCATGGCGACTTCCGGCTCGACAACGCCCTCGTGGACACGACGCCGTCCGGCGGCGACCGCATCACGGCCGTCCTCGACTGGGAGATGGCGACGCTCGGCGACCCGCTGTCGGACATCGCGCTGTCGATCGTCTATCAGGAGATGGGACGCACCCCCGGTGCGAGCGCTGTCTCGGACGCCACCCGCGCGTCGGGCTACCCGTCGGTCGACGAGGTGCTCGAGCGCTACTCGACCCGCAGCGGACGCGACGTCTCCTCGATGGGTTTCCACCTCGCGCTCGGGTTCTACAAGCTCGCGATCATCACCGAGGGCATCCACTACCGCTACACCCAGGGACAGACCGTGGGTGAGGGCTTCGACCGGATCGGCGACGTCACCGAGCCGCTGATCGCCCTCGGTCTCGACGCCGCGCACCGCTGATCCTCCCTCCCCCCGCCAGAAGGAGCACCGATGGACTTCGCACTCGACGCCCGTACGGAGGAGCTGCGCGCCACGCTCCTCGCGTTCATGGACGAGCACGTCTATCCCGCCGAGGAGGCCTTTCACGCCGACATCGACGCGAACCCGGAACGCTGGGGTCCGCCGCCGATGATCGAGGGCCTCAAGGAGGAGGCGAAGCGGCAGGGGCTGTGGAACCTCTTCCTTCCTGGCAAGGAGGGTGCAGGCCTCACCAACCTCCAGTACGCCCCGCTGGCCGAGATCACCGGACGCAGCGGCGCGATCGCCCCCGTCGCGCTCAACTGCGCCGCACCCGACACGGGCAACATGGAGGTGCTGCACGACTTCGGCACCGAAGAGCATAAGAAGCAGTGGCTCGAGCCGCTGCTCACCGGCGAGATCCGGTCGTCGTTCGCGATGACCGAGCCCGACGTCGCCTCGTCGGACGCGACCAACATCGCCACGTCGATCGTGCGCGACGGCGACGACTACGTGATCAACGGGCGCAAGTGGTGGATCACCGGCGCGATGAACCCCGCCGCCAAGATCTTCATCGTCATGGGCAAGACCGACCCGACGGCAGCACGGCACCGCCAGCAGTCGCAGATCCTCGTCCCGCGTGACACCCCGGGTGTGAACGTCAAGCGCGGCATGCACGTGCTCGGCTACGACGACCGCGACCACGGAGGCCACGCCGAGATCGAGTTCACCGACGTCCGCGTGCCCGCATCGAACCTCATCGCCGGCGAGGGCGACGGGTTCGCGATCGCGCAAGCGCGTCTCGGCCCGGGCCGCATCCACCACTGCATGCGCTCGATCGGCATCGCCGAGCGTGCGATCGAGCTCATGTGCAAGCGCGTCAACGAGCGCGTCGCATTCGGCAAGCCGCTGGCCGAACAGGGCGTCATCCGCGACTGGATCGCGGAGTCGCGGGTCAAGGTTGAGCAGCTGCGCCTGCTGACCCTCAAGACGGCCTGGCTGATGGATACCGTCGGCAACAAGGGTGCGCACTCGGAGATCCAGGCGATCAAGATCGCGACCCCCCGTACGGTCGAGTGGATTCTCGACAAGGCGATCCAGGCCCACGGTGCGGGTGGCCTCTCGCAGGACTTCCCGCTCGCCGCGTCGTTCGCGGGCGTCCGTACGCTCCGCTTCGCCGACGGCCCAGACGAGGTCCATAAGAACTCCCTCGCCAAGGCCGAGCTGCGCAAGCACCTCTGACGCTTCCCCCAACGACGCCGGGTCGCTCTTTGGCGACCTCGGGTCGCTGAAAGTGACCCGGAGCTGCCAAAGAGCGACCCGGCATTGCTAGGAAGTGACCCGGCGTCAGAAGTCGGCGCGGAGGTCCTCGATGCGCCGCTGGAGCCGGTTCATGCCGCCGAGCCACCGGTCCGGGTCGGCAGCCTTCGCACGGGCGTAGTCGGCCACCTCCGGGTGCGGCAGGATCAGGAACCGATCGTCCTGCAGCGCGTCGTACACGACCTCGGCCGCTTGCTCCGGCGTGATCGCCGCGTCCTTGAGCGTGACGTCGCCGGCCGGGCCGGTGTCGTCGAGCATCGCCGTACGGACGCCCTGGGGGCAGAGCGCCTGCACGACGACGCCGCGGTGCCGGTACGTGGCCGACAGCCACTCGGCGTGAGCGACGGCGGCGTGCTTGGACAGCGTGTATGGGGCCGAGCCGAGCATCATCAGCAGCCCTGCCGCCGAGGCGGTCGCGACGAACCGCCCCTCCCCTCGCTCGAGCCACTCGGGCAACAGCGCCCGCGCCGCCCGGACGTGGGCCATCACGTTGACCTGCCACGACGCCTCGAAGTCGGCGTCCGACGCCGTCTCCGCGTCGCCGCGCGCGATGCCCGCGTTGGCGAAGTACACGTCGATCGCCCCGAGGTGGGCCCGCGCGGCGTCCACCAGGGCGCGGACGCCCTCCTCGGTGGCGGCGTCACCGGGGACGGCCAGACCGCCGACCTCGTTGGCGACCTGCGCGGCCGCCTCCGGGTCGAGGTCGTTGACGACGACACGCGCACCGGCTGCGTTCAGCCGGTGCGCGATCGCACGTCCGATCCCGTTGCCTCCGCCGGTGACGACGACGCCCGCGCGATCGGGGAGCACGTCAGACTCCGCCGGTGAGCGTGAGCCCGCCGTCGACGACGATGTTCTGGCCGGTGAGCCAGCCGGAGTCGTCCGACAGCAGGAACGCGACCACGGAGGCGATGTCGTCGGGGACGCCGAGACGCTTCATCGGGTACGCCGACGCGACCTCTTCCTCGCGCCCCTCGTACAGCGCCGTGGCGAACTTCGTCTTGACCACCGCCGGTGCGACGGCGTTGACTCGCACCGACGGGCCGAGCTCGACCGCGAGCTCCTCGGTGACGTGGATGAGCATCGCCTTGCTGGCCCCGTAGAACCCGATGCCGGGCGCGGGCTTGATGCCGGCCACCGACGCGAGGTTGACGACGGTGCCGCCGTGCTCGTCCATCCAGGTGTGGAACACCTTCTGGGTCCACGCGAGCGCGCTGAGGACGTTGACGGCGAAGATCTTGTGCGCCGCCGCGAGGTCGATGTCGATCATCCGGCCGTACACAGGGTTGATCCCCGTGTTGTTGACCAGGTGGTCGACGGACCCGAACGCCTCGACCGTCCGTGCGACCGCCTCGTCCTGGTGGTCAGGGTCGTCGCCCTTGCCCGCGACGCCGATCGCGACCTCCGGGCCGCCGAGGTGGACCACGGCCTCCTGGAGCGCCTCGTCGTTGCGGGCCGTGATGCAGACGCGGGCCCCTTCGTCGACGAGGCGCTGGGCGATGCCGAGGCCGATGCCGCGGCTCGCGCCGGTGATGATCGCGGTGCGGCCCTCGAACCGCTTCGCGCCGCCGCCGGTCACGAGAGACGCTCGATGACCATGGCCATGCCCATGCCGCCGCCCACGCACATCGATTCGACACCGAACTGCTTGTCGTGCCACTGCAGCGAGTTGATCAGCGTCGCGGTGATGCGGGCGCCGGTCATGCCGAACGGGTGACCGACGGCGATCGCGCCGCCGTTCACGTTGAGCTTGTCCTCGGGGATGCCGAGCTGCTGCGCGGAGCCGAGCGACTGCACGGCGAACGCCTCGTTGATCTCGAACAGGTCGATGTCGCCGAGCGACATGCCCGCGTGCTTGAGCGCCTGCGGGATCGCCTCGACCGGACCGAGGCCCATGATCTCGGGCGACAGGCCGGTCACGCCGGTCGACACGATGCGTGCGAGCGGGGTCAGGCCGAGGTCCTTGGCCTTCTGGTCGCTCATGATGACGAGCGCGGCCGCGCCGTCGTTGAGCGGGCACGCGTTGCCGGCGGTGACGGTGCCGTCAGGGCGGAAGACCGGCTTGAGCTGCGAAACGGCCTCGTACGTGGTGCCCGCGCGCGGGCCGTCGTCGGCGGTGACCTGCGTGCCGTCGGCGAGCGTGACGGGCGTGATCTCACGCGCCCAGAAGCCCTCGTTGATGCGCTGCTCGGCGAGGTTCTGGCTGCGGACGGCAAAGCGATCCTGCTCCTCGCGGCTCATGCCGAGCACCTGCGCGACGTTCTCCGCGGTCTGGCCCATCGCGATGTAGACGTCAGGGAGGTGGTCGTCCTGGCGCGGGTCGGCCCACTTCTGCCCGCCCTGCGCGAGGGACTCGGTCCGCTGCATGGCGTCGGTGAAGACCGGGTTGGTGATCTGCTGGCCGGGGATCGCGTCGCTGTTGCCCTTGACGAAGCGGCTGACCGTCTCGACGCCGGCGGAGATGTAGGCGTCGCCCTCACCGGCCTTGATCGCGTGGAACGCCATGCGCGTGGTCTGCAGGCTCGACGAGCAGTAGCGCGTCACGGTCGTCCCGGGGAGGAAGTCGTAGCCGAGCAGGACCGACACGACACGGCCCATGTTCATGCCCTGCTCACCGCCGGGCAGACCGCAGCCGAGGATGAGGTCGTTGATGTCACGCGGGTCCAGCTCGGGCACCTTGTCGAGAGCGGCGCGCACCATCTGGGCAGAGAGGTCGTCCGGACGCATGTCCTTGAGCGAGCCCTTGAACGCGCGACCGATGGGCGATCGCGCGGTGGAGACGATGACGGCTTCTGTCATGAGCTTTCCTTCTGGTTCGACGAGCGGACTGGCGGCGAGGTCCCGAGAAAGTGTGGCGTGGTGAGCGGCTGCTCCGACAGGGTCAGAGACCGAGGTCGCGACCGATGAGCTCCTTCATGATCTCGTTGGAGCCGGCCCAGATCTTGGTCACGCGGGCGTCGCGCCAGGCACGGGCGACGCGGTACTCGTTCATGAACCCGTACCCGCCGTGCAGCTGGACGCAGTGGTCCAGCACCTCGTTCTGGACCTGGGAGGTCAGCCACTTCACCTTGGCTGCGTCGATCGCGGTGAGCTCGCGCCGGGTGTGGGCGAGCACGGCCGCATCGACGTACGCCTCCACCGACTCGATCCGGGTGACGAGCTCGGCGAAGAGGAACTTGTTGTGCTGGAAGGACCCGATCGGCTGCGCGAACGCGTGCCGCTCCTTCGCGTACGCGATCGTCTCGAGCAGGATCTGCTTGGCGTGGGCGACGTTGGAGACGGCGCACGTCAGCCGCTCCTGTGGGAGGCGCTCCATCATCGCGATGAAGCCGCGGTCGACCTCGCCGATGACCTGCGCGTCACTGACCCGGACGTCGGAGAAGAACAGCTCGGCAGTGTCAGACTCGCTCTGGCCGACCTTGTCGAGCTTGCGGCCGCGGGTGAAGCCATCCATGCCGGTCTCGACCGCGAAGAGCGTGATGCCCTTGGCGCCCTTCTCGGGGCTCGTACGGGCGGCGACGACCACGAGGTCGGCCGACCAGCCGTTGGTGATGAAGGTCTTGGAGCCGTTGATGACCCACTCGTCGCCGTCGCGCACGGCGGTGGTCTTGAGGGCGGCAAGGTCGGACCCGCCCGACGGCTCGGTCATCGCGATCGCGGTGAGCAGCTCGCCGGTCACGAACCTGGGGAGCCAGCGCTCCTTCTGCTCATCCGTGGTCAGCTCGATGAGGTACGGGGCGACGATGTCGGAGTGGATGCCGGTGCACGACGGCAGCGCGGCGTTGACCTTCGACAGCTCCTCGGCGAGCACCGCGTTGAAGCGGAAGTCCTGCGCGCCGGCCCCGCCGAACGCCTCGGGAACCTCGAGCCCGAGCAGCCCCTGCTTGCCGGCCTCGAGCCAGTACGCACGTGGGAGACCCTTGTTGTCGGCGTACTGCTCGACGTGCGGCAGCACGCTACGCTCGACGAACGCGGCGACGGACGCACGGAACGCCTCGTGGTCCTCGTCGAAGATGGCTCGCTTCATGGGAGTGCCTCCGGGTGACAGGTCGCGATCACCTAGAGTGTACTAAGCGCTCGCTTAGCGTGGAGGAGGGTCCCCACCCTCCGCTGGTTCGTCGTGCAGGAGAGGCCCATGACCGAGGTACCCGCCCGTCAGCGGTTGATGGACGCCGCCGTCGAGGCCTTCGCCGACCGCGGCTTCCACGCCACGACCACCCGCGACATCTCCACGCGGGCCGGCATGAGCCCCGCCGCGCTCTACGTGCACCACGCCTCGAAAGAGGAGCTGCTGTACGAGATCAGCTCGGACGGCCACCGCTCGACGCGTGACATGCTCGCCATCGCCTACGCCTCGACCGCCGACCCGGTCGAGCGCCTGGCCGAGATGCAGTACGAGTTCACCAAGTGGCACGCCGTGCACAGCCGCAAGGCCCGCGTCGTCCAGTACGAGTTCTCAGCACTGTCCCCGGAGCACCGTCGCGAGGTCGCGGGCTACCGGCGCGACATCGAGCGCATCTATCGCGACGCCGTCGCCGAGGGCGTCGACAAGGGGGTCTTCGAGGTCGACGACGTGCCCGGCACCGCGCTGGCGCTGATCTCGATGGCGATCGACCTCGTCCGCTGGTACCAGCCGGACGGACCCCGCACCCCCGACTCCGTCGCACGCCTGTACGCCGAGCTGGCGCTGCGCGCGGTCGGCGCCCGTACGGCCTGACCGAAGGGCTCCACCAGACAGGCGAACGGCCGCCCTGAAGCCGGCGGGACTCCAGGACGGCCGCGTAAGCGTCTCGTACGCGCCGATGTCAGCGCGTCGACGAGGTCACTGGGCGAGGACGGCCTCACCGGTGATGGCGATGCTGATCTTGTCGCCGATCATGACCTTGTCACCCTCGAGCGGGATGTTGAAGTCGATGCCGAAGTCCTTGCGGCTGATCACCGTCGTGGCCTCGACACCCACACGGGTGCCGCCCCACGGGTCCTTGCCCTCGCCGAGGAACTCGACCGCGAGCTCGACCGAGCGCGTCACGTCCTTGATGGTGAGGTCGCCGGTCACGACGAACTCGGTGTCGGACTTCTCGACGACACCGGTCGAGGTGAACGTCATGGTGGGGTGGTTCTCGACTGAGAAGAAGTCGGCCGAACGCAGGTGCGCGTCGCGATCAGGAGTGCCGGTGTTGATCGAGCTCAGGTCGATCGTCGCGGTGGCAGTCGACTCGGTGATCTCGGGCGCGGTGGTGATGCTGCCCTCGAACTTCTCGAACTTGCCACGCACCTTGCTCATGAGGTGGCGGACGGTGAACCCGATCTCCGTGTGCGTGGGATCGAAGTTCCAGGTGCCTGCGGTGATCTGTGCCATGTCGATGTGTGCCCTTCGGGTGTCGTGCGGGATCCTTGTGGTCGAGGTGTCGGCATCCCCGTAAGTTGTTGCGGTTTAAACCAACGAGCCTCACTGTATCCACAACTAATTGAATCCACAACTATTCCCTGGGTACACTTCTGCTCATGACCTCGACCACGCAGGCTTCCCCCGAGACACGCTGGCTCGACGACCGTCAGCAGGCGCTCTGGCGGTCGTTCCTGGGCGGCTCGACGGTGTTCTTCGACCAGCTCGACCGCGATCTGCGACGCGAGCACGACCTCTCGATGCCCGAGTACGAGATCCTCGTCCGCCTCTCCGAGGCCGACGACTGGACGCTCCGGATGGCCGAGGTCGCCGACAAGGTCGCCCACTCCCGGAGCCGCATCACGCACACCGTCGCCCGCCTCGAGCGCGCCGGTCTCGTCGAGCGCCGCTCGTGCGCCTCCGACGGGCGCGGCGTCAACGCCCAGCTCACGGAGGCCGGCATGGAGCGGCTGCGCGAGGCTGCCCACACCCATGTCGGCGGCGTGCGCCGCTACCTCCTCGACAACACGACCGACGAGGAGTTCGCCGTGGTCGGGCGGGTCTTCGAGCGCATCCTCACCGATCTCGGAGGCTCGCGCTTCTAGGCACCCTCTTCGACGTACGACCCGACATGAGGACCCGACGTTTCACCCCGCATATGGGGGGCTAACGTCGGGTCCTTTTGTCGGGTCGTACGTCCACCCGGGCGCGTGGCCGAAACCGGACGTGATGGTTGACCTCTGCACACATATGTTGCGAAGGTCACAGTGAAACGATTCAACCGCCCGGCTCTGCTTCGTCTATGCACACGCGCCGAAGGGATCCCGCTCGATGAACACACGTCTGTTCAAGCTCGCGGTCGCACTCACGACCGCCACCTTCCTCCTCCCGCTCGCACCCGCCCAGGCCTCGCCGCCGGGCGAGGTCCGCCCCCACGCCCTCGCGACCGACCACCAGACCCGGCCCCTCGGGGTCGGTGAACGACTCCCTGCCTTCGGATGGCAGCTGACCGCGCACGAGCGCGCGCAGTCGCAGTCCGCGTACCGCGTCCTGGTCGCCTCGAGCCCGGCCCTCCTCGCCCGCGGCAAGGGCGACGTCTGGGACTCGGGCAAGGTCGACTCGTCCGAGTCGCAGCAGGTCCCGTACGGCGGCCCGCAGCTCGAGTCCCGTACGCGCTATCACTGGAAGGTGATGGCGTGGGACATCACCGGCCACGCCGGGCGCTGGAGCTCGCCGACGTGGTTCGAGACCGGCCTCCTGGACGCCTCGGACTGGTCCGCGCAGTGGATCGCGCACGACACCGACCTCCCGCTGCCGACCTCGAACTCGCAGCAGAACTCCCCCGCCGCACTCCGTACGGGCAAGACCCTCGGCCAGTCCGTCACCACGGACCGTCCGTTCGACCGCATCGGCGGAAGCTTCCCGACCTGGGGCACGTCCGACTCAGACTTCACCCTCACCCTGCGCCGCGGCGGGCCCGATGGCGAGACCGTCGCCGAGCACCGGTTCGTCGACCACGCCGACAACAGCTGGGCCGAGCTCGAGCTCGAGAGCCCCGCGGAGCCCGGCGACTACTACCTCGAGATGTCCCAGCTTGAAGGCCAGGCGGGGTGGTGGAGCCACACCGACGACGTCTTCACCGAGGGCCAGGCCTTTGCGGACGGCGCACCGGCGACCGGTGACCGGACCATCCGCTGGAACCCGACGACCGAGGCCAAGGCCGAGCTCACCTCGCAGCTCCGTACGACGTTCACCGCGGACAAGCGCGTGAAGTCGGCGCGGCTGTACTCGACGGCGCTCGGCATCTACGACCTCCAGCTCAACGGCCGCGAGGTCTCCGAGGACCGTTGGGCCCCGGGCTGGACCGACTACGCCAAGCGCACGCCCTACCAGACCTATGACGTCACAGCGCTGGTGAAGCAGGGCGCGAACGCGCTCGGCGCGCGCCTCTCGACCGGCTGGTACGCCGGCAAGATCGCGATCTACGGCCCGAACCTGTACGGCAAGCTGCCTGGTCTGCTCAGCCAGCTCGAGATCACCTACACCGACGGGACGACTGAGCGCGTCGTCGTCTCCGACACTTCGTGGAAGAGCACCGCCGGCCCGGTCACCCACGCGGACATCCTTGACGGCGAGGAGTACGACGCCCGCCTCGAGACGCCTGGCTGGACCCGCACCGGGTTCGACGACCGCTCCTGGGCCCCGGTCGTCGAGAAGACCGACGTCGAGACCGCACTCGTCGCGCAGTCCGCTCCCCCGGTCACCGTCACGCAGGAGATGCCCGTCCAGAAGATCACCGAGCCGACATCCGGCGCGTACGTCCTCGACCTCGGTCAGAACATGGTCGGCACGGTCGCACTCACCCTGCGTGGCCTCGCCGAAGGACAGAAGGTCCGCCTGCGCTACGGCGAGGAGATCAATCCCGACGGGACGCTCTACACGGAGAACATGCGCAGTGCCCGGGTCATCGACTACTACACGGCCCGCGGCGACCGCGTCGAGGCGTACGAGCCCCGCTACACGTTCCACGGCTTCCGCTACGTCGAGATCACCGGGCTGTCCGACAAGCCGAGCAAGCGTGACCTGGTCGGCAAGGTGCTCGGCACCGACGCACCGCTGACCGGTCACTTCGAGACGTCCGACCCGATGCTCAACCAGCTCCAGAGCAACATCGTGTGGTCGCAGCGCGGCAACTTCCTGAGCGTGCCCACCGACTGCCCGCAGCGCGACGAGCGGATGGGCTGGACCGGCGACATCAACGTGTTCGCCCCGACGGCCGCGTTCAACATGGACGTCTCCACGTTCCTCGGCGACAAGTGGCTGCAGGACCTGCGAGACGCGCAGCGTCCCGACGGCGCGGTCACGGACGTCGTCCCGTACGTGCCTGTGGTCGGCGCCGGCAACGCCGGCTGGGGCGACGCGGCGGTCACCGTGCCGTACACCGTCTGGCAGACGTACGGCGACACCGCCGTGATCGAGGAGAGCTACGCCTCGATGACGGCGTGGATCGACTACCTCGAGAAGAACAGCGACGACCTCATCCGCCCGGATGCCGGGTACGGCGACTGGCTGAACCTCGACGACAACACGCCGCGCGACCTGATCGGCACCGCGTACTTCGCGCACGTCACCGCACTCCTGTCCCAGATGGCCGACGCGATCGGCAAGGACGCCGACGCCGACCGCTATGCCGATCTGGCCGCCGAGGTGCGGGACGCGTTCATCGAGCGGTACGTCGGTGACGACGGCGCGCTCCCGGGTGACGCCCAGGCCGGCTACGTCCTCGCCCTGTCCTTCGGGCTGGTCCCGGACGCGCTCGTCGACGACGCCGCCGACCGCCTGGTCGCCAACCTGGAGCGGCACGACTGGCACCTGGCGACCGGCTTCCTCGGCACGCCGGACCTGCTCCCGGTGCTCACCAAGACCGGCCACACCGACGTGGCGTACAAGCTGATCAACCAGAAGACCTACCCGTCGTGGGGCTACGAGGTCGAGAACGGCGCCACGACGATCTGGGAGCGCTGGAACTCGATCATGCCTGACGGCAGCTTCGGCGACGTCAGCATGAACTCCTTCAACCACTACGCCTACGGCGCGGTCGGCAACTGGATGTACCAGACGATCGGCGGCATCGCGCCCGATCCCGAGCAGCCCGGCTACCGGCACTTCACGGTCGCCCCGCAGCCTGGCGGCGGGCTCGACCACGCCGACGCGCGGTTCGAGTCCGGGTACGGCGAGATCCGCTCGCAGTGGGCGCGCAAGAACGGCCGCCTGACGATGACGGTGACGGTGCCGGTCAACACCACCGCCACCGTCACCATCCCGGGCTCGCGCGTCCGCGCGGTGACCGAGAGCGGCCGGCCCGTCACGAAGGCCGCCGGCGTCAGCGACGTCCGCGTCGAGGGCGACGCCGTCGTCGCCGAGCTGGGCTCTGGCACCTACCGCTTCACCGTGAAGGAGGACGCATGACCCGGCGATCCACGGCCTGGCGCCGTCGCACGCGCACGGCGGCTGCCGCTCTCGCGGTCGTCGCGCTGACCCTCGGGCTGACCAGCGCGTCGAGCGCGACCGACCGCACACCCAGCTCACCCGCCTGGGACGACGCCACCGGTCGTCTCGACCCGGCGGCGTTCGCCGACCCGCCGTCCACGAGTCGGCCGCACGCGTTCTGGTTCTGGAACGGCAAGCTGACCGAGGCCGAGCTCGAGCGCCAGCTCGACGAGATGCAGGACAACGGCGTGGAGGAGTTCTTCATCCACCCGCGCCAGGGCCTCGGCGGCGAGTTCGGCAAGACCGAGAACACGTACTACCTGTCGACCGACTACTTCGACACGGTCGGCTTCGTCCTCAAGGAGGCCCGCAGCCGCAAGATGAAGGCGTGGTTGTACGACGACCTCAACTGGCCGAGCGGGTTCGCCGGCGGCCGTACGGTCCGCGGCGGCGACGTGGACGGACGCACGATCGAGGCCGATCCGTCGTACGTCCCGTGGTATCTCTCCCCCAGCGCCACCGAGGTGGCCGGTGGGACGACGTACGACGCTGAGGTTCCCGGCCGCAGCGACGGGTCCGACACCCCGCAGCCGGAGCTGGTGGCCACCCTGGCGGCACGCAAGTCCGGCGACGGGGCGTGCGCGACGAACGGTGAGGCGCGCGGCGTCCGCCTCGACGGCGCGTCCACCATCGAGCTGACCGACCAGATCAAGGACGGCCGTCTGACGTGGAAGGCGCCTGCCGGCGACTGGTGCGTCGTGCACCTCGTCCAGCGGCCGCTGGAGAACTACCACCCCGACCTCGAGCCGGACGAGCCGTACGTCGACATGCTCAACCCGGACGTGACCGAGAAGTTCATCGACATCACGCACGAGACGTACTACGAGCGCTTCGGCCGCCACTTCGGGTCGACGATCCCGGGCATCTTCAACGACGAGCCGGGCTTCTACAACAACTTCCCGGACAACCGCGGCGGGCTCGACTCACGCGGCTCGATCCCGTGGACGCCGGGGTTCCGGGCGTACCTCGCGGACAACGCGGGCTACGACCTGACACAGGATCTGCTCGGGATCTGGTACGACGTCGGCGCGACCACGACCAAGGCCCGCGTCGACTACTACGACGCTCTCTCCGACCGCTACAACGAGGCGCACACCAAGCCCCTCGCCGACTGGGCGGCCGAGCACGACATCGCACTGATCTCCAACCCGCTCGTGGAGGAGGACCTCGGTAGCCACAAGCTGATCGAGGGCGGGAGCTGGTTCGAGATGAGCCGGCACTACCAGCTGCCGGGCATGGACCTGATCAGCGGGCTCAACACCTCGGCGATCACGCCGAAGCTGAACTCCTCGGTCGCCCACCTGTTCGACCGCAAGCGCAACCTCGCGGAGACGTTCGGCGCGTTCGGCTGGGACCTCACGATGGAGGAGATGAAGCGGACCGTCGCATGGGAGGCCGCAGGTGGCGTGGACCTCATCGACAACCACGCGTTCTACTACTCGACCGACGGCGAGCGCGCGGCGGAGTCCCCGCCGAGCCAGTTCTTCCAGAACACGTTCTGGCCCCGTTTCTCCCAGTACGCCGAGATGGTGGGCCGGCTCACCGAGCCCGCACGCGGCGCGACGGCCATGAACCCGGTCGGCGTGCTTTATCCGAGCTCGTCGATCATGGCGACGGGGACGCCGTGGGACGTCCGCGGGTTCGCGGGCAATGGTCCCGACCTTGGGCCGGTCGACGACTCGTGGACGGGCACGTCGAACGACCTGCTGCGCGCGCAGCTGGACTTCGACTACCTCGACGAGCTGGCGCTGGCCGGCGACGAGGACCTGGGTGTGGACGTGAAGGTACGCGACGGCGAGCTGGCACTGCACAAGCAGCGCTGGCAGGCGGTGGTCCTCCCCCGTACGACCGTGCTGTCGCTCGAGTCCGTACGGACTCTCGAGCGGTTGGTCGCCGACGGTGGCACCGTGGTCGCCGTCGACGGCCTGGCGACACGCGAGGCGTCCGGCCGTGACGCGGCGCTCCAGCGTCGTCTGACCGCGCTGTTCGGCACCGATCCGGCAGCGCCGGTCGCCTCGACCAAGAAGCACCGTCGCGGCGGGCTCGCGGCCTACCTGCCCGACCGCAGCACACTTGCCGAGGTCGTCAGCGCACGGGTGACACCGGGCGTCACGCTCGACGCCGCACCGGACCTGCGTGTGCGGCATGTGAAGCGCAAGGCCGACGACGCGTTCCTCGTGGTGAACCTGTCCGGGGACGAGGTCCGGACGACGGCACGATTCGACGTCGCCGGCACGCCCGAGAACTGGGACCCCGAGACCGGGGAGACCCAGGTCGCGCCGGTGTTCCGTCGCGACGGCGACCAGACGGTCGTCCCGCTGACGATGGAGCCGTACGAGGCACGGTGGGTCACCTTCCGACCCGGGGCGCACCCGAAGGGGAAGGTCGCGCACCTCACGGCGACCAACGCCCAGGCGGAGGACGTCACGTTCACCAAGGGCACCCTGCGGACGACGCTGGTGGCCGACCGGCCGGGCGAGGTCTATGCCCGCAGCGAGTACCGCGGGCGCGAGTACGGGGCGGTGACGACGGTCGACGACCCGCTGGAGGCGCTGTCCCTCGGCGGTGACTGGCAGTTCCGGTTCGACCAGGACGGCGCGCAGTCGGTGACGCGTCCGCTCGGGTCCTGGACGGACCTGGACCGCGACTACTCGGGATCGGGCACCTACACCAAGACGTTCACGATCCCTGACGGGTTCCGCGCGGACGACCGGCGGCTGCAGCTCGACCTGGGTCGCGTGCGCGAGCTGGCCGAGGTGACGGTCAACGGCCGTACGGCGGGTTCGGTCGACTGGTCGCCGTACACCGTCGACGTCACCGACCTGCTGCGCGACGGCAAGAACGTGATCGAGGTGCGCGTCACCAACGCGTCAGCCAACGCGGTCGACGGGAGTGCTGCGCCGTCCGGCCTGCTCGGACCCGTGGCGCTGCGCCCGCAGAAGGTCGTCGACCTCGCCCTCACCCAGGGCACTCAGGTGACGTCGCTCGACCTCGCTGTCGAGCCTGGCTCGGCATCGGTCATTCCCGGCCGGCCGGCCCGGTTCACCGCGACAGTGAGCGGGATCGCCCCCGACGACCTGACCGCGACGCTGAGCACCGCCGTTCCGGAGGGGTGGACCGTCGACCCCGCGACCGTCGAGATCACCGAGCCGTCGTCCGGCACGCAGGTCCGCACCAGCGTGGACGTGCTCGTCACGCCTCCGTCCGACGCGGACGAAGGCACGGTGCCAGTGACGCTCACGCTGGCGGGTCCGGACGGACGCACCGTCGCACGCACCGTCCACGTCACGGTCGTGCACTCCTTCGCCGCGTGGGAGTTCGAGATCGACGGCGAGACGGAGGGCTGGTCCGCGGCGAACCAGATCGAGGGGCTGGCGGCGTCCGGTGGCGCGCTCCGGTTCTCGTCGACCGGCGGCGACCCGTTCCTCGTGGGACCGCAGGTGTCAGTCCCGCTGGCCGACGGTGCCGTGGTCGAGGTCGAAATGTCGTCGACTGCCGGGGGCGGCGGACAGCTGTTCTGGGCGACGACCGACGGCGGCTTCGCCGAGTCGCGCAGTGGACGGTTCTCCGTCGAGTCGGGCGGGACGAGGACCTACCGGATCGTCATCCCGCGTCAGGACGCCTCGCTGACGCAGCTGCGACTCGATCCGCTCACCGGCACCGGTGACCTCGTGGTCGACGCGATCAGGGTCCTCCCGAGCTGACCCAGGGCGAGGCAGGAACGACGGTGCCTCCCGACCGATGTCTGGTCGGGAGGCACCGTCGTTTCTGAACCGTCCGTCAGTCGCGCGTGAGGCGACGGTAGGTCAGGGCGTGCGGACGCGCTGCGTCCGGCCCGAGGCGCTCGACCTTGTTGGCCTCGTAGTCGGCGAAGTTGCCCTCGTACCAGTACCAGTTGGATTGGTCGTCGGCGTCGCCCTCCCACGCGAGGATGTGGGTCGCCACGCGGTCGAGGAACCACCGGTCGTGGGAGATCACCACGGCACAGCCCGGGAACTCGAGCAGCGCGTCCTCCAAGGACTGCAGGGTCTCGACGTCCAGGTCGTTCGTCGGCTCGTCGAGCAGCAGCAGGTTGCCGCCCATCTTGAGCGTCAGCGCCAGGTTGAGGCGGTTGCGCTCACCACCGGACAGGATGCCGGCGCGCTTCTGCTGGTCGGGGCCCTTGAAGCCGAACGACGCGACGTAGGCGCGGCTGGGCATCTCGAAGTTGGCGACCTTGATGTGGTCGAGCCCGTCGGAGACGACCTCCCAGACGTTCTTGGAGGGGTCGATGCCGCCTCGCGACTGGTCGACGTACGAGATCTTGACCGTGCTGCCAACCGTCAGGCTGCCCGCATCAGGCTCCTCCTCCCCCACGATCATCTTGAACAGCGTGGTCTTGCCGACGCCGTTCGGACCGACGATGCCGACGATGCCGGCGCGCGGGAGCGAGAAGTTGAGGTCGCTGATGAGCGTACGGTCGCCGAACCCCTTGGTCAGGTTCTTCGCGTCGAGGACGACGTCGCCCAGGCGCGGGCCCGCCGGGATGTTGATCTCCGACAGGTCGACCGAGCGGCGACGCTCCGCCTCGGCGGCCAGTTCCTCGTAGCGCGCCAGACGGGACTTGCTCTTGGCCTGGCGGGCCTTGGGGTTGGAGCGGACCCACTCGAGCTCGCGCTCCAGGATCTTCTGACGCTTGGCGTCCTTCTTGCCCTCGACGACGAGGCGCTGCTGCTTGGTGTCGAGGTAGGTCGAGTAGTTGCCCTCGTACGGGTGGGTCTTGCCGCGGTCGAGCTCGAGGATCCACTGCGCCACGTTGTCAAGGAAGTAGCGATCGTGGGTCACGGCGAGCACGGCACCGGGGTACTTCGCGAGGTGCTGCTCCAGCCACAGCACGCTCTCGGCGTCCAGGTGGTTGGTGGGCTCGTCGAGCAGCAGCAGGTCGGGCTGCTGGAGGAGCAGCTTGCACAGCGCGACGCGGCGACGCTCACCGCCCGAGAGCGGGTCGACGATCGCGTCCGGGGGCGGGCACCGCAGGGCGTCCATGGCCTGCTCGAGCCGCGAGTCGAGGTCCCACGCGTTGGCGTGGTCGAGATCAGTCTGGAGCTCGCCCATCTCGGCCAGCAGGGAGTCGTAGTCGGCATCGGGGCTGGCAAGCTCTTCGCTGATCGCGTTGAACCTGTCGAGCTTGCCCTTGATGTCGGCGACGGCCTCCTCGACGTTCTCGAGGACGGTCTTGCCCTCGGTCAGTGGCGGCTCCTGGAGGAGGATGCCGACGGTCGCGTCGGGGTCCTTGTAGGTGTCGCCGTTGTTCGGCTGCTCCATGCCGGCCATCAGCTTGAGGAGCGTCGACTTGCCGGTGCCGTTCGGGCCGACGACGCCGATCTTGGCGCCGTGCAGGAACGACAACGTCACGTTGTCGAGAACGACCTTGTCGCCCAGCGCCTTGCGGACGTTGTGCAGGGTGAAAACGTAATCAGCCATGGTGGGTCAAGCCTAGGCGCTCGACCACAGCATGCGTGAATCGGACGCCCTGACCGCCCCCGGACCGCCCCCGACCGCCCGCCTCAGACCGCGACGGGCTCCGCACGCGCTCCGGGTGCCGGGGCGGTGTGGCTGCTCTCGAACTCCGCGACCGCCTCACCGTCTGATGACGCCTGCTCCTGCACTGCTGCCGGCTCGTTGCGCGTGAACGTCGACGTGCCGCGGTTGAGGTCGTGGCACACCGCGGTGGCCTCGAGGACATCTCGCTGATGCTGCTCGCGGGTGTCCTTGTCCTCCCAGGTGTGGCTGCGCAGGCGTCCGATCACCACGACCGGATCGCCGGTCTTGAGGGAGGCGGCGACGTTCTGCGCGAGCGTGCGGCTGGCCTTGACGGTGATCCAGACCGTCTCCAGGTCACGCCAGCGGCCCTGCTGGCGGTCGAAGAAGCGCGGGGTGGAACCGACCCTGAACATCGCCCACCCGAAGCCCTTGCTCTCCCGGTAGTCGACCGGGGTGCCGAGGTTGCCGTACACGGTCATCTGGTTGTCGCTCATGACTTCTCCTGCTCGTCGGGGACACACACAGCGTGGGTCCCCAAGAGCCCTGTACGCACGACGTCCGGCCGCCCTGGGGACGGCCGGACGCTGTGGACGTACGAGGAGAAGGTCAGACGTTGCGGCCGAGCGCGGCAGCGATGCCGCGACGAGCCTGCTCGTACGCGGCGAGCTCGTGATCGACAGGCGCGAGCACCCGCTCACGCGTCACCTCGGCGATCGTCGCGCGCAGCCGGTCTTCGGCGCCATGGGCGCGTCGCGAAGCCGACGACTTCGCGGCGACCGTGGTCACCAGCGCCAAGAGCAGTCCGACGACGAGGCCGCCTCCGGCCAGGTAGGCAGGTAGCCACACCCCTGCCACCGTCGGCGCGGACGCCGAACCGGTCAGCTCGGCACCGGTGAGCGCGAGCATCCAGAGGAGGCCGGCGATCATGACGGCGAGCGCGGCCCACTGCACCAGCTTGACGAACGACCACCACGTCGGCGTCTTGTCGATGCCCAGCCCCGTACGGGCGATCGCGTCGTCCAGGACATCGGCGAGGTCGCGGTTGGGGACGACGACGGCACGGCGCATCGACTGCACCCACGACGGCGTGAGCCCGATCGCAGCCTTCTCGGCGACGTCGCGCACAGCGACGTCGACGGCCGGGCGCTGGACCCGCGCGGAGACGCCCTCGGCACCGAGGGCGTGCAACGCGGAACCGGGCCCGGACGACGTGCTCTTGGAGCGGCCGATCATGCGCAGCGGCGGCCAGGTGGTCGCCGAGACCGCGCGCGACACGAGCGACTTCTCGGCGGCGTCAGCGACCGCCGAGACGCCCGCCGCGTCGGCGAGGGTGTCCGCGAGCTGCGCACGGTCGGAGTCGGTCAGACCGAGCGCCGGCGCGTCGCCGCTGATCTGCTCGAACGCCTTGGCGAGGTGCTCGACATCGGCGCCCGTACGAAGGCCAGCAGCCTGCTTGTCGCGGATCCTGCGCACCAGCGCGCGCTTGAAGTCGTCGACGCCGTCGCCGCGCAGGGCAGACACGGCGATGACCGGGACTCCCGCCAGACCGTCCTCGGCGAGGAGTCGGCGGACGTCCTGGAGGGTGCCGTCCCACTGCTCCGGCGGGAGCTTGTCGATCTGGTTGAGGACGACCATCGTCACCTCGGCGTGCCGAGCGAGCGGGCGCAGGTAGCGCTCGTGGATGGCGGCGTCGGCGTACTTCTGCGGGTCGAGGACCCACACCAGCACGTCGGCGTACTTCACAAGGCGGTCGACCTCGAGGTGGTGCGCCACCTCGGTCGAGTCGTGGTCAGGGAGGTCCAGGAGGACGAGCCCGTCGAGGTTCGTGTCTTCTGGGACGAGGCCGAGCGGGCTGCCGAGCGACATCTGCTGGCGCTCGGGGATGCCGATCCACTCGAGCAGAGCACGGCCGCCGTCGTTGCCCCAGGCGACCGCCATCGCCCACGACGTCGTCGGACGGCGGACGCCGACCGCAGAGAGCTCGACGCCGGCGACGGCGTTGAACAGCGACGACTTGCCGGAGCCGGTCGCTCCAGCGAGGGCGACGACCGTACGGTCGCTGGCGAGGCGGAGGCGTGCGCTGGCGCGCTGGACGACCGCTGCCCCCTCCGCCACGAGTGCGGGGTCGAGGCGGCCTGCAGATGCTTCCACGGCGCGGGCGAGCCCGTCGACGCGTGCGGCGACGTCACCGCCGGTCGTGCTGAACAGCGGTGCGGGAGGGGTGTCAGTCACGTCAGTCCCAGTCCTCGGGGATCAGGTCGGTGTGCCGCGCGTCCTCTGCTGCGCGTGCAGCGGCTCGAATGCTATCGGCTGCAGCGGGTGCAGCGGCAGTGCGTGCGATCACGTCATAGAACCGCTGCCGCTCATCACGCAGGACGGCGCCCGCCCGGCGGAGAAGGTCCTCCTTGGCGAGCTCGACGAGACGCCGCGCTGTCGCGTCTCCGAACACGTCGAAGAGCAGCTCGCGGGCTATCGCAGCACCGGTGTTCGCCTCGTCCTCGCGGGGGGCGAGCTCGTTGACGACGCAGATGCCGAGGGTCACCGCGGACCCTGCCGTACCCAGCGCGAGGAACCGCGCGGTCATGCGGCGCTCGCCGCCCTCGGCGCGCACGATCTCGGTGCACGCCTCGATCCAGTCGGAGGAGATCCGCTCGGCTCGCGAGCGCAGGGTGCGGGTCGCACGGTCGAGCTCGCGGCCCGGCCCCTCGATCAGGCCGGAGCCCGCAGGGTTCTGCTCCCATGCCTGGTACGCCCCGTGGGCGCCGGCCTCAGCCTGCTCCAGGAGGAGGAGCTCGACGTTGTGCGCGAGGCTCTCGTGGACCTCGGCGACACGCGCGCGACGGCCGCGGACGCTATCCACGATGCGGTCACGGATCCGGCCGATGCGGTCGTCGGCGCCGCGCAGGAGGTCGCCCGACCCCGCGAAGTCGCGCCAACGCGCGGTCAGCTCGCCATGCATGAGCGTCCCGTCGGAGACGGCCTTGGCGAACGCCGCCTCGGCGCCGGTGTAGGCACGGTCGACGTCCTCGACCAGCGCGCTCAGCACCGCCCCCTGGTCGGCCACGGCGTCGGCGACGTCGAACGCACCGAACACGATCTTGCGCACCGCGCCGTCGAGGGTCTGGGTGACGATCGCGGAGCGGACCTCCGGGTCGGCAGCGAGGTCGTGGAGCCAGTTGAGGATCGGTGCGACCGAGCTCGGGGGCAGCAGCCCGTCATCGTCGACCTCGGTCTCGAGCACCGTGAACAGAGGCGAGTCCTTGAGGCCGCGCGCAGTCAGCATGCGTGCGAGGTGGCCGCGGACCTCGCCCATCGATGTGTCCGGCGTGCGGTCGAGGACGATGGCCACAGCCGCACTGCGGTCGGCCGCCTCACGCAGGTAGTCCCACGGGACCTGGTCGGCATAACGGGCGGCCGACGTCACGAACAGCCAGAGGTCGGCCGCCGCGAGCAGCTCGGTGGCGAGGCGGCGGTTCTCGGTCTCGATCGAGTCGACGTCGGGCGCGTCGAGGAGCGCGAGACCCTTGGGCACCGTGTGCGCGGCCACGAGCGTCAGCGAGCGGGTGTCATGGGACTGGGTCGTGGCGCGGGCCAGGTCGGGCAAGATCCGGTCGGGCTGGAACCAGTCGGCGTCAGCCGGATTGTGCACCAGCACGGCCGAGCGCGTGGTCGGCCGCAGGACGCCCGACTCGGTGACCCGACGGCCGATCAGCGAGTTGACCAGGGTCGACTTGCCGGCGCCGGTGGAGCCGCCGACGACCGTCAGGAGAGGGGCGTCGAGCTGCACCAGGCGCGGCAGCACGTAGTCGTCGAGCTGTGTCAGCAGCGCCCGCTGAGCCTCACGTCCGTCCGAAGCCCCGGGGATGTCCAGCCCGAGGGCAGCACCGCTCAGCTCGGTGCGCAGCTTGAGCAGCGCAGCGAGCAGAGTCGCAGTGGAGCCATCCGTCGACACTCGAACCTCCGGAGAAGGGGGGGACATGCCCGACCTCAGAGTAATGGAGAGCGGGGCGGATCACGCACCGGTGACCTCGCGGGATGTCCGAGACAGTGTCGGCGGTCACCTGCGGGGCTGCTGCGGGGGCCGACCGCCCGGGGGGTGCTGCCCTGGCGCGTTCGGTGGAATGTCGGGGCTGGACGGGGTGACAGGAGGGGCGGCGTAGGGCGCGCGGGGGCCGTACGGGGTGTTCATCGGGTATGACGACGGCGGCGGGACGGCTCCGTACGGAGGGTTGCCGTAGGCGCTCGGCCGCGCGTACGAGAAGCGCAGGGGCGGCGGCAGGACCACGTACGGGCGGAGCACCCGCATCTCCGAGAGGAACGCGTCGACGCGCTGCGGTGCCTGCGGCTTGGGCATCCGGTCCATGACGCCGGCATAGAGGTAGGCCATCGTGATGGCGTCGCGCTGATAGCGCTTGGTCGCCTTGGCCGAGATCTCGCCGCCGTGGAGCTTGGCGTGCTTGACGGCCTTGCGGCGATAGCTGAGCGAGGCGATGTAGGGGATCTCGTCGGCGACCAGCCAGCCGCGCCGGGCGATGTCGGTGAGGGCGCGGACGAGGTAGCGGCCCTGGTCACGCCGCGCGAGGACGGCGAGGACGATCGTGCCGGCCAGCAGCAGCCCGGTGAATCCGTACGCGAGGAGGAAGCCCGTCCCGCCGAGATAGCTGACGCCGCCGTTCCAGATGCCGTGCAGCAGCATGCTCCCGAGGAGCCCTGCAGCCCAGATCAGGCCACGCACCGCCGTGGAGCGCTGACGCACCGACAGTCCGACGGCGATGCCGAACGCGGCGGTGAACATCGGGTGGGCGAACGGGCTCATGATGCCCCGGAGCACGAACGTCACCGTCGTCGCCGCCGGGCCGTCGACGCCCGTCTCGTCGATGCCGCCATAGGCGCCTGCGTAGTAGACGACGTTCTCGACGAAGGCGAAGCCGAGGCCGACCAAACCGGCCAGGACGAGCCCGTCCACGAGACCGTCGATGACGCGGCGCATCCGCAGGAACGTGAGAACGAGGAACAGGCACTTCGCCGGCTCCTCGGTGACCGGCGCGATGAACGTCGCGAGCGCCGAGTCGGACAGGTCGAAGGTGTTCGAGATCAGGATCTGGGCCAGCAGCGCGATCGCGACCGAGACCACGCCGCCCCACACGACGGCAGCGAGCTTGTAGTGCCACGGCTCCGGTTCGTACCGGTCGAGCCAGAAGAAGCAGCCGAGCATCGCCGGCAGCGGCAGCACTGCGTAGAGGAGGCTCAGACCGCTGCCCGCGGCGTCCCCGCTGGTGATCGCGAAGAAGCAGACCCCTACGACGCCGATCGCGGCTGTGACGAACATCAGCACCATCAGCAGTGTGTGGCCGCGCTGCCACATGGGGTCGCGCAGCCGCGGCAGCGGCCCGGGCGGGACCGGCGCTGACGGAGAGTGCGGCGCGGATGCCGCCCACGGCTGGGACACACGAGAACCCTAGCGGCGTACGCAGACCAGTCCTGCGCCGCTAGGGTTGCCTGTGGGCGCCCGTAGCTCAGTTGGATAGAGCGGCGGCCTTCTAATCCGCGGGTCGGGGGTTCGAGTCCCTCCGGGCGCGCTCAGCTCTCCAGGACGGCGTCGAGGACGATCTCCGGCACCGAAGCCAGGGCCTTGCTGACCGGGCAGGCCTTCTTGGTCTCCTCGGCGACCTCTGCGAACTGCTCGGCGGTGAGCCCGTCGACCTTCGCGCGGACGGTGAGGACGATCTTCGAGATCAGCAGGCCGCCGTTGTCGCGATCGGGCCGCACGGTGACATCAGCCCGTACGGACGCCGACTGCGGCGTCCCCCCGGCGTTGGCGAGCCCGCCGGACAGCGCCATCGCGTAGCACGAGGCGTGCGCGGCCGCGATGAGCTCCTCAGGGCTGGTGCTCCCCTCGGCCTCGTCGGCGATGCGGCGAGGGAAGGACACGTCGAACGTGCCCGTCCCCGAGCTGTCGAGGGTGACGCGGCCCGTGCCGTCCTGCAGCCCTCCGGTCCACTGCGTCGTCGCGGTACGTGTCGCCATGGTGTCGCTCCCGTCGTCGTGTGCTCGAACCTCCACCGTAGAGACGTGAGGCCCCGTACGCATCATGCGTACGGGGCCTCGCGGGTGTCTCGGCAGGTCAGACGGGTCAGCCGGCCTTGGCTTCCTCGATGGCGGCCAGGACTTCCTCGGTGCCAGGGACGCCCGGGGTGCCGTCCGGACCCTCGGGCCCGTTCACGGTGGTGCCGTTGACCCAGACGGTCGGGGTGCCCGAGAGCTTGTTGCCTTCGGAGTCGGGCTGGTCGAACGCCTTCTCGGTCTGCTCTTCGGTCCAGTCACGGAACGGGCGACCCGTGATGCAGTCGGTCGCCGCCTTGCTCGCGCCCGCCTCCTCGGCGAGGTCGCGGAACTCCTTGTCGCTGAGCGAACCGCCCTGAGGCTGGTTGGCGAAGAGCAGCTTGGCGTAGTCGCGGAAGACCTTCGCGCCGTCCTCCTCGAACACGCACATCGCCGCGGCCATCGCGTCGTTGGAGAACTCGTTGAGGAAGGCGACCGGGCGGTACTCGACGTCGATCGCGCCGGCGGCAACCTGCTGGTCAAGGACCTGACCGGTGGTCTCCTCGAACGACTTGCAGTGCGGGCACGCGAAGTCCTCGAAGATCGTGACCTTGACCGGGTCCTCGGCCGCCGTACCGCCCAGGTCGGTCGCGGTGAGATTCACGCCGCCGGTGTCGGTGATGCCGTCCGGGGTGCGGGTCGGAGAGTCGGCGGAGTTGTCGACCGCCGCCTTCACTGCGAAGCCGGCGCCGGCGATCACGACCAGCACCACCGCGACGATCGCCACGGTGATGAGGTTGCGGCGCCGCTTCGCCTGGCGCTCGCGGTCCTTGCGCATCTGCTCCGCGCGCTCACGACGGGCGCGCTTGTCATCCTTGCTGGCCACCTGGGTCATCCATCCTTCGCGTACGGACACGTGTCGCCGGGACAACGTACGAGCCGGTGCTCGCGTTCCCTTGCGACCGCGACCAGGCTACCGGTCAGAGTCAACGGCTAAGGTGGTTGGTCGTGATGGATAGGCTTGTATGGATCGACTGTGAGATGACAGGGCTCGACCTCGAGCACGACGCGCTGATCGAGGTGGCAGCGATCGTGACCGACTTCGAGCTCAACCCGGTCGCTGAGGGCGTCGACGTCGTGATCAAGCCGCCGCGTGAGGCGCTCGATCAGATGAACGACGTCGTGACGCAGATGCACACCAGCTCCGGGCTCCTGGACGAGCTCGACGCCGGTCTGGCGCTCGCCGACGCGGAGCAGGTCGTTCTCGACTACATCAAGCAGCACGTCCCCGACGCGGGCAAGGCTCCGCTCGCGGGCAACTCGGTCGGCACCGACCGCGCGTTCCTGCTGCGGGACATGCCCGAGCTCGAGGGCTACCTTCACTACCGCGTGGTCGACGTCTCGTCGATCAAGGAGCTGTCGCGTCGCTGGTATCCGCGGGTCTACTTCAACTCCCCCGCCAAGACCGGCAACCACCGCGCGCTCGCCGACATCCTCGAGAGCATCGAGGAGCTGCGCTACTACCGCGCGGCCGTCTTCGTGCCGCCGCCCGGGCCCGACAGCGACACCGCCAAGGCGCTCGCCGCGGAGCACTCCGGCGCACTGCGCGGCAGCGACTCCTCAGACGACGCTTCGTAGGGACCCGGATTTCGAGCCGTCAGGACTGACCCGCTACACTCGTGCACGCCGCACACGGTGATGCCGTGTCGCGCGCGGTGGGTGTAGCTCAGTTGGTAGAGCACCGGCTTGTGGTGCCGGTGGTCGCGGGTTCAAGTCCCGTCATCCACCCCCAAAGACGCCAGGTCAGGACATCGTTCCCGGCCTGGCGTCCTTCGTTTGCGCCAGCGGGCGACGTCGCGCCGCGGCGATCTCAGCCCCGTTCGCGACCGCCCAGTCCGCCAGGGCGGAGAGCGGCTCGAGCAGCGACCTCCCCAGCGGCGTGAGGGTGTACTCGACGCTTGGCGGCACGGTCGGGAACACCTCTCGACCGACCAGGCCGTCCTCCTCCAGAGCGCGCAAGGTGCGGGTCAGCATCCGCTGGCTGATGCTGTCGATCTCGCGGTGGAGCTCGTTGTACCGGTGCGCACGCCGTCCGAGGAGCACGAGCACCAGGAGCGTCCACTTGTCACCGATCCGACGGATCACGTCGGTCACGGGACATCGTTCGTACTCATCCGCAGGGACCGGCCCGGGCAAGGGCGTGTCGACAAGGGTAGGCACATCCGCGTGCGTACCGGACATTCAACTGCCTCCTTCCGCACTCGCCGAAGGTTCTCGATGCTAGTGGCAACCACCGTCGAGTCGAGGAGGAACATGAGCCCGGAAGCCGTCACCCCGAGGGGCGACAGGACACCGCGGACGGTCGTCGTGAGCGGAGGGACGGACGGGATGGGGCGCGCCCTCGCCCTCGGCAGGGCCGCCCGTGGAGACACGGTCGTCGTCCTCGGCAGCAACAGGGAGAAGGGAGAGCGCGTTCTGGAAGAGGCCGCTCGGCTCGATGGCACAGGGGCGCTCGAGTTCGAGCGGGTCGACCTGTCCAGCATCGACGACACCCGTGCGGCTGTTCGGCGGATCGCGGCTCGTCACGAGGCTGTCGACGCCCTCACCCTGTTCGCCAACCGCCAGGCTCCGAGGCGGACAGTCACCGCGGACGGCCTCGAGCAGGTGTTCGCCGTGTACTACCTCAGCCGCTACCTGCTCAGCTACGAGCTCAGTCCCCTGCTGCGCCGGAGCCGGACGCCGGTCATCGTCAACGTCGCCGGCGTCGGTATGACGAAGGGGCGCCTGCACTGGGACGATCTCCAGCTCGAGGGCGAGGGCGAGTACGGCATGGTGGCCGCACAGCTGCAGGCTGCACGTGCGAACGACCTCCTCGGGGTGATGTTCGCCGCAGAGCCGGACAACCCGGTTCCGTACGTCCTCTATCACCCGGGGTTCACCAAGAGCGGCGACCTCACCCCGCTGCGACCGGCGCTCAGGGTGACGTTGCGGGCACTCGCCGCCCTGGCGGCACGCCCCGTCGAGAGGGCAGTCGCTCCCCTCCACCGGTTCATCGAGGAGCCGCCGCGCGCACCGCTCAGCGCGATCGACCGCGAGACGTCACTGCCGCTCAGCCTGAGGACACTCGACCCGCATGGCGCGGACCGGCTCGCCGCGGCCACCCGTGCGATCCTCGCGGCCCACGAGGGAACCGTCTCATCGGCGTAGGGCCACCACCCTCACGTATGTTCCCAACATCCCGTCGATATGTTGTCGACATGGTGTCGGTTAATTCTCGCATGAGGACGTGATGATGTTTCTCGCCATTCGTGAGCTCGTGTTCGCTCGAGGGCGGTTCGCCCTCATGGGATCCGTGGTGGCCCTGATCGCCATCCTCATGGTGCTGCTGTCGGGCCTGTCGGTCGGACTGGTCAACGACGGCGTCTCGGGACTCAAGAAGGTCCCGGTGACTTCGTTCGCGTTCCAGCAGGACGTTGCCAAGGACTCGGCGTTCTCGCGCAGCGTCGTGTCGTCGGAGGCTGTCGAGGCGTGGGCCGACCGTCCGGGCGTCGAGGACGCGGCGCCGTTCGGCAATACCCTGGTGAACGCGCGCGCCGACAACGGCACCGAGGTCGACCTCGCCCTCTTCGGCGTCGAGACCGACTCCTTCCTCGCCCCCTCCCCCGCGACCGGCGCCCCGCTCGGCGACGAGGCGGACGGGATCGTGATCAGCGAGACCGCCGCCGACGAGGGCATCGCGCTCGGCGACGTCGTCCGCATCGAGCCCACCGGGACGGCACTCAGGGTCGTCGGGATCCTCGACGGCCAGCACACGTACGGGCACGTGGACGTGGCGTACGTGCCGCTGACCACGTGGCAGGAGGTCCGCGCCGGCGTACGGACGGGAGACCCCGTACCGGCGCACGTGCACGACGAGTTCACCGCCGTCGCGGTACGGGCCGCTGACGGCGACGACGTGGATCTCGCTGCGGGAGACGAAGCCGCGTCGACGACCTCGATGACCCTCGAGGAGTCGTTCGGAGCCTCGCCCGGGTACACCGCCGAGACGTCGACCCTCCAGCTGATCCAGGTCTTCCTCTATGCCATCTCCGCGCTGGTCGTCGGCGCGTTCTTCACCGTGCTCGTCATCCAGCGCCGTCAGGAGATCGCGGTGATGCGGGCGATGGGAGCGAGCACCGGCTATCTTCTGCGCGACAGCCTGCTGCAGTCCCTGATCCTCCTGATCGTCTCGGCCGGGGTCGGCGTCGGGATAGGCCTCGCCGGTGGCGCCGCCCTCGCCTCCACGCCCATGCCGTTCGCCCTGGAGGCGGGTCCGATCGCCGCCGCCACCGCACTCCTCATCGCCCTCGGTGTCGTCGGAGCCGCCGTCGCGGTCGTCCGCGTCACCCGGGTCGACCCGCTGACCGCACTCGGAGGCAACCGATGACCCCCGCACTCGCGCTCACCGACGTCACGCTCGTCCACGGCGACGGCGAGGACACCGTCACGGCGTTGGACGCCGTCAGCCTGCGTGTCGCGCCCGGAGAGCTCGTCGCGATCGTCGGGCCGTCCGGATCCGGCAAGTCGAGCCTGCTCGCCGTCGCCGGCGCCCTGACCACCCCGACCTCCGGCGAGGTCCGCGTCGGCGAGGTCGACCTCGCGACGGCCTCGCGCCGCGAGCTGGCGCGGATCCGGCGGGAGCGGCTCGCCTTCGTCTTTCAGAGCGGCAACCTCGTCCCCGCGCTCACCGCGATCGACCAGATCCGGCTTCCCCTCACGTTCGGCAAAGTCTCCGAGCCCCGTGACCCGTACGACCTGCTGGCCGAGGTCGGGATGGGGCACAAGGCGCGCCGTCGGCCCCACCAGCTCTCGGGCGGGGAACGGCAGCGCGTCGGGATCGCCCGTGCCCTGGTGACCCGCCCGCGACTGCTCCTCGTCGACGAGCCCACAGCTGCGCTGGATCGCCAACGCAGCCAGGACATCGTGTCGTTGCTCGCTCGCGAGACGCACGAGCACGGTGTCGCCACCGTGATGGTGACGCACGACCACGACGTGCTGCACCACTGCGACCGGGTCTACGAGATGATCGACGGACGACTCGGCGTCCCTGCTGCGTCGCCCGACTGACCCAGGAGGACCCGTGCCCCGCATCCAGGCGCCCACGGTGGTCGAGCACCGCCGTCGCCAGGAGCGGGCGATCCTGGACGCGGCACGGGCCCTCATCGCCGAGACCGGCGAGGCGCCCTCGCTAGGGGCGGTGGCCAAGCGGGCGGGGATGGCGAGGCCGAGCCTCTACCAGTACTTCCCGTCGCGTGGGGAGCTGCTCGCGGGCGTCGTCGCCGACGTGTTCCCCGAGTGGTCACGCCACGTCCGCGAACGCGTCGAGGCGGCCGAGGCACCGGGCGAGCGGGTCTGGGAGTACATGGCGGCCAACATCGACCTCTTCGCCAGCTCGGAGCAGGCGGTCGCGCACGTGCTGAGCAGCGTCGTCGAGCCCGCCGTCCTGCAGGCCCCGATGCAGCGGTTCCACGCCGAGCTCCAGGAGCCGCTGGTCGCTGCCCTGCACGACCTCGGCGAGCCGCACGTCGACCAGATGGCCTCGCTGGTGAACGCGCTGATCGTCCAGGTGTGCGCGACGTACGGACGTGACGACGCGCACGCAGGCCACGGCGATGCCCCGTCCTTGTCCCGTACGGAGGCCCTCGAGCTGCTCCGCCGGCTCATCGGCGCCTACCTCGACCTGCCCGGGGAAGCCGACCTGCCCGGGGAAGCGAAGGGGCCCCGCAGGCGTTGACCCTGTCGGACCGACGCGCCCGCGTCGGTCGGTCGACGAGGAGGTCGCGGTGCACGGCGAGTACAAGGTTCCCGGGGGCAAGCTGGTCGTCATCGACCTCGAGATCGTCAGCGACCACCTGAAGGACGTCCAGCTGTCGGGCGACTTCTTCCTCGAGCCCGACGAGGCCCTGGAGCGGATCACCGGAGCCCTCGAAGGAATGCCTGCCGACGCGTCGGTCACCTCGTACGCGGCCGCCGTTGAGGGGTCGCTCGCCGGCGCGTCGATGATCGGCTTCGACCCGCGTGCGGTCGGCTTCGCGGTGACCCGGGCGCTCGGGCGTTCGACGTCCTGGCACGACCACGCGTTCGCGCTCGTCGACTCGGGCCCGCTGCACCCGGCCGAGCAGATGGCGCTCGACGAGGTGATCGCGACCCAGGTCGCCAGGGGCGAGCGGCCGCCCGCGCTGCGCTTCTGGGAGTGGGCGTCCAACGCCGTCATCATCGGCTCGTTCCAGTCGCTGTCCAACGAGGTCGACCTCGACGCCGCTGCACGCCACGACGTGACGGTCGTACGGCGGATGTCCGGCGGCGGCGCGATGTTCGTCGAGCCCGGCAACACCATCACGTACTCGCTGTACGTCCCCGCGTCGCTCGTCGAGGGCATGAGCTTCGCCGAGTCGTACGCGTTCCTCGACGCCTGGGTCCTGCGCGCGCTCAAAGGCCTGGGCATCGACGCCTCGTACGTACCGCTCAACGACATCGCCACACCTCACGGCAAGATCGGCGGCGCCGCGCAGAAGCGCCTGGCCGGCGGCGCGGTGCTGCACCACGTGACGATGTCGTACGACATGGACGCGACCAAGATGCTCGACATCTTGCGGATCGGGCGCGAGAAGCTGTCCGACAAGGGCACCGCGAGCGCGGCGAAGCGGGTGGACCCGCTCAAGAGCCAGACCGGCATGCCGCGCGACGAGGTCGTACGGGCGATGGTGGGCCACTTCGCGGACAGCTACGGGCTCACTCGTGTCGGCGTCGACGAGGCGACACGTGCCGAGATGGAGGCGCTGGCGCGCAGCAAGTACGGCACCGAGGAGTGGACCGCGCGCGTGCCGTGACGCAACGGGGACCCGCACGGGCCACGGCTCCGTCATCGTGAGCGCATGTCGCTCTCACGTACGGCGGTCCTCGTGTCCGCAGGTGTCATCGTCGGCCTGGTCGCCGGCGGTACCACCGTCGCTGTTGCCGCGTCGTCGGCAAAGACCGTGAAGGTCTGCACCACCAAGAAGGGTGTCGTGCGCTCGGCCGACGCCAAGGGCAGGTGCCCGAAGAAGTCGAAGAAGCAGGCGATCAACGTCCGGGGCCCTGCAGGGTCTCGGGGTGCGCCCGGCGTCGCGGGTGCCCGCGGACCGTCGGACGCATGGAGGATCGGCGCGCTCAACCGTGCGGAGGCGGTGAAGGTGCCGGCGGGTTCGTACGTCGTCAACGGCACCGTCTACTTCGGCAGGGCGTCGGCGACCGCACAGTGCTGGGTCTGGCATCAGGACTCGCCGACCGGGAGCTCGGGCATCGGCTCCTTCCTGACCGGGGCGAACGCCGTCGCGACGCTGGCCGTGTCCGACGCGTTCACGGTGACGGCGACCAGCGACGTCTGGGTCGAGTGCAGCGGCGGTGAGGGCTTCTCGGTCACCCCGCGCGTCACCGTCCTTGCGGTCGGGACGCTCCACGACTGAGCCGCGCTCACTCCTCGGCGTGCAGCGGGAGCGTGCGACGGCTCACGAACCGGCGCTCGCTCCCGTCGACCGGGTCGGTGAACGCCAGCTCGCTCGCCAGCAGCTGCAGCGGGTGGCGGAAGTCGTCGAGGTCGACGTCGAGGACCTCCGGATAGACGGGGTCGCCGACGATCGGGATGCCGAGGCCGTACAGGTGCGCGCGGAGCTGGTGCGTACGACCGGTCTCGGGCTCGAGGCGATAGACGCCGTGGTCGCCGTGGCGGCCCTCGAGCGCGATCCGGGTGATCGCGTTCGGGGTCGCGCCTGCGACCACCTCGACCTGGAACGAGCCGCGCCGCTTGACGAGGTGGTTGGTCACCGTCGTCGGGAGCGCGAGGTCGGGGTCGACGGGCGCGAAGGCGCGATAGATCTTGCTCGCCTGCCGCCGCTGGAAGACCAGCTGGTACGGGCCACGCCACCGCCGCTCGGTAGTGAGGACCAGGACGCCGGAGGTGATCCGGTCGAGGCGGTGCGCGGGGGACAGCTCGGGGAGGCCGAGCTGGTCGCGCAGCCGTACGACGACGCTCTCCTTGACGTGTCGCCCGCGCGGGATCGTCGCGAGGAACGGCGGCTTGTCGACGACGACGAGGCGCTCGTCGCGGTGGAGCACGTGCAGCTCACCGGGGACGGGCGCCTCCTCGCGGAGGTCGCGGTAGAACCAGACGAAGGTGTGCGGGCGGTACGGGGCGGCATCGGCGACCGGTGCGCCGGAGGCGTCCACGATGCGCTCGGCCGTGAGCATCGCGGTCACGTCGACCTTCTCCGGCAGGCGCCAGCGCAGCCACTCCCCCATGGTGGTCCAGGCCTCCGGCTCGCGGCCACGGTCGGGGGTGCGCAGCCAGACGGCGTTGAGACCGTCGCGCGGCGGCAGTGGGGAGCGGGGAGGCACGGCTTCGATCGTACGGAGGTGCCGCTCGTCGCTCCTCCCCGGACGTCATACGAATCGAGGGGTATCACCCTCCGTTCGTATGACGTCCCGGGAGGAAGCTACTCGACCCGCGGCACCACCGGGACGACGTCGGGTGCGCCCATCCGTGCGGCATCTGCCGTCTCGTCGTCCGGCATCGTCTGGCTCTCGCGTTCGGCAGCCACCCGCGCGAGGTAGTGCTCGACCTCGCGCGCGACCTGCTCGGCACCCCACCCGAGCGGTCCCGCCATCAACGCGGCGGCCTCCTCGGCCGAGGCCGTCCCGCGGTCGAACGTCTCGATCGAGATCCGGGTCCGACGCGTGAGCACGTCGTCGAGGTGCAGTGCGCCTTCATGGGTGACCGCGTAGACAACCTCCGCCCGAAGGTAGTCGTCGGCACCGCCGAGCGGCTCCGCCAGCGTCGGGTCGTCCGCGATCAGCGCAAGCACCTCCTCGACCAGCGCCCCGTACCGGCGCAGCAGGTGCTCGACCCGCACCTCGTGCAGTCCGCTGCGCCGCGCGAGCAGCCTGCGCCGGTTCCAGAGCCCCGCGAAACCGTCGGCTCCGAGCAGCGGCACGTCCTCGGTCACGCACTGCGGGATCGCCCGCGACAGCTGCCCGCCGAGCGCGTCGGCGGCGGCGTCGATCGCGTCGCGGGCCATGACCCGGTAGGTCGTGTACTTGCCGCCCGCGACCACCACGAGCCCCGGCACGGAGTGCGAGACGGCGTGCTCGCGCGACAGCGTCGACGTCGCCTCGGACTCGCCGCGCAGCAGCGGCCGCAACCCTGCGAACACGCCCTCGACGTCGGCATAGCTGAGCGGCGTCGCGAGCACCGTGTTGACGTGCGCGAGCAGGTAGTCGATGTCCGTACGCGACGCGGCCGGGTGGTCCTTCGAGAGCGACCAGTCGGTGTCGGTGGTCCCGATGATCCAGTGCCGCTTCCACGGGATCACGAACAGGACCGACTTCTCCGTACGAAGGATCAGACCGGCCTCCCCCTGGATGCGGTCGCGCGGCACGACGAGGTGCACGCCCTTGCTCGCGCGCACCTGGAACTGCCCGCGCTCGGCGGCCATCGCCTGCGTCTCGTCGGTCCACACGCCGGTCGCGTTGACGACCTGTGCGGCCCGGATCTCGAACTCCTCGCCCGACTCCAGGTCGCGCACCACGACACCGGTCACGCGCTCGCCCTCGCGCAGCATGCCCGTGACGCGCGTACGGGTCGCGACGTGCGCCCCGTACGAGGCAGCCGTGCGCGCCAGCATCATCGTGTGGCGCGCGTCGTCGACCTGGCCGTCGTAGTACTCGATCGCGCCGACGAGCGCGTCCTTGCGCAGCGCCGGCATCCGCCGCAGCGCCTTGCGCCGGGTCAGGTGCCGGTGTCGCGGGACGCCTCGCGACTGCCCGGACGCCCACGCCAGCGAGTCGTACATCGCGACGCCCGCGCCCGCGTACGCCCGCTCCCACCCGTGGTGCGTGAGCGGATAGAGGAACGGGATCGGGTGCACGAGGTGCGGGGCGAGGCGCTCGACGAGCAGGCTGCGCTCGGCCAGCGCCTCGGCGACGAGCGCGAAGTCGAGCATCTCGAGGTAGCGGAGCCCGCCGTGGATGAGCTTCGACGAGCGGCTCGAGGTGCCGGAGGCGAGGTCGCGCGCCTCGACGAGCCCGGTCGTCAGCCCGCGGGTCGCCGCGTCGAGCGCGCAGCCGGCGCCGACCACTCCGCCGCCGATGACCAGCACGTCGAGAGGCACACCGTCCGCAGCGGCCGTCGCACGCAGGGCAGCGAGCGCATCCGCGCGGGCAGCGTGGTCGAGCGCAAGGGGCCGCACGTCAGTCCACCTCCACCCAGTCGAGGGTCCGCTGCACGGCCTTCTTCCAGCGGGCGTACGCCTGCTCACGCCGCTCCTCGTCCCACTGCGGCTCCCAGCGCTTCGACTCCTGCCAGTTGCGCCGCAGCTCGTCGGTGCTCTCCCAGAAGCCGACCGCCAGGCCTGCTGCGTACGCTGCGCCGAGCGCCGTGGTCTCGGCGACGACCGGGCGGCTGACGGTGGTCCCGAGCACGTCGGCCTGGATCTGCATGCACAGCTCGTTCTCGGTCACTCCCCCGTCGACCTTGAGGACGTCGACAGCGACACCGGAGTCCTCGCGCATCGCCTCGGCGACGTCGCGCGACTGGAAGCAGATCGCCTCCAGCGTCGCCCGGGCCAGGTGCGCGTTGGTGTTGTAGCGGGAGAGGCCAACGATCGCGCCGCGGGCGTCCGAGCGCCAGTACGGGGCAAAGAGCCCGGAGAATGCGGGCACGAAGTAGACCCCGCCGTTGTCCTCGACCTGCCGCGCGAGCGCCTCGGACTGCGCGGCGCCGGAGATGATGCCGAGCTGGTCGCGCAGCCACTGCACGGCCGAGCCGGTCACCGCGATCGAGCCTTCCAGCGCGTACACGGGAGCGTCGTCGCCGAGCTGGTACGCGACGGTGGTGAGCAGGCCGGCCTTGCTCCGGACAATGTCGGTGCCGGTGTTGAGCAGCAGGAAGTTGCCGGTGCCGTAGGTGTTCTTGGCCTCCCCCGGCGCGAAGCACACCTGCCCCACGAGCGCCGCCTGCTGGTCGCCGAGCACGCCGGTGATCGGGACCTCGCCGGCGAACGGGCCGGTCTCCAGCGTCACCCCGTACGGGTCGGCGACCGACGACGGGCGGATCGCGGGGAGCATCGCGCGAGGGATGTCGAAGATCTCGAGCAGCTCGTCGTCCCAGTCGAGCGTCTCGAGATTCATGAGCATCGTGCGGCTCGCGTTGGTCACGTCGGTGACGTGGACGCCGCCGCGCCGACCGCCGGTGAGCTGCCAGGTGACCCACGAGTCGGTCGTGCCGAACAGCGCGTCGCCGCGCTCGGCGGCCGCGCGAACGCCGGGGACGTTCTCGAGGATCCAGGCGATCTTGCCGCCGGAGAAGTACGTCGCGGGAGGAAGGCCCGCCTTCGCACGGATGGTCTCGCCGTGCCCGTCGACCTCGAGCCGCGACGCGAGCCGGTCGGTGCGGGTGTCCTGCCAGACGATCGCGGGCGCGTATGGGCGTCCGGTGCGGCGGTCCCAGACGATGGTGGTCTCGCGCTGGTTCGTGATGCCGATCGCGGCGAGGTCGGAGGCGGTCAGGCTCGCCTTCGCGAGTGCAGTCTGGACGACGGCGCTGGTGCGCTCCCAGATCTCCACCGGGTTGTGTTCGACCCAGCCGCTGCGCGGAAGGATCTGCTGGTGCTCGAGCTGGTGACGGGCGACCTCGTTGCCGTCGTGGTCGAAGATCATGAAGCGGGTGCTGGTCGTGCCCTGGTCCACAGATCCCACGAAGTCGGCCATGGAACGTTTCTACACGGTCGCGCAGCGGTTGAGCGACAGGAAGCGGCCACAGAGGCACCTGCTCCGCGTCATGTCCCGTTGTTTGTCTCACGGTCGCCTGAAGATCAGCACGAGTTCATCGGCGTCCGAGAACGTCTCGTCGGGCTCCCGCGTTCCGGGGGCGGGCGCCCACTCCTCATGACGACGACAGGAAGGACGTGTGCGCCCATGCGCTTACACACGATCGGGAAGCACCGTCTCCCCCGAACTCCGCGCCCGTGGATCGCCGCCGCAGCTGGTCTCGCCGTGGTCGCAGCCGGCATCGCCATGGCCGGCCCGGCCTCCGCCGCGCGACCTCAACCCCTCTCACCTCCGCTGCTCACCCCCGCCGACGGCTCGTTCCTGGAAGGAACGGCCACCTTCGCCGCGACGCCCGTGACCGCCGGCGACTCGGTAACCGGCCTCACCGTCGACGGCACACCGGTCGTCGCCGAGACGACGCTCGGTGTCTCCCACCTGGTGTACGACGTCGGCACGAACTCGATGGACGCCGCGTTCGGCAACCACGTCGAGGTCAACGGACACCGCATCGACCCTCCGCGCACGGCCGTCTCTGAGCGCGTGTCCCTCGAGGTGCCGAACGAGTTCCTCGTCGCCGGCGACAACACCGTCGTCTTCCAGGCCGGCGGCCGGGACGCCGACTGCGGGGTCAACTTCGACGACTTCACGATCTCCGACGTCGACCTCGAGCTACTCGGCGAGACGGCCGACGGCGAGAAGAACGAGTACACGTACGCGATGGGCGACGGTTCCTGCGGCTCGAACCCCGGACTGACCAAGACGGCGACGCTCACCTTCACGGTCGACGGCGACCCGCGACGGACGACGGGCCTGTCCGCCGAGGTCGACACGACGACCCTGGCGAACGGGCGTCACAAGATCGTCGCGACCACCAGGTCCCGCGCCCGTACGACGAACGCCGTCCGCGTCAACAACACGCCGGTCGGTGCCCCCTCCCTCACCCCGACCGACGGCACGCTCGCGAACGGGCGTCAGCCCGTGATCGCCTCCCAGCCGGCCGCCTCGGACGGTGGCGTCGGGTCGATCACGGTGGATGGGAAGGCGCCGCCGACCAGGACGACCCTCGGCACCGGGGCATCGACGTTCAGCTTCGACGTCGGCAGCAACGCGATCGAATTCCGCTACCAGAACTCCCTGCGGGTCAACGGTCACACGGTCTCCCTCGGCGGTGACCACGCGAGCACGCGGGTGGACCTGGCCGTGCCGAACCGCTACCTGGTGCCGGGTCGGAACACGCTCACCGTCGTCACGGGCGACATCGGCTCGACCTGCGGGGCGAACCGCGACGACTTCGACATCGCCAACCTGGCCCTCACCCCGAGCGAGGGGACGGCGACACCGGTCGACGTCGCGGCGTCGTACTCCCTCGGCGACGGCAACTGCGGGTCGTCGACGAAGCCACGCGAGGTCGAGCTGCGGTTCGACGTCGAGGCGACGGGTGTCAGCACGTACCAGACCCTCGGCTCCGGCGACGCCGTCCTCGCCTTCGACGTCGGCAGCAACGCGATGGACGCCGCGGCCGGCAACTACCTTCTGGTCAACGGCATGCGGCAGGAGGTCGAGAACTACGCCGGCGAGCGGGCACGGATCACGGTGCCCAACGACTGGCTGCTGCCGGGGCACAACGTCGTCGAGATCGTGACCGGCACGTACGCCGGCGAGTGCCCGAACCGCGACGACTTCGTCCTCTCGAACGTCGAGCTCGTCCCGGCCGACGGGTCGGCGGCACCGATCGGGCTCAAGCCCACCTACGGCATGGGCGACGGCGGCTGCGGCTCGAACGTCACGTCGTTCACCGAGGTCGACCTGCACTTCGAGGTCGACGCCGCGGCGCGGGGGCGCCGCGCTGACGTGCAGACCGCCGACCTCGCCGACGGCGAGCACCAGGTCGTCGCCGCGTCGACCACCGGCGAGAAGGCGACGCGCACGCTGGTCACCGACAACACCGCCCCGGCGGTCGCGTCCAGCGCGCCGGCGGCCGGGGAGACGATCACCGCCGCAACGGTCCTCGCGGTCGAGGTCGAGGACGCCTCCGGGGTCAGCGACGGCCCGGTGCTCACGCTCGACGGCGAGCCGATCGAGCAGGGTGCCGTGGTCGGTCCCGGGCTGTCGGCGGGCGAGCACACCCTCGCGGTCACCGCGACGGACGCGCTCGGCAACACGGCTGCCCGGAGCGTCGTGTTCAGGTCGGCCGGGATCCCGGACGAGCCGACGGACCTCGCGCCCGCCTCGGGCTCGCGCGACGTCGCACGCACGGCGACCCTCTCGGCCACGGTCGCCGAGCCGGACGGGGGCCCGGTCAGGGCGACGTTCTCGGAGGCCGAGATCCTCGAGCCCCACCGTGGCTGGCAAGGCACGGCCGATGCGGTGCCGACGACCCTCCAGGTCGCCGGCGAGGACGGGGTACGCGACCTGCGTACGCTCGCCCCCGGCGACGACCGCACCCTGGCTGCGCCCCGCGGGTCCGGAGTGACGTTCCAGCGGTTCGACATCGCCGTCCGCGGCCGGGTCGAGGCGCCGGTCCTGAGGTGGGAGGGCACGATCGACCCCGAGCGCGTGGCGTCCTTGCGGGTGTGGAACCGCGACACCCGCGCGTGGGACGTCGTGGCCTCCTCCCCCGGCAGCGTCGGTGCCGCGACCGTGCTCGACGCCACGATCGACGCCGACTACGTCGACCGCGGCAAGGTGCACGCGATGGTCACCGGTGAGGATCCGTTCGCCGACGACCTGGAGTCCACCGTCGACACCAGCTTTGCCGACCCGGCCGGGTACGACTTCGCGATCGCGCACTACACGGACACGCAGTACCTGTCCGAGGGTGCGGTCGAGCAGGAGACGGCGGCCGAGCGTGCGGTGTGGGCGACGGCGTACACGAGGCTCACCGAGTGGATCGCTGAGAACGCCGACGACCGCAAGATCGCCTACGTCGCGCACACCGGCGACATCACCGAGAACAACATCAACGCACCGACGACCGACGAGATGCGTCAGCAGATCACGGGCGAGTTCGAGACGTCCTCGGGGGCGCAGGGGATCCTGGACGCCGCCGGCGTACCGAACGGTGTCGTGGCCGGCAACCACGACAACCAGCGCGGTCTCGAGATCGGACCGGAGTCGACGTTCAACCAGTACTACGGTCCGGGTCGCTACGCGTCCGCGGCCGCATCCTGGGAGCACGCGTCGTACGGCGGTCCGTGGCGTGAGGGCGACAACCAGAATCACTACGACCTGTTCAGCGCCGGCGGCCTGGACTTCGTCGTGGTCGGGCTGTCGTTCGGCGTGACGAAGGAGGAGGCCAACTGGGCCGAGTCCGTCTTTAAGGCCTACCCCGACCGCAACGGCATCCTGCTCACGCACGATTACCTGACGCCGTCGGTCCGTGCCGACGGCCGCGACTCCGAGCTGGCGGCGCCGGACGGGTCGACGCTGTTCAACACGGTCGTGCTCGACAACCCGAACGTGTTCCTGGTGCTCGCCGGGCACCGGCACGGAGTCGGCACGAACGTGAAGCCGAAGGTCGGCGACGTCGGGCACGGCGTGGTCGAGCTGCTCGCCGACTATCAGGCGTACACGGTGGACGCGGACCGGCTCGGGCTCACCGAGATCGGCGGCTATCTCCCGACCGACCGGCTGCGCTTCGGCGCGAGCTTCCTGCGGATGCTGCAGTTCGACGTGGAGCGGTCGCAGATGGTGGTCGACACGTACTCGCCGTTCCTGGACGACTTCGGTGCGAACGACTTCGACCCGGACGCCCGGTACGACGGTTCCGAGGACGACACGGTGTTGCCGGTCGACCTCTCGAGCCGTGCGACGACGTTCTCGACGGACGCGCTGGCGCTGTACGTCCCCTCGGACGTCATCGCCTCGACGACGGTGGACTCGGGCGAGGTTGCGTCGGTCCAGTGGACCAGGCTGCGGCCGGACACGGTCCACACGTGGTTCGTGACCGCACGGTCCTCGGGCGGTGGCGAGACGTCGTCGCTGCCGAGCGTCTTCGTGACCAAGGACGCGGACGGGCGGCCGGGCCACTTCGGTCCGGACCACCCGGCGTGGCCGCACTTCGCGGGGAAGCGAGGCGACTGAGGCTGTGAGCTCCTGAGGTCCATGGGCGTCGCCCCGGCCACCGCGCCCGGGCGACGCCCTCCCCGCTCCTCCTGGAAGGCACCAACGTCCCATGCCCGTGTCCCGACGCCGTCTCACCGGCCTGCTCGTGCTGGTCGCCGGCACGCTGCTGGCGATCGCGCCGAGCGGTCCCGCCGCCGCGCACGACGCGACCACGACGGCGTACCTCGAGGCCACCCAGGTCGCCGGCACCACCGACGTCGAGGTCACGGTCGAGGCGGAGTACGACCTGCTGATGAAGTCCGCGTGGCTGGAGGCGCCGGCGTACGAGGCGACGGCCCGTGACGAGCAACGGCGCCAGCTCGCGCTGAACGCCGACGCCGTCGGGAGGTACGTCACCGATCGGCTCGAGGTCGCGTACCAAGGTCAGGAGTGCACGCCGACGGCCGGCACCGCCGACGTGCGGGAGCGCCGCGGACGTGCCCACGCCGTGGTCCCCGTGACCTTCGGCTGCCCGGCCGGCGACCCCGGTGCCGAAGCGGTGCACTCCGTCTCCAGCACGCTCTTCCCGGACGCCGAGGGGTTCGTGCACAGCACCGAGGCGCTGCTCGTGTACGACCTCGACGAGCGAAGCGGCGAGACGCTGCTCGACGTGCAGACGCCCACGTTCATCGCAGGTGAGCAGAGCACGGCCGAGGAGCTCGGGGAGTTCTTCGTGCACGGCGCCGAGCACCTGCTGTTCGGGCTCGACCACGTGCTTTTCCTGCTGATTCTCATCCTCGGGTCGCGATCGCTTCGCGAGATCGTGCTGACGACGGCCGCGTTCACCGTCGCCCACAGCGTCACCTTCCTCCTCGCCGCGCTCGGCCTGGTCGACGTCCCGGCGATCGTCGTGGAGCCGGTGATCGCGGCGTCCATCGCGCTCACGGCGGCCGTCTGCCTGTGGAGCGTCGTCGTGCGCACCGACCTGGAGCGCACACGTCCGTCGGTGGTCGACCGCCTCCGGTTCCCGGTCGTGTTCGCGTTCGGGCTCGTGCACGGGCTCGGGTTCGCGGGAGCGCTCGGGATCGACGAGCCGTGGTCGTGGGGTCTGCTGGCGGCGCTCGTCAGCTTCAACGTCGGGATCGAGGTGACGCAGCTCGTGATCGTCGTGCTGGTCTTCCCCGCGCTGATGCTGCTGCGGCGCCGCGCTCCTCAGGTGGCGCGGGTGGGGACGGCGGCCGCGGCCGGCGCCGTCACGCTCGTGGGCGCGTACTGGACGTTGGAGCGCCTGCTCGCCGGCTAGGTCCGACCCCAGCGCGCGTCGAGCAGGTCCAGGAACGCTGCCGCTGCCGGCGTCGGCCGGGAGCGGCTCCACGCGACGTGCTCCTCCCGCGCGGGCGCGTCGGCGATCGGGACCATACGGACGTCGGCGAGCGTCGCTGCGTACGCGCTGGGGAGCAGCGCGATCCCGAGCCGCTGCGCGACGAGCCGTGCCGCGAGGTCGCCGGTCGTCACCTCGAACGCGACGTGCCGCTCCAGCCCTGCGGCGGCAAACGCCTCGTCCGACTGCAGCCGCCCCGGCGTACCCGCGGTGAAGTCGACGAACGGGTACGGGGCGAGGGTCGCGAGGTCCGTACGACGCTCCCCCGCCAGCGGGTGGTCCAGGGCGACGACGGCGACGTGCTCGTCCCGGCCGAGGATGCTGCTGCGCACGCCCTGCGGCACGCGTCCGGGCGGCAGCCCGAGGAACGCGACGTCCACCGAGCCTGCGGCGATCTGCGCCACCAGCTCCTGGCTGCCGCCGGTGCGCAGCGAGACGTCGACCCGGGGATGGGTCTCGTGGAAGCCGCGCAGCACGCTCGGCAGGTCGATCACCGTCACCGTCGGGATCGCCCCGAGCCGCAGGCGTCCGCTCACCACGCCGGAGACAGCGGCCGCCTCGGCACGCGCGCGTTCGGCGGCGTCGAGCGCCTCGCGTGCGGCGGGCAGGAAGGCCTCGCCCGCCGCGGTCGGCACGACACGCCGGCTCGTACGGTCGAACAGCCGCGCACCGACCTCGCGCTCGAGCTTGGCGACCTGGTGGCTCAGCGCGGACTGCACGACGTGGCACTGCTGCGCGGCGCGCGTGAAGCTGCGGGTCTCGGCGACCGCGATGACGTAGCGGAGTTGCTGGAGCTCCATCCCTCCATCGTCGCAGGTCGATCAATTTGAGTCATGCTTGCTGTGACATCCATGTGTTGGACTCATGGCTTGCCGACCGCGACGCTGGAGGGATGACCCGCCCGCTCCTCCTCCTGATGGCTCTCGCGACCGGCCTGTCGGTCTCCGCGAACTACCTCGCGCAGCCGCTGCTCGACGTCCTCGCGAGCGACCTCGGCATCTCCGAGGCGAGTGCGGGGACGATCGTGACGGCAGCGCAGGTCGGGTACGCGGTCGGGCTGCTGCTCGTGGTCCCGCTCGGCGACCTGCTGGAGCGACGCCGGCTCGCGGTCACGCTGCTCGGCGCGACCGCCGTCCTGCTCGTGGCGTCCTCGTTGGCACCGAGCGGGCGCGCACTGCTGGTCACGACGACGCTGACGGCACTGACGTCGGTCGCTGCGCAGGTCGTCGTCCCGTTCGCGGTGACGCTCGCAGACCCGGCGCGACGCGGGCAGGTCGTCGGCGTGGTGATGAGCGGGCTCCTGCTCGGGAGCATCGTGTCGCGCCCGATCTCCGGGGTGCTCTCGCAGCTCGCGGGATGGCGCACGGTGTACGTGGTGTGCGGGGTGCTCGTGGCGGCGGTCGCGGTGGCGCTGTGGCACCGGCTGCCGACGCTGCACACGCCGAGCGGGATCGCGTACCCGCGTCTGATCGGGTCGACGCTCGCGCTCTTTGCTACGCAGCCGGTCCTGCGACGCCGTGCCCTGGTCGGCGCACTGTCCCTCGCGTCGTTCAACACGTTCTGGACCGCGTCGACGTTCCTGCTCGCCACCTCGTACGGGTGGGCGGAGGCGGCGATCGGCGCGTTCGGCCTGATGGGGATCGCGGGCGTCGTGGCGACGCCGGTCGCGGGTCGGCTCGTCGACGCGGGGCGCGCCCGTACGGTCGCACGGGCGTCGACGCTCGCTCTCCCGGTGGCGTGGGGCGCGATCGCGCTCGGCGGAGGAGGCGGCACGGTCGGGCTCTGGTGGCTGCTCCTCGGCGTGCTGGTGCTCGTGGTGGCGCAGCAGATGCTGCTCAACGCCAACCAGAACGCGATCTATGCGCTGGCGCCCGAGCTGCGCAACCGGCTCAACGCGGCGTTCATGGCGGCGTTCTTCGTCGGCGGGGCCGCAGGGTCGGCGGCGACGACCGTCGCGTGGGTCGCCGGCGGCTGGGGTGCGGTGAGTCTGCTCGGCGCGGTTCTCGCGGCCTCGACCTGCGTGGTGTGGCTCGAGGGACGGCGGGCGCCGAGGGATCTCGATGCGGGCTCCGCTAGCGCTCCGACCAACGGGGCCCAACGCGGCTCCAGTGCCTCACGCGCCGAGCGCGGCTCCGCCGACGTCGCCGTGCGGCATCTCCTTCGCCGGGGATCTGGCCGAACCGTCCCTTGCTGAAGTCCTCGTACGCCTCCATGACCTCCTGACGTAACAGGGAGACATGAGCGCGCAGTCCGCCAGGACGCCGGACGCTGCTCACGCAAAAGGCAACGGTCAGTCGTCGGCAGACGTGCGCAGGTCGATCGATGGGACGATCGCCTCCGGCTTAAACGTGACCCGATAGTGGTTCGGGTCCGCGTACGAGCCTTCGATCTGCTCGACGAAGTACGAGACGTTGTCAGACAGCCCGAGGAAGTGCTTCTTGTAGGCGCCCTTCCCGACCTTGCACGTCACTTCGAGTTGCCCGCCATCGTCCTCGATCGCGCACCGGCCCTCGATCGTCAGAAGGTACTTGTCCGTGATCCCGTTGAAGAACACGACGCGGCGGTCGATCTCGAAGTTGTCGGCCGCCTTCGACAAGTTTTCGCTCACGACCACCGCATCATCTGAACACGCCGTCGTGAGCATGCCGATAGCGACGACACCAGCGAGCGCGGTGAGCGACTTCTTTAACCTCATGTGGCCTCTTAGGACGTCAGGGAACGATCGGGGAGGGAGTCCGCCAGGGCGCCGCGCGCCGCTCAGGGCAAAAGCGAAGCCCCCGGATCCGAGTAAGGGTGCCAGGGGCCGGGGGTCAGCGGATCGGGAGCGGGTCGCGGGTGTAGGGGCCCCGGTCCGCCGCTAAGGCCGCAGCCGTCGGTGATCGATCCGCCGCTGTGGGAGTCGGCGTGGTCGAAGACGCCATCGAGCATGTAGGTCACGGTCTCGAAGCCGCGGTGCGGGTGCCACGGCGTGCCCTTGGGCTCGCCCGGCGCATATTCGACCTCGCCCACTCGACCAGCCAGCCTAGGCTGACCCGCATGACTCACGACGTCGTCATCGTCGGAGGCGGCCACAACGGTCTGGTCGCCGCAACCCTGCTCGCCCGCAGCGGCCTCCGTACGGTGCTGCTCGAACGCCTCGACCACACCGGCGGCGCCGCAGTGAGCGAGCGCCCGTTCCCCGGCATGGATGCGCGACTGTCGCGCTACTCCTACCTCGTCTCGCTCATGCCGCACGAGCTGGTCCGCGAGCTCGGCCTGAAGCTCGAGCTCCGCTCCCGCGCCACCGCCTCGTACACCCCGTACGAGGGCGGCGGGCTGCTCGTCGAGACGCACGAGGGGCGCGCGACAGCGGAGTCGTTCCGGCAGGCGACGGGGACCGACAGCGAGTACGAGGCCTGGCGGGCGTTCTACGGCGATGCCGAGACGCTCGCGCTGAGCGTCGCGCCGACCCTCCTGCAGCCGCTGCCGACCGCGGAGTCGCTGCGCGAGCAGGTCGGCGACGGCGTCTGGCGCGACCTCGTGGCGGAGCCACTTGGTCGTGCGGTCGAGCGGCGCTTCGCCAGCGACCTGGTCCGCGGCGTGGTCGCGACCGACGGTCTGATCGGCACCTACGCGTCGCTGGAGGACGAGTCGCTGCTGCAGAACCGGTGCTTCCTCTATCACCTGGTCGGCAACGGCACGGGCGAGTGGCGCGTCCCGGTCGGCGGCATGGGTGCGGTGACCGACGAGCTGCGCCGCGTCGCGGAGAAGGCCGGCGCGGAGATCCGTACGGGCGTGGAGGTGACGTCGGTCGACGCCGGGCTCGACGGTGTCGTCGTGCACGCCGACGGACTCACGCTCGAGGCGCGGTGGATGCTGTCGGGCGTCGCCCCGTACGTGCTCGCGGGGCTGCTCGGCGACCCGCTCCCCACGAAGCCGCAGGGCTCGCAGCTCAAGATCAACCTGCTCGTGGACCGGCTGCCGCGCCTGAAGTCGGGCGTCGACCCGAAGGTCGCGTTCGCAGGCACGTTCCACCTCGGCGAGACCTACTCCGAGCTCGCCCACGCGTACGCCGCGCCGTCGCCGGACCTCGCGTGCGGCGAGCTCTACTGCCACACGCTCACCGACCGGTCGATCCTTGGGCCGGAGCTGGCGGCGAGCGACGCGCAGACCCTCACGTACTTCGGGATCCACTGGCCGTACGAGGCCTCCGACACCTATGCGAAGGAGCGCGGCTGGCGCGCCTTCGCGGCGGCAATCGACGCCTACCTCGAGGAGCCGATCGAGTCCGTGCTCGCGCGCGACGCGAACGGCGACCGCTGCGTCGAGGTCAAGACGCCGGCCGACATCGAGTCGGATCTCGCGATGCCGGGCGGCCACATCTTCCACGGCGACCTGCGCTGGCCGTGGGTCGAGCGGCTCGGTCACACACCGGCGGAGCGGTGGGGCGTCCAGACCGGGCACGCGCGCGTGCTGGTGTGCGGGTCGGGCGCGCGGCGCGGTGGTGCGGTCAGCGGCATCGGCGGGCACAACGCGGCGATGGCCGTGCTCGACCACGAGGGCCGGCACGCGTAGGCCAGCAGGCGCATCAGTGATGCACCCGTACTCGCATCACTGATGCTAGGCTGACGGTATGACGCGCACGACCGTCCGACTCGACCCTGATGTCGCCGCAGCCGCAGATCGCCTGCGCCGCGAGCGTCACGTCGGATTGAGCGAGGCGGTGAACGAGCTGGCAAGAGCGGGGATGACCCGCACGTCGTCGACCTCACCGACCCCGTTTCGCCAACGCACCTCCGAGCTCGGCCTTCGCATCGACGTGTCGAATGTCGCTGAGGCGCTCGATCTCCTCGACGAGGCTGAGCCGACCACGTGATCGTCGACGCCAACGTCCTCCTCTACGCGGTCGACAGGACGAGCCCCTTCCACGAGGTGGCCGCAGAGTGGCTCGAAGGCGCACTGAGCGGCACCACGCGGATCGGTTTCCCCTGGCCCACACTTCTTGCCTTCCAACGCATCGCGACACACCCGCGCGCCTCGGCGTCGCCACTGTCACCGGCCGAGGCGTGGAGCTTCGTCGAGGACTGGATCCAGGCAGAGCAGACGTGGATCCCGGTGCCGGGTCCGCGCCACGCCGAGGTTCTCGGACGTCTTCTCGTCGACGGTGACCTTCGGGCCAACCTTGTTCCGGACGCTCACCTCGCTGCCCTCGCCCTCGAGAACGGCGTCGGCGTGTGCTCGTTCGACAGCGACTTCGCGCGCTTCGACGGGCTCTCTTGGCACAACCCTTCTTTGGGGTGGTAGTCAGCAGGTCAGCGTGATGCTGGTCACGCTGCGCCTCGCAGACCTCACTCGCACCGCCTATCTGAGCATTCTGCGCCGATGATCAGGCGGCTGTTGCGCGTCCCGTCACTCTTGGGCACTGTGAGCACATCACATCGCCGTATGTGAGCCACGCAACAGCCTGATCCAGGCACGTGCCCCCGCAGCGCGAAGGAGCCCGCCGTGACCGAGCTGGCGATCCGTCCCATCGAAGCAATGCCGACCGCCCCGGCCCCGTACGATCTGGCGGACCGTTATCGCGCGGGTTCGCCGCCGGTGCTGCTCACGGGCGTCCAGGCGATCGCGCGGCTCCTGGTCGAGCAGCGCGCGCACGACCGCCGCTGCGGCCGGCGTACGGCGTCATTCGTGTCCGGCTACCAGGGCAGTCCGCTCGGCGGCGTCGACCGCATGCTCGCCGACATGCCGGACGTGCTCGAGGCGCACGACATCCGCTTCGTCCCCGGGCTCAACGAAGAGCTCGCCGCGACCGCGGTGTGGGGCAGCCAGCAGCCGGTCGACCCGGCTGACGCGACGCACGACGGCGTCGTCGGCTACTGGTACGGCAAGGCGCCCGGCGTCGACCGCGCGACCGACTCGCTGCGCCACGCCAACATGTATGGCGTCGACCCGCGCGGCGGTGCCGTGATCCTCGCCGGCGACGACCCGGCCTCGAAGTCGTCCACCGTCCCTGCCGTGAGCGAGCGGACGCTGGCCGCGCTCGGCATCCCGGTCCTCTTTCCGCGCAACGCCGCCGAGGTCATCTCGTACGGTCTGCACGCCGCTGCACTCTCGCGCGCGTCCGGCTGCCTCGTCGCGCTCAAGATCGTCGCCGACGTCGCGGACGGATCCTGGGTGGTCGACCGCCCCGCGGACTCCTTCTCCCCCGTCGTCCCGTCGCTCGAGTGGGGCGGCAAGCCCTGGTCGTACGCGCAGGCTCCGATGATCGTGAACCCCGATGCCATCGTCGGCGCGGAGGCGCAGCTCGTCGGCCCTCGTACGGCGATGGTCCGCGCCTACGCCGCCGCGAACGCGCTCGACGTCCTCGACATCGATCCGCCGCACGCGACGACCGGCTTCGTCGCCGCCGGCACGACGTACGACGCGCTGCGCCAGGCGTTCGTGGACCTCGGCATCTCCGACGACGACCTCGCGACCGCGGGCATCCGCGTGCTGCGCCTCGGCATGATCACGCCGATCGAGCCCGGTGCCGTCGAGCGCTTCGCCGAGGGACTCGACGAGATCGTCGTGGTCGAGGACAAGACATCGTTCATCGAGATGCAGGTCCGCGAGATCCTGTACGGCCGTCCGGGCGCGCCGCGCGTGCTCGGCAAGAAGGACGCCGCCGGCCTCTCCCTCGTACCGGCCGACGGCGAGGTCACCTCCGGCAGGCTCCTCGCTCCGCTGCGGCACGTCCTCGGCGACCGCGTCGCCATCACGCCGCCGCGCCCGAAGACCATCGCCCTCCCGCTCCTGACGACGTCGCGCGCGCCGTACTTCTGCAGCGGCTGCCCCCACAACCGCTCCACCGCCGTGCCTGAGGGCTCGCTCGCCGCGGGCGGGATCGGCTGCCACATCATGGTGTCGACGTCCGGCCGCGAGGACAGCGCGGTCACGGGCTTCACGCAGATGGGCGGCGAGGGCAGCCAGTGGATCGGGCAGTCCGCGTTCACGCGCGCGGGCCACACGTTCCAGAACATCGGCGACGGCACTTACTTCCACTCCGGCCAGCTCGCGATCCAGGCGTGCCTGGCCGCCGGCGTGAACATCACCTACAAGATCCTCTACAACGACGTCGTCGCGATGACCGGCGCGCAGGATGCTCAGGGCGCGCTCACCGTCCCACAGCTCACGCACAAGCTCAGCGACGAAGGCGTCGCCCGCATCATCGTCGTCGCCGACGAGCCGCAGCGGCACCGCAAGCGCGCGCTCGCCAAGGGCACGACGCTCTGGCATCGCGACCGGCTCGACGAGGCGCAGCGGATCCTGCGCGACGTCCCCGGCGTGACCGTGCTGATCTATGACCAGCACTGCGCCGCCGACGCGCGTCGCCAGCGCAAGCGGGGCACGCTCCCCGCCCGCAACACGCGTGTCGTGATCAACGAGGCCGTCTGCGAGGGGTGCGGCGACTGCGGCGTCAAGAGCAACTGCCTGTCGGTGCAGCCGGTCGAGACCGAGTACGGCCGCAAGACGCGCATCGACCAGACGTCGTGCAACACCGACTACTCGTGCCTCGACGGCGACTGCCCGTCGTTCGTGACGGTCGAGGTCGACCCCTCGACGAAGTCGCCGCGTCGTGCGACACCGACGCCTCCGGCCGTCGCCGACCCTGCCGCTCCCCCGCTGCGTGGCACGCACGACGTGTTCCTCGCGGGCATCGGCGGCACGGGCATCCTCACCGTCAACCAGGTGCTCGCGACGGCGGCGCTGCGGGCGGGCTTCGACACCGAGACGCTCGACCAGACCGGGCTGAGCCAGAAGGCCGGACCGGTGACGGGCCACCTGCGCTTTTCGCCGCGTTCGTCCTCCGGCGGCCTCGAGCCGTCCAACCGCCTCACGCCGCAGGGCGCCGACTGCGTCCTCGCCTTCGACCTGCTCGCGGCGACATCCCCGAAGGGCCTCTCGTACGGGGACCCGGCGACGACGGTCGCGATCGCGTCGACGAGCAAGACCCCGACGGGCGACATGGTGTACGACGCGTCGGTCGGCTATCCGGAGACGGCTGAGCTCATCGACCGGCTCGGCACCGTGTCGCGCGACGTCATGACACTCGACGCACTCGAGGCGGCCGAGGAGCTGTTCGGGAGCACGACCACGGCGAACTTCCTGCTGGTCGGCGCTGCCTATCAGACCGGCGCCCTCCCGATCCCCGCCGCGGCGATCGAGGAGGCGATCGGCCTCAACGGCGTCGCCGTCGACGCGAACGTCGCCGCGTTCCGGTGGGGCCGCGTCGCGGTCGCCGACCCGGCTGCGTTCGCCGCCGCGGCGAGCCCTCGTACGGTCGAGGCGGCGCTGATCGCGGTGCCGGCGGTCGACGCGGCGGGCTTCTCCGACGCGATCCGCGCGACGGTGGCGCGGCGCGCGAGCGACCTGGTGCGGTTCCAGGGGATGGCGACGGCCGAGCGGTATGTCGCACGGGTCGCCGCCGTCCGCGACGCCGAGCGCGTCGTGGGCTCCGACGAGCGGCTCACGCAGGCGGTCGCCACCTCCCTGTTCAAGCTCACCGCATACAAGGACGAGTACGAGGTCGCGCGTCTGCTCACCGACGCCGCCTTCGCCGACGAGGTCGCGCGGCAGGTGCCGGGCGGGTCGCGGATGACCTACAAGCTCCACCCGCCGGCGCTGAAGGCGATGGGCCGCTCGAAGAAGGTCGGCTTCGCGCCGCGCTCGCACGTCGTGCTGCGCGGGCTCGCACGGATGAAGGGGTTGCGTGGCACGCCGTTCGACCCGTTCGGCTACGCGAAGGTGCGCCGTCTCGAGCGGCGTCTCGTGAGCCACTACGAGGGCGTGGTCGACACGCTCGTCGCCGGGCTCAGCGCGGAGTCGTACGAGCGCGCGGTGCGGATCGCTGCGCTGCCGGACGTCGTGCGCGGGTACGAGGACGTGAAGCTGCGCAACGTCGCCACGTACGTCGAGCAGCTGCGCGAGGAAGGCGTACCGGTCGACCTGCTGGTCTGACAGACTCGACCCCGTGCCGCGACTGGACCGCCTCGACGCCGAGATCATCGGGAGACTGACCCGCAACGCACGAGCCGGCGTCGTGGAGCTCGCGGCGGCGCTCGGCGTCGCCCGCAACACCGTGCAGGCGCGACTGAAGCGGCTCGAGGACACCGGAGTCGTACGGGGCTTCCGCCCAGACGTCGACCTCGAGGCGATCGGCGTGCCGGTGCAGGCGTTCGTCGACATCGAGCTCGACCAGCGGCGCATGGCGCACGTCGTGCAGGAGGTCGCGCAGATCCCCGAGGTGCTCGAGATCATCACGCAGGCCGGGCGCGAAGACCTGCGGGTGCGGGTCGCGGCGGTGACGCACGCCGAGCTCCAGGAGGTCGTCGTGCGGATCATCGACACCCCCGGTGTCCGACACACGACGTCGACGCTGGCGATCTCGACGCCGCTCCCCTATCGGGTGCAGCCGCTGCTGGAGAAGCTGACCCGCGAGTCCGGCTACGGCCGCTCCCACCCACCCGTTGGTTGAGCCTGTCGAAACCCGCCCCACCGCCGGTCGAGCCTGTCGAGACCCCTTGCCATTCCAGCAAACGCCTTTGGCACCCACCCCTCCCGTCGGCTATCCCTAAAGGACACCCGCACGACCCGAGGAGCGCGATGACCACCCACGCCGACCACCCCACCACCCCGACCGACCCCACCGAGTTCTGGGAGCAGCGGTACGGCGGCTCCGACCGCGTGTGGAGCGGCAAGCCAAACCCGCTCCTCGTCCGCGAAGTCGCCGATCTCACGCCCGGCACCGCCCTCGACCTCGGCTGCGGCGAGGGCGCGGACGCCGTCTGGCTCGCCACGCAGGGCTGGACCGTGACGGGCGTTGACATCTCCCGTACCGCGCTCGACCGCGCCGCCGCTCACGCCGCCGACGCGGGAGTCACGGACCGTACGAGCTGGGAGCAGCACGAGCTCGGGACCACGTTTCCTGCAGGCTCGTACGACCTCGTCAGCGCGCAGTTCCTCCAGTCCCCCGTCGCCCTCGACCAAGACGGCGTCCTGCGCAGCGCGGCCGAGGCGGTCGCGCCCGGCGGCACGCTCCTCGTGGTCATGCACGGCGGCTGGCCGTCGTGGGCCGAGCCGCACGAGCACTCCGTACCCGGCGCCGTCTTCCCGACGCTCGACGAGGTGATGACCGCGCTCGACCTGCCCGAGGACGAGTGGAAGGTCGTGACGCTCGACGGCGTCGCGAGCACCTCGACCGCACCGGACGGTCGTACGGGCACGCGCGTCGACAACGTGTGGCGCCTGCAGCGCGCGGCCTGACCCGTACGACCTGACGGGCGCGTCAGCTCGCGGGGTCGTACTGGAAAGCCCGCACCTCCTGCGCGCATCGGCAGGATGCCGCGATCTTCGCGGCCCACTCCAGCGCGGCCTCTTGGGACGGCAGCTCCAGGACCGCGTAGCCGCCCTCGAGCTCCTTCGTCTGCGGGTAGGTGCCCTCGGTCACCGTCCCCTCGGCGTCGACCATGACCGGCGGGACGCTCTCGTCGATGCCGCCGCCGAACACCCAAACGCCGGCATCCTTCGCCTCCTGCACGACGGCGTGCGACTCCTCCGACACGGCGTGCAGATCCTCGCCGGACAGGTCCATGGCGGCACTCGGGAACGAGATGAGGTACTTCGTCATCGGGTCGACTCCTTCGATCGCACGACAGATGGAAGACATTCCACCACCGGACGGGTCCTCTACGAGGTCGCCGGGGTGCTGACCCTTCTGAACGCGCTGCGATAGCCGGACGGGGTGGTCAGGAACCTGGCCTTGAACTGTCGCCGGTACGCCGTGGGGTCCGTGAACCCCACGCGCTGTGCGATGACGTCGATCGTCTCGTCACTCGTCTCGAGCAGCTCCGTGCTCCGGTGGAGTCGACGCTCGGTGAGCCAGTCGTAGAAGGTCGAGCCGGTGACCTTCTTGAAATGCCGGCTGAACGTGCGCTCCGACATGTTGACCCGTTGCGCGGCGGCGGCAACCGACACGGGGCGACGCGGGTCTTCGACCACCCACTCGATCAGCTGCTGGATGCGGTCGTCGTCTGCCCGCGCGACGGGCGCCTCGACGTACTGTGCTTGCCCGCCCTCACGGATCGGGGGCACGACGAGCCGGCGAGCCACCGCGTTCGCGATGGCGGCGCCGTGATCCTTACGGATGATGTGCAGGCTGAGATCGATGCCCGCAGCGGAGCCGGCAGAGGTGAGCACCCGATCGTCGTCCACGTAGAGCACGTCGCGGTCGACCTGGAGTCGGGGATAGCGACGAGCCAACTCGTCGGCGTAGCGCCAGTGCGTGGCGGTGCGGCGACCGTCGAGCAGACCGGCGGCCGCGAGCACGAACGCTCCCGAGCAGATGGAGACGACGCGCGCGCCGCGTTCGTACGCTGCCCTGATTCCTCTACAGATCTCCTCGGAGGGCTCGAGGTCGACAGGCCAGCTGGGGACGATGACGGTGTCGGCCACCGCCATGGCCTCGACCCCTGCTTCGACATCGAGCTGCATGCCGCCCAGTGCCGCGACTCCGGCGTCGTGAGGGGTGAAGACCTGGACGGCGTACCAGTGGTCGACGTCGAGCTCGGGGCGCTCGAGCGCGAACACCTCGACGACGATCGCCAGCTCGAAGAGCGACATCCGGGGCGCCGCCATCACCGCAACTCGATGTGACGGTCCACGCGGCGACATGGCCGGATCGTACGACATGATGTCCTTCCAGTCACTAGTGAGCGCTCACGCATTCCAGCACCGTTGCCTCTATGCGAATGCGCTCCCACGTTCTGGACCCTGCACCGGCAAGCAGCGAGACAGCCTTGCGGCACTTCGAGGCGAGACTGGCCTTCGAGGCCGACTGCGCGGACGTCTACGCCGACATGCTGGCGGGCATCCAGGGATTCACGCTGCTGGACACTCGATCGCCCGAGCACTACGCGGCCGGGCACATCCCGGGAGCCCTGAGCCTGCCGCACAGGCGGCTCAGCAGGGAGACCCTTGAGCTGCTCGGTGTCCCGGAGGACGACCTGCTCGTGACGTACTGCGCCGGGCCCCACTGCAACGCCTCGACACGAGGAGCGATCCGCGCGGCCGCCCTCGGACGCGCGGTGAAGGAGATGCCGGGGGGAATGCTGGGCTGGACTGCGGAGGGCTTCCCGGTCGCGGTCGGCGAAGAGCCTGGCGACCTCGCAAGATGAGGCGCACGCCACACCGCGCCAGGAGCACCTTCGGCTGGTTGTGGGCGGGCCAGAGTGCCAGCGTGCTGGGAGACCAGGTCACCCTGATCGCGCTACCCCTGGTGGCGGTCGCCCATGCGGGAGGGTCGACGAGCGACATCGCGGTCGTCGCGACCCTGTTGAAGCTGCCGTTCCTGGTGCTCGGTCTTCCGGCCGGCGTCTGGGTCACCCGGTGGGGGCTCGGACGCTCGATGCTGGGCGCCGACCTCGTACGCCTCCTCGTGCTCGGGTTCATCGCGGCGCTCATCCTTCTGCGAGGCGAGTTCTCCATCGTCGTCCTGATGACAGCCGCCGCTCTCATCGGCTCCGCGACAGTGTTCTTTCAGATCGCGTATCAGTCGATCGTTCCGGAGGTCGTTCCTGACCAGGCAGGTTGGCATCCGGCGAATCTCCGCCTCACCCTGTCGGAGTCATGGGGAATGCTGGCTGGTCCTGCGCTGGGTGGCCTGCTGATCAGCGTCTGGTCGCTCGGGGTGGCGCTGAGCCTGGATGCGCTGACGTTCGCCCTCAGCGCGGCAACGCTTGTCGTGGTCACCTTGTCGCTCCCACCTCCTGCCCGACGTGTGGAGACGGCACCGCTCTTCACCTCCATCCGCGTCGGCTTCCGCTACGTGCTCGACCGTCCGGTGCTTCGCGGGATCATGGTCGTCGGGGCGGTCTTCAACATCGGCGTTGCGATGTTCGAGACGATGCTCGTGCTGTACGGGGTCAAGACGCTCAGCCTCGACGTTGCACAGGTGGGGGTCGCCGTCGCCGCGGGCGGACTGGGGTTTCCGTTGGGCGGCCTCGCGTCCGGGCGGCTGAACCGTCGCTATGGAAAAGGTCGGGTGATGGCACTCGCCGGCATTCCTTCGGTGGCCGGTATCGCTGTTCTCGGGCTCGCCACACAACCCGTCGCACTCGTACTCCTGGCCACCGGGATGCTGGTGTTCGGCCTGGGGCAAGGAGCGTTCGCCGTCAACGCCGTCACCCTGCGTCACGAGCACGCAGAACCTCATATGCGTGCCCAGGCGACGTCGGTCCACCGCTTCGCGAGTTGGGGTGCGCTGCCGGTGGGCACGTTGCTGGCGGGCCTCGTCGCCGGGGTGCTGGGACTGCGCGCGGTCATGCTCGTCGGCGCCGCGATCTCGGCGCTGTGTCTGGTGCCCCTCTGGTCCCCCGAGATCCGGCGTGCTCCGTGAGGTCGTGACTCGGGCGAGGCCCTAGCCCGAGACTGCCTTCTCCACGGCCTGCGCCGCCCGCAGGGTCGCCTCGTACGCGCTGGGGCTGACGCCGGCGATGTTGATGAACGCGTGGATGAGATCGCCCGCGCGAGCGAGCTCGGTCGGGACGCCCGCCTCCTCGAGCCGGCGCGCGTACGCGATGCCCTCGTCGCGCAGCGGGTCAAACCCGGCCACTGCCACGTACGCGGGTGCCACGCCGGAGAGGTCGTCGATGAGCAGCGGGGAGACACGCGGATCGAGGGCGTGGGCGGGGTCGGCGAGGTAGCGCTCGCGATACCAGTCCATGTGCTGCTCGGTCAGGAAGAATCCGTCGGAGAACTCCTCGTACGAGGGGTGCTTCGTGGACAGGTCGGTGACGGGGAAGAACAGCAGCTGCAGGCATGGCTCGACCGCGGCGCCGCGCAGCGCGAGAGCGAGGACGGCGGTGATGTTGCCGCCGGCGCTGTCGCCTGCGACGACGATGCGGGACGGGTCGAGGCCCCAGACGGGCGCCTGTGCAACCGCGTACTCCCACGCCGCGAGCCCGTCCTCGATCGCCGCCGGGAACGGGTGCTCGGGCGCGAGACGGTAGTCGACCGAGAGCACGTCCACGCCGGCGTGCAGCGCGAGGAACCGTACGGCGGAGTCCGTGCTCACGCGGCTCCCGAGCACCCAACCGCCGCCGTGGAAGTAGACGACCACACCGCGCGACTCCCCCGCCTTGGCGCGATAACGGGTCGCGGGGATATCGCCGTGTACGGCCGTGATGAGGAGGTCGTCCTCGACCGCGAACGGCGGGAACGTGTCGGCGAAGACGAGCGACTCCTCCTCGATCTGACGACGCGCGACGTCGACCGGCTTGGTCGAGAAGTCGGATCCGGGGATGCGGTTGAGCACGCCCAGCGCAGTCGCGATCTCGGGCGCGAGGCCCTCGCCGTCGCGGTTGACTGGGGCCTTGGCGCCAAGGCGTTCGACCACCCCTCGCGGCAGGCGGGCGAAGCCGCGGATCGCGGCCCGCTCGAGCCGCAGCGGGAGGGACAACGGGCGCGAGGTAGCGTCGCTCATGGGGGCTCCTTCGGGGGCTGGTGCCGCATTTTCGCAGGCGTACGGACAGCGCGGGAGACCCGCGTCACAAGCCGGCCCCTCGATTAGGAGCGGTTGGGGTCCCCTGCTAGAGTTCCTACTGCTTCGAGCGACGGCTTAGAGGCACCACGCGCCATTAGCTCAATAGGCAGAGCAGCTGACTCTTAATCAGCGGGTTCGGGGTTCGAGTCCCTGATGGCGCACCATCCAAGCAGGTCAGACGCGATGAGCGTCTGACCTGCTTCTCGTCTACCACCCTTTACCCTCACTTTTCGTGTTCGGAAGCCCGGCGAAGTCGCATCGAGATCATGAGCACGTTGGTGGCTGAACTCGTCCAGGGCTCCGCACCTGTGGCTACTCGGTACGTCCCCAGCCCGATGCCAAGGGGTTGTGGGTCGAGGTCACACACCAGGCGTCGCGAGGAGAGTGGCAGGTCGACTTCAGTCCGCACGAGCTTGCGAGAGCACTGGAGGGAGTCGTTAGGTCGACGGGACGTGATCGGCCATGGTGCCGGCGGGAGGCGTGACGGGGTCGAGAGCCTTATCGGTCGGTTCGCCGCCGGTCTTCAGGTCTAACCGCCGGCCCGGGGGCCGTTCGTCCTCGGCGCCGTGGGCAACTTCCTCCCGACCAACCCGCACCCAATGGCCGACTGGGACTAACCCTCAGGTCGGCAGTTCTCCGGCGCGGGGAGCGCTTCGCGAAGCGCGTGCTCGAGGGCTTCGACGGCGGCCGGTGAGACGCGGGCGAGGTGCTGGGCATCGAGGTCGTCCGGCGGCCCACGGCAGTCGATCACGTGCGCGACCATGGTTCTGCACCTCGGGACATCATCAAGCGCTAGCACAGGTTTGGTCGCCCAGTTAGCGCACGCACTCGAACCGATCCCGGCGCTGTCAGGCTAGTTCGCCGAGGCGCACCGTGCTCGGGAAGAAGTGGCCCGCCGCGGCGATCGCTGATCTCGCCGAGTATCCCTCTCAGGTCGGTGAACTTGTCGACGCCATGAACGTCCTTTCGAACGTCGGGAGTCCACGATGCCCGGTCGCCCGACCGACGGAAGCAGACTGAACTTGGGGTCCGTGAAAAACGGAATGCAGAAGGTCGTACTGCGAACTGTGCCCCACCCGTCCGTTCGCACGAATATGCTCGCCACCATGCCAGCACAACCGGAGAACGACAGTGGCCTCTTCATCGACCAAGCGCGCTGGCTACTGGAGTGGCATGACCGCCGAAGCGATGCGTTTACCACGCGAGCTGTGGCGCTCCTTGGCTTCGTCGGCGTAGTCCTCGCTCTACTGCTACAGGGAGCAGGCGTCGGCGGCATGGTAGCGACCTTCTGGACCTGGGCGTTCCTACTTCCTGCCCTAACTGCACTTTTGCTTGCTGGTTTTTTTGCCTTGCTGGCCATCTCCCCCTCGCCAGTCGCCATCCCAAGTGCACAGCAGCTTCGCCACTGGTGGAAGCGGCACGCGGCTGATCCGCGACCAGGAACGAGCGGGCCTCAAATCGCGGAGAGTCTCCTCAACAGCAGCAGCCTCTCCGCGGTCTCCGCGCTGTCCGGCGCCAAGGGGGACGCCGACATTCGTGCTCAGCGATTCCGCTACGCGATCAGATCGATGTTCACCGCGCTCGTCTTCTTGGTTGCCCTCCTCTTGAACGTCCTCTACCTGGCGTGGGGGAGGTGACATGAGCGAACAAGTTGGTGAACCAACTGAGCCCGAGGCGACGGCCGAGCCGCTTAAGTTCGACCCCCCGATCTATGACTACGTCGAGAAGGGCGCCGATCCGCACGGATACGAAACTCGGGAAGGCAGTCACAATTAGACGAAGTGAGTGAGCGATAGCGGTCGCCTCCGTGGCCGCCAGACCGAGGTCTGTCGGCCACGGGAACCTCGTTCCCAGCGCTACTAGGGGGGCGTCGAGCCCGGTTCGGGCGGCTCAATCGCACTGCGAAGTCGGGCGAGGATCAAGGGATCCGCATCGTCACGGATTGTCACCTTGCTTGCGAGCCACGCGCGGCTAGCGTTCAACAGAGCCCAAATATCAGCACCAGCGAACTCAGCGTACTTTAGAACGGCGTATTGCGTCATCTCGTACGCTGCACGTAGGACGTCTGCCACGCCTTGGGTATCCGCAACCCGAATCTGTCGGGACTTTCCGTCCTCCACTGGCACTTCTACAAGTCGTTGCAGATCTTGTGTTGGCCAGTACATGCCGTGGGCGGAGCCGCTCGCCGCGCGCCAGAGGCGCTCGACTCGATCAGCTCCGAGGTCGAGGCCGTCTGCGTCGCACGCTCGCTGCAGAACCCAGAGGTAGCCCTGGGGCGGTCTAGTCTCATCCTCGGTGAACACCTGCGAAACGCGACGAATAAGGTCATTCTCACGCGCGACCACCTGCTCTTTCTCATTTCGCTCCAGCTTGCTGCGTTTATGCTCCTGAAGGTCCCAGCGAATCAGGCAGAGATGGCGCCGAACGCACTCGACTGGCTCCCTAGTGTCGAGCATCCAAACAGCTTGAGCAGCAGACTCCATTGCAGCTCGAGCGAGGGTGTACGGGGGTCGCTGATGAAAGTTGGCTTCATGTTCCGGATGGAACTTGAACGGGGCGGCGTGGTCGGCCCACATGACCAGGTGCTCAAGCGCGGCACCGACATAGGAACGTGCCCTCTCATCAACCGGTTCGTAGGGATAGAGATCACGCATCGCCGCGAAGTTTGATCCCTCGCAAGGTAACGGAACATTCCTGAAGATGTGCCAGCTGATGCGGGTCCCCTGGGCAACTTCGACCCATGCGCGGGAAGACTCTGGGTCTACCGGGACTCGTTCCTCAGTCATGTGTGGAGCGTAGACCCGACCGTCGCCATATCTCTAGCGCACCTGCCAAATCATCACACATCCGCTTCTTCGCCCGGGAAGGCGGAATGGCACTTGGGATCAACTCGTACAGCCACAGACACACGGCGACCGCCCGGCAAGGTCGCAACGAGAGGCCCCGGTCTTTGCTCCTCTTTCGACGCCGCGAATCAGACGCCGCAAATCAGTAACGAGTTCCGAGACGCTCGATCGCGTGCTGACCGCCTCGAAAGTGGGGCCAGAGCGACCGATTGGTTGCCGGGAGTCATCGCAACTGTCCAGTCTTCGAGCGTCATCGACAGCGGCGAATAGGGCTGGCAGGCGACAACCGAACGCAAGGTCGCCAGACCTCGGGCGGCAGGACCAGGACGTGGGTCACCGTAGAAGGCGAGTGTTCGGCCATTACCCGGTCTCGTACCGAAGTCGGATCGTAGTAGCTCAAGCAGGTTGCAACGGTGGATGAGCATTCCAGCAATTGTCAGACGGACTGTCGGCGATGTCCCTACGGTGGCGTAATGCGATGCACAGCACCCGCTCAAGGCCACCGCACCGCCAGCGGTGCCGCTGCCTGCCCTGTCCATGGCCGGTCGTCGTACCGATCGTACCCGTCCTACTCGCCCTCGCCTTCTTACTCCGCTCCGACCCCGTCGCGCAGCAGCGGCGGTGGCGGGTCCTCTGGTGGGGGCGGTGGTGGCCGATCGACGCGGCCGCGGTGGTCGCCGGCCAACTCGACCGTTACTTACACCCCTGACGAGACCTCGGCGCTGGAGCGGTACCGCAGCAGGGTCGAGGCGGTAGGACCACGGGCCGAGTCCTATGACCTGTTTCTCTGTCACGCCTGGGACGACCGGCGTGAGACCGCGACTACGCTGCACAACCTCCTCGAAGCCGAGGAGGTGTCGGTCTGGTTCAGCGAGAAGGACATCATCCTCGGCCAGCCGTTCATGAGGGAGATCGACAAGGGCCTGGCGAAGACGCGCATCGGTCTTGTCCTCATCACGCCCGCTTTCCTCAAGCGAATCGAGAATGGTGGGGTGTCCGAGAAGGAGCTCTCGGAACTGCTGTCGCGGGATCTACTGATCCCTGTCGCGCACGAGGTGACCTATGACGAGATTCGGTCGGTCAGTCCTCTCCTCGGCTCCCGAAACGGGCTGAGCACGGACGAGGACTCCATGGAAGACATCGCCAAGAAGATCGCCGAACTGGTCGCTGTATAGGACCTGGCGCTGTCGGACGGACCTTCAACGTATGCACGACACCGGGACAGGCGGAGCTACCTAGCCTGGCCCCGCCGAGACCGCTTTCTCGCCAGCAGGGCCTAGGTCGTGGTCAAGGCTCGCGAGGAGGTAGCCTTTCCGCCACGTCACGACGTCCCGGCTGTTCCCAAAGCTAATCGCGGAGGTCGCATAGGCCGGTTCTTTCGTGCCCGCAGTGTCGCCCGGTCCTACCAGCTGCTCCTGACCTGACCTAGTCGAGCTGCGTGACGGCGTGCACCGCATCAGGCAGTTTTGTCGCCGCCGCCCTCGTCGACTCCGCTGATCATCCCCGCCTCCTTCCTCTCCCGATCCAGGAGACTGCTGATCACGACGCCCTTGAAGCCCGAGAACACGTGTGGCGGCGCTTGCAGTACTAGCCGTGGCGTCGCTGGATCGTGCCTTGGTGCCCGGGCGATTTTGCCGCGGTGAAGAGAGCTGCCGATTGGTTGCGCCGCGCTCGACGTCGCCCTCCGGCCCTCGCGCCGATGCCAAACCCCGAACCTCCGTCTTGCGCTCCCTCTTTCACCGCGAAGCGGCGCGAGTCAGCAAGCACCCACCAGACCGCAGATTGAGCATCGCCGCACGTGAGACTCCATTTCCGGGTACTCCGCCGCACCGGCGAGCACCATCCACGAAGGCCAGGCATCACGATGATGCCTGGCCTTCGTCGTCCGTCCTTCTGGTTGAGCGGCCCCGTCCCTCGCTGGCACGACGGGACTGCTCTTGGGTCACGCGTGCTGCTGGTCGCGAGCGGTTTCACGGGTCGCCATGGTCGCCGACTGTGTGGCGCGCGGCCAGGTCCAGGCGTACCGCACGATGAGGGCGAGAAGGATCAGTTCCAGGACGACGCCGAGGCCGTAGAAGGCCAGCCAGATCTCGCCCGCCACGTTGAATGCCGTGACGGGGACGTAGACCGCGGCCACGACGAGGTTCGTGAGGCGGTTCGCCCGGGCTGGCAGCGTCATCGACAGCACGACCATGAAGATCGGGATGGCCATGAGGGTCAGCGCCGTGGTCGAGAAGGTCTGAGAGAGGTCGAAAGTGAAGACCTTGCCGTCGAGGATGTCTTCGATGATGCCGGGCGTGAAGAAGCCGAGAATATCCACATAGGCGTACAGGAACATGAAGCTCGTCCACGCTGCGGCGAGCTTGGCTCTCACCGGGATCGGCTGGTCTTCCAGCGCCGCGGTGGTCGGTTGACGTGTTCTCATCATGGGCTCCGTCGTTGTCGTGAGGATCAGTAGGTCCACGCTCGCTGAGCCCGGCGGCTGGCGCCTCGGCCCGGAGGCCGGAGTTCGCCTGGCCGATGGCATGGCCTCTCTCTCGTTCTTTCGGCGGGTACGCCGAGGCGCCGGGATCCCTACGCTGGAGCCGTGGTCACTGTCTGGCGCTCCCTCTGGCATGAGTCGCGGCCTGCTGACGCCCCACCCGTCGGTCGTCTCGACTGGCTGCTGGTGGGCGTGTTCGCGGCCGCCGCCTTGGTCGAGGGCATCGTTCGGCCGGGCTTGGCCTGGCGACCCCTTGTGACCGTGCTCGCCCTGGCGCTGGTGCCTGCCCTGCTCTGGCGGCGGAGACGCCCCCTGATGACCGCCCTGGTCGGGTGGGGCGTCGCCGGGCTGCTCTCGGCCCTCCAACTGACTGCGCACGCCGGGGATCTCGGCCTCTACTCCATGATGGCCGTCCTGATCCTGCTCTACTCCCTGGTGCGGTGGGGCTCGGGACGGGAGATTGTCTTGGGGACGGCGTTCGTGACCGTCGTCGTCGCGCTGGGGGTGTACGCCTCCTCCGCGGGCTGGGCCGACGTTTTCGGCGGAGGCGTCCTTTTGCTGTTGGTCGTCGCCCTCGCGGCGGTGTTCCGCTATCGCGCGGACCTCTGGCATCGCCAACAGCGCGAGATCCGCAACCAGGAGCGGGTGGCGCTGGCGCGCGATCTGCACGACATCGTGGCCCACCACGTCTCGGCCATCGCGGTGCAGGCGCAGGCCGGTGGCGTGGTCGCCGGCACCCAGCCTGAGAAGGCCGCCGAGGTCCTTGCCGCGATCGAGTCTGAAGCGTCGCAAACCCTCGTGGAGATGAGATCGATGGTGCGGGTGCTGCGTGAGGAGGAAGCCGTCGCCTACTCACCGCAGCCGGGTGTCGCGGACCTGCCTGCTCTGGCGCGCGCCGACGCGACGCCCACCGTCGAGGTCTCGCTGGACGGTTCGTTGACCCGACTGGCACGACCCGTGGACGCCGCGCTCTACCGGCTTGCGCAGGAGTCGCTGACCAACGCCGTACGGCACGCCCCGAGCGCGACCCGCGTCGGGATCGACGTACGCCGGGAGGGCGACACCGTCAGGCTGCGTGTCAGCGACGATGGGCAGACCGAGCCGGGGCCAGCCCCGGAGCCTGGGTACGGCCTGCTGGGCATGGCCGAACGCGCCCAGCTCCTCGGCGGATCCTTCGCCGCCGGGCCGGGATCCGAGGGTGGCTGGGTCGTCGAGGCCGTACTGCCGGTGGAGGCGCAGGCATGAGCATCCGTGTCGTCGTAGCCGACGACCAGGACCTGGTCCGGACCGGGCTGGTGATGATCCTCGACGCGCAACCCGACCTCGAGGTCGTGGGGGAGGCAGCAGACGGGCTCGTAGCGCTCGACCTGGCGACCCGGCTGCGTCCCGATGTCCTCCTCGTCGACATCCGGATGCCCGGGCTCGACGGCGTCGAGGTGACGCGGCGCGTGGCCGGGCCAGACGTGACGGACCCGATGGCGGTCGTCGTGATCACCACCTTCGACCTCGATGAGTACGTCCTCGGCGCCCTACGCGCCGGCGCCCGCGGCTTCCTGCTCAAAGACGCCGGGCCCGAGCTCCTCGTACAGGCCATCCACGCGGCGGCCAACGGGGACGCGCTGATCGCCCCCAACGTCACCCGCCGGCTGCTGGCGACCTTCGCCGACCAGGCGCCAGTCGTGCCGGTCCAGCCCATCGACCCGCTCACCGAGCGCGAGGAGGAGGTGCTCGCGCTGGTGGCACGGGGCTGGACCAACGCCGAGATCGCCACTGAGCTCTTCGTCGGCCTGAGCACAGTCAAGACCCACGTCGCCTCGTTGATGACCAAGCTCGGCGCCCGCAACCGGGTCGAGATCGCGATGTGGGCATACGACGCCAGACGCGTGAGAGCCGATTAGTCCCGCCGCTTCGACCAGACGGGTGATCCGAAGCTCGTGATCGTCGTGGTCGTCGCGACGCCCGTTCGCGCCCCCTCCCCGATCACCGGCCAGGCGGCGGCCGCAGCAGGGCTCGTGCCGGCAGCGAGGTCGCGATCAGGGCCAGCACCGCGATGCTCCCGGCCACCGCCACCGCCAGTGCCGGCGGGACGTAGGGCGTCGGGGTGCCAGTCATCCCCGCGGCGTACGCCGTCACGGTGGTCGCCGCGATCGCGAAAGCCAGCACGATCGCCAGCATCACCGCAGCCAGCGTCTCCCACCGCAGGGTCCGCAGCACCTGGCGTCGCGTCCCGCCGGCGAGGCGCAGCAGCTCGAGGTCGCGCGAACGACCCGTGACGGTCATCGCCACCGAATTGACGAGCGAGATCGCGGCGAAGCCGACGATCGCCGCCAGCGCGATGTAGTTGACCGTGCTGTCGTTCGTGGTGTCCGGGGTGTCCACCGCGGCGCCGAGCGTCAGACCGTACGGCGCGACCGCCTGCTGCAGCTGCGTGTCCGGCACACCAGGAGCGGAGACGAGCGCGACGCCCAACGGGTCGTCCACGTGCTGCGCGACCAGCGCGTGCGCCATGGTCAGCTCACCGAAGCCCAGCCCGCGTTCGTACAGGGCCACCACCTTCAGCGTCACCGGGTAGCCGTCGGCCATCGCCACAGAGAGGTCGTCCCCCACCGCGAGCCCGGTGCCTTCACTGGCAGCGACGGTGTCCTCGACGAGGTCGTCGAGCGAGCCCGCCGTCACCGTCAGGTCCAGCGTGTCCGACAGCCCGTCGGTCGTGACGCCTTGGACCGTGAACGGGGTGTTCACCGCACGCACGCGGGTGCGGAGCACCTCGGTCACCGCAGCTACCCCCGGTGTCTCCCGCAACGCCCGAGCGGCGTCGTCCGGCACGGCGGGGCCGATGACACGGTCGGCGACCGTGCCCTCTCGTACCTCCTGCTCGGCCGCACCTTGCAGCGTCGTCTGGGCGAACAGCAGCGTTCCCGCCAGCGCGCCCATCAGGGTCAGAGGACCGAGGATCCCCGCCGTACGCCCCGACGCGGCACGCAGGTTCATACCGGCCAGGCCCACCGACCCGCGCAGCGGCCGCATCGGCAGGGTCATCAGGGCCAGACCGACGCGGGCGATCAGCGGAGCGAGCAGGGTCACCGCAGCCGCCCCCATCAACGCAGTCAGCGGTGCCAGCGGTCCGGCCGCCGCATCGGTGGAGACCTTCGTCAAGACGAGCGCCAGCACGACACCCCCCGCGGCGAACACGAGCCCGACGATCGCGCGCAACCGTCCTCGGCTGCGCTTCTCGTCCGACGCCTCGCCGAGCGCGGCAACCGGTCGCAGGCCCGAGATGCGCCGGCTCGAGAACCACGCCGCCACCCAGGCCGCGGAGACCGTCGCCGCGACGGCAGCCAGCACGGGGAAGGGTCCGACGACGAGCGGGACCGTCTCGGGCACCGCGCCCAGGGCGACGAACCGTCCGTACAGAAACCTGCCGAGCAGCAGGCCCAGCAGCGCGCCCGGCACTGCAGCGGCCGTCGCAACGAGCAGCGTCTCGCGCCCCACCAGCCGCCGCAGCTGGCGCGGTGTCGCGCCGACCGCGCGTAGCACCGCCAGCTCGCGTTCACGCTGACGGACCGCCAGCGCGAGGGTGCCGGCCACGGCAAGGATCGCGACGATCAACGACGTACCGCCGAGGGCGCCGCCCATGCTGACCAGCTTGGCGCGCGCCGACGCTGCCGTCGGGAACTCGACCGCTCCCCGTTCGTCGCCCGTCGCGACGACTGCGCTCTCCACCGGCTCGTACGGACCGACCGTCGTCGGCCTGCTCGACCCGCTGGTCGACTCGCTGCGCCGTACGGCCTTCTCCACGGCGGACGCGGCCGACTCGGGCCACACGGCGATCGCCGACACCTGGCCAGACCGACCTGCCGCGTCAGCGAGGCGCTCGGCCTCCGTCTCGGCGAAGTACAGCCCGGGCGCGGATCCGACCACCGCGTACGTCGCCGCCCCTGCCGAGGTGACCAGCCGGACACGCTCCCCTACCGGTGCACGGTCGGTGACGACCTCATCCCGTGCCGCCGGAGCGGCATCCGACTCCGAGGGGTCGAGCAGCAGCGCCGCCGACTCCCAGCCGTACCCGTCGACCCGCTCGCCGTCGGGCAGCACGACCGGCGCCGCCCGCTCCACGACGACCCGCTCGACCCCGGGGACGTCGCGGACCACGTCGGCGAGCGCGGCCGGGATCCAACGGCGGCTCGTGTTGGGCTTGGTCTTGCGCTTGTCCTTGTCGAGGTCCTTCAGGAAGTGTGACGCCGGGTCGCCTGCGACAATGACCGGCGCACCGGCGTACCGCTGCGGCTTCGCCGTCGACCGCAACCCGGTGTCCATCAGCATCCCGCACGCGCACACCAGCGCTGCCGCGCACAGCAGAGCGGCGAAGGTGCCGGCGAAGGCCCCCTTCCGCTGCCGCAGCGAGCTCGATGCATACCTGACCCTCACCGTCCCGCCGCTCACGCGTACGCCCCCAGACGCGTCATGCGGTCCGCTACCTCGGCCGGTGTCGGCGAGTCGACGGCATCGACGATGCGACCGTCCGCGAGGTACAGGACCCGGTCGGCGTACGAGGCGGCCACCGGGTCGTGCGTCACCATCACCACGGTCTGCCCGAGGATGTCGACGGTCTCCCGCAGCAGTCCGAGGACGTCGCGCGCGGTCACGGTGTCGAGCGCTCCGGTCGGCTCGTCACCGAAGACGACCTCTGGTGCGGTGATCAGGGCGCGGGCAAGTGCCACCCGCTGCTGCTGGCCGCCCGAGAGCTCCGGCGGTCGGTGTGTCGCCCGCCCGGCGAGCCCGACCCGCGACAACACGTCCTCCACCGCGCCGCGCTCGGCTCGCCGACCCGCCAGCGTGAGCGGAAGCGCCACGTTCTGCTCCACGGTCAACGTCGGCACCAGGTTGAACGCCTGGAACACGAACCCGACCCGCTCACGTCGCAGCCGCGTCAGCGCCGACTCGCTCATCTCCGACAGATCCGTGCCACCGAGCCGCACCGTGCCCGACGTCGGAACGTCGAGGCCAGCGGCACAGTGGAGGAACGTGCTCTTGCCCGAGCCGGACGGTCCCATCACCGCCGTGAAGCCGCCTCGGGGCAGCGTCACGGACACCTCGCGCAGCGCCGCGACCGCGCCGCCACCCTTGCCGTACACCTTGCTCACCTGATCCAGGACCACTGCTCCACTCATGCTTCTAGCCTCCTGGCACGCGGCGACGGACGACACAGACGCGATCACCAGTCCCCCGTGAGATCCTCATGGGTACCCTCATGACGTGATTCGGGTACTGCTCGCGGAGGACCAGCAGGTCGTACGAGGTGCACTCGTCGCTCTCCTCGATCTCGAGGACGACCTGGAGGTCGTCGCCGAGGTCGGCACCGGGGACGCGATCGTCCCCTCCGCGCTGGCCTATCGCCCCGACGTCGCTGTGCTCGACATCGACCTGCCCGGGTCCGACGGACTCACCGCGGCCGCCGAGCTCTCAGCACGCCTGCCGTCCTGCCGGTCGCTGATGCTCACGGGCAACGCGGGCCCCGGCCAGCTGCGTCGGGCGCTCGAGGCGCAGGTCGCAGGCTTCGTGCTGAAGACAGCTCCGCTGGACGAGCTGTTCGGAGCGATCCGTACAGTCGCCGCCGGAGGACGCGTATTGGACCCGTCGCTCGCCGTCACCGCGTGGGGACTGGCCGACGACCCGCTCAGCCCGCGTGAGAAGGACGTGCTGCGGCTCCTCGCCGACGGTGCCGAGCCTCCCGAGATCGGCACGTCGCTCAGGCTGTCGACAGGCACGGTACGCAACCACCTCACGACGGTGGTCGCAAAGCTCGACGCACGCGGCCGCACTGACGCCCTCCGCATCGCCCGCGAGGCGGGCTGGATCTAGCGCTGGGCCGACGGCGCCGTCAGCGGTCGACAGCGGCAGTGACGCGGAAGCGGCCGTCGCCGACCGGGCCCGCGTCGAGCGTTCCGCCCAGCGCCGCCACCCGCGTGCGGAGGTTGCCGATGCCCGCACCCGGCGACGTGATCTCGGCCGGAACTCCGTCGTTCTCGACCACCAGCTGGGAGCCGTCCACCGTGATGCGCGCCTCCTTCGCGGCGCTGTGTCGCAGGACGTTCGTCACCGCCTCGCGCAGGACGGCGATGAACGCCGCGGCGCGCTCGCCGTCCACCGCCGACACGGACGCCTCCACGGTGGTCGCGATCCCGGCTGCTCGCAGGACCGACCCAGCGGCCTCTACCTCGGAGGCGAGTTCGAGCCGAGGCGCCTCACCGACGACCGTCGCCATGTCGGCACGGGCTCGGACCGCAATCGCGGCAATCTCGTCGAGCTCGACGCTGGCGCGATCCGGGTCCCGGTCGAGCAGACGACGCACCAGCTCGCCTTTCAGGATCATCGCCGCAAAGGTGTGCCCGAGAAGGTCGTGCAGGTCGCGCGCGGCACGCAGCCGTTCCTGGACGACCGCCGCCCGTACGAGGCCGTCGTGCGCGGCGTGGAGCTCGTCGGCCAGGACGGCGAGCCGGGCGAGCCCGAAGACGACGAGACCGGTGACGAGGACACTGATGGTCAGGTTCACGGTCAGCGGAGGCGCCGTGCCCACCGCCGACTGGGTTGCGAACACCCCGACCATCGTCGTACCAACCAGCGGCCACGCAGCCCGGGGCGGGAGCGACACCAGCAACGCGCCCGCCAGGAATCCGGCGACGCCACCCCACGCGCTCCCCAGCCACACCACCGGGACGAACGCGATGACCGCCTGCAGGGGAAGCAGCCAGGGACTCCGGAGGCGCAGGTTCAGGAGGCAGACGACGGCCAGCAGCGGGAGCGCCACCAGCAGCTCGACGCCCGACAGCTGGAGCAGGGCCTTCCCGCAGAAACCCACCAGCACCACGGCGAGCAGGGCCGTCGCGAACCGCTGCTGATCCGACACCGGCGCTGCCTCTTCAGCAACCCGCAAGCTCGCCACGACGCGAATCCTGCCGTCGGCGTCCAGGTCGACGTCGAGCCGCCCGCCCGCTGCCGCGAGGCGGACGGCCAACGGCTCGAGCGCGGCCTCACCACGCTCGGTGGTGCGGGCCCCATCGGCGACGACGGTCAGACGCACCTCGCCGTCGTCCTGGATGGTTTCGATGAGGCAGTGACACGCCCGATCGCGTACGGCATCGGTGACCGCCTCACGGAGCACCGCCGCCAGCAGAGATCCGCCGGGACCGAGCGGCTCGCGGTGCCCCGTGCGGACGGTCACCTCGGCGCCGGCCGCTTCGAGCATGCCCTGCGCTGCTGACACCTGCGGCGCCAGCGACAGCTCTCGCATCTCCGACGCCGCAGTACGAGCTGCGTCCAGCGAGCTCCGGGCCTCCGCCAAGGCGTCACCGAGCTCGGAAGGACGTCGGGCCGCGCGGGCCATCGCCGTCAGCCCGTCCTCGATGACGCCACGCAACCCCGCAGCGATGCGTAGCCTCTCCTCCCGCACGGCGGCGGCGGCGAGGGTCAGGCGGGTGGACTGCACCTCGTCGACATCGTAGGTAAGACGCGTCAGACCGTAAGCGACGATCCCGATGAGCCACGCGGAGATCGACACGTCGATGACGGCACGCGACCAACCTTCCTCGACCGCAGCGATCGCGGGGGCGCTGACGGCCACCGCGACCGCAGCCGCACGACGCCCCTCGAGCCACAGCGCACCGATCGCCAACCCCAGCACGCCGACCGATACACCGAACCCGAGCACCGCCCCATAAAGGAGCGCCGCCTGGACGACCGACACAAGGGGCCCGTGCGGCCACCCCGGCAGGAGAAAGCGGAGGTGCAGCACGAGAGCGCCGACGACGAGCGGTGCAACCCAGGGGAGGTCGCTTCCCGCTGCGACCAGGTAAACGGCGACGAACGCCCCGAGGACGGCGACCGTGACCGCGCGTGCGTGCAGACCGCCACCATTTGTCCAGCTCATCGAGCGCTCAGAATACGAGTCGCAGGCGACGGGTCGACTCGCGGGTCAGCGACGTCAGCGCGTCACCTTCTATGGGACTGCTGCAGGACGCGCGAAGGCACTCGTTGCTCCTACGGGTTGACGACGGTCTCGAACGTCACCGGAGTCAATCGGCCGAGCAGTGGCCTTACGCGTAGACCCCCGCAATTGTTATTGCAGCCTCCACCGCAGACCGTACGCTCGCTGGTGTGGTGGAGGTCCCGCGTCCTGCGGCCTCGGCGGCGGTGGGGCTCGGTCGCTCACTGCTCGAGGCCAAGTTCTCCATTCCGCAGCCTCGCCCAGGGTCGGTGAGTCGCGCGGGGATCATCGACGTCGCGAGGGCGAGCGAATGCCGCGTGGTCGGGGTGACCGCCGCTGCGGGGTACGGCAAGACGACTCTGCTGGCACAGTGGGCGCTCGCCGAGGACCGACCGGTCGCCTGGGTGTCCTTGGACCGGTACGACGACGACCCGACAGTTCTGCTCACCCTGCTGGCCTCAGCCTTCGCCCAAATCTCGCCTGGCTACATCGACCTGGTCGCCGACATGGGCGGCCTGGGCGCGGAGGTGCTGGGCCGGGCCGCACCTCGGCTGGCCGCGGCCTTCACGTCGAGCCCGGAGCCTTTCGTGCTCATGGTGGACGACCTCCACGAGCTCCGTGCGTCCGCCTGCCATGACGCTCTCGGCGTGGCGATCTCGGGGATACCGTCGGGCTCTCAGCTCGTCGCAGCGAGCCGATTCGAGCAACCGCACCTACCGCGGTTCCGCGCGTCAGGGGACGTGTTCGAGCTCGAGGGGAGCGATCTGGCGCTGGACGCGACCGGGGCCGAGCAGATCTTCGCCGAAGCCGACTCCGACGTGGCTCCCGAGGTAGCCGCGGCGATCACCGAGCGGACGGAGGGCTGGCCCGTTGGTCTCTACCTCGCGGCGCTGATCGCGCGCCACGACGGTGCCGACGGCATGACGGTCTCCGGCGACGACCGCTTCGTCGCCGACTACCTCTACCGCGAGTCTTTGATGCTGCTGCCCAAGAAGATGCAGCGCTTCCTGCGACGTACGGCGGTGCTCGATCAGCTCTGCGCCCCGTTGTGTGACGCGTTGCTCGGCGAGACCGACGGGCAGGAACGACTGCGTGCGCTGGAGGCGTCGAACTCGTTCTTGATCCCGCTCGACCGTCACCGAGAGTGGTACCGGTTCCACACCCTGTACCGGGAGTTCCTGCTAGGAGAGCTGCGGCGGATCGAGCCCGAGGTCGTCATGAAGCTTCACCTGCGCGCCGCCGACTGGTACGAGGCGAACGGATCTCCTGCCTTGGCCGTCGAGCACCTGTTGGACACCCCAGAACGAGAGCGGTGCGTGCAGCTGGTCACGGATCTGGTGCTGCGGACCTACAGTGCCGGCCAGATGTCGACCGTCCACCGGTGGCTCGCAGCGCTGGGTGACACCGCTGTCGAGGGATACCCGCCGCTCGCCGTCCTGGCAGCTTGGGCGACGGCGCTGACCGGACAGACCGTGGCGGCGGAACGGTGGGCAGCGGTCGTGGAGGCCTCGTCGTTCAACCAGGCGCCGACCGACGGAACGGCTTCGTTCGACTCCGCCAGGGCCATGCTGCGGGCAGTCATGTGCGCCTCTGGGCCCCAGCAGATGATGGTCGATGCCAGTGCCGCGGTGGCCCAGGAACCGCCATGGAGCCCGTGGCGCGACACCGCTCTCATCCTGTCCGCGCATGCTCATCTCCTTGCTGCCGACGTGGACGAAGCACGGGCACTGTTCGCCGAGGCGGCCACCCTCGGGGCGACGCTCGGCAACACCGACACGGTCGTCGACGGTGAGGCCGAACTCGCACTGATCGCGTGGGACCGCGGGGACTCGGCCGAGGCGACCGAGCGCGTCGAGCACGCCTTGGCGGTCATCGAGGAGCATCGGATGCATGAGTACGCGCTCAGCGTCCTCGTCTTCGCCGTTGCCGCTCGCCTGGCGCTGCACCGCGGCGACCTCGACGACGCGGACCGCCAGCTGACGAGGGCCATGCGAGCGCGCCCGTCCTGCACCTTCGTGCTCCCTTTCTACGCGGTGCGTGCCCGGATTCAGCTTGCCAAGGCCTACTCGGCACGCGGTGACCAGACCATCGCTCGGCACCTCCTGCGCGAGATCGACGAGCTCCTGCTGCACCGGCCGGACCTGGGAGCACTCGTCGACCAGGTGGTAGCGGTCCGCGAGACGGTGGAGGCAAGCGCCCAGATCGGAGTCGCGGGCGCCGCACCCCTGACCGGGGCGGAGCTGCGGGTCTTGCCGTACCTGCAGACGCACCTGACGATGAAGGAGATCGGGGACCGGCTGTTCATCAGCCGCAACACCGTCAGCTCCGAGGTCGCCTCGATCTATCGCAAGCTGGGAGTCTCCTCACGCAACGACGCGGTGGAGCAGGCAACCAGGTTCGGGCTGCTCGGCGGCTGAGGCGATCACCCGCTCGGCAGGATCCCGAAAGAGTCGACATCGTGCCCGAGCGCCAGCGCCAGCTTCGGGGCCGCCGCGACCACGCGCGGAAATCCGACGACCGGGATGAGTTCGACGAGCACGTCGACGATCTCGGCCGCAGTCGCCCCGGCATCGACCGCGGCATCGACCTGTGCACCGTACGAAGGAACCGCGCCACCCACGGCGACGAGCGCCGCAAGCCGGACCATCGCCAGCGTTCTCGGGTCGAGCAGCGTGTCGGTCGCGAGCTGCTCGTCGTGAAGGGCGAGGCGGCGCAGCATGTCGGTGTAGTCCAACGCGACCCCCTCCTTCCTCTCGGAACGCCAACCTCGTGATCTGCGGGTCCCGTCGCGGGGTCGTACCAGACACTCAACGGTGCGCCTGCTGCCGCACGCATCACTCACATCAGGTGAATCGCCGTCAAGCGCCGACGGCCGGACGTTCACACACTCTGCGTGATGACGCCGGTCGCGGCCGAACCTACGGTTCCAGGAAGGAACCGAGCTCGAGGAGGCCGCGATGCCCGTCGATGTGACCAAGACATCTGTGCCCGCGTCGATCACGACCCCATCGAGGGTGGAAGCAGCGATCGGGGCCCTCGAGTTCACCGACGGCTACCCGACGAGCGAGGCCGCGGAGAGGCTGCGCGACCACCTCGACTACCTGCACGGTGTCGAGACGTTCATGAACACCACCCAGGCTGTGTCGACCTACGCCATTCGGCAGGGGTTCTTGGCGGCCGGGGTGAACGACGGAGACGTGCTGCTCTTCTCGGAGCTGATGGACTCACGGTCACTCTTCCTGACTGGCAACGCTGACACCGTGTACTTCTGGTCGTTCTTGGACCTGACGCAAGGACCGCAGGTCGTGGAGACCCCGGCCGACAGCTTGGGCTGCTTCGACGACATGTGGTTTCGCTGGATCAGCGACTTCGGTCTGCCCGGAGCCGACCGCGGCCAGGGCGGTACGTACCTGCTGGTCGGCCCTGGGTACGACGGGCCGCTGCCCGAAGGGGGCTGCTACATCCGGCACTCCCGCACCCACCACGTCGTCGTGCTCGGCCGCTCGTTCATCAACCAGAATCCTGGCAACGACCCCACCCCGACGGTGTCCCAGATCAAGGAACAGCTGAGGTTCTCCCCCTACGCCCCTGGTGGCGTGGGCTCCAGCATCGGGGCGTACCTGACAGGCAAGGGGCCGCTCGGCCAGGCAGCCACCCCGCACACCCCTCGGTTCGTGGAGGGTACGGGCCTGGCGATGAACACCATCCCGCCGGCCGACTTCGGCCACTACGAGATGCTCGACGCCCTGGTCCAGCTAGAGCCCGCCGAGGCCCTCGACACCGAGCTCGCCGGCCAGTTCGCCGCCCTCGGGATCGTCAAGGACGAGAAGTTCGACCCCGACCACCGACTCCGCAAGATCCTCGACGAGGCGGCGGCGGTGGGCAACGCGGCGTCCCGCACCCTCGGCATGGGGGCGCACCCGAGTGACGACTTCCGCTACTACGACGGCGACTCGGCCTGGTGGAACATGCTGTTCGCCGGTGGCTTCGAGTTCACCAACCCACCGCCGATGATCACCGCGGACGGCGTCAAGCCGTTCCCGAACAAGGGCGCGCGCCAGCTGCACTCGCGCACGTCGATGTTCTACACCGCGACCGGCATCACGCCCGCGATGTGCATGCGGCTGACCGGCGTCGGCTCGCAGTACCTCGTCTCCAACGTGGGTCCCGACGGCGAACCATTCGACGGCGCGAAGACCTACCGGCTGAGCCTGCCCAAGGGCATCCCGGCCGCCCGGTTCTGGTCACTCACCCTGTACGACAACCAGACCCGGTCCATGCTGCAGACCGAGCAGCGCTATCCCCGTGCCGGCAGCCAGCAGTACCCCTCCCCTGCCGCGGAGGCCGAGTCCGACGGCAGCACCGTCGTGTACTTCGCACCGGCGCAACCCGACGACGTCTCGCCGGGCAACTGGATCCAGACCGACCCCGAGCGCGGATGGTTCGTCATCTTGCGCCTCTACAGCCCGCTCCAGCCGTTCTTCGACAAGAGCTGGCGACCCGGCGAGATCGAACCGGTCGAGTAGACGAGCCGAGGGGCGACCATGGGGACCGAGTACGGCGAGCAGGCGCGCCGTCTACGCAACGCGGTCGAGCCGGTGGCGGCCGGGGTGTACTTCGCGCCCGAGGCGCACAGCGCGTACGAGGCGCTCGGGTTCGACGGGAGCCCGGTCGCTCAGGACGGTGTGGCTCGCCCGGAGATGAAGGCGTACTTCACCAGTCGCGGCGCCTGTCTGGGGCAGGTGCCAGGTGAGGTGGTGGCTGCCGCCTTCGGCTGCTTCAATCCGAAGGTCGTGGTGCCGGCCACCACGGTCGGGTGGCAGATCACCGACCGGCCAACGATCCTCGCGGCAAGGGAGCAGGGTGCGACCGCGATGCTGCAGCGTGTGCTCGGCGAGCAGCCCGACGACGTGGCCCGGGTCACCGAGCTGCTGCGCCGAGCGGCTGACGCGGCGCCTTGGGCAGGTCGCCCGATCTACTCCGGATTGCACTCGCTCGGATTGCCTGGGACCCCCGTGGGCGACCTGTGGCGGGCCGCCGACCTGGTACGCGAGCACCGCGGCGACAGTCACGTCATCACCTGGGCGGTCGGCGGCACCGACGCCGTGGAGGTGCTGCTCCTGACCGAGCAGTGGTGGGGCCTGCCACCCCGTGCCTACACCCCCAGCCGCGGATGGACCGATGCCGACATGGATGCCGGCTTCCAACGCCTCCGGGAACGTGGGCTGATGACCGCCGACGAGCAGATCACCGACGCCGGACGGGCCTTCCGCGAAGAGATCGAGGTCCGTACCGACGAGCTCGAACGGCCGCTCCTCGATGCGCTGGGCGACGATCTCGACGAGCTGCTCGATCACCTTGACACCTGGTCCGAGGCGATCATCGACGCCGGTTCCTACCCTCAGCGCATCGCAGGGGTCTACAACGTCGGCGGCGGACCGCACTTCGGCTCAGGGTTGACCATCGACACCGCGGAGGAGCAGTACGGGCGACGGGACTGACGATGAACGGCTCGAGACCATGGTGCCCCTGACCGCCCGGCGGCGACGCCGGCTCATCACACGCGGACCGCTCAGGGCACTCGCCACCTCGGTGGTCCTGGTCGTTCTGTACTACGTCCTGCCCCTGGACCGCCTCTCGGACGCCTCAGTGTTCGCCGTGCTCGTCGTTGGCGTCGCGCTGCTCGCCACGATGATCGCCTGGCAGGCCCGGGCCATCGTCCGCTCGGATTATCCGAGCATCCGTGCGGTCCAGTCCCTCGCCGCCACGACGCCCCTCTTCCTGCTGCTGTTCGCGTCCACGTACTTCGTCCTCGGCGCTGACGACGTCGCGATGTTTACCGAGCCGCTCAACCGGTCCGACGCGCTCTACTTCACCGTCACCATCTTCGCCACGGTCGGCTTCGGCGACATCTCACCCCAGTCCGAGACTGCCCGGCTCGTCGTCATGACGAGGCAAGGCGGACGCGGGCACCGCGACCTGATCCGTGATCCACAAGCTCCTCTGACCGAGATGGGAGATGACCGATGGAAGTCCTGTCGCTGACCGTGGCACTCGTCACGATCTTCGGCTGGTGCGTCCTCGCCAGCCGGCTCGAACGCGCCGGCCTCACCGCCCCGATCGTGTTCGTCGCCGCGGGCTTCGTGTTCACCGAAGTGGCTGGACTCTTCGACCTCCAGCTCGAGCCCGAGCTGGTGAAGTCCATCGCCGAGGTGACGCTCGTCTGGATCCTGTTCAGCGACGCGTCGAAGGTTCGGCTGATGCAGTTCGAGCGGGACCTCGGCACGTACGTCCGTCTGCTCGGGGTCGGGCTCCCACTGACCGTCGCTCTCGGAACGGTCGTGGCGATCACCGTGCTCGGGTTCGAACCGTGGGCTGCGCTGCTGCTGGGCGCCGCACTCGCGCCGACGGACGCTGCGCTCGGCGCTTCGGTGATGTCGAACCCGCGTGTCCCCGGGCCGATACGAGGGGCCCTCAACGTCGAGAGCGGGCTCAACGACGGCATCGCGACCCCGATCGTGCTCGTCGCGATCGCCGGCGTCGCCTCGGACGAGGGCATCGCCGGGGTGGACAGCCCGGGCCGCGCGGTCCTCGCCCTCGTCGTAGGCGTCGTCGCGGGCGTCGTGATCGGCTGGCTCGGCGGCGCGGTCATCAAGGAAGCCCGGCGCCGACGGTGGCTGTCCGAGGAGCTCGCCGGCCCCGCCGGCCTTGCTCTCGCACTGCTCGCGTACACCGGAGCCCTCGTGGTGGACGGGAACGGCTTCGTGGCGGCCTTCGTGGGCGGCCTGGTCTTCGGCAACGTCGCGGGGCGAGGTGGCGACAAGGAGGTCTACTTCGTCGAGCAGACGGGGGCCCTCGCCTCCATGATCTGCTGGCTCGTCTTCGGCGCCCTCGCCGTTCCCATGATCGGCGACCACCTGAGCTGGAGCATCGTCCTGTACGTCGCCTTGAGCCTCACCCTCGTACGAATGCTCCCAGTCGCACTCGCCCTTCTCGGCGCAGGATTCGGCCGGTACGGCGTCTTCTTCATCGGCTGGTTCGGCCCCCGAGGCCTTGCCTCCGTCGTCTTCGCGCTGCTCGCGCTCGAAGGCTTGCACGACGACGCGGGGTCCGATGTCGTCGCCGTCATCGCGCTCGCGGTGCTGGTCAGCGTGGTCGTGCACGGGATTACCGCCGTACCGCTCGCGAACAGGTTCGCAGCGACACCAAAGCCCGCCGGCGACAGAGAAGAGGCGCCATGACGATCATCTCGAGCTCGACACAAGAACCCAAGACGCGTCCTCGACCCTTCGCACTGACCTCCGGCGCGATGTCGGAACTTCGCGCGGATGCTGTCCGCCACGTGGCAGTGTTCGCTTATGACCGACGTCCCTGACTTCGTCGACACGTTCTCCCGCTTCCTGCGCGACGTCGTCGACCAGCACGAGCAGCGCTCGGACTCGTCCCCGCTCACCGCCGTCGTCGACCGTCATCTCGGATGCACGGCGAGCGAAGTCGCGATCGTGACGGAACAACTCAGCAGGGTTCGGCTCGCCGACGCGGACGTGGCCCCGCCTCGTTCGCCAAGGAACTCGTACGCCGCGCCGTCCTGCGCGCCGTCCTCGCCGACCGCGCCGCCGCCGACAACGATCTCGCAGCCGCCCTCAAGGAGCTGATGTCGGACCAGGAGCTGTTCACCCGCAGCCTTCTCGCGTCCGGCGAGAACGCCTTCCCGCAACCCGACGACGACTGGATCGACGTGTTCGACGACAGCGACGACCCCGACTGAGACTCAGCGCTTCGTCGACCACCAGCTCGACTCGGTACCGGCGCGGCCCGCCAGCCGGATCTCGAGGGCACAGGTGAGCCCGGAGCCGATGACCAGGCCGACGATCATCCCTTGACAAGATTTCTTGTCAAGGGCACGGTGGAGTCATGCAGGACGTCGAAGTCATCGAGAGCGCGGACGCAGCCGCCGCCGCCCTGGATCCGGTCCGGGCCCGACTGCTCGGAGAGCTGGCCGTCCCAGCCTCCGCTGCCGGACTCGCCGCCAGGGTCGGCATCGCGCGACAGAAGGTCAACTACCACCTCAAGGCGCTCGAGGCGCACGGCCTGGTGGAGCTGTCCGAGGAGCGCCACCACGGCGGCATCACCGAGCGGGTCTTGCAGGCATCGGCGTCGTCGTACGTCGTGTCGCCGGCTGTCGTCAGCGCGTCCGCGGCCGATCCGGACGCCAACGCCGACCACCTGTCGGCGGGCTACCTCGTCGCGCTCGCCGGGCGGCTGGTGCGCGAGGTCGGCACCTTGGCACGCCAGGCCGGGACGTCCGGCAAGCGCCTCCCGACGCTCACGATCGACACCAAGATCGGCTTCCGGTCAGCCGCCGACCGTGCTGCCTTCGCGGACGAGCTGACCGCTGCGGTGCTCGACCTGGCCGCTCGCTACCACCACGACGACGGACGTCCACACCGGCTCGTCGTCGCCGCCCACCCCCTTCCTGAGGAGAACTCATGAGTACGACACCGACCGTCCCGTACCGCCTGGAGTTCAGCGTCGAGGTGCCCGGCACCCCAGAGCAGGTCTGGCAGGCCATCGCCACCGCCAAGGGCATGAGCTCCTGGTATCTGCCGACCGAGCTCGAGGAGCACGAGGGCGGCTCCGTGCACTTCACCATCGGCGCCGAGATGGGCTCGGACGGTCACGTCACCGGCTGGGACCCGCCGCGCCGCCTCGCCTTCGAGGAGGACTGGTCCGCCCTCATGGGCAAGGACCCGGACGCGCTCAGCCCGCTGACGACAGAGTTCCTCGTCGAGGCCCAGTCCGGCGGCAGCTGCGTCGTCCGAGTGACCAGCAGCGGCTTCGGGACCGGCGCCGACTGGGAGTCGGAATGGTGGGACACCTTGAGCCCCGGCTGGATGCCGTTCTTCGACAACCTGCGCCTCTATCTGGCGCACTTCCCCGGCCAGGAGGCCACGCCGCTGGAAGCCGCCGCCTCCCACCCCGCCGATGCGGAGACCCTCTGGGTGACCATGTACGACGCACTCGGGCTTGGCGACGTGGGTGCGGCCGTCGAGCTGCGCGGCGCGAGCGGCACGGTCGAGCGTGTCGGCGAGCAACAGACCCTTGTCCGGCTCGCCGCGCCGGTGCCCGGGATGCTCAGCGTCTTCGCGTACGACGAGGGCGACGGCAGCGCGACGGCGGCCGTACGGGCCTACATGTTCTCTGCCGACGCCGCGGACTACGTACGGCGCGAAGAGCCGGCCTGGCAGTCGTGGCTGCAAGGGCTCTCCGTCCCGGCACGCAACCAGTGACCGAGTGACGGAGGATCGCCATGGACAGCACGGATGACGCCGGGGTCGTCGCACCCCCGGCATCGGGCCAGATCCACCGGTTCCGCGGGCTCATCGGAACCGGCGCCATCGCCGCACTTGCCGCGGTCGTCGCCACCACGCTCGCCGCCGCCCTCGCCCAGGCCGTCGGCGTCGAGTTCGAGGTCTCTGCCGGCGAGACGATCCCGTTGTCCGGGTTCGCCGTGGTGACCGGCTTCTTCTCGCTCGTCGGCGTCGTCATTGCCGCCGCGCTGCTTCGGTGGAGCGCTCGCCCCGCCGAGCGATTCGTGCAGACGGCAGTGACGCTGACCGCGATATCGCTGGTCCCGCCCTTCCTCTCCGAGGCAAGCACCGCGACCGCCATCGCCCTCGTCGGCCTCCACCTCGTCGCAGCGACGGTGATGATCCCCGTCCTCGCGCGGAGCCTCCGTACGCGGACTGACTGACGAACGCGTTGCCGACGAGCCTTGCTGTCATGCGTCGGCGTCGAGGAGGTGCCTCAGATAGCGATCGGGCGTCTGGAGGTACGCCCGCCAATGACGGACGAGTTCGAGATCCTCCCAGCGAGCCTCCCGCATACCCCACGGACCCACCTCAAGGATCCGCGCACCCGGGAGCGACGCAAGGACCGGCGAGTGAGTCGCACAGAGGACCTGCGCGCCCGACCGAGCCAGCGTGTCGAGACGTGCCATCAGCCCGAGCGTCGACGCGAACGAGAGCGCCGCCTCGGGCTCATCGAGGACATAGAAACCTGGAGAGTCGAAACGTGCCTCGAGCACCGCAAGGAAGGACTCGCCGTGACTCATCGCGTGGAAGGCCGGATCGCGGCTGTCCGGATGCTCCTCAATGAACGAGTACCAGCCGTGCATCGTCTCCGCGCGCAGGAAGAAGCCCCACCGCTTCGCTCCGATACCTCGCTGCAGCAACAGCGAGCCGTGCAGGTCTGACTCCGTCGTGCGCGTCTCGTGATGTCCGAACGCGGTGCCACCTTCGGGGGAGAGTCCGTACGCCACGGCGATCGCCTCGACGATGGTCGACTTGCCTGACCCGTTCTCTCCGACGAGGAAGGTCACGCCCGGAGCAAGCGTGAGGCCATCGCTGAGAAGCTGCTGCACGGCGGGAATGTCACCAGACCAGTCCTCGGGCGGCGGCGCGCCCGGGCTCGCCGAGACTCGTACGACCGGCTGCTTGTCGAAGGTCACGCGAACACTGTCGCAGCAGGATCAGACAACTGCGCACACCTTCCGAAAATGCACCCGCCCGAACGGATCCTGCGCAGCGGTGCGCGTGATCTCGAAACCGTGCCGCTGATAGAAGGCGATGTTCTCGACCATCGTCTCGTGGGTGTAGAGGCGGACCTCGTCGTACCCGCGACTCGTCGCGCTCGCCTCGGCCCACGCCAAGATCCCTCTGCCGAGTCCCGCGACTGCCGCCCAGGTGCGACCGCGATGTTCTCGATCAAGAGATGGTCGCCTCCCCCACGGGTCACGACAACGGCGACCGCCTCGCCGGCCTCGCGTACGACATGGACGTCCCCGTCCTCGATAGCCTGCACGTAGTTGGCGTTCATCGGCGCCGGCTCCTGCCCGATCTGCGGGACGTACGGCGCGTACGCGCTGCGCACCAGCTCGCGTACGGCCGTCGCGTCCGCGGGCTCTGCTGGTACGGGCGTCACGTCAGGAACGCACACCACCATCCTCCGTGCGCCCGACACCCCGCAACGACCTCGCGCAATGCCTGCGGTCGAAGTGACGCTTCAGCGCTCTCCGGCGAGGCCGGTCTCGTACGCGAAGATGACCGCCTGAACGCGATCACGCAGGCCCAACTTGGTCAGGATGTGACCGATGTGCGTCTTGACCGTGGTTTCGGAGACGAACATGCGCGTGGCGATCTCGGAGTTCGTGAGCCCTTCGGCCAGGTGGAAGAGGGTCTCGCGCTCACGGTTGGTGAGCGCGTCGAGGCGACTGCGAGCACGAGGGTCGATCGCACGTGGGCGATCCAGATACGTCTCGATCATCCGTCGGGTAATCGAGGGCGCCAGCAGGGAGTCCCCGCCGTGCACCGCTCTGATGCCGGCGACGAGGAACTCCGGTTGCACGTCCTTGAGCAGGAATCCGCTCGCGCCGGCGCGCAGCGCGTCGAAGACGTACTCGTCCATGTCGAAGGTCGTGAGCATGACGACGCGGACATCTTCCCCGCCCGCCGCCACGATGCGCTCGGTCGCGGTGATGCCATCGGTGCCCGGCATCCGCACGTCCATGAGCACGACGTCCGGCTGGACGGCAGCAGCGAGGTCGACCGCCTCCTCACCGTCGGCCGCTTCTCCCACCACCGTGAGGTCGGGCTCGATCTCAAGGATGAGGCGGAATCCGGTGCGCACGAGCGCCTGGTCGTCGACGAGGAGCACACCGATGGTCTCGGTGTCTTCGGGCGCTGTCACGCCGGCTCCAACGGCAGTGTCGCGAGCAGCTCGAAGCCGCCGTCGGGCAGCGGCCGGGCGACCAGCCGGCCGCCGTACACCGCCACGCGCTCCCGCATGCCGAGCAGGCCGCTGCCCGCCTCGGCCACGGCCGCATGCGCCACCCTGGCTGGTTCTCCGTCGTCGCTGACGCACAGCCGTAGCGTGGTCTCGCCGTAGTCCATCTCCACCTGCGCTGCGCGTGGGTTGCGGGCGTGGCGCAGGGCGTTGGTCAGGCCTTCCTGGACGAGCCGGTACGCCGTCAGGTCGAGCCCCGGTGCGAGCGGGCGTGGCGTGCCGGAGATGGTGAGGTCGACCGGCAGCCCGGCGGCGCGGAACTTCTCGAGGAGCGTCTCGAGCTGATCGATGCCGGGAGGCGGCTCGCGGTCGCCCGGCGTCCCCTCCTCACGAAGCACGCCGACCATGCGGCGCATCTCTGCGAGGGCTTCCCGACCCACCGACTCGACGGTCTCGAGGGCATGCCGCTCGACCGACTGATCGGGGGTCAGCCGACGACGTACGGCGGAGGCTTGGACCGTCATGACGCTCACGCTGTGCCCGAGGACGTCGTGCAGCTCGCGGGCGATCCGGGTGCGCTCCAGCGCGACGGCCTGGGCCTCTCGCTGCTCACGTGCCTGCCGGCGCTGGTCGGCGCTGATCCGGATGCTGCGGACGAGCGCGCCGAGCAGCCAGGCGATGACGAAGGGCGACATCCACACGCTGCTGCCGTACCAGTCTGCGAGGGAGTCGTTCATCGGATCGAACGCCGACCAACTAAGCCACGCCACCGGCGCGAGCGCCAGCGCGATCCAGGAGCGTCGCCACTCCAGCCACCGCGCGCACGTGTACGTCGCGATCAGGGGCGCCAGGGCGACCGCGAACCCCTCTGGCGCCCCGTACAGCGCATGCTCGACGGCACAAGCCACCGTCATCGCCACCAGGCAGGTGAGCGGGCGCCAGCGGCGGATGACGAGGAGCAGTGCCAGGACCGCGTACAGCGCCGACTGTGCCCATAACGGACCCTGCCGGTGGGTCTCGCCGTAGCCCCACCATGCCTCTGCCTGCCCCTGCACGCCGACGGCGATCGCGACTGCGATGTCGAAGGCCCAATGCCTGCGGGTCACATCCCGACGTTACTTCCAGAGATGTCGCGGCGCGTCCTCCTTCGGGAGGATTTCGGCCTCCTCCTCGCAGTCAGCAGATCTCGTCCCAGCCGACGACGACGTGCGCGTCGACAGCCGCCTAGCGTCGAAGCGGTCGGTCGGATCGAACCGACCCCACTACCTCTCGTCACTCTGAGGAGGAATCATGAACGCCATCCCACGCAGTGCGGGCCTCGGACTGCTCGTCTTCCTTGCCGGCATCGTCGCCTGGAGCTTTGCGGGCACGATGGGCGGCACCTTTCACGAGGCCGATGTTCAAGCCTTCATCGAAGGCCACCACCGCAACCTCGACTTCGTCCTGTACACCGTCGGCGCCCTCGCCTCGTTGGGGCTTCTCGTCTTCGGCTGGGCGGTCCGCGACAGATTCGAACGAGTCGGCGGGTTGATCTGGGGCCTGTGCGTCGCTGGCGTGGCGACCGCGGTCACCGGCCTGTGGTTGCTCGGCGGGTTCCAGGTCGCGATGGCCGAAGGCGGCGAGCAGGCACAAGAGATTCCGCAGTCGGTTGCGTACACGATCGGCACGATCGGTCACCTGTGCGCGGGGCCGGCACCGGCCTTCTTCATCGGCATCGTCGCACTGCTGCTGGCGGCGAAGGCAGAGATGCCCGTCTGGCTGCGCGTCTTCACCGTGCTGGCCGGCCTCTGCGCCATCACCGCGGCGTTGTACTTCACGGCAGGCGCTTACCTGCTGTGGCTGCTGGTCTTCGGGATCTGGGCGGTGTCCCATCGGCGGCCGAGCGTGAGCCGGGGCGGCGAGCGACCGGCGGAGTCGCTGGTCTGACCGAAGGCCTGGCATCACGATGATGCCTGGCCTTCGTCACTCCTGACGCGTGAGCGCACCGCTTTGTGCGGCTACGGCCCCGAGATGATGCCCAGCAGAGCAGCCTCGAACAGCGCGACAAAGGTCTCAGCCGGGAGCACGTAGCTTTGGGGCTGGGCCGTGGCGGCGAGATCCGCACCCCACGCTGCGGCACGCTCGCGCTGCAGCGGTGTCCCGTGGTGACCCGGGCTGGCGAACTGGCAGTCACCGACGGTGTAGAAGCTCAGGAGCGCGTCGGTGACCCGCTTCTTGTTCATCGCGAGACCCTGCTTGTGGGTGCCGTAGTACGACGCCATGGCGTCGGCCATCAGCTCGGTACGGCGCGTGGCCGCCGCAGGATCCGACGGACCGGTGTCGAAGACGCCGAGCTCGTACTGGACGTGGTGGGCGAACTCGTGCGCCATGATCACCCGCGGGCCGACGTCGCCGAGGCCGATGGCGTCGTACGCCGCGAGGATGCCGTCGCCGAAGACCAGCTTGTCCGGCAGCGCCGAGATCACCGGATCGGACTCCCCCTCGCCGGTGAACGCGAACGCGTTCAAAGTCCAGAGCGGGTTGTCGTAGAAGCCCCCTTGCGACTGCATGAAGGTCGCGACGGTCTGGGCTTCGAGGGCGATCGCGGCGGGCGTCATCGGGGCGATCTCCCCTGCCGCCACCATGGCCGTCAGTGTGGCTGCGATGCGGTCGGCGTCGAGCAGCACGTCCCCGTGCATCGCCATCAGCTGGATGTCGTCAGACTCGATGTCCCAGAACCGCCGCAGGTCACGGAAGGTGTTCTGGAGCTGGTGGGTGTGCGACTCGAGCGCGTAGTCCGGGTCACCGGTGGTGCCGAAGAACAGCGCATCGTACGTCGGAACGTTCAGCAGGGTGTCGAGGTGGGCGAAGAGGAAGGCGAGCTGTGCGTTCGTCATGTCGCCGAGCAGCCCGTCGACGTAGTCGTCGAGCAGGGTGCCCGAGCACTCGCTGGGAGGGACTGCCCGCTGGACTGCCGCCTTCGCCGGGATCTCGACCAGGGGCCCGCGAGCGGAGACCGCGGTTTGCCCGGGCGTTGCGGTCGCGGTGGCGACCGGACTCAGGGCCCCGAGCGCCAGGAGGAATCCGGCGCTGATCGCGAGGAACGAACGGGTGAATCTGTTCATGCGCGTCTCCCTCATCTGAGACCGGACCCCGAGTCGGGGTCAGGCGCAGGCGCTGAAGCCAGCGTAAGTCGCTCAGCAGCTCACGCGAAGAGGCGCTCTGACTCGCCAGCACCCCTCTCGCTTCTCCGACCTGAGTGGCAGACAAAGTGTGGTCTCCAGTCGGATGACTCAGCACCCTCCTGAGCGGGACCGTTGTCGACATGACGAGACTATCCACCCACTCCCCGCCTTCCGCGGTCATCACAGCGGAAGGCCTGACCAAAAGGTACGGCCGACTCACTGCGGTCGACGACGTCTCCTTCACCGTGCGCTACGGCGCCGTCACCGGCTTCCTCGGGCCCAACGGTGCTGGCAAGACAACCGTGCTGGCGATGTTGGCCGGTCTGTCGCGCCCGACATCCGGCCGCGTGCTGCTCGCCGGTACGCCGCTGGCCGACCGCCGCCCCGATGCCCGCACCGTGGGCGTGGCGATCGAGTCGTGCGGGGCGCATCCCGGGCGCTCCGCGCGACAACACTTGCGCATCCTCGCTGGGCTCGCCGGGCTCCCCGGCACCCGGGTGGAGGAGGTATTGGCGATCTCGAGTTTGACCGAGGTGGCGGGTCGCCGAGTCGGCACCTTCTCCCTGGGCATGCGGCAGCGACTCGCTCTGGCAGTCGCGTTGCTGGGTGATCCCGACGTCTTGCTGCTCGACGAGCCTGCGAACGGCCTCGACCCGGAGGGGATCCACTGGCTTCGTACGCTGCTGCGCGACCGGGCGGAGCGCGGGCGTGCGGTCCTCGTCTCCAGCCACCAGCTCAGCGGGCCGGCGAGCGCGGTCGACGACATCGTCGTCGTCAAGCGGGGCCGCGTGGTCTACTCCGGCGCGGTTGCGGATCTCTCCCCCGCCGCCGGCGTTTGGGTCCGCACCGAGGATGGAGGGCACTTCACGGAGAGCGTCGTACGCGCGGGCGGCCAGATCTCGGTGGAGTCGGCCGACGGCCGGTTCCTCGTCACCGGTCTCGATGCCTCCGCCCTCGCTGACCTGGCCCGCCGAGAACAGGTCACACTCCAGGAGCTGACACCACAGTCGACCTCTCTCGAAGACGTCTATCTCGAGCTGACGGGGGCGCAGTCATGAGGATTGCGGTGGGCGAGGTGCGCAAGCTCCTGACGATTCGTACGCCGCTCTGGTTCGCGCTCGGCTCAGTCGTCCTGGCGATCCTCAACGTCGTCGCGGTCGGGCTCGCTTCCGGAACGCTCGACGAGATCGGTGAGAAAGAAGAGGCGCTCGGCGGGATGCCGATGCTCCTGTTGTTCTTCGGCGCCGTGGCCGTCACCGCGGAGTTCCGGCATCGCACCGCGGCACCCACCGTCCTCGTCTCCGGCACGAGCTCCACGACGGTCACGGCCGTCCGGCTCGGCGCAACCCTCGTCGTCGGACTGGCCGTGGCGGTGCTCACGACTGTTGCCGCCTTCGCCCTCGGCGTGCCCATCGTCAACGGCCACCATCCCGGTCCTGACCTCACCGCGGACCACTTGGTGCCATTGGCCGCAGGATGTGTTCTCGCCGGGGCGCTCTCGGTGCTGATTGGCGCGGCCCTCGGCGCTCTGCTCCGCAACCAGATCGCGGCGGTGGTGGCGGGGATCGTCGTCTACTTCGTCGCGCCTCCACTCGTCGGAACGATCGACGCGTCGGCGGTCGACTACACCCCCTCCGGCAGCATGCAGGTGCTCACCCGTGGCGTGCATGGCGCAACGCACTCCTTCTCGGAGTCGGCGACGGCGCTTGCCGCCTGGGCCGTCGGGCTCACTCTGATCGCGATACTCGCTGAGAGCCGTCGAGATCTAGGGTGACGGTCATGACCCGGCTCGCCGTCCCCCGCATGCTGACCACGCCGGGGGACGGCCGCTGGCTCAGCCCTCGCGCCGAGCGGGTGCTGGCCGACCTGCTCGGCGTCGTGGTCGGCGTCGTGGGCGAGCTGAGCCTGCTCTACAACGACGAATCGACCGCCCGGCCGGTGCCGGTGATCCTCACCGTGGCAGTCGGTGCGGCGCTCTTCTGGCGGCGACAGCATCCGATGGTGCTGCTGGCTGCCACGCTCGCCGCCACCGGCACCCTTTTCGCCCTGGATGCGTCCCCAGGTGGAGTGCTGGTCTGCGTCGCACTCTTCACCGTCGCCGAGCGTTGTCGGACCCGCGTCGCCGTGTTTGCGCTGATCGGTGCCACCGCGGTGCTGGTGGCGCTCTCGGTGACCTCGGTGCCGCCGCCGGTGGCGGTGTGGGCGGCGGGCGCAGCTCTTCGGAGTCGGCGCCTGCACCATGCCGACCTCCGCGCCCGCACCATCGCCGCGCAGGTCGAGCGCGAACAACGGGCGGCGCTCACCGCGCACGAGGAACGCGCACAGATCGCGCGGGAGCTCCACGATATCGTCGCGCACTCTGTCACGGTGATGTTGGTGGGCGTACGCGGCGCGCGAGACGTCCTGTCGACTGAACCCGAAGCCGCTGCCAGCGTCCTGGCACAAGTCGAGTCCAGCGGTGAACAGAGCATCGTTCAGCTCCGCCGGTTGCTGACGATCCTGCGCTCCGGCGAAGCCGCCGCTTCAGGTGCGGCGCTGCACCGGCCGTTGCCGGGTCTGGCCGAGCTGCCAGAGCTGGTGGCCAGCTTCGGCGCCGTCGGGCTCACGGTCGACCTTGAGATTGACGGTGAAAGCCCGGCCCTGGACGAAGGAGTCGGCCTCTCGGTCTTTCGGATCGTGGAGGAGGCGCTCACCAACGTCCTACGCCACGCGAAGACCGACCACGCCCGGGTCCGACTCAGGACCCGACGCGGCCGCATCGATGTCGAAGTGTCCGACCGGGGAGTGGGTCCCGTCGCGCAGTCGTCCGCGGCCGGCCACGGACTCGTGGGAATGCGAGAACGTGCTCGACTCCTCGGCGGAACCCTCGAAGCTGCTGCAGGTCCCGAGGGCGGATTCCGCGTCGTCGCCGTCGTGCCCGTTAGGGTGGCCCCGTGAGCATCCGGGTGCTGCTGGCCGATGACCAGGACCTGATCCGGACGGGCCTTCGACTCTTTCTCAGCACCCAGGACGGCATCGAGGTCGTCGGCGAGGCACAGAACGGTGTCGAGGCGGTAGAGCGGGCGGCGGAACTGGGGCCGGACGTGGTCGTCATGGATGTGCGGATGCCTGTCATGGACGGCGTCACGGCGACCGCACGCCTCACGGCGTCCGACTGCGAGCACGCCCCACGGGTCTTGATCCTCACCACCTTCGACCTCGACGACTACGTGTATGGCGCACTGCGCGCCGGCGCGTCCGGATTTCTCCTCAAGGACGCACCACGCGACCGCCTCACCGAAGCCATCCGAGTCGTCGATGCCGGCGACGCGCTGCTCTCGCCCACCATCACCCGCCGACTGATCCGGGAGTTCGCCGCCCGCCCGCCGCTCCCCCTACGCCGATCACCGCTGCTCGACACCCTGACCCAGCGCGAACGCGAGGTGCTCGTCTCGGTCGCCCACGGCCTCACGAATGCCGAGATCGCCGAGAAGCTCGTGGTCACCGAGGCAACCGTGAAGAGCCACCTCGGACGCGTGCTCACCAAGCTCGCCGCGCGCGACCGGGTGCAGCTGGTCATCCTCGCCTACGCGAATGGATTGGTCAGCGCGGTCGACACCTTCAACGACACCCACGAAAACATGTGACCTCATTTCGCACTCGTCGTCATCGACACGCTTCTGCGTCTCCTTGTCGACGCAGACTCCTGCGACGTGTTTGACAGCACATCACCCTGCGAGCTAGGTTTCCTGCGACCCGAATCAGGTTTCAGGTTCGGGCCCTTTCAGGGAGGAAAGGCACGGACATGAGCACACGTAAGAACACCCGACTCGCTGTCGCGGCAGTCGCGGCAGCACTCACGCTCGCGGCATGCGCACCGTCATCGGACGACGCCTCGGCCGACGGCGGCACCATCGAGGTCGGCGTCATCACATCGAAGTCGGGTCCCCTCGCGGCGTACGGAAAGGCATACCTCGACGGACTCGAGGCGGGCCTCGACTACGCCACCGATGGTTCGGGCAAGGTCGACGGCACGAAGATCAAGATCACCGAGGGCGACGACGCCGCCGACGTCGACAAGGCGGTGCAGCTCTCCAAGGAGTACATCGGCGACGGCGTGAAGATCATCGCCGGCACTGCGTCCTCCGGCGTCGCCCTCGCACTGGCCGAGCAGGCCAAGCAGAACAAGGTCCTCTACATCTCCGGCCCGGCGGCGGCCGACGCCGTGACGGGCATCAACGACTACACGTTCCGTTCTGGACGTCAAAGCTTCCAGGACGTCGCCACGGCGGCCACCTTCCTCGACGAGGTGCAGGGCAAGACGATCACTGTGCTCGCGCAGGACAACGCTTTCGGTCAGGGCAACGTCGCGGCGGTCCAGGCGGTCCTCGGGGCCGACGGCTTGGGCGGCAACGTGAAGCCCGTCCTGGTCGCCGAGGACGTTACCGAGTTCACCTCCTTCGCCCGCCAGGTCGTCAACACCAAGCCCGATCTCGTGTTCGTCGCGTGGGCGGGTGCCACCTCCGGCAGCTTGTGGCAGTCGCTGGAGCAGCAGGGTGTGTTCGACGCTGCCCCGGTCGTGACCGGCCTCGGTGACATCGCCACGTACGGGGCGTACGGACCGGCCTCGGAGAAGATCAGCTTCCTCAGCCACTACTTCGGCACGGCGAGCGACAATGACGTCAACAAGGCCCTCGTCTCGTACCTCGAGGAGAAGGGCAGCAAGCCCGACCTCTTCTCGCCGGACGGTTTCGTCGCCGGTCAGATGATCGTCCGCGCGATCGAGGAGGGCGACGGCGACGTCGACGCCATGGTCAAGGCACTCGAGGGATGGTCGTTCGACGGCCCCAAGGGCAAGACCACGGTGCGCGCGAGCGACCACGCGCTGGTCCAGGACATGTTCCAGGTGAAGCTCGTGGCTGACGGAGACGGGTTCAAGCCAGAGCTGGTCGCGGCCGTGCCGTCCGACCAGGTCGCCCCGCCCGAGGCCCCGTGACGGTCCGACTCGGACAAGGAACAACGACGAAATGACGGCACCAGCCACGCCCGCGCTCGAGATCCGCAGCCTTGGCCTGCGGATCGGAGGAGCGACCATCCTCGAGGGGATCGACCTCGCCGTCGACCGCGGTTCGATGGTGGGGATCATCGGCCCGAACGGCGCAGGCAAGACCACGCTGTTCAACGCGGTCTCTGGTCTGATCACCCCCACCGACGGATCCGTGCTGCTCGACGGCAAGGACATCACCACGATGCCGGTCGCGAGCCGGGCACGGGCGGGACTGGGCCGTACTTTCCAGACCTCGAGCCTGTTCCCCGACCTCAGCGTTCTCGAGAACGTGAGGTTGGCGGCGCAGGTCTCGCGAGGAGGCAGCCTCTCGGTCGTCCGGTTCCCCCGGCGCACCGACGCCGCGACCAAGGCGGCGCTCGACCATCTCGACGAGGTCGGGCTCGCCGACAAGGTGGACGTCCTGGCAGGCGGGCTCTCGCACGGCGACAAGCGCAAGCTCGAGATCGCCATGCTCCTCGCCTCCCACCCGTCCGTCATCCTGCTCGACGAGCCGATGGCGGGCGTCGGGTCCGGTGACGTCGCCGGCCTCAGCGCGATCATCCACTCGCTGCACCGCGACAAGGGGTGCACCGTCCTGATGGTCGAGCACCACATGGACGTGCTTCTCGGCCTCGTCGACAAGGTGGCGGTCCTGCACTTCGGACACGTCCTCGCGTACGACACACCCTCGGCAGTGATGGCCGACCCGACAGTCCAGAACGCCTACCTCGGGACGAACGCATGACCATGACAGACAGCGACCCGGTGCTCGTCGTCGAGCATCTTGCCGGCGACATCGACGGTCAACAGGTGGTGGAGGACGTCAGCCTCACCGTGCCGCCGTACGGGGTCACCGCGGTCCTCGGCCGCAACGGCGTCGGCAAGACCAGCACGCTGCGGAGCATCCTCGGCCTCATTCACCGCACAGGCGACATCCGGCTCGCCGGTGAGCGCATCGATCGGCTGCCGACGTACAAGATCGTGCAGCGCGGAGTCGGCTACGTCCCCGAGGACCGGGAGGTCTTCTCGAAGCTCACCGTCGCTGAGAACATCCGGCTGGCTGAGCGGACGGCACACCCGCGGCGCGACCTCGTCGACGCCTTGTTCCCCGACCTCGTCGCCCGGAGGGATCAGATGGCAGGAACGTTGTCGGGAGGCCAGCAGCAGATGGTGTCGCTCGCCCGGGCCCTCATCAACGACAACCAGATCCTTCTCGTCGACGAGCCGACGAAGGGCCTCGCTCCGCGCGTCGTCAACGAGGTCGCTGAGGCCCTCCAGGAGGCGGCGAAGACGGTGCCGATCCTCCTGGTCGAGCAGAACCTCGACGTCGTACGACGCCTTGCCGACGCGGCCGTGGTGATCGAGAGCGGCCGTGTGGTCCACACCGGCGACGCCACGGCACTGCTGGACGACGACGAGCTGACGACACGGCTCCTCGGCGTCCACGGCGAGACGACGAGCGAGGTGACCCGATGAGCACGGTCGTCCTGCTCGCCGTGACCGGATTGGGACTCGGCGCCCTCTACTTCCTCGTCGCCTCGGGCCTCTCGCTGATCTACGGCCTGATGCACGTCCTGAATTTCGCGCACGGCAGCTTCCTCACACTCGGCGCGTTCCTCGGCTGGATGGTCGCTCAGCAGATCGACGCGACGAGCTGGCTCGGGTTCGCGACGTCGATGCTGGTGGGAGCCGCCGTTGGTGCGCTGGTGGCTGCGCTCACCGAGCTCGTCCTCATCCGGCCGCTGTACGAGCGCCACATCGAGCAGGTCCTCGTCACCGTCGGCCTCTCGCTGGCGACGGTGGCGCTGTTCGAAGGCATCTGGGGGTCGGACCCGCGCTTCATCCGTGGCCCCGCATGGCTGGACGAGACCACAGGGATCGCCGGCGCCCGGATCCCCAACGACCGGTTCGTGGTGATCGCGGTCGCCGCCATGGTGCTCATCGCGATCGTGATGTTCCTGCGGCACACCCGCTACGGGATGATCATCCGCGCCGGCGTGGAGAACCGCGCGATGGTCACCGCCCTCGGGATCGACGTCCGTAAATCGTTCACGCTCGTCTTCACCATCGGTGGCGCAGCGGCCGGACTCGGGGGCGTCCTCGCGTCGCACTACTTCGGCTACGTGTCGCCTAGCCTCGGCGGCTCTCTCCTGATCTTCGCGTTCATCGTCACGGTGATCGGCGGGCTGGGCTCCCTCACGGGCGCGGCCGTCGCCTCCGTACTCGTGGCCATGCTCCAGCAGTTCGCCAACTACTACCTGTCCGGGACCGGCGACTTCGTGGTCGTCCTCGCGCTTGCGGCCGTGCTTCTCGTACGGCCTACCGGACTGATGGGAGCCCGCGCATGAGCCGCCTACGGATCGGACCCGTCGTCGGCGGTACGGCGGTGGTCGTCGTCATGGCCATCCTGCCGCTGGTCAACCTGCAGATCCCGGGCGTCCTGCCGGGGCCCACCTACCAGCCCGGCGCGTTGAGCCTGCTCGCGCTGTGCATGGTGTTCGCCGCCCTCGCACTCTCTTACAACCTGCTGCTCGGCACCGCGGGTCTCCTCTCGTTCGGTCACGCGCTGGCGTTCGGCGCGGGCGCGTACGGCTTGGGGATCGTCCTCGAGCACACCGGCCTCTCGCTGTGGTCGGCGCTGCTGGTGACGCTGGTCGGCGGCTTCGTGCTGGCTCAGGTGACGGGGGCGATCAGCCTGCGCGTCACCGGCATCCCGTTCGCGATGGTCACCCTCGCCTTCGCCCAGGCCGGCTCCGTGCTCGTCCGTCGCAACCCCGGCGGGGCCACCGGCGGTGAGGAAGGCCTCAGCCTCCCGACCGACCACGTCCCGGACTGGATGGTCGGGGTCGCGAACACGCGGAACCTCTACTGGCTGACGCTGGTGATGCTCGTCCTCGTCTACGTGATCGTCGTCTGGATCGATCGTTCGCGGGTCGGCCACGTCGCTGCGGCGACGCGCGAGAACGAGCTGCGCGTGCGGGTCCTCGGGCTTTCGCCGTACGCCGCGAAGCTGATGGTCTTCACCGTCGCCGGCGTGCTCGCCTCGCTGACCGGTGCGACCTACCTGCTGCTGCAGAGCGGCGCCGTCCCGCGTTCGGTGTCGGCCGACCTGACGATCACGATCCTCGTGATGGTCGTCCTCGGCGGAGTCGGATCGCGCTGGGGCGTCATCGTCGGGGGCGTCCTCTACACGCTGCTGAACCAGCGCCTGTCGGTGTTCGCCCACTCCGATGCGGTCGAGTCACTGCCCGATGTGCTGCGGGTCCCGCTCTCCGAGCCGATGTTCATCCTCGGCACCCTGTTCATCCTCGTGGTCATGTTCTTCCCCGGCGGCATCGCAGGGGCGACTGCGGCGGCGACCCGTACGCGGTCTCGGCACGAACGCCCGCGCGAGGAGTCTTCGCCGGCAGAGTCGGCGGCATGACCCACGCGACGTGGCAGAGTGCCGACGCGGGTGCCCACACCATCGGGCGATGGCTGACCGACCGCGCCCGGCAGGAACCCGACGCCGTCGCCATCGACGATCGGGGCGTCACCATCACGTACGGCGCACTCGCCCGTCGCTCGAGCGACCTCGCCCGTACCCTGCAGACTGCCGGGTACGCCCCGGGTGACCGGGTCGCGACGCTGACGGGGAACTCGATCGACCACGTCGTCGTCTTCTTCGCCTGTGCTCAGGCGGCGCTTGCGCTGGTCCCGCTGTCGTGGCGTTTGACCGCGATCGAGCTCGCCGACCTGCTCGAGAGGGTGGACCCTGCGATCCTCCTCGTCGAGGACGAGTACTCCGCGCTCGGCCGCGACGCCGTGTCGCGGCTAGGGACACCGCCGCCCGTGGCCGAGCTCGGGACGACAGGCGTGGAGGCGGCCGTCCCGCTGTCCGTACGAGCGGACGCGGCCAACAACTCCGGCGTCGCACACCGGCCGGTGCGCGACGACGACCCGCTGCTGATCATCGTCACCTCGGGCAGTGCGGGGCAGCCCAAGGCGGTCGTCCTCACCCACGCGAGCTGCTTCTGGAACAACCTCGCGCTCGGACAGGCTGTCGAGATCACCTCCTCCGACGTCGTCCTGGCGACCCTGCCGCAATTCCACGTCGCCGCCTGGAACATCCAGCCGCTCCTGGCCTGGCGCGCCGGCGCGACCGTGGTGCTCGAACGCTCGTTCCAGCCGTCGCGTGTCCTGAGCCTGATCACCGAACGACGGGTCACGGCGATGATGGGGGTGCCGACGCAGTACCTCCTCCTCGCGGAAGATCCTGCGTTCGCCGACACCGACGTCTCGAGCCTGCGCGCAGCCATGTCCGGCGGGTCGGCGATGCCGTACGGGCTGTGGCGACGGTGGGCGGATCGCGGTGTCGGGATCGCGCAGGGCTACGGCCTTACCGAAGCCGGCCCGAACGTGCTGATGCTGCGCGCCGACGAGGCCGAGGCGAACCCCGGGTCCGTCGGGCACCCCTACCCGTACGTCGAGGTCGGGCTGCGCGACATCGTCACCGGGACGGACGTGGTCGGTCCAGGCACCGGCGAGCTGTGGGTCCGAGGGCCGAGCCTTTTCGTCGGCTACTTAGGTGATGCCGGCTCGTCAGCAGAAGCACTCGTCGACGGACGACTGACGTCGGGTGATCTGGCCGACCGCGACGCGGCAGGTCGTTTTCGGATCGTCGGCCGGTTGAAGGACCTCTACATCAGCGGCGGGGAGAACATCGCGCCCGCCGAGATCGAGGCGGCGATCGCGTCGCACCCCCTCGTGGAGCAGGTCGCGGTGGTCGGTGTCCCCGACGAGGTGTGGGGTGAGGTCGGCGCCGCGTTCGTGGTGCCGCGATCTGGCGCTCCCCTCACTGCCGAGGAGATCCGGACCTACCTCCGAGGGTCGATCGCCGGGTTCAAGATCCCGAAGTACGTGCACGTACGCGCGACGCTTCCGCGTACCGCGCTTGGAAAGATTGTCCGGCCGCGACTGCAGGCGGACGCCATGGCAAACAGGGGGCAGGCATGAGTGCCACAGAGGACTTCGGGCTCGACGAGGTGGAGACGGTCTCGTCTGCCCAAGGGAAGCCGCTCGGGAAACGAGGCGAGGCAACACGTGCGCGGCTCCTCGTTGCTGCGGAGGACGTGTTCGCCGAGCTCGGCTACCACGAGGCCTCGATCGTGAAGATCACCGAGCGTGCCAGCATCGGGCTCGGCACCTTCTACCTCTACTTCGAGTCGAAGCAGGCCATCTTCGAAGCCCTCGTCGTCGACCTGAACCGTCGGGTCCGACGCTCGATGGCGGAGGCGATGGAGGGAGCGCAGAACCGCCTCGAGGCCGAGCGCGCCGGGTTTGCGGGGTTTTTCCAGTTCACCGCCCAGCACCCCGCGCTGTATCGGGTCGTCCGCGAGGCCGAGTTCGTGTCGCCGGAGATGCTGCGCCTTCACTACACCCGGATCGTCGAGGGATACCGCGCCGGTCTCGCGAAGGCGCAGGCGGCAGGCGAGATCAGCGACATCGACCCTGAGGTCGCGGCCTGGGCGCTGATGGGCATGGGTGAGCTCCTCGGCATGCGCTACCTGCTGTGGGAGCGCAACGCCGACGGCAAGCCGCCCTCCCACGTCCCGGACCACGTTCTCACCGAGATGATGCGCCTCGTCAACGACGGCTTGGCCCCGAAGGAGACCTCATGACCGATCGTCCCGACCGCACGCTCCAGGGCCGCCGCGCCGTCGTCACCGGAGGTGCCAGCGGAATCGGTCTCGCCTGCGCTCGCACGCTCGCCGAGCGCGGTGCCGAGGTGACCGTCGCCGACGTCGATCCCGACGCGACCGCCCGGATCGCCGACGAGCTCGGCGCGCACGCGTGGGTGGTCGATCTGGCGGACACGACGGCCCTCGACGAGCTGGCCCTCGACGCCGACATCCTGGTGAACAACGCCGGGGTCCAGCGGGTGAGCCCGATCGCGAAGTTCGCACCCGAAGATTTCCGGCTGATCCAGCGGCTGATGGTCGAGTCGCCGTTCCTGCTGGTGCGCGCTGTGCTTCCCGGTATGTGCGACCGGGGATGGGGGCGGATCGTGAACCTGTCGAGCGTGCACGGGCTGCGCGCCAGCGCGTACAAGGTCGCCTACGTCACCGCAAAGCACGGGATCGAGGGACTCTCGAAGGTCGCCGCGCTCGAGGGTGGCCCGTACGGAGTCACGAGCAACTGCGTGAACCCCGGGTACGTTCGCACTCCTCTCGTCGAGAAGCAGATCGCCGATCAGGCGGCCGCGCACGGCATCCCCGAGGACGAGGTCGTGGAGAAGGTGATGCTCACCGAGTCCGCGGTGAAGCGGCTCATCGAACCCGAGCAGGTTGCCTCCCTCGTCGCGTGGCTGTGCTCCGACGACGCGGCGATGGTGAGCGGTGCCTCGTACACGATGGACGGCGGGTGGACCGCCCGATGACGCGCCCGTACCGCACGATCGACGTTCCGGTGCCCGGCGGCGACCTGCGGGTCGGGGTCTGGGACGCAGGCGACCCCTCAGCGCCCACCCTGCTGCTGGTGCACGGGGTCACCGCGTCGCACCGGTCATGGGACCTCCTCGCTGAGCGGCTCCCCGAGGTCCGTCTGGTCGCCCCCGATCTGCGCGGCCGCGGTCGCAGCAACGGCGTCGAGGGGCCCGCGGGCATGACGGCGCACGCGCGGGACCTGGTCGCCGTGCTGGACGCCGTCGGTGCCGATGCGGTCACCGTGATCGGGCACTCGATGGGTGGCTTCGTCGCGTGCGTGCTCGCTGACCAGTTTCCGGACCGAGTAGGCAGCCTTGTGCTGCTGGACGGCGGGCTCCCGCTGGACGTCCCCGAGGGGCTCAACGCAGACGAGGTGATCGCCACCGTTCTCGGGCCGACCGCCGAGCGGCTCGCGATGGAGTTCGCCGATGTCGAGGCTTACTTCGCGTTCTGGCGCAGGCACCCCGCCTTTGCCGACGGCTGGTCTTCGGAGCTCGAGGACTACTTCGCGTACGACCTGGTCGGGGAACCACCGGCGCTGCGGGCGGCAACCAGCTACGCGACGATGTCCGAGGACACCGTCGACCTCAACGCAGGCGCCGCCCCTGCGCAGGCGATCGCGCACCTGCGGCACTCGACACTCTTTGTCACGGTGCCCCGAGGGCTGCTCGACGAGAAGCCCGGCTTGTACGCCGACGAGCGGATCCCCGCACTGCTCGCCGACAAGCCCACGATCCGGCACCACCGGGTCGACGACGCCAACCACTACACGCTCGTCCTGTCGGCACGCGGCGCGGACGCGGTCGCAGAACTGGTGCGTGACGAGGTTGCCTTGACCACCCCAGAAACATCCCACCCGTGAATTCAGACTGTCCGAGCCCGCCAGGCTCTGCCACACTCCGTCTACCCGGTCGACAGCGACCCGGCTCTAGGAGAAGAGGCTGCCATGGACTCCGTGACCAATGACTTCGGAGATGTCCTTCTCTGGTCCTTCTGGTTCTTCATCTGGATCGCCGCATTCATGGTGTGGGTCCGGTGCCTGTTCGACATGTTCGGCGACCACACGCTCAGCGGCTGGGCGAAGGCCGGATGGGCAGTGCTCCTCATCTTCGTGCCCTGGGTCGGCGCTCTGATCTACCTCATCGCACGCGGCCGAAGCATGACCGAACGGCAGCAGGCCAAGGCCCAGGAGCTCCAAGCCGCCCAAGCCGACTACATCAAGCAGGTTGCCAGCACCTCGACGTCGGCAACCGACCAGATCGCCAGCGCCAAGGCGCTCCTCGACTCCGGCGCCATCGACCAGGGCGAGTACGAGACCTTGAAGGCCAAGGCCCTCGCGTGACGCCGGCGGCATCACCCGCATCGGGTGATGCCGCAGCGTTCGTGCCGCCGAAGAGTGAGAGCCCTATCGATCAAGGGAGCTCGCCATGTCGGACGACAGCAACACCCCCGACCCTGACATCAACGCGGCCGTCGTCTCCGACGGCGCCTACACCCTCCTCGTCGCAGACTTCAGTGACACCAGCGCGGCATGGGAGGCGTACGAAACCCTCAAGGCCACCGAAGACGGCCGCACTGTCGAGATCGAGGGCGTGGTCGTGGTGACCCGCTCGGCCGAGGGCAAGCTGGCAGTACAGAAGGCAACCGACCACAGCACGAAGACCGGGCTCAAGTGGGGCGTGGTCGGGGGCATTGCGCTCGGCGTGATCTTCCCGCCATCGATCCTCGGGACCGCGGTCGTCGGCGGATCCGCGGGCGCCCTCGTCGGCAAGCTGCGTCAGCGCCACCACCACGGCGAGCTCGAGCAGCAGCTCGAGAACGCCATCCCGCCCGGACACTCCGGCCTGCTCGCGCTCGTCTCCGACCCCGGCGCCGTCAAGATCCGGAAGGCTCTCGAGCGGGCCGACGCCATCATCGAGTCCGCCATCGACACGGTCGAGGCTGATGACATCAAGGCGGCGGCCAAGCAGGCCCAGCAGGATGAATGAAGAAGCCGTGCTGCAGGCGAGCCGGACTGCGGGACTCGCCACTCTGGTCATCGGCGCAGCGTTGCTTGTCGGTCAGCCCCGGTGCGAGCGCGAGATCGACCAAGCCGAGCCTCCGCGCCGCGACCGACGACGACCGCGGTAAGGCTGCCAAAACCTTGCACGCGCTCGGACGCTGATCTTCGACCTCAGCGAGCCGCGCACACCTTCCGCATGTGCACCCGCCGGAACGGGTCTTCCGCAGCAACGCGCGTGATCTCGAAACCGTGCCGCTGATAGAAGGCGATGTTCTCGACCATCGTCTCGTGGGTGTAGAGGCGGACCTCGTCGTACCCGCGACTCGTCGCGCGGGCCTCGGTCCAGGCCAAGATCCCGCGGCCGAGTCCCCGCGACTGCCGCGCAGGTACGACCGCGATGTTCTCGACCAGGAGGTGGTCGCCTCCCCCGCGGGTCACGACAACAGCGACGAGCTCGCCGGCCTCGCGTACGACGTGGACGTCCCCGTCCTCGATGTCACGCGCGTAGTCGGCGTTCATCGGTGCCGGCTCCTGCCCCATGCGCGGGACGTACGGCGCGTACGCGCTGCGCACCAGCTCGCGTACGGCCGTCGCGTCCGCAGGCTCGGCGGGTACGGGAATCACGTCAGGCACGCACCTCACGATCCTCCGTACGCCCAAGCCGCGCAACGACCCCGGGCGCTGCCAGTCAGCTCACGAGCGGGTAGGACCCGAAGCGACCCCACGCGATGAAGGCCGCGAGGGCGAGGTAGCCCCCGGTGAGCACGACGAGCGAGGATTGCCCCAAACGGCCGTGAGTGATCATCGCGCCGACCATGAGGACGACCCAGCAGGCTGCAGTCACGGGTACGAGCACCGGCGCAGCACCGACAAGGGCGGGCAGGACGAGGCCCACGGCGGCAAGAAGCTCGAGGACACCGAGCGTCTTGACGAAGCCGACGCTCGCGTCAGCGGTCCATTCGCCGCCGTGCTGCGCGGCCAGCCTCTCCTTGGGGACGAAGGTCTTGGTCACGCCGCCGACCAAGGCGACCACGGCCAGCAGACCGGTGGCGATCCACAACACCACGTTCATCTCGATGGTCATGCCATGAAGACACCGGGCGATCGCTCCGTGTGACAGATCGCGGCGGCTACGCCTCGCGCGGGGTGTCGCGGGCGTACGCCTCCCACGACGACAGGATCGGGCCGGACACGTCCCAGCCCTCCGGCGCCTCGAAGAACTCCGGGTGGTGCTTCTCGGTGTACGCACGGATCTTGGGCGGCACGTCGTCGAGCCCGCGGATCGTCTTGCGGCTGTGCAAGCGCCCGGTCATCACACCGCCCTCGAGTCCCGAGCCGCCCATCCGCATCCACGGCCAGAACGGCGAGACCCGCGAGAAGCCAGCACGGAAGTGCGCCGAGGCGAGGTCGCGGTCCTCCAGCTCACGCTTGGACGTGTAGATGACGAAGTGCTCCGACGGATTGATCGTCGCGCCCGTCGACGAGCGCGGCCAACCCGACGGCGTGACCGGGTTCGGATATTCGTGAGCGTAGTCCCACTCCAGCAGCACCTCGTCCCCGTACACCGCCCACGGAAGGAGGAACGGCAACGACCCGTCGTCGGAGGCATCGACGTTCTCGTTCATCGCGACGCCGTGCTCCTCGGCGTCACCGACGAACAGCCTCGGCATCTCGAGGGTCAGCTCGCCGCCGATCTTGTCGTTGAGGAACGGGAAGACGTCGACGGTCTCACCGGTGAACGGGTTGTCCCAGGTCTCGATGACCTCACCCGTCCGCAGGTCGTAGAAGAACCCGGTCTCCTTGCCGCGCATCTGCAGCCGCTCGTCCGCGCCCTCGCCGACGAAGCGAACCTTCGTGATCCCGGTGCCGGCGTACCCGAACAACGGCTGCTGCCTCGACGTCCCAATCGAGGCGTACATCGTGCCGTGGAACGTCGAGATCAAAGGGTCCTCGCCGAAGGTCCCCCACGTCTTGCCGAACGCGTACAGGTTGTCTCGCGGTGATGCGGCCAGGTCGAGCGGTACGAAGCTGGTCACGGTGGGTCCCTTCGTCAGCGCCGCCCTCCGCGGGCGGCGGTGGAGGGACGCTAGCACCGTGCGGTGCCTCAACGGGTCTGGCGCATCAGCTCGATGCCGAGCTGGGTGACGGAGTGCATCACGGAGTCGGTGTCGCGCCGACTGCTGATCAGCCCGGCCTCGCGCAGCGTACGAGTGTGATAGCTGACCGTCGCGGCCGAAATCCCCAGCCGGCGCGCGATCTCGGAGGTGGTGGCGCCGGCCGCGCAGGCCGCCAGCACGAGAGCGCGGCTGCCACCGATGAGGGCAGCAAGCGCCCGCTCCGGGTAAGCCGCGACGTGGTCCGCAGCAGTACGCGGCAGCGGATAGACGAGGACCTGCGGCAGCGACGGGTCTGCGAAGGTGACTGGCTGGTGCCAGCAGAAGTACGAAGGGACGAGGCGAAGCCCGCGTCCGCCGAGGTGGACATCGCGATCGTCGATGTGGTCGAGGACGCTGAGAACCGGCGGCTGCCAGCGGAACGCTGGGCCTAGACCTCGGAGAAGGCCATCCACTCCCCCATCCAGCAGATGGCGAGAGCGCACCGCCCGCTCGCCGTCGAGCAGGGCTTGCATCTCGCTGGCGACCGGCTCGATCACGACCTGGTGGTAGGCACGCAGCGTCTCGGTCAGGACACGTCGCTCTCGCGGCTCCGCGAGAGCACGCAGCATCGGCCCGTTTCCCTTGCGGAGATCGAGCCGTGAGATCTCTTGGGTGACCTGGCTCTCCGGGAGGGCGAGGATCGCGTCGAGCCCTGCGTCGAGGCTGTCCGCGCCCTCCCCAGGAGTGAGGAAGTCCGGGAAGTACTGGGCCCGCGGGTACAGCGGCATGAGCAGAGTGCGGACGGTGCGACCGAGTGCGGTGTCGCGCAGCGAATGAAGGGCGTGCTTGTGCCAGCGCTCGTGCGCCCAGCGCCCCCGGCGAGTCTGGAATCGGTGCAGGCTCGAGGCGATCTCCCACATCGGGTCGGGTTGGGCGGTGACCCTGGTCCGGGCAAGATCGAGCTCACTGAAGTGGATGCGAAGCACTGAATCCCCCTTGGTCAGGCTTCCGAGAAGAGTCACAGACTCAGGGACTCACCGCCCACCGCATTTCAAGCCTCGTCGAAATGGCTCCGCGGTCAAGCGCGTCCAGCAGATCGCGGGCATCACTGCCGACGGCGTCTACGGCCCGGGGACCCGGTACGCGATGCTGCACCGCCAGGATGCGTGGGAGGGCGACCAGGACCCCAACGTCTGCCGGAAGCTCTGAGCTCCTGACGGATCAGAACTCCTCACCGCCGGCGCCACCATCGGCGGGACGCGAGAGCGGCAAGCCCGGCGCCGGCGGTGTTGAGCAGGACGTCGTCGACGGAGGACACCCGGCCCTGTTGTGCGACGTACTGCGCGGTCTCGATCAGGACCGAGCAGACTGCCGCGACGGCGACGGTACGGGGGATGGACGCGAGCGCGCTGAACCGTACGGGGCGAAGAAACCGAGCGCCGCGAAGACCAGCAGGTTCCCGACGACCTGGTAGGGCGGCATGCTCGACAGGTCCCGCAGCGGCACGAGGCTCACCGTGCCGTGCGCGGCGCCGCCAGCCGGCCGCAGAGTGAGCCACACCCATGGCAGCGTCCCGCAGACGATGCCGATCTCGGCCAGCGTCGTACGCAGCGCCGGCCTGCTCACCGCTGCAGCCTCGGGTCGTGCGTGGGGTCGGCGTAGGTCTCCGGACACCCCTCGGCGATCGCGTCAGGACGCAGCTCGAAGTGCCACGGTTCGTTGCCGTAGATCCGGCACAGCCCGAAGGAGGCGCCGTGCTCGGTCAGCCATGTCACAGCCGACGACGGACCGATGTCGACCGCGTCGCCGTCCTCGTGCACCGAGGTGCCGGGACGCGCGACCCATCGCTCGGCCGCGTGGTCCGATCCAAACCGCGTGACTGCTTCCTGGAAGAGCTGCTTCTGGTAGCCGGTCGAGCGCCATCCGCTGGTGACCTCGAGCTCGACCCCGTCGTCGGCCGCTTCAGCCGCGGCCTCGCGCAGGGCGGCGAGGAGCTTCGGGTCGAGGTTCGCCACCGCCGCACGGGTCTGCTCCGGCGGATCAGCGGCCGGACTGCAGCCGAGACAGAGCACGGGCGCCGCGACGGCAATCGTCACGGCGAGGGCGCGTCTTGCGTGGTTGCGGGACATGCCACCAGTCAAAGAAAGGTGGTGTTGCCAGCACGTACGCGGATTTCGATACGGCGACGATAGGCGGCGGGTCCCTACCATCGGAGCATGCGCGTACTGGTCGTCGAGGACGAGCCCCTGCTCGCGGAGGCCGTACGCGACGGGCTCCGGCTGGAGGCGATCGCGGCCGACCTCGCCGGGGACGGCGACACCGCGCTGGAGCTGCTGGGCGTCAACTCGTACGACATCGCCGTGCTCGATCGCGACATCCCCGGTCCCTCCGGGGACGAGATCGCCCGACGCATCATCGCCTCCGGCAGCGGCATGCCGATCCTCATGCTCACCGCGGCCGACCGCCTCGACGACCTGGCCTCCGGGTTCGGGCTCGGTGCTGACGACTACCTCACCAAACCCTTCGAGCTGCGGGAGCTGGTGCTCCGGCTGCGAGCACTCGACCGTCGGCGCGCGCACATCCGACCTCCCGTACGCGAGATCGCCGGCCTGCGGCTCGACCCGTTCCGCCGCGAGGTCTATCGCGACGGCCGCTACGTCGCCCTCACCCGCAAGCAGTTCGCGGTGCTTGAAGTCCTCATGACAGCCGAAGGCGGTGTCATCAGCGCCGAGCAGCTCCTCGAGCGAGCGTGGGACGAGAACGCGGACCCGTTCACCAACGCCGTGCGCATCACCGTCTCGGCCCTGCGCAAACGGCTCGGCGAACCCGGACTGATCGCCACCGTCCCCGGCGTCGGGTATCGCATCGACACGCAGCCCGAGACCGAGCGCGAGGGAGGCGATCGTGGCTAGAGCGCCGGGTCTCAGTGTCCGCCTCAAGCTCACGCTCAGCTATGCGGGCTTCGTCATGGTCACCGGTGCACTGCTGCTCGCCACCGTGTGGGTGTTCCTCCTGCGCTACGTGCCCGATCGCGCGAACCGCGGCCCCGGCCCCTTCACGCCCACGCGCTCCGACCTGCTGGAAGCCTTCGCGCCGAGAGCGGCCCAGGCGCTGGTGTTCCTGCTCGTCATCGGTGTCATCGGGGGCTGGCTTCTCGCGGGACGGATGCTTGCTCCCCTGACCCGCATCACCAACGCCACCCGCCGCGCGGCGACCGGGTCGCTCTCGCACAGGATCGAGATGGAAGGCCGCCAGGACGAGTTCCGCGAGCTCGCCGACTCCTTCGACACGATGCTCGGGCGCCTCGAGGCCCAGGTCGCCGAGCAGCAGCGGTTCGCCGCGAACGCCTCGCACGAGCTGCGTACGCCGCTGGCGGTCACGCAGACACTCCTCGACCTCGCCCGGAAGGATCCGAGCCGCGACCCCGCCGAGCTCGTCGACCGCCTCTACGCCGTGAACACCCGGGCGATCGACCTCACGCAGGCACTGCTTCTGCTCAGCCGGGCGGATCAGGGCTCGTTCACCCGAGAGCCCGTCGACCTGTCCCTCCTCGCAGAAGAAGCCACCGAGACGCTCCTTCCCCTCGCGGAACGGCGCGGCATCACCCTCGAGACGTCCGGCGACGTCGCGACGACAGTCGGCTCACCTGCACTGCTGCTGCAGATGACGACGAACCTCGTGCACAACGCGATCGTCCACAACTCCCCCGACCAAGGGAGCGTGCGGGTCACCACCAGCGTCCAGTCGTCGGGCGTGCTGCTCACCGTGGAGAACACCGGCGCGAAGCTCAGCCCGCACCTGGTCGCCACGCTCGCCGAGCCGTTCAGACGCGGCTCCGACCGTGTCCACGACGACCACTCCGGTGTCGGCCTGGGACTGGCGATCGTCGAGCACATCGGCCGTGCGCACGACGGCACCCTCAGCCTCACCGCCCGCCCGGCCGGCGGGCTCTGCGTCACGGTACGGCTCCCCGCCGCACCACCACGACGCGAGAGGTGACGAGGCGTCGACAGCAACGACCAAGGCCGCCGAAGGGATGATCGAGGGAGGACCGTCGAGGCCGAAGCACTGTCAGAGGCGGTACGCAGCTCCACGTCAGGAAGACCGTGAACGACGGGCAGCGGTGGACCACGCTCGCCCAGAGCTACGGCGGGGATCGCCGAGCCAGCCCGCACGAAAATCAACCTTCACACGGTCAGGGACTGGATGAAGTCCTGTCCCCATCGGTGCGCGCGTCGAAGCTCCGCCTCGAGCAGTGGGCCTTGGACTCCCGTGACGTAGAAGCTCGGACCGCGTCGCGCGTCGTTGAATCCTCGCTTCTTGAGCGACTTGTATGCCGCCTTGGAGGCGGTGCCAGGCGTGAAGCGTGTCTTGGTCGAAGTATCGATCGTGACAACCGGGAGGTCGGCGACTGGCTGGAGGACCTCGATCCACTCACGGACTCCCCGCGTGTTGCTCGCGGTTGATCCCTTGGTCCGAGCTTGCTCTCGCGTCCGTGGAGTGGGCAGCGAGAAGTCGTGTGTGGGCGCCGCGACGATCACGGCCTTCAACCCGGCCGGCAGGGTCGCACCCGCATCGCCCGCCGTCACGATCAAGGTCCGGCTTGCCCCGAGGACGTCGGTGAGCCCTTCGGTGATCGCATCCGCGATCGCCGAGGTGTTGCCGAAGTAGGACTCGGTGGCGATGAGGATGCTCACTCCTTGATCCGTTCGGTGGTAGGAAGCCACGCGACCGCGAGGGCTATGGCGCCGAACACGGCCAGAGCAATGCTCACGACGCGCCACGAGAGCGGCAGAATGGGTGTCTCGTGCTCGAAGACGACCGCGGTGAAGATCAACAGTGCACTGCCCACCACGAAGCAGGCCGTGGACCACCACCGCGCCCAACTCGCCCCGCGCCACGTTACTGCGAGGGCGGTCGCCCACCCCAACGCTCCGAGACCGAACACGCTGTACAGGAAGATCCAGGGCACGATCGGGTCGGGGATCTGGCCGTATGGCTCGTAAAGCTCGTGGACGCGTGACGCGACGCTGTCACCGGTCGCCTGGTCGACAGCCATCCAGATCATGGCGACCACCGTGGCGGCCAATCCGAGTCCCAGACAGATTGACAGCGCGACCCTTCGTGACGCCGTGCGTTCTGATGTCATCACAACCCCTTAATTGACAGTCACTATCAGTTGATGGTGACTGTACTGAGCCGCAGAGGTAGTGTCAACTAGTAGTGACTTGCAGTATGATGGGCCAATGGCACCGGGGCTGAGAGAGCGCAAGCGGCGCACGGCGATGGGCCACATCCAGCGAGTCGCCCTCGACCTGTTCGACGAACGCGGCTACCAGCATGTGAGTGTCGAGCAGATCGCCGAGGCAGCAGATGTGTCACCGTCCTCGGTCTACCGCTACTTCGGCACCAAGGAAGGGCTCGTCCTCGCCGACGACTTCGACGCCCTGAGCGACGTCGAACTTGCCGCGGTTATCGACCCCGATGACCTGGTCAGCACCGTACGAACCGTTGTTGCACGGTTCGAGCCAGGCCCAGACCAACAAAACCCCGACGACAGCCTTGCACGACGACGTATTCGCTACTTCTTCGACGAACCAGCGGTCCGCAAGGCCTCTTACGAGACTCTGGCCAACGCTGTCGAACGGATTGCTCCGATCCTGACCGCGTCCGGTGGCCTCACCACCTCGGAAGCTCGCGTCGTGTCCTCTGCCTTGGTCTTCGGCTACTTCTCAGCACTTGAGCAGTGGCACCGCGACCCGGCCGGCCGGCCGATCGCCGATGTCCTCGAGGCCGCTCTCGGAGCGCTACGCCGCCTCTAACCCGAAGGCGGGCACCCGTGGTCAGCGGAGGATGCGCCTTCGCTGACCACCGTGCCCGGCGCCCTCAGTAGCCGAGCCCGTGGCCGAACGGGAACAGCACGCCGGTGCCGTCCGCGCGTGGGATCGAGACCGGCAGCTTGCCGGTCGGGTTGACCTCACCGAACAGCACCCGTACGAGCGACTCGAGCTGGCCCACGGTGTAGCCGTAGGTGTCGAGCACGGTCGCGGCCTCCGGGAACGACGCGACGTCGTACGGGTTGCGCATCGCCGCGACGACGACCGGCTTCCCGGTCGCCAGCAACGCCTGTACGAGCGCCGTCTGCGCCACCGCTGCGGGGGTCGGCTGCCCGGTGTCCGCGTTGATGGCGTAGGCGTTGTTGGTCGACACGACCACGAGATCGGAGTTCTGCGCGGCGGCGACGGCATTGGCGATCGCCGTTGCCGACGGTGTCGTGCCGGACTCGAGGACCTGCGTCGTCGCGCCTCGCGCGCCCATCGCGTTCGCGATGCCCTGCGTGGTCCCGACGCCCCACCCGGCGACGAGGACGCGGCGCGGACCGGCCGTCAGCGGAAGCAGCCCGGCGTCGTTCTTGACCAGCGTCGTGGTGCGGTTGGTGATCGCTTGGGCGTCGGCCAGGTGCTGCGGCGCACCCACGACCTGCGTCGCGGCGGCCGGGTCGACGAACGGGTCGCGGAAGATGCCCTCGCGGTGCTTGTGCAGCAGGATCCGATAGACCGACTCGTCGAGCCGCTTCTTGCTGATCTCACCGCTACGGACCGCGTCGAGCACCGCCCCGTACGCCACGTCCATCTGCGGCGGGACGAGCAGCTGGTCGGCGCCGGCGAGGAAGGCCCGGACCGGCGCGACGTCCGGCGGGTAGGTCGACGTCGCGCCCTGCATGTCGAGCGCGTCGGTGACGACCAGGCCGTCGAATCCGAGATCGTCGCGCAACAGCCCGGTGAGGATCTTGTGCGACATCGTCGCCGGCACGCCGGGATCGATCGCCGGCAGGACGACGTGGGCGGTCATGATCGTGTCGATGCCAGCGGCGATCGCCGCACGGAACGGCGGCAGGTCGATCGCCTCCATCTCGGCGCGCGTGTGGGTCACCTCGGGGAGCCCGAAGTGGCTGTCCTTCCCGGTGTCACCGTGGCCGGGGAAGTGCTTCGCGACGGCCGACACCCCGCCGGCGCGGTAGCCCCGGACCTGCGCCGCGACCAGATCGGACACGAGCGCTGGGTCGGAGCCGATCGACCGGATCCCGATGACCGGGTTGTTGGGGTTGACGTTGACGTCGGCCACCGGCGCGTAGTCCTGCGTCACGCCGACCGCGTCGAGCTCGGTGCCGATGACCTGCGCTGACCGCTTTGCGTCTGCCGCCGAACGACCAGCACCCAGCGCCATGTTGCCGGGCATCTGCGTCGCGGGAGCACCGAAGCGCGCCACGAGCGCGCCGCCCTCCTGGTCGACCGAGATCTGCAGCGGGATGCGACGCGGCTGCGCGAGCGCAGCGGCCTGCAGACCGTTGGACAGTGTCGCGACCTGGGCCGGGTCGCCGATGTTGTCATCGTTGTTGCGTGTCGTGTAGTAGATGACGCCGCCGGGTCGGTACTTCGCGACAGCCTGGGCCGGGGTGTCGACTCCATACATCCGCTGGTTGATCGCCTTCGCCGCGTCGCTCGGTGTGTTCGCGTCGCGGCCGGCTACCTCGATGACGAAGAGCTGGCCGACCTTCTCCTCGAGAGTCATGTGCCGGAGCTGGGAGATGATCTTGCCCCGGTACGGCGCATCACCGGAGTGCCCTGGGCCGCCGGCCGTGGCAGCGGGTGGGCCGAACGCCGCGGCCAGCACCAGGGCCAGGCCGAGGATCAAGAGCCGGAGCGGCGTCCGGCTCTCGCGGATGGATGCTGACCGACCGAACATGAGCGCCTCCGGGAGTGGCCGTTCGTGTGATGCGGATCACACGAACAGTAGCGCTTGACGTTCCAGAAAGCACTACCTCAGATTCACAGTTACGTACCGGATCATCCACACGCGAGGCGCACACCTCGGCGCAGCGTCAGCGCGTGGCCAGCGCCCGTCCGGCAGCAAGGGCCGCATCCTCGGCCTCCTTCTTCATCAGTGCCGCCGACTCGAGGAACGCGTCGAGTGCCGGGTTGACGCCGACGAGAGTGACCTCGCGCTCGACGACGGTCAGCTCCGCCTGCCAGACGTCGGCGTCGTACGGGGGCAGTCCTCACCGACACGGGCCGCGAGAAGCTCGAGGCGCTCGGTGAGGCCTCGCGAACGATCGTCGCCTCACGACGACCGTCGCTGCGGCAGCCAGCGCGAGCGCGAGTCCCACGATCGTCAGGGCAGTCAGCGGCTCGCCGTACAGCGCAGCACCCCACAGCGTCGTCACCCCGGGCACCAGGAAGAGGAGGGCGTTGGTCGAGGTGATGCCAACGCGTTCAATGAGGGCCCAGTAGGCGCCGTACGCGCCGAGCGTCGCCAGAACCACGAGCCAGGCCACCGCCAACCAGAACTTCCCCGACGCCGGCGGTACGGCGTTCCCGGTGGCAACCGCAAGCACGCTGTAGACGACGGCCGACGCCGCGCAGTGCACGGCGAGCGCACGTCGCGCGGTCGTGCGGATGACGTCGAGGCGGGACACGAAGGTTGCGCCCACCAAGCTGAGCATCCCGAGAAGTGGCACCGCGTACGCCCACAGCGGCGCTTCGGTGCCCGGAGACGCCACGTCGGCCCAGGTGACGACGGCAACGCCGAGGAGCCCGAGACCGAGCCCGATCCACTGTCGCCGGCTCGTCATCAGCCCGAGCAGGGGTGCGGCGAGCGAGGCCACGACGAGCGGCTGGATCCCGTCGATCAGGGCCGTCGTGCCGGTGCTCACGCCGAGCGCGATCGCCCAATAGACGGTCAGCGTGTAGCCGGTCTGCGAGAGCAGGCCCACGACGACCTGGCCGACGAGCTCGGCGCCGGACCACCTGGCGATCGCGCCACGTCCCCCCGATCGCAGGAACGGAAGGAGGATCACCGCGACGATGAGGAACCGCCACATCAGAACGGTCAGCACCGACGTGTCCGACGCGGTCAGCTTGGCGCCGACGAAGCCCGAGGACCAGCACACGACAAAGCCGACCGCGAGGACGACGGTGACGAGAGGTGCGGATCGAGGTATACCGATCGGTTTATCTCTCATCTCCGCAGACTATACCGATCGGTGTATTCTGACCAAATGGAATCTGCCATCGGCTGGACCCCCAAGGCTCGCGCCGTACTCGCGGCTGCGTCCGAGCTCTTCTACTCCCAGGGCATCCACGCTGTCGGCGTCGATGCGATCGCCGAGCACGCTGGGGTGACGAAGAAGACCCTGTACGACCGGTTCGGATCCAAGGACCGCCTTGTCGTCGAATACCTCGTCGACCGCGAGCAGCGGTGGCGCGACTTCCTGCTCCCCCGGCTCGAGGCCGCAGGCACAGACCCCGCCTCCCGGCTGGCGGCGATCTTCGACGCCGTCGCGATCTGGTCGGGCGACCACGGCGGCAAGGGGTGCAGCATGATCAACGCGCATGCCGAGATCAGCGACCCGTCACATCCGGCGTACGCGGTGATCATCGAGCAGAAGCGGTGGACCCTCGCGCTCTTCGCGGACCTCGCCCGCGACTCCGGTGCCGCCGACCCCGGCGCGGTGGCGGAGGACCTGATGATCCTGCACGAGGGAGCCATGGTCACCGCGGGCATGGGGATCGTGCCGTCCGCGTACGACCGGGCGCGCGAGGCCGCGCTCAGACGCCTCCGCGCAGGCTGAGCGCCCGGGTCACTCTGTGGCTAGACTGCCGCCGTGCTCTCGTGGCGTTCGAAGAACTCGTTCTTGTCGATCTGTTCCGAGAGCTCGGTGCTGTCCATCGGGAGCATCGGGTCGATCGCCTCGATCGGGTCGATCGGTTCGGTCCTGTCTGCCGGGTCGCTCGGATCCGTGATGTCGGCCATGTCGATGCTCTCGCACCAGAGCAACTGCTCCATCCTGTGTCGGCAGAGCAACTGCTCGATCCTCAGCGACCAGAGCAGCACCTCGATCCTCAGCCGGCGCAAGAACAGGTCGGTGCTGAACCGCCGGCACTCTCGCTCGACGGGCTGACCCGCGACTCAGCCGCTGGTCGCGATCCCGGTCTCGTCGTCGTGGTCGCCGCGGACCCACGCGATGTGGCGAGCGGCGGAGTACGCGAGCACCGCCTTCGCGTCGCGGTCGATCGGATTGCCGAAGTTGCCGATGATGCGGTCGAAGTCGAGCGTCGCGAGCCGGTCCGCGATCGCTTGGACGACGGCGGCCGACAGCGGGATCTTGTTCGGATAGCTGCGCAGGAAACCCAGCGACGCGCGGTCGGGGTTCGGGAACACGGTGTCGCCGCTGAGCAGGAGGCCTCGCCCCGTGGAGTCGTCGGCCCAGTGCGCGACCGCGGATCCCGCGAAGTGGCCCCCGATGCGGTGCAGGCTCAGGCCGGGTGCGAGATCGACATCGTCCTCCCACACCGCGATGCGCTCCGTACGACGGCCGATCCACTCCGCGTCCGACGCGCACACGAGCACGGGCGCGTCGAGTGCATCGCCCCACGCGGTCTGGACGCCGAACATGTGCGGGTGGCTCGCGGCGACCGCCAGCACAGGACCGCGGTCGAGGATCCGCGCGGCGGTCTCGTCGTCGACGTAGCCGGGCGGGTCCCAGAGCAGCGAGCCCTGGGCCGTCGTCACGAGCTGGGAGGTCTGACCGATCCCGACCGTCGGCTTGGTCCTGATCTCCGCACGGCCCGGCTCGCGCTCGGCGACGACCAACTGCTGGCCGGCGGCGGCGAGGTCCGCGCTCGTGGTCCAGCGCTGCCCGTCCGCCGGCACCCACTGACGCTCGTCGGCGCAGATCGGGCACACCTCCGGCAGAGGCTCGCTGAACTCGACGCCACACGTGGCACAGATCCGCATTGCTCCCCCTCGCGGGTGCTCGTCGCTCGACCCGCACACCGTACGACAACCGTGGGTCCGATGACTTCGCTCCGCTGAGTAGGTCGTCACTACAGCCGGAGCCCAGGACGAGGAGGAGACGCGATGGGTGAGCTGCACGTCAACATGAACATCACGCTCGACGGCGTGATCCAGGCCAACGGCGGCCCGACCGCGCAGGACGCGGGCTTCGCGTACGCCGGGTGGGAGCGCCCGTACTGGGACGAGACGGCCGGTGCGCAGATCGTGGCGGACGTCGAGGAGTCTGACGCGCTGCTGCTGGGGCGTACGACGTACGACATCTTCCGCAGCTACTGGCCGGGGAAGACCGACGAGATCGGGCGGGCCTTCGACCGGGTGCCGAAGTACGTCGCCTCGCGCGGGACGCCCGAGCTCTCGTGGGACACGAGCACCCAGGTCACCGACGCGGCCACCGAGGTCCGCGACCTGCGCGAGCGCCACGAGCAGATCCACACCTGGGGCAGCGCGGACCTTCTGCAGACCCTGTTCCGCGAGTCGCTGGTCGACCAGGTGAACCTGTGGATGTGCCCGGTCGTGATCGGGCAGGGCAAGAGGCTCTTCCCCGAGGGGGCGACCGCCGCCCGGTTCGCGCAGGCCGAGCCGCCGATGGCGTACCCGGCTGGTGTCGTCCTGCTGCGCTACCGCTGCCTCGACGGTCCGCCGGAGACGGTGAGCGACGAGGTCAGCGCGGACGACTGAGCGACGGGCGCTCCACCGTTAGCCCCGCGAGACCCGGAGCATGTCCTCGCGCGGGACGACCTTGACGCGCTCGCGCCCGGCGTCCTCGCCCAGCGCCATCTCGTGCGCGTCCAGGCGGTCCCACCCCTCCCCCGTCGTGAACTCGACGCCGCGGTCGGTGAGGTGCTCGACGATCGCGGTCGGGTCGTCGTACGAAGGGAGGTCGAGGCCGTCGAGGTCGGCGAGGAGATTGGTGATCGTCTCGTTCGCGTCGGACTTGGTGTGCCCGATCAGGCCGACCGGTCCGCGCTTGACCCACCCGGTGACGTACACGCCGGACATCGGGGTGCCGTCGACCTCGAGCACGCGTCCCGCGTCGTTCGTGATGACGCCGGCGTCGTGGTCGAACGGCACATCGGGAAGGTGCGTGGAGAGGTAGCCGACCGCGCGATAGACGGCCTGGACCTCGGTATCGGTGAAGTCGCCGGTCCCGTGCGCGACGCCGTCGCCCCGCATCTCCGTACGCTCCGTCCGCAGCCCCTCGACGCGGTCAGTACCGAGCACCTCGACGGGCGCCTGGCACATGTGGAGGTGGATGCGTCGTGGGGCGCCGGTGGGCTCGGCCTCGAGGTACTTGAGCAAGGTGTTGACGACCAGGCGCGTGCCCTTGCTCTTGGCGATCGCCTCCTGGCCCGCGTCGTCGATCTCGAACCCTTCGGGGTGCACGATCACGTCGACCGACGGCGAGTGCGACAGCTCGCGCAGCTCCATCGGCGAAAACTTGATCTGCGCGGGGCCGCGTCGCGCGAAGACGTGGACGTCCTTGACGTTGCTCGCGGCGAGCCCCTGATGGACGTTGTCGGCGATCTCGGTGGTCAGCTGCTCGTCCGCAGGCTTGGCGAGCATCCGCGCCACGTCGAGCGCGACGTTGCCGGCGCCGATGACGGCGACGCTCTCGGCATCCATGGGCCAGTCGCGCGGTACGTCGGGGTGGCCGGCGTACCAGGACACGAAGTCCGCGGCGCCGTAGCTGCCCGGTAGGTCGATCCCGGGGATGTCCAGCGGACGGTCGGCGATCGCGCCCGTCGCGAAGATGACCGCGTGGTAGTGCTGCTGCAGCTCCTTGAGCGACACGTCGACGCCGTACTCGACATTGCCGAAGAACCGGATCTGGTCACCCCCGAGGACGCGCCGCAGAGCCTTGATGATCTCCTTGATGCGTGGGTGGTCCGGTGCGACGCCGTAGCGGACCAGCCCGTACGGGGCGGGGAGCCGATCGAACACGTCGACCTGAGCCGCTTCGTGCTGCTTGGTCAGGATGTCCGCGGCGTAGATTCCGGCCGGTCCGGCGCCGATGACCGCGACGCGCAGGGGACGCATCCGAGATCCTCTCGTTGGTAAGGCTAGGCGGTCCTAACCTACCTTTCGGCGCACGGCTCTCCCCCGCCGGGACGGGAGACGCTCGTCACGGTTGAGGGGGCAACCTGGGCGAACAGGTATCGCCCGGGCACCAACAGCGCACGGAGATCCGTGCCCGGAGCAGCACACCGAATTCCTGGCCCTCAAGGACGAGGCGAGGCACGTTGCGTTTGCCAAACATCGCGCCGCTGTTCAACTGACCTGCCCCACCAACCGAGGCAGTCATTTCGCCCAGATAGGGACTGCCGTTCTCGGCTCCTCGGGCACCCAGATGTCGATGATTACCGAAGCCTCGGACAGAGTCGGAGGGGTACCGTATTCTCGCGGCATGCCCAGCGAGGTCTTTGTCGTGTCAGCCGAGAAATACCAGTTCTGGGCGATCGACCACGTCAACAGGCAGATCACGATTGTTCCGCGGGAGGGTGAAACGCTCACCGAACCAATCGATGACGAGTCGATCGCTGATCTCCCGGACATCGCTCATTCAATCTTCGATTGGGATAAATGGTGGATCACGACGTTCACTCGTCGCGGCCATACCATATTTTCAATGGGATTCAATCCTGAGAGCACGATCCAGGGACCCCATCGCCCGACCATTTACCTAGATCAGAACAAGTGGAGCGAGCTGGCGACTGCTGTGCTGGTGCCCGAGCGCATTCGTACCGACAAGCAGTTGTCCGCGGCCCTTGAGATCATCCGATTTGCAGGCGACGATGGCACGATTCTGCCGCTGTCATCTGCTCACCTGCTCGAGACCTCATGGCTGCATGGCGACCGCAGGTATGAGGTTGGCGTCACGATTGCCAGTTTCTCCGGCGGGTGGCAGATGAGGCATCCCTGGAACGTGTTCGAGCAGGAAGCAATTGAGGCTCTGGCGTCGCGCCTGAATCACGCGATGACGATCGAGACCGGTCAGCCCGTGATCACGACAGAACCGAACGCGTGGACGCAGCGAACATCCTCGTTGGGCCTGGGCCCCCGGCCGGAGGGGGGCGTGGAATTGTTCTTTTCGATGCTCACTGCTCCAGGCGTGATCGTCCAGGAGTTGATCGATCCCCAGGCAGAACAGCGGACCCCTTTAACGACTTGGGTCGACACCCACGAACGCATTACTCGCCAATTCAGAACCCTGAAGGCGTCCAAGGATCAGAAGCGGGCGCTTGCACGACGGCGTTTCTGGAACGAGAACATCGGGATATACCGCCAGGCGGCTGCCAAGGTCTTTAGAACGGTCGACTTTCCGACCTTCTCGGACAGGGAACTACGCACTTTGCTTGCGGAGGGGCCAATGACCTCTCTGATCAGTGAGCTGTTCATGACTCGGTTCATCGATCAGACAACGAAGTGGACGGCCAACGACTTGGTCGACATGTTCTATCTCTCCTGTGCCGCGGGCTACTGCGACTACGTCGTCGGAGAAGTGAAGACGGCGACGCACTTGCAGCAGATCCAGCGCCGACAAGGCAAGAAGGTGAACGTCTACTCAGATCTCCATAGCCTTGTGGAGGCGCTCCATGCAGATGGAGTTACTACCGACACCGAGCGCCGCAACCTCCCGTCCGATGTCTGAAGCGCGTCGCCCCCTTCATCGTCCCACGGTCAGGCCCGCACGTTGTGGTATCCGCGGTGGCGCAGTCCGATCGTCGCAACAGTTCAGGTGTGGGTGGACCGCTGCCAATAGCTACGAGCCCGGTGGTGTCGCGCGTATCGACCGGTCGTCATTGCGCTGTGCGCGCGCCGACCTGAGTTCCCGTGCGCACGTGCTCCGCACTCAGCCCCGGACTCATTCAAAGCCTTGGCCGACGTCTTGCCGTCGTGCTCGACGTGGAAATCGTGCGGAGTGTTGCGAAGCAGCTTCCACACCGTGTGGACTAGGTCCGCGTACTCGGCGTCGGTGAGATCTGAGTGAAACGGCCAGTCGTATGTAGCGAATCATGCCGGCGATCTTCGCAAGAGGCGAGCGGCCGCAGCCGATCTGTGCGTCATACCGCCGCGAATGACGTTGGTGACGGATGTGCCCCAGGACGGCCCCCCGCACCACCGAGCATTACGACCGCGCCCGCGGCGACCTCGACCGTCACGGCGTCCACTTCCGCACCGCCCACGTCGCGGGAGTCTGAACGTCATGCCTCCTTGCGCCTAGCGGGGTGGCATCGTGAGCCCCGAGTCCGAGCCAAGTTCCGGGTGATAGGGCCTGTTTCTTAGCAATCGGTCTCGCTGAAGGCACTGCCTCGGCTAACTTCTTGCACGGGGCTAAGGAGGCAAATGACGGTGCAACGACTAACGATCTTCTTGCTTCGCGACGTGGGTGCCCTCGACAGCGCACTCGCTGAGGATGTCATCAAAGGCTTGGACGTCAGCGCACTGAAGGAAGGGTCCGGCTTAACCGGTCGCTTCTACTCGAAGAAGTCATTCCCACGGACCCCGAGTTGGGCCAAGTACGTCGAGCCGGTTGTTGACGGCGGAGTACAAGGTGTCCAGTCCGCGTCGTCGTCAGGCCTGATGCTCCTCAAAGTCGACGGCAACGCGTTCGCTCTGACCTTCGGATACGGGCGCACGCTTTTGGATCAAGCCAAGATCGAGCGCCGGTTCGGTCTCAAGGTTGCACTCAATCTGATCGACGAGCGGCAGATCCGCAGCCTCGACACCAAGAAGTTTGACGAGATGGTGGTGTCAACCAACACGCAGACGAGCCGTACGGCTGAGCTCCCGACCTTCGGTGTTGACATCATCCGAGACATCCTTCGAGCGGTCACCGGCATTGCCCCGGCGGGAAGCGGCTACAAGTCGCTCAGTGGAGCTGACGCCTTGGTCCTTGGTGTCGACAAGGCAGTGGAGGACCTCCCCCATGTGCTGCGAGATCTATACGCGCACTTCAAAGCAACCAAGTATCAGGCGACGTTCGGTTGGGTCGACCACCTCGCCGAGGTGAAGGACCCATTGCTGGTTTCGAGACTTGACGGTCAGCTTCTCGATCAACTCCGGCTGTCCGATACGACCACGACCCACATGGCGATGCCCGAGAACTTGGACTGGGAGGACATTGAACACTTTGTCATCGTGCCGACCAAGAGGCAGCGAACGTTCGACGAGCTCGACCTAGACGATTACCTCGCGGAGAAGGCCTGTGACGCTGCGAACATCACCATCGAGAGATTGAAGAGTCGCAAGGTCTCGGTCAAGTTCCTCAGCAGTGCCGACCCCGTGGCTCGCTGGAGCATCTATCACTGCCTTGTCTCCGAGCAGCGCATAGATGAAAAGTTCTTCGCGCTCGTTGAGGGCCGGTGGTTCGAGGTCGCGGGCACCCTCGTCAAGCAGGTCGACGCGGCCGTTCAGGCTATTCCTTCAGCAACGGTTTCCTTGCCGCCAGGATGGCCGGGAGAGACGGAGGGTGCGTATAACAAGCGCGCCGCTGCCGAGTGTGCCGACCTTGCTCTCCTCGACACGAAGCTGGTAGCGCCCGATGGCGCCCATACGAAGATCGAGTTCTGCGACCTGCTGAGCAAGGACGGCTCGCTGGTGCACGTGAAGAGGAAGTCGCGCTCGTCTACTTTGAGCCACCTCTTCGCTCAAGGGCATGTCTCGGCAGAGGCAATGGTTGATGGAGTCCTCCGCGACCAGGTGAGGGCCGCGATCACCAAGGCCGTTGGAGATGGCAAGGACGCTCCCTGGCTGGATATCGTCCCGCCGGGAACGGCTGACATCGAGCGCGACAAGCTCAACGTGACCTACGCAGTGATCGCGAATTCGAAGGCGGCGGGAACCGAATGGCTCCCGTTCTTCAGTCGTCTGACGTTGATGCAGACCGCGCGTGACCTCAACAGGATGGGCTTCACCAAGCTGTCGCTCGTGCGTGTCCCCGTCGAAGCGTCCGATGTGCCGCCTGATGATGATGACCGCGGGGTCCCGGCGTCGGCTGACTAGGCGCTGACAGGGACAAGTTGACGCACGCAATCGCGAATCTCTGACCCGGCAAGGCGCGTGCTTCGGCAGCGCCCTTGATGCTGACCACTCGCCCACTCGCGTCTTACCGCCGCGTTGCGGACACGTCCGAACCTGACTAGAGCTCGCTGAATAGCCTGCCGCGAGGGTCAGCAGCTCATTCCTCCGGGGGCGCGACCCGAGTAGCAGCATTGCGCTGCCGAGACGGATCGTCCCCGAACCGGGCGGGACGTGCCGCCCCACGCGCAAGCGCCTTGACGGACTACTTGTATTTTGCAAGTATCCTTCACATGAGCCTCTTCATCACCTGTCCGGTCGACAGCGTCGAGCGCGCGACCGTCTTCTACACGGCCCTCGGCTGGACCTTGAACACAGAGATGTCCGACCACAATGTGTCGTGCTTCGCGATCGCGCCCGAGCAGTACGTCATGCTCGGCAGCCACGAGATGTACGCCAGCGTCGGCGGCGTCGAGGAGCTCATCGGCGGACCTGGCACCCCCTCGAAGGTCACCGTCTCGTTCGACCTCGGAAGCCGGGAGGCGGTCGACGAGCTCGTCGAGCGCGCCGGTGCCGCTGGCGGGCGGATCGGCGACACCGACGACTACCCCTTCATGTACCAGCGCCAATTCGACGACCCCGACGGCTACCACTACTCGCCGTTCTGGATGAAGCCGGAGACCGACCCGACCGCGTGAGCGACCTCGCCGCAGCCCTGGAGATCGTCGGCGCACGGTGGGCACTGCTCATCGTTGAAAGGCTGCTCGACGGGCCGCAACGATACGGCGACCTTCAACGCGAACTAGGAGTACCGACAAACATGCTCGCCACCCGCCTGCGTGAGCTCGAAGCGGCCGGCGTCCTGACGCGCATACCCCTGCAGCACAACACCCGGGCCTACAAGCTCACCGAGCGCGGGCTCGCCCTCCGTGAGGCGATCAATACGCTCGGAGAATGGGGCCGCGGACAACGCTAGACCAGTGACGACCCAGCCGGAAGGAGTGTGCCGGAACGCCCGGATCTGCCGCGACGCTGCGCGTTATTCCGCCGCGTGACGGGCGCTCCGGAACCGCGCTGTTATGCCGATGAGCGTGCCCTACGCTGGCGAACATGCGGGAGGACGATTGGGACGAGGTTGTCGGTCAACTGAATGATGCGGTAGCCGGAGTCGCGGTTCTCGCTCGTTGCCTCACCGTCAATCCCGAATTAGCCAAATGGCGTGCAGGCGAGGAGATCGCTGGGATGTCAGCAGCCGACGCACTCGATCAAGCGCGCGGAGACCTCGAGCGTCTGTCCGGTGGTGGAGCGACCAACCTGGTCGAACTGGTGCGGCGGATTATGGACGAACTGCCCGTTCCGTTGGAGTGAGGCAACGTCCGGATCTGCCGCGCCGTCGCGGACTCGCGTCACTCCGCCGCGAAGCGACCACCTCGAACCCCGCGGTCCATGCGCGCGGAGACGCTCTCTCATCCCGATGTGAGTGCGCTTCGGACTACCACTCCGGGTCGGCCCGGCGGAGGGCAGAGACCTCGTCATGCACCCGCCCTAGGAGGGCTCTCACCTCGTCCCGGTCGCCGCCGATTCGAGTGTCGAACTCCCAGTCCTCAATGCCTGGTCCTCCGGTCAGGACCTCGCTCAGAGCGTTGTTGATCCAGACCAACTCATCTCTGGTGAAGTCCATGGGCTGACAATAAAGGGGCGACGGCCTCGGACCGGGACCGACCGGTCATGCCGCATTCCGCGTGGTCGCGTCGATTAGCATCGATCAGGGGCCGGAGCCACCGAATCCCTTCCAGGATCGGATGTCCACGAGTGCTACCCCGGCTAAGGTTCGTGGGTGATCGAACTCCCAGCTCAGACTGTGGCCACAGCGCCTTCTGATCCATGGTGGAAGTTGCGCGCCAGCTGGATCTACGCAGCGATCACATCTGGGCAGCTACGTGATCACGACGCCAAGGATGAGACGCAATACATCGTGCAACTTGAGGTCGTCGGGCGATTAGACGTTCCCGGCGGTCAGCTGGTCGCTGCCGACCCATAGTCATGGACGCCGAGCCGGAAGCGTTTGTTCAGACTCTCGCCGCGGATACCGCAGACGTGCTTGTGGCACGGGCACTCGTCGACGAGAACCACGAAGGCGTCGCCGCCCTCGTCCTCCACGTCGCCGGATCAGAGCCGATCTCCGGGTGGCGTATGGCGACTGTCGCTGGCCAGGACCCTGCCACCCTCGAGCAGGAGGGCTTCTTCGGCTACGGAGTTGACGCGGGTACCGGGTCCTTTGGCAGTCCCGAAGCGATGAAAGTGACGCAACGCGTGCTGAGCGCGGACGCCGGCATGCTCGACGACCCCGTATCCAACGCACTCTTCAGCGATGGCATCGGGACTCGAAGCGCGGTCCTGGTCGCAGCCGAACACGGAGCCGGTCCTGTCGCCGTCTGCTCTTCCGGTTGGGGCGATGGCGTCTACCCGACATGGCTCGGCGTCAACACATCGGGACGCGTTGTCGTTGCGGTCACTGACTTCCTACTGAGCGGCGACCCTCATGCGGCACCGCCGCCAGCTCCAGAAGACGCAGATCAGGCTCCGCAGAAGGCGCGCCCGAAGTCCCTACTTCGCCGTTTGATCGGGCGCTGACCGCTTACGCAATCGACCAGATATGTCTCTGTCCGCTCGCCGGCACCTGCGACTTTCCGCCGCAAGTGCCGGCCTTCGTCCGGCGTGCCGTCGACCGAAGCCGAACTTCCGATCCGAGACTTGCCATATGCCCAGGCCTTGGACTGACGCGCCGATCACGGCCAAGAGTGAGGACGAGCTCGGCCGCGCTGACTACGCCGCCCATGCCGCCCGCCTGATCGTGGACAGCCACTCGTGGGACGACTCGATTGTTTTCGGGCTTACCGGCCCCTGGGGCAGCGGGAAGAGCTCAATGCTGGCGATGATCTCCGAAGAGCTCAGCGCCACCCAGCCGAGCTGGCAGGTCGCCCAGTTCACCCCTTGGGCGACCGGGGATGTGGCCGGCCTCCTCGCCGACTTCTACGCATCGTTGAGTCAGACGCTTCCACCCCGGCATACCAAGCGGGTCCGAAACGCGCTCGGGACGCTCGCGCAGGTATCGGCGCCCGCGGCGAACGCCATCCCATGGGCTGGCGGCGCAGTCGCTAAGGCGGCCGGATCCGCCGGGGAAGCCCTCAAGAAGCAGCCTCCCTGGGACAAAGCGTTCAAGACGGCGACCAACGAGCTGAAGAAGTTGAACACACCGGTCCTGCTAATCGCCGACGACATCGACCGGCTGCAGACCGAGGAGCTGCTCGCGCTGCTCAAAGTCGTCCGTCTCCTCGGCCGGTTCCCCGGGGTGCACTACTTGCTCGCCTACGACGAGAGCACCTTGTTCCAGGCGCTCTCCGAGGCGAACCTCGTCGGAGCGGATGGCGGCGCCGCGGCCCGCTTCATGGAGAAGATCGTCCAGTACCCGCTCGCGGTGCCCCCGCTGCTGTCCACGCAGCTGCTAGCCAGGCTCGATGCGGGTCTCGACGCTGCGCTGGCCGACGCAGGAAGGCCGCAACCAACCAGCGAACGCCTGGGGGGCCTCGTCGACGTGTATCGGTCTCAGCTCGGGACCCCTCGGGCTATCGATCGGTACCTTGCCCAGTTGCGTCACCACCTGCCCCTGGTCGGGCCGGAGGAGATCGACGACGAGGACGTCATCGTTCTCACGCTGCTTCGGACCGCTTTCCCGACCCTGTACCAACAGCTACCCCGTTGGCGCGATCAGCTGATTTCGGGGCACACCGGCGAGATCAAGCGAAGCGCCGCCGCCGGGCGCGACTACGAGCCGTTCGATCTCGAACCATTGGTCGCGGCGCTGCCGAGGCACTCGCAGTCCGATGCCCGGGTGCTGCTGACCGAGTTGTTCCCGAAGCTACGGTCCGACGGCCTGAGCTATAGCACCTCGGAGCGTCGCATCAGTGACGCCCAGTACTTCGACCGGTACTTCGCGATGGGGATCCCTTCTCACGATGTCTCCGATGTCGAGGTGGCGAAGGCGATCGCCGACGTCGGGCAAGGGCAGCCGACGGCACTAACAGCGCTACTCAGTCAAGCAAGCTCGGAGCGGGTCGTCCTCGTTGTCGACAAGGGCCGGCGGTTCACCGACGAGCAGCCTAAGGACGGTGGCGGTGATGTGCTACGGCTCCGGCTTGTGAAACTGCTGGTCGCGGTCCTCGACAACGTCCACGACAACGCGACCTTCTTCATGAGCCCGCGCGATTGGGTGAGGAGATGGGCGAGCAAGGTAGTCGCCCAACTCACCGACGATGTCACGGGCCGTGCACTCCTTGACGCTCTGAACGCCACTCCCCAGCTGTGGAGGAAGATCGAGGTCGTCCACCACGCCTCCAGCGGTGCCGGTCCCTATCCTGACTGTCTCGATCAGGTCATCGCAGAGTTGAGCGTGCAGGCAACCAAGGAGATGATCGTCCACCTCAGGGCTAAGGACGACGCCCCAGAGGACACCAAGCCAGGCTTCCTCATCTACTTCCTGTTGAGTGCTGGCGAGATCGGGCCGCTGGCGGACAAAGTCGCCGCAGGCCTCGCTTCCGGCGCGTTTACCCTCGCGGACGTCGCTGCCCGGGTAGTCCCGACCCTGCACGGGGTCGGGACCCCGAACGAACTGGGTGACTTCGACCAGGAGGCCTTCAACGCGCTGGTTCCACCAACCACCGACCCGTGGTACCAGTCATCGAAAGTAGAAGTTGACGAGCACGACCTGAGCTGGGCGAACCGGCGGGCGTACGCGGCCGGCCGGGCGAAGCAACCCCCAGTTCCAGCACCACCGGCCGCGCCGAAAACCGACACAGCTGCTGACCCTGGCGCCCAGACATCGAAATAGGAGCGCTGGAATAGCGGCCGGGATCATCCAATGCGGGCGCCTCGGCTCGTTTCTGAGGTGCGTCCTTCCGCCGCCAGCGGGCTCGTCAGAAGGCACGGTCATCGGTACTCGAAGTGCGCCCTGAACTCGTCGGCCGACGAAAAGAATGTCGTGGATGGCCACGGTGGATGCTCTGACGAAGCCCGTGTGAACATCAGGTGCACCAGGGCCACGTCCTTGCCGTGGCGAACGACGACCTCGTCCTTCGGGTGGTACTTGGCGACCGGGGTCCACTCGCGTCCGTGAAGCGGGTGGCCTGACGAAACCTCGGCCGTGATCCGATCCGCCCAGAAGTCCTCGCCTTCGGGATCGTTCCGAAAGTCCTGGAAGTCGTCGTCGAACTTGAAGGAATCGATCCATGGCATGGCAGCAGGCTAGGCCAGCTCCGTGACAGCTCATGCCGCTATCCGCACGGTCAACCAGTTGCGTCCTTGCGCCGCGAACGTCTCTGCCCCCACTGAGTCCGCGGCGACGCGCACGCGTGGCGTCGGCCCCTTAACCCGCCACGCGGTCGAACGTCACATGCGTGACGCCGCTGGGTGAGGAGGTGGCCTCGATCCGGTAGTCCTCCTCGAGCCCCTCCAGCCCGTCCCACAGCCGCACGCCCCGTCCGAGCAGGATCGGGACCACCACCGTGTGCATGTGGTCGATGAGTCCAGCGGCCAGGAAGTCGCGGATCACGGTAGGGCCACCGCCGATGCGTACGTCCTTGCCTTCCGCAGCTTCCTTCGCCGCCTTGAGCGCTTCGGCAGGTGAGGCGTCGAGGAAGTGGAAGGTCGTACCGCCCTCCATCTCGATCGACGGCCTTGGGTGGTGCGTCAGCACGAACACCGGTGTGTGGAACGGCGGGTTCGGACCCCACGCGCCCTTCCAGTCCGGGTCCTCCTGCCATCCGGGATGGCCCCACTTGCCGGCGCCCATGATCTCGGCGCCGATCCCCGGCTCGTGCTGCTGGGTGAAGGCGTCGTCGACACCACTCGAGCCTGCCGGGTCCCACCATCGGGTGGCGAACATCCACCGGTGGAGCCGGTCCCCCGCGTGACCGAAGTGCGCATCGGCGCTCTGGCCCTCCCCCGTGCCGAAGCCGTCGAGCGAGATCGCGAAGTTGTGGACGCGTACGTGAGACATGGCTACTCCTTCACCGGAACGTAGGTCAGATGGGTCACCGACTTCGACGCCCGCGACTTCACCTGCTCGAGCGCCAGCGGCGGCACGCCCTCGAACAGCCGCGCGCCCGCGCCGAGCGTGAGCGGGACGACGTGCAGCCGCAGCTCGTCGATCAGGCCGGCGGCGAGGTACTGGTTGATCGTGTCCGCGCCACCCAGGATCGACACGTCACCACCGCCGGCCGCATCGCGCGCCTGCGCGAGCGCGGACTCGATCCCCGAGGTGACGAAGTGGTACGTCGTGCCGCCCTCCATCGGCTGCGGCTCCCGCGCGTGGTGGGTAAGAACGAAGACCGGGGCGTGGAAGACCGGGTCGTCGCCCCACCACCCGTTCCAAGGCCGGTCCCACTCACCCCGTACGGGTCCGAACATGTTGCGGCCCATGATCACCGCCGAGTACGCGGCCAGCTCGTCGACCTCGGCCTGGTTCGCCTCGGGGTCGTCGAACATCCAGGCGTGCAGCTCGCCGCCGGATCCGTCGCCACCGTCGTCGCCGAACGGGCGCTCCTCGGTCTGGTTCAGCCCAGCCGCATACCCGTCGGCCGAGATCGTGATGTTGCCGATCACCTTGCCCGTCGGTGGAGTCATGCACTTCAGCATCGCGCGGCACTGCCATGACGTCTAATGCCAATCACGCCCAAATCGCATTAACATCGTTGATCGATGCTCAACATCGTCCATCTCAAGGTGCTGGCCGCGGTCGCGCGCTGCGGCTCGGTGACGGAGGCCGCCCGCGAGCTGCACTACTCCCAGCCGTCGGTGAGCCACCACCTGTCCCGCCTCGAGTCAGCTACCGGCGTCAAGCTCGTCCAGCGCGTCGGTCGCGGCATCCGGCTGACTCCCGAAGGGCAGCTCCTCGCCGCGCGCGCCGCCGAGATCCTCGGCCGGGTCGATGCCGCGACCAACGAGCTGGCCGCCCACGTCGGGTTGCAGGCGGGGCGCGTACGACTGGCCGCCAATGCCTCCACGCTGAGCACGATCGTGCCGCGCGCGGCGATGTCCTTGGCCGAGAACCACCCCGGACTCGAGCTGAGCCTGTTCGATCGGCATCCCGTCGAGGCCCTGGAGATGCTGCGGCACGGCGAGGTCGACGTCGCTCTCGTCTTCCGTCACGCAGGCGCTCCGCCCCTCGCGGAGGGAGCCCGCCTCGTCCATCTCGCCGACGACCCGATCTACCTCATCAGCGGGCAGGCCGACGACAGCCTCGCGAACCACCACGACTCCGGATGGATCGGCGGCTGCGACCGGTGTCAGGAGGAGCTGAGTGCGGTGTGCCGACGGCATGGCTTCAGCCCTCGCATCGCCTCGTACAGCGACGACATCGTCGTCGTCCAGGCCCTCGTCGCCGCCGGCGCCGGTGTCACCACGCTGCCCGGCCTCGCACTCCAAGCCCACCGACGGCCCGACATCCACACCGCCGAGCTCGTCGGGTCGCAGCGCGAGGTGTACGCCGCCACGTACGGCGACCCGCCCGATCCGCCCGCCGTCACCGCCGTCCTGGCCGCACTCACCGACGCAGCGGCACAGGCGACAGCGCTCTGACATGAGCTCGCCGCCGACCGTGCGCCCGGCGCGGGCGGAGGACGCCGCGCTGATGGCGCGCGTGAACGTACGGTCCTGGCGGGAGACATACCGGGGCCTCATGGCCGACGACGTGCTCGACGACCCCGGCCTCGAGGCCACGCGCGAGCGGTTCTGGACGTCCGCCCTCACCGACCCGCGCTTTCGCGAGAACCGCGTGGCTGTCGCCGAGCGCGACGGCGAGCTGGTCGGCGTCGCCATGTCAGGACCGCCGCTGGACGACGAGACGCCGTGGACACGACAGCTGTATGTGCTTTATGTTCACGCAGCCGACCACGGCACCGGCGCGGGCTCGGCGCTTCTCGACGCCGTCGTCGACCCCGACGAGCCGGTGGCGCTGTGGGTCGCCGACCCGAACCCTCGCGCCCAGGCGTTCTACCGCAAGCACGGCTTTGTGGCCGACGGGGCCAGCCAGGTCGATGACGGCGTGCGGGAGATCCGCATGGTCCGCAGCGCGAAGCCCAAGCATTAACCCGCTCGTGGCCGGATCCGGTCATAGTCGTTGACCGCACGCGTGCCGACCCCGAGTGTGTGGCGAGGGATTGAACCGTTTCATCCGAGGCGGAACTCCTGGCACGAAGGGTGTGGCGACGTGACGAAGAGACGAGCTCCAGGAATCGCGATCGCCGTGTTGACGGCGTTCACGCTGTCCCTCGGTGTCATGCAGGCGACAGCAGCTCCCCCGGCCCCGGCCGCCGGTGTCCCGCACGGCGCACACCCCCGCGGCATGCAGGTCGAGCGCCTGACCACAGAGCACGCCGTCGACCCCCTCGGCATCGACGTCACGCACCCGCGGCTGAGCTGGATCCTGAGCTCGCCGGACCGCGGCGCCCGCCAGTCCGCGTACCAGGTCGTCGTGTCACGCGAGCGCGACGGCCGCCGTCCCGTGTGGGACAGCGGCAAGGTGCACTCGACGCGGTCGTACGACGTCGCGTACGCAGGCCGCGCCCTGGAGTCGCGGACGCGCTACACGTGGCAGGTGCGTGTCTGGGACGAGAACGGCCGTGTCTCCGGGTGGAGCAAGCGGGCGACGTTCGAGACCGCCTTCGTCGACGACGCGGAGTTCGCCGGCGAGTGGATCGGCTCGCCGAACCGACGGCCCGAGGCATCGCTCGACGGGTCCGGCTGGATCTGGGGCGACGGCGCCGGAGCAAGCGGGAACGCGAGAGCCGGCGACCACTTCTTCCGTACCGAGGTCGAGATTCCTGCCGGAGCAGACATCGTCTCCGCACAGCTGCAGGTGACCGCCGACGACTACTTCGCCCTCTTCGTCAACGGCTCCGAGGCGCTCAGCTCGCCGACGCAGGGCGAGGCGTGGCGGACCGTGCGGGTCACTGATCTGGCCAGCGACCTTCACACCGGGAAGAACGTCCTCGCCGTCCGCGTGACCAACAGTGCCCAGGGCTTCGCCGGGCTGCTCGGCAAGCTGCGGATCGAGCTGGCCGACGGCACAGTGATCGACGCCGTCACCGACGACTCCTGGCGTGCGAGCGGAGCGACGACCCCCGGATGGGAGCAGCCGGGCTTCGATGACTCCGGCTGGTCCGCCGCGGTCGTCGGCGCCCCGTACGGGGGTGGTCCGTGGGGAAAGAACGTCAACGTCCCCTCGCCGCCGGAGGCTCTCGTACGCAAGGACTTCGACGTCGCCACGTCAGGCAAGAAGGCCAAGAAGATCGCCTCGGCCCGCGCCTACGTCACTGGGCTGGGCTACTACAAGCTCTTCCTGAACGGCCAGCGCGTCGGCGATCACGAGCTCGACCCCGGCTTCACCGTCTACGACAAGACGACCCTGTACGCCACGTACGACGTGACGAAGGCGCTGCGGTCCGGGGAGAACGTCCTCGGAGTGAGTCTGGGACGCGGCTACTTCGGCCAGACCTTCCCGGACGACTGGGCGGGTGAGCCGTGGCACGACGACACGAAGCTCAAGCTCGAGCTCGACATCGCGTACGTCGACGGGACGACGCAGCAGGTCGTGAGCGATCGCACCTGGAGCACGGCCGAGGGTCCCACGACGTCCGACTCGGTCTGGATGGGTGAGAGCTACGACGCCCGGCTCGAGCAGCCGGGATGGAACGCGCCGGGGTTCGACGACTCCTCGTGGCGGTCAGCGGTCGCCGTAGCCAGCCCCGGCAAGGACGTCGCGCTCCGCTCACAGCAGTTCCCCGCCATCGAGGTCACCGACCAGCTCGAGCACACCGCGACGAGCGTGCCGCGAACCGGGACCACCGTGTACGACTTCGCGAGTCCCACGGCCGGCTGGGCGAAGCTCACGGTGGACGGGCCCGCCGGCGCCACCGTCACGGTCAGCTACGGCGAGAAGCTCAAGGCGGACGGCACCGTCGACAGCAACCTCGGGTTCTTCGACGGGCAGACCTACCGCTACACGCTCAAGGGCGGCGGGCCGGAGTCGTACCAGCCGAGCTACAGCTATGCAGGCTTCCGGTACGTCCAGGTCACCGCACCCGAGGGCGTGACGATCCGCGGCGTGGACGGGATGCGTGTGCACACCGCGGTCGAGCGCACCGGTGGTTTCGGAAGCTCGGACGACCTCTTGAACCGCTACCACGAGGCGCAGGCGAACACGATCCTGAACAACCTGCACTCGATCCCCACGGACACGCCCATGTACGAGAAGCGTGCCTACACCGCGGACGCGTACCTCACCGCCGACTCCGCCATCGCCGGCTTCGACATGCAGAGCTTCTACGAGAGCTGGGTGCGCACGCATCGCGACGACCAGTTGCCCGACGGCACCTTCGGCGCCACGGTGCCCGGATCGGCGGGGTCGAAGGAGCAGTTCGTGGACCCGCTCTGGTCGTCGAGCTACGTGTTGATGACATGGAACCTGTACTGGTACTACGGCAACACCCGTGCACTGGAGGACAACTACGCAGGAATGAAGAAGTGGCTGGACCACTACGAGGCGACGATCGGCGCGACCGGCAACGTCTACACCGGGTTCAGCTTCGGCGACTGGCTCGACCCGACCCCGGGCGCGGGAGCGGGTACGCGACTGCCGGCGACCGCCTACCTTCACAGGACCGCGACCCTCATGGCGAAGATCGCCACCGTGCTGGGCAAGAAGGCTGACGCGGCGCACTTCGAGACGTTCGCCGGCCAGGTCGCCGACGCCTTCAACGACACGTTCTACGACGAGGAGCGCGGCACGTACGCCGACAACCCGTCCGCCGACTACCGACAGACCGCCAACGTGCTCCCGCTGGCGTTCGGCATCGTCCCCGAGGAGCACCGCGAGACGGTGCTGGCGAACCTCGTCAAGGACGTCGAGGTGCGCGGCAACCACCTCAGCACCGGCGCGATCGGCACCAAGGACCTGCTTCCGGTCCTCACCGACAGCGGTCACGGTGAGCTCGCGTACGACGTCGCCACGAACCCCACATATCCCGGGTGGGGCTACTGGTTCGAGGAGCTGGGCGCGACGACGATGTGGGAGGAGTGGCCGGCGCACTCACGCTCGCAGAACCACGCCTTCTTCGGCACCGTCGACGACTGGCTCTATCAGCAGGTCGCGGGCATCACGCCGGCCGCGCCCGGGTTCTCGAAGGTCAAGATCCAGCCCTCCCCCGTCGGCGACCTCGACCACGCGTCTGCGACGGTCGACTCGCCGCTCGGCCAGGTGACGTCGAGCTGGCAGCGCTCCCGCCACCAGCTCACACTCCGCGCGACGGTCCCGGTCGGCGCCACTGCCGAGATCCACGTCCCGGCCCGTCGGCGAAGTGATGTCACCGCGCCGCGCGGAGCCTCGTACGCGGGAGTCCGCGACGGCTACGTCGTGTACGAGGTCGGCTCGGGGGACTACGAGTTCCGCGCGAAGGCGCCGGACGACCCCCGGTGACACCCGCGCGCAAGCCCTGACACGATCTTGACGGACCGGGCGGGCGGGCTCGCACGCCCGCCAACAGGTACGGTCATCGTGGTCGCGAGAGGAGGCAGCCGATGGGGATCGTGGACAACGCCGTGTACGTCGAGGGCACGCGCAAGGTCGAGCCGCCGACCCTCGAGGACACGTACGAGCTGCTGCGTGACGAGCACGGGATGGGCTGGATCGGCCTCTACCGTCCGACCCGCGACGAGATCGAGTCCGTCGCCGAGGAGTTCTCGATCCACGAGCTCGCGGTGGAGGACACGATCCGGGCGCACCAGCGCCCGAAGCTCGAGCGCTACGGCGACGTCCTCTTCACGGTCCTGCGGCCGGCGCGCTATCTCGATGCCGAGGAGCGCGTCGAGTTCGGCGAGGTCCACGTCTTCACCGGCCCCGACTTCGTCGTCACCGTCCGGCACGCGGAGTCGCCCAACCTCGGACACGTCCGGCGCCGTCTCGAGTCCTCCCCCGACCTGCTCTGCCTCGGCCCCGAAGCCGTCCTGTACGCGATCTTCGACGAGGTCGTCGACGAGTACGGTCCGGTGGTCGCCGGCCTCGAGAACGACATCGACGAGATCGAGTACCAGGTGTTCGCCGGTGATCCGACCGTCTCGCGGCGCATCTACGAACTGTCGCGCGAGGTCATCGAGTTCCAGCGCGCGGCCCGTCCCCTCCTCGGCATGCTCGACGCGCTCCGCAGCGGCTTCGAGAAGTACGCCGTCGACGAGGAGCTCCGCCGCAACCTGCGCGACGTCGAGGACCACGTGATCCGGATCGTCGAGCGGATCGAAGGGTTCCGGGTTCTCCTCCAGAACATCCTCGCCGTCAACGCCACCCTCGTCGGCCAACGACAGAACGAGGAGATGCAGCGCCTCACCGAGGCCAGCTTCCGCCAGAACGAGGAGCTCAAGCGCATCTCGTCGTGGGCGGCGATCCTCTTCGCGCCCACGCTGGTCGGCACGATCTACGGGATGAACTTCGAGCGGATGCCGGAGCTCGGATGGGCGTTCGGCTATCCGTTCGCGATCGTGCTCATGGCCGCCGTCTGCGTGACGCTCTACGTCGTGTTCAAACGGCGCGGCTGGCTCTAGCGACGGCCCTCAGCGCTCGAGCTTCATCGACACCAGCTCAGTGAAGCCGACGCGTCGGGCGAAGCGCACCTTCTTACGCTTGTAGACCGTGAAGCCGAGCTTGGCGTACACGGCGAGCGCCGACGCATTGGTGTCCTTGATGTCCTCGAGCACGAACTCGCGATAACCGGGCAGCGCCAGCAGGTGACGCAGCAGCGCGGTCGCGACACCCCTCCCCTGGTATGCCGGCTCGGTGGCAACGAACCCGATCTCGGCCAGTCCGGGCCGTGCTCCCTCGAACGGACGCATGAACCAGCGCTGGATCACCACATAGCCGAGCAGCCCCCGTACGAGTCCGAGGTGGCGACGGATCTGCGACCACTGCGGCGCGAAGAGCGTCTGGTCGCCCTCGGTGAACGAGGCGATGCCCGCAGGCTCACCCTCGACGAGCGCGACATAGAACCGCTCGATCAGCAGCATGTGCTCGAACGCGTCGGCCAGCGTGTCGGTGTCGCGCGAGAACGCGACGAAGTCGTCGGCGAAGCTGCGGACGTACACCTCGGTGATACGGCGCCGGTATTCCTCGCCGAGCTCGTCGCCCCGCTTGACCACGACCGTCGTCTCGCCCATGCCCCGCCCGCTTCGCTCGCCACCCGTACGGGGCGACCCTATCCACACGCGGCCGGCACTCCAGCGGTGGTTTGCGCCGTGCCAGGTCAGGACGGCAGCGTGCGGGTCTCCACGAGCATCCGCGCCACCGCGCGCAGCTTGAGGTTGTGCTGCTGGGAGTAGCGCCGCAGCACCTCGAAGGCCCGCGGCTCGTCCAGGCCGTATCGCTCCATGAGGATGCCCTGGGCCTGCCCGATGAGCTTGCGCGCGTCGAGCGCGATCTCGAGGTTCTCCTCGCGCTCGGCACGAAACAACGCGATTGCGGCGTGACGCGCGAAGATGTGGGCGAACGCCACGTCATCGTCGTCGAAGAACCGCGTGTCCTCCGAGTAGAGGGTGACCACGCCGATCCGGCGGGAGCTCGGCGCGAGGCTCACGCCGAGGAGGCTCGCGACGCCGAGGTCCGTGACCGCCTTCGTCCAGCGCGGCCATCGCCGCTCTCGCCGCAGGTCGCCCAAACGGAGGGTCTCGTCCCAGTCGTCGCTGCGGGCCGGTCCTTCGCCGAGCGCGACCTGCAGCTCGTCGGCCTTCTTGATGAGGTCGTCGGTGGCAGAGACGGTGTCGAGCCGGCCACCGCCGCGGATCATCGTCACGCCGCCGCGATCCATCTCGACGGTCTCGCACAAGCGCGTGATGATCTGCTCGGCCGTCTGCTCCGCGGAGTCAGCGGCGTGGAGGTCTTCGACCAGGTCCGCGAGCTCGTGATGATCGAGCACCTCGTCCGTCATCTGACACCCCCGCTCACGCCGTGGGGCGCGCGTCTGCACCCGTCAGGATTTTACGCCCGGGTTGCGTTCCGGCGACAGCGATGAGGTTCCGCCGCCCGGTCGGTCAGTCTCTTCAGACGGACCCGCCGACTGCGAGGAGAGCACCATGACCGCGACCTACACCTTCGACGTCGTGTCCACCATCGACGGCTTCGGCTCGTACGGAGGGGGCGGCGACTGGGGCGGGTACTGGGGCAAGCAGGGCCCCGAGTTCCTCGACCACCGCCTCGCGCAGTACGAGGCGGAGCAGCGGATGGTCCTCGGCGCCCACACCTATCGGGAGTTCGTCGAGCTCCTGGGCGCGAGCACCGACGAGCTCGACCCGATCAATGCCCGGATGGTGAACCTCCCGACGACGGTGGTCTCGACGACCCTCCAGGGACCGCTCGACTGGCCGAACGCGGCCGTCGTGAGCGGCGACGCCGTCGACGTCGTCGCGCGGCTCAAAGAGGAGTCCGACGTGCCGTTGCGCTCGCATGGCAGCCTGTCGATGAACCGCGCGCTGATGGCGGCCGGTCTCGTCGACCGCGTCCAGGTGACGCTCTTCCCGGTGATCAGCGGTCAGACCGGGACGGACCCGATCTTCGCAGGATCGGCCGACTTCGACCTCGAGCTGCTCGAGAGCTGGACGTTCGACGGCCACACCCAAGAGCTCACCTACCGTCCGACCGTGCACGGCTGATTCCGTCACTCCCCTCTGCCAGCATCGGGGGCATGTTCGAGAAGCGCCGCCTGCCCACTCGTACGCCCGAGTCCCGCGCGTTCGCCGAGCGCGTCCAGGTCGCCATGGAACTCACGTCGCGGCTCAACGTCCTCCCGCACGGTGACGTCGACGCACGCATCGCTCTGCTGAGCGAGATCTTCGGCCAGCCCCTGCCGGAGTCGCTCACGATCTATCCGCCGTTCTTCTGCGACTACGGCCTCGGCGCGACGTTCGGGGAGCGCGTCTTCATCAACCAGGGGTGCTACTTCCTGGACTTCGGCGGCATCACGATCGGCGACCGCGTCCTGATCGGCCCCAACGTCACACTCAGCACCTCCGGGCATCCCGTTGAGGTCGCCGAGCGGTTCGACTACCTGACTCACGCCCCCATCGTCATCGAGGACGACGTCTGGATCGGCGCCGGCGCGACGGTCGCACCCGGCGTGACGATCGGCCACGGATCGGTCATCGGCGCGGGCACCGTCGTCGCGAAGGATGTCCCGCCGCTGAGCGTCGTCACCGGTGCCGGCGCGATCCAGAGGAACGCCGTCCAGCCGTCCTAGGACTGACCGCCGCCCGGTCGCCCCGCGCCTTCGACCAGATCGGGGATGGTCCTCCGTACGAGGTCGACCAGCGCCTCGCACAGCAGCCGCTCGAGCTGCTCTCGTGTCAGCTCGGCCCCGCGCAACCAGCGACGCGTGACGACCGTCGCGTACGCCGAGTAGCCGTGCAGCGCGACCCGCACCACCGGGTCTTCTCGTACGACGTGCAGGCCGGCGATCTCGCAGATCTGGTCGGCCATGGCCTCGGTGTACTCGCTCACCAGCGCCTGGACCTGCTCGTCCTGCGACTCCCCCGTCAACGCCGACGCCGACAGCCACGTCTCACGGCTGCGCAGCACCATCCCGACCCACTCGTGGACGCTCTGCGCGATGCGTTCCTCCGGCCGCGCCCCCTCCACGTACGCGGGGGTCGGGAGGCGCGGCGCCTGGAGCAGCTTCGCGACGACGGCGACGTAGAGGTCGCGCTTGGTCGGGAAGTAGTGGTTGAGCAGTCCTCTACTCACGCCGCATGCACCGGCAAGCTCGCCCGTCGACACGTCGTCGTACGGGCGCTCGGCGAACACGCGGCCGGCGGCGCTGACGATCTGCTCGCGCCGTACGTCCGGCGGGAGTCGGCGACGCGTAGATCCCATGCCGGAATCTTGCCGTACACCTCGCTCGACCGGGCAAAGAGTGCAGATCGGACGATCGACCTCGTTCCCTCTAGCCATCCCCGTCCTCCTCTATTAATATGACGCAAGTCACTATTGGCAAACTGCCGATAGCCTCCGCCTGGCTGTCGCGAGGACTCGACGAGGAGCACGAAATGGCAGACCTCAGCAGGAGAAACCTCTTACGGGCGGGAGGAGCCCTCGGTGCGCTCGGCGCCTTCACGGTCGCCGCCCCCGCCAAGGCGTGGACGTGGTCCTCGGCGGGCTCGATCGCCGGCACGGGCACCGGTCGCGACCCGCGCTACGTGTGGGACGACCTGGCGGATCCCGTGCTCGCCTCGCTCCTCGAGCGCGGCGGTGTCCCCGCCGTGAACGACGTGCTCCGTTCGTGGACGAAGAACGGCCAGACCATCCCCTCCGGCCTCCCCTCCGACGTCGCGGCGCTCGTCAACCAGACCCGCACGCTTCCCGCGTGGGCGGACCAGCGCAAGCTCGACCTCGCGTACCAGTTCACTCGGAAGCGCGGGCTCTACCTGGGCGTCCTGTACGGCATGAACAGCGGCATGATGAGCGCCGCCATCCCGCGCGAGGCACGCGCCGTCTACTACTCCAAAGGCGGCGCCGACCTGACGGACCGCATCGCCAAGACCGCGAAGCTCGGGTACGACATCGGCGACTACCACGCGTACCGGCCGGACGGCGAGATGGTCGTGACCTGTGTGAAGACCAGGCTCACGCACGCCGCCGTTCGCCATCTACTCCCCCAGTCCCCGCACTGGGTGGCGTCGGCCGACGAAGAGATCCCAATCAGCCAGTTCGACATCATGGTGACGTGGCACAGCCTCGCCTCGTCAGTCTGGCAGAAGCTCATGGACTGGAACATCCGGATCCCCAAGGCCGAGGCTGACGCATACCTCCACATCTGGCAGGTGACGGCGTCGATGCTCGGCGTCCTCGACGAGTACATCCCCGCATCCTGGGACGAGGCGCTGGCCCAGCGTGAACAGGTCCTGGTGCCGCTCCTCGGTCCGACCCCGGAGGGCGTCAAGCTCGCGGAGATGCTGACGAACCTGGGAGACCGCATCGACTTCACCCTGGTCACGAAGCCCGCGTTCGAGTCGGTCACCCGATACATGCTCGGCGACCAGGTCACCGACTGGCTCGGGATCGACCGCAACCCGATCCTCGACGCGACCGTCGCCGCCGCCTGGATCCCGTTCGTCCGGCTGCGCGAGCTCGGCCTCCCGCTGCTCGGGGTGCCGTCGATCTACTTCGTGTTCGAGGAGCTGATCCGGAAGTTCGCGCTCTTCTACCTCGAGCCCGGGCAGCAGATCAACATCGACATCCCGACGATGAACAACCCGAACTACCCGTCCTGAGAGCGAGGAGCCGAGCCATGCGCGACCTCAGCAGACGCCAGAGTCCGTTCTAACACGCCGACATGACAGACGAGATTAACGAGCCCGACGGCATCGGACGTCGGAGTTTCCTCGGGTACGTGCTGGCATCGGCGACCCTCGTCACCGGCGCCCGCCTGGCCCTCCCCGGTGAGGCCGAGGCCGCAGCCCTGCCGCAGCTGACGGACTTCCTCGACCTCAACGACATGATGACGGTGGCGGCGCTGCCGACGTCGCACCTCATCACCGTCGAGGTACGCCCCGACGGCACTGTGGCCTTCTCCCTCCCCCGGGCCGAGGTGGGCCAGGGCATCACCACCTCGACGGCCATGCTCATCGCCGAGGAGCTGGACGTCGGTCTCGACCGGATCCGCGTCACGCTCGCCGACGCCCGGCCGGAGCTCCTCTTCAACCAGCTCACCGGAGCCTCCAACACGACGATCGCCACGTTCACGCCGATCCGCGTCGCCGCGGCGATCGCGCGGCTCCGCCTGCTCGCCGCGGCCGCGACCGAGCTCGGCCGTCCGGCAGCCGACCTCACACTGAAGAACGGCGTCGTCACCGCTCCCGGTGGCGCATCCCTCGACATCGGTGCGCTCGCGGCGAAGGCGGCCAGCTCCCGCGTCGAGACGGTACGGGTCACGCTCAAGCCCAGCGACGACTTCACCGTGATCGGCACGCCCCGAACGCGCGTCGACGCGCTGGCTGCCGTGACCGGACGCAAGCAGTTCGCGATGGACCTGCAGGTCCCCGGCGCACTGCCGACGATGGTATGCCGGCCCCCGACGCTCAACGGCACCGTACGGTCGGTCGCCAACCTCGCCGCGGTGCGCGCCATGCCCGGCGTCACCGACGTGGTGCCGATCGCGACCGGCGTCGCCGTACGCGCCGAGACGTTCGGCCAGTGCATCGACGCGGTGCGAGCGTTGGAGGTCTCGTGGGGTCGGGGCACCGCTGAGGGCAAGTCGGACGACGACGTGCTCGCCGAGCTGCGGCGGGCCGAGCTCCCGATGGGACTGCCGCCCCTCACGCCGACGATCGACACCAGGTTCACGTTCGCGTTCCGCAGCAACAGCGCACTGGAGACGAACTGTGCCATCGCCGACGTGCGCGGTGGACGGGCCGAGATCTGGTCGTCGCTCAAGTCGCCGATCATCGCGCGGCAGACCCTCGCGCTCACGCTCAAGATCCCCGCCAGCGCCGTCACCGTGCACGTCACCGAGGGCGGCGGCTCGTTCGGCCGCAAGCTCTTCTTCGACGCCGCGCTCGAGGCCGCCGAGGTCTCGCAGAAGATCGGCAAGCCGGTGAAGCTGATGTGGCACCGCGCCGACGACAGCCGCCAAGGGCGCACCCACCCGATGGCGACCTCACGCGTGCGCGCGAACTACCTCGGCAGCTCCGTGCTCGGCTTCAAGCAGGTCCACACCAGCGTCGCCACCGACCTCGGCCACGGCCTGGGCGAGCTCATCACCGCGACGGTGGCGGGGCTGCCGGTGGGCGATTCGGCGTTCTCGCAGGTGTTCTTCCAGCTCTCGCAGACGATGCCGTACGACTTCGGGGTCGTCAGCCGGGTCCTGAACGAGACCGACCGCGGGTTCAACACCGGCAGCATGCGCAACGTCTACTCCCCCGACGTGACGTGCGCACGCGAGCTCGTCGTGGACCAGCTGGCGGCACGGATGCGCAAGGACCCCTTCCAGTTCCGCCGGTCGATGCTGCGGACCGATCGAGCGCGCGCCGTCCTCGACAAGGTCGCCCAGGTCGGCAGCTGGGGACGGACGATGCCGGCCGGCACGGCGCAGGGCATCGCGCTCCACGACGAGTACCGCTCGGTCAGCGCCGTGCTCGTCGAGCTCGACTGCCGCCCAGAGACAGTCGGACGGCAGATCAGGGACGCCGTCGCCGGCCCTCGCGTCACCAAGGCCGTGATCGCGGTCGACGCCGGCCTCGCGGTGAACCCGCGCGGCCTCGAGGCGCAGATGATGGGGTGCCTGATGGACGGAATCGCCCTCGCCCTGACCTCCAGCCTCCACCTCCGCGACGGGTCGTTCCTCGAGGCCAGCTGGGACAACTACTTCTATACGCGGCAGTGGAACACGCCCCCCGAGATCAAGATCGTCATCATGCCGACCACCACCGGCGAGCCCGGAGGTGCGGGCGAGCTCGGCGTCGCCGCGTCATTCGCCGCCGTCGCCTGCGCGTATGGGAGAGCGACAGGGACCATGCCGACGTCGTTCCCGATCAACCACTCGACGCTCTCGTTCACCCCCAAGCCCACCGTTCCTCCGATCCCGCAGTCGCCCACCGACGGACTGACCTTCGTCCGCTGACGCACTGCACTCCCCCACGAGACCAAGGAGAACCACCGTGCCCCAGCACACCTTCGTGCTCAACGGCCGACAGGTCAGCGTCGACGTCGCTGACGGCGTGCGACTGCTGTGGGTCCTGCGTGACGTCCTGGGTGTCACTGGCCCGAAGTACGGCTGCGGGATCAACGTGTGCAAGGCATGCACGAGCCACCTCAACGGCAAAGCGTTCAACCCGTGCGCTGTCCCGGTGGACGCGCTCTCGCCGACCGACGAGGTGACGACGATCGAGGGGCTCCCCGACACGATCGGCGCCGAGCTCCACCCCATGCAGGAGGCGTGGCTCGCGCACGACGTCGCGCAGTGCGGCTTCTGCCAGCCGGGCCAGATCATGGCCGCCGTCGACCTCGTACGCCGTGTCGCCGCCGAGGGTCGCAGCGTCACCGACGACGACCTCGACAGCATCCGCAACATCTGTCGCTGCGGTACCTACCCCCGCATCCGGGAGGCGATCCGTACCGGCGCAGCGCGCATGTGAGTGTCGGACTGCGCGACCTCCGGCGGCCTTAGCCTGATCCCATGGTGAGCCTGGCCGCAGACGGCCGTTTCGAGACGTTCGGCTCGCAGCACCTCGCAGCGCTGGGTGTGTTCGCGGTTGGCCTCATCGCCGTGGTGTGGGTCGGGTGGCACGTACGGGGCACGGCCACCGAGACGCGGGTGAGCCGGGCGCTCGCAGTGGGCATCTGCGCGGTGACCATCCCGCTGCAGATCATGCAGTTCCTCCCGGACGAGTGGAACCCCCGTACCTCGCTCCCCTTCCAGCTCTGCGACCTCGCGTGGCTCTTCGCCGTGCACGCGCTCTGGACGCGCTCGCGCCTGACCGCCACCGTCACCTACTTGTGGGGCATCACGCTCACGACCCAGGGGATGCTGACCCCCGACCTCGCCGCGGCCTGGCCCGAGCCGCGCTTCCTCATGTTCTGGGCGATGCACCTCCTCATCGTCTGGGCGGCGGTCTATCTCGTGGTGGGCCTCGGGGTCTGGCCGACGTGGGCGACCTATCGGCGCACGGTCGCGATCACGCTCGTCTGGGCAGTGCTCGCCTTCATCTACAACGCGATCGCCGGGGTCAACTACGGCTATCTCAACGCGAAGCCTGGCCGGGCCTCGCTGCTCGACTATCTCGGGCCGTGGCCGTTGTACGTGGTCCTCGAGATCGTGATCGTCGCCACCGTCTGGGCGCTGCTGACCTGGCCGTGGACCCGCCGCGAGGCCAAGGCCACCGTCGCCGCTTAGCGCTCGTTCCGAAGGCCCTTGCATCGTCCCCACCCGCGGCCGGATCCGGCGACGGCGACCTCTCCGGCAGTCGGCTCTGCCAGCCCCTCCAGCAGGTCGAACGTCGAGGTCGAGCGACCGGACGGCCTCGAACGCGGTGTCCCCTTCGCCGTAGACGCGCCGCAGCCCTCGTACCTCGATCACGGGAGCCCGGTCAGCGGGCCTGGTCGCACTCCGTTCGTGGTTCATGCCTCCAGCCTCGTGGCGTACGGGCGCGGGCAGGAGTGCCGGCCGTCATGAAGGCGTGTGGATCCTCCACGGCCCGGGGATGACGAATGTCACGCGAACGCGGCGACCGTTCGATGGGAGCGATGAGTTCGACCCGGCCCGCAGGTCGACACCACGACCTGATCAACCGTCCCGAGGAGTGCACGATGACTGCCACCTACACCTTCGACGTCTTCTCGAGCCTCGACGGTTTCGGCACCGCCAGCGGCGGCGACTGGGGCGGCTACTGGGGCAAGCAAGGCCCCGAGCTGCTCGACCACCGTCTCGCCTCGTACGACGAGGAGCAGCGGATGGTCTTCGGGGCCAATACGTACCGGGCGTTCGTCCAGCTGCTGGGTTCGGGCACCGAGGAGTCGGTGTACGACGCCTGGGTCACCCGGATGATGAGCTTGCCGACGACGGTCGTGTCGTCCACCCTGCGAGGACCGCTCGACTGGCCGGACGCTACCCTTGCGGCTGGTGATGCCGTCGACGTCGTCGCCCGGCTCAAGGAGGCGTCCGACGTGCCGTTGCGCTCGCACGGAAGCCTGTCGATGAACCGTGCCCTCATGGCCGCTGGCCTGGTCGACCGCGTCGAAGTGACGGTGTTCCCTGTGATCACCGGGCAGTCCGGAACCGACCCGATCTTCGCCGGAGCGGCCGACTTCGACCTCGACCTGCTCGAGAGCCGGACCCTTGACGGCCGCATCCAAGAGCTCGTCTACCGGCCCACCCTGCACGGCTGAGCAGCGTGGAGCATCAACGAAGCGCTTGACCAGCAGGGCTATTCCAGTGCCAGAATAGGTGCGTGGACGAGGCCTCGTCCACGTGCGCGACGCCCCGGCCGCGCGAAGTCACGGCGCGTCTTCCACACGACGGACCTCGGCCGAGAGAGCGCGGCACGCAACGCCCTCGCGTTCCTCACCGAGCTCCGGACGGTGCCGCACCCGTTCCTTCTCGGCGTGGCCAACCTGCCGCTGCTCAACGAGCGCCAGTACGGCGCGGCGCTCCGTACCCGGCTCACCCGTCGAGGTACTCTCCGTGCCTCCTGGAGGCGGAAAGGCAGTGGCTCGCCAGCCGAGTCCAGGTGCTCGATGATCCGCACGACCGACAAGACCGACATCAAGAAGAGCCTTGACGCCTACCAGGCCAAGAGAGGCGTTTTCAGACTCCTGGACGTGCCCGACATGCAATATCTGATGGTCGACGGACACGGCGATCCCAACACCTCACCGGCGTACGCCGACGCGCTCGCCGCGCTGTATCCCGTGGCGTACGCCGTGAAGTTCGCGAGCAAGAAGGACCTCGGACGTGACTACGTCGTTCCGCCGCTGGAGGGCCTGTGGTGGGCCGAGGACATGGACGCCTTCACCACGACGCGCGACAAGTCGCAGTGGGACTGGACCTTGATGATCATGACCCCGGACTGGATCGACCAGTCCATGGTCGACGCGGCCGTCGCCCGCACCGCAGCCAAAGCCCGGCCGGTCCGGCTCGACGAGCTGCGCCTCGCACCGCTGTCCGAGGGACGGTGCGTGCAGACGCTGCACGTCGGCTCCTTCGACGACGAGGCCGAGGTGCTGGCGCGGATGCATGACGAGTTCGTCCCCGACCACGGCCTGCGGATGACCGGCAAGCACCACGAGATCTACCTCAGCGACGCACGCAGGGTCGCCCCCGCCAAGCTGCGCACGATCCTCAGGCAGCCGGTGTCCCTCGCGTGGTCAGTGGCTGACGACCCCGCGACGTGACTGCAGGCGGGGCGCGATCCAGCGGTCCGAAAACCAGCCGGTGACCGTCGAGTAGACCGCCTTGTGGAAGAAGTCGGCCCGACGCTCGGTGCTCTCCCAGGTCGAGGGCGGGGCACCCACGCCGGTCGCGTTCTCGACCACCCCGCGCAGCGCACCGAGCGTGGCCCTGTCCCTCAGTGCATCGCGTGGTTCCAGACCGGCGCCCGTCAGGGCGGCCCGACCGAGCAGGCCCGCCCTGGCGCGGTCCTTGCCCGCCCTCACGGGCGACGGCCCGGTGGACCCGTCGACGCTCGACGCGGCGCGATCATGCGCGAGCCCATCACCCCCAGCACGACCATCACGACGCCGAGGCCGAGGTGGAGCCAGTTGTCCGCGTCATTGACCGGGATGAAGTTCGCCGCGTGGTCGTGGTCGATGATCAGCCCGTAGAGCCACAGGAGGAGATAGACCACGCCGCCGCCGATCAGGTACGGCACAGCGGTCCTCGCGGCCCGTGCCGCCCATAGCCCGACGACGCCGAACAGGAGGTGGACGATGTTGTGCAGGATCGAGACCTCGAAGATCCCGAGGAGCTTCGCATCGCTCTCGTGTCCGGCGAAGGTCATCGTGTCGTAGTTCGTCGTGATGCCAGGGATGAAGCCGAGGATCCCGACCAGGAGGAAGACCGCTCCCACGACCATCGTGAGGGTGCGCACGGTCTTCTCCTTCGCGGCAAGATCGCTGTCGTGGCCGCGGCTGGCTGCTGCTGAGTCGTCCATGGGAGACTCCCTTCGTCTCCGGACCGGTACCCGTCCCCGGCGTCCTCACGCCCGAGGGGCAGGAGGCAGCCTCGGGATGAGCGCCGTCGCCGCCGCCACGGCGACGCGCGCGGCGGCCTCGTCCTCCGCGGTGGCGACGACGCCGAACACCATGCGATGGGCGAGCAGAAGGTCGGCCATCGTCAGCTCGGGGTCGACGCGGCCCGCAGCGCGTGCACGGCCGAGGGCTGGTTCGAGCAGAGCGACCAAGCGCTCGGCGCCGTCGTAGTCGGCGGTGGCACGACGGGCGTCCACGAACATCTCGACGAACGCGGCATCGGTGATGGTCAGGTCCAGCAGCCGCGCCCACAGCTCCTCGAGCGCGCCTGCGTCGTCGCGCGACGAGACCTCTCGCAGCTCGACGAAGTTCTCCTCGAACACCGCGAAGCCGAGGGCGAGACGGTTGGGGAAATGGCGGTAGAGCACACCCTGGCCGAGCCCGGCCTCCTTGGCGATCTTGTACAGCGGAGCGTGATAGCCCTGCTCGGCGAAGACGCGCCGCGCCGCCGCCAGGATCGCCGCCCGGTTCTCGCCGGCCGCAGCAGGGCCGCGGTTGATCTGACGGCGCGGGGAAGGCATGCTGGGATCCTACTCCGGACAAGATTGTCCGGTAGCCTGTACAGGAGGTCTCCATGCCCGCGAACCCCCATCCCGCGCCCTCGTACGACCACACCTACGACGTCGTTGTCGTCGGGTCCGGAGCCGCGGGGTTGTCGACCGCGATGGCAGCCGCCGACTCCGGGCTGAGCGTCGTGGTGCTGGAAAGCACCGACAAGTGGGGCGGCAACACGGCGATGTCGGGCGGCGGGATGTGGCTGCCGAACAACCCGCTGATGAAGCGTGACGACGTCGGCGACTCCCGAGAGGAGGCGCTGGCCTACCTCGAGGCCACCGTCGGGGAGCCGGGAGCCGCCAGCAACAGGGCCCGCAAGGAGGCATTCGTCGACGGCGTCGAGGACTTCGTCCTGACGGCCGAGAAGTACGGCGTGGAGCTGGTGCGCGCACCGGACTATGCCGACTACTACCCCGAGAAGTCGGGCGGCAAGATCGGTCGCGCTGTCGAGGTCAAGCCGTTCGACGTCAAGCGCATCGGCTCGTGGTGGGAGACCTGCCAGGCCCCGGTGGCCCTGCCGGTGAAGACCGACGACGTCTGGCTGTTGGGACGGGCATGGTCGACCCCGGCCGGATTCCGGCGCGGCGCCGAGCTCGTGTTCCGCGCCGCGGGAGGGGTCCTGCGCGGCAAGAAGCTCGCCGGCATCGGCGCTGCCTTCGCCGCCTCCTTCGTCGACGTGGTCGTGCAGAAGCAGAAGACTCCGCTGTGGCTAAACGCGCCGCTCGAGGACCTGATCATGGACGAAGGACACGTGGTCGGCGTCCGCGTCACCCGCGACGGCGAGCCCCTCACGATCGAGGCACGCCGCGGCGTCATGCTCGCTGGCGGCGGGTTCGACCAGAACAAGCAGATGCGACGCGAGCTGCAGGGGATCGAGGGCAACCCGTCCGGCGCACCTGGCAACCTCGGTCGCCCGATCGAGATCGCCTACAAGGCCGGCGCGGCGCTCGAGCTGATGGACGACGCCTGGTGGGGTGCGTCGATCGCGCCCGTCGACGGACACGGCGCGGCATTCATCGTCGGCGAGCGGTCGTTCCCGTACTCGATCATCGTCGACGGCAAGGGCGAGCGGTTCGCCAACGAGTCGGAGTCGTACGTCGACCTCGGGCACCACATGCTCGAGCACGACAAGGACGGACCGTACTGGTTCATCGCCGACACCCGGCACGCACGCCGTTATCTGCGGACGTACGCCATGGACCCGCGCCTCAACAAGAAGATGACCGAGGCAGGGATCATGGTGAAGGCCGACTCGCTCGCCGAGCTCGCCGGCAAGATCGGCGTCGACCCCACGCGTCTCGACGCGACGGTCGACCGCTTCAACGGTTTCGCCAAGGCGGGCGTCGACGGCGACTACGGCCGTGGCAACTCCGCGTACGACCGCTACTACGGCGACCCGCTCGTTCGCCCCAACCCGTGCCTGGGCCCGCTGGAGAAGGGCCCGTTCACGGCGTTCAAGGTGGTGATCGGCGACCTCGGCACCAAGGGCGGTGTCGTCACCGACGCCGATGCGCGCGTCCTGCGCGAGGACGGCTCGGTCATCGAGGGCCTGTACGCCGCGGGCAACAACTCTGCCGCCGTGATGGGGCGCACCTACCCTGGTCCCGGGTCGACCATCGGACCCGCAGCGGTGTTCGGCTTCCGCGGCGCGCGCCACATGGCAGCCTCGCGCTGAAAGGACGCGCTGCCGCGGACCGAGGTCCTCGGCAGCGTGTCAGTCACCGGTCTTCGTCACGCCGAACATCAGCACCCGACGATCGATGTCGTAGAACACGTTGGTCGTGTTGGTGAGGACGTCCTGAAGGTTGTCGGCGTCGTCCGCACTGACCGTCAGGACTTCCTCCCATGCGCCCTCGTCGAGCACCAGCTGAAGCGTCCAGAGGCCGTCCTCTCCGGCGCCGCCAGCAGCCCAGCTGAACTGGTAGTGCGTGACCTGGCGCACTCGCAGGCTGTCGTCGGTCACTCGTGTGCCACCGCTGTTCGCGGCCTTCTTCCTAGGGGGCATCGCCCTACTCCTCTTCCTCCCGCCCCGGCGCCCTATCGCGCCGTTGCTCCAGGAAGAAGCGGTACCCGGGCCTGCGGGACCTAAGCCCACACCTTGGGTCGCCAGCCACTCTCCCCATGCGTCCGCACCACGATTACGATGACGGGATGCCACGCCGACAAGATCCTGACGACTGGTTCGCCGAGCTGGCGCGGTCCTTGCGGGACCAGGGCGACGAGACCGACACACTCGACCAGGCCCTCAAGCTGGCGGTTGAGACGATAGAGGGCTGCGACGACGCTGCGATAAGCCTGATCCGCCGTGGCGGACGGATCGAGACCATCAACTCCACCGGGCCGCGAGCGCGAGAGGCCGACCACCTGCAGTACAAGATCGGTACGGGCCCGTGTCTCGACACGATCCACGACCACGAGACCACGCTGGTCCGCGACCTTTCGCAGGAGGACCGATGGCCGCGATGGAGCGAGCAGGTCAACCGCGACCTGGGGTTCGGCAGCGTCCTGTGCTTCCAGCTCTTCACCACCGCCGACGACTACGGCGCGCTGAACCTGTACGCCGACAAGGTCGACGCCTTCGACGACTCTGACCAGGTCGTCGGTGCTGCCATGGCCGCACACATCGCCGTGGCCGTCGACTCCTCACGGCAGATCGACCAGCTCGGCCGGTCGGTGCGCACGCGCACCGTCATCGGCCAGGCGATGGGCATCGTCATGGAGCGGTACGACCTCGACGCCACGCGGGCCTTCCGCTTTCTTCAGCGTGTCTCGAGCATCACCAACACTCGGCTCCTCGCCGTTTCCGAGCACATCGTGGCGACCCGGCAGATCCCCCAGCCTGACAACACCTAGCCCGCCGACGACTCCGCGCGGCGGCGATGTCACAAGGGACAGCCCGGGCGTCCGTTTTCTCGACCCGCCCGGGCCTGATGCTCGACCGTTGGCGCCCACGGCCAAGCAGTGCTCGTCCGGTGCCCCACTGTGCCCGGTCCTAACGGCAGGAACGTGCCCAATGGGCCGGTGGGAGGCATCGCGCCTGCCCCCCAACCGGCCCAGAGCATGAGTCAGAATCTCCCGAACGGCCGCGGGCTCGCGTACCCGAACGTGTCGCCGGCGCTGAACGCGTTGACGCCGAACGTCGAGTTGAGCGCACCAGCAGCAGTGCCCGTCAAGGTCAGCTTGACCAGGCCCAGCCCTGGGCGGTTCGAACGGCGGATCTTGAACAGGTCGACGCGCCCCACGTTGCCGACGGAGCCGGAGACCTTGCCGCTGACCCGCTGGCGGCCGAGATCGATGGTGAACTTCCTCAGCGAGATCGTGGCGGATCCTGCCGTGAGGCTGATCCCGCCGCTGTGCTTGATCTGCACCTTCTTGAGCGAGTAGCCGGTGATCGGGAACCGGGCCGCGAGCGTGCCCTTGTAGGCGAACGCTTTCGCCCCACCGACTGCCGCGGGCGTGATCCCTGCGCCTGCGATGAGCGAGTAGACGGCCGGATCGACGACGACCTGCGTGTAGCCGACCTTCGCCCGCCGCTGCTCCTGTGCCTGTGCCGGGGCTCCGACCCCGATGGCGACCAACCCCACGACCGCAAGGAACGCGGTGAGGACCTTGATGAACGTACGTTTCGACATGCGAACAATCCCTCCATCTGGTGGCGACCAGATACCTGGTCTCTGTGTTCTTCGGTCGCTGACCCCGTTCGGTTGCCGGGGGCAGGCGTCATCTCGCAGGTTCGTCGGCCGCTCTCAAGATCTCTCCCAGCCGTCGCTTCCCTCGGAAGGCACGCGCTTTGACCGTCCCCATGGGGACCTGGAGGCGCGCGGCGATCTCTCGCAGCGGGAGGTCGTCGAAGTACGCCAGCTCGAGGACCGCGCGTTCATGCCCGGGCAACCTCGCGACGGCGGACCGGACGAGCGCGGCATCCGCGAGCCGGTTTACGGTGTCCCTTCCGTCTTCTCCTGCGAGCTCACGCAGCGCTTCGAGGTCGACGACCCCATGCCTGCGAGCCCGCAGCGCATCGATCGCACGGTGATGAGCGATCGTGAAGAGCCACCCGGTGAACCGCTGGCTCGGGTCGTACCCCGACGCTCCCCGCCACACGTCGAGGAAGGTGCGCTGCATCACGTCCTCTGCCTCGTGCCTGCCGACATATCTGGTCACGTAGGCGAGCACGACAGGGGCGTACGTCTCGTAGGCCTCGCGGAGGGCGGCCTCGTCCCTCCGGGTGATGCGCACGCCGAACGTCTGCTCACCGGGATCGAGAAGGTCCATGCGGGTGCTTCGCGGCCGACCCTGGCCTGGATGGCCGAACGGGACAATTTTCGGGCATCAGGTGGGCGGCCCGTACGTCAGAGGGTCAGGAGGACCTTCGTCGCTCGTCGCTCGTCCATCGCCCTGTAGGCCTCAGCAGCATCCGCGAGAGGCAGGGCGAGATCGAAGACCCTGCCGGGATCGATCGTACGGTCCCAGATCAGCTGGATGAGCTCAGGGAGGAACCGGCGCACCGGGGCGGGCCCGCCGTGCAGGTGCACGCTGGTGAAGAACAGCTCCGTGCCGTCGAGCTCCACGCCGTGGGAGACACCGACGTATCCAACGTACCCGCCGGGGCGCGTCGCGCGGATCGCCTGCCACATCGCCTCCTGGGAGCCGACAGCCTCGACCGCCCCGTGAGCCCCGTACCCGGCGGTGAGCTCGACCACCTTCGCCGCGCCCTCCTCGCCGCGTTCTTCGAGGATGTCGGTCGCGCCGAACTCGCGAGCCAGGGCCTGGCGTGCGGGGTGCCGACTGAAGGCGATGATGCGCTCGGCGCCGAGATGCTTCGCCGCGAGCACCGCCGAGAGACCGACCGCACCGTCGCCGACGACGGCGATGGTCTTGCCCGGACCGGCCTCGGCGGCGACCGCCCCGTACCAGCCGGTCCCGAGCACGTCGGACGCGGCGAGCAGCGACGGGATCAGATCGTCATCCGGCTGTCCGGGGGTCCCGACGAGCGTGCCGTCGGCCAGCGGGACGCGCGCCCGCTCTGCCTGCATCCCGAGCGCGCCCATCATCACCTGGTGGATGCAGCGGGACTGGTAGCCGGCCTGGCAGATCTCGCACGTGTTGTCGGAAGCGACGAACGAGCCGACGACGAAGTCGCCGACCTTGACGTTCTTCACGTCCGACCCGATCTGCTCGACCAGCCCGACGTACTCGTGCCCCATCGCCGCCGGTGATGCGGCCATCGGCTCGACGCCGCGGTACGGCCACAGGTCTGACCCGCACACACAAGTCGCGGTCAATCGCAAGATCGCGTCCGTCGGCTCGACGATCTGCGGGTCGTCTCGCTCCTCAGTACGGACGTCGCCGGGGGCGTACATCATGACTCCACGCATGTCGGTAACCTCCTCACCGCCACTCTCCCCGCCCTCGCACCGACGCGCTCGGCGGACGGGTCCGTCGTGCTCAGTCCAGGTAGCGCCGTGCGACCACGGCCTGCTGGTCCGCCGGACGGCCACGCTGCATCGTCCACGCCAGCCGCACGAGCAGGCCGTGCGACCAGACCAGCGGCGTCGCCGCACGGGTGCCCTCCCCGGCCGTACAGCATGGCCGTCCGGTCGGTGGCCGACCGTCCCACACCTGTTCGGAGATCATGTCGCCACCGTTGGCTGACGCCGCGATCGTGGCGAGGTACGAGGACGCGTCGCGCCCTGCCGCCACCTCCTGCTCTCCGCGCTCGCCGGTGAGGATCGGCCAACCGCGACCGAGGGTCGTGAAGGTGCCTGGCTCGGTGATCTCCCACTGGCCGCCGTCGCGCGTCTCTCCGTAGCCGTCGAGGCTGAACCGCCGCCAGAACGGTCCGTTCGGGGTCTGCACCTTCAGCTCCTGGTCGACCACGGCCAGCGAGGAGGCGATCACCGGGTCGTCGGCGGGCAGGATCCCCCACCGTGCGAGAGCGAGGAAGCTGGGGTCGACCACGCGGCGCTGGTCGATCTGCACGGGCCCGCCGTCGCCCATCTGGTATGGCGAAGCGGTGTTGGGCAGGCCGTTCTTCGTCAGCCGCAGGAAGTACGGGTTCGTCGAGAGCGGACCGTTGGTGGTGACGGTCCAGCCCTTCGCCTGCGCCGCCCAGCTGTCGGCGAGCCTCAGCCAGCGCTGCGCGGACGCCGGGTCACCGTTCGTGCGGGCGATGTCAGCGGCGCACACGAGACCCGCGATCTGCGCGGCGATCGAGTTCGGCGAGTAGCCGGACTGGTTCTCCCAGCGTTCCTGGGGCGAGTACGGGGCGGGGCGCCCCGTCTCCTCGTCGCGGAAGCGCTCGAGGAAGGTCGCGGCACGTTTCACGCCCTCGTACGTCCGGCGGTCGGTCTTGCCGGTAAGCCTCGCGAGCACGATCGGCAGTGCCACCTCGTCGAGCTGCAGCTCCGACCACACAGGGGTGCCCTGCACGTCGGAGTTCTGCGGGAAGGACCCGTCAGGCCTCTGCTGGACACGGAACAGCCAGTCGACGATCCGCCGTGCGGCGGCCTCGTCGCCCATGGCCCACATCGCGCTGCCGAACTCGTACGAGTCGCGCGACCAGACCAGGTGATAGGCGCCGGACGGCGACGACAGGTCCGGCACCTCGTCGCCCCACACCCACGGCGCGGACGGCGAGGCGACGACGGCGCCGGGGTTGCGCTTGTCCTCGGCAGCCGCGAGCACGAGCGCCGACGCGAGGTACTGGCGCCTGACCGGGGCCGCGGTCGCCGGCACTCGCTTCAGGCCGGCGAGGTAGCGGTGCCAGCCTCGGTCGTACCGGCGCTGCAGCGAAGACCAACCGACACGCGCGCTCGACGCGGCGGTCGCGCGCGCGTCGGACACACCTCGTCCGAAGCCGAGCGTCAGCGTCGCGCGCTGCCGACCGGGCAGCCCGTCGACGCGACTCACGCGTGCGGTCTGGACGACGTTGCCGGGACCGGCCGATCGGTGACGTCGATCGAGCCTGTGGTCGTCGCGCAGGTCTGGCCACCCGTCGCTGGCCAGCCCGGCGTAGCCGTTGCTGCTCGCTCCGAGCCGCGGCTGCGCACGCAACGCGGTGGCGACCTGACCGTCGGAGGCCACGAGCGTCTGGCCGACCGTACGGGCGCGGTCGTCCATGCCGCCGTTGTTCAGCGCCGGGTCGTGCCGGACGAAGAGCCGGTAGCGGCGACCGTCCAGCGACTGCAGCCGCACACGGACCACGAGCGCGGCACGACGTGGGTCGGTCACGACCTGCTTGACGACGCGATAGCGCCCGGGACGGCCGCCGACCTGGCGGAACCGCAGGCTGCGCGCATCAGGACGGGCGGTGGCCGGGCGCATGTCGACGGCCTCGCGGTCGGTGAACGTGGCACCGTCGGTGACGGCGAGCTCGAGGCTGCGCACGCTGGGCGTCGACAGGTCCGGATAGAACACCTCGCTCACCCGGCCACGCTGCAGCGTGAACCACACGTTGCTGCGTCGGTCGCGCGCGGTGCCGAAGCCGGTCTTGTCGGCCTCGGTCCAGGTGCTCTTGACTCCCGGACCACCGGGTGCGGGAACACCGGGTGCCGCGGCGGCCGACGGGCTGGCGAGCAGCGAGGCACCGAGCAGCAGTGCTGCGGTGGGCGCCAGAGCGGCGCGAGGATGCGGGATCGGGCGGTGTGCGGACATGAGCGACCTCCGTAACGCTGCCCGACTGGTTCCCCTCGACCGGTTTCACAAACCACGAGCCTCGATTGCGTCGAGGTCGCGGAGGGCAAGGCGGAGGTGCTCCCACTCCTCCGCGAGGACGACGTGCAGACACGACAGAACGGACTTGCGTGCGATGCGACCACGGGTTCGTACAGCAGTGACGTGTCGGCTCGAGCGCATCGGAGTACGGTCAGGCGAGGAGGTGCGATGAACGCAGGATCTCTCGAGATCGCCCAGGCGCTGACCGATGCCGCGCGGGCGATCCACCAGCCCCGCTCGCTCGAAGCCACTCTCGATGCGATCGTCGAGGCCGCGCGCGACACCGTGCCGGGGTTCGACCACGTCGGCATCTCGGTCGCCCACAGCAACGGCGAGATCGAGACGCTCGCCGGCACCGACCAGCTGGTCTGGGAGCTCGACACCCTTCAGTACCAGCTGGGCCAGGGACCATGTGTCGACGCGATCCGCGAGTTCCCCATCGTGCCGGTCGAGAAGGCAGCAGAGGACCCGAGGTGGCCCGACTACATGCCGGCTGCCGCACGGGCCGGCCTGCGCGCCCAGCTGGGCGTCCGGCTGTTCAACGAGGACGAGACGCTCGGAGGCTTGAACCTCTACTCGGTCCACGCCGACACGATCGCCGCAGGAGCCGTCGAGCTCGCGGCCCTGTTCGCCTCCCACGCGACCATCGCGCTGGGACGTGCACGCAAGGAGGAGCACCTCAACGATGCGCTGGTGACCCGCAAGGTGATCGGGCAGGCCATCGGGATCGTCTGCGAGCGCTACAAGATCACTGAGGACCAGGCGTTCCACTTCCTCGTTCGCGCGTCGTCGACCAGCAACATCAAGCTCCGTGGCATCGCACAGGAGATCGTCGACAGCACCAACCAGGAGTACGAGCGGGGAGCAGACGACTGAACGATCCAGCGTGCCTGGCGTCAGCCGAGCGGCTCCAGCCCTGCGATCCCGATCGCGACGACAGCAGCGAGAAGGATCGAGCCCGTCGCCACCACCAGCCATCTCACCCGGTCTGCGCGCCTGCTCCGCTTCTCGTACGTCGCCGCCGCATCTTCGACCGACACAGCGTCGTCCTTGTTTCGTCCCACCTGTTGACCCCCTGTCTCCACCGTCCTCGGGCGTCCTCGCCCGGACGTGCTGGACGGGTACCCACTTGCAGCGGACCCAAGCGGCTCTCGGCCGAGCAGGCGGATGGAGCGATGTACGAAGACTCGCCGCGCTGCCTTCGCCGTCCGCGAGGGCGTCGAAGGCTTGGTGCGGTGACACCTGCTGGTGCCCTCCGCTATCGGCTGAGGGCTCGCACGGCGAGCGTGCGGAAGGACGCAGGGTCGTCCACCCACGGGAAGTGCCCGGCGCCCTCCTGGACGACGAGCTCGCCACGGGGGAACAGGCCGGCGACCTCCGACATCGCGTCAACGGGGTTGCCCACGTCCGCGCTGCCGGCGACGACCACGACCGGGACGTCGAGCGCGGCCAGCGCCGCCCGCGTCGCCGGCGGGTCGAACGCCCCGTCCGCCCCGAACGCCTGCGCCGCCACGGCGTTGCGCGACGCCTCCATCGCGGCGTCGTACGCGGCCACCTCCGCGTCCCAGCGCCCGTAGCTGAACGGGGTGATCGCCGCCCAGTCGCCGTCGCCGGCAGCACCAGACTGGACCCGCGCCAGTGCGGCTGCGGCAGCGTCGTACCAGGGCTCAGCCGAGCGAGACCGCGCCACCTCCGACCGCGCCTCGTCGCTAATCTCGACACCGACGGCCCGCGTGCTCGGTGTCACCAGCACCAGCCGATCCACGCGGTCGGGATAGCGCTCGGCATAACGGAACACGACGTTCGCCCCGGCCGAGTGCCCGAGCAGAGCGACGCGGTCGAGCCCGAGATGGAGGCGGAGCGTCTCGAGGTCGTCGACGAGCCGGTCGCACCGGTACGTCGCCGGGTCCGCCGGCGTCCCCGAGGCACCGCTCCCTCGGGGGTCGACGAGGACGAGCTCGGCGTGATCACTCAGGCCACCGAGGTCTCCGAGATAGTCAGCCGGGAGCATCGGGCCACCCGGGACGCAGACGAGCGGCGCGCCAGCCCCGATGCAGCGGTAGGCCAACAGCGTCCCGTCAGGAGCATGGAGAGGCATGCCGAACCGCCCGTCTTCGCCGGTGCCGCTGACGAACGCGGCCGTGATGCCCGATCGTACGGTCAGCGCCTGGTCATGGTGGACGGGTAGCCGCCGCCTCCCGGATAGACCCACTCCCCCGCCATGCTGCGGTCACCGTCGGTGAAGGTGCCACGGAAGTACGCGGGGCTCCCCTTGGCGCCCGCCCAGATCGTCAGCGTGTCGCCGTCGAGCTCGTACACGTAGTCGAGCGTGTTGCCGGTCGAGTCGTAGAACCGCGAGACGACATCATCCCCTGCCGGCTCACCGAACGGACGGAGGTTGCCGATGACCTCGAACCCCGTCGTCGCCTGCCCGAACTGTGACAGCTCGACGCGTTGGATCAAGAAGTAGCCGCCGTCCATCCACTCGTAGGTGACGACGCCCTCGGCGCCGCCGGTCACCTCCCAGGTCCCGACCAGGCGATCGAGTGCGACGAGCGCCTTGCTCGGTGCAGGCGGCGCCTCCATCCCGTACGCGTCGATGTCGGCGGCCGTCGTGTCCTTCGTGCTCATGCGAGCTCCTCTCCAGTGGTGCGCACCCCGAGGGGTGCCGTCACTGATACCTCGGAGCCGGTTCGCCGGTCTCGACATCGCGACATGAGCGCGTGACGTGATCCAGATCACCTGGCGCGCGATGTCGAGATCCTCGCGGCCGCAACGAGGTGGCGGTGACGGCGACTCCAGACGGCGTCTCCAGGAAGGGCAGACCATGAGCACACCCACCCGGCGGCTCCTTGCCGCGGCAGCCCTCGCAGGCCCCGTGTTCTACACCTCCGCGATCGCGCAGATGGTCACGCGTGACGGGTTCGACCTGCGCGAGCACCCGATCAGCCAGCTCTCGACCGGCGACCTCGGCTGGGTCCAGAGGGCGACGTTCGTCATCGCCGGTCTCGGCGTGCTCGGCCTCGCCGTGGCACACCGCCGCCTCGTGACCACCGGCGTCGGTCGGCGCTGGTTGCCGATCCTCATCGGCGTCTTCGGGGGCGGACTGGCCGTCGCCGGCCTGTTCGTGATGGACCCGCAGTACGCCTTCCCGGCCGGCACCCCGGACGCCCCGGCGCCGGAGATGTCCTGGCACAGCGTGGTGCACTCCGGAGCTGCCGCGGTCGCGTTCACCGCGCTCGCCGTCGCCTGCGTCGTGCTGACCGTGCGCGCGATCGGCGCGCGTCGTACGCTGCCCGCGATCGGCAGCGGACTCGCCGCCGTGATCCTGCTCGTCCCCGTGTCGCCGACCCACGCGAGCATCCAGATCGCCGTCACCGGCCTGGTCGCCTTCGGATGGGTGTCGGCGTACGCCCTGCACCTTCGCCGTCTCGCCTCGTGACCGTCCCGCCCAGGAGGAACCTCATGAAGTACCTGCTTCTCAGCTACACGCCATCGGCCGATTGGGACGCGGCCACCGCCGACGTCCCCTCGGAGGAGGCGTTCGCCGCCTTCGAGGCGTACCAGAAGTTCGAGGCCGAGCTCCGCGAGACCGGGGAGTTCGTGACGAGCGAAGGGCTTGGACACCCCGCCGTGACGACGACCGTCCGCAAGGCAGACGGTGGGGTCGTCGCCACCGACGGGCCGTTCGCCGAGCTGAAGGAGGTCCTGGCGAGCTTCGCGGTCATCGACTGCGCGAGCCAGGAGCGGGCGGTCGAGATCGTCGGCCGGATGGTCGACGTCCTCGGTGAACCCATGGAGATCCGGCCGATCATGGGCGACGACTACGCCGCCTGAGGTCGGGTCCATGTCCGAGGAGAGGTCGATCGAGAACCTGCTGCGCAGCGAGGCGCCGCAGGTGCTCGGCGCGCTCGCACGACGGTTCAGCCGCTTCGACGTCGCCGAGGACGCGGTCCAAGAAGCGCTCCTCGCGGCGGCCCGGCAGTGGCCGGCGGACGGCGTGCCGGTCGACCCGCGCGGGTGGCTGATCCGGATCGGCTACCGACGGATGGTCGACATCCTGCGCTCCGAGCAGGCACGGCACCGGCGCGAACGACTCGTCGGGACGTCCGAGCTGGCCGACCGAGAGCCGGACCGGCGACCTGCCGTGATCGAGGACGACGACAGCCTCACTGTGCTCCTGCTGTGCTGCCACCCCACGCTCAGCCCGACCTCGCAGGTCGCGCTCACGTTGCGCGCGGTCGGCGGACTGACGACCGCGGAGATCGCACACGCGTACGGCACCTCCGAGGCCACCATGGGCACCCGGATCAGCAGGGCCAAGCACCAGCTCGTCCGAGAGGGGACCCGCCTTGTCGCCCCCTCCAGTGCCGACCGCGCGTCACGCATGGCCTCCGTCCTGCGCGCCCTCTACCTGATCTTCAACGAGGGCTACACCGCCAGCTCCGGGGACGACCTCGGCCGGATCGACCTCAGCGCGGAGGCGATTCGTCTCACGCGGACGGCCCTCGCGCAGACGCCGGACGACCCCGAGGTCGCCGGCCTGCTCGCTCTCCTCCTGCTGACCGAGGCTCGGCGGGACGCCCGCACCGACGGCGAGCACCGTCTCGTGCCGCTGGACGAGCAGGACCGCAGCCGGTGGGACCGCACGATGATCGCCGAGGGCGAGCAGATCCTCAAACGCGCGTGGGCGCAGCGGGAGGTCGGGCCGTACCAGCTCCAGGCCGCCATCGCCGCCGTCCACGACACGGCGCCTCGCGACGACGCGACGGACTGGCCGCAGATCGCCGCGCTCTATCTCTGGCTCGAGCGCCTCACCCCGACCGGTCCCGTACGACTCTCCCGTGTCGTCGCGGTCGCCCGAGCCTTCGGCGCCCAGCGTGGGCTCGACCTGCTCGACGACCTCGACCGGCGCTTCGGTCTCAGCGGTGACGCCCTGACGCGGCAGCGCGTACGGGCCGTACGGGCGCACCTGCTCGACGAGCTCGGGCGTCGTTCGGAAGCGGCCGTCGCCTTCCGCGAGGCCGCGGAGCTCACGCACAACGCGGTCGAGCGTGACTACCTGCTCGGCCGCGCGGAGGCGCACTAGACGGTCTACGCACTGTCGAGCGCTCTCCTCGCTGGCGCCTTCACAGATCCAGGCCCTCGAAGGGCTCGAGTAGGGCGAGGACGTGCCGGCGCGCCGACTCACTCTTCGGAAGCCACGAGCTCGAACGGGTTGCCCTCGGAGTCGTCGTCTTCGTCTTCTTCGTTCGGCCACGCCCGCATGTACGCCTCACGTCCGGCGGCGACCACGGCATCATCGTCGTGCACGACGAAGTCATGGCGCCCGAAGACCGACATGATCGGGCCCTCGGCGCCCACTTCTTCATCCTCATCGTCGTACTCAACCTCGTCGTCTTCGTCGTCCAGGACCATGAAGGTCTTGCCGGGATGCCGAGATCACGGCCTCCGGGCGGTTCCGGGCGGTGAGGTCGAGTGCGGTGGAGAACAACGTGATCCGACCGTCGAGCGCGACTACCTGCTCGGCCGCGCTACCGGCTAGCGACAGCTCAGATCAGCGGCGGCACCGTCGGTGTCACCGGCACCACGATCACCGTGGGGCCGGAGCGGTCGAACGCTGCGGCAAGGGCCGAGCTGACGTCGTCGGAGGTCTCAGCGAGGACGCCGTGACAGCCGTAGCCGTTCGCGAGCGCGACGATGTCCAGGTCCGGGATGTCGAGGCCGGGGACTCCCGGAGTCTCCTCGAGCACAGCGAACGACTTGAGGATCGCGTACTCGGCGTTGCGGGGCACCACCACGACGACCGGCAGCGCGTGCTGCGCTGCGGTCCACAGCGCCTGGATCGAGTACTGCAGCGATCCGTCGCCGATGACGGCGAGGACGGGACGGTTGCGGCCGCTGTCGCGCTCGGCCATCGCGATCCCGACCGATGCGGGGAGGTTCCAGCCGAGGCTTCCGGAGGCGAACGTGAAGAACGAGTCGGGGCGCTCGACCGGCCAGGCCGCGTGAAGCTCACCCAGGTTCGAGGGCGACTCCTCGACGAGGACGGTCTCGGCTGGCGCCGCTGCGCGCAGGGTCCGGAACAACGCGAGCGGGGTGAGCCTGGCGTCTCGCGCCTCGGCCTCGCCAGCGGGGGCGGCCGGATGCGGCGCGAGGCGGTGCGGCTGCGTGACGACACTGCTCGAAGGCGCTGTCCGAGCGGCGACATCGGCCGCGAGAGCCTCCAGCGTGAGGACCGCGTCGCCGAGCAGGCTGTCCCCGACCGGGGCCTTCGCCGCCTCCACCGGGTCGTCGGTGACGTGCAGCAGCCGAAGCCCGGCAGGAAGGTACGGTCCGGCCACGTACGGGTAGTAGCGAAACACCGGTGCACCGATCACGAGGGCCACGTCGTGGCCGCTGAGCTTCTCCGAGAGCGGACCGATCGCGAACGGGAGCCCTCCCGCATAAAGAGGGTGGTTCTCGGGGAACGGAGGCCGTTCCGAGGCTGGCGCCGCCCACACCGGAGCGCCCATCTTCTCCGCGAGCGCGACCGCCTGGTCCCATCCTCGGCCTCGGGCGATCGCCGAGCCAAAGATCAGGACGGGATTCACCGCAGCGGAGAGCTGCGCGCAGAAGTCAGCGATCCGCTCCGGGTCGGGCGCGGTCCTGGTCGCGACCGAGCGGACGACCGCCACGCCGTCCGCGGTCTGGTCCCAGTCGTCGAGCGGGATCGACAAGAAGACGGGGCCGGCCGGTGGCTGCGTCGCGACCGCGTACGCCCGCATGAAGGCCGCCGGGACGTCGCCCGCACGGACCGGCTCGTAGCTCCACTTCACCCAAGGCTTGGGCAGCTCGGTCGGTTCGATATTGGTCAGCCACGGCTCCATCAGGAGCATGTCGCGCGTCTGGTTGCCTGCGGTGATGATCAGTGGCGTGCGGTTCATCGATGCAGTGAGAATGTTGGACATCCCGTTGCTGAGACCCGCGGCGGTGTGCACGTTCACGAGGGCCGGCACACGGTTGGCCTGGGCGAAGCCATCTGCGATCCCCACCGCCGATGCCTCAGCGAGGGTCTGGACGTAGGTGAAGTCCTCGGGGAAATCCTTGAGGAAAGTCTCCTCCGTCGAACCCGGATTTCCGAAGACTGTTCTCATCCCCAGCTCACGCAACAGCTGGAACGTAGCCTCTCGCACTGTCGTGGACACCGTTCTCCCTTCGGCGCAGCTGCCGCGTCGCGACATGGGCGCAAACGTCAGGCGGGGCCTCAGATCCCCCAATCCGAGGCCCCGCCCCCCCGAGGCAAGTCACCGTTTCCGGCTGATTCATCCCCTGCAACTATTACGCCGTACGACACAGGGGCAGACCATCCCAGATCGGAGACTTCACCCACGGCTTCACCCCCTGGGAGCCCCGTCAGCGGGAGGGGTCGAGCATCCCGCGGATCGCCGCCGCGTGAACGGCCTCGTCGCGCGAGCGGACACCGAGCTTGCGATAGAGGCTGCGGGTCTGGGACTTGATGGTGTTCACCGAGACGTGCAGGGTCTGGGCGATGTCATCGATGGTGCGGCCGGTCGCGATCTCCGCGAGGACGACCTCCTCCCGAGGAGTCAGCTCGACGATCTCGAGCTGCCTGGGGAGCACATCCCGTACGTGAGCGTCGTCCAGCGCCGCGACCACCGTGGCCAGCGTGGGAAGCTGTCCCGCCGCGGCGGTCAGCAGGTCGCGCGGGATCATCGCGAAAGGCCTGTAGATCCCGCCGTCGGCCATCGAGAGCGCGCGACCGAAGTCTGCGAGCGCCTCGCCCTCGTCCCCTCCCGCGAGGACGGCCGCGGTGTAGGTGAGGTTCAGGTCCGTACGCACGCGGCTGCTGCAGCGGTCGTCCCAACGGCGCGATCCCGCGATCCGCTGGGCTGTGCGGTGGTCGCCGACGACGAGCGCGAGCCGCGCACGGGCCAGGTCGACGATCGGGTGGTCCGACTCGATGGAGGCCAGGAGTCCGCTGGCACGCGACGCGCACTGCAGCGAGATCAGGAGGTCGACCTCGACGGCGGCCACCACGGCCTCGGCGAGCGATCCCGCGACGACCCTGCGCCCACGGCGCGACCTCTCAGCCGCGATGCGGTGCAACATCCCGATGCGGTCTCCCCACAGGAGAGCGACCTGCCCGCGTGCGTACAGCTCGTGGAACCACAGCTCGTTCGAGGCCTCCGGCGGTCGGAGCCCGCGCTCCAACGCCTCTTTGACGAGTCGTCGGTCGAGGCGCTCCACCCCCACCAGGGCCATCGCGGTGCTGACGTCCTGCTCGCTCGGCGCCTCGGCATCGAGGCTCGTCTCTGACAGCTTCGCGTGCTGAGCGATCCACGCCTCGGCCTCGGCGACGTCACCGTCGACCGCGAGGGTCAGGGCGAGGGCGGCGCTCACGTCGCGCGCAGCCCCCGGTATGCGAGACGACGAGGCCGTCTCGTACGCCCACGTCAGGGCTTCCTTGGCGGCGCGCGTCTCACCTGCGACCAGATGGAGGATGCCGGTCTCCTTGAAGACCGGGCAGAGCAGGTCCCCGACGTGGTCGGACGACGCGCCCCGCGCCGCCGCCGCGATCGAGGTGAGGCGTACGGCGATGTCGCGGGCCTGACCGAGGTCGCCGTGCCGGCGCAGCGAGAGGAGCGAGAGGAGCCCGTCGTCCAGCGCGCACCGCGGGTCGCTCGACCGACCGATCAGCTCGAGCTCCGTACGGCCGAGCAGGACCGGGCCTTCCGACGCCGCCGCACCGTCTCCACGCAACGACTCGACCAGCTCATGGATCGCCCGAAGCTTGGGGCGCTGCGGGAGATCAGCGGCAGGGAGCCGGGTGAAGAAGGCCTCGAGCCCGTCCTGGTCGACGGCCAGCAGACTGAGCCAGCCCTCCTCGACCGTCTCGTGAGCGCGATCGAGGTCGTCCGCCGCGAGCGCGTGCGCCAAGGCGTGGGCGTGATCCCCGTGAGCGCGGAACCAGTCGGCCAGCTCGCTGTCGAGGCGCCTGACGACCTGGGGCCGCTCCGACACGAACAGGGACAGGAGCGCGGAGCGGACGAGCCGAGGCCAGACGTAGGTCGGCGTCGGCGCGGTCGGCGTCGAGACCAGAAGGCCGTGGGAGACGAGACAGTCGAGGACGGGCCGCGGATCGTCGCCTCCGTTCACGAAGCGGGCGACCTCGTCGTCGAGCCGAGCGGGGACCGTCATCCGGAAGACCCGTTCGCTCGAGGCCAGCGGCGCCAGCGCCGGGAGCACCTCGCTGCGTACCCACTCGTGGGCATGATGTCGGACGACCTCGTCGACCGGCAGCGTCCATGGGGAGGGCTCGTGCGCGAGGGCGTTGCCAATCGTCCACAGGATCGCCGGCCACCCGCCCGTCTCGCGGTGCAGGTCAGCCAACCTCGCGGGCGGGAGCGCGAGTCCGAACGACTCGAAGAGCGCGTGCGTCTCCTCCCGGGTCAGCAGGAGGTCACGCACGTCGATGACGTCCGACTCGACGCCCTGCTGTCGGCACGCCTCACGAAGCCGGCCGTCGTCTCGGGTGCACGCGATGACACGGAGGTTCGGGCACTGACGGAGCATCTCGGCGATCTCGCGGTGAGCCTCGTCCCCGTGGACGCGCTCGTACGCCTCGACCACAAGGATCACCGGGGCGGCCCAGGCGTGGAGCGCGCGTCGGATCGCCAGACGTGCCCCGATGTCATCGGCGTCAGAGGCGAGGACGCCGGTCACGGCCAGCGCCTGATGCACCTCTTCCCAGAGGTCGTCGGCGCTACGGGCGTCCCTGTCCAGGGTCACCCACGCGGCATCGGCGACGTCAGGTAGGCAGGCGATCCACTGGGCGACGAGCGTGGTCTTCCCGATGCCGACCGGCCCTCGTACGACCACGAGCGGGACCTGTGAGTCGAGGCGCTCGAGCAGCCTCCCCCGCTTGGCCAACGGCCGCGGCAACCGCGGGACCGCGTACCGGAACCCGCCTCCGCTCGGCGCCATCCTCTGCTCTGAGCTGGCTACGCCCACGCTCATCCTCGCCCCCGAGAGTCCGTTCATGGAGAGCGCGCCCCGATGACACGCCGTATTTATCCATGTCATGAATTATCGCGGGATCTGTCAGCCCCGCACGGTAAGCCGCTCACTCCTCCTGTGCCCCTGTCCCGACAACCAGGAGCACAGGAGGAGCGAGACCTCAGTCCTTCGCGCCGGCCTTGAGCGCGTCGACCATCGCCAACGTCAGGAAGTTGAGCGCGCCGTCATCCTCGAACTTGTCGCTGACGTTGCCGGCGATCCCGCCCTCGAGCGCGAGCTTGCTCAGCAGATCGAGCTTGAGCGTGGGCGACTCCTCACTGAAGTCGAGGTCGGCCAGGTCCACCCACACGATGTTGGGGCGGGTCGTCGACTCGAACACGTACCGCTTGTTCGTGAGGTCGGCGACCACCTGCCAGATCGTCTGCGAGGCGTCAGGCTTGCCCGGGTCGGGCACGCGGAACGGCTGTGCCGCGTTGCGGATCACGCTGAACATCGCCGCGATCGCCTCGACCTGCGACTGCGGCTGCGACAGCCGACCGACGTAGTAGAGCGCACGGGCGAAGCGGTCGGTGGCAAGCGTCGAGCCCGGGAGCGGCTTGTCACCCCCCAGCCCGTCGACATGCGCGACCAGCTCGAGCTGCTTGTCGAAGGTCGGCGAGTTCGTCATCACCTTGTAGTCGCGACCGTGGTGGATCTGCGCGTTGCCGTCGATGTACTCGATGATCACCGAGTCGCCGGTCGCGTCGTCCAGCGCCAGGTGGATCGCCGGGACCTCGCCGCTCGACGGGTCGGTCAGCTGAACCACCTGTGCGTCGTTGCCCTGGATCCACGCGACCACCTCCGCGACGGTCGCATGGTTGTCCAGGAAGTACTGGAGCCAGACGGCCTGGCTTAGCGCGGGCCGCGACTCGTCACGCGGCTCGTACGTCGACTCGGCGAGCCACAGGACGTGCCCCGAGAGCCCCGCCTCGTTGATGCCGTCGACCGAGATCATGTCGAACGCCGTGGCGACCAGGCTCCCGTACTTCGCCGTCCAGGTGAGCTCGCCCTTCACTCCGTCGTCGCGGGAGATGCCGCGCGGCAGCTTCCAGAGGTTGGTCCCCAGGTCGCGGTGGTAGTCCATGTTGCGACCGACGATCACCGATCCGGCGGCGTCCGGCCAAATGACTCTCGTGCACATATCTTCTCGCTTTCAGGTGTACGAAATGCTGGACATCACGAGTGGCTTTCTCGGCTCCTTTCACGCCGCGGCAGAACAATGAACGACGCCATGAAGAAACACACCGCACCGATCAGAGTGCCGACGTTTGCCACGGCATTGTTGACAGAATCCCCACCGGGCAGGATGTAGGCGCCCACCGCCGAGATCGCGAATGCCACGCACCCGACAAGATTGATCTGGGCCGACCACCACTGTCGCTCGCCTGGACTCCATGCCTTGTTGAGGTGGTTGTAGGCGACGATCACGAAAACACCGCTCACGAGGAACGCCACCGACCCGCCCGCGTCGGGCGACCAGACGAAGTGCTTCTGCGCGGAGACGGTCCTCGCCTCGAGCGCGGCCGTCGTGCTCACGTTGAAAAGCACGGTGCCGAAGGACTGGGTCGCGGCCGCCAGCCACTCCGCCCGCACCATCGTCCCCCTCCCGTAGGACACCGGTACGGTCACGGCCCCGCTCATGAGCAGCTGGGCCAGGCCCGCAGCCGTGAAGAACCAGGCGCCGACGAAGTAGCACATGTTCGACGTCGCGGCCGACGCCCAGTCGCCCAGCGCGAGGGCAGACCCCAGGGCGAAGAGCGCGGAGCCGATCATGAACCCCACGCACTGCTTGGTGAGCGTCGGTGTCAGCGCCGCCCGTTGCAGCGACGAGCTCTGTGCGATCTCGCTCATGGCAGCTCGCCGTCGATGATGGCGATCTCAATGATGGAAGTGCGCACCTGCGACCTCGCGGGGCAGTGGAGCCTTGAGGCCGTCGAGGTAGGCGACCTCACCCTCGAGGTCCCGTAGGAGTGCATTGGCCAGGTCGTGGCTCAGCCCGGCCCGTACGACGATGCGCTGAACCGTGACCTCGGCGAGGTCGTCGGCGAGCGGATACGCCGGGACGAGCCAGCCCTTCATCCGCAGCCGGTCCGACAGGTCGTACAGGTTCCAGTTGGCGGTGTGGTCCGGCTTCAGCTTCCACGCGAAGACGGGGATGGTGTCGCCCCTGCTCACGAGCGTGAAGGGACCGATGTTCTCGATGGCGGACGAGAGGTACTGCGCCACGTCGAGGGAGCTCTGCTGGACCTCGCGATAGCCGTCGCGACCGAGGCGCAGGAACATGTAGTACTGCAGGAGCACCTGCGCGCCCGGACGCGAGAAGTTGAGCGCGAGCGTGGGCATGTTCCCACCGAGATAGCTGCAGTGGAACACCATGCTCTCGGGCAGGGCCTCGGTGTCGCGCCAGACGATCCACCCGACTCCCGGATAGACCAGGCCGTACTTGTGGCCGGAGGTGTTGATCGAGACGACCCTCTCGACACGGAAGTCCCACTCGAGCTCGGGCTGGCAGAACGGGGCGATCATCGCCCCCGAGGCGCCGTCGACGTGGATCTTCACGTCCAACCCGGTCGCGGCCTGGATCTCGTCGAGCTTCTTCGCGATCTCGGCGATCGGCTCGTACATGCCGGTGTAGGTCTGCCCCATGATCCCGACGACGCCGATCGTGTTCTCGTCGACATACTTCTCCAGGTCGTGGCCGTCGAGTACGAGATGCTCCTCCGAGACCGGGACCCAGCGGGGCTCGACCTCGAAGTAGTTGCAGAACTTCTCCCAGCACACCTGGACGCCGGTCGAGAGCACGAGGTTCGGCGACTCGACCGACTTGCCCTCCTCGCGGCGCCGGGTCTGCCAGTGCCGCTTCAGGGCGAGACCGCCCAGCATGCAGGCCTCCGACGAGCCGATCGTCGACGTCCCGATCGTGGCGGCGCCGTCCGGCGCGTGCCAGAGGTCGGCGAGGATCCGCCAGCAGCGCTCCTCGATGGCCGCCGTCTGGGGGTACTCGTCCTTGTCGATCATGTTCTTGTCGGCGGTCTCGGTGTAGAGCTTCTTCGCCTCGTCGTCCATCCACGTGGAGACGAACGTCGCGAGGTTGAGCCGCGCGTTGCCGTCGAGCATCGCCTCGTCGTGGACGATCTGGTACGCGGTCTCAGGGAGGCTCGCACGGTCGGGCATCTCGAACTTCGGCATCTCCGTGGCCTCCCCCGGGCGCACGAAGACGGGGTTGACGATGAGCGATTCGCCGATGTTGGTGGTCTGGCGAGCGTTGGTGTGTCTGACGGACATGGGTGTCCTCTCTCGGTGACGAGTGATTGTTCGCGGCCCGCAGCCGGTGCGGGCCGACGATTCCTAGACCTCGATCGGCGGATAGAGCCGGTCCATGGTGTATTGCCGATTTCGTCGGGCCGCCCACGTAGAGACGGCGAGGAACAGCACGGTGAGGCAGACGATGACCGTGATCGAGACCCACAGCCGGCTGTCGATCCCGCCGACGGTCAGCTGCCGTAGCCCCGTGACCGTGTACGTCATGGGGTCGATCACGTGGATGTACTGGAACGGTTTGGTGGTGGTCGGGACGGGATAGATCCCGCCTGCGGAGACCAGCTGGATCATCAGGAAGGCGAGCGTCACCACGCGTCCGACCGCGGGCCCGAACAGCGCGTTGAACATCTGGATCATGGCGAGGAACATCGCCACGATCAGCAGCATGAAGCCGAAGGTCGCCCACGGATGCGTCGGTCTCAGCCCGATCGCGAACACGACGACGGCATAGAGGAGCCCGGCCTGGAGCACCCCGATCGCGTACGTCGGCGCGTAGGACGCGAGCACGACGCGGAACGACCCCAACCCCTGGACGAGCGGCCTCGTCTGCAGCGGCGTGAAGAGCATCCACGCGATGATGCCGCCGACGAACAGGGCGAGCCCGAAGAAGAACGGTGCGAAGCCGGTGCCGAAGGTCGGCGCCTTGTGGAGGTAGTCCTCCTGGAGCTGCACGGGCTTCGCGAGGGCCTTGGCGATGTCGCTGCGCTGCTCGTCGGACCAGGAGGGGATCATGCCGACCCCCTGCTTCAGGCCGCTCGCCAGCTCGGCGGACCCGGCCGAGGCCGTCTTGGTGCCGGCGGAGAGCTGGTCTGCTCCGCTGCTGAGCTTCACCAGTCCGGAGCTCAGCTCGTCGGCGCCGCTCTTCAGCTTCCCCACGTCGGTGCGGGCGGTCTTGATCTGGCTGACGACCTCGCCGCTCTCAAGGACGCGCAGGGCCCCGCTGATCCGGCTCTGCGAGTTGCCGAGCTCGGAATCGAGCAACCGGGCGTCGCCCCGGATCGCAGTCAGCTGGTCGTTCGCGCGCGGGCCCAGCCCTTTCGTCGCGAGCGCGTCCTGCACCGGGCTCAGGGCGTTGGCCAACCGGCGTTCCGCTGCGTCGCCGCTCGCTCGCAGCTGCGCGACCACCGTGTCGAGGCGCTGGCTCGCGACGGCCTGCGCGGAGGTCACGTCGTCGAGGACCTTGACGACCTCGTTCGCGTTGACCCTGAGCTGGTTCGCCGTGGTCCTGATCTCCGCGCCGGTGATGCCCGACTTGTCGATCTCGGCCAGCAGGACCCCGGTCACCGAGTCGACCTTCGCGTCGAGCTCGTCCACACCGCTCGCGAGCTCGGCAGAGCCGTCCTTGGCGGTGACCATCTTGGTCGAGAGCTCTTGCGCCCCGGAGTTCAGCTTCACCAGACCCGTGTCGAGCTGGGTGGCGCCGCTGGACGCCTCCTTCACCTTCGGCACCAGGTCGTTGGTCACCTCGTTCAACGCGATCTCGAAGGTCTTGACCCCCACTTGTGCCGAGATCTCGTTGACCGCCTGCTGCGCCGCGTCCTGCCCGATGATCGTCGCGAGGTAGTTGTTCACGTCGTTGTACGTGAAGATGAGGTCCGCCGACCGCGGCTTGTCGCCGGCCGGAGAGGCGACCGCCTCACTGAAGTCCTTCGGCAGGGTGACGGAGAAGTAGTAGGTCCCGTCGGCAACGCCGTCGGCACCTTCCTTCGCCGAGACGAGGTGCAGGTCGAGCTGCTTGGAGGCGATGAGGCCGTCCGCGACCTGCTTGCCGGCGTCGAGCTTCTCCCCCTGCACGACCGCGCCGACGTCGTCGTTGATGAGGGCGACCGGGATCTTGTCGGCGGCCGCGAACGGGTTCCAGAACGCCCAGAGATAGAGCGCGCCGTACAGCAGCGGCATCGCGACGATGACGACGAGCGCAAGGCGCGGCATGCGTCCGCGGTAGTAGCGCTTGAGGTCGCTTCCCGGGGAGAAGGCGGCAAACATGTCAGCTCAACGCCTCTCGTTCGAGCTCGACGAACTCGTTGTCGATGAGGTTCGGCACGTCGATCACGTCGTGCAGACGGCGGTCTCCGTACCCGGCGTTGATGTCCGCGGTGATGACGGTCTGCTCCGTGCCGAGCACGATCAGCCGGTCGAGCAGCTTGTACGTCGCGCGGACGCTCGAGAGCGCGTCCACTCCCCCGACGACCAGCAGCGGCGGCTTGTGCGTGTTGGCGACGGCGATCCGCAGCAGCGCGGCGGTGAGCTCCGGGAGCTCCTCGACGTACGCGTCCATCGCGGGCAGGGTGAGGTCGCCGAACACCGGCCGGCAGATCCGCTCCAGGTCCTCCTGCCGGGACTGCCTGACCCACCGGTACCAAGGCGCCTCCCAGCGCACCTGCTCGGTGATGAGGTCGTGCACGCGGATGGCCTGGGCGATCCCGTCGATCTCGTCGATGTCTGCCACGACGGCCTTGGAGAAGAGGTCGTGGGCGTCGTTGATGCGACCGAACGCCTTCAAGAAGCCGGTCGTCGGCTTCATCCTCCCGGCGAGGGTGAGCAGCAGCGCGACCCGCCCTCGACCCCCAGGACCCGCGAGCACCGTGAGACCACCCGTACGGATCGACAGGTCGATGGGGCCGTAGATCTGGCCCCATGATGCGTCGACCCCGATCGACGTCGCCTCCAGCAGCAGCGGCTGCGGATCATCGACCTCAGGACTTCCCCACGCAAGCTCGCTCGAGCCCGACTCAGGCCCCCCGGTTGACACGGTCACGCACTTCCCCCTCGTTCAGCGGACGATGACGGTTGATATCCGGTGTCACATCTGCCGTCGTCGAGAAGGCGTACGCAATGACAGCAGAAGCGTGCGAGCGTGCCATTCGGCGTCGTGGAGAGTGTCGTTCTTCACCGTGGGTTCCATTTCTGACTCGGGCACAAGGTGGTAGCACCGCGAGAATGCAGTCGCGGCACTCGGAGATAGGCCGGGGCCGCGTCGACGGAACGTCGTGACGCCTACCCGAGATTGCGGAATCATGCTTCGTAAGCGCCACCATAGGACAGCATTTCGGCATCCGCAGATTTGCCGTACAAGAAACTGCAAAAGCGTTGGCGAGCGGTCAATACCACACATTCAGGTTCGCCGCGGCCCACCTGCCGACCTCCTCGAGCCCGTGCCATACCCGTTCGGCGTCGATCGGGGGTCCAATGGAGACATGGGAGCGACCACCGTCCTCTGCCTCGGCGGCACCGGATCTGTCGGACGGCTTGTGGTGGCGGAGCTGACCCGGGCGGGAGGCACCGCGCGGGTGCTGACCCGCGACCCGCGACGCGCGCGCAGCATCGCGGATCCGGCGGTGGAGATCGCCGGTGGCGACTTCAGCGACGTGGCAAGCGTGGCCGCTGCGCTCACCGACGTGGAGGCCGTCGTCATGACCCACGGCGCCCCATACGGGTCCGGGGACTACGAGGCGGTCGACTACGGTGCAGTGCGCACGCTTGTGGAGGCCCTCGGCGACCGCACCGCGAGGGTGGCCCTGATGACGTCGATCGGCGTGACCGGCACCGGGACCGGCGACGACGCGGCCGACCTGCTCCGCTGGAAGCGGCGCGGCGAGCGCCTGCTCCGAGCCAGCGGCCTCCCGTATACGATCGTGAGGCCGGGATGGTTCGGCACCGGCACCGGCGACGAGGAACGGGTCGACCTGCGACAGGGTGACCTGACCGAATACGGCCCGGTCCGGCGCCGGCACGTCGCCGAGACGTTGGTCCACGCACTCCGCACGCCTGCGGCGACCGGCCGCACCGTCGAGGTGTTCTCCGTCGACGGCCCTCCGCTCGACGACTGGGAGGCGGCGTTCGCGTCGACCGACCCCGACCCGCTGCCGTCGACTGCGTCGGCGTTCAATGGTGCGCACGACCGGGCGACACTCCCGCTGGACCAGGAGCCTGCGGGAGTCCTCGCCGACCTGCGACATGCCGCGAGGTAGGCCGCACCACGTTCCTCGAGGGCTCGCACCACCCACCAACTTGGTCTCAAAGCGTCCACGGTTGCGCCGCAGCCCTTGACAAGGTGACATTAATAATAGTGCACTACTTAAAACCGGGCCCCGGCCCGCCGATGCAGGAGTGCACACGTGACCATGAAGACATCCCTCGGATGCCGGACGATCGCGGCGATCGCGGCGACCATGCTTCCGCTCGCCCTTGTAAGCGCCTGTGGCGCCGATGCCTCTGACGACGGCAAGACGACGCTGACCGTCGCCAGCTATGGAGGGCCCTACCAGGAAGCCCAGGCGGAGGCGTTCTTCGAGCCGTACATGAAGGCGAACCCTGACGTGAAGATCGTCCAGGACGGCCCCTCCGAGAACGCGAAGCTGCGGGCGATGGTCGAGTCCGGCAAGCCGCAATGGGACGTCGTCCTCCTCGCCAACGACTTCGGCAACGAGAGCCAGGGCAAGTGGCTCGAGCCGATCGACTACGACATCGTCGACAAGGCCTCGCTGCTCGACGGGTACGCCGACAAGTTCCGTGCCGGCGCCGACGTCGAGGGCACCGTGCTCGCGTACCGCGAGGACGAGCTCCCCACGGCGCCGACGTCGTGGGCCGACTTCTTCGACACCAAGAAGTTCCCCGGCAAGCGGGCCGTCAACAAGTTCGCTGCCGGCGGGATCCTCGAGGCGGCACTGCTCGCCGACGGCGTCCCCGAGGCCGAGCTCTATCCGCTCGACGTGGACCGCGCGCTCAAGAAGATCAGCACCATCAAGGACCGCATCGTCTGGTGGGACACCGCGGCCCAGAGCCAGCAGCTGCTCGAGTCCGGCGAGGTCACGATGGGCCTCGTGTGGGTCGGCCGCGCCGTCGACGCCGGCAAGGCGAGCCCGGTCAAGATCGACTGGAACACCTGGCTGAGCCAGGACGCGTACTGGATGGTGCCGAAGGGCACGCCGAACGCAGAGGAGGCGATGAAGCTCATCGCCTACATGGTCACGAAGGACCCGCAGGTCGCGTTCACCCAGCTGATCGACTACGGCTCCGTGAACCGCGAGGCCGCCGAGGACGAGACCGTACGGGCCAACCCGAACCGTCCGAGCAACCACCTCGACACCCAGGTCCCGATGAACGACGACTGGTGGGCCGAGAACCTCGAGGGCGTTATGGAGACGTTCAACGCCTGGGTCCTCGCGTGACGGTCGGCACGGTGCCCGCCCCTCGCCGACGGGGCCGTCTCGGCCCCGGCGGCGGGGGGTGGACCCTTGTCGTCCCCCTGGTCCTCTTCCTCGGCGTCTTCTTCCTCTATCCGCTGGTCCAGATGGCGCGCGAGAGCGCCAGCGGCGGGCTCGCCACGTACGAGGCGATCATGACGTCGCCGGTCTATCGCAAGGTCTTCGCGAACACGCTGACCATCGCGGGCGCGACGACCCTCCTCTGCCTCGTGCTCGCCTACCCGTACGCGTACGTCATGAACAAGGTCTCGCCGCGCCTGCGCCTGGCGCTGATGGCGTTCGTGCTGCTGCCGTTCTGGGCCAGCCTGCTCGTCCGCAGCTTCGCGTGGATCGCGCTCCTGCAGGACAGCGGCCTGATCAACCAGGCCCTGCAAGGGCTCGGGATCACCGACGACCCGGTGTCGCTCATCCGTACGACGCCCGGCGTCCTCATCGGGATGGTCCACATCATGCTCCCGTACATGGTGCTGCCGCTCTACACGGCGATGGCACGCGTCGACGGCCGGCTGCTGCTCGCGGCCTCCAGCCTCGGCGCGACGCCGTGGCGCCGGTTCGTGCGGGTCTTCCTGCCGCTGACCCTGCCCGGCCTGGCCGCCGGCTGCCTGCTCGTCTTCACGATCTCGCTCGGCTTCTACATCACGCCGGCGCTGCTCGGCGCCCCGAGCCAGGCGATGCTCGGCGAGGTCATCGCCGAGCAGGTCGAGCAGTTCGGCCTGACGACCGCGAGCGCGCTCGGCATCGTCCTGCTGACCGGAACGCTGATCATCCTCATGGTGGTCGCCCTGTTCGCCAAGCGCCTCGGGAGGGCCTCACGATGAAGAAGCCACCCGTACGGTGGGTCGTACTGACGACTGCCACCGTCCTCACCGCGTGCTTCCTGCTCCTGCCGACGCTGGTCGTCGTCCCGATGTCGTTCAACGGCTCGTCGACGCTCGGCGTGTTCAACGGCGAGTGGACGACGCACTGGTACGACGAGCTGCTCACCTCGCCCGAGTGGGGTACGGCAGCCCTCAACAGCCTGCAGGTCGCGCTCGGCTCGACGGTGCTCGCCACGGTCCTCGGGACCCTGGCGGCGTGGGGGTTCAACAAGCTGGGCGTGTACGGACGCGTGATCCAGGGCGGCAGCATCGCGCCCGTCGTCGTGCCGCCGATCATCCTCGGCGTCGGCCTCTACAGCGTGTTCCTCACCTGGCAGCTGAACGGCACGGTGCTCGGCCTGATCCTGGCGCACACCGTGCTCGCGATCCCCTTCGTCGTCATCGCCGTCGGCGCGAGCTTCGCGCAGCTCGACCCCGTCTACGAACGCGCCGCCGCGAGCCTCGGGGCCAAGCCGTTCCAGACGCTGCGCCGTGTGATCCTGCCGCTCCTGCTCCCCGGCGTCGTCGCGGGTGCGCTCTTCGCGTTCGTCACGTCCTGGGACGAGGTCGTCGTGTCGATCTTCCTGACCGACGCGCAGACCCGCACCCTCCCGGTCGAGATGTGGATCCAGGTCCGCACGCAGGTCACCCCCACCCTCGCGGCGCTCGGGACGTGCCTCCTGCTCGTCTCCAGCCTCGCGCTCATCGCCATGCAAGTCCTCCGCAGGAGTGAACGAGATGCCTGACAACAGCCCGGTCGCGACCGGTGCAGCCCTGACCCTCTCGGGGGTCACCAAGCGGTTCGGCGATGCGGTCGCCGTCCACGAGATCGACCTCGACCTGAAGCCGGGCGAGTTCCTCACGATGCTCGGCCCGTCGGGCTCGGGGAAGACCACGACGCTCAACATGGTCGCCGGGTTCCTGCAGCCCGACGCCGGGACGGTCACGCTCGACGGGCGCGAGATCACCAGGACGCCCGCGCACGCGCGCAACATCGGCGTGGTGTTCCAGAACTACGCGCTGTTCCCGCACCTGAGCGCGCAGCGCAACGTCGCGTTCCCGCTCGAGATGCGCGGTGTCGGCCGCAAGGAGGCGATGCGCCGTGCGTTCGCCGCGCTCGAGCTCGTCGAGCTCGAGAAGTGTGCCGACCGGCGGCCGGCGGAGCTGTCCGGCGGCCAGCAGCAGCGGGTGGCGCTGGCACGCGCCTTCGTCTTCGAGCCCGGGTTGCTGCTCATGGACGAGCCGCTCGGCGCACTCGACAAGCGCCTGCGCGAGACCATGCAGCTGGAGATCATGCGGCTCTGCCGCCGGGTCGGCAGCACGGTCGTCTATGTGACGCACGACCAAGAAGAGGCGCTCACGATGAGCGACCGGATCGCGATCTACAACGACGGCGTGATCGAGCAGCTCGGCACGGCAGAGGACCTGTACGAGCGTCCGGCAACGACGTTCGTGGCCGACTTCGTCGGTGACTCGACCATCCTCGCGGGCGAGTCGCAGGGCGACGGGACGGTCGTCGGCGACGGTTGGATCGCGGCGGGCCCGGAGCGGGGTGCGACACCGAAGGGGTCACCGGCCTCGGTCATCATCCGTCCGGAGATGGTCCGCCTCTCCCCTGCCGAGGACTCGAAGTCGGCCGTCAACCAGATGACCGGCCGCGTCGCGGACGTCGTCTATCTGGGGTCGCAGGTGAAGTACATCGTCGCCGGCGACGGCGGCGACGAGGTCCACGCGAAGATCGCCCGCTCGGCGCAGTGGTCACGCTTCGAGCGCGGAGACCGGGTCAGCGCGACATGGTCGGCCGAGGACTGCGTCGTCCTCGGGAGCTGAGGTCGTACAGCCGGTTCGTCCGGGCACCGGTGAGCCCGTGCCCGGATCAGCCGGCGTCCGCCGCGGCGCCGGCGTCGTACCCGAGCAGCGCCCCCGCGACCGCGGTCATCTCGTCGGCCACCTTGTCGACGTCGGTCTTCTCCTCGATCGCGAGCGCGACCTCGTACCCGTCGATGAGCGCGAGGAGGTTCTCGACGACCGACGCGGGCGGGAGGACGGGGTGGAAGATCCCTGCGTCGACCCCTGCCTGAACCGCGTCGTTCAGCGGGACGCGCCAGCGACCGTACGCCTCGGTCATCAGCGTGCGCAGCCCGACGTCGCGCGAGGCCGCCGCGGCGAACTCGACCCACAGCGAGCAGCGCTGCAGGTAGTCCTCGGGGTTGGTGATGCTGAGGACGAGCGACCGGATGCGCTCCCACGGGTCGACGTCGGCGCGCGACGCGACCTCGACGCGGGCGACGACCTCCTGCGCGTGCGCCGAGAACGCCTCGTGCAGCAGCGCGTCGCGCGTCGCGAAGTAGTGCTGGAGCATGCCGACCGAGACGCTCGCCTCCTGTGCCACGTCGCGCAGGCGGACGCGGTCGGCGCCGTCGCGCGCGACGAGGGCGAGGGTTACCCCCAGGATGTGGGAGCGGCGCTGCTCGACGGCTTCGTCGTTGAGAGGCGGTCGACCGATTCGGACGGATGCCACATTTCCTCCTGTAGGTCGAGCCCTGACGAGCCCCGTGCGTCGATCGTAGGAACTCAAGGGCTCAGGGCGTTGACAACACGGGATCGCTTCATAATAGTGACGTATTATGAAGTCTCCCGCGAGGCGGCGCCGATGAGCGCGCGTGCCGACCGCCGCACGATCGTCTGCCCGTGCCACGACGTCACGCTCCACGACCTCAAAGTCTGCTGGAAGCGCGGCTACACGCACCCCGAGACGCTCAAGCGCGCGACGGCCCTCTTCATGGGCCCGTGCCAAGGCAAGCTCTGCGCTCCCGCGCTCGACGAGTTCCTCGAGAGCGTCGGCGCGGCGCCGGCCGCAGGCGACTCCCCCGCCCGTCCGACGGTCCGTCCCCCGCTGTACGCGGTGCGCCTCGGCGAGCTCGCCGACCCCGACGCGGAGCCCGCGTGAGCGCCCCCGGTGTCCGCGCCGGAGACCCCGACGCCTCGTACGACGTCGTCGTCATCGGCGCCGGCATCCAGGGACTCTCGACCGCGTACGAGCTGGCCAAGCGTGGCGTGAAGCGCATCGCCGTGCTCGACCGCGCGTGGCCCGGCGGCGGCGCGAGCGGTCGCAACGGTGAGCTGATCCGCTCGATCTTCTCGTCGCCGGAGTGGGTCGGCCTGTTCGACCTGAGCCTCACGCGCTGGCACCAGCTGTCGGCCGAGCTCGAGATGAACGTGCTCTTCAGCTCCTCGGGCTATCTCGTGCTCGCCTCGACCGACGAGCAGTGGGCCAACTGCGAGCGCGACCACGCCTACCACCGCTCCGAGGGCGTCGACAGCGACCTCCTCTCCCAGGCCGACGTCCTCGCGCTCGTCCCCGCGCTCAACCCCGACGTCGTACGGGGCGGCGTCGTCCAGCCGTCCGGCGGCTTCGCCCACCACGACGCCGTGAACTGGGCATACCTCAAGGCCGGCGTGCGCCGCGGTGTCGAGGTCTACTGCGACGTCACGGTCACCGGCCTGACGACCGCGGCCGGCCGCGTCACCGGCGTGCAAACCAGCCGCGGCCCCATCGCCGCCGGCCTCGTGCTCAACGCCGCGGGCGGCAACGCACTCGACGTCAACGCCTGGGCCGGCATCACGCTCCCCATGGTCACGAGCCGGCTCGAGATGCTCGTGACCGAGCCGCTCGCGCCGTTCCTGCGGCAGGGTCTCGCCGCGCTGGCGCTCCTCGGCTACTGCCACCAGACCGCGCGCGGCGAGTTCGTCGGCGGCACGGAGAGGCACCACGTCGACGAGTCGCGCAGCCAGAACAGCACGTGGGACCTGCTCGCCGACATGGCGACGAAGTGGGTCACGCTCTTCCCGCTGCTGTCGGGCGCACGCCTGCTGCGGAACTGGGCCGGGACCGTCACGCAGGCCGCCGACCTGGCGCCGGTCATCGGGTCGGTGCCCGACGTCGAGGGTTACGTGATGACCTGCGGCTGGGTCTACGGCTTCATGGGCGCGCCGGGCGCGTCGACACTGCTCGCCGAGGAGATCGTGACCGGCACGCCGTCGCCCGTCCTCGCCCCGTTCTCGCCACGCCGCCTCACCGAAGGACGCATGATCGCCGAGTCGTCCCTCGTCGTTCCCACCGGGGAGGACCACGCATGACCGACGACCGTACGCCCAGCCCGGTCCGGTTCACGTTCGAAGGGCGCAGCGTCGAGGCCACGCCCGGCCAGACCCTCGGCGGCGCGCTGCACGCCGACGGCGTCCGGATCCTCACGCGCAGCTTCAAGTACCGGCGACCGCGCGGCTACACGTGCGGCTACGGCGCGTGCGGCAACTGCCCGCTGACCGTCGACGGGCTGCCGGGCGTCAACGCGTGCGAGCGTCCGGTCGAGGGCGGCGAGGACGTACGCCGCGAGCGCGGCTGGCCCAGCGCGGGCGTCGACATCTTCCGCGCCTCCGACGCCGTCGCGCCGCTGCTGACCGCGGGCTTCCAGTTCCGCCTGTTCACCAAGCGACCGCGGCTCGCGCACCTGTCCGAACGGGTCATGGCGTGGGTCGCCGGCGCCGGACGCCTCCCGACGCCGCAGGCCGCGGCGGCCGTACGGGCGACGACGCACGAGACCCGCGCCGTCGACGTCACCGTCGTCGGAGGCGGGCTCAGCGGCCTCGCCGCCGCGCTCGGCGCCGCAGCTGACGGCGCGTCGGTGCTCCTCGTCCACCGAGGTGCGCTCGGCGGACGCTCCCTCGGCCGTACGAGCACGGCCGCCGGGCGCACCCACACGTACGACTCCGACCGCGACGCCGCCCTCGCGCTCGCGGGCCAGGTCGAGGAGCATCCGCGCATCGAGGTGCTGGACGGGACCGCGGTCGCCACGTTCGACGGCGTCGACCTGATCGTGGTCTCGCGACGCCGCCGCATCCGTGTCACCACACCCGCGATGGTCGTGGCCACCGGCTCGTACGACGTCCCGCTGGCCTTCGCCGGCAACGACAAGCCGGGCGTCATGCTCGCCTCGGCCGTCCGGCGACTCCTGCACGTCGAGGGCGTACGCCCCGGACGCCGGGCGGTCGTCGTGGCCGAGAACGCGACCGGGTACGAGATCGCGCAGGAGCTCCTCGCCGCGGGCGTCACCGTCACTGCGGTCGTCGACCCGGAGCCGGACGCGCGGGCCGTCGCGCTGGTGGCGCCGGTGGCCGGGGCGGGCGTGCCGGTCGTCTCCGGTCGTCCGGTACGGGTCGTCGGGCTGCGCGGCGCGCGCCGCGTCGTCGTCGCGGGCGCCTCCGGCAGGCGCAGACTGCGGGCCGACCTCGTCGTCGTCTCGCGCCCGGAGCGGCCGGCCGAGGAACTACGGTGGCAGCGCCACTACGTCAAGGCCGGAGACACATACGCGCCGACGGGCTCCCCCGCCGCGAGCGCGTCCGACACGACCGTCGTCGTCGGATCGGCTGCCGCACTGCCCGCACAGACCCTCGAGGACGCCACGGACGCCGGCCACCGCGCCGCACGCGCCGCCCTCGCCCGACGCGGGCCCCGCGTAGGAGATCAGACCCCGTGAGAAGAGGAATGCCATGACCGCCCAGCCCGTCCCATACCGCTCCGTCAACCCCGCGACCGGTGTCGAGGTCCGCCGGTACGAGACCGCGACCGACGCCCAGGTCAGCGACGCGCTCGACGCCGCCGACGCCGCGTACCGCGCGTGGAGCCGGCTCACGGTCGCCGACCGCGCCGAGCGTGTCGCGGCGTTCGGCCGCCTGTTCGCTGAGCGCGCCGACGAGCTCGCCGCGATCGCCGCGGAGGAGATGGGCAAGTCGGTGAGCGAGGCCGCCGGTGAGGCGCGGTTCAGCGGCGACATCTTCGCGTACTACGCCGACAACGCCGCGACGCTGCTCGCCGACCAGCCGCTCACGGTCTCCGGCGACGCGGAGGCGGTCGTGCAGCGGCGCCCGATCGGCGTGGTGCTGGGCATCATGCCGTGGAACTACCCCTTCTACCAGGTGGCGCGTTTTGCGGCGCCGAACCTGGTCCTCGGCAACACCGTCCTGCTCAAGCATGCCGAGTCGGTGCCGCGGTCGGCCGAGGTCATCGCCGAGCTCGCCTCGGAGGCGGGGCTGCCGGACGGCGTCTACACGAATGTCTTCGCGTCGCACGACCAGGTCGGCACGATCATCGACGACCCGCGCGTGCAGGGCGTCTCGCTGACCGGCTCCGAGCGTGCCGGCAGCGCGGTCGCCGCCCGCGCTGGTGCCGCGCTCAAGAAGTGCGTGCTCGAGCTCGGCGGCTCCGACCCGTACATCGTCCTCGACACCGACGACGTCGCCGCGGCCGCGCAGCAGGCGTGGTCGGTGCGCGTGAGCAACATGGGCCAGGCCTGCAACGCCAACAAGCGGATGATCGTGCACGAGAGCATCGCGGACGCGTTCGTCGCCGAGCTCACCGCGCTCGCCGAGGGGCTGGTGCCCGGCGACCCGACCGACCCGACGCCGGGGACCTACCGCCCGCTCTCCTCGCGTGCCGCTGCCGAGTCGCTCGCCGCGCAGATCCAGGACGCGGTGGACAAGGGCGCGACGCTGCACGCGGGCGGCACGCTCGAGCCCGGCCCGGCGGCCTACCTCGCGCCGGCCGTGCTCTCCGGCGTCACGCCGCAGATGCGCGCGTACGCGGAGGAGCTGTTCGGCCCGGTCGCGGTCGTCTACTCCGTACGGGACGAGGACGAGGCCGTCGCGCTCGCGAACGCGTCGGCGTACGGGCTCGGCGGTGCCGTCTTCAGCGCCGATGCCGAGCGTGCGCGCCGCGTCGCCGACCGTCTCGAGGTCGGCATGGCGAACGTCAACACGCCTGCCGGCGAGGGGACGCAGATCCCGTTCGGCGGCGTGAAGCGCTCCGGTTTCGGTCGCGAGCTCGGACCCCTGGGCATCGACGAGTTCGCCAACAAGCGCGTGTTCTACGTGGAGCGGTGACCATATGAGCATGCGCAACGGCGACGTCTCGCACTGGATGCACGCAGGCGACGCTCCGGCGTTCGGCCCCGCCGCGCTCGAGGACGCGTACGACCTCGTCGTGATCGGCGGCGGGCTCACGGGGCTGTGGACCGCGTACTACGCGATCGCGCGCGACCCCTCCGCGCGCGTCCTCGTGCTTGAGGCCGTCGAGGTTGGCTACGGCGCGTCCGGTCGAAACGGGGGCTGGCTGTCGCCGCTGCTGCCGGGCAACCGGGCGGTGTACGCGCGGAAGTCGGCGCAGGGCGCTGACGGCGTGGTCGCGTTCCAGCACGAGATGTTCGGCGCGATCGACGAGGTCCTCGCCGTCCTCGAGCGCGAGCGCGTCGACGCCGACCAGGTGCGGGGCGGGCAGCTGACGCTCGCGCCGACGCCGGCCGCGATGGCGCGCGTGAAGGCGACCCGCGAAGCGCACCTGCGGTACGGCTATGAGCCGTCGCAGGTCGTCCTGCTCGACGCCGACGAGACGCGGGCGCGGGTGAGCTCGGCAACGGCGCACGGCGGCATGTTCTATCCCGACACGGCGCGGGTCGACCCGGCGAAGCTGACCCGCGGACTCGCTGAGGTCCTGCGGCGCCGCGGCGTCACGATCAGCGAGCACACCCCGGCGCGGGAGGTCACCGCGCACCGGGTGCGGACCGATCGCGGATCGGTCGACGCCGGCCGCATCGCGGTCTGCCTCGAGGCGTACACGAGCCAGCTCCTCGGCGGCCGCCAGGTCATCCCGGTGAACTCGTCGATGATCGTGACCGACCCGCTCCCGGCGTCGGCGTGGGAGCAGATCGGCTGGGACGGGCGCGAGTGCCTGAACGACGCCGCGCACACGTTCATCTATGCGCAGCGCACCGCTGACGACCGGATCGCGATCGGCGGCCGCGGGACCCCGTACACGTACGGCTCGGGGACTCCCGGCCTCGGCGCCTCCGACGCGAAGACGACAGCGAACCTGCGGCGCCGGCTGGAGTCGATGTTCCCCGGGATCGACTTCCCGGTCGCGCACGCGTGGCGCGGCGTCATCGGCGTCACCCGCGACTGGTGCGCGAACGTCACGCACGACGCCGCCAGCGGCGTCGGCGTCGTGTACGGGTTCGCGGGCCACGGTGTCACCGCGACGAACCTCGCTGCCCGTACGCTGCTCGACCGTCTCGACGGGGTCGACTCCGCGCTCACACGGCTGCCGTGGAACGAGCACCGTACGCGCCAGTGGGAGCCGGAGCCGTTGCGGTGGATCGGCGTGCACGGCATGTACGCGCTGTTCGGGCTCGCCGACCGGTGGGAGGAGCGCACGCAGGCGGAGAAGACTGCGCTCCTCGCGCGCGCCGGGTCGCGGATCGCCGGGCTGCACGAGTGAGTGCCGGCCCGGAGGCGGGTCAGCCCCGGGTCTCCGGGCCGTACTCACGGGTGACGGTCGCGACGCGCACCCTGTAGTCCTCGTACCAGACGTCGCGCCCGCGCTGCTGCGCGACGAGATGCCCGGCGACCTGCTTCCACCTGGCGGCTGCGGCGTCGTCGCGCCAGTACGAGACGGTGATGCCGAGCCCGTCGCGAGCAGCCTCGATCCCGAGGAATCCCGGCTGCTCGCGAGCGAGCTCGTCCATCCGCGCCGCCATCACGGCGTACCCCCGGTCTCCGTCGGTGCGCAGCGACGTGAAGATCACTGCCGTGTACGGGGGCTCGGGCGTGTCGGCGATGCTCACGCCGCCCACCGTAGCGTCGGGGCGGCCCGCCGCCCGCGTCGTGCTAGCTCAGGTGCCGGGCGAAGAACCTGGCCGCATCGTCCGCCGCGAACCGGGGGACGCCGGTGTGCCCGCCCATGTTGGCGTACAGCGTCTTCTCCTTCGAGCCGAAGGCGTCGAACAGGTCCAGCGCGAGCTGGCGGTCGTTCCCCTCGTCGTCCCACTGCAGCAAGACGTGCAGCGGGATCGTCAGCTGACGGGCCTCCTCGAACATGGCGCGGGGCACGAAGCTCCCGGCGAACAGGTTGGCGGCGGCGATGCGTGGTTCGACCAGCGCCAGCCGGATGCCGATCGCGATCACCCCGCCTGAGAATCCGACCGGGCCGCCGATCTCGGGGAGCTCGAGGAGGGCGTCCAGGGTGGCCTGCCACTCCGGGACCGCTACGTCGACCAGCGGGAGGACCAGCCGGTCGACGATCTCGTCGACCGGCTGGCCGGCCTCGATCGCCCGGACCAGATCGGCGCGAGCCTGCTCGGCGGCGGGCAGACGGGGCCGGTCACCGCCCCCTGGGAGCTCGATGGTGGCTGCCGCGAAGCCGTCCGCCACGGTGCGCCGAGCCCGACCTGCCAGCCGGGGATGCATCGCACGCAGCCCGCCCGGGTGGCCGATCAGGATGAGCGGAGCCGGTGCGGGAGCCGGTACGGAGGCCGGTGCGGGCGCCGGCGTCCACAGGATGCCGGGGATCTCGCCGAGGGTGAACTCGCGTTCGAGGACGCCGTCGTCGAGTTGTCGTTCAGAGGTGAAACGCATGGTCGTGCCTTTCGGGAGTGCTCGTGAAACGGCGCTCCCGGACGACCTATCGCCCGACCGTGACCCCAGAGGGGAGCACCCATGTCGATACGTTCACGGGTACCACCTCCTCGTTCTCTCGCACGGCCTTGTGGGAGGTTAACAGCGGTCGACGCCATAGAGGAACAGGATTATGCGTCGCCCCGGTGCGTCAGGCGATCACGCCGATGAGGAGCTAAGGCGCGACTCTCACGAAGCTCGACCCGGACGGCGCGATGGCGGACACGTTCACTACGTCTCTGTACGCAGCGCCGTTCCCGAGGAGATCACCACCGTGTGGGAAAAGCTCGTCGCCGGCGCGACGATCATGCAGCCGCTCGCGCCGTCGGGATGGGCGTCGCTGTATGGGATGCTCACCGACCCGTACGGCGTCACGTGGGTGCTTGACGTCGTCCCGCAGTAGCGGCGGATGGGCGCCTCGGCGCGCTCAGCCGCGGAAGGTCGTGCGGTACGCCGTCGGGCTGACTCCGACGGCGCTGACGAAGTGGCGTCGCAGGGTCGTCGCGGTGCCGAGCCCGCACCGGCCGGCGATCTGCTCGACCGACGCGTCCGTCCGCTCGAGCAGCTCCTGGGCACGCAGGACCCGCTCTCGGTGCAGCCACTTCAGCGGGGTCAGTCCGGTCTCGGCGCTCATCCGGCGCGCCAGCTGGCGAGCACCGAGCCCGGCCTCGCGGGCCAGGTCGGTCACCGTCAGCGGCTGGTCGAGGCGTTCGCGGGCCCAGTCCAGCGCGGCACCGACGTGGTCGGACCCGGTCGGGCTCACAGGGGCGGCGATGAACTGTGCCTGTCCCCCCGGCCGTTGTGCGGCCACCACCAGCCGGCGTGCCAGCCCGTTCGCGGCAGCGCTGCCGAAGTCGGAGCGCACGAGGTGGAGGCAAAGGTCGAGAGCAGCGGTCTTCCCGGCCGAGGTCAGGAGCTGACCGTCATCGACGTAGAGCACGTCGGCGCGCGCCCGTACGGAGGGATAGAGGCGCTCGAGCTCGGCGACGTGCATCCAGTGCGTCGCGGCCTCGCGTCCGTCGAGCAGCCCGCTCGCAGCGACGACGAAGGCGCCGGTGCACAGCGACGCGATCCGCGCTCCCCCGGCGTACGCAGCCCGGAGCGCATGCAGCAGGGACGGATCGGGTGCGCCGTCGAGGTGGTTCGTCGACGGCACGATGACGAGGTCGACCTTGGCGAGGGCGTCGTACCGCACACTCTCGGCGTCGGTGAGCCACGGCGCCGGCGACCCGTCCGGTGTCGCGACGACGAGGGAGTACCAGTCGCCGTCGGTCGACAGATCCGACCGATCGACGCCGAAGACCTCCGCCGCGATCGCCGTCTCGTACAGCATCGCGTCGGCATGCAGCGCCAGCCCCACCGTGACCATGTCGGAAACTGTACGACAGGCGTCAGTTCAGACACTGGCTCGACGGGGCGACGCGCGATGGGATGGGGCCATGACTTCTTCTTCCCTCGGTCCCGTCGTCGTCTATGGGGCGTACGGTCACACGGGCCGCTTCGTCGTCGACGAGCTGCTGCGACGCGGGCTCACGCCGATCCTCTCGGGTCGTGACGAGACGCGACTCGAGGCGATGCGCGCTGGTCGACCGGGCCTCGAGATCCGGCCCGCGCGAGTGGACGATCCGGCATCGTTGCGCGGCGCGCTGTCCGGTGCGGCCGCGGTCATCAACGTCGCCGGCCCGTTCCTCGATACCGGGGTGATCGTGTCGGAGGCTGCCGTCGCGGCCGGAGCCCACTATCTCGACGTCACCGCAGAGCAGCCTGCCGTAGAGGCCGTGTACGCCGCGCGGGCTGCCGATGCGGAGCAGGCGGGCGTCGCGGTGATCCCGGCGATGGCGTTCTACGGCGGGCTCGCCGATCTGCTAGCGACTGCTGTGCTCGCGGGTGAGACCGAGCCGGCCAGCCTCACGGTCGCGATCGGCCTCGACCGCTGGTGGCCGACGGCCGGCACACGGCTCACGGGAACCCGCAACACCGCACCGCGACGGACCATCGTCGACGGGAGGCTGGCACCACTCCCCGACTCTGTCCCCCGCGACACCTGGCACTTCACCGAGGGGTTCGAACAAGCGGTCGTTGCCGTCCCGTTCTCCGAGCCCGTCCTGATCGCACGGCACCTGCCCGTCGACAGGCTGTACTCCTACCTCAGCGCATCCGCGCTCTCCGACATCCGCGATCCGGCGACCCCTCCTCCCCCGGCCGACGACGACCGCGGTCGTTCGTCCCAGCAGTTCGTGGTCGATGTCGTCGCGCAGGTCGGTGCGCAGACGCACCGCATCGCTGCCAGCGGTCGCGACATCTACGCCGCCACGGCGCCGTTGATCGTCGAGGCGACGGCGCGCCTGCTCGACGGCCGCGCCACCCGTACGGGTGTGGTCGCTCCGGGCGAGGTGTTCGACGCCGAAGACTTCCTGCGCGCGCTCACGCCCAACACGCTCACACTGCGGCGTGAGGTCACAGCCACCGGTCGCGACCCGCAGGCGATGTCCGCGTGACCCAGGGGCTCACAGCAGAATCTCGAGGGCGTTCTGCAGCGCCCTACGGGCAGCAGGGAAGTCGCGGGCCATGTGCATCACGATCGACGGCTGGCCTCGGCGTCGCAACCAGTTGCGCAGCGCCTCGTTCGCGATCTCTGATCCTTCGAGGTGACGCAGCCGGAACGCGTCGATGATCGACCGTTCGGCAGAGTAAAGCCCGATCGCTGCACCGTCGTTGAGCTCCAGCTCGTCGCGGCCGATGTCGAACGTGTCGGCGTCGAAGTGGTGCCAGGCTGCTGGCGCGGCACTGGCCAGTGCGGGACCGATACCACCGGAGTCACCGAACCGTTATCGGTTTCCGGTCGACGCGAAACTCAGGGCAGGACCTCGTACGACCCGCGCGCGAATGCCTCAAGGATGGGCTGCGGATCGAGCGGTCGATCGCGCAAGCCTGGTCGGCCCGCGTCCGTGTTCCGCCGACGCTGAACCAGCTCGGCGGCGTCGGCAGCTTCCGCGGCGGCGAGGCATGCGGCGCACAGGAAGAAGGAGCTCGCCGCACGCAGGTCGCCGGTTGCGACGAGGGCTGCGGTGGGAGCGCCGTCGCATACGCGGCATCGACTGGTCGACCAGTACGGGTGAAACGGCCCGAGGCTCCACGACGCTCGGTCGGTGCGCCCCTGCCAGAACTACTCGTTCCTCTCGTCGGTGAGTGCTTCGCGGATCCGTCTCCGTTCTACGCGCGCGACGCGCCGCAGCTGCATTTCAGCCACCGCACGCGCACCAGTCCGGTCAACGTCGAGCAGGTCAGCCAACCGGTGGATGAGGTCGTCCCCGTCCTCGACCTCCGCCGCCAACGGGGCTATCTCGTCCCAGCGAGACAGGGCCTTGTCGAGGGCATCCAAGGTGTCAATCCGCGAACCCGTCGACCCATGCAACCCCTCGCCCTCAACGCCGTCAGACTCCCTTCGTACCGAACCGTCCCACGAGAACAGTGCGTCATCGAGCGCGTCGCCGACGGAGATCTCGAGCCACTCGGCCACCTTGATCGCATTGCCCTCGCCCGAGCGGTGCAGCACGAGCCCCGTGTCGTCGTCGATCACGAGCCGACGCTCGGAATGCCGCCAGCGCACGTCCCACGCACGCCGACCGAGGAACGTCGCGGACCTGATCGGCTCGATCGGCCGCTCGTCGTCCTCGTCCCACTCGAAGACGTGCTCCCGCGTGATCAGGACGTCCTCCACGAAGGCCGACACCGCATGCGGGTCGCACACCGGCGGCAGGTCCGGGTCGTCCCAGATCCACTGATCTTCCCCGTCAATCGCCCACACGACACCGTCGAGCGACTCGCGCCGTACACGCTCGCCGCTCACGAAGACGCGATGCACTGTCACCATCGTCTCCTCGCCGTCGTCCTCGTCGTCCTCGTCGTCGTCGTCCTCGTCGGTCGACACCACCCGTACGACACCGGAAAAGTCGGGCAGCGGCCCGCGCCCCACGATCATCAGGCCGACGATCTCCGACCACGATGCGACTGACTCCGTCACCGCAGGCTCCTCACGCTCTGCGCTCCCCGGGCGGGTCTTGCGCAGACGATGTCTACCAGCCGTTGGACCTTCTGCGCGGGACAATGCGCTGTGGAGACCTTGCCAGGAAGACGTCGCCGTACGAGAGCACGAGGCTGAGACGGTCTGATGGACACGCGACTGGCAGCGGCACCCGTGGTCCTGGACCTGGCGCGGGCGCTCGACGGCGTCCTCGTCGGCCTCTACGTCGGCGGGTCCCTCGCCACCGGTGACTACCACCCCGGCATCAGCGACATTGACGCGGTCGCGCTCCTCGACCGCTCCCCCACGCTCGCGACCCGGGCGATGCTCATCGAGACGCACGGGCGACTCGTGCGCGACGCCGAGGGAGGGAGCGCACTGCACTGCGTGTACGTCCCCGACGACGACACCGTCGACCCGGCGCACAAGCACTGGACCTGGGCGTTCGGCGAGCTCTACCGCCGCCCACTCAGCGGGATCGCACGCGCCGAGCTTCTGGCCGACCCGGTCGTCGTCGTGGGCCCTCCCCCGTCGGACTGGCTTCCACCGATGGACGTCGTCGACATCGCTGAGGCTGCACGCGCCGAGCTGGCCGGCTACTGGACGCAGGCCCTGCGCAAGCAGGCGATCTGGCTCCAGGACCTCTACGTCGATCTCGGGCTCATGGTGCTCGCCCGCGCCGACGCGACGATCCGCGAAGGACGGCTCATCACCAAGGCCGAAGCTCTCGGCCGCATGGCCACCCTCGGGGTCCCCGCCAGCCTCGTCGCCGAGGTCGCCCAGCGCCGCAACGGCGAGCAGGTGGACCTCGATGACGGTCAGCGCCAACGGCGAGCCGCGTACGTCCGTCAGTTCCTCACCGGCGAGGTTGCCCGCCTGCTCACGGCCTCCGTACGGTCAGCGTCCGAGTGAAGCGGATGTCCTGTGACGAGCTGCCGACGTACAGGCGGGTCCTGCCGGTGGGCGTGATCCAGTAGCCCCACTCGGTGTCCCAGTACGCGAGCTTGTGCTCAGGCGTGTAGAGCTCGATCGGGATCGTGACCCACCGCGTCTCGCGCGGCCCGAGCGTGACCTGCGCCCAGCCGAGCAGCTGCTTCGGCGGCGTCTCGGCGCGGTCCGTGTTCAACCGCCCGTTGTAGAGCTGCACGGTCTCGGTGCTCGTCCGCCTGCTCGTGTTGGTCACCCTGACCTGCACCCGTCCCGGCCGGTATGCGTTCGGACGCGCGTCGTCACGCGCACGCGGGTTGTCGACGCGCACGTTGCGGTAGCGGAAGCTCGAGTACGACAGCCCGTGGCCGAACGGATAGAGCGGCCTCACGCCGTTCTCCTCGTACCCGCGATAGCCGACGAAGACCCCGTCGTCGTAGTCCACGGTGATGTTCGGGTTGTTGACGTCGGGGAACGGGCTCTCGAGGTTGAGCCCGCGCTCGACCTGCCGATCCGAGCGCGGCCAGCTCAGCGGCAGCTTGCCGGAGAAGTTCTCCTCGCCGAACAGGAGCGCAGCGATCGCACGGCCCTGCTCCTGCCCTGGATACCAAGCCTCCATCACGGCATCCACCCGACTCAGCCACGGCAGGGGCACAGCGCCGCCGGTGGCCAGCACCACCACCGTGTTCGGGTTGGCCTGCGCCACGGCGCGAATCAGGCGGTCCTGGTCCTGCGGGAGGACCAGGTCGCCGCGGTCGAGCGACTCGCCCATGTAGTTGGTCGCGACGACGACGGCGACGTCTGCCTCACTCGCAGCCTCCACGGCCTCGTCGATCTGCGGCGAGGCGTTGGCGACCGGTGGACGCCACGTGAACCTGACGCCGGGCCCGAAGTTGGAGGTGACGATGCAGCACTGGTCGGGCGCGTCAGCGACGTACTCGATGCGCACGTCGTACGACTCCCCCGCCTGCAGGTTCAGGTCGACCGACTCCTGCCGGATCCGGTCGGCGCTCGCCGTGAGCACTTCCTCGTCGTTCACCCAGAGCGTGGCGCTGCCCAGGAGCGTGAGCCCGAGCGAGTAGCGCCCGCTCACGGTCGGCTCGAGCGTCCCGGTCCAGCGTGCCGACGGCTCCTCGGCCGCGAGGATCGCGTCCGGGAGCTTCGGCGCCGGTGTCGGGTCGTACCCGAATCCGGCGAGCGTGCCGACCAGCCCCTGGCCCCAGTTCACCTGGTCCTCGACCCGGCTGGCAACCGGCGTCCCGGAGAGGTCCGGGGTCGTGAACCACTCGGCGGCGAGCCCGTCGCCCGTCCCCTCTGCAGGCTGCAGGACGCTCGACGGTACGGGCTGGTCGCCTGGCATGTTGTCTCCGGCGCGGACAGGATCGCCGCCCGCGACGTGCGTGACGTCGACCCCGGTGCCGGCCCGGTCCTCGATCCCCTCGACGACGGTGCTCACGTTCGTCGGATCGATGACGGTGTCGCTGCCGAAGCCCTGGATGTAGCGGTCGGCGGACTCACCGATGACCGCGACAGAGTCGAGGTCGCGCCCGTCGAGCGGCAGGGCGTCGCGGCGGTTGTGCAGCAGCACCGAGCCCTCGACGGCAGTCCGGTACGCCCGCTCGCGGCCGTCCGCGACCACGTCGTCCGGCAACGCCTCGGGATCCGGCCGTGGGTTCTCGAGGCTTCCCGGCGGTGGGTTGTCCATCAGCCCGTCGGCGAAGTACGTACGCAGGACGCGGTGCACCATGTCGTCCCACCGCTCCGCCGGGATCGTCCCGTCCAGGACGGCCGCACGCAGCTGCGCCGGGTCGGGGAAACTGGGACCGCACACGTCGGTGCCGTAGACGTAGGCGTCCAGGCTCTTGCACGCGTTGAAGTCGGAGCTCACCCAGCCCTCGAAGCCGAGCTCACCCTTGAGGATGTCCCACAGGAGGTGCGGGTTCTCGCAGGACGGGCTGCCGTTGACCTTCGGGAACGCGCACATGATGACGCCGGGCTCCTCGGCGACGATCGGCTCCCACTGCCGGGTGTAGATCTCGCGCAGGGTGCGTTCGTCGAGGACCGCGTCGAGCGTCGTCCGCTGGGTCTCCTGGTTGTAGACGTTGTAGTGCTTGACGATCGAGTACACGCCGTTGGTGTCGTTCGTCTGGTCGACCCCGTCGACGGCCGCGGCCGGGATCAGTCCGCCGAGCAACGGGTCTTCACCGAACGAGCCCCACTGCCGTCCGCTGTAGGGAGTTCGCAGCAGATCGACCTCCGGGCCGGCCCAACCACTGAACCCGGTCAGGTGCGTCTCGAGTCCGACCTGCTGCCCGAACTGGCGAGCGCGCGCGAGGTTCCAGGTCGAGGCGATCGCGAGGCCGGCCGGGAACGCCGTCGTCGGTGTCCCGCCGGTGATCACCCCGGTGGCGCCGTCGATCTCACGCCGCGCGGGGATCCCGAGCTCGGGGATGGCGACCGCCCCCGCGCCGCTGCCCTCGAAGAGCGTCAGCTTCTGGTCGAGCGTCATGACGGCGGCGAGCAGGTCGGCCCGCTCGTCGGGACTCAATGACGTATCCATCCAGGGCGGGTCGGCGGCCTGGGCACTCGTTGGGACGAGTGCCAGTCCTGCAAGGAGTACGGCGGACGCCGTCACCTGGAGGATCCGTGAGCTGAGTCGCATGATGCCCTCCCACATTGGGGGCCTCGCGTGATGCTGCCGGTACGACGCCCGTATGGTCTGGTTGTCTGCTGCCCCGAGACCCGGTGTCTGAAATGTCCACTCTGGCACCTAATGTCCGACCTTGCTCTTGATGCTCGCCGAGCGCAACCCCACAGGCCGACTCGCCGTCACGACGCCGCTGGAGCCAGCACGATCTCTCCGCCCGTCAGCGCCGGCGCACCCTCGCGATCGACAACCTGGGTCGCGAAGAGGATCCGGTCGGAGGAGACCCACACCGCGGTCCGCAGCGTCTCCCCCGGGAAGACGACACCGGAGAACCGCGCCTCGACCGCGCGGACGCCCCCCGAGCGGCCGCCGAGGACATGATCCCCGATCGACCGGCACACCAGTAAGGACACGGACGGGCGCACACCTCGGCTCTGCCTGCGCGAGGGATCGGCCGATGCACCTCGACCCGCTGGCTGGCGTGCAGGATCGACCGCACGTCCACGTCCACCCCGACGAGGAGGCGGGGGCCGCGTACGGCCCCCGCCTCCGTGATGGTCAGGCGCTGATCGCGCGGCTCTCACCCTTGTCGCGAACCACCTCGACCTTGCGCGGACGAGCGCGCTCCGCAACGGGGATCGTCACACGGAGCACGCCGTCGGCGTAGCGTGCCTGGACGGCCTCGGTGTCAAGCGTGTCGCCGAGGATGAGCTGACGACTGAACACGCCTCGCGGCCGCTCGGCGGCGATCAGTTCCTCGACGCCCTCACGCGCCGGGCGGTCGGCCCGGACCGTCAGGACGTTGCGCTCGACGTCGATGTCGATCGAGCCGGGCTCGATGCCCGGAAGATCGAGCTCGACCACGAACGTGTCACCCTCACGCCAGGCATCCATCGGCATCCCGGCCGGTCGGGCAGCGGTCCCGAAGACCTGCTGGGTCAGACGGTCGAGCTCACGAAACGGATCGGTGCGCATGAGCATGGTCTCTCACCTCCACAGACTCCGACATGCAGAGCATGTTCTGTAACGGTTGGTATAGTTTTTATATAGCAAGCGAAAGACACGAGTGCAAGGGGTACCCACGACGATGGATGGACGCAGCCCGCATCAGGCGGTGTACGCGATCTCCGTCGCCGCCGAGCTCGCAGGGACCGCCGCCCAGAACCTCCGCGTCTACGAACGCGTCGGCCTGGTGACGCCCAGCCGGACGAGCGGAGGCACGCGGCGCTACAGCGACGACGACGTCGTCCGCCTGCGCCGGATCATCGCGCTCCTCGACGACGGCCTCAACCTCGTCGGGATCGCGAGGGTCCTCGAGCTCGAGGACGAGAACGCGGTGCTGCGCGACGCCGCAGGACGCTGACGGGACGCGCCCCGGCCCACGTCCGGCGTGACCTGGGCCACTAAAGTCCCGCTCATGCATGAACGTCAGGCGGACCGACGCCTCTGGACATGGGTCGTCGTCCTCGGCCTAACCGGGCAGCTGGCCTGGACGGTCGAGAACATGTACCTCAACGTGTTCGTCTACGACACGATCACCGACTCCCCCGCCGCGCTCGCGACCCTGGTCGCGCTCAGCGCGTGCGCCGCGACAATCGCTACCCTCCTCGCCGGGGCCGCGTCCGACCGCAGCGGCCGGCGGCGCGAGTTCATCGCGGGCGGCTACGTGCTGTGGGGCCTGTGCACCGCCGCGTTCGGACTGGTCAACGTCGACGCCGCCGCCTCGATGCTGCCGATGCTCGACGCGGTCGTGGTCGCCGTCATCACGATCATCGTGCTCGACTGCGTGATGAGCGTCCTCGGCGCGACCGCCAACGACGCCGCGTTCAACGCGTGGGTCACCGACTCCACCAACCCCGGCAACCGCGGCAAGGTCGACGGCGTGCTCGCCACCATGCCGCTGCTCGCGATGCTGGTGGTCTTCGGCGCGCTCGACCCGCTGACCCGGGGCGGCCACTGGGTCCTCTTCTTCTCGATCATCGGCGGCGTCACCGCGGTGGTCGGCGTGATCGCCTGGTTCGGGCTGCGCGAGCCCCGTCAGCCGCGCCCCGGAGGCAGCTATCTGTCATCGGTCGTCCACGGCCTGCGCCCGAGCACCGTGCGCGCCAACCCGCCGCTCTACATCGCCCTGGTGGCGTGGGCGATCCTCGGCACGAGCACGCAGGTCTTCCTGCCGTACCTGATCATCTACGTCCAGCGCTACCTCGACATCGAGGGCTACGCGATCGTGCTCGCCTCGGTCCTGATCGGTGCGGCCGTCATCAGCATCGTCGGCGGACGGGTGCTCGACCGTGTCGGCCCGTCGCGGGCGATCCTGCCCGTTGCCGGGATCTATCTCGTCGGCCTGCTCCTGATGTTCCCCGCCCGCGGCATGCTCGCGGTCATCGGCGCCGGGATCGTGATGATGGCAGGCTTCATGCTCGGCGTTGCCGCTCTCTCCGCGACCGTCCGCAACCTCACCCCGACCGACCGGGCCGGACAGGTCCAGGGTCTCCGGATGATCTTCGCGATCCTCATCCCCATGGTCGTCGGCCCGTTCCTCGGCGCCGCGGTGATCGCGAGCGCGGACGAGACCTTCACCGAGCTCGGCGTCGTCAAGCAGGTGCCGACGCCGTGGATCTTCCTCACCGCCGCGCTCGTCGTGGTGTTCCTCGTCATCCCCGCCCGCCGGCTGCGGACGGTCGGGCCCCTCCCGAAGACCCTGGAGACGACCGCGTGATCACGACCTGGGGCGAGGCCCTCGATCCCGACCGCGTCTTGCCCGAGTACCCCCGTCCCCAGCTCGTCCGCGACTCGTACGTGAACCTCAACGGACGGTGGGAGCACGCGTTCACCCCGGCCGGCGTGACCGAGGCGCCCGTACGGTGGGACGGCGAGATCGTCGTGCCGTTCTCTCCCGAGGCGCCGCTGTCGGGCGTGAACCGGATGCTCACGCCGGACGAGGCGCTCTGGTACCGCCGGACGGTCCGGCTCCCCGACGGCTTCGTCCGTGACCGGGTGCTGCTGCACTTCGGCGCGGTCGACCAGGACTGCGAGGTCTGGGTCGACGGCACGCGGGTCGGCAAGCACCGCGGCGGCTATCTCCCGTTCACGCTGGACGTGACCGATGCCCTCACCGGCGACGAGCATGCGCTCGTCGTCCGCGTCCGCGACGTCACCGACACGTCGTGGCGCAGCCGCGGCAAGCAGAAGCTCGAGCGCGGCGGCATCTGGTACACCCCGCAGTCGGGGATCTGGCAGACCGTCTGGCTCGAGTCGGTCCCCCGCCAGTGGGTCGCCCAGCTCGTCCTCACGCCGTCCCTCGAGACCGGTGAGGTCGAGGTCTGCGTGCTGCCCGGCGGCGACGGCGACCGTACGGCGGAGGTGGCCGTGAGCGCGGACGGCCACGAGGTCGTCCGCACGAGCGTCGAGGTCGGCGTCCCGACGCGCCTGCCGCTCGGCGACGACCTCCGCCGGTGGTCGCCCGAGGACCCGTTCCTGTACGACGTCGAGGTGCGGCTCGGCGACGACCACGTCACCAGCTATGTCGGCATGCGCTCGTTCGGGATCGGGCCCGACGCGCACGGCCGTACGCGCCTGCTGCTCAACGGCGCGCCGTACCTGCACGCCGGGCTGCTCGACCAGGGCTACTGGCCCGACGGCCTCTACACCGCGCCGTCGGACGAGGCGCTGGTCCACGACATCCGTACGGCCAAGGAGCTCGGCTTCACGATGCTGCGCAAGCACATCAAGATCGAGCCGATGCGCTGGTACCACCACTGCGACCGCCTCGGGATGCTCGTCTGGCAGGACATGGTCAACGGTGGGCGCCGCTACAACCCGGCCGTCATCACGACGCCCGTGGCCCTGCCGGTGACGCTCGCCGACTCCCACCACGCGCTGTTCGGACGACAGGACGAGGAGGGGCGCACCGAGTTCCTCGACGAGCTCGACGCCACTGTGGCGCTGCTGCGCTCGGCGCCGAGTGTCGCCGCCTGGGTGCCGTTCAACGAGGGATGGGGGCAGTTCGACGCGATGGCCGCCGCCGCACGGGTGAGGGAGCTCGACCCGACGAGGCCCGTCGACCACGTGAGCGGCTGGTACGACCAGGGCGGCGGCGACATGGCGAGCCGGCACGTCTACTTCCGGCCGTACCGGCTCTCGCGCCGCGACGCCGAGGACCCGCGCGCGGCGGTGCTGTCGGAGTACGGCGGCTACTCCTACCGCGTGACCGGGCACGTGTGGAACGACAAGGAGTTCGGCTATCGCAAGTACGCCGAGCGGGCGTCGTTCGAGCGCGCGTACCTGCGCCTGCAGCACGCCCAGGTCGGACCGGCGGTCGAGAAGGGCCTGGCGGCGTTCGTCTACACCCAGCTGGCCGACGTCGAGGACGAGACCAACGGCCTCATGACGTACGACCGCCGCGTGCTCAAGGTGGACACCGAGGCGGTCCGCGCCTCGAACCAGCGGCTGCGCCAGCGCCACGACCACGCGGCCGGCGGAGCCGCGCTCCCTGTCGCCGTGCACGAGCGCGAGATCACGGCGCCGGTGTCGCTGACCCTGCCCGACGGACGGCTCAACCCGGACGCCATCGGATGGACGCGTACGCCGCTGGTGACCACCGACGGGGTCGGTCGAGGGCGCGTGGGCAGGGGTCGCAACAAGCGCTGGGAGTACTGGGCGGTGACGACGCCGACCCACATCGTCGCGCTCGTGGTCTCGGACATCGACTACGCGGCGGTGCACGGGCTCTGGCTGCTCGACCGGACCAGCGGCGAGACGATCTCGTACGACGCGATCGGCGTGCTCGGCGGCAGCGCCACGCTGCCCGGCACGCTCGGCGCCGGTCCGGCCCGAACGTCGACCAAGAACCTTCAGATCGCCCTCGACGAGGTCGACGGCGGGACGCGCCTGCGGGCACGTACGGAGCGCGTCGAAATCGACGTGGTCGCGCACCGGCCCGTGGGGCACGAGTGCCTCGGCGTCGTGGTGCCGTGGACGGATCGGCTCTTCCAGTACACCGTCAAGGACGTCGCGAGGCCCGCGACCGGGACGCTCCGCGTCGACGGCGTGGCGGTGTCCGTGCCCGAGGGCGAGTCTTGGGCGACGCTCGACCACGGGCGGGGCCGCTGGCCGTACGCGGTCCACTGGAACTGGGGCGCCGGCTCCGGCCGTACCGATGGTCGCGTCCTCGGCCTCCAGGTCGGCGGGAGGTGGACCGACGGCACCGGGTCGGTCGAGAACGCGCTGGTCGTCGACGGACACCTGTCGAAGATCAGCGAGGAGCTGGTCTGGGCCTACGACACGGACGACTGGATGGCACCGTGGCGGATCACGGGCGACACCGTCGACCTCACGTTCACGCCGTTCCACCTGAAGGCGTCGGTGACCGACCTCAAGGTGTTCTCGTCACGGAGCCACCAGTGCTTCGGCCACTGGTCCGGACACGTGCGCGACGACACCGGGGCGTGGGTTCGCGTCGAGGATCTCGTCGGCTGGGCGGAGGACGTCCGCAACCGTTGGTGACAGCCAGATGACGCCGCGAGACACATCCTCCGACGCGACGGCGCTCCGGGCGCGTATCATCGACTCCGCAGCCATATCCGGAAGCCCGCACGAGGACATCGGCGCTCGCCATCTCCCCGATGCGGCCGGTGTCCGTCGCCAGGAGCACTCGCTCGGCGATCGCTCACTCGCCGCGGCGCGCAGGCATCGGAGACGGAACGACCGTCTCCTCCGTGTCTCGCCCAGGCCGTCCGGCTGGCTGTCGGGGTGCGCCAGCACCCCGGCAGGCGTACCGAATCCGAGGAGGATCGTTGGCCCGACCGGCCCAGCGTCGACCGGACCCCCGCCGCAAGGGGGGTTCTCGCCGACCACAGCGTGAGCGCACCAACGACGGCGACAACGTCGGCCTCCTCCCCCTGCTTGCGCAGGCCGTGCGAGAGGTCGAGCGTGCGGTCCAGCGCGGGACGGCCTCGGAGTCCACGCGGACCGCGTTCCAGGTGATCGCGTTGCTCGTGCGCGAGGAGCGCGCGAGGGTCAAGCAGGACGAGATGCCCGAGGCCCGCCGCGCGGAGCAGCTCAAGCGCCTCGACGGGATCGCCACGATCCTCGCGACCACGGCGGCACGCGATCCTTCTCTGTTCACGCTGCTCGCGGACGACGCCGTCATCTCCCCCGCCGCGATCAGGCTCCGCCGCGAGATGCTGGTCGCCGCCGGCCTCGAGGTCGAGGAAGAGCCGGAGCCTGAGCCTGAGGCGAGCGCGCCGACGACGACCGAGCGCCAGGTCCGGCCCCAGTCGGTCGTGTCGCGACAGCTCGCCAACCCGTTCCTCACCCCGGACTTCTCCACAGCGTCGACCCCCAGCCGACCTCGTACGGGGCGTCTGGCCAACTGGGAGCTGATCGAGCCCCTGCTCCGCTCGTTCGAGCGCGGGGGGCCGGCGTCGAGCATGAAGCTGCCGGTCCCGACCTCGCTGAGCACCCGTGAGGGTCGCGAGCTCATGCCCCACCAGGCAGAGCTCGTCGCGGCCGCGACCGACGGGCACAGGACGTTCCTGCTCGCCGACGAGCCCGGCCTCGGCAAGACCGCCCAGGCTCTGCTCGCGGCCCAGGCCGCCGACGCGTTCCCGCTCCTCGTGGTCGCCCCCAACGTCGTCAAGATCAACTGGGCACGCGAGGCGGGCCTGTGGACGCCGCGTCGCAGCGCGACCGTCATCCACGGCGACGGCAACACGATCGACGGGTTCGCCGACATCGTCGTCGTCAACTACGAGGTCCTCGACCGCCACATCGGCTGGCTCGGCGAGCACGGCTTCCGCGGCATGGTGGTCGACGAGGCCCACTTCATCAAGAACCGCAAGTCCCAGCGCTCGCAGCATGCGCTCGAGCTGTCGGAGCGCATCCGCGCCCGGACGATGCGCCCGCTGCTGATGGCGCTCACCGGCACGCCGCTCATCAACGACATCGAGGACTTCCGCGCGATCTGGCAGTTCCTCGGCTGGATCGACGACCGCAAGCCCCTCCCCGAGCTCATGTCGGCGCTCGAGGAGACCGGGCTCTCCCCCGGCGAGCCCGGCTTCTATGCCGCGGCGCGCCGATGCGTCGTCGACATGGGCATCGTGCGACGCCGCAAGCTCGACGTCGCCGCCGACATCCCCGCACGCCGGATCGCGGACATCCCGGTGGAGCTCGACGACGAGACCGGCCGTTCGATCCGCGAGGCCGAGCGCGTGCTCGCCCGCCGCATGGTCGCCCGGTACGACAACGCCCTCGATCACCGGTCGTCCGGCAAGGTCGTCGACGGCATCGACCACGAGCTCGTGCGCCTCGTCGCCAAGTGGGAGCGCGAGGAGGACACGAACGAGACGGGCAACGTCTTCGGGATGATGCGGCGGATCGGCCTGGCGAAGGCCGGGCTCGCCGCCGACTACACCGCGCAGCTCGCCCGCAGCGTCGGCAAGGTCGTCTTCTTCGCGAAGCACCTCGACGTCATGGACGTGGCCGAGGAGACGCTCGCCAAGCGCGGGCTGCGCTACGCGACGATCCGCGGCGACCAGACCTCGACGCAGCGCCAGCGCGACATCGACGCCTTCGTCAACGACCCCGAGGTCGCGGTCATCGTGTGCTCGCTGACCGCTGCCGGAGTGGGCGTCAACTTGCAGGTCGCGTCCAACGTCGTGCTCGCCGAGCTCTCGTGGACCGATGCGGAGCAGACCCAGGCGATCGACCGGGTGCACCGCATCGGTCAGGCCGAGCCGGTCACCGCGTGGCGCATCATCGGCGCGCAGACCATCGACGCGAAGGTCGCCGAGCTCATCGACTCCAAGGCTGCCCTGGCCGCGACGGCACTCGACGGCGAGGTCGTCGACGAGAAGGCCTCGACCGACGTCCAGCTGGAGGCCCTGGTCGGTCTGCTCACGGACGCGCTGGTCGAGCGCGGCGACTGACGGTGGAGCGCAGCCCGGTCGGCGTCATCGCGGGCCGGGCTGCCTCTCCAGCTCGCCAGGGCGCCAGGTCTTCTCGAACCACGGCTCAAGAGGGCCGTACAGGCGCAGGATGGGGAACCAGCTCTTGCCGGGCACGGTCTGGATCCAGTTCGCCTCGCGACCCTCGGGCGCGGTCGGGCCGAACCAGACCGTGATCGACCCGTCCGTGTTCGCGGCGACGTCGCCGGTCAGGCTCATGACGCTCGGGTACGGGTCGTCGGTCTGCAGCAACGACCGGGTCTGCGTGTCGTACACGTCGATCGACCAGAAGTTCTTCGCCGGAGGGTCCGCCGGCAACGTGAGCGTGTAGGTGCTCCCGCCGTCGAGCACCTCCCCCTCGGCGTCGCGGGCGACGTACGCGTACGCGGAGCCCGCGCCGACCTGCGCATGCGCCATCGCGGGCGTGATCACCGTCGCGAAGTAGTGGAACTGCGTCCGTGAGTCGAGGAGCCTCGCGCCGTCTCGGAGGAACTCGTAGCTGCCGCCGGTGAAGGCCGACAGCCAGGACGACCCCTCGTAGAGATATGCGTCGGGGTCGCGCGGCGCGTACACGAGAGCACGGCTGATCGCGGCTCCCGCCTTCGCCGCGTCGTCGAGGATGTCCCGCAGCCGTTCGTCAGGCGCGAAGGGCTTGCCGTGGACGATGCCGAGGGCGGCGAGCTGGCCGGCCCGCTCCGGGTCCAGCGCCGTCGTCGGCTCTTCCTGCACGAGCTCGTCGATCTCCTCGTAGAACGTGACGTCGTTGGCGTGGACGGTGTTGAACGCGAGCCCGGCGATGTTCACGTAGTCCATCTCGGGCGGGTCGGCCGCGTCGGAGAGCGCGTAGACCTTCGTCTCCTTCAGGGCGGGCACGCCGCCGAGTGCGCGGAAGACCACCCAGTTGGTGTACGTCGATGTGCGGGAGACGAAGTAGCCCTCCGGGACGTCACCGTCGTAACCGGGCGGCAGGAACAGATAGCGTCCGCCCTCGCCGCGGTCCGGTCCGGCGATCCCCATGTCGGCGACGTAGCGGAACCAGAAGTCGTCGACGACGCACAGGGACTGCTTCGGCGGCTCGATCACGATCGGCCCGCTCGCCCGCAGGTCGAGGAACATCGTGCCGTAGGTCGTCGCCGTGTTGGGCGTGAGGAAGTAGCTGCTGGAGCTGGCCCGCGGATCGGTGTACGCCAGCTGGTGCGGCGCGGTGATCCCGACGCTGCGCAGGCCGCTGCGCATCGCCACCAGCGACGCCCCAGGCATCGCGTTGAGGAAGACCTCGACCCCGCGCATGAAGTCGAGGCTGTCGTACAGCCGCCCGACGGAATCTCCGACCGGGACGCCGTCGAACAGCGTGAACTCCCCCAGCGGTGTCGTGATCGTCGGCGGTGTGCTGACCGCGTCCAGTGCCCGTGCCAGGTCCGCTGCGTGCGAGCTCCGCACCTCGTCCGTCATGGGTGTCCCCCTCTCGTGCTGCCGGCGCAGCGTGTCCGAGACGCTAGCGGCTCCGCGCGTGCTGCGCCCGATTCTGTTCGCTGCTCACTCGTCGTCGGGTTCGGGAAGGAGGATCGTCGCGAGGCTGACCCGTCGCTTGCCGGTGCCGTCGTCGGTGAGGTACGGGGCGAGGAGGTCGCCGAGCCCGGCCTGGATCGCGGCGAGGTCGTCCGCCGTCACGTAGAGCGGCCCCCGCCCGAATCCGAGGTAGTCGCGAAGGCTCGCCTCGGGGTGGTCGACGATCCTGTCGAAGCTCGCACTCACGTCACCGAGGAAGGTGAGGAACGCCGTACGCAGCTGCGCGGCGCTCATCTCCCGGAGCTCGGCCTGGTCGACGTGCGCCATCTGCTCGCCCAGCGCGAGCGTGCGCTCGACCGCTCCTCGCACCCTCCGCTCTCCCACGACCTCGAGGATCCCGGCCTCGACCAGCGTCGCGACGTGGCGATAAAGGGTCGCCTGCGTGACGTCGGGCAACGCCTCGCGGAGCTGCGCCGTCGTGAGGCGACGTCCACCAAGCTGCTGGACGATGCGCAGCCGTACCGGATGCATCACCACGTCGGCGACCGACGACCTCTGCGCCATGAATCGACTCCCGTCATTGTTCTCATCATGATAATGTTCGCAACGTCAGGTTGATTCTAGGTTGACGGAGGACGTTCATGACGCACATCAGCGCCGACGCCGCAGGCATCCATCTCGAGTTCCCCGGCTGGGAGCGGTGGATGGCAGGGCGGTCCGCCTTCACTGCCCCGCTGGACGCGATCGTCGACACCTCCGTCGAGCCTGGCTGGACCTCAGAGATCCTTGGGATCCGTTCGGGTCTCGTCGTCTCCGGCTATCTGAAGGTCGGCACGTTCCGGCACCCATCCGGCGTACGCCGCCTCGTCTCAATGCGGCGCGGACAGCCGCTGCTGCGCGTCGCGCTCGATCGCGGGACGACCGGCTTCGACGAGCTCCTGCTCAGCAGCCCCGACGCGGCGGCGATCGCGCAGGCGATCGACGCGACCGCGCACCACCACCGCTACTAGGGTGGGGCGCCAGTTCGAGGCGACCAGGAGGGGCGATGTCCGGCGGCGACTGGAAGGACATGTTCGGCGCGGCGTGCAAGGGCGACGTCGAGCTGGTCTGCTATCACCTCGACCAAGGCGTGGACGTCGACTACGCCCACCCGGAGTTCCCGTCGACGGCGCTCGTCGCGAGCATCCTGGCCGGGCAGGAGGAGAGCGCAACCGTCCTGCTCGACCACGGTGCCGACCCGCTCCTCGAGTCCGAGCTCGACGAGCAGACCCCCGTACAGGCTGCGCGTCACATGCGCATGGCCGCGCTCGAGGCACGGCTCCGCGACCTCGGCGCCCGAGCCTGAGCACTACCACTGCCCGACCCGCCTCCACAGTGAGGCCCACTGGTCGGGCGTGAGCTCCCTCGGCAGCGCTCCGCGCGCGACCTCCGCGTCCCGCAGCGCGTGCCGGACCTCACCCGAACGTGCCCCGCCCGCCCGTACGAGGATCTGCTCCAGACCGGAGCCACGGCCGGTGAAGACCGCCTTGACGAAGCGCTCGTACGGGGCGCGCTCGGTTTCCGGGACGAGCGGCCGTTCTCGGCGGTCGACGGCGAGGATCCCACCGTCCACGCTCGGCATCGGCGTGAAGTGGCGAGCCGGGACGCGCTGGTGCAGCCCGAACGCGAACCACGGCGCGCTCTGCGCCGTCATCATCGTGCTCCCACCGACGCCGGCCCGCTTCCGCGCGACCTCCCACTGGGTCAGCAGGACGGCGTGCCGCCAGCCGGGCGAGCGGAGCAAGCGCCGCAGGATCGGCGTGGTGAGGTGGAACGGGACGTTGCCGACGACCACGGGACGATCGAGCCTGACGTCGAGCGCGTCGGCGTGACGGACCGTGACCGACGGAAGCCGCGACCGGAGCCGATCGACGCGGCGTCGGTCGAGGTCGACCGCGGCGAGGTCACGACCGAGGCGCGCGAGCGGGTACGTGAGAGCACCGTCGCCGCAGCCGATCTCGAGGATCGGCCCGTCGGTGGCACGGACGAGCGCGACGATCCGCTCGATCGTCGGACGGTGGTGGAGGAAGTTCTGGCCGAGCTCGTGCCGGCCGCCAAGAGGGGTGCGTGATCGCAAGGGAGCGCTCCAACCGGAGGAGAGGAGCACCCGGACGCGGGGGTCGTTCGACGCGCTGCCGGGTGCGGGGGCATCCGGAAGACGGCGCGGAAGGTGAGAAGAAGGTCGCGCCGTCAGGCTCGGCGGGGGCGCACCACGAGGGTCGCCACGCGAGCCAGCGCGGGAGTCGTACTCATGGATGTCACCGTACGCAGCGCCGCGACGGCCGTCATCCGGTTTTCGGTCAGCGCCGAAGGCCGGACTCGATCGCGAAGACGACGAGCTGCGCCCGGTCTCGCGCGTGGAGCTTGACCATCGCGCGGCTCACGTGCGTACGGACCGTGTCGGGACTGACCACGAGCGCGTCGGCGATCTCCTGGTTGGAACGGCCCGTCGCGACCCAGCCGAGGATCTCGCGCTCCCTCTCTGTGAGGTCGTCCAGCCGCGGGTGCGGGCGCGCCGCGGCGGACGACCCGCTGAACCGCTCGATCACGGTACGCGTCACCGACGGGGCGAGCAGCGAGCCGCCGGCCGCCACGACGCGGATGCCGTCGAGCAGCGCCGTCGGCTCGGCGTCCTTGAGCAGGAAGCCGCTTGCTCCGTGGCGCAGCGCCTCGAAGACGTACTCGTCGAGCTCGAACGTCGTCAGCATCACGATGCGGACACCGTCGAGCGTGGCGTCACGGTTCACGTCGGTGAGCAGCGCGAGGCCGTCGAGGACCGGCATCCGGATGTCGCACAGCACGACGTCGGGCGTCGTCCGGCGGATCAGCGCGAGCCCCTCGCGCCCGTCGGCAGCCGCACCCACGAGCTCGAGGTCGTCCTCGGTCTCGATGAGGGTCGCCAACCCCATCCGGACGAGCGGCTGGTCGTCGACCAGCGCCACCCTGATCACCGCTGCTCCGGGAGCGTCGCACGGACACGGAAGCCCGTGCCTTCCGCCGGCCCGACGTCGAGCACGCCGCCGACCTCACCGAGCCGTGCCCGCATGCCCGAGATGCCCATGCCCTCATCCTGGCCGGAGGTCGGGCCACCACGCCCGTCGTCGCTCACGGTGACCACCAGCTCTCCGCCGGTCCGGACGAGCGAGAGCACGGCCCGCGTGGCATTCGCATGCCGCAGGACGTTCGTCAGCGCTTCTTGCGCGATCGCGTACACGACCTCGCCGAGACGATCGTCGACATCGCCCACGTCACCGGTCCGGACGACCTCCAGCCCACCCGCGCGCACCCGGTCGAGCAGCGCGTCGAGGTCGCCGATCCCCCGTACGGGTCGGCGCGCGGCCTCCGCGCCCGACATCCGCCCAAGCTCGGCGCGCAACGCGTCCAGCGACTCGCGGCTCGTCGCCCGGATCGCCTCGATGCTCTCGCGAGCCTTGGCCGGGTCGCGGTCGAGCACGTGCAGCGCGACACCGGCCTGCATCGCGATCACCGCGAGGCCATGGCCGACGCCGTCGTGCAGGTCTTGCGCCATCCGCAGCTGCTCCTCGGTCGCCGCACGCGCGCTGCGGTCGGCGCGCGACGCCTCGAGCTGGCTCACGGCGGTGGCGACGGCACCCGCCGCGGCGACCACGGCCAGCAGCCCGATCGCTTGCCAGACCTCCTGAGGACGGTCGGCGCCGGTGACGAGCATCCGGGCGAGCAGGGAGCTCGCGGCGACGAGGGCGGCGCCGGCGGCCCACGGCACCCACCTCCACGACGTCGCCCGCAGCGCGACCACGAACGTCACGGTCGGAAGAGCCAAGAAGATAGGCCCGTCCGCGAAACCCGCGCCGAAGTAGACGGCCGTGCAGACGCCGCTGGCCACGACGGCGACCTCAGGTCGCCACGGAAGCACAGTAGGAAGGACGGCGAGCACCGCGATGATCACGGCGCCCAGCACCTCGCCGTGACCAGGGTCCACGTCGCGGTTGGCCGCGAACGTGCCGAGCAGCACGACGACCACCATCGCCCACCAACCGTGGGCGTTCGCTAGGACGCTGCGCCGGTCGCTCACGGGCCGAGGATAGACCGCGGCGAGCCCTACGGCGTACGGCCACGCGAGGCTTCGGCGTACGCAGATCCGCGTACGGAGGAGCCGCGTCAGGGCGGACGCTTTCCGCGCCCCAGGCGACGACCGTAGGGGGCATGGACGATCTGGTGGTACAGACAGACGGGCTGACCAAGAGGTACGGCGACCGACTCGCCGTGGACTCGGTCAGCATGACCGTACGACGGGGCGAGGTCTACGGATTCCTCGGCCCGAACGGGGCCGGCAAGACGACGACCCTGCGGATGATGCTCGGACTGATCCGGCCCACGGCTGGAGAGGCGAGCGTCCTCGGACGCCCTGCGGGACGTCCTGACGTGACCGCACGGGTCGGTGCGCTCGTGGAGGGGCCGGGATTCTTCCCGTACCTGTCCGGGCGGGACAACCTGCGGACGATGGCCCGCTACCGGGGCCTCGGCGACGATGCCGTCGACGCTGCGCTCGCGCGTGTCGATCTGACCGACCGCGCGGATGACAAGTTCAAGGCGTACTCGCTCGGCATGAAGCAGCGGCTCGGTGTGGCCTCCGCGCTCATGGGCGACCCGGAGCTGATCGTGCTCGACGAGCCCACCAACGGCCTCGACCCGGCCGGGATGGCCGACATGCGGGCTCTCGTGGTGTCGCTCGCGCGCGGCGGCCAGACCGTGCTGCTCTCCAGCCACCTCCTCGCCGAGGTCCAGGAGATCTGCGACCGCGTCGGCGTCATCAACGACGGTCGGCTCCTGCGCGAGGCGCGGGTCGACGAGCTGCGCGGTGACGCGACGCTACGGGTCCGCGCGACCCCGGAGGACGCGGCCATCGCGGTCGCGATGCGCGTCGCGGGCGAGGACGCCGTACGCCGCACGCCGCACGGGCTCGAGCTCGCGCTGACGGCGGCCGCTGCCCCCGCACTCGTCCGCGACCTTGTCGCGGCTGGTGTCGACGTCCACGAGGTGTCCCCCACCGAACGCAGCCTCGAGGAGGTCTTCTTCGAGATGACCACCGAGGCACCGACCACGAAGGAGAAGGTGGCATGACCACGCTGATCGACAACCCGATGACGCGCAGCACCCGGGCGGAGCTGTTGCGGCTCCGCAAGTGGCCGGCCGTGTGGGTGCTGGTGGCCGTCTGGGTCGCCCTGGCCCTGGTCTTCGGCTATCTGTTCCCGTACCTGTCGTACCGGACGGGCGACCTCAGCTTCGCCGGCGACGGCGACACCCGCGCGCAGCTGCTCGTCGAGATGCTCCCTGCGGCGCTGCCGACGGTGCTCGTCCAGGGGCTGCCGATGTTCGGCGGTGCGCTGGCGCTGGTGCTCGGCGCGATCGTGGCCGGCAACGGCTACGGCTGGGGGACGTGGAAGACGGTCTTCACCCAGGGGCCGTCGCGCCCCGCCACGGTCGGAGGCTCGCTCGTCGTGCTCACCGCCGCAGTCCTCGGCAGCCTCGCGCTGACGCTCGTGCTGTTCACCGGGGTCTCGCTCCTCGTTGCCGGTACGGAGTCGCAGGCAGTCACCTGGCCGTCGGTTGGCGCGCTGCTCGAGTCCTTCGGCGGCGGATTCCTGGTGCTCGAGATGTGGGCGCTGCTCGGCTATGCGCTCGGCACCGTGGCGCGGGGGCCCGCGCTGGCGGTCGGGCTCGGACTGGTGTGGGCCCTGGTCGTCGAGAACCTGCTCCGTGGGGTGGGCGCGCTGCTCGGCCCGGTCGAGGCGGTGACGGAGGTCCTGCCCGGGACGGCCGGCGGCTCGCTGGTCGGCGCCATCGTCGACGTCTCGTCCAACCCGAACGAGACTCCCGGCATCCTCGAGGTCCTCACCGGCGGCCAGGCGCTCGCGACGGTGGCGGCGTACTGCATCGGGCTCGTGGTGCTGGTGCTCGTCGTAGTCCGGCGACGGGACGTGGCCTGACAGCTCCTCGCTCGCGAGCGCGGTAGGACATCTGTCCTGCCGCGTTCGCGACATCGTCCTCTGCGGTGAGGGGGTCCTCGGTGCCTAGGGTCGAAGACACCGAACCGAAGGAGCGCCGATGTCTACCGTCAGCACACCCCGCACCAGACCCACCGCCGCCCGCGTGCCGTGGACCGTCGACCTCGTCATCGTCGCCGCTGCGACCGTGTGCGCCATGATCGCCTGGACGTTCGCGTCGAAGGTTGCCGGCGTCGAGCTCACTGTCGAGGCCGGCGACGGGGTGCAGGAGGTCGGCGTTGCGGCGGTGGCCGCGTCCGCAGCGGCCGGAGCCTTGCTCGGGCTGCTGATCCTGCGGCTCCTCGAGCGACTCACGGCTCGGGCACTGCCGATCTGGACAGCGCTCGTGATCGTCGGGACGCTCCTCTCGGCCGTCGGCCCGACGGCCGCCCGGTCACCGGCGGCAACGGGGGCACTCCTCTCCCTGCACGCGGTCGTCGCGGTGGTCGTCCTCGTCGCTGCGCACCGTTCGCGGCGGCTGCGGTGAGCGCAAGCCGCGGGGCCACGGAGAGCCCGCCGGGCGTACGGTGAGCACCGTGTCGCGTCTCGCGCGAGTCCTCCCTAGGCATGCCGCCGTGCTGGTGTGGGTGCCGGTGCTCCTCGCGGCACCGGCACTTGAGGTCCGCTCCGGACCGGGCCCGGTGGTGCTCGCGCTGGGCCTGGTCGCCCTCGCCGCCACGAGCTGCGTCGTCGCGGTCCTGAAGAGCTGGCCGTGCTCGAGCACCGTCTCGACGGCCGCCTGGGTCGTGCTGACAGTCTCGGTCGGGATCGGCTCATTGGCCTACGACGGGTGGCCTCCGGCGTGGCTGCTCGTCGCGATGACGGCAGGGGTCACCTTCCGACCGGCCGTGGCTCTCGGCGCGATCACCCTCGCGGTCGTGCTCGCGACCTCAACGCTCGCGCGCGGCGGCGCCAGTGTCGAGGACGTGTACTCGCAAGCGTTCGTCGTCGCCCTCGCCGGAGCCGCGGCCGCGACGTTCAGCCACCTGGTGGCGACCGCCGATGCACTGCGTCGTACCCGGGCGCAGCTCGTCGTCGCGGCCGTCGCCGACGAGCGCGAGCGGTTCTCCCGCGACCTTCACGACGTGCTTGGGCACACCCTCTCCGTCATGGTGGTGAAGGCGCAGGCAGTCCGGCGACTGGTCCCCACCGACCCCGACGCCGCTGCAGTCCACGCCGCCGACATCGAGCAGATCGGGCGGACCGCGTTGACGCAAGTGCGTGAGACCGTCCACGCAGTCCGAACGCTGACTCTCACCGAGCAGCTCGAGGCAGCGCATGACGCGCTGACCGCCGCCGGCATCCGTGCCGACGTGCACACGCCGACGTCGTCGGTCGACCCCGCGGTGGGCACTCCGCTCGCATGGGCGCTGCGCGAAGGAGTGACGAACGTGCTCCGCCACTCCAGCGCCAGCACGTGCAGGATCGACCTCGTACGTCGTGGGACGTCGTTCGAGCTCCGCGTCTGCGACGACGGCGTCGGGACGCCGCCACCGGAGCACGAGGGACGGATCGGTGGCCTCGACGGCCTTCGGTCCCGCCTCGTCGCCGCCGGCGGCGAGCTGGAGGTCGCGCCCGGCCCCGACGGGTTCTCGCTCACCGCACGTGTGCCGGCAGCACTGGACGCGGCGACGGAGCGATCGCGGTGATCCGCCTGCTGCTGGCCGAGGACCAGACGATGATGCGCGGCGCCCTCGCGGTGCTCCTCGGGCTCGAACCCGATCTCGAGGTCGTCGACCAGGTGGCTGACGGCCGCGACGTGCTCCCCCACGCGCTCCGCTCTCGACCGGATGTCGCGCTGCTCGACATCGAGCTGCCGGGGCGCAGCGGTCTCGACGCCGCCGAGGACCTCGCTCGCGAGTTGCCCGCGTGCCGCGTCCTGATCGTGACGACGTTCGCGCGGCCGGGCTACGTCCAGCGTGCGATGGCGGCCGGCGCGAGCGGCTTCGTCGTCAAGGACGATCCCGCGGAGCACCTCGCCGCGACCGTCCGCCACGTCGCGGGCGGCGGCACCGCCATCGACGCAACACTCGCCCGTCGCGCCTTGCGCGAAGCCGCCTCGCCTCTGACCGACCGCGAACGAAGCGTGCTCACCACCGCCGAGGACGGGGCGACGATCGCGGACATCGCCGAGCGGATGCACCTCTCGAAGAGCACGATCCGCAACTATCTGTCCAGCGCGATCGGCAAGACGGGGACGCGCAACAAGGTCGAGGCAGCGCATCTCGCCCGACGCAACGGCTGGCTCTGACCGCGGCGCCTAGGACGTCGCCTCGGGCTTGGCCCAGGAGGTGCGGCCGTCGCCGGTGATGGGGATCTCGGGTCCCTGCATGACGTCGGGACGGAGTGTCGCCTCGCCGAGGCCCCGTACGCGGGCGAGCAGCTCACGTGCGCTGACCCGCAGGCGGTTGGCGTCGCCGACGCCGAGCCCTCGTACGTCCATCCCGGCGGCGCTTGCGAGATCCACGGCGCGCGCGATGTGGAAGTCCTGCGTCACGACGACGGCAGTCTCGACACGGAAGACCTCGCGGGCGCGGCGCATCGTGTGCCACGTGCTGCGGCCGGCGTAGTCGGTGAACACGTCCTCGGGCGGCACCCCTGCACGGAGGACGGCATCGCGCATCGCGTCGGGCTCGTTGTACGCGTGCGTCCGGTTGTCGCCGGAGACGAGGACCTTGTCGACCGTCCCCGCGCGATAGAGCGCGACCGCCGCGTCGACGCGCTGCTGGACGACCGCGCCGAGCCTGCCGTCGGGGAGCACCCACGACCCGGGGACGATCGCGACCTGGGCGTGCGGTAGGTCGTCGGGGTCGTCGGTGACCCGGTCGTCGGTCCGCTTCACCACGACGGCGTTCGCGGCAGCGACCGCGAGGACCCCCGACAGCGCGGCGGTCCCGGCGACGATGATCAGGCGGTGGCGCAGGCGACTCATGCCGGTGAGCGTAGGCGACGCGGTCAACCTGCACAGGATCTTCACACCTTCTCGGCACCACCTGCGCAGCCGCGAACTTACGCTCAGGACATGGGCACACCGGCAGCACGGATCCTCGTCGTCGAGGACGAGCGTGTCATCAACCAGTCGGTCGTCGACCGCCTCGTCGCCGAGGGGTTCGAGGTCCGCCAGGAGTACGACGGCCCGAGCGCCGTCGCCACCGCCGCCCAGTGGCCACCGGACCTGGTCGTCCTCGACGTGATGCTGCCCGGATTCGACGGCCACGAGGTGTGCCGCCGCGTGCAGGCCGAGCGCCCCGTACCGGTCCTCATGCTCACCGCCCGCGACGACGAGACGGACGTCCTCGTCGGGCTCGGGGTCGGAGCGGACGACTACCTCACCAAGCCGTTCAGCATGCGCGAGCTCGTCGCGAGGGTGCGGGCGCTCCTGCGGCGGGTCGAGCGCGCGGCCGCGCTGACGGTCGCTGCGCCCGAGGCGCTCTCGCTCGGTGCGCTCGAGGTCGACCGTGCACGTCGCCAGGTCCGGCTCGACGGCACGCTCGTCCACCTCACCCCGACCGAGTTCGACCTGCTGGTCTGCCTTGCGACCGAGCCCGGCACGGTCCTCACCCGCGAGCAGCTGCTGGCCGAGGTCTGGGACTGGCGCGACGCCGCCGGCACCCGTACGGTCGACAGCCACATCCGATCGCTGCGCGGCAAGATCGGCGCCGAGGCCGTACGCACCGTGCACGGGGTCGGGTACGCCCTCGAGGTGACGCCATGAGGCCGCTCGACCGACTCGGTTCGATCAAGACGAAGCTCGGGGTCCTCGTCGCGGTGACCGTCGCCGTCGCCGCCGTGCTCCCCCTCGCCGGGTCGCGTCTCGGCCTCGACCCGCTCCTGACGGTGCCCGCCACGGTCGCCGTCGCGCTCCTCGTCACGCAGCTCCTCGCCCGCGGCATGACGTCGCCGCTGCGCGAGATGACGGCGGCGGCACGGACGATGGCGACCGGCGACTACTCCCGCCGGGTGACCGCATCCTCGCGCGACGAGGTCGGCGAGCTCGCCCGCGCCTTCAACACGATGGCCGCCGACCTCGAAGCCGTCGACCGCCAGCGCCGCGACCTCGTCGCGAACGTCTCCCACGAGCTGCGCACTCCGGTCACGGCGCTGCGGGCGCTCCTGGAGAACCTCGCCGACGGCGTCGTCGATCCCGACCCCGAGCAGCTCCGTACGGCGCTCGAGCAGACCGAACGGCTCGGTCACCTCGTCTCCGACCTGCTCGACCTGTCCCGCGTCGATGCCGGGATCAGCGCACTCGACGCGCAACCGATCGAGGTACGACCGTTCCTCGACGACGCCGTCCGCGAAGCGGCGCTCACCGGGCAGCCGGTGCGCTTCGCGGTGTCGGTCGAGCCGTCCGACCTCGTCGTACGCGCCGACCGCGCCCGGCTCCACCAGCTCGTCGCCAACCTGCTCGACAACGCCGCACGCCACAGCCCCGACCAGGGCGCCGTGCACGTCCAGGCGCGGCCCGGCGAGCGCGGCATGGTGCTCGAGGTCTCTGACGAAGGACCCGGCATCGACCCCACCCAACGGACGGCCGTCTTCGAGCGCTTCACGACCGGCACCGGCGCCGGCCAGCACGACGGCGGCACCGGCCTCGGCCTCGCGATCGCCCGCTGGGTCACCGACCTGCACGGCGGCTCGATCGAGGTCGCCGACACCACGACCGGATGCCGGATCCGCGCCTGCCTCCCCGAGAACCTCCCGGAAGGAACACCCGCGTGAGCTCTGCCTGCCCTGCGTACCCCGTTCCGCCAGCGTCCCCGAAGCCCGAGCCCCTGCTCGACGCCCTCTTCGGCCAGCTGTGGCCCGAGCCGTCGGTACCTGCACGGCCCCGGCTTGTCGTCGCTGCCGCCGCCGTCGGCGCGCTGGCCGCCCTGGTGCTGCCGTTCCGCGACCTCGGGATCGGCACGTTCCTCGTCTTCGTCGGCGTCTGTGGTGTCGTCGCCGTCGCCGACGAGCGGTTCCGCCGCCCGTACCACCTGGTGTCGGCCACGCTGAGCGTCCTCCTGCTGACGCCGCTGTTCCTGCTCGCGGCGGAGTGGGTGAGCATCTTGTGCCTGCTCGCGGCGTTCGCGGTCGGCGCGACGGCGCTGGCGGGGGGCCGCTCGGTCCCCGGGATGGCCGCCTCGATGGCCGCGGTCCCGCTCGCGGCGGTACGGGGGCTCCCCTGGCTGGGCAGGTCGCTCACCGTCGCGCCCGGTTCGCGCACGTGGGCCCCGATCGTCCGTACGGTCGTGCTGTCGGCCATCGCTGGCGCGGTCTTCGGCGCGCTCTTCGCGTCCGCCGACGCGGTCTTCGCCCGCTGGGCGGACGCGCTCGTGCCCGACCTGACCCTCGACGACATGCCCGTTCGCGCCTTCACCGGCCTGGCACTCGGGGGCCTGACGCTGGCCGGCGTCTACGTCGCGCTCAACCCGCCGCGTGTCGAGCGCCTGGCGGTTCCGGTCGGCTCCCCGGTGGTGCGACGCTTCGAGTGGCTGGTGCCGGTGTCGCTGGTCGTCGGGCTGTTCGCCGTCTTCGTCGTCGCGCAGCTCACCGTGATGTTCGGCGGTCACGACTACCTGCGACGGACGACCGGACTCACGTACGCCGAGTACGTGCACCAGGGCTTCGCCCAGCTCACGATCGCGACGCTCCTCACCCTCGCGGTGGTCGCGCTCGCGGCACGGAAGGCCCCGCGCGTGACGGCCCGCGACCGGCTGCTCCTGCGCATGGTGCTGGGCGCGCTGTGCCTGCTGACGCTGGTCGTCGTGGCCTCTGCGCTGCACCGGATGAGCGTGTACGAGGAGGCGTACGGCTTCACCCAGCTCCGGCTCCTCGTGTCATTCTTCGAAGGGTGGCTCGGCGTCGTGGTCCTCCTCGTCCTCGTCGCGGGGATCAGGCTTTCGGGGCGGTGGGTCCCCCGCGCCGCCCTGCTCACCGGGGCGGCCGCGCTCCTCGCGATGGCGGCGCTCAACCCGGACGCGTACATCGCCGAGCGCAACCTCGACCGGTACGAGGCCACCGGCAAGATCGACTGGTACTACCTGTCCGACCTCTCCGCCGATGCCACGCCGGTCCTCGCGGACCTGCCGGCCGACCTGCGCGGGTGCGTCTGGGTGGACGCCGCCCGTACGGGCGACTGGTTGGAGTGGAACCTCGGCCGTGCCCGTGCCCACGAGGCGGCACCCGGTGGCCTCGCCGGCGGACGCGACTGCGAGAGCTCGCCACAGGGGTGAGGGGATCGCCTCGCCGGTCGACAAGGCCAGCCCGCCGGCGGCATCCGTCAGGCGCGTCGCCATCGTTGACGTCGCCACATCGTGCGCGAAACAACACGAGCCCCTAGGCTCCGTTACCAATCAGTAACGTCCTCGCAAAACTGCCGTGAAGACGTTGCAGCCCGCGCACCCGGGGGACCCTTCAGCGGGCACTGCCCGCTGCGCCACGCCTCGCTACCGCGAGTGACCGCAGTCGGATTCTCGTCACGTCGCCACGCTCTCGTCGGCGTCGTGCACCCACCGATACAGGAGTCACTCGTGAAGCAGCTGCACAGACCCCTCATGACCGCGGCCTTGTCCGCGCTCGTCCTCTTCGGCGTCCAGGCGCCCGCCTCGGCGGCCGAGGACACCCCGGTCGTCTCCCGGGGCATCACCATCCCGACGTTCTACAACCCGCCCACGTCCTTGCCGTCCGCCAACGGCGCCCTGATCCGGAGCGAGCCGCTCACGCTCGGCCTCAGCCTGCCCGGCCTCAGCGGTCCGCTCCCGGGGACGGCGACCCGGATGATGTACAAGTCGACCGACTCGAACGGCCAGCCCGTCGCGGTGACCGGCGCCTACATCGAGCCTGCCGCACGGTGGACCGGCAGCGGTCCGCGCCCGCTCGTCGTGCTGGCGCCCGGCACCATGGGCCAAGGCGATCAGTGCGCGGCGTCGCTCGCGCTCGAGAACGCGCTCGCGCTCAACCTGACCGAGGGCACGGTGTCGGTCGGTTACGAGAACCTCGCCACGTACCGCCTCCTCGCCAAGGGCATCGCGGTCGCCGTCACCGACTACGTCGGGCTCGGGGCGACCGACCGGCTGCACACCTACGTGAACCGTGTCGACGAGGGCCACGCCGTGCTCGACGCCGTACGGGCGACGCGCTCGCTGACCGGGACCTCGGTCACCGCCTCCTCCCCCGTCGGCCTGTACGGCTACAGCCAGGGCGGCGGCGCGACCGCGTCGGCGGCCGAGCTCCAGCCGACGTACGCACCGGACGTCACGCTCGCCGGCGTGTACGCGGGCGCTCCGCCGGCTGATCTCGTGAAGGTCCTCCCTGGCATCGATGGCAGCGCGCTCGCCGCGGCCGCCGGATGGACGGTGAGCGGGCTCGCCCAAGCCAAGCCTGCCCTCCAGCCGATCATCGACAGCTACATCAACGACGCTGGCCGCGCGGCGCTCGCCGACGTCTCGACGATGTGCGTCGGCGACGGCATCCTCGGCTACCCCTTTGCCAAGACCAAGAGCTGGACCAAGCAGGGCATCTCGCTCGGCGACGTCATCGCCCGCGAGCCCGCGGTGAAGGCGGCGGTCGACGCGCAGCGCATCGGTAGGATCAAGCCGTCCACGCCCGTGCGCGTCGCCACCGGCGTCGCCGACGACACCGTCCCGCACGGTCAGGCCCGTCAGCTCGCGGTGGACTGGTGCGCCAAGGGCGCCAACGTCACGTACGAGCCGATCTACCTGCCCAACCTCGGTGACAAGATCGTGCTCACGAACCACTTCCTGCCGCTCATCGAGGACCAGGGGTCGGCGATCGGCTGGCTCACGGACCGACTCGAAGGCCGGCGGGCGTACTCCAACTGCTGGAAGCTGCCGCTGATGCTGTGAGGTGACGCGCCGGAAGGCGATCTGGCGCCGTCGGTGGCAGACTCGCCGCATGCCCACCGTCCTCGTCACCGGCGCCGGTGGTCCTGCAGGGTCCTCGCTCGGTCGTCAGCTCGCCGACCGTGCTCGCGACGGGCGTACGTTGCGCACGATCGGTGTCGACCTCGACTCTCTCGACGGAGGACCGTTCACCGACACCGCCACGGTCGCCGCCGCGGCCGACCCCGCGTACGCCCCGTCGATGCGTGCGGTCGTCGAGCGCTTCCGCCCCGACCTCGTGATCCCCACGGTTCAGGACGAGCTCCCGCAGGCGGCCGTCCTCGCGGACGTGATCGCGGAGGCAGCCGCGCCACGCGCCTCGGTGGTGATCGCGAGTGCTCGCGCCTCCGGCCTCGCCGCGGACAAGCTCCTCACGATGTGGACGCTCGCGAGCGCCGGTGTCCCGGTGCCCGTCCACACGGCAGCCTCCGAGCTGCCGGACGCGGCCGGCGCGCTCGCGTGGGCCGGCGGACCGGTCGTGGTCAAGCCTCGGGTGTCGCGCGGCGGGCGCGGCGTCTCGGTCGTGGAGAAGCCCGAGGACCTCGACTGGTCGGCCACCGATGCCTCATGGATCGTGCAGGGCTTCGTCGACGGACCCGAGTACGCCCCGCAGGTCTACCGCTCACCACGCACCGGGCTTACGACCGTCGTGGTCCTCGAGAAGACGGTGCTCAAGGAGGGCCGCGTCGGCAACGCGGCCGACGCCGTACGCCTGCCGGACAGCGCCGTCCCCGATGTCACCCAGATCGCTGCCGCGACCGTCGAGGCGCTCGACCTCGTCGGTCCGGTCGACATGGACGTGCGTCGGGACACGGCCGGCGCGCCGTACGTGCTGGAGGTCAACGGCCGGTTCGGCGCCCTGTCCGCGCACGCACCCGAGCTGCTCGACCTAGTCCTCGACGAGTGGCTCGGCCCCAAGCCGTGAGTGCCTTCCTCGGTGCGCTCGCGACCGTGGTGAGCGTGACCGTGCTCGTGGCAGGTCTCCTCCGGCTGCTCTTCGTGCCGTTCTCGCTGCTGTTCGAGGTGCGTCACCGCGGCCCCGACGACACGAGACCTGTCGACGTCGGCACGATCTTCACCGAGCCGCCGTTCGTGAGCGTGGTCGTGCCCGCCTACAACGAGGGCGTCGTCCTCGAGAACTGCCTGCGCTCGATCGCGAACAGCGCCTACGACCGGTACGAGGTGATCTGCGTCGACGACGGGTCCACCGACGACACGTACGCGGTCGCGCAGGCGGTCGCCGACGAGCTAGGGCCGGTCACGGCGCTCACCCAGGCCAACGCCGGCAAGGGCGCGGCGCTCAACACCGGGATCGCGCACGCTCGTGGCTCGGTGCTGATGCTCGTCGACGCCGACGGCCTCTTCGGGCCGCACACGATCACGCGCATGCTGCAGGCGTTCCGGCAGGAGGACGTCGGCGCGGTCTGCGGCAACGACCGTCCCGTGAACCTCGACCGCGTGCAGACCCGGTTCCTGGCGCTGATCAGTCATCTCGGCACGGGCCTCATGCGCCGCGCGATGCACGAGCTCGGATGCCTGCCGATCGTGTCGGGCAACATCGGGGCCTTCCGCCGTGACGTGCTCGACGTGGTCGGAGCCGTCCGCGAGGACACCGTCGGCGAGGACCTCGAGCTCACGTGGCGCGTGTACGGCGTGGGTTACCGCGTCGCGTTCGCCCCGCACGCTCTGCTCTACGCCGAGTCGCCGTCGACCCCGCGCGCGCTGTGGCGGCAGCGGGTGCGGTGGGCCCGGGGTCTGCTCCAGGTGACCCGACGGCACCGGCGCATGGTCGGCAACCTGAGGTACGGGGCGTTCGGCGCCTTCCTCGTGTTCAACACCGTCACGCAGATCGTCGTCCCCTTCCTCCAGGTGCTCGCCGTGCTCGTGATCGCCTCGCTCGCGGCGGCCGGCGACGTCCCCGCGCTCCCCGCGAACCTGTGGACGGCCCTGGTCCTCGTCGGCCTCCCGATCTCCGTCGTCCTGCTCCTCCTCGCGGTCGCGCTCGACCGGGCTCCCCGGGACCTGCGCTACGTGTGGACGCTGCTGGCCTGGCCCGTCTATTCAGGTGTGATGAGCCTCGTGATGGTGCGCGCAGTCTGGCTCGAGCTGAAGGGAGCCGAGAACCGATGGAACAAGCTCGACCGCACCGGGACGGTGTCGGTGGACGGCCTGGTCGACGACTCCGGGGCATCGTCCTGATCGGCACGCTCGCCGTCGCCGCGGCAGTGGGTGCCGTGCTGCTGCCCGACAATCCGTCTCCGGAGGACGACGGCCCGCTCCCGACCCTGCGCCCGAGCCCTGCCCCTAGGGAGGTCCGGTCGCTGAGCGTCGACTTCGGCAGGGTCATCGACCCCGAGACCGACTGGGACGCCGTCTCCGAGCAGCTCGCCGACGCTCACGCGACGACGGTGAACCTCGGCGCCGGACGGGTCGAGTTCACCGCGTTCGACTGGTCGGAGCACCCGGACGCTGCCGCCGAGCCCGGCACCGACCACCTCGCGGTCGCGGCACGGATGCTGCGCGAGGCGCCGGACGGGAGCCCCCGCCAGATCAACCTCATCGTCGACGCCTTCGTCCCGGAGTGGATCAAGGAGGACCCGAGGGTCGCCGGGACGGGCGTGCGTGGGAGGCGTTCCACCCATGGCGCCTCGGCAACGCAGCTCGCGACCGGCGAGGTCGGCGACCGCCTGGTCGCGTACGTCGCCGCGCTGGGCGAGCGCTACGACCCCGCTGCGATCGAGGTCACCGAGCTGTTCTTCAGCGCCTACACCTACGGCGACGAGGACCTCGCCCTCTACCGCGAGATGTCCGCGGAGGCGGACTGGCCGCGCACCGAGGACGGCGCCATCGACACCGAGTCGCCGCTGATCGGCAGGTGGCGCTCGGAGGTGATCGCCGGACTGCTGGGCCGGATGCGTACGGCCCTCGACGCCGTGCGGGACGGCGAGGGCCGGCAGATCGGGCTGACGATGGACGTGGGGGTCGACTGGGAGGACCCGGCGTCCGGTCGACCGAAGAGCGGGCAGGACTACCGGATCCTGCTGTCCTCCGTCCGCGACCTGCGCCTACAGCTGTGGGCATACATCGGCATCCCGCTCCGCCCGCCGGCCGACATCGAGCAGGTCACGGCCGCGCTGCGAGACGGCGGGTACGACATGACTCGGTTCCTGGTCTCGGTCGGCCTGTGGGGCGACCGGTCGACGGGCAAGGCGCGCCGGATCACGACGACCGCGCTCGACAGCGCCGTACGGAGTGCTGCCACGAACGGGATCACCAATGTCAACGTCACCCCGTACTCGTTGATGACCGCGGGCGACTGGGATGTCCTCCGGTCCGCGTGGGCCGATACGACTACGTCGACGGGGGCAGCGTCGCCTGTGGATCCGGATCAGCGCTGACTGCCGGCGCCTCGCGGGCGTCGGGAAGATCGACCGTGACCGTCGTCCCCTCCCGCGGTGTGCTGCGGATCGCCATCGTCCCGCCGTGCGCGGTGACGATCGCGTCGACGATCGAAAGGCCCAGGCCGAGGCCACGGACCCGCTGCTGCTGCGCCGTACGGGTCCGGAAGAAGCGCTTGGTGACCCGCTCGAGCTCGTCGGCGGTCATGCCGGCACCGTCGTCGGCGACCACGAGCTCTGCTCCCCGGCCACCGTCACCGGCGGCGGTCGCGTGGACGGAGACACGGACCGTCCCCCCGCGCGCGGAGAACTTCACCGCGTTCGCGACGAGGTTCTCGACGACCTGTCCGAGTCGTTCGGGGTCGGTCACGAGAGACACCCCCTCCGGTGCGTCGACCGTCACGGTCACGCCGGCCGTGTCGGCGGTGGGCATCAGATTCGCGACCGATCGTCGGACCGTCTCCGTAGCGTCGAGAGGACGGGCGTCGAGGGCGAAGGTCCCCGCCACGACCTGCACGCTGAGGAGAAGGTCCTCGACCAGCCGGAGCAGCCTCTGAGCGTTGCGTTCGACCACGTCGAGCGAGTGGTTCTGCGCGACGGTGAGCGCGCCCTCGTCGGACCGCAGCAGCTCGACGTACCCCATGATCGACGCCAGCGGCGTCCGCAGCTCGTGGCTGACGAGCCCGATGAACTCGTCCTGGAGGCGCTCGGCCTCCTTCCGCTGGGTCAGGTCGGTCGCGACGAAGAGGTATCCGTCCGCCTCAGCGTCGTCGAGCAACGACCGGCGCGTGACCGTCACCTCGACCGGCAGGGACGAACCGTCGAGGCGCACCAACGTCCACTCCCGGTGCTCCGGACGCCCCACGCCGGCCTCCCCGACGAGGCCCTGGAGGAGGTCGACAGCCGTGCTCCCCAGCCCGCGAGCCGCGGCAGCACCGCGGAGGCCCTCGGGGTCGAAGAAGTCGGTGACCGACGATCCGGTCAGCACTGCGTCGGTGCCGCCCAGGAGCACACGAGCACCTGGGCTGTTGATCATGATCGTCCCGACCTCGTCCGTCCCGACGATGAGCTGCTCGGTGGCGGCCTCGACCACACTCGCCAGCAGGTCGCGTGACTGCTCGAGCCGAGCGGAGAGCGCCTGCAGCCGGTCGCGGCTCCCTTCGAGCGAGTGCATCGTCGCGACCTGCTGCCGACGCAGCGACTCGAGCGTCGCCGCCTGCTCGCGCAGCCGCTGCGTGACGGCGGACGCACCGGTGCCGACCAGGAACGCGCACGTGGTCACCACGATCGCCCGGGTCGGCGCCGACGGGGAGACGTCGGGACGGACCGACAGGAACGCCGGGAGCATGGTCACGACCCCGGCCCCGGCGGTCCCGAGCGCGAGCCCCAGGTAGCCAGGCTGGAGTGCGAGGTTGATGACCGGCAGGAAGAGCATGCTCGAGAAGTAGCTCGCGGCCTCCCCGGAGCCGTACGCGAGTCCGCCCAGGGCCGCGATCTGCGCGAGGGGTAGCGCGTATTGCCACCAGTGCGGCCACCGCTCCCACGCGCCGAACAGGGCGACCAGCTGCACGACGATGACGATGCTCACGGCGACGACCGTCGACCGCGGGTGCGGGATCGTCCCTCGAACGACCTCCACCGCGACGACGATCCCGAACACGCCCGTGAACGGGAGTTCGCGAAGTCCGACCATCTCGGGGTCGAACTGGCTGCCGAAGACCCGGGTCAGCCGACGCAGCCGTGACCTCGGGCGAGCCTGCGTCGTCACGCGTGCTCTCTCACGGAATCGGCCTCCGCCGTCGCCACGACCTCCGGGGCCGCCACCAGCTCCGCCGCGCGCACCGTCTCGAGGGGCTCGACGTCACGCGCCGGGCTGAAGCGCGACCAGTAGCGCGCCGTCGCCCTCACCAGCTCGGGCTGCACGTAGTCGCGATGACGTTGCGACGCGTACGCGGCGAGCATCCTCAGTTTGGTCTCCACGTAGCCCTCGACGTCGATGAAGCGGTTGGGGCGGAACTCCACGGTGCTCGACGGGCTCTGGTAGCACCACAGGCCAGGGACCCGCCGCGCGGCGACCTGCACGGCCTCGTGGACCGCACGGTGGTCCTGGTGCCGGTCTCGCGCGCTGTGCGTGTAGACGCGGTCCGGCTGCACCTCGGCGACGACCTCCTCGATCGCCGTGATGACCCCGTCGGCCGGGTCGAGATAGGTGTCCTGGAAGTCCAGGTGCACCAGACGTGCGCCGACGACCGCGGCCGCGGCGAGCGCCTCCTCGTGACGCACCGCCGCCTCGCCCCCGATCGCGCCGCCCGAGAGCGTCATGATCACCAGCTGGTCGCCAGCGGCCGCGTGTGCCGCGAGCGTCGCGCCGATCCCGATCTCGACGTCGTCGGGGTGCGCGCCGACCGCCAGCACGACCGAACGGGACCGCGAGCGGACCAGCTTCGCCTCCTGCGCGAGCTGGGTCGCCCGGGCCGCGAGGTCCGTGGGCGCGATCGGCTTGACCAGGAACTCGTCGGCGTCGCTGCGCAGGGCCTCGACCGCGTACGAGACGACCCCGTGCGCGGTGAGGATCACGACCGGGACACCGGGGGCGAGCATCCGCACCTGGGGAAGGATGTCCAGCCCCGAACGTCCGGGAAGCTCGATGTCGCTCACGATCACGTCGAAACGGTCGACGGCGAGGACCGTGAGCGCCTCCTCCGCGTCGGAGGCGATGGCGACCTCCATGTCCGCGAAGCGCTCGAGCGCGATCCGGGCGAAGTTGGCCGCGTCCGGATCGTCCTCGATCACCAATGCCCGGAGCTTCTGGACGTCCACGATCTCCCCCTCAACCGACTCGATTGGCAGCAACCTATATCCGCGGGGTCGGACGAGCGAGGCGGAAACGACGTCAGGACGGGTGCGAGCACCTCAGCCGATCGCCGCCACCGTGGGAGGTGGGAGGTCCACCCGAGCCCGGTCGGTGCCGGTGGTGAGCGGGTACGAGAGGTGCTGGTGGACCAGCAGCCACTTCCCGTCTCGCCGCCGGAAGACGCGTGTCCCGCGCGACCAGGTCGTGACGCTGTCCCCCTCCGCCTGCGGGACCTCGACGCGGTCGAGCCCCCACGCCACGGCGACGTCGTCGCGGACGACGATCTCGGGGTCGACCACCGTGAAGTCGACCTTCTCCTGCGTCGCCTCCAGCCCCCGACGGCAGTTCTCACGGACGGCGTCGACGTCGGGGAGCACGTGCGGCTCCTCGTACTCGTACGACGCCACGTCCCTCGCGATGTCGGCCATCAGGCCGTCGAGGTTCTTGGCGGCGGTGTCGTCGTGCCAGCGTCGCAGCACCGCCGCGATGTCAGCCTCGCCGGCGCGGTCGCGCCGGTCACGGTCGTCGGCGAACGAGTGGTGCTCGTGCGCGATGCGCCACCGTCCCTCGACCCGGCGCAGGCCGAGGGTGAGGCGCAGCCGCTGGTCGGGGTGCTCGTCGTGGGCCCCCGTCGAGCGGCAGACGACGAGCCCGTGCGCGAACGCGACGTCGTCTCCCGCCGTGATCTCCAGGGACTCGAGGGCGAACTGTCCGTCGCCGCGCTGCCAGGCGAGGAACGCAGGCCACGAGTCGCGGTACGCCTGCATGCCGCGGTTGCCCTCGTACGGCGGAGGGACGTCGTACATCACGACGTCGTCGGTGTGGTCGGCGAGCACGGCGTCGAGGTCGGTCCCACGGTCGACGGCGTCGATCCAGCGGGTCACCAGGGTGCGGATGTCGGATTCGTGGTCCATCGCGGAGCCTCCGGTCTGAGAGTGTGCTGTCGTGGAAGGAACCTCGCAGAGCGACGAAACTCATCGCGACGACCACGAGGACGACCTCGCGAGCGCTCGCGCCGGCGACGAGGACGCCTTCGCGCGCCTCGTCACGCCGTACCGCCGCGAGCTGCGCCTCCACTGCTACCGGATGCTCGGCTCGACCGCGGACGCGGCGGACGCGGAGCAGGAGACGCTGGTCCGCGCGTGGCAGGGCCTCGCACGCTTCGACGGCCGGCACCTGCGGGCCTGGCTCTACCGCATCGCCACCAATCGCTGCCTGACGCTGAGCGAACGACGCGGCCGCCGCGAGCTCCCCGTCGCTCTCGGCGCAGGCGCGACCGAGGTCGCGTGGCTCGAGCCGCTGCCCGGAAGCTGGCTCGAGGCATCCCCCGAGGATCAGACGGTCGACCGCGAGACCGTACGCCTTGCGTTCGTCGCCGCGTTGCAGCACCTCCCGGCGTCGCAGCGCGCCGTCCTCCTGCTGCGCGAGGTGCTCGCGTTCCGCGCAGCCGAGGTCGCCGGCATCCTCGACCTCACCGTCGCCGCGGTGAACAGCCTGCTGCAGCGGGCGCGCGCCGCAGTCGCGGACGGGCTGCCACCGGCACCAGCGTCGTACGACGGAGGGCTCGACGCACTGGCCGACCGCTACGCCCGTGCGTGGGAGGCGGGCGACGTCGACCAGATCGTGGCGCTGCTCGCCGACGACGTCCGCTACTCGATGCCGCCGCTCCCCCGTTGGTACGCAGGTCTTGCCGACGTCACCGCGTTCCTGCGCAGCGGCCCGGTGCGGGAGTCCTGGCGGTTCCTGCCGACGACCGCGAACGGGCAGCTCGCGTTCGGGACGTATATGCGCGACGCCGAGCGCGGGGAGTTCCGACCGGGCGGGCTGGACGTCCTCACGGTCGAGGACGGACGAGTCACCGAGGTGGTCGCCTTCCTCGAGGCGGACTTCACCGCGTTCGGGCTGCCGGTGTCGCTCCCCGTGCAGCGGTGACGCCTCAGCCGGTGCCGCGGAGGTAGGTCAGGACGGCCGACACGCGCCGGTCGCTCGCAGGGTCCAGGTCGAGCTTGGCGAAGATGCTGCCCACATGCTTGCGGACGGCGGCCTCACTCACGAACAGCGCCTCGGCGATCGAGCCGTTCGTCCGCCCCTCGGCCATCAGCGACAGGACCTCCCGCTCCCGGGCGGTGAGCGCGGACAGAGGCCCGTCGTCGCGACGACGCGCGAGCAGCTGCCGGACGACGTCGGGGTCGACGACCATCCCGCCGTCGGCGACCGTCCCGAGGTCGCGGAGGAACTCGGCGACGTGCCCGACGCGGTCCTTGAGGAGATAGCCGACCCCGCCCCCGTCGGTGGACTCGAGAAGCGTCGGGAGGTAGGCGTCCGCGACGTACTGCGACAGGACGAGGAGAGCCACGTCGGGATGGGTCTCGCGGATCGTCGCCGCCGCACGCAGCCCCTCGTCGGAGTGGTCCGGCGGCATCCGCACGTCGGTGATCACGACGTCGGGCGGCTCGCGGCGCACGTACGCGACGAGCGCGTCACCGTCCTCGACGGCCGCGATCACGCGGTGTCCCGCGCGCTCGAGGATGCCGACCATGCCCTCGCGCAGCAGCGCCGAGTCCTCGGCGAGGACGATCGTCAGGGCTCGATCTGGCACGGGCACTCCATCCGCAGCCGGGTCGGTCCTCCGACGGGACTCGACACCTCCAGGGTGCCACCGAGCGCATCGAGCCGAGTCACGAGACCTGCGAGCCCGCTCCCCGGCTCGACCGTGGCTCCGCCGACGCCGTCGTCGGTGACCGTCAGGACGAGCCGGTCGTCACGGACCCACGCGACCACCGCACCGCTGCGGGCGTCGGCGTGCTTGACCACGTTGGTGAGGCCCTCGCTCGCGACGAAGTAGGCCGCGGCCTCGATCGGCGGGGGCAGGCGTACATCCAGGCTGATCTCGACCGACACGGGGATCGGCGTACGGTCCGCCACCTCACGGACGGCCGCGGCGATCCCGTGGTCGACCAGCACCCGCGGGTGGATGCCACGGACCGCGCTGCGCAGATCGGCCAGCGCCTCCTCCGCTTCGTGGTGCGCCTGCTTCACGAGGTCGAGCCCCTCCCCTGGAGGGACGTCCATCTCGGCCCGACCCAGGGTCATCGTCAGCGCCACGAGACGCTGCTGCACCCCGTCGTGCAGGTCGCGCTCGATGCGGCGCCGCTCGGTCTCGAAGGCGTCGACGAGGTTGATCCGCGAGCGGCGCAGCTCGGCGACGTGCGCCGCCAGCCTCTCCTCCGTGGGGCTGAGAAGGAGGCGGGCGAGCGCGGCCTGGCCGGCTGCTGCCGCGGTGAGGAGGTACGCGCTGATGACGAGGGCGATCGGCGTGGCCACGAGCGCGAACGGCAGCGCCTCCACCGTGCTGTCGAAGGTCCACCCGAACACCATGACCTGGTCGTACGCAGCACCCAACGGCGACAGGGCGAGTCCGCCGACGAAGGTGGCGACGAACGAGACGAGCACCGCGTCGACGATCCACAGGACGACGGCGAGGAGGATCGCGTAGCCGAGCTCGCGCCACGACCCCGGCTCCTTGCGGACCTGTCGCAGGCGCGCGAGCAGCGTGAGCCCCGTGAGGTCGGGGTGAGGGCTGAGCAGGGCGGGCTCCCCCGGCGACTGCATGAGTCGCAGGCGACGCCTCTCGATCGCCCCCACCGCGACACCGAGCGCAGGGATCGTGGCGAGCACGAACACTCCGATGACGAGGATGCTGGTCACGACGCCGACGGCGACGACGACGAGGAACACGGCGAGGACCAGGACGCCGACGAGCGCCGACGACGCCAGGTAGGCGAGCGAGCGCCATGGCCACGCCGAGAAGAGGAACCGCGCGGGGTTCCCCGTCAGCGACGACCAGACCGTGCCCGAGCGACTCACCTCTCGAGCGTAGAGGGCGGCGGACGCGGGTCAAGAAGTAGCGCGCACGCTACCTCGATGGGGCGCGCAGGCCAGGGGAAAGCACGGGCGGCGACGGTTCGCTGGAACCATGAATAACGCCACTCCCACCGTGACGGCCCCGCCGACGACGACAACCGATGCGATCACCCTCGACGCCGTGACCAAGCGGTACGCCTCTGCGGCTGGCGATGTGACCGCCCTCCAGGGGATCACGCACACGTTCGCTCCGCACACCTTCACCGCGGTGATGGGCCCGTCGGGATCGGGCAAGTCGACCCTGCTCCAGTGCGCGGCGGGACTCGATCAGCCGTCGTCGGGATCGGTGTGGATCGGCGACGTCGAGCTCGGCCGGCTCGGCGAGGTGCAGGCGACCGAGCTGCGGCGACGAGCGATGGGGTTCGTCTTCCAGTCGTACAACCTCCTCCCTGCGCTGACCGCGTACGACAACGTCGCGCTCCCCCTGCGTCTCGCGGGCCAGCGGCCCCGACGCGACGTCGTCCTCGGCGCCCTCGCGACGGTGGGGCTCGGCAACCATCACCGGCGCCGCCCCGCGGAGCTGTCCGGCGGGCAGCAGCAGCGGGTCGCGATCGCGCGCGCCCTCGTCGCGCGACCGTCGGTGGTCTTCGCGGACGAGCCGACAGGCGCGCTCGACCGCGCGACGAGCCGCGACGTCCTGGCGCAGCTGCGCGCCGCCGTCGACCGTGACGGCCTCACGATCGTCATGGTGACCCACGACCCGGTCGCCGCCGCCACCGCGGACTCGGTCCTGTTCCTCCAGGACGGGCGCGTGGTGGGCTCCCTGACCAGCGCGACGGCGACCCAGATCGCTGCCGCGATGAGCGAGATGGAGCGGTGATGCTGTCGCTCAGCAGGCAGGTCGTCCGGAGCAGCTGGACGCTGTATGTCGGCGCGTTCGTCGCGCTCGCGCTGGGGGTGGCGCTCATCGGGCTCGCCACCGAGCTGACCGCAGCGGCAGGCACGGCGTACGACGCCCTGGGCGCTGGCGAGGACGCCGCGCGCGAGCAGCTCGACGGTCTCCTGTCGATGCTCGGCTTCATGGCGGGGATCTCCGGGTTCATGGCCATCTTCGTCGTCGCGAGCACGTTCTCGTTCGTCGTCTCGGCCCGCCGCCGCGAGCTCGCCCTCCTCCGGCTTGTCGGCGCCACACCCCGGCAGGTACGGCGGATGATCCGGGCGGAGGCTCTCGTGGTGGCGCTCTTCGCCGCCTGTGCAGGCGTCGTGGTCGGCCACCTGCTGACGGGTCCGACGCTGTGGTTCCTCGCGCAGCGCGGGCTCGCACCGGAGGGGATGTCGACGCCCTCGCCGTGGTGGGCGGTGTCGATCGCGCTGCCGACGGGGGTGCTGGTGGCCTTGCTGGGTGCACGCGCGGCCGCACGACGAGCGTCGCGTGTCCCCGCCGTCGACGCCCTTCGCGAGTCGGCCGTCGAGCGCCGCCGGATCGGGTTCTGGCGTGCCGTCACCGGGGTGGCCTGCGTGGCGGGCTCTGTCGCGATGCTCGTCGGCACAGGCACGCTCGACAGCGAGCTCGTCATCCTCTTCGCCATCTTCGCGCCGCAGCTGATCGTCATCGCCCTGGTGTGCTTCGGCCAGCTCGTCATCCCCCCGGTCGCGCGCCTCGTCGGACGGCTCGGGCCCCGCGGGGACGTGGCGCTGCGACTCGCTCGCGACAACGTGTCCGCGCAGTCGCGGCGTACGGCCTCGCTCGCGGCGCCGATCCTCGCAATCTCCGCGATCGCCGGCTCGCTGCTGCTCACGATGAGCTTCTCCGTCGACTGGGTGCGCGCGCTCACGACCGAGCGGCTCCAGGCACCGGTCGTCGTCCAGACCGACGGCAACCCCGACGCGATGGACGCCCTCGAGCGGTCGCGCGTCGTCGGCACGCTCGACGCGGGTGTCCCCGTGGTGGTCAAAGCCCGCATGCACGGCGAGACCGTACGGGAGACCGCCGAGGGCATCGACCCGTCGGCGGCTGCCGCGGCCCGCGGGACACGTGCGCGTACGGGCTCGCTCGACGACCTGTCGGGGCAGACTGTCGCGTTGTCGCAGCAGTACGCCCGCGACTACGGCCAGCGCGTCGGCGACCGGGTGGCGTTCACCTTTCCCGACGGCACGACGGCGCGGCTGACGACCGTCGCCGTGGTCGACGACGCCCCGGAGCTCCAGGCGGACGTCCTGGTGCCGCGGGCGCTCGCGCTCAGACACGCACCCGAGGGCGTCCCGGAGCACGCTTTCGTCCTCCCCGCGTCGGGGGTGCCGGCGAGCGAGACCCTCCGCGTCCTTGACACCGAGCTCGCGGCGAGCGGGGCCGACGTGTCCACCGCCGGCTCGTGGATCGACCAGCGCGATGCGGAGCAGCGGCACATGAACCAGATCGCGATCCTGGTCCTCCTCGGACCCGCGGGGGTCTACTCGGCGATCGCGATCGCCAACACGCTGCTGATGGGCAGCCTCCAGCGTCGGCACGAGTTCGTGACGACGCGCCTGATCGGCGCCACGACCCGGCAGGTACGTCGCATGGTGCTGTGGGAGTCCGCGCTCGTCTCGGCGGCCGCACTGCTCCTCGGCGCGCTCACTATGGCAGGGATCGGCGCGCTGATGCACGCCTCCCTGTCAGAGCGGCTCCCCGACATGGCGGCGACCGTCCCCTGGGGAAGCCTTCTCGTGATCGGCGCCGCCTGCGCCGTGACCGCCATCGGTGCAGCGCTCGCCCCGACCCGGTTCATGCTCCGCCGTACGAGCCCGTCGGAGGCCACGGTCGAGTGACGGCGACGGGTCGTCGCGCCGCGGTCAGCCCCGCAGGCCGGGATCGGTGTGGACGAGGAAGGCCCGCAGGTCGTCGCTCAGCCGGCGGAGCAGCTCGGGATCGATGTCGGCGAAGAGCACGCGCTCCAGCTCGTCCTGCCCGGCGATGAGCTCCTGGGCACGCTGCTCGCCCTCGGCAGTCAGCGTCACGAGGATCTGGCGACGGTCCGCCGCCGAGACGACCCTGCGGACAGCACCCTTGTCCTCGAGCCGGGTGATGCGGTTGGTGATCGCGCCGGCGGTGAGCTGCGCCGCCTCCTGCAGCTGACCGACCGACATCTCTCCGCCGTGGCGTACGAGGTTGGCGAGGATCTCGAGCTCCCACAGCTCCGTGCCCTTGGGGGCCAGGCGCCTCGCGACGGTGTCGACGTAGTGCGCGGCGCGGCGCAGGCGCAGCACGACGGCCTTGGCCGTGAGGTCGCGCGAGCCGTCGTGGTCTCGGACGTAGTCGAGGATCGGGTCGACGCGATCGTGCTCGGGCTCGGTCATGGGCAGCTAAGTCTCTCTTCTGGATTTACTTTAACGCTGCGACTATCGTTGTACTAAGTCAATCAAAGGGTCTTAGTTCATGATGTCAGCCGTCACCGGCCAGCACACCCACGAGCACCAGCGCCGCATGACGATCGGTCTTGCGGTGCTGGGCGTCTTCGTCACGTACGTCCCGATCACGGCGGTCGCCGTCACGCTCACGACGATCGGAGGTGCGACCGGCGCGACCACCACCGACATGCAGTGGATCACCGACGCGTACGTCATCCCAATGGCCGCCGCGGTCCTCTCCGCCGGAGTGTGGGGCGACCTGCACGGTCGCCGCCGCATCTATCTCATCGGCATGGTGCTGACCGTCCTCGGCGCCACGACCGCCGGACTCGCGGCGACCCTCGCAGACAGTGCGGCGGTCAATCTCCTGATGGTCGGTCAGGCCGTCTCCGGGCTCGGCGCGGGACTGCTGCTGCCGACGACGCTCGCCCTGATCGCGCACGCCGTGCCCGACCCGCGCGAGCGCGGGAAGTACATCGGCATGTGGGCCACCGGCATGATGGCCGGCCTGGCACTGGGCCCCCTGATCGCCGGCACGATCCTGCGCGTCGCCGCATGGGGCTGGATCTTCGTCCCGACGGGCGTGCTCGCTCTGGTCGCGGCCGGCGGGGCGCTGAGCCGTCTCCCCGAGTCGAGCACGCCCGAGGGGCGTCACCTCGACTGGCCGGGCCAGATCACCGCGACGCTCGCGATCGCCGCGTCGATCTTCGGCATCATCGAGGGCGGCGCCAAGGGATGGGACTCCCCCGAGGCGATCGCCGGCCTCGTCGTCGGCGCGTGCGCCTTCCTCGCCTTCGTCGTCGCGGAGAAGCGGTCGTCCTCCCCACTGATGGACCTGTCGCTGTTCCGGTCTTCGACGTTCTCGGCCGCAGGATTCTCCGCGCTCGTCGCCCTCTTCTCGATCGTGGGGACGATGTTCCTGCTGAGCCTGTTCCTCGGGTACGCCCAGGAGCTGAGCCCGCTCGAGATCGGCACACGGCTGCTGTTCGTCACCGGCGTCGGTGCACTCGTCAATCCTCTCGTCGGGCACCTCATGCACCGCGTCCGCGCGATCAACGTCCTGATCGCCGGCCTCGTGCTGGCCGTCGTCGGCGCGGTGTCGATCAGCGGCATCGACACGGGGACCGGCTTCGGCGACCTCGCCTGGCGCCTGGCCGTCTTCGGGGTGTCGGTAGCGATGATGATGACCGCCGTCTCCACCGCCGCGATCAACGCCGTGCCGTGGCAGCGTGCCGGCATGGCCGCAGCGAGCAACACCGCGATGCGCCAGTACGGCGGCGCCCTTGGTCCGGCGATCCTCGGCGCCGTGTTCACCGGGCAGCTCGCCGCGGGAGCCAGTCACGCCGAGTCGCTGCGCGCGGCGCTGCTCGTGAACGCCACGCTCCTCGTGGTCGCCGCCGTGGCGTGCGTCGCCGCCTCGCTCAGTGAGCGTGCGCGTACTCGCCGAACCGCAGCAGCATCGCCAGCAGCATGAACACGGGCATGAGGACGTGCCCGACCATCATCACGCCCATCTCCCCGATCATGCCCGCCCACAAGAACGGGTAGAGCACCCAGAACCCCGCGTACATCGCGAGGGTCATCTCCGCGACCGGCCGGAAGCTGTGGCCGCGGAAGATCATCCACGCGACCATCGGCGCGGCCATCGCCGTCGCCATCACCGTCGTCTCGACGTCGGTGCGGTGGACCCACGCCGACTCGGCCAGCCCGTCGGTGGCGAGCATCCACAACGGATAGAGGACCGCCATGCCGAGCAGCATCGCGGCGATCATCTCGAGGTAGTGGCGCGTGAAGGTCCAGCCGGACCGCTTCCACCACGGTCGTGCCGTGGTGGGAGCGGCGGCGGCCGCTGCGTGGTGGCCTGACATGGCTCCCCCTAAGTCGTACGTGCGTGTACGAGATCACGCTAGCACGAACATGGACATCCGAGTACGAGTTAGCATGGACGCGGCCCGCCTGCCGACGGCGAGGCCGTGAGGAGCTGACGTGATCGACGACGTCCAGGAGGCCTCCGCGCCTCGACGCGCAGACGCCCTGCGCAACATCGCCACCATCGTCGAGGCAGCGACGCGCTGCCTCGCCGACGACCCGGACGTGAGCATGAACGCGATCGCCAAGGCCGCCGGCGTGGGCCGGATGACGCTGTACGGCCACTTCCCCTCCCGAGCGACCCTGGTCGCCGAGGTCGTCGACCGCGCACTGCGCGACGCCGAGTCCACTCTCGGGGCGGTCGACGTCAGCGGCGACCCCATGGCAGCGATTGGGCGACTGCTCGACGCGTCGCTGCGTGTCACCTACCAGTACGGCGGCCTCGTCCAGGCCGCAGAGCAGTCGCTCTCGCCCGATCTGTTCCAGCGCGCACACGCGCAGCAGATCGACCGCATGCAGGCGCTGCTGAAGCGCGGACGACGTGGCGGACAGTTCCGTCGTGACCTACCGCTCGAGTGGCAGGTCACGACGATCCAGAGCATCCTGCACACCGCAGCGACCGCCGTCCACCAGGGCACCGTCACCGCCGAGCAGGCGCCGACACTGGTGACCACCACCATCCTGGCGATGCTCGCACCCGCCCGGTCGGAGGAGTAGTGACCGCCGCTCAGGCCGCCGCGACCCGTTCGGCGAACCGCGCCGACCGCTCCCGCAGGCCGGCGACACGTCGCGCGATGAACGCCTTCGGGTCCCCGGCACCCTCCGACGGGGCCGGCCGGCGCCGGGCGTGACGCGAGCACGACAGATCGGCATGGATCAGCGTGCCGACGGTGTCGCCGTTGCGCCCAGCCGCCCCCGCACGCTTCGCGACGTACAGCACGACGTCGTCAGTCTCCTTGACGTCCTCGCACCACGTGCAGATTGCCGCCCGCTGCACGGAAGGGTTGGTCGTACGGAGGATCAGACCGACTGCACCGCCGTCGGTCGGCACCACGACGTACGCGCGACGCGGGTTCTTCGGGTCGACCCACCCGAGGACGTCGTGGTCGTCCCACGCGACGACGTCGAGCTGGGGCGGCAAAGGCGCCTGCGTGGCCTCGCGGCGGGAGGCGTTGACGAAGGACGCGCGGATCTGGTGTCCGGTGAGGGGATGCATGGCAAGGCTCACTCTCGAATGCAGGAGAAGGGTCGCGGAACCACACCCAACCCGGCGCGCTCGCGAGGAGTCAGGCAGCCGTGGTCGAGGCGGTGGCACCGAGGCCCAAGCAGGCCGAGGAGGCCGCCCCGCTCCCTGCGTACCGCATCTCGAACTCCTGTCACGCGGACCTGGTGAGCACCTTCGGCCACACCGATACGCGGTCACCTTACCGGCGCGATCAAGGGGTTATCGCAGCACGGTCCGAGATGTTGTGGATTCATTCCAGTGTGATCCAAATCACACCGCAATCCGCCCTGTTGCTCCGCCGCAGGTGGAGGCACCAACCCGACACAACGCCGCGTCACGAAGCCACCAACGGCATTCCGATTACCGCCTCGACGCCTTTACCGCGCACCGAGAACACTGCTATACAAGCGGCCGACACCGCGTGCGTCGCAAGAGGAGCCGACCGCGCAGACGGGAGCACCACAATGACCGAGGTCGAGACTGTCCAGGACGAGCAGTCGCCTTATGTGCGGGTGGGTGGCGGCGCTGCTGTGCGCGTCGTCGTCGATCGCTTCTACGAGCTCGTGATCGGCGACCCCACGCTCGCGCCGTACTTCGTCGACAGCGACCTGACGAACCTCAAGCGCCACCAGGTCCAGCTGATCTCGCACCTCCTCGGCGGCCCCGTCACGTACGCGGGACGCGAGCTGCGCGACGCGCACGCCGGCCTGGCGATCACCCCGGAGGCGTACGGCCGCGTGGTCGAGCACCTGGTCGGCGTCCTCGTCGACGCTGGTGTCCCCGACGACATCATCGCCTCGCTCGGTGGCACCCTCGAGGCCGTGCAACCCGACATCGTCAGCCAGCAGAGCTGAGCCCGTGGATCCAGCAGCACTCAAGGAGAGCTGGGCGTACGTCGCCAAGAGCGGCGACGACGTCCCCCTCTTCTTCTATTCGCACCTCTTCCTGTCCCATCCCGATGTGCGCAGCATGTTCCCCGTCTCGATGTCGGCTCAGCGCGACAAGCTGGTCACGGCACTCGGCACGGTGGTGAGCAACGTCGACCAGTTCGACACCGTCGCTCCCCTCCTCGGCCAGCTCGGCAACGACCACCGGCGCTTCCGGGCGACGCCCGACCACTACAACGCCGTCGGCGCTTCGCTCCTCGCCACCCTGAAGCACTTCCTCGGTGACCAGTGGACCGACGAGCTCGCCACGGACTGGGCGGCGGCGTACGGCGTGATCGCCAAGACGATGGTCCAGGGTGCCGAGGAGTCGGCCAAGTCCACGCCCTCGTGGTGGAACGCCGAGGTCATCTCGGCCGACCGCCGCACCCTGGACGTCTCCGTCCTCCAGTTCCGTACGGAGCAGCCGCTGCCGTACCAACCGGGACAGTCGGTCGCGATCGAGGTCCCGCAGCGCCCGAGGCTCTGGCGCTACTACTCCCCCGCCAATGCGCCCCGTGAGGACGGCACGATCGAGGTGCACGTCCAGATCGTCGACGGCGGCCAGGTGAGCAGCGCCATGGTCAAGGATCTGCAGGTTGGCGACACGGTGCGGATGAGCGCAGCCGTCGGCACCGCGCTCACACTCGACGACCCGACGCAAAACCTGCTTCTCGTCGCCGGAGGCACCGGACTGGCGCCACTCAAGGCCGTCGCCGAGCAGGTCGACCGGCACTGGCTCGCCACCGGTCGCGGACCGAAGGTCCACCTCTTCCACGGCGCGCGGATGCCGTGGAACCTGTACGACGAGGACGCGATGCGGGCGCTCGCCGATCGCCCGTGGTTCTCCTACGACACCGCAGTCTCCGACGACTCGACCTACCCCGGGCGACGCGGGATGGTGGGTGACGTCGCGGTGTCCAGTGGTGGTTGGCGCGGATATCGAGCTCTGGTGTGCGGGTCCCGCGCGATGATCCAGGCCACGGTCTCCCAGCTCATCGCTGCCGGCATCCCTCCCGAAGAAATCCGGTACGAGGACTTCGGCGAAGGCGGCTACCGACCGCGTAACGACACGCAAAAGGACGGGTGAACAGCCATGACGACCCCCACAGACGTCAGCAGTATCGCGTCCGAGATCCGCCGGGCGACCTTCACCGTGCGCAGGCGCGGGTTCGACGAGGACGAGGTCGTCGACTACCTGAGCCAGCTCGCGACCACGGTCCAGCGGCTGGAGGCCGAGAACTCACGACTGCGTGCCGACCTGAGCACCGAGCGACGGGCCCGTGAGGACAAGGGCAACGAGCCGATCAGCGCGCAGGCCGTCCTCATGTTCGCCGAGGCTCAGAAGGTCGCCGACAGCCTCATCGACGAGGCGGTCACCCACGCCCGCGACCTGATGATGTCGGCGCGGTCCCAGCAGCGTGACATCGTCCGCGACGCGCACTCGGCGGCCACGGAGGCGGTCCACAAGTCGGAGGCGGTGGCCATGCAGCATGCTGATAGCGCGGGCTACGACCACCCGATCCCCGAGATCGAGTACGTGCGCACGTTCGCGAAGGTCGCGCAGATCCAGCTCCGTTCGGTGCTTGACGCACTGACCGAGCAGGTCGACGCCCTCGGCGAGATGCCGCGCCTCGAGAAGGACTGAGTGTCGGCGCGGTAGGCCACGGCCGCTCCACGAAATGACGCCGAGAGGTGTCGATCCAGGTCTGGCCCGTTCGACCCAGGGGTGAGAGGGTCCGAGAGGGACCTGTCCAGACAGGAGCGAACGATGGCGAAGTACATGCTGATCATGCGGACGACCGACGAGGGCTTGGCGAAGTTCGAGAACGTCGACTTCGACGAGATGCTCGAGATGATGGGCCGCTTCAACGAGGAGCTCATGCGCGCCGGCGTGCTGCTTGCCGCCGAGGGCCTCGAGGACCCCGCCGAGACGGTGGTGGTCGACTTCAGCAACGAGACACCGGTCGTCAGTGATGGTCCGTACGGCGAGACCAAAGAGCTCTTCGGCGGCTACTACATCCTGGACGTCGCGTCGAAGCAGGAAGCCGTCGAGTGGGCCAAGCGCCTCCCGTACGCGCAGGGGACGAAGGTCGAGATCCGTCGCGTGCCGACGATCGACGAGTTCCCGCAGGACAACGAGTGGATCCAGAAGGAGCGCGCCTGGCGTGAGCAGACCGGGCAGCTGTGAGCCTGGCCGCCCCCAGCACGTGACGATGGACGGGCAAGAGGCGAGGCGCGCCGTCGAAGCGGTGTGGCGGATGGAGTCCGCCCGCATCGTCGGCGCCCTCGCCCGCTACACCGGCGACTTCGCGCTCGCCGAGGACGTCGCGCAGGAAGCGCTCGCCGAAGCCCTCGTCGGATGGTCGACGAGCGGAGTCCCGGACAGTCCCGCCAGCTGGTTGCTCGCGGTCGGCCGTCGGCGGGCGATCGACGCGTTCCGACGCCGGTCGGCGAGGGACGAGCGGTATGCGGTGCTGGCGAGGGATCTCGACGAGAGCACCGCCGGTGCCGACGACCTGTTCGACCCCGACGCGATCGACGACGACGTCCTCGCCCTCGTCTTCACCGCGTGCCATCCCGTCCTCTCGAGAGAGGCGCGCGTCGCGCTGACGCTGCGCGTCGTCGGCGGCCTGACGAGCGACGAGATCGCCAAGGCGTTCCTCGTCCCGGTCCCGACCGTGCAGGCACGCATCACTCGCGCAAAGAAGACGCTCGCGGCCGCGCACGTCCCGTTCGCGGTCCCTGAGCGGCACGAGCGGGCAGAGCGGATCGGGTCGGTCTTGAGCGTGATCTACCTGATCTTCACGGAGGGGTCGTCCGCGTCCGGTGGTGACGCGTGGATCAGGATCGACCTCGCGCAGGAGGCGGTGCGTCTGGCGCGGGTGCTCGTACGGCTCACGCCGGAGCCAGAGGTGTTCGGGCTCCTCGCGCTGCTCGAGCTGACGGCGGCCCGCTTCCCGGCTCGCCTCGACGCGCACGGCGAGCCGGTGCTCCTGGCCGACCAGGACAGGCGACGCTGGGACCGCTCGGCGATCCTCCGGGGCCGCGCGGCGCTCGCGAGCGCGGTCGCCGCCGGGCGCGGCCTCGGGCCGTACGGGCTGCAGGCGGCGATCGCGGCCTGCCACGCCGACGCACCGTCCGTCGACCAGACCGACTGGGACCGCATCGTCGTGCTGTACGAGGCACTCGGTCAGGTCGCTCCCTCGCCGGTGGTCGAGCTCAACCGCGCGGTCGCCCTCGCGATGGCGTCCGGGCCAGCGGCCGGGTTGCGTCTCGTCGACGAGATCGCCGAACGGGGCGACCTCGCGTCGTCGCACCTACTGCCCTCCGTACGGGCGGAGCTGCTCGTACGACTCGGGGCCAGGGACCAGGCGCGGGAGGAGTACGCCCGTGCTGTCGAGCTGTGCGGGAACGCCGCCGAGCGGGCCGTGCTCGAAGGCAAGGCGGACGCGCTAGGACGCGACCTCGACCGGTGAAAGGGCCCGTGCCGTCTAGCGCTCGGGCCGCGTGTTGAGCGCGTCGGCGAGCCCTTGCATGCCTGCGAGGAGACCGCCGTCGACCCGCAGGTCGGTGCCGGTGATCCAGCTCGCACGGTCGGAGAGCAGGAACGCCACGGCGTCCGCGACGTCCTGGGGTACGCCGACCCGCCCCAGCGGGTACCAGTCGGTGGCACGGTCGAGCGCGTGCGGGTCGTCCGCGAGCTGACGGCGCCGCTGAGCGTTCACGACCGTCCCGGGCGAGACGGAGTTGACCCGGACGCCGTACGGGCCGTACTGGACCGCGAGCGTCTTCGTGAGGTTGAGGACGCCGGCCTTCGCGGCGCTGTAGACATCGGCGCCGAAGTAGCTGTGGCCGTTCACCGAGGCGATATTGACGGCCGAGCCGCGCCCTGCCGCGCGCATCGACGGGAGGAACGCCTGCGACACCCGGATCGTGCCGGCGAGGACGACCTCGAGGTCCTGCGCCCACGTCGCCTCGTCCACCGACTGCAGCGAGCCGCCGTTGCAGAGCGCGGCACCGTTGACGAGCTGGTCCGGCGCGCCGAGGCGCTCCACGAGGTCGGCGCCGACCTGTCGGACAGACTCGGCCGACGCCAGGTCGAGGTACACCGCCTCCGTCCCCGGCAGGTCCCGCGCTAGGGCCTCGACGGTGTCGAGGTCGTTGTCCGCCAGCACGACGTAGCTGCCGTCGGCCACGAGGGTCCGGGCGATGGCCTGCCCGATGTCACTTGCTGCACCTGTCACGATCGCGTTGCTCACGAGGGCTACCTTCCCGCGCGGGCACCGTCGTGGCAACCATGGTCGCGTCCGATTCCCGCCGGAACGTGTCTGACCCGCGCGGAAGACTGACACGCATGACCTCCCATGAGAGAGCCAAGACCTTCCACGCGCTCCACGACGACGTGCTCGTGCTCCCCAACGCGTGGGACGCTGCGTCCGCGCGGCTGATCCAGGAGGCCGGTGCCCCTGCGATCGCCACGACCAGCGGGGGCGTCGCGTGGGCACTCGGTGCCGCGGACGGCCAGGCACTGGATCCGACGGCGCTCTTCGACGCGGTGCGTCGGATCGTGGCCGCCGTCGACGTCCCAGTCTCCGCCGACATCGAGGCGGGCTTCGGGGACGTCGCCGCGACCGTTGCCGGAGTGATCGAGGCGGGCGCCGTCGGCATCAACCTCGAGGACTCCGAGTCCGGCACGCTGCTCGCGATCGACACGATGGCGGAGCGCGTCTGTGAGGCACGCGCGGTTGCCGACGCGGCTGGTGTGCCGCTCTTCGTCAACGCCCGGACCGACGTCTATCTGCTGGGCGTGAACGACCTCGACGACGCCGTCGCCCGCGCCCGTGCGTACGCCGCGGCCGGCGCGGACGGCGTGTTCGCCCCCGGCCTGAGCGACCTGGGCGCCCTCGCCGCGGTGACGCAGGCGGTCGACGTGCCGGTCAACGCGATGGCCGGGCCCGGCTCGCCGTCGGTCCGTGAACTGGCGGCGGCTGGAGTCTGTCGGATCAGCACCGGCACGGCACTCGCCCAGGCGGCGTACGGCCTCACCGAGCGCCTGGCTCGCGCCGTCCTCGCCGACGGGACGTTCGACGCGCTCGCGGGCGGCGCCGACTACGGCCGGATGAACGCGCTGCTCGCCAACAGCTGAGCGGCGGGCATGGTTCGTGCTCACCCGGCACCATGTCTTCCATGGGCGATCCGCTCGAGGTCTACCGTCGCAAGCGCGACTTCGCGCGCACGCCTGAGCCTGCCGGGGAGGGCGCCGGCGGTGTGGGCGGGCCCCTCCGCTTCGTCGTGCAGCGCCACCGTGCAAGTCGGCTGCACTACGACCTGCGGTTCGAGATCGACGGCGTCCTGGTCAGCTGGGCGGTCCCCAAGGGGCCGACCCTCGATCCCGATGCCCGCCGGCTCGCGATGCACGTCGAGGACCACCCGATCGAATATCTCCTCTTCGAAGGCGTCATCCCGTCGGGCGAGTACGGCGGCGGCGACGTCATCGTCTGGGACACCGGGACGTGGGAGCCCACCAAGACCGACGACCCACGGGCGGCGATCGAGGGTGGTGAGCTGCACGCCGAGGTCCACGGGGAGAAGCTGCGCGGCCGGCTGGTCCTCGTACGCCGTGGTGGAGATCAGGGCGAGAACGCCTGGATGCTCCTGCACAAGCACGACGACTTCGCTGCCTCGGGCTGGGATCCGGAGGACCATCCGCGCTCGGTGCTCAGCGGGCGTACGAACGACGAGGTGAAGGCCGACCCGCACTTTCTGTGGCGGTCCGACGCGCCAGCCGCGGAGGCGGCTGTGTCGCTGCTGCCCGAGCCGCTCCCGGACCAGGCGATCGACGACCTGATGGCGCTCGGCAAGCGGGGCACCTGGGAGGTCTTCGGCCGCAGCCTGAAGGTCACCGGCCTCGACAAGGTGCTCTTCCCGGGAGACCCGCCGGTGACCAAGCGCGAGCTGCTGGCGTACACCGCACGGATCGCGCCGATCGCACTGCCGTACGTCGAAGGGCGCACCTTCGCGGACGACCCGGCGGCGCTGGTCGAGGCCGCGAACCTCGGTGCACGGGAGTGGGCGGTGCCGATCTCCCGCGCCGACGCGCCGCGCGAGCCGACCTACGCGCTGATCGACCTCGAGCCGGGCGACCGTACCTCGTGGGACGACCTGCTCACCCTCGCCCGGCTGCACCGTACGGCGCTCGGGCACCTCGGCGTGACGGCGCGGCCGAAGGTGACAGGTCGACGCGGCATCCAGATCTGGGTCCCGGTCGTCGCCGGCTACTCGTTCGACGACACCCGCACCTGGGTGGAGACGCTCTCAGAGACGGTCGGCCAGGTGGTGCCTGAGCTGGTCAGCGCGAAGGCGGACGTCAAGCAGCGCAAAGGTCTCGTCCGGCTCGACGGCACCCAGAACGCGATCGACAAGACCCTGCTCGCGCCGTACTCGCCCCGCCCCGACTTCGGCGCGCCAGTGTCGGTGCCGCTCGGCTGGGACGAGCTCGACGATCCGGACCTGCGACCCGGTGGTTGGACGATCCGTACCGTCCTGGACCGCCTCGAGGAGAAGGGCGACCCGTTCCGCGTGCTCCTCGGCGCCGCGCAGGAACTGCCGGAGATCACGTGAGGCCCGCAGGGGTGAGCCCGACGACGTCGGCGAGGTAGCGGTCGACGGCGGCGAGGTTGTCCTCGCGGTCGGTCGCCCCGACGTAGCCGTCAGGCCGTACGAGCAGCGCCGACGCCTCTCCGACGCCAGGCACAACCGTCACGCGGACGACCCGCAGGAGGTCACCCCAGCGGCGGACGAGGACATCCACGTCGGCGGCGCGCGTGTGACCGTACGGCCCGACGAGCACGAGGGTGAAGGCGGTCGGCGACAGGCTCCTGTGGAGCGTCGTCGCGATGCCGTCGACGACGACCGGTCCGTCCGGGACGCGGTCGCCGGGGCGCAGAGCCCGGTGCGTGCGCTGCCCGTCTGCCGCTATCGCGCCGACACGATAGCGGACGTCGAGCTCGGCGACCGCCCGGAACGCGGTCCGACGCAGCGCCGGCACCCGAGCGAGCAGCGGCAGCACCGTCGTCCCGACGAGGGTGCGCACGCGGCCGAGGGTGCGGTTCGACGACGTCGCGACCCGGAACACGCGCCCGGTGGCCTCCAGGACGTCGCGCGCGACCGGCAGCCGTTCGGCCTCGTACGAGTCCAGCAGATCGCTGCCCGCCAGTCCTCGGCACACCAGCGCGAGCTTCCAGCCGAGGTTGACCGCGTCCTGGATACCGGTGTTCATCCCCTGGCCGCCCGCGGGACTGTGGATGTGCGCGGCGTCGCCGGCGAGGAGGACGCGCCCGGTGCGCAGATGGTCGACACAGCGCTCGGAGATCGAGAAGTCCGTCAGCCAGACCGGGTCGCGGACGACGACCTCGCCGTTGGTCCGGGTGCCCACGAGCCGCTCGAGGTCGGCGAAGGCGGTCGCGTCGTCGCCGGGCGGACGCATCGTGAGCGCACGCCACGACGCCGGGCTCCCCAGCGGGAAGAAGAACAAGAGCCCTTCCTCCCCGAGGTACGCGTGGGCCTGGCCGTGATCGATGCCGTCGGCCTCGACGTCGGCGAGGACGAAGGTCTGCGGGTAGGTCGATCCGGCGAAGTCGGCACCGACCACCGTACGGACCGCACTGTGGGCGCCGTCGCAGCCAACGGCGTACCGGGCCCTGATCGTGGTCCGCTGGCGGCCTGCGCGGTCGACGACGGCCGTCACTGCGTCACTGCCCTGCTCGAGGCCGGCGAGGGTGCTGCCCCGCTCGACGTCGACGCCCGCGCCGGCGAGGTGGTCCAGCAGGATCCGTTCGGTGCGCGCCTGCGAGAGGAAGAGGAGGAACGGGTACGCGGTCTCGGTGATCGCCGGGTCGAAGAGGCGGATCGCTGCGGTGCGCCCGCGCCCGTGGATCGTCACGCCGGAAGCCCGATCGCCCGCAGCCACCAGGTCGTCCGCGACCCCGAGCCTGTCGAGCACCTCCAGCGTGCGTGCCTGGACGACGAGTGCTCTCGACTCGTGGACGGCATCGGGTGCGGCGTCGACGACGCGGACGGCGAGCCCTTGGGCAGCCAGCTCCAGCGCCATCGTGAGCCCGGTCGGCCCCGCACCGACGACCAGCACATCCGTCATCGCTGTCTCTTCGGAGTCGTCCATCGTCCGAGCGTAGGAGTCGAGAACGGTCATGGCGATGCGGCGCGAGCGGCCCGCCGCTAGCGTGTGGCCAGACGTCCGGAGGCCACGGTGACCACCGGCACACAGGGGGTGGCCCGTGATGTCGACCGACACTGCCGCGAAGACCGGTGGCGTGCTGGCCGCCACGTGCCTGTCCACGTTGGTCGTGAACGCCAACACGTCCGCGGTGAGCATCCTGCTCCCGGCGATCAGCGACGACACCGGGATGTCGGTCGACACGCTGCAGTGGGCGGTGACCGGCTACTCGCTCGTCGGTGCCGCGGTGATCGTGACCTCGGGCGCCCTCGGCGACGTCTTCGGGCGCAAGCGGGTCTTCCAGCTCGGTCTGCTGCTGTTCGTCCTCTCGTGCCTCGTCATCGCCCTGGCGAACACCGGCGAGATGGTGATCATCGGTCGCCTGATTCAGGGTGCGGCCGGTGCCACGATCCTCGCGTGCGGGCTGAGTCTCCTGTCCGTCGCGAACTCCGGCGACGCACAGCTCAGAGCCGTGTCGCTGTGGGGTGCGGCCGCTGCCGTGGGGGCGGCCGCGGGTCCGCTTGTGGGCGGCGTCCTCGTCGACTTCACCGGGTGGCAGGGGTTGTTCTGGATCGACGCCGGCATCGCGATCGTCTGCATGGTGATGACGTTCGCGACGGTCACGGAGTCCCGGGACGAGACACGATCGCGCTCGATCGACTACGCCGGTGCCGTCCTCGTCGCCCTCACGCTGAGCCCGATCCTGCTGGGGACGAGCAAGGGCAGCGACTGGGGCTGGTTCAGCGTGGCCACGATCGGCTGCTTCGCGATCGCCGTGATCGCCGGCTTCGCGTTCGTCGCCGTCGAGAAGCGGGTCCGTGTGCCGCTCCTGGACCTCGCTCTCCTGCGCAACCGCACGCTCGTCGGCGCGACGATCGCGATCCTCGTGGGCGCGGGCACGATCAATGCGCTGATGTATCTGCTCAGCCTCTATTTTCAGAACCCTGCCGCCCTCGGGTTCACGCCGTTCCAGGCCGGCCTCGCGACGCTCCCGGCGACCGTGGGGCTGGTCGTGGTCGCCCCACTCGTGCCGACGATGGCGGCCAAGGTCGGTGGGCGCCAGGTCGTCTCGCTCGGGTTCCTCATCACCGGAGTGGGGTTCGCCGTCGTCGGTCTGACCCAGGCGGACTGGCGCTACCTCGCGTTCCTGCTGCCACTCGTCGCGATCGCCGTCGGCATGGGCATGTCGAACGGCCCGGCTTCGTCGGCGGCGACGGCCTGCGTCGACGCCGACGACGTCGGCGCCGCCTCCGGCGTCTCGAACATGGCCCGGTACGTCGGCGCTGCCGTGTTCACCGCGGTCGCGGCGACGGTGAACGCGGCCGTCATCACGAACCGCACGGACACCGGTCACTCGCAGGGCGACGCGCTCGCGGCCGGGATCGGCGCCGCCTCGTGGGTGATGGCGGGCCTCAGCTTCGCCGCGGTCCTGCTGGGCGTCCTCATGAAGCGGCACCGCCAGGCGAAGGGCACGCTCACCGACGCCGTCGCCGCCGCCGCCGCGCCGATCCAGACCCTGCCAACGACGGCGACACCGCAACCCCGCTGAGCATCAGCGCACGGGGACGGCGCCGGACAGTCGTCGGGCCGCGTCCGGGTCGTGCGTCGGAACGATCCCGACGCGTTCTCTGACGGCATGGAGGCGGTGCAGCGTACGGAACGTCTCGCCTCGGTCCTCGTCGGCGAGCCCGCCCGGGAAGGCGGACTTCTGGCGTAGGTCCTCGACCTGGTAGCTGTGCCACGCCGCGTCGCCCGCGAGCAGCACCCACCCGCGCTCGGTGTGCAGGAGAACGCCGACGCTCCCAGGGGTGTGGCCCGCGAGGTCGACGAGCACGACCGAGCCGTCACCGAAAAGGTCGTGGCTCGCGGCAAACGTGAGGACGGGCGGCCCCTCGAGGTCGTACAGGACCGTCGTACGCCCCCGCAGTGCGTCGCGGACTCCTCCGACCGGTGCGATCAGCCCGTCCATGACCCAGTCCCGCTCGCGGGTGTGGAGCCGCACCGGCAGGTCGGGAAGGTCGAGCAGGCCGCACACGTGGTCCCAGTGCGCGTGGGTCGGCAGGGCGAAGTCGAGTGCAGGCGCCGGGTCGAGCTCACCGAGGGCCGTGACGGTCGCGACGGTCCGGCCCGGGGGGCTCATCACGGCCCGAAGGACCGCAGGCAGCTGCGCGACCGCACGCCGCTCAGCGTCGAGGCACAGGCTCGGATCCACGAGGAACGTCGCTTCAGGATGGGTGACCACGAACGTCTGGAGCGCGTTGGGGATCCGGCGCGGGCTCCGGCGGCCCTCGACGATCATCGCGGTCGGGACCGGGCGGGCCACCTGACGCAACGGCGTGACAGTCACGGTCCGGGTCGCGTACGGGAGGCCTGCGTCGGTCAGGCTGCGGAGGAACCGCTCGTCCCGTGGCCGCGGACGCACCACGCCCTTCAGGAGGCCTGCGGCTGCTGCGCAGCATACGGCGATGCTGGGAGTTCGAACGTCTTCGGACACCGGGGTGACCGCCTTCCGTCGTCGGGTTGACCATCGATGATGGGACGCTATAACTTCAGGTCGACCTGAAGTAAAGAGGTGATCCGATGCCCGAGACGGAGATGCGGGTCGGCGACGCCGCCGCTGTCCTCGGCATCGCGGCGCACGTCCTGCGCCACTGGGAGGACGTCGAGCTGCTCCGACCACCGCGGCTCCCCTCGGGCCATCGCGTCTACGACGAACAGTCGCTCGCGCAGGCTCGGATGATCCAGATCTGCCAGCGCGCCGGACTCTCGTTGGCCGAGATCCGTGACCTCGCTGCCGCGGAGCGCGCCGACCGGATCGGGATCATCGCTGCCAAGCGAGTCAGCATCGCCGAACAGGTCGCCGATCTCGAGCTGGCCGACCGGTTTCTCTCGCACGTGGTGACCTGCGCCCATCCGGTCGTGTCCGACTGCGACGAGTGCTCCGCCCTGGTGGCGAGAGCGCGACTCGGATGACGCAGCGCTGAGGCCTCCGTCCCCGATTCGGGCATTTTGCCACCGAATCCGCTGTCGGGTTGGGTGTCAAAGTGCCCGAATCGGGGACGGGGCCTCAGCGGATCAGGCAGCGACCGAGATCGCACGAGGGGTGCCGAGACCCGGGGTCTCGATACGGGCTCGCCCTACGCGACCGGGGACCCGGGACGCAGCCAGGACACGACGACGTCGCCGATCAACGCGCGCAGCCGCGGGCGCTGATCGTCGGCGAGCAGGTCGACGTCGAAGAGGTAGCCGAACGTGTACTGGTTGGCGACCTGGAACACGCAGTACGAGCTGATCAGCAGGTGCACGTCGAGCGCGTCGACGTCGTCACGGAACACCCCGTCGGCGACGCCTCGCTTGAGGATCGTCTCGAGGACCTCCATCGCCGGCTTGCCGAGGTCACGGAGCACCTCGAGCTTGCGGATGCCCTCACCGCGGTGGATGTTTTCGATGGCGACCAGGCGCATGAAGTCCTGGTGCTCGACGTGGTGGTCGTACGTCAGCTCGGCGAGCCGCCTGATCGCGTCGACAGGGCCGAGGTCACCAACCTCGAGACGCTCCTCGGCCTGACGGATCCCGCGGTACGCGTTCTCCAGAACGGCGAGATAAAGCTGCTCCTTGCCGCCGAAGTAGTAGTAGATCATCCGCTTCGTCGTGCGAGTGCGCTCCGCGATCTCGTCGACGCGGGCACCGGAGTATCCGTCCTCGGCGAACGCCCGTGTGGCGACCTCGAGGAGCTCCGCCTTCGTACGCTCGGGATCGCGCTGCCTCGAGACCTGGTCAGTCACGGCACCACCCTAGTCGAGCGAGGCCACCGAGGACCGGCAGTCGGCCCTGGCCCCCGCAATGTACGAAATGGTACGTTCCTCGCGTGCGTACGTCGATCGCCACCGTCTGCCTCAGCGGAAGTCTCGTCCCCAAGCTCCACGCCTGCGCCGAAGCCGGCTTCGACGGCGTGGAGATCTTCGAGCCCGACCTCGTGACCGCGTACGAGTCGCCCGAGGAGATCCGCACGCTCGCGGACCGGCTCGGGCTGTCGCTCGACCTCTACCAGCCGTTCCGCGACTTCGAGGGCGTCGACGAGGAGACCTTCGCCGACAACCTTCGCCGCGCGGAGACGAAGTTCGCGCTGATGAACCGCCTCGGCATGGACCTGATCCTCGTGTGCAGCAACGTCGCCACCGCCACGATCGACTCCGACGAGGTGTCGGCCCGTCAGCTGCGCGCCCTCGGTGAGCTCGCCGCCTCGTACGGGGTCCGCATCGCGTTCGAGGCGCTCGCCTGGGGCAAGTACATCGACGACTACCGCCGCGCATGGCGGATCGTAGAGCGCGCGGACCACCCCAACATCGGCGTGTGCCTCGACTCGTTCCACATCCTGTCTCGCGGCCACGACCCGAGCGACATCGAGAAGATCCCGGGCGACAAGATCTTCTACCTCCAGCTCGCCGACGCCCCTGCCCTCGACATGGACGTGCTCTCGTGGAGCCGGCACCACCGCCTCTTCCCAGGCGAGGGCAGCTTCGACCTCACCGGCTTCCTCGGCCACGTGCTCGCCGCCGGCTACACCGGACCGCTGTCGCTCGAGGTCTTCAACGACGTCTTCCGACAGACCGACGTGCGACGCACCGCCGCGCACGCGCACCGCTCGCTGGTCTGGCTCGCCGACCAGGTACGCCGTCCCGACACCGCAGCCACCACCAGGCCGCTCACCGCCGTCAGCCCGCCGCAGGCCTTCGACTTCGTCGAACTGCGCGGGTCCGGGCTCGACGACACCGACCTCGTGCTCGAACAGCTCGGCTTCACCTTCCGCGGCCGGCACCGCACCAAGCCCGTACGACTCTGGTCGTCGGGGAGGGCCCGCGTGATCCTCAACGACCGCGGAGGGGACAAGCCGGCCCACCTGGCCGCGTTCGGTCTCGAGGTCGCCGACGCGGACGCGGCGCTGGCGCGGGCCCGCGAGCTCGACGCGCCCCCGGTGTTCCGGCAGACCCATGCGGGCGAGCAGGACCTGCCGGCGACGGCGGCACCCGACGGAACGCAGATCCTCTTCAGCGACCACGGACCCGATCCACGCTGGCTCGACGAGTTCACGTACGGCGATCCCGAACGCTCCGACGTCGCCCGCTCCATCGACCACGTCAACGTGACGCAGCGCTGGCAGGACTTCGACGAGGCCGTGCTCTTCTATCAGAGCGTCCTCGGCCTCGACCCGGAGCCAGCCCGCGAAGTCGCCGGGCCGAGCGGGCTCGTCCGCAGCCAGGTGATGCGTACGCCGGACGGCTGCGTGCGACTCCCCCTCAACGTGGAGCCGCAGGGCGAGGACCGGCGTACGCAGCACGTCGCGTTCGCCTCAGACGACGTCGTCGGGCTCGCCCGTACGGCACGGGGGCGCGGACTGTCGTTCCTCCCCGTACCCGACAACTACTACGACGACCTGCGCGCGCGCTTCGGCCTCGACGACGCGTTCCTCACCGAGCTGCGGTCGCTGGACCTGCTGTACGACGAGGACGCCGACGGCGGGTTCGTGCACTTCTACACACGCACCCTCGGTGACGTGTTCTTCGAGTTCGTCGAGCGGCGCGGTCCGTACGACGGGTACGGGGCCGCGGACGCGCCCGTACGACTCGCCGCGCAGCGCGCCACCGGCGCCCTCTGACCCGTCGGACAGCCGCGGCCCTACGGCGCCTCGCCGGTCGAGTCGCGGAGCACCAGCTCGGTCGGGAGCACGACACGCGCAGGCGTACGGGGCTGGCGTGTCGGCGTCGCCATGTCGAGCAGGATCTCGACCGCCGCCCGTCCGACCTCGCCGTGCGGGCCCCCGAGGGTCGTGAGGCGCGGGGTGCACAAGTCCGAGGCGAAGATGTCGTCGAACCCGACCACGCTCACGTCCGCCGGCACCCGCACACCGCGCTGCGCGAGCCGCTGGACGACCCCGATCGCGAGCAGGTCGTTGTGCGCGACGACGGCAGTCGCGCCGGTGTTGAGGGCACCGTCGGCCGCGACTCCTCCGTGCGAGACCTTGGGCGTGAACGGCCCCACGCGCTCGACCCGGATGCCGAGGTCGTCGCCGGCGGCGCGCAGCGCGGACCACCTCGTCGCCGCCATCCACGAGTTGCGCGGCCCGGCGAGGTAGACGAGATGGCGGTGCCCGAGCGACGCCAGGTGCTCCACGAGCTGGCGGCACCCCTGGACGTGGTCGAGGACGACGCTCGAGAGCCCTGGGAGCTCGCGGTTCATCAGGACGACCGGGCGTTGCGCCGAGATCTGCTCGAGGTTCTCGTCCGGCAGGCGGCTCGCGGCGAGCACGAACCCGTCGACCGAGCCGACGAGGCGCTGGATCTGGTCGTACTCGATGCGCGGCGACTCCTCGGCGTTGACGAGCACGAGCGTGTACTCCGACGCCTTCGCCCGCAGCTCGGCCCCGCGGATCAGCTCGAAGTAGTGCGGGTTCGTGATGTCGGAGACGACCATCGCGACGGTGTGGTGGCGGCCGGAGAACAGCGCGCGGGCATGCGGGTTCGGCCGATAGCCAAGCTCGGCAGCGACCGCGAGGACGTGCTCGCGGGTCTTCGCACTCACTCGCGTCGGATGGGAGAACGCGCGTGACACCGTCGAGGTCGCGACCCCGGCGGCCGCGGCGACGTCGTAGATCGTGGGGTCGGCCATGTCACATAGCGAACACGATCTGGCAACCCGATGGCAACCGCTTGCCACGACAATCTCGTCGTCCCTAAGTTCCCCTCCTATGACGTACGCCACACCACCCCTGCGAGGTCCCGAGCGGGTGAAGTCGTTCTTCGACGCCCCGCCCCGGTGGGCATCGAGGACCGTCCGGGTGCTGACCGCGATCGAGCTGGCGATCGGCATCGCCGCTCTGCTGCTCATCTTCTTCCTCGTGCTCGCGCAGGCCGCGCAGCGCTACCTCCCGTTCGACGGCTGGCCGTGGACGGGCGAGCTCGCCCGCTTCTGCCTGGTGTGGCTGACCTTCGTCGTGGCAGGTGTGCTCGTCACGAGCGACTCCCACATCGCGATCGAGATGGTCGACGCGATCGACAACGAAGTCGTACGCCGCATCGTCCGCGTCATCTCGTGTGTCGTGGTCGCGGCCATCGGTGCCGCCCTCACCGCCGAGGCGTGGTCGCTGACGATGGACCAGGGCATCATCAAGTCGCCGGCCATGCGGATGCCGATGTCGTGGCTCTATGCGATCTCGCTGGTCGGATTCGTGAGCACCACCCTGCGCGCCGCGTTCGCCGCAGTGCAGTACGCCGTCGTCGGCGTGCCGCAGGACCGTACGCGTGACATGGAGGCCCCGGTCGCATGAGCCTCCTCGTTCTCGGCCTCCTCATCACCGTCCTCCTGGTGATCCGGGTCCCGATCGCGTTCGCGTTCATCGGCCCGTCGCTGCTCTATCTCATGACCAACGATCAGTCGCTGGGCCTCGCGCTGCGCCTCGTCGCGCAGTCCACGGCCAGCTTCCCGCTGCTCGCTGTGCCTCTGTTCATCCTGCTCGGCTGCCTGGCCAACCACGCCGGTATCGCGGACCGCCTGTTCGACTTCGCGCTGGCCCTGCTCGGCCGGGTGCGCGGCAGCCTCGGCTACGTGAGCGTCGGCGTGAGCCTCGGCTTCTCCTGGATGAGCGGGTCGGCCGTCGCGGACGCCGCCGCGCTCGGCAAGGTCCAGATCCCGGCGATGCTCCGCAGCGGCTACTCCAAGAAGTTCGCCCTCGGCGTCACCGGCGCCGCCTCGCTCATCGCCCCGGTCATGCCGCCGAGCATCCCCGCCGTGATCTACGCCGGGCTTGCCGCGGTGTCGACGGGCGCGCTGTTCGCCGCCTCCGTCGTTCCCGCGCTCCTGATGGCACTCGGCCTGTGCGTCGTCGTGTTCTTCTGGGTCCGCCGCGACCCCAACATCGAGCGCACCCAGTTCAGCGGCGCGCGGGTGTGGGAGACCGGCAAGCGCGTGATCGCGCCGCTCGGGGCGCCGGTCATCATCCTCGGCGGCATCCTCGGCGGCTTCTTCACCCCGACCGAGGCGGCAGCGGTCGGCGCGGCGTACATGGCGATCCTCGGCTTCGCGTACGGCACGCTCAAGATCCGCGACCTGCCCAAGGTCCTCACCGAGGCGGTCCTCACCAGCGGCGCGATCATGCTGATCGTCGCGTCGGCCAACCTGCTCGGCTACATCTTCGCGAGAGAGCAAGTCGCGCAACACCTCTCGGCCTGGGTCCTCGACCTGACCTCGAGCCCGACAGTCTTCCTGCTGCTCGTGCTCCTGCTGTCGCTGGTCCTCGGCACGGCCCTCGACGCGATCGCCGTCCTCACGTTGACCGTCCCGATCCTGCTGCCGATCGCGGCGGTGTACGAGGTGGACCCGATCGCGCTGGGCGTGCTGATGATCCTGTCGCAGATGATCGGCCTGCTCACTCCCCCGGTGGGCACCGTCATCTTCGTCCTGCAGGCGATCGCGAAGGCGCGGATGTCGGAGGTGTTCTGGGGCTCGCTACCGTTCATGGTCCCGCTTCTCCTGCTGTGCCTGGCGATCGTCTTCTGGCCCGATGCGATCCTCTACCTCCCGAAGGAGCTGGGCCTGTGACCGGGCATCACGACAGCCGCGGCTCCGTCCTCGCCGGCCTGCTCGGCCAGGGCGTCAAACCGTCGCTCACCCCGCCGATGCACGAGCGCGAGGCCGACCGGCACGGGCTTCGCTACGTCTACAAGGTGGTCGATCTCGACGACACCCAGGTGGACGCCGACCACGTGCGCGACCTCCTCGCGGCGGCGGTCGAGCTCGGCTTCGACGGGCTCAACGTCACCCACCCCATCAAGCGGACCCTGCTGCCGTACGTCGACGAGCTCGCCTCCGAGGTCGTCCGCATCGGCGCCCTCAACACCATCCTGATCCGCGACGGCGTCACGACAGCGCACAACACCGACGTCACCGGCTTCACCCGCGCGTTCCACGAGGGTCTGCCCGGCGCGGACCTCGACGACGTCGTCCTGCTCGGCGCCGGCGGCGCGGGCACGGCGGTCGCGCACGCGCTCGCCGACCTCGGGGCCACGCGGCTCCACGTCGTCGATCCCGATCAGACGCGCGCCGAGAGCCTGCGCGCCTCGGTGTCCGGCACGGGCGCGACGCCCAACGTCCGTACGCACGCGCCGTCTGCACTCGCCACCGTGCTCGCCGGCGCCTCCGGACTCGTCAACGCCAGCCCGGTCGGCATGGCCCAGCACCCCGGCTCACCCGTGCCGGACGAGCTGCTCGCCCCGCAGCTCTGGGTCGCCGACATCGTCTACCGCCCCCTCATGACCGAGCTGCTCCGTACGGCGCGAGCACGCGGTTGCCCCACCCTCAGCGGCGCCGGGATGGCGGTCCACCAGGCCGCCGACACCTTCGAGCTCCTCACCGGCAGGACAGCTCACCGCGAGGAGATGTTCCGCGACTTCGACGAGATGGTCTCCGCCGAGACCGCCCCGCCGCAGGACGCGGACGTCGACCATCCCACCCATCGGTCTCGGGAGACCTCCGGAGAAAGGAACCAGTAGCCATGTCTACACACCGATTCCGCCGTACCACCACGATCGCCGTCTGGGCGGTCGTCCCCGTGCTCGCGCTCACCGCCTGCGGTGGGGGCGACGACGAGGGAGGTGACGGTGGCGACGTCGAGCTCACGCTCGCGCACAGCTACACCGAGAACCAACCGCAGCACCGCTGCGGAGCCCAGGTCATCGCCGACGAGGTCGAGAACGCCGACGTCGGGGTGACGGTGAAGCTCCACCCCAACAGCCAGCTCGGCGGCGACGCCGACCGGATCAGCTCGGTCGTCTCCGGAGACATCGACATCGACATCCAAGGCGCCTCGGCGCTCGGTGCCGTGTACGAGCCGGTCGCCGTCCTCGACGCCGCGTACGCCTTCGACGACAACGACCACCTCGTACGGTTCTTCGAGAGCGACGACTCAAACGAGCTGCTCGACGGCTTCAAGGAGGAGACGGGCGTGACGACGCTCGGCGCCTGGTCTGCCGGCATGCGGCAGTTCACCGCCAACGAGCCGATCCGTACGCCGGCAGACCTCGAGGGCCTGCGGATGCGCTTCCCCGCGTCGCCGCAGTTCCTCATGAACGCCAAGGCGCTGGGGGCGAACGCGACCGAGGTGGCGTACGAGGAGCTCTTCCTCGCGCTTCAGCAGGGCACGGTCGACGGCCAGGAGAACCCGATCGTCAACATCGACGCCGTCAGCCTCGACGAGGTGCAGGACTACATCAGCATGTCGTCGCACCAGGCCAACTCCAACCTGGTGATCATCGGCCAGAAGTGGGACGAGCTGTCCGACGAGCAGCAGGAGGCGTTGCAGGCGGCGGTCGACAAGGCCGTCGAGGAAGTTCCGGGCTGTGTCGACGAGGACGAGCAGAAGACGCTCGCCGAGTGGAAGGACAGCGGGGCGCTGAAGGTCGTCGACGACGTGGACGTCGAGGCGTTCCGAACGAAGGCCGACACCTACTTGCGCGAGAACTTCAACGATGAGCAGCTCGCCGTCTACGAGGCGATCCGGGGCACGGCTGAATGACGGGGTCGGGGGAAGTCCAGACCTTCACCGGCCCGGTTGACGAGGGCGTCCTCGGGGTCACGCTGATCCACGAGCACGTCTTCGTCGGGCATACCGAGCTGGACCTGAACTTCCCCCATCCGGAGTGGGACGAGGCCGCGGCGGTCGAGACGGCCGTCGCGGGCCTCGACCGCCTGTGGGACCTGGGCGTACGGACGGTAGTCGACCTCACCGTCCTCGGTCTCGGACGTGACGTGGCGCGGGTGGCGACGGTTGCCGCCCGGTCACGCGTCCGGCTCGTCGCGTCGACGGGCTACTACACGGCGGACGTGCTGCCGCCGTACTTCCACACCCACGGGCCCGGCCTGCTGATCAACGGGCCGGACCCGCTGGTGGAGATGTTCCTCGCCGACATCGAGAACGGCATCGCCGGCACGGGCGTCCGAGCCGGGATGCTCAAGGTGGTGACCGACCGGGCCGGACGCACCCCGGACGTCACGCGGGTGATGACAGCGGCGGCGATCGCGCACCAGCAGACCGGGGTGCCGATCACCACGCACACGCACGCACCGTCGGAGAACGGCCGCGACCAGCTCGCGTTCCTCGGCAAGCACGGCGTCGCGCCCGACCGCGTGATCGTCGGACACTGTGGCGACTCCGAGGACCTCGCCTATCTGCGCGCGCTCGCCGACACCGGGGCGACGCTGGGGATGGACAGGTTCGGGATGGAGCACCTGCTGGCCGACGAGAAGCGCGTACGCACGGTGCTGGCGTTGCTGCCTCTCGGCTACGCCGACCGCATGGTGCTGTCGCACGACGCCGCGTTCTTCAGCCGGGTGACACCGCCGAGCTGGCGCGCCACGCATGTCCCGAACTGGCACATGGAGAACGTCCACCGGCGCATCGTCCCGATGTTGCGCGAGGGTGGCGCGAGCGAGGCCGACCTCGAGCAGATGCTGGTCCGCAACCCCGCGCGGCTGCTGGCGCCGTCGCGCTGATCGGGCGGGCCGCGCCATCGTCACCGCACGAAGTGTGCGACCACGGTGCACCATGAATACGTGATGTCTCCACCCACGAAGCGTCCGCCCCTCGACCGGGAGCGCGCCGCCGCGCGGGTCAGCGCATACCTGTACGGCAACATCCTGGTGCTCGCAGCGCTCGTGTCGCTCCACCCCGAGGACCTCGACGGACCGACCGGAGCCGTCGTCGTTCTGGGCACGGCGGTCTCCACCTTCATCGCGCACGCCCTTGCGGAGACCGTCGCCCTCGACGTCCGCAGCACGGGATCCGTCTCGCGCACGATGCTCCTCCACGAGCTGCGAGACGCCCGCCCCATCGCGTCGACCGCGTCGCTGCCCGTCCTGCTGATGCTTGCCGCGTACGCCGGCTGGATCGCCGAAAGTTGGGCGCTCGGCCTCGCGATCGCCGTCATCGTCGTGCGACTCGCCGCTCTGGGCTGGATCGTCGCGCAGATCGCCGGCAAGCGGGGGTCACGCGAGATGTTCGGCTCCGGCTTCGCACTCGCCGTCCTCGGCATCCTCGCTGCGGTGCTCGAGTGGCAGCTCAAGCACTGACCCTCATCTCGCAGGCGGCGCGACGCCCGCCCCGTACCGCGCGACGCAGAAGTCCCGCAGCCGACGGGTCAGGTCGGCGAGGGTCGCGGCCGCGTGATGGTCGGGCTCCCATGCCGCCCACAGGTGGACCCGCAGCGGCCCGTGGGCGCCGTCGACCTCGAGCGGGACGAGGGCGAAGCGCGGATCGTCGGTGACGACCGCGATCCCTCGCCCCGCCGCCGCGAGCGCCTGCGCGACCTGAGGGTGGGACGACTCGACGTACGACCCGAGCGCGAGCCCGGCGTTCTCGACGGCGACGTCGAGCACGTGCCGCGCCCTCATGCCCGTGCGTAGCACCACGAGCCGCTCACCGACGAGCTCATCGAGCCCAACGCTCCCCCGCGGCGCCCACGCGTGGTCCGTCCGGACGTACGCCCACACCGGCAGCACGGCGACCGGCGCACCGGCGAGGTCCGGACCGGGCCGGTCGAACACGAGCGCGAGGTCGGCGCCGCCGCGCAGCGACACGTGCGGGTCGCCGACCTCGGTCTCGAGCACGGTGGGCACCGGGTCGTCGGGCTCCAGCTGCGCCACGAACGGCGCGATGACGTCGGTCAGCGTCGTCGTCCGGGTCGCGATCGTCAACGCCTCGAGACGCCCCGCCGCCATCGTGGACGCCGTAGCGCGGGCCTCGTCGGCGCGCCGCAGCAGATCGCGCGCGACTGGGAGGAACTGCGTGCCCGCCGCGTTGAGCGCCAGTCGCCCGCGCGACCGCGTGAAGAGGTCGACGCCCAGCTCGCGCTCCAGGCCGCGCAGCTGCCGCGACAGCGCCGGCTGCGTCATGTGAAGGGCAGTCGCGGCGCCGCTGACCGTGCCGGCGTCAGCGGTCGCGACAAAGTAGCCGAGCACCCGCAGCTCCATCCGAACCTCCAAACCTCCTATGCCTGTACGGCATACGTAGGCAGCATATTCGGTATTGGACGGCATAGCCTCGTAACCCCGATCCTGTCTGCATGGCTCTCACCCAGGAACGTCGCCTCGTCACCCCTATCCCGGGACCGGCCTCGCAGGCGCTGATGGCACGCAAGCACGCCGCAGTCCCCGCCGCAGTGGCGACGACGATGCCCGTGTTCGCCGCCGAGGCGTCCGGCGGGATCGTCAAAGACGTCGACGGCAACCAGCTCATCGACCTCGGGTCGGGCATCGCCGTGACGACCGTGGGCGTGAGCGCACCGCGGGTCGTCGACGCCGTGGCTGCCCAGGCCGCCGCCTACACACACACCTGCTTCATGGTCACCCCGTACGAGCCGTACGTCGCGGTTGCCGAGGCCCTCAACCGGCTCACCCCGGGCGACCACGAGAAGCGCACCGCGCTGTTCAACTCCGGCGCCGAAGCCGTCGAGAACGCGGTGAAGATCGCCCGCGCCCACACCGGTCGGCAGGCGGTCGTCGTGTTCGACCACGCCTACCACGGGCGAACCAACCTCACGATGGCGATGACGGCCAAGTCGATGCCGTACAAGCACGGGTTCGGGCCCTTCTCCCCCGAGGTCTACCGCGCCCCCATGTCGTACCCCTTCCGCGACGGCATCAAGGACGGCCGGCTCGCCGCCGAGCGGGCCCTCGATGTCATCGACAAGCAGGTGGGGGCCGCCAACCTCGCGGCCGTCGTGATCGAGCCGATCCAGGGCGAGGGCGGGTTCGTGGTGCCCGCGGAGGGCTTCCTCGCGGCGATCGCGCAGTGGTGCGCCGAGAACGGCGTCGTGTTCGTCGCCGACGAGGTGCAGTCGGGCTTCGGGCGTACGGGGGCGATGTATGCGTGCGAGCACGAGGGCGTCGTACCCGACCTCGTCGTCACGGCCAAGGGGGTGGCCGACGGCCTGCCCCTGTCCGCCGTGACGGGGCGCGCCGCGATCATGGACGCCGCGCACGCCTCGGGCCTCGGCGGCACGTACGGCGGCAACCCGCTGGCCTGTGCCGCGGCGCTCGCGACGATCGAGATCCTCGAGGCCGAGGGGCTGGTGGCGCGGGCAGGTGCCATCGAGTCACTGATGCGCGACCGACTCCACCGCGTCGCGGCCGACGACCCGCGCATCGGCGACGTGCGCGGACGCGGCGCGATGATCGCGATCGAGCTCGTCGACGCGGCCGGCGAGCCCGACGCCGCGCTCGCCAAGCGCCTCGCCTCCGCCTGCCACACCGAGGGCGTCATCATCCTCACCTGCGGCACCTGGGGCAATGTGATCCGCTTCCTGCCGCCGCTGACGATCTCCGACGCCCTTCTCCACGAGGCGCTCGACGTCCTCACCACCGCTCTGCAGGAGGCCTGACATGACCGCGACGTACGAGCCCTCCGCGCTCGAGCGCCACCTCGCCGAGCTCGATCCCGAGCGCGGCCTGTTCGTCGGCGGCGAGTGGCGGTCGACCGCCGCGACCTTCGTCGTCGACGACCCCGCGACCGCCGCCCTCGTCGCGCACGTCGCCGACGCCTCCCCTGCCGACGCGACCGCGGCCGTCGACGCCGCTGCGCGCGCACTGACCGCGTGGCGCCGCACCGCGCCACGCGCCCGCTCGGAGATTCTGCGACGCACGTACGACCTGATGGTCTCCGACGTCGACCGGCTGACTGCGCTCATCTGCGCCGAGAACGGCAAGTCGCTCGTCGACGCACGCGGCGAGGTGATGTACGCGGCCGAGTTCTTCCGCTGGTTCTCCGAGGAGGCCGTGCGGAGCTCCGGCGACTACGGCCCGGCGCCGGCCGGCGGCACCCGTACGCTCGTGACCCGCCGCCCCGTCGGCGTCGCCGCCCTGGTGACCCCGTGGAACTTCCCCGCCGCGATGGCGACCCGCAAGATCGCCCCGGCGCTCGCGGCCGGGTGCACGGTGGTGCTCAAGCCGGCGGCCGAGACCCCGCTCACCGCCCTCGCGATCGCCCGGATCCTCACCGAGGCCGGGGTGCCGGACGGGGTCGTCAACGTCGTCCCGACCACCGACGCGGCCGCAGTCGTCGGCACCTGGCTCGCGGACCCCCGGGTCCGCAAGATCTCGTTCACCGGATCGACGAACGTCGGCCGGATCCTGCTGCGCCAGGCGGCGGACCGGGTCGTGAACAGCTCGATGGAGCTCGGCGGGAACGCGCCGTTCATCGTCACGGACGACGCCGACCTCGACGCGGCCGTCGAAGGGGCAATGGTCGCGAAGTTCCGCAATGGCGGGCAGGCCTGCACCGCGGCGAACCGCTTCTACATCCATGCCGACGTCGCTGACGCGTTCACCGCACGCCTGGGGGCAGCCGTCGAGGCGCTGACCGTCGGTCCGGCGTCAACCGGCGCCCAGATCGGTCCGCTGATCTCAGCCAAGGCGCTCGCGGGCGTGCAGGCACTCATCGACGCCACCCTCGCCGCTGGAGCGACGGTCGCGCACCGCGCACCGCTCGACCCGACGCTAACCGGGCACTTCCTCGCCCCGGTCGTGCTCGCCGACGTCGCCCCGGACTCCCCGGTCGTCACCGAAGAGATCTTCGGACCGGTCGCCCCGATCGTCAGGTGGCGCACGGAGGAGGAGCTGCTCGACTACGTCAATGCCAGCGAGTACGGCCTCGCCGCGTACGTCTACGCGGGCGATCTCGGCCGCGCGCTGCGTCTCGCCGAGGAGATCGACGCGGGCATGGTCGGCATCGGGCGCGGCCTCGTCTCCGATCCGGCCGCACCGTTCGGCGGGGTCAAGCAGAGCGGCCTGGGTCGCGAGGGTGCACGCGAGGGGTTGGAGGAGTTCAGCGAGACACAGTACTTCAGCGTCGCGTGGCAGTGACGGCTCAGTCGTTCTCGCTGCCACGGAGCACGAGGAGCGCACCGCGCGGATAGCGCTCGACCGCGACGCACGTCAGCGGCAGGCCGTCGATCGCCTCCACGACGGCCTCCGCCTGGCGCTCCGGGCCGACCTGGACCACGGCGTACCCACCGGCGGTCAGGTGGCGCCCGATGACCTCGAGGCTGCTGCGGACGAGGTCCATCCCGTCCGCGCCGCCGTCGATCGCGAGCGGCGGGTCGTCGGGGAACCGGCTGATCTCGGCGCTCGGCACCCATGGCGGGTCGGCGATCACGAGAGAGAACCGCTCGTGCGGCTCGAGCGCGTCCTCGAGGAGGCCACACCGTACCGTCACCGCGTCGGCCAGACCTGCCGCTTCCGCATTCGCGCGGGCCCACGCACAGGCGTGCGGGCTGGCGTCGACCTGGACCAGCGGGCGCCCCGTGCGCGCGGCCACGAGCAGCCCGATGTGGCCGACACCGCTGAACAGCTCCAGCACCGGACCGTCGTGCGTCGAGGCCGCGAGCTCGACCGCGAGCTCGGCCTGACGCGCCGTCCACGCTCGCGGCTGGAGCACCGTCTCGTCGTACGCGATCGTCAGCGGGCCGAACGTCAGCGTCTGCACGGAAGTCGAGGTCACGCCTCCATTCTGACGAGAGGCGAGAAGAGTCGCGCAGTGCCACCTCCCTTCATGCGCCCCCTCACGCGAAGCCGCGGCATGGCTGCTGCCGGGACTGTCGTTGCGTGCACGGGTGCGGTTCTCCTCGCGCTGTCCGCACCGCTCCCCCGCGCGTACGCCGACCTCGACGGGATCAACCCCGTACGGATCGATCCGCTCGATCCGGCGAACAGCAGCTTCTTGGTGTTCGTTGAGGGCGACGTCACGCTCAACGCCGACGAGCCGGAGGGGACGGTTGCCTCGACGGCGACGCGTTCACCGCCCACAACACCGACACGAACGGCGCCTCCGCCCTCTACCAGGTCGTCCAGCCCGGCGCGCCGTACGGATCCGCGCCCCGGATCGAAGGCACCACCTCGCGACAGTCACCCGCGTCGGTCGCGGAGCCCGTTGGCGACCTCATCGACATCCCCGGCGCATTCGCCCAGTACCGCGACCTGACGCGCGAGATGGGCACGTGCGCGCAGACCCTCACACCACGCAACGCGAACGGCGAGGCCCTGGAACGACCGCTCGACACCCCGGGCACGCAGGTCTCCCTCGACCTGGAGGCCGGGCGGACGAACGTGCTGAACCTGACCGCCGCCGAGCTGGGCAACGTCGCCAGCTTCACCTACCGAGGGACGCCGCCGGGGGGTGTCACCACGCTGCTCGTGAACGTCAGCGGCACGGAGTACACCGGGACGATGCCGAACCAGGCCGACGCCTCCTCGGACGCCTCAGCTGTGCGAGCAGCCCGACCGAGCCCACCACTGAGCCGACGACGGAACCGACCGCGCGGACGCCCGGCACGCCCGCAGACGCCGCCGACAGCGAGGACGGGGGCTCTGACAGCACGCTGCCGTCGACCGGCGGTCCCCCGCCGTGGGTCGCGGCAGCCGGGCTCGCCCTCGTCGTCGGCGGGGCGGCGGTGGCCCTGCTGGCTGGTGTCCTCCGCCGCACGACCACGCCCGTCAGCGCGCAGCCACCGCAGACCTCGCCTCCTCGGCGACCAGATCAGTGTTGATCTGCGCGGCAGCGAACGCGCCCGCGGCCGCCGCCGCCCCCACCTGAGCGCTGAGGTCGGTGGCGTTGCCCGCGATCCACACCCCGGCCACGTCCGTTCGACCGGTGGGATCGCAAGGCACGTGCGTCCCCATCCCCGACGGATGCTCCACAGGCTTGATCCCGAGGGGCGCGAGGAACTCGACTCGCGCCGACATCCGTGCACCCACGGCCACCACGTCGCGCGGGATCGTGGTGCCGTCGACCAGCCGCACGCCGGTGATCCGGTCGCCCGAGATCTCGAGCGCCTCGACGGCACCTTCGACCACGGCGACGCCGCGCGCCGCGAGCTGCTCCGCCTGCTCCTTCGGCAGTGCACCCTGGTCGTTCACGAACACCGTGACGTCGTCGCTGAGCTGCCGGAACAGCAGCGCCTGATGAGCCGCCATCGGCCCGGTCGCGAGGACGCCGATGGCCTGGTCGCGGACCTCCCAGCCGTGGCAGTACGGGCAGTGGACGACGTCACGGCCCCATCGCTCGCGAACCCCGTCGACCTCCGGCAGCTCGTCGACGAGCCCCGTCGCCACGAGGACGCGACGGGCCGTGACCGTACGCCCGTCGGTGAGGGCCACGGCGAAGCGCCCGACGCCACCGGTCACCGCCTCGACCGTGCCCGTGGCGATCTCGGCGCCGTACTGACGGATCTCGTCCCGTCCGCGCTCCAGCAGCTCACCCGGCGGCATCCCCTCGCGGGCGAGCAGCCCGTGCACACCCTCGGCAGGGGCATTGCGTGGCTGCCCGGCATCGACCACGACCACCGAGCGCCGTGACCGCGCGAGCACCAGTGCTCCGCTCAGCCCAGCAGCGGCCCCACCCACCACGACGACGTCGTACGCGTCCTTCATCGCCCCGTCCTTCATGCCTAGTCCTCTCCCGGAGCCACCGTGGCCCCACGTCGCCCAGCGTGCGTCGCGGCAACCGATTCTCGCAAACGTCCTTGCCGGTATGGCAAACTCGAAAGGATGGACCACGCACTCGACCAGACCCTCGACGCCGTCGGCACCCGCCTGCGGGCCCTGCGTCAGGAGCGAGACACCACACTTGCCGACCTGTCCGAGGAGACCGGCATCTCCGTGAGTACGTTGTCGCGCCTCGAGTCGGGCGCCCGCAAGCCCACGCTCGAGCTCCTCCTCCCGCTCGCCCGGGCGTACGGGGTGACGCTGGACGAGCTCGTCGACGCGCCGCCGACCGGTGACCCCCGCATCCACCTGCGGCCTCGGAAGGCGTTCGGCATGACGACGATCCCTCTGACCCGTCGCGCCGGCGGCATCCAGGCGTACAAGCTGGTGATCCCCGGCGGCAGCGACAGCGGCACGCCCGACCTGAAGACGCACGAGGGCTACGAGTGGGTGTACGTGCTCAACGGGCGTCTGCGCGTCGTCCTCGCCGAGCACGACATCGTCCTCGCACCGGGAGAGGCGGCCGAGTTCGACACCCGTACCCCGCACTGGTTCGGCGCGGCCGACGACGATCCGGTCGAGTTCCTCAGCCTCTTCGGCAAGCAGGGCGAGCGCGCGCACCTGCGGGCTCGCCCGAAACGCACCTCCCCGTCCGCGCCGTGAAAGCAACCTGACCGAATCGGCGGGAGAAACGGTCAGGTTGCTTTCACAGCGCGGGCGCGTTCGGCGGCACGGCGGGCCTTGGCCTCGTCGCGCTCGGCGTCGGCGCGCTCCTTGCGCGCGGACGAGTCGGCCGTACGGGCGTCGGCGAGCGCGGACTCGACCTCATCAAGCTCCTCACGGAGGGCCTTGCGTCGCTGTTGGAGATCCTCGACCGCCGTGCGGGTCTCGGCTGCTCGGTCGTGCGCCTGCGCCGCACGGCGACCCATGTCCTCGAGCACCTTCTCGGCGCGCGCGAGCTCCTCGGCGTCGCGACGGGCCCGCTCGGCAGCCTTCGGGTCGGGCTTCGGGGCAGATTCCGGGGCCGGCTTGGCGGGCTTCGAAGGCGCAGCCTTCTTCCGCGGCGCGCGCGCCCGCGACTGTTCGGCGACAGCCTCGGGCACGGCCACCTTGCCGTCGAGGTCGACCGGCTCGAACCCCGCCGTCGTCAGGGCGTCGACCAGCAGCCCCGTCTCCATGGCAGCTGCTGCGGCCGCGTCGGCGAGCGCCGCCTGCAGCGTCTGCGTCAGCTGCTCGGCCACTGCGTCACCCAGCGGCGCATCGGCGTCGGTCGCGAGACGGCGTGCCGATGCCACGGCCTCACCGATCAGGGCGCGCCGCTGCGAGGCCAGCGCGCGCAGCTCCGCCCCGGCCAGCTGCTCTTGCGCCTCACGCAGCTCCTCGCCCAGCGCGAGCAGCGCCTCCACGCGCTCAGCGTCGCCCCGTACGAGGAGGTTCACCGCCCACGCCGCTCGAGTCGGCTTGCGAAGCGCGCTGATCCGGCGGGCGAGCGGCGCGTCCCCGGCCTTGCGCGCCTGGGCCGCGAGGGCCTTGCGCGCCGCGATGAAGTCGTCGGGCATCCCCTCGTACAGGGGACGCGCCACCGCCTCGAACGTCTGCTCGGTCACCTCACCAGGGTGCCCTGAGGACGCGCGTCACACCATGCGTGTCATGTACGTGCTGTGCGGATCGAGCACGTACGTCCCGAACGGCCCGCAGACCTCGAAGCCCGCCTTGGCGTACAGCGCCCGTGCCGGGAGGAAGAAATCCTGGCTGCCGGTCTCGAGGGACACCCGTCGTACGCCTCGGGTGCGGGCGTCGTCGAGAAGGTGCCCGACGAGGTCGCGCGCAAGCCCGCGTCCTCGCGCGCGAGGGTGGGTCCGCATGCTCTTGAGCTCCTCGTGCGCGGGCTCGACGACGACCAGCGCGCCCGTCGCGACGATCCCCTCGGGGTCCTCGACGCACCACATGCGCACGGCGGGACGACGCAACCCGTCGAGGTCCAGCGCGTGCTGGCTCTCCGGCGGCGCGGTCGGCGCGAGGTCGTCGAGATGCTCCTGCAGGAACGCCGCCAGACGGGGGTCGTCGAAGTCGGCGCTGTCGGTCACGAGGGTCATGCGCCCAGGGTGCGCGGCGATTGTTTCCCAGACGTGACACGACCAGGCCGACATACGATCAGCCGACGCGTGAGCGCATCTCCGCGTCGAACGTCGCCATCAAGGTCTCCATCTGCTGCTGGTACACGGGCTCGGCGAGGCGGCGCTCCATCTCCTCTGCTGTGATGTCCTCGAGGTGCGAGGCCAGCCACCAGATGTTGCCGAACGGGTCGCGGACGCGGCCACCTCGGCTGCCGAACGCGTCGTCGGCCAGCGGGGTCACCTCGTCAGCGCCTGCTTCCAGCGCCGCCGCGAACGTGGCGTCCACGTCCTCGACGTACAAGCTGAGCAACGAGATGCAGTCGGGCCACTCCGGCGCCGCGTCGAACGCCATCACGACGCGGTCGCCGATGAGCACTTCGGCGTGTCCGAGCCGCCCGTCGGGCAGCGCGAAGCGCCCGCGCTCGACCGCCCCGAAGGCGGCCACCATGAAGTCGACGAACTCGGCTGCTCCGCGGACGCATACGTAGGGGCTGACAGCGCCGTAGTCGGCGGGAATACGTGTCGTGGTCATGTCCCGAGGCTAGGAGCGCTAGCGGTCAGATTCTGTCCGGATTGCGGACCTCGGCTCACTCGCGACCGGCGAGGCGCGCTGCGGCCGCTTACAGTTCCCTCATGCGTCCCCTTGATGTCATCGCCATCGTTCTCGCCGGTGGCAAGGGCGGACGGCTCGGTGAGCTCACCGAGCGACGCGCCAAGCCCACCGTCCCGGTCGCCGGCTCCTACCGTCTCGTCGACATCGTGCTCTCAAACCTCGTGCACAGCGGGATCAGCGACGTCTGGATGATCGAGCAGTACCTCCCGGGCTCGCTCAACGAGCACCTGGCCCACGGTCGGCCCTGGGACCTCGACCGCTCGTGGGGCGGGCTGAGGGTCGTTCCGCCGTTCGAGGGCGCCGAGGGCGGCGGCTTCGCGCAGGGCAACGCCGACGCGCTCGCCCGCCAGGCCGAAGCGTTGCGTGAGCGCGCGCCCGACGTGACGCTCGTGCTCAGCGCCGACCACCTGTACACCCTCGACCTGCGTGACGTCCTCGAGACGCACGAGAGTGCGGAGGCCGACCTCACAATCGTCACTACCACCGGCGTCCCCGACCCCTCCCGCCACGGCGTGGTGGAGACCGACGACGACGGCCGTGTGACCGGGTTCGCCTACAAGCCCGACGAACCAGCGACCGACGTGGTCGCGGCCGAGATATTCGCCTACCGCACGACGACGCTCCTGGACGCGTTCGACCACCTGCTGGAGGCCCACGGCCAGCTCGAGGACTACGGAGACCAGCTCGTGCCCTACTTCGTGGAGAACCGGCACGTGGTCGAGCACCGGCTTGACTCCTACTGGCGCGACCTTGGCACCGTGCCCGGCTACTGGCAGGCGCACATGGATGTGCTCGACCGCACCGGAGTCCGGCTGGACGACCCCCGGTGGCCCATCCGCACCGCCGCGCCGGTACGCCTGCCGGCGCGCGTAGCACGCTCGGCCGACGTCCAGGATGCGCTCCTCGCCCCGGGAAGCCAGATCTCAGGGTCGGTGCGGCACAGCATCGTCGGGCCGGGCTGCGAGGTGGCCGCCGGCGCGGAGGTCGTCGACAGCGTCCTCCTGGACGGGGTCACGGTCGGTCCCGGCGTGCGCCTGGTCGGCGTGGTGGCCGACGCGGGCGCCGTGATCACGGGTGGCTCCGTCCGCGGCTCGGACGACGTCGTGACCCTCGTCGGGGCCGAGGGGAACGTCGCCGAGCGGGCGCCCCGCGAGGAGTGAGCGAGGAGCCCTGCGCTGCGTCACTCGACGAACGTGACCGCCTCGTCGACCGACGCCCGGCTCGTACGGAATCCGTTGACCGGGTGGTCTTCGTCGGCGAAGCCGAGCGCGATCGCGCACACCACGAGCCGGTCGTCGGCGAGCCCGAGGAACTCCCGTACGTGTTCCGAGTACATCGCGACCGCCGCCTGCGGGACCGTCGCGATGCCTGAGGCGTGTGCAGCGTTAACGAGGTTCGCGACGTACGCACCGCAGTCGATCGCCCCGTACACCCCCTGGCTCCGGTCGGTGGTGACCACCGCGACCTGCGGCGCACCGAAGAACGAGAAGTTCTTGAGCATCTGCGTGCCCCGCGCCTCAAGGTCGGACCGCTCGATGCCGAGGCTCGCGTACAGCGCGAAGCCGGACTCGCGACGCCGCTCGCGATAGACCCCGACGTAGTCCTCCGGCATGGGCAGGTCGGACGACGGCGCGGAGGACTGCACGTGCGCGGTCAGGCTCGCCGCGAACCGCGCCGTCGCCTCTCCACCGACGACGTGGACGTGCCACGGCTGCGTGTTGCACCACGACGGTGTCCGCTGCGCGAGCGCGAACACGTCCCGCAGCGTCTTTTCGGGCACCGGCTCGGGACGGAACGCACGGCAGCTCCATCGTTGCGCGAGGATCTCCGACAGCAGCACAGCGACTCCCTCACTCGACCGGTTCGGACAAATACCGCACGCACAGGCGCACCATCTCGTCGAGCACCTCGTCACGCGACAGCGGCGGCGCGTCGAGCACCCACCGTACGGTCAGGTTCTCGACGGCCAGCACGAGCACCCACGCGACAGCCGCCGGGCGCCGAGCCGTGGTCGCCCCCGGCTGCGCGGCGAGGTAGGCCGCGACGAGATCCTGCACGCGACGCTCGAGCGCAGCGCGGCGGGCGCCGTTCTGACGCGCCGGCAGCTCCTCGAAGACCACCCGGAGAAGGTCCGCGTGCTGCTCGAGCGCGGCAAGGAGGGCGTCGGCGCACGCGCGCACCATGTCTGGCCCGACCTTTCCGAGCCGGTCGGTCAGCGACGCCGCGACCTGGTCCGCGACCTCGTCGGCATAGCGCTCGACGATGGCGGCGACGATCGCGTGCTTGTTCGGGAAGTACTGGTAGAGCGACCCCGGGCTGATGTCCGCGGCATCGGCGACGCGGTTGGTCGAGAACGCGTCGTAGCCGTCACGCAGGAGCACCTCGCGACCCGAGCTGACGATCCGCTCGACCGTCGCGCGGGAGCGTGCCTGGCGGGGACGCTTGCGTGGAGCCAGCACAGGATCCATGCCCGCATCGTAGGCGAGCGATCGCTCGCATGAAACACCATCGGCGCACACCGCCTGTCTCGCTAGCGTGGATGTCCATGAATGACCGGATCAGCCCGCTCGACGCTGCTCACGCCCAGGCACGACGGTTCCTCGACGGACTCGACGCGCGCCCCGTGTGGCCGACGGCGTCGTACGAGGAGATGCTCGCCGCGCTCGGAGGTCCGCTCCCGGAGGACGGGGCGGACGCCGACGAGGTGGTCGAGACGCTCGCCCGTACGGCCGATCCTGGGCTCGCCGCGATCGCAGGCGGACGGTTCTTCGGGTTCGTGATCGGCGGCGCGCTCCCCGCCGCGCTCGGAGCCGACTGGCTCACCTCGATCTGGGACCAGAACGGCGCATTGACCTCGCTGACGCCCGCCGCCGCAGCAGCCGAGCAGACGGCGGGACGATGGATCGTCGAGGCACTCGGCCTGCCGACCGGGACCGCGGCCGGCCTCGTGACCGGAGGACTGATGGCCAACTTCACCGGGCTCGCCGCAGCGCGCCAGCGGGTGCTCGCCGAGGTCGGATGGGACGTCGCGCAGCGCGGGCTCGCCGGTTCGCCACCGATCCGGCTCGTCGTCGGTGCGCTTCGGCACGACACGATCGACCTCGCAGCGCGCTACCTCGGGTTCGGCCGCGACACGCTCGTCCTCGTCGACGCCGACGACCAGGGCAGGATGCGCCCCGACGCACTCCGCACGGCGCTGACCGCCGGGAGCGGCCCGACGATCGTCTGCCTGCAGGCCGGCGAGGTGCACACCGGCGCGTTCGACCCGTTCCGCGAGCTCATCCCGTTGGCGCGCGAGGCAGGGGCGTGGATCCACGTCGACGGCGCGTTCGGGCTCTGGGCCTCGGCGAGCCCGCGCCTGTCCTCGCTCACGGCGGGCATCGAGGACGCCGACTCGTGGGCGACCGACGCGCACAAGACGCTCAACGTGCCGTACGACTGCGGCGTCGCGCTGGTCCGCGACCCGGGGGCGCTGGTCGCGGCGTTCGCGATCGATGCCGACTACATCCCCGGCTCGGGCGACGACCCGATGGATCTCGTGCCGGAGTTCTCGCGGCGCGCCCGCGGCTTCCCGGTGTGGGCGGCGCTGCGCAGCCTCGGCCGGAGCGGGCTGGTCTCGCTCGTCGAGACGCTGGTCGCCCACGCGCAGTCGTTCGCCGAGCGCTTGTCTCGGCTTCCGGGTGTCGAGGTCGTCAACGACGTCGCGTACACCCAGGTGATGCTCCGGCTCGAGACCGACGCGCTCACCACCGAGGCCGGCGAGCGGATCCTCGCCGAAGGCACGGCCGTCCTCACGCCGGCGGAGTGGGACGGACGCGCGGTGCTGCGCTGCTCGGTGTCGAGCTGGGCCACCACCGAGGACGACGTCGAGCGGACGGTCGCCGCGGTCGAGCGGGTGCTCGCCGACCTGCGCTGAGGGTGGATCGCCGCCTCGACACGAGGCTTCGTACGCGACTCCGTACGCGACTGGTATACGAGCAATTGCTCGCGTCACGATGAAGGCATGACCACGATCGAGGACGCCCCCGTCACGCCCGTCTCGCCGACCTTCCCGACCCGCTTCCGCGAGGCCGAGGAGCGCAGCGCCCGCATCGCCCGCCCCTTGAAGCTGGTCGGAGGTGTCCGCGAGGTCGACGAGGACCTCATGTCACGACTCGGCGCCGGGTTCCTCGCGTGCGACGAGGTGGGCAACCGCCTTGCCGAAGCGATGCGGATGCGAGCAGGCGAGGCCGGACGCGTCTCGATGCGCGACTTCTCGACGCGACTCGCCGACGGTCCGAACGCCATCGCCGACCCTCCCCCGGCGCTGGCCGACTTCTTCGCCACCGTCGAGGCGACCCCGGACTGGGTCGACCACGCGCTCATCGCCGAGGGTGGGCGCGTCGCCCGCCGGTTCGGGCGCAATGCCGCCGACGTGCTTCTCCAGCTCTCTCTCATCGGGGGGTACCGGTTCGGCGGACCGACCGACCTGCTCGTCGCGACCGGGGGTCTCACTGGCGACATGACCCGCCGGCGCATCGCCGAGACCCAGAAGTGGTCGGTCGCGATCATGCAGCCGGACGCGCTCCTCCCGTACGCCGAGGGCTGGCGGCTCACCGTCCACGTCCGCGCGATGCACGCGCTCCTCAACCACGCGTTCGGCGAGACGTGGGACGTCGAGCGGTGGGGCCTGCCGATCAACCAGACGGATCAGGCCGCGACGCTCGGCCTGTTCGACGGCGTCCTGCTTCTCGGGTCGCGCGCGCTGGGCGTCCCGATCACGCGCGACGAGTCGCACGCCGTCATGCACCTGTGGAAGTACGTGGGCTGGCTGATGGGCGTGGACGAGCAGTGGCTCGTCGACAGCGAGCGCGAGCGCCACCGGCTCAACTACCACGTCGTACGGGCGCAGGCCGACATCACCGCCGCCGGGCCCGAGCTCGCCCAGGCGATCATGGAGACCGTCGGCGCGCTGCCGTACGGGCGGTTCCGTCGCGAGCGCACGCTGTCGATGCTGACCGCGTTCCTCGGCCCCCGCAGCATGCGGGAGCTCGGCCTGCCCGTACGCCTCCCCTGGGCCATAGCCGCGGCGATCGCCGCCAACACCGTCCGCTATCGCGTCCTGAACCGCGGCGAGGCCGGCAGGCGCCGGCTCGAGCGGTGGGGCGACCGAGTCGCGAAGCGGGTCCTGCGCGACTACTACGGCGACGCAGAGCAGGAGGTCGGCGCCCTCGAGACCCCCACCCGCGGGCGTTAGCGCATCCGTCCACAGGCACCTTTCGACCCTCACCGCACCCGTCGCGCCGTCGGCCGTCAGGGACGTCGGCGCTGACAGAACGACGGGCGGCGGCGCCTCAGCGGCCCAGCCCCAGCCGGTCGACCACGTGCTCGGCGATGGCAAGGCTCGACGTCGCCGCCGGTGAGGGCGCGTTGCGGATCGCCGTGATGCCGTCGCTGTGGTCGATCACGAAGTCGTCGACGAGCGACCCGTCGCGCGCCACAGCCTGCGCCCTCAGGCCGAGCCCGTGGCGCGTCACGTCGTCCGCGCCGATCGACGGGACGTAGCGCTGCGCGGCCCTCATGTACGACCGCGTGGACAGGACGCCACGGATCTCGCTGAGACCCGTCCGCCAGTGCTCACCGGCGAAGCGCCAGAAGCCCGGCCACGTCACCGTGTCCGCGAGGTCGCGGGCCGAGAACGACGCGCGGCCGTACCGCTCCCGGCTCAGCGCCAGGAAGGCGTTGGGCCCGACCTCGAGGCCACCGCCGACCCGGCGCGTGAAGTGCACGCCGAGGAACGGGTAGCGAGGGTCGGGGACCGGATAGATCATGCCGCGCACCCGGTCCTGCTTGTCGGCGGCGACAGCCATGTACTCACCGCGGAAGGGCACGATCCGCGGCCCGCCGTCAGTCCCGGCGAGCGCGGCGACGCGGTCGCTCTGCAGGCCTGCGCACAGCACGAGCCGATCGACCTGGTGCACCCGCGCGTGGGCAGTCACGGCGATCCCGCCTGCGCGACGCTCGACCGCGGTGACCGGCGCCGAGAGGTGGACGACGCCACCCGCCTTCTCGATGTCCGCCCCGAGCGCGCGAGTGATCTCCCCGTAGTCGGTGATCGCGGTCGCCGGTGAGTGCAGGGCGGCGACACCCGCCGCATACGGCTCGAGGTCGGTGATGCCGGTGCCGTCGACGCGGGTCAGGCCGGGGACGCCGTTCTCGCGGGCGGTCCGCTCCAGGACGTCGAAGCGCCCCATCTCAGCCTGGTCGATCGCGACGACGAGCTTGCCGCACCGGTCGTACGGGATGTCGCGCTCGGCACAGAACTCCTCGAGCAGGCTCCGCCCACGGGTGCACAGCGCGGCCTTGAGGCTGCCGGGCTTGTAGTAGAGGCCCGCGTGGACGACACCGGAGTTGTGCCCGGTCTGGTGGGCGCCGAGCCGGTCCTCCTTCTCGAAGACCACCACCTGGTCGTCCGGATACCGCAAGGCGATCTCGCGCCCGACGGCCAACCCGACGATGCCTCCCCCGACGATGCCGATCGTGCGACTGGTCAAAAGGATCGTGCTCCTTCCTGCTTCCTCGTACCCGCACTCAACCTAGGCGGTAGTCTCTGGCGCCGTGACGAACGTCGTAGGACCCCGCGCCGTGTTCGGCGTCATCGTGCCCAGCACCAACACCGTCGTCGAGCACGACTACTGGCGCGCCGGTGTCGAGGGCGTCGCGTTCCGTGCCGGGTCGATGCACATCGCCGACCCGTCGATGGCCGGCAACGCGGGCTTCGAGGCGCTTCTCGTGCAGATCCGTGCCTCGATCGACGCGGCGGTGCGCGATGCGTTGACCGCCGAGCCGGACCGGCTCGTGATGGGCATGTCTGCCGAGACGTTCTGGGGCGGCGTCGAGGGCAACGCCGCGTTCGAGCGCCGGCTGCGCGAGTCCATCGGGCTGCCGGTGACCACGGGCGCCAGCGCGTGCCGAGCCGCGCTCGAGGCGCTGGACGTCCGGCGCATCGCCGTCTTCTCGCCCTACCAGCCGGTCGCCGACGTCGAGGTCGGGCGATTCTTCACCGAGGCAGGCTTCGATGTCGCGGCGATCACCGGACTGCGCTGCCCGACGGCGACGGACATCGCGCGCGTCGACGAGCCGCGGCTGCGCGAGGTGGTCGCGCAGCTGGACGGTCCGGACGTCGACGCGATCGTGCAGGTCGGGACCAACCTCTCGTTCGTCGGGTTGGCGGAGGCGCTGGAGGCCGAACTCGGCAAACCGGTCGTCGCGATCAACGCCGCGACCCTGTGGCACGCCTTGCGCGAGCACGGCATCGACGACCAGGTCACCGGCTCCGGCACGCTGCTGCGCGAGCACTGACACCCATGGCTCGGCAGAACGGTGCGAGGGAGGCCGATCGTGACGGACCACCGCCGCGCCCGACTCCGCAGGAGGTGGCGTCAGCCGAGGGCCGTACGATCCCGGACTGGATGCGCCCTGGCCTCCCTGTCCTGTTCTGCGGACTCAACCCGGGGCTGTACTCAGGGGCGACCGGCTTGCACTTCGCCCGGCCGGGCAACCGGTTCTGGCCGGCACTGCACCTGTCAGGATTCACCGAGCGCCGCCTCGAACCCTGGGAACGGGACGCGCTGCTCGACCACGGCCTCGGCATCACCAACCTCGTCACCCGGACGACCGCCCGCGCCGCGGAGTTGACCCGCGACGAGCTCGTCGCGGGCGGGCGGGACCTCGAGGCGCTGGCGGCCCGCGTACGACCGGAATGGGTGGCCGTCCTCGGCATCACCGGCTACCGGGCGGCGTTCCACGAACCCGCCGCGGTCATCGGCCCGCAGGAGCGACACCTCGGAGGAGCACGCACCTGGGTGCTGCCCAACCCGAGCGGACTCAACGCCCACTACACGCTCTCGCGGCTGGCCGAGGAGTTCGCGCGGCTCCGCGAGGAGGTGGAGCGCGGTCGGTGACGACCGCTCACCCCGTCCGGTGCCGCACCCACACGTTCGCCTCCACGTACACCGCGTGGTCCTGCGCGACGTCGCAGTGCACAGGCGCGAGCGCACCGGGCACCTCGACCGGGCCGGTGGTGTCGAACGGCAGCCCGGTCCAGCCGCGCCACTCGTCGAGCGTGCCGGAGACGACCATCGAACGCGGGGCGACGGCCTCGATGACGCCGCCGGCACGCACGTGCGTACGGAGCCAGGGGTCCTCGGGGAGTCCGTCGTCACGCACCCGCGCTGCGTACTCCTCCATCGGCACGTCAGGAAACGCGTGCTTGCCGCTCGGGCGTACGGGCGCGACGAGCGTGTCGAAGCCGAGCCGGGCGGCGTTGGCCCGCATCGCGGCGAGCATCACCCCCGACAGCCCACGCCCCCGCAGATCCGGCTGCACACAGATCTCCAGCGCGGACACCATCGTCGGCGTCGTCTCGAGCGTGCGGTTGAGCGTCGCCCGTTGGATCATGCGGTCCCAGCCGCCCGTCGGCAGCGGCTCGTCGCCCCACGCGAGCGGCACGCTGAAGGCGCACGCCATCGCCCGGTCGGGCACCTCCGGGTCGAGCGCGACCAGCGCGAACTCCGGATAGACCTCCTCGACGACCGCGTAATAGAGCGCCCCCATCGGGTCCCAGCGCATGAACTCCGGCCACGCCCCGTCGAACCCGTCGAGCAAGGGCCCGAGCTCGGGCCGCGACGCCAGCGTCACCACCTCGACAACTCTGTCTCCGGACTGCACGGTCATGGCGGCAGGCTACGGGGCGCCACCCTGACGAGCCACCGACTTCCCGAGGTGCGTTTGCGCATGTGCGGAGATCGGTATCGCATGGAGTCATGTCCCTCCTCCGGACCTGCGCTTCCCTCGTTGCCGTCGCGAGCGCCTCCGCCGCCCTCGCCGCTGTCCCGGTCGTGCCTGCGTCGGCCGAGCCGACCGCGACGGGCCGTACGACCGTGCGCCTGGGCTCGTACAACGTCCATAAGGACGACCACGTCCTCCCGTGGACCGGCAAGCGGCGCAACCGCGTCGCCTCGCAGATCCTCCGCAACGGCTTCGACGTGATCGCCCTCCAGGAGGCCAATGGCAACACGATCTTCCCGTCGCTCTACCGCAAGGTGAAGCACCGCTACGCCTCCGACGCGAGGTGCGCGAAGATCAAGGGCACGCCGGTACGGGACGCCAGGGCGCGCATCCTGTACGACCGCACGCGGTTCAGGGGTTCCCGCGAGATCTCGGGGCGCATCCGCCTGGACCGTTCGTACGCCAAGAGCGCCGACTACGCCTGCTACCAGCTGCTGACCGAGAAGGCGACCGGCGCGCAGTTCCTCGTCGCGTCCGCACACCTCATCAACGGGCCCGGCGCCGCCAAGGACCGCAAGCGCTACCGCCAGACTCAGAACCTGATCGCCGACACCCTCGCCGTACGGCGTGCCCACGGCGCCTCCTGGCCGATCGTGTGGGCCGGCGACTACAACTCCTCCGGATCGCGCAAGTACACCTTCGACGGCCCCCGCAGGGCGATGCGCCAGGGCGCCGCGGCCCGGGACGCCTTCGCCGTCGCCCGGGCCCGCAAGAACGCCAGCTACAACAGCGCCAACCAGCTGCGGCGCCGGCCGTGGCGTACCCACCACCACGTGGACCACGTGTATGTCTCGCCCGGGATCGGGGTCGCCGGGTTCCGGGTGATCGTGCGACTGAAGGGCAGGCTCTATCGGACGCCGTTCGCCTCAGACCACAACCCGATCCGAGCCACCCTGCGCATCCCGTATTGAGCCACCGGCTAGCCTCGTTCGGGGTATACCAACAGGAGGTGGCACCACGTGTCGAGCGTCGACGAGAAGCTTCAGGGTGTGTACGACGAGGTCCTTCGTCGCAACCCGGGCGAGGCAGAGTTCCACCAGGCGGTCCGCGAGGTCCTGGTGAGCCTGGGCCCCGTGGTGTCCAAGCGCCCCGAGTACGTCGATGCCGCGATCATCCGCCGCATCTGCGAGCCTGAACGCCAGATCATCTTCCGGGTGCCGTGGGTCGACGATGCCGGCCGCGTGCAGATCAACCGCGGTTTCCGTGTGCAGTTCAACTCCGCGCTCGGTCCGTTCAAGGGCGGCCTGCGCTTCCACCCGAGCGTCTACCTCGGCATCGTGAAGTTCCTCGGCTTCGAGCAGATCTTCAAGAACTCGCTGACCGGCCTGCCCATCGGCGGCGCCAAGGGCGGCTCGGACTTCGACCCCAAGGGTCACTCCGACGCCGAGGTCATGCGGTTCTGCCAGTCCTTCATGACCGAGCTGACGCGCTACATCGGCGAGTACACCGACGTTCCCGCCGGCGACATCGGCGTCGGTGGTCGCGAGATCGGCTACCTGTTCGGCCAGTACAAGCGCATCACTTCGCGCTACGAGTCCGGTGTCCTCACCGGCAAGGGCCTCACGTGGGGCGGCTCGCAGGTCCGCAAGGAGGCCACCGGGTACGGCACCGTCTTCTTCGTCTCCGAGATGCTCAAGGCCGCGGGCGACTCCTTCGACGGCAAGCGCGTCGTCGTCTCCGGCTCCGGCAACGTCGCGACGTACGCCATCGAGAAGGTCCACGAGCTCGGCGGCACCGTCGTGGCCTGCTCGGACTCCAGCGGCTACGTCGTCGACGAGGGCGGCATCGACGTGGCGCTCCTCAAGGAGGTCAAGGAGGTGCGCCGCGGCAGGATCTCCGAGTACGCGGACCTGCGCGGCAACGGTGTCCGCTCCACCGACGCAGGGTCGATCTGGGACGTCGCGTGCGACATCGCCCTGCCGTCGGCGACGCAGAACGAACTCAACGGCGCCGACGCGGTCACCCTCGTCAAGAACGGCTGCACCATCGTCGCCGAGGGCGCCAACATGCCTGCCACCCCAGAGGCGATCGCGGTCTTCGAGGACGCCGGGGTGCGCTTCGCGCCGGGCAAGGCCGCCAACGCCGGCGGCGTGGCGACGAGCGCCCTCGAGATGCAGCAGAACGCCTCGCGCGACTCGTGGACGTTCGAGCACACCGAGGAGCGCCTGGCCGAGATCATGCGCGGCATCCACGACCGGTGCGCCGAGACGGCGGACGAGTTCGGGACGCCGGGCAACTACGTCGCCGGCGCCAACATCGCCGGGTTCGTGCGCGTCGCCGACGCGATGCTCGCGCTCGGCGTGATCTGACCTCCGACAAGTCCCCGTGCCGTGACCCGTGCCCGGCGCAGACTGACGGACGGGGGGATCACCATGCGCATCGCATCGTTCAACGTCGAGAACCTGTTCGCGCGGCCGAAGGCGATGGCCGACTCCGAGGGCGACGCCGCCACCCGCAAGAAGGTGCTGGCCGCTCACGCGCGCCTGTCCGACCTGTTCGAGCGGCACAGCTATGCCGGAGCCGAGGACGACATCCTCGCTCTGCTCGACACGGTTGGGGTGCTGCGCTCCGACGAGGGCCCGTACGTCCGGCTGCGCAAGCTGCGCGGCCAGCTCGTCCGGCGACCCCGTACGGGTGAGGTCACCCTGGTCGCGAAGGGACGTGCCGACTGGGTCGGCTGGCTCGAGCTCAAGACGATCGCCGTGAACGCCCTCGCCACCGAGAACACCGCGCGGGTCTTCGAAGCACTCGACGCCGATGTGGTGACCGTGGTCGAGGCCGACGACCGGCCTGGTCTCCAGATGTTCTCCGAGTCACTGCTGCCCGCCGTCGGCGGCACCCCGTACGAGCAGGTCATGGTGCTCGAGGGCAACGACCTGCGCGGCATCGACGTCGGGCTCATGGCGTCCGGCGACTACCGACTGGTGCAGATGCGCACCCACATCTTCGACACCGACCCGCAAGGGACGGTGTTCTCGCGCGACTGCTGCGAGTACCACGTCGAGACCCCGCTCGGGACGCGCCTCGTGCTCCTCGCCAACCACTTCAAGTCCAAGGGCTACTCCTCGCCCGGTGACCCCACGGGCGCGAAGCGTCGAGAGCGCCAGGCGTCCCGCGTCGCGCGGATCGTCCGGTCGCTGCGCAGCGAGGGCGTCGACCACCTCGCGGTCACCGGAGACCTCAACGACGACCCGGACAGCACCTCGCTGGCGCCGCTGCTGGAGATGGACGGGCTCACCGACGTCAGCGCGCATCCCGCGTTCGACTGGAACCACCGTCGCGGGACGTACGGGTCGGGCAACGAGGACGACAAGATCGACTACATCCTCCTCTCCGACCCGCTCTTCGCGCGGATGACTGCTGGCGGCGTCTTCCGCAAGGGTGTCTGGCGCGGTCCCCGTACGAAGGACCCGTGGGAGATCTTCCCGACCCTCACCTCGCGGGTCGAGGAAGCCTCCGACCACGCCGCACTGTGGGCCGACCTCGCCGGGGTGTGACCCCGACGCGACCGGCCCACCCCCTCAGGCGCGGCGGGCGGTGAACAGCAGGTAGTCCCACGGCATCGCGCCGTTGCGGACACCGAACGTCTCCGCGAGCGCGGCGAGCTCGCCGTCGAGCGCCGCCACCTTCTCCGGGTCGTCGGCGATCGCCTTGTAGACCGCGATCGTCGGTCCGTACGTCGCCTTGAAAAAGTCCCGGAACTCCGCGCCGTCGAAGAAGCGGTCCACGGCGAGCGTCTGCGTCGTGGCCTCGACGTCGGTGACCCGATCGCCGAAGAGCGCGCGGACGTGGTCAGCGTCTCCCCACAGCGGCGGGGGCTGCGCTCCGGGCGGAGGCGGCGGAGCGTACGGCTTCATCGTCGCGAACATCTGCCCGATGAAGCCCTGCGGCGTCCAGCTCACGAGCCCGATCGTGCCGCCGGGCTTGGTGGCACGGACGATCTCGTCGGCCGTCTCCTGGTGGTGCGGCGCGAACATCGCCCCGACGCACGACATCACCACGTCGTACGACGCGTCCTCCACCCCCAGGTGCTCGACGTCGTCCTCGCGCCAGGTCAGCGTGAGGCCTTCGTCGTCGGCCTCCGCGCGCCCGACGTCGAGGAGCTCGGGCGTCAGGTCGCTCGCCGTCACCGTCGCGCCGGTGCGCGCGGCGGGGAGTGCGGCGTTGCCGGAGCCCGCACCCACGTCGAGCACGGTCTGCCCCGCCTCGATGCCGCAGGCGTCCACGAGCACCGGGCCCAGGCTAGCGATCACCTCCGTCGCGACCGCCGGATAGTCCCCCCACGCCCACATCGCGCGGTGCTTCGCCTTGATCACGGCATCGTCCGTGGTGGCCGACGCCGCTGTCGTCTCGCTCGTCATGACAAGATTCCCCCTTCGTTGTGCGTGAGGTCGACGCTACGGACGAGCAGACAACGGGCCTAGTACGAGATCTGTACCGGTCGTACGCTGCACGGATGGGGGCCCCATACCACCAGTTCTGCCCCGTCGCGAAGGCGATGGAGCTGCTGGACGAGCGCTGGACGATGCTGCTCGTCCGCGAGCTCGTCACGGGGAGCCAGCGCTTCAACGACCTGCGGCGCGGCCTTCCCCGCATGTCCCCGTCGCTGCTGTCCAAGCGCCTGCACCAGCTCGTCGTCGCGGGCATCGTCGAGAAGCAGGTTGAAGGCAACGACGTCCGCTACGTCCTGACACCGGCCGGCGAGGAGCTACGCCAGGTCGTCGAGTCGGTCGGCACCTGGGGCGTGCGGTGGATCGGCACGCTCGGCGACGAGGACCTCGACCCCAAGCTTCTGATGTGGGACATGCACCGCAAGGTGGACCTCGATGCCGTCGCGGACCCACCCGAGGTCGTGCACTTCGTGTTCGACGACGTCCGCGGGGCGTCGCGGCGATGGTGGATCGTCATCGAGCCCAACGACACCGACGTGTGCGACATCGACCCGGAGAGGCCCGTCTCGGTGACGGTCACGACCGGCCTGCGGGCGCTCACCCAGGTCTGGCGCGGCGACACGACGTGGGACCGTGCGCTACGGTCCGGTTCCGTCCGCGTCGACGGCCCGACGATGCTGCGCCGAGCGGTGCCCGCGTGGTTCCCACCGACCGGACTCGCGCAGGTCGTCCGTCCCACGTGAGTGAGCCGCGTCAGGCGTTCTGGCTCAGCCACTCCCCCAGCACCCGGGCGCTCGCGTCGACGACCTGCGGCCAGTCCATGGCCGACTCGTCCGCCTGGTCGCTCACGTGCTTCACGAGGCGGACCGGCACGTCGAAGTGGCGGGCCACCGCGGCCACGGCGAACCCCTCCATGTCGACCAGCGCAGCACGCTGAGCCAGCAGGTCGCGGACGGCCGGGTCGTTGACAAAGGTGTCCCCGCTGGCCAGCACGGTGCCGTCGCCGCCTGCGATCTCGATCTCGTCGACCGCGTCATAGCCGAGGAGCCGCAGCTCCGCCGCACTGAAGTCGTGGTTCAGCACCCGCGACGGCAGCCGCAGCCCCGTCGCGCCACCGAGCGCACCGGCGGTCCCGACGTTGAGGACGACCGACGGGCGACGCTCGGCGAGCGCGAGCGCGGTGACCAGCGTCGCCTGGACCTTGCCGATCCCGGTGACGAGCACCGAGAGGCCCGGCGGGACGTGGGCGGCTTCGGCGGCGGTCGCCGCGACGACGAGAGGCTCCGAGGGCATACGAGGAGCCTAGTCAGTCGTATGCCCTCGACTCTCCCGCAGTCGACGCCCGCGCGCGACGTCGTCCTCGTGCTTGGCGGCCGCCTTGTCGCTCTTCGTGGTGTCTCGCGGCGGCAGCTGGATCCTCTCCTCCGCCGCGATCCCGCCCTGCAGCTGACGTCCCCGCTCCAGCTCTGCGTCGAGCTCAGCTCCGAACAGGAGCGCGAGGTTGGTGATCCACAACCACAGGAGGAACACGACCACCCCGGCCAACGACCCGTACGTGCGGTTGTAGCTCGAGAAGTTCGCGACGTAGAAACCGAAGGCGACCGACGCGATGATCCACACCACGATCGCGACGACGGCACCGACGCTGAGCCACCGGAACTTCGGCTGCTTCACGTTCGGGGTCGCGTAGTAAAGGATCGCAACAAGCACCATGACGGCCAGCAGCATCACCGGCCACTTCGCGATGTTCCACACCGTCACCGCCGTGTCGCCCATGCCGATCGCGTCGCCGACGGCCTGGGCGGCAGGCCCGGTCAGGACGAGCGCCAGGGCGACCAGCGCACACAGGACCACCGTGATCAGCGTGACGAGCAGCATGACCGGTCGAAGCTTCCAGATCGGCCTGCCTTCATCGACCTCGTACACGCGGTTCATGGCCCGCCCGAAGGCGCCCACATAGCCCGACGCCGACCACAGCGCGACCGCGAGGCCCAGCACGAACGCCAGCCCCGCTCCGCTGCCGCTGCTCAGCTGGACGAGCGTGGGCTCGAGGGTGTTCGCCGCCGAGTCCGCGCCGACGTCGCGGAGGACGCCCAGCAGGGTGTCAACGGTCTCGCGGCCCTGGCCGAACAGCCCGACGAGCGACAGCAGCGCGATCATCATCGGGAAGAGCGCGAGCACCGAGTAGTACGTCAAGGCGGCCGCGATGTCGAGGCACTCGTCCTCCGAGAACTCGCGGACCGCCTTGCGCACCACGTAGGTCCACGAAGGCTTCGTGATCTCGGTCGGCGACCCCGGCTTGGCCGGGTCGTCCGGGTGAGGCGCGCGCTCGGGTCGGGCTTCGGTCATCCGGTCGGCCCCGTGTTCGACGGCGCGGCGTTGTGGTCGCCGCTGCCCTCCTTCCGGTGGGTCACCTTGCCGACGGTGTCCTTGGCCGTCTGTGTGACCTTGTCCTGCACCTCAGGAGCCTTCTCCTTCGCGAAGTCCTGAGCATCGCTCACCTTCTGCTGCACAGTGGGGTCGTTCCACATGCTCTGGGCCTTGCCCTTGATCTGCTCGAAGCGCTCACGGCCGTCGCGCGTACCGAGTACGTAGCCCACGGCGAGGCCTCCGAGCAGAGCCAGCTTTCCCTTCATGGGGATTCCCTTCGTTCGTCATCGAGTACCGGTCACAGGACGGGTACCCGATTCCGAGCAAGATCAACCCGCCGCGAGGATCAGACAGCTACTCGTCGCGTGCGCAAGGAGGCGACCGTCGGCGTCGAGCAGCTCGGCCTCGGCCAACGCGGTCGTACGGCCACGGTGGCGGACGCGGCCGACGGCACGCACCGGACCGGTCTCGACGGTGAGGCGGCGGAGGAACTTCACGTTGAGGTCCTGGCTGGTGTAGCCGACGCCCTCCGGGAGCGTCGTGTGCACCGCGCACCCGGCAGCGGAGTCGAGCAACGTCGCGAACACTCCGCCGTGGACGGAGCCGATCGGGTTGTACTGGAACTCCGCCGGCTCCAGCGTGAACTCGACCTCGCCTTCCTCGACCGAGGTCAGCGCGAACCCGACGAGCCGCGCGATCGGTGCCGACGGCACGAGCCCGTCGCGGACAGCGCGCATGAGCTCGAGCCCGCTGCGTCCGGCCGCCGCGTGCACGGTCGCCATCGGGTCGTCCCAGGTGTGCGTACGCTCACGTGTCGCGGCCTCGGCACCAGTACGGTCGGTGGGCGGTGCGGTCATCTCGGCTCTCCTCGCTCCCGGTCGCGCCGGGATCGTCGGTCGGTACGGGAGGCGAAGCGCCGTTGGGTCTCGGGTCCTGCGGCAGGACCTGCCGTCGCCTCCAGTCGCAGCTGCGACAGCGGCGTGCCGGTGGCGGCGTCGACGAGGACGGGCTCGATCTCGCGCCCCGAGTCGCGGTCGACGAGCACCACCGCGCGGTCGGCGGCATCGAGGTCGTGGTTGCCCCAGGCCAGCAGCGCCAGCACCACGCTCTGCGAGGCACGGCCGCGGTCGGTCAGGACGTACTCGAAGCGCTCGGGCCGCTCGCTGTAGCGACGTCGCTCCATCAGCCCGCGCTCGACGAGCGTGCGGAGACGCCGCGTGAGCATGGCCGGCGAGATCGCCAGGTCGTCGGCGAACTCGTCGAACCGACGCATCCCGTCGAGGGCGTCGCGCAAGATGAGCAGGCTCCACCAGTCTCCGAGCTCGTCGACGCTGCGTGCGACGGGGCACTCAGCGTCGCTCAGATCGGTACGCCGCATCGTCTCTCCTCTCGCGATCGCCATGACTACCATGATGATAGTCACCGCGATGAGCAGAAGTCGACCAGATCCGACCGCGGACCGAGTCCGGGCATCGACCGGCCCAGGGAGGTCCCTAGGCTGTGACGACCGACGTCACCCGCCCCCAGGGAGTCCCCTTGCGCTCGCCGCTCCGTCGCCGACCCGACGCACCTGTGCCCGCTGCCGCCGCCCCGCCGCCTGCCCTGCCAGCACCGGACCCGGAGCCAGCACCAGAGCCGGAGCCAGCGCCGGGCACCGAGCCGCCAGCCCCCGAGGTCGTCGGCATCGACGGCCTCCAGCGGCTGCCCGCTGTCTCGGTCGGCAACCTGACGTGCGAGCCACCTGTCCAGATCGCCGGCCGCATCCGTGTCACCAGCCCGGTGACTGTCGGGGCCTACACCTATCTCACGTCCGGCCTCATCAAGACGTCCGGCTCCATCGGACGCTACTGCTCGATCGGCCCCGACGTGGCGATCGGCCACCCCGAGCACCCCATCGAGTGGCTCAGCACGTCGCCGTTCCAGTACAACCCGCGGCGGTTCGGCTGGCACCCCACCGCCGAGGAGTTCCCGTCGGCGTCGACGATCGCGGGCGCCGACACGTCCTGGCGCGGAGGCTCGTTCACGATCGGCAACGACGTCTGGATCGGGGTCAACGTGACGATCCTGCGCGACGTCACGATCGGCGACGGCGCCATCATCGCGGCCGGCGCGGTCGTCACGAAGGACGTCGCTCCGTACACGATTGTCGGCGGTGTCCCCGCCCGGCCGATCCGTCAGCGCTTCGACGACGCCACCGTCGCCCGCCTGCTGGCCTCGCGGTGGTGGGAGCTCAGCCCCAACCAGATGCGCGACGTCCCCGTCACCGACGTGCACGCCGCGTTGGAAGCGATCGAGGCCCTGCGGGCCGGCGGCGTGTCCGCGTACGAGTCCGAGCAGGTTCCTGTCTGACCCGAGCGGTCCGTAGGATCGGGGGCTGTGACCCCCGAGACGACACGCCGCCCCGCCGTGCCCCGGCGGACCTGGCTCGGCGTGCTCTTCGCCGTCGTGGCGATCGCCTCGCTCGTCGCGTGCGTGCCTGCGTTCGCCGCGAGCGACTGGTTCGCGGCGGGCCGACGGGCGATGTTCGGTGGCTTCTTCGTCCTGTACGCGGTGGGCCACTTCCGATGGCCGCACACGCGCTGGCCGAAGCACGGAGAGCGGGCGGCGGCCACGCTCGTGCTCGGCTACCTCGGGTGCGTCGGCCTGTCGATGATCGACTGACACCTGCGGCCGACGCGCTAGGTGCCCGGTTTGGTCTGGCCCGCGTACTCGGCCGGCAGCGCATCGCCCTGCTCGGTGGGGATCGCCTCGGACTCCGGATCCACGAGGTACCACGCCTCGGGTCCCGCACCAGCGCCGCCGAGGATCAGCACGAAGCCGTCCGCGTCGGGCTCCACGTCGTCCCACACCTGGTTGGCGTACTCCAACGGACCGCCGAACGTCACCACCATCGCCATGCGACGACGGTAGTACCGCGAGGCCCGTTGCGCTCTGCAGAGCGGCAGGGCCGATGACAGACTCGTGAGCATGGCGGAGCCGGGGCGAGGCACCAAGATCGCGGTCTGCGGCGCGGGCTCGGTCGGGAGCACCGTCGCGTACGCCGCGCTTCTGCGGGGGCTCGCCGACGAGATCGTCCTGTACGACATCGCGACCGCGCTCGTCCAGGCACAGGCCGGTGACCTCAACGACGGGGCGGCGTTCGCCCCGCCGGCGACGATCGTCGGCAGCGACGACCCGGCGGCATGCGCGGGCGCCGACGTCGTCGTCATGACCGCCGGCGCGCGGCAGAAGCCGGGCCAGACCCGCCTCGACCTCGCGGAGGTCAACATCGGCATCACCCGCAGCGTGCTCGGCGCCGTACGCCAGCACGCGCCGGACGCGATCTACATCATCGTGACGAATCCGTGCGACGTCCTGGCGTACGCGGCGGTCGGCTTCCTCGACCTCCCAGCCGGACGCGTCTTCGGCTCGGGGACGGTCCTCGACACGGCACGCATGCGCTACCTGCTCTCACGCCGGCTGCACGTCTCGACGCGCAGCGTGCACGCGCTGGTCGCCGGCGAGCACGGAGACACCGAGATCGTCCTCTGGTCGTCGGCGAACGTCGGTGGCGTGCCTCTGGCCTCGTACGACGTGGAGGGCCGCGCGATCCCGGTCTCGGAGTACGGCGAGATCCGCGACGCCGTCGCCAACTCGGCGTACACCGTGATCGAGGGGAAGGGCGCAACCAACTATGCGATCGGTCTGGCGATGGCCGACATCATGTCGGCGGTGCTGCGCGACGAGCACCGGTTCCTGCCGGTGTCCACGCTGTTCACTGGCCAGTACGGCATCAGCGACGTCTGCCTGTCCGCCCCCTGCGTGGTCGGCACGAACGGCGCCGCGGGGCCGGCCGTCCTCCCGCTCGACGACACCGATCTCGAGGGTCTGCGCGCTTCTGCCGAGGCGTTGCGCCACCAGAACCGCAAGCTCGGCCTTCCGTCGCCCACCAACTAGGCCCTCCCTACGACTCGCGCACCTCGAGCGCCCGGTCGACCTGCGCCTGCGTCATGCCCGTGGCATAGAGCAGGTCCGACGCGAGCGCACGCACCTGAGCGACCACAGCGGCGTCGTTGATCGTGGCGGCAGCCGGAAGCGCCACCGTGGCCATCCGCGCCGCCTCGACGAGCTTGCTGCGTGCCTCGTCGTACGCGTCGGCCGCCGCGATGTCGTCGGCGAAGATGCCGACCGCTTCCTGGAGGAGACTCACCGCCTCCGGCATCCCGGGGAACGACCGCTCTCCCTTGCGCAGCATCGTATGGACGCGGCGTGCGAGCACACGGGCATCGCGGACCGCGTTGTCGACGTCACGGATCGCGACGACGTAGCGCTCGACATGGCTGCGCTGGCGCCAGCGCAGCGGTGAGTAACGGGCGATCTCGTCCGCCCCGGAGACCGTCGTCGCGAGGCGCTCGATCGCCGGCTGGAGCCCGCGGACCTGCTGCAGCGCCGTCCACGCGGGCCCAGCGTCCTCGAGGCGTAGCGCAAGCTCGATGCCGCGCAGCGCCTGGTCGAGCGTACGGAGCACCGCCTGCATCTCGCGGTTGGCGCGGCGCGCGGGGTTGCCCGGGATGAGCAGCGCCATCGCGAGTCCGACGAGGCCGCCGACCACGGCGTCGATGAAGCGGATGACCGCCGGGTTGCCCGCCGTTACCGGCAAGATCGCGGCCAGCAGGCTCGCCGACGTCGCCGCCTGGGTGCGCGCCAACCCGCGCAGCCCGAGGAACGTGGCCGAGACCGAGGCGAGGGCGACGATCACGCCGATCTGCCACCAGCCTCTGCCGATCAGCGTGATCAGCGTCTCGCCGACGAGCACGCCGACCGAGACGCCGACGAACAGCTCGAGCATGATCTGCCGACGACCACCCACCCCCGCATAGACGACGAGGATCGCCGCGACCGGCGCGAAGAACGGTTGCTGGTGGCCGATGATGTCGTGCGCGATCACCCACGCCAGCGCGGCACCCACCGACACCTGGACGATCGCCGTCAGCTGCGTGCGTACCCATTGCAGACGTGCACGCAGCGCCACTGGCATCCGTGCACCGCTGCGGACGTCCCCGCCGTCGCCGATGCGGGCGAGGAAACCCTGCTCGCGCGCCATCGGCCCTCCCCCCGTACTGGTCCGTGCCCTACAGGTAGAGACCGGTCTGGTCGTCGTCGATCCGTTTTGCTGCCACCGCGTGCAGATCGCGCTCGCGGAGAAGGATGAAGTCCTTGCCGCGCACCTCGACCTCGGCCCGGTCGTCCGGGTCGAACAGGACGCTGTCGCCGACCTGGACCGTACGGACGTTGCTGCCGACCGCCTCGACCCTCGCCCACGCCAGACGCCGGCCGAGCGCGGCAGTCGCCGGGATGACGATGCCGCCGGACGAGCGCCGGTCGCCGGACTCGGGGTCGATCGACACCAAGAGCCGGTCGTGGAGCATCCGGATGGGGAGCCCGTCGGCCATTCAGTTGCTCACGATCTTGCGGATCACGATGATGAGCCCGAGGACACCGACGACGGCGCCGGCGACGGGCAGGATGTTCTCGAGGCGAGGCTCACCCGACGGCGTCACGAAGCGCGCCTTGACGTCGGCAATGCGGCGACGGGCCACGTTCTTGGGGTTGGCGAGGTCGACGAGCTGGTCGACGTTGGACGCGAGCCGGTTCCTGACCTCGTCGATCTGGGAGACGAGCTGGTCAGGCGTCCCGGTGATCGTCGTCGGGGCCTCTGGCCTGGTGTCGTTCGCCACGTCGTCTCCTCGCTGCGTCTTCGCGGTCGCGGCGCCGCCCGACCCGAGGGGCTGCGGTCACCTGTCGAGTCCACGTTACCGATAGGCAAGGATAGGGCCATGACCACGCGACTGCAGCCAGGTGATCAGGCCCCGGATTTCACGCTTGTGGACGACCACGGCAAAGAGGTCAGGCTTTCCGATTTCCGGGGCGGCAAGGTCATCGTCTACTTCTATCCCGCGGCCATGACTCCGGGGTGCACACGCGAGGCGTGCGACTTCACCGCCGAGCGCGAGACCTTCGACTCGTCGGGCTACACGGTCCTGGGCATCTCGCCCGACAACACCGAGAAGCTCGCGAAGTTCCGTGAGAAGGAGGGGCTGGAGATCACGCTGCTCTCCGATCCCGACAAAGAGGTGCTCCGCGCCTGGGGCGCCTACGGCGACAAGAAGCTCTACGGCAAGGTCATCGAGGGTGTCATCCGCTCGACGTTCGTCGTCGACGAGGAGGGCAAGATCGAGGTCGCGCAGTACAACATCAAGGCGACGGGTCACGTCGAGCGGCTCATCCGTCAGCTCGACATCGCCTGAGCCCTAGAATGTCCGACGGGCCGGTGTGGTGGAACTGGTAGACACGCAGGATTTAGGTTCCTGTGTCGAGAGACGTGCAGGTTCGAGTCCTGTCACCGGCACCCGTCGTTCCTACCTACCCTCGCGCATCGCCGCGAAGGATGCCCGAAGCTCCCCTACGAAGATGTCCGGCTGCTCGAACGCCGCGAAGTGGCCGCCCCTCTCCGGCGTGCCCCAGTAGCGGATGGCGCTGAAGCGTCGCTCGGCCCCGGAACCATCCGTCGACGGTCTCGTAGCTCTCCCAGAACAGCCGCGTCGACGAGGCAGCGGTCCGACTGGCGCTCGCGGCGGGCAGCCACAGGGTCGACGGGGCTCCTGGCAGGACAGATGATCCGCGGAACGCGGTCCCTCAGAGTCATCTCGTGGCACCGATAGACCGCGTTGACATCTGCCAGATCGTCAGTGCGGCTCGCCGCGGTAGGTCCCGAACGACCAGGAGTTGCCCTCGGGATCGGCCGCGATGAAGTCCCGGCTTCCGTAGTCGGTCGTTGTCAGCTCCATGACGATCGTGGCGCCGGCCGCCTTCGCCCGCTCGTAGAGCGCGTCCGGGTCGGAGCACACGACGTACGCACCGAAGGTGCCGGCCTTCTGCTGCCAGTGGCCCTCGGTCTTCTCCGAGCCCATCATGATCCCGCCGCCCTCGGGCCAGGCCAGCTCGGCGTGCTGGACGCGGTCGCCGTCGGCGATCACGACCACCCGGCGGAAGCCGAACGCCCGCTCCAGGAAGTCGATCATGCCGAGCGCATCGCGGGCCGCGAGGGCGGGCCACACGGTCGGTGCCGGCGTCGTGGTCTCGGTGGTCTGGTCCGTGGTCTGCTGTTCAGTGCTCATGGCCTCACCCTGTCGCGGCACCGTGCCCTCCGGCTTGGATGTTTCGGCGCTCTTCGGCCAGCCAGCCCGTCGGCGACGTCCCCGCCATCGCCTGGAACTCGTGGACGAGGTGCGCATGGTCGGCGTATCCCGCACGCGCCGCGACGTCGCTGAGCGTCTCCTCCCCCGGCTGGGCGACCTGGTCCCGCACCATGGCGACCGCGCGGTCGAAGCGCACCAGCCGTCCGAGCACTTTCGGACCGAAGCCGAGCTCCTCCACGAAGACCGCCCGCAACCGCCGCGGGCTCAGCGCGACGTGCGCGGCGAGGTCGTCGATCCGTCCGTTGCCTCCGTGGGCCACGATCCAGCGCCACCCCTCGACCACCTCGGGCCGCGGCCGGGACGCCGCCGCGCCGCTGGCCGTACGGGCACGTACGGCCAGGAAGTCACGGACCATTCCGAACCGGGTCGACCAGTCGTCCACGTCCCCGACCCGCCGGCGCAGAGCCGGTGCTGACGGGCCGAGGACATCGCCGAGGTCGAGCGCGAGACCGGGGAGGCGACTCGCGGGCGCGCCGAACAGCCAACGCGCCGCAAACGGGTGCACCGCGAGCTGCACGCCCTCCTGGGTGTCCGGCTGGGCGATGTACGCCGGCCGCGTCGAGAGCGGACCGAGCATGTCGTACGCGGCGACCGGCGCCTCGTCGCCCTCTCGCTCGCCCACAACCACCGGGGTGTCGAGGGCGATGACGAGCGTCAGGTACGGAGACGGCAGCCCACGGTGCAGGCGCTGCGTGACCCCGCTCTGCCGGTATCCGACCATCGAGGTGACCGCCCCCGCGAACGGGCCGCGCGGGTCCGCGCGGACGAAGTCCATGGAGGTGGTCACGCTTTGAGTATCCGCCCGATCGGTGCCGCAGGGCAGCCGCGATAGCCTCGGACGATGTTCCGAATCCTCTACTACGAGCCGCGGATCCCGCCCAACACGGGCAATGCGATCCGCTTGGCGGCCGCGACCGGCGCCCAGCTGCATCTTGTGGAGCCGCTGGGGTTCGACCTGTCCGACGCCAAGCTCAAGCGGGCCGGACTGGACTACCACGACCTGGCGGACGTCTCGGTCCACGCCGACCTCGAGGCCGCGTTCAAGGCGCTCGACCCGGTCCGCGTGTTCGCGTTCACGACCGCCGCCACGACCTCGTACGCGGACATCGCGTACGAGCCCGGCGACGTGTTCCTCTTCGGGCCGGAGCCGACGGGGCTGCCCGAGCACGTCCTCGCCGACCGGCGCGTGACCGATCGGCTGCGGATCCCGATGCAGCCGGCACGTCGCTCGCTCAACCTCGCCAACTCGACGGCGATCGTCGTGTACGAGGCGTGGCGCCAGCAGGCCTACGCCGGAGGCGTGTAGCTCGTCAAGCACAGCGCCGGAGGCGTGTAGCTCGTCAAGCACAGCGCCGAAGGCGTCTAGGACGCCACGGCGGCGGGACGGCGACGCGGCCGTACGACCCGGCGTACGAGCGCGATCACGACCAGCGCCGCCGCGAAGATCCACCACGCACCCGCCTGCTCGAGACCGGGGCTCGACTCACCGACGATCCATGCGTACGCGGCCACCATGAACGCTCCCCCGAGCGTCACCAGCATCGCCGGAACGAACATCGTCACGAGCGCGGCGCCGAGGATGACGAGGCCGACCTGACGGATGTCGTCCTGGTTCGTGTACCACCAGAGCGCGTCCGCACTCATCCCCTCGGGGTCGGGCATCCCGGTGGAGCTCAGCGCACGCCACGTCGCGACGAACGCCACTGCCCACGCGATGAGGGCGGCGATGCGCAGGAGCGGCAGCAGCGTACGCACAGCGGCCTCAGGCCAGCAGCGCGACGAGGTGCGGGACCATCGCGCGCAGTGCGTTGCCCCGGTGGCTGATCGCGTCCTTGTCCGCGGGGGTCAGCTCGGCGGTCGACACGTCGTAGCCGTCGGCCGCGAACAGCGGGTCGTACCCGAAGCCCCCGTCACCGGTCGCCTCGCGCTGGATCCGGCCGCGCATGATGCCGATCTCGACGACCTCCGCCCCGCTCGGCATCGTGAGCGCCATCGCGCACCGGAACTCCGCGCCGCGGCGCTCGTCCGGCACGTCGGCCAGCTGGTCGAGCAGCAGCGCGTTGTTGCGCGCATCAGACTTGGGTCGACCGCCCCAGCGAGCCGAGAGCACGCCCGGCATGCCGTTGAGGGCGTCCACGCACAGACCGGAGTCGTCGGCCAGCGACGGCAGGCCGGTCGCCTTCGCCGCGGCACGCGCCTTGAGCAGCGCGTTGCCCTCGAAGGTCGGCTGGTCCTCTACCGGCTCGGCGAAGTCACCGATGTCGCCCAGCCCCAGCACCTCGATGCCCGGGAGCTCGGGCTCCAGGATGCGGCGCAGCTCGGCGAGCTTGCCCGTGTTGTGGCTCGCCAGGACGACCCGGCGCCCCGCCTCGCTCACGCCGCGCCCCCACCGAGCGCGGCCGCCTGGATCGCCGTGAGATCGGCGCAGCCCTTCTCGGCGAGCGCCAGCAGCGCGTCGAGCTCCACACGGTCGAACGGCGCGCCCTCAGCGGTCCCCTGGACCTCGACGAATGCGCCCGAGCCGGTCATCACGACGTTCATGTCCGTCTCGGCGCGGACGTCCTCGGTGTACGGGAGGTCGAGCATCGGGGTGCCGTCGATGATCCCCACCGACACCGCAGAGACCGACCCGGTGAGCGGCTCCGCCACCAGCGAGCCGCGCCCCCGCAGGTAGGAGACGGCGTCCGCCAGGGCGACGTACGCGCCGGTGATCGCTGCCGTGCGGGTGCCGCCGTCGGCCTGGAGGACGTCGCAGTCGATGACGATCGTGTTCTCGCCGAGCGCCTTGTAGTCGATCACGGCACGCAGCGAGCGCCCGATCAGGCGCGAGATCTCGTGCGTACGACCGCCGATGCGGCCCTTCACGGACTCGCGGTCGGACCGGGTGTGGGTCGCGCGCGGCAGCATCGCATACTCGGCCGTCACCCAGCCGAGGCCGGAGTCACGACGCCAGCGCGGCACCCCCTCGGTCACGCTCGCGGCGCACAGCACCCGCGTACGTCCGAACTCGACCAGCACCGATCCCTCGGCGTAGTCGAGCCAGTTGCGGGTGATGGTGACCGGACGCAGCTCGTCGACGGCGCGGCCGTCCTCGCGGGAAGTCATGCCCGCGAGCCTAACGCGGTGACCGTACGGGCCTGCGTCACACCTCGTAGACGTTGCCCGGGACCACGAGCTCGCTCTGCCCGGCGAACGCGGCCTTGGCCTCTGAGGCGACGACGTCGTGGTCGGTCCAGGTCGGCACGTGGGTGAGCAGCAGACGACCGACACCGGCCTCCGTCGCCGCGACGCCGGCGTCCGTCCCCGAGAGATGGAGATGGGGTGGGTTGCCCCCGGCGTCGACGAACGAAGCCTCGCAGAGGAAGACGTCGGCATCACGGGCCGCGTCCGCGAGCGCCGGCGTCGGGCCGGTGTCGCCCGAGTAGACGAGAACCCGCCCGTCGGTCTCGATCCGCAGCGCATACGACTCGACAGGGTGGTCGACCAGAGTCGGCGTCACTGTGAACGGGCCCAGCGTCGCCGGCTCGCCGTCGGTCCACGCGAAGACGTCGAGCTCCTCGGTCATGCCGGGATCGCGCGGGAGGTCGTACGCCTCGGCGAACCGCTGCGCACTCCCTTCGGGGCCCCACAGGGGGATGCGTGGGAGCGGGCCACCAGGGACGTACTTGCGGTAGACGTACATCCCGCAGATGTCCATGTAGTGGTCCGGGTGCAGGTGCGAGACCGCGATCGCGTCGAGGTCCTCGATCGCGGCGTACTGCTGCAGGACACCGAGCGCACCATTGCCGAGATCCACGACGAGTCGGTAGGTACGGCCCTCGTACGGCGCCTCGACGAGATAGCAGCTGGCGGCGGAGTCGGGCCCTGGGTAGGAGCCTGCGCACCCGATGATCGTGAGCCTCATGCGCCCACCCACGCGGTGATGCCCATCGAGGAGAACTGGTCGACCTGCTCGATCTCGGGGCCGAGGAAGCGACGGCCGAGCGTACGGAACTGCTCCGGCTGGCCCGTCGTGAGGAAGCGGTGCTCGGGCAGCGTGTCCGTGGTGCGCTCGAGCTCGTGGCGCACCAGCAGCGCGTACACGTCCTTGGCGGTCTCGTCGGCGCTCGACACCAGCGTCACGTCGTCTCCCATCACGTACGAGATCACGCCGGTCAGCAGCGGATAGTGAGTGCAGCCGAGCACGAGCGTGTCCACGCCGGCGGCCTGCAGCGGCGCGAGGTATTCGTGGGCGACCTCCAGCAGCTCGGGCCCGGACGTCACCCCTGCCTCGACGAACTCGACGAAGCGTGGGCACGCCTCGACGGTCAGCTGGACGGTCGGGTTGGCGGCGAACGCATCGTCGTAGGCCATCGAGGCCTTTGTCGCGCGCGTGCAGATCACGCCGACATGGTGGTTGCGGGTAGCCGCGACCGCACGTCGAGTCGCGGGCACGATCACCTCGACGACCGGCACGTCGTAGCGTTCGCGGGCGTCGCGGAGCACGGCGGCACTCGCCGAGTTGCACGCGATGACCAGCGCCTTCACGCCCTGGGTGACGAGGTGGTCGAGGCACTCGAGGGCGTACTCGCGGACGTCACCGATCGGCTGCGGCCCGTACGGCTGCCGGGCTGTGTCGCCGAGATAGAGGACCGCCTCGTTCGGCAGCTGGTCGATCACGGCACGAGCGACGGTGAGACCGCCGAAGCCGGAGTCGAAGATGCCGATGGGCGCGTCGTTCACCCGAGCGAGCCTAGTGGGCGATTCACACGCACGAAACACATTGCGGTCCAGGCCACACGGCGCGTCGCGTCACCCACCGGCTGGTCGAGCAGCCGCGAGGAACGAGCGGCGTGTCCACACCACGCTCCCCTACAGTCCCTCCATGAGACGAGTTCCTTTCACCGGAGACGAGAAGGAGAGCCTGTACGTGGCTCTCGACCGGCACCGCGACGCCATCTTGTGGAAGATCGACGGGTTGTCCGACGACGACCTGCGGCGGCCCATCGTGCCGTCAGGCACGACGCTCCTCGGGATGGTCAAGCACCTGGCGTCCGTCGACTACGCCTGGTTCTGCTCGACGTTCGGCCGCGAGTCGCTCGAGGTCCCGGCCGACGAGGACGACTGGGACGCCGACTGGCGCATCGAGCCGTGGGAGACGACCGAGGGCGTGCTCGCCTACTTCGCGATGGCGCGCAAGGCCGCCGACGAGGTGATCCACGACCTGGACCTCACCGACACCGGCACGGCCTGGTACGGCCCGACGGTCTCGCTGCGATGGGTGTTGATCCACATGGTCGAGGAGTACGCCCGCCACGCCGGCCACGCGGACATCCTCCGCGAGCTGGTCGACGGGGCGACGGGCCCGTTCGAGGGCTACCCGACCTGAGCGATGGTCCCGCCCCTCCCATTTTCCGTTGGCCCCAAGGAAGAGTGCAGGCCCCACCGCGCATGTGCGGTGGGGCAACACTTCTTCGTTGGGGCCAACGGAAAGTGGAGGGCCTACGCCCAGAGCTGGCCCTCGAGGCGCTCCTCGGCCTCGTCGATCGTGCCTTCGTACGCGCCGGTCGAGAGGTACTTCCAGCCACCGTCCGCGACGACGAACGCGATGTCGGCCGATGCCCCCGCCTTGACGGCCTTCGAGGCCTGGGCAAGCGCGGCGTGCAGGATCGCGCCGGTCGAGATGCCGGCGAAGACGCCCTCGGCCTCGAGCAGCTCACGCACGCGCCGGACGGCGTCGCGCGGGCCGACAGAGAAGCGGGCGTCGATGTACTGCGGGTCGTACAGCTCGGGCACGAACCCCTCGTCGAGGTTGCGCAGCCCGTACACGAGCTCGCCGTAGCGAGGCTCGGCGGCGACGATGCGCACCTCGGGCTTGGCCTCGCGGAAGAACCGCCCGACGCCCATCAGCGTGCCGGTCGTGCCGAGCCCCCCGACGAAGTGCGTCACCTCGGGCAGGTCGGCCAGGATCTCGGGCCCCGTGCCGCGGTAGTGCGCGTCGGCGTTGGCGGCGTTGCCGTACTGGTAGAGCATCACCCAGTCGGGATGCTCCTCGGCGACGCGCTTCGCGACGCGGACGGCCTCGTTGGAGCCGCCCGCCGCGGGCGACGAGACGATCTCCGCGCCCCACATCCGCAGGATCTGGCGCCGCTCCTCGGACGTGTTCTCCGGCATGACGCACACCATGCGGTAGCCGCGCAGCTTGGCGACCATCGCCAGCGAGATGCCGGTGTTGCCGGACGTCGGCTCGAGGATCGTGCACCCCGGCCGCAGCACGCCCTCAGCCTCGGCGCGCTCGATCATCGCGAGCGCGGCACGGTCCTTGATGGAGCCGGTCGGGTTGCGGTCCTCGAGCTTGGCCCAGATCCGGACCTCAGGGGTCGGCGACAACCTCGGCAGCCCCACGAGCGGGGTGTTGCCGACGGAGTCGATCAGGTTGTCGAAGCGCATGAGGTCAACGTGCGTACGGGGCGCCGGTCAGCGCGAACCGCCCGCGACCGCGGGCAGGATCACGACGACGTCGCCATCGGACAGCGGCGTCTCGAGGCCGCCGGAGAACCGGATGTCCTCGTCGTTGACATAGATGTTGACGAAGCGACGCGGCTGGCCGTCCTCGACCAGCCGGTCCTTGATGCCGGAGTGGTTCGCCTCCAGGTCCTCGATCAGCGCGCTGACCGAGTCACCGGCGGCGGACACCTTCTTCTCGCCGTCGGTGTAGGTGCGGAGAATGGTGGGGACTCGGACCTCGATGGCCATCAGACGTCTGCTTCCTTCGAACGGGTGCTTACGTCGTCGTAACGTTCAACGACCTTGACTTCTTCCTCGGTGACCTCACCGTCGACGATCCGGTACGACCGGAACTCGACGGGGCCGGACTCGTGTGCGCCGTCACGGGTCGACACGAGGACGTAGTGGGCCCCGGGCTCACCGGCGAGGTTGACGTCCGTACGGGATGGGTAGGCCTCGGTCGCGGTGTGCGAGTGGTAGACGACGACGGGCTCCTCGTCGTTGTCGTCCATCTCCTGGTAGAGCCGCAGCAGGTCGGTCGAGTCGAACTCGTAGAACGTGGGCGACATCGCCGCGTTGACCATCGGCGCGAAGCGCGTCGGCAGATCGGATCCGACGGCCCCCGCGACCACGCCGCAGGCCTCGTCGGGATGGTCCCGACGGGCGTGCGCGATGATCGCGTCGTAGGTCGCCTGGTCGATGGTCAGCATGCCTCACAGGGTACGCGGTCCCGAATGGCGGACGCCCGGCATCCACCATGCGGGAAGCCGAGCGTGTGGGACAGTGCACGTCAGGGTGTCGCAGGGCCACCGAGCGGCCAGGTCCGTACGACCCGTCGTCGCCGTGCATCGCCGTCCGGGCGCATCGCGACCAGCGAGACGTCCTCGAGCCGTACGGGCGCGCCGATCTCCACACCGCGCCCGCGCTGCTCGGACACGTGGGGTCGGAACCGGTCGCCGACGTGCCGCATCGCCCGGACGTCGACGCCGACATCGTCGAGCGCGGCGAGCATCGCGCGGTGCAGGGCGTCGATCTCGTCCACGCGGGCCAGCTCGGCGACGCGGACCTCGCGGCGCCGTCCGAACCAGGTGTCGGCGACAGCGCGGGTATCGATCGGCGGGCGGCCGGCGAGCACACCGCTCAGCGCTCCGACGACGTCGTCCTCGGCGGCGTCGAAGGGCGGGACCCACGTGACGTGCAACGGCCAGGCGTCGCGGCCGAACTCCTCCGGCGCAGGTTCAGACTCGACAAACGTGACCACGCACCAGCGCGTACGGTCACCGGCCACGTCGTCAGTCCAGCGCGCTGACAAGCGACTCCTGCACGAAGCCCAGCCAGTCGTAGATGTCGACGACGACGGACACCGCCTGATCGTCGCTCTCGGCAGCGGCCTCGGCGTCCTCCTCGGACTCGATCCCGAGCCTGACGGCGAGCGCCAGCCGGATGTCGGTCAGCGCCCGCATCCACGACTGCGCAGCACGGTCGCCGAGCTCGACCTCGACCGGGTCCTCGGAGCTCTCGGGGTCCTCGAGATCGAAGCCACCCGCGACCAGCGAGGCCACCACAGCCTGCGCGTTCTCGACCTTCACGGTGGACAGGCCCCGCTCGGTGAAGCGACGGAAGTCACCGGCCGCCTCGTCGTCGTCGCGGTAGGCGTCGGGCAGCAGGCGGCGCAGCACCGGGTCCTCCGGCGGCAACGACGAGCCGGTCGTGCCGAGCTGGCCGAACAGCGGGTCGATCGACGACTCCTCAGGCCCGTTGCGGTCGCGCAGCAGCTCGATGATCTGACCGAGCAGGTTGATGAGGAGCGCCGCCTCGGCCGGCTCGAACTCTGCCCGGATCCGGCCGCGCTTGCGCCGCTCGAACGCCTTCACGCGTCCTCCCGCTGGAGGGTCGCCCACAGGCCGTACTCGTGCATCGCCTGCACGTGCCGCTCCATCTCTTCGCGCGGGCCGGACGAGACCACGGCCCTGCCGTCGTTGTGCACCTTCATCATCAGCTCGTGCGCCTTGGCGTCGGAGTAGCCGAAGTAGTTCTTGAACACGTAGGCCACGTACGACATCAGGTTGACCGGGTCGTTCCAGACGATGGTGACCCACGGTCGGTCGAGCTCGGTGACCTCGTCGGTCTCCGGCTCGTCGAGCTCGATCGGCGCTGGCGTGCTCACCTGCACCATTGTGGCGCACGTGCAAACCCCGATCGCCTGGCCCTGCTGCCCTGCTGTGATGCGGCACATGAGAAGAGCCCTCGCGGCCACCGCCGCTGCCGCCCTGGTCGCTGGCGCCCTCGCAGTCATCCCCTCCCCCGCCACGGCCGGCGACCCGGCCGTACGGCCGGCCGCCACGATCGCCCCGGCCCCCGACCGGGTCATCTCAGGGCCGTTGACGGGCCTGCAACGTCCGGTCGGCCTCGCGATCGGTCCGGACGGACGGATCTTCGTCAGCAACTTCCTCAGCGGGTCGACGCTGGGGTCAGTACGGGTCTTCGCCGCCGACGCCGCGGGCGACACCGCCCCCGGCGCGGTCCTCGACTCGACGTCTCCCGGGATGAGCTTCCTGACGAAGCCCGCCGGCATCGTCGTCGGGACGGACGGCCGACTCCACATGGCGGCGTACAACGACAACGCGATCCGGACGTACGCCGTCCCGGCAAGCGGGAACGGGTTCGTCATGCAGTCGGCGATCGGCGCGGCGACGCTGATCTCCGCACCGAACGACCTCGCGACGACGTCGCCGACCGGCCTGTGGGTGACCAGCGGAGGCACTGACGAGGTCGTCCGCCTGGAGGTCGGCTCCACCACCCGGCTGCGGACGCTCAGCACCTCGGCTCCCCTCGGCGTGGCGGTGCACGGCACGTCGCTCTATGTCAGCGGTGGCAACCCGGCTGCTCCGTACGTCAAGATCTTCACCGCGGGCGCGAGCGGCCCCGCGACGCCGTCGCGGACGATCTCGGGGCCCGCGACCGGCCTCGAGGAGGTGGGCGGCGTGGCCGTCGACCGGTACGGCCGGATCTACGTCGCCAACGGAGCGGACGACTCCGTCCGGGTCTTCGCCCCTGGAGCAAACGGCAACGCCGCGCCCGTCTTCGTCATCAGCGGAGCCGCGACGCAGATCGACTACCCGTCGGACCTTGCGTTCGACGCTGCGGGGCGCCTGTGGGTTGCCAACGACACCGCGACGGGCAAGGTCCTCCGTCTCCCGGCCCTCGCTGCTCCGCCGGTCCCGCGCCCGCCTGCACCGCCGCCCCGTACGACCGCGCCGTCGAAGCCGCGCGCGCTGAAGGTCACCGGCAAGACGACCGCGAAGAAGCGCACCGTCCGCTGGAAGGCACCCGCGCGCAGCGGCGGGACGCGCGTCCTGCGCTACCGCGTGGTGATCAAGAAGGGCAAGAAGGCCCTTCTTGCCCGTACCGTCTCCGCCTCCACGCGGAGGCTGATCGTCAAGCGCAGCAAGCTCCGTACGGGCAGGCTCACGGTCCACGTCCGGGCGGTCAATGCCAAGGGCGCCGGCCCGTACGCGACCACGCGCTTCCGCGTGCGCCGCTAGGAGCCGCACTACGCTGACGCCGTGACCTCCACCGCCTTGCTCACGGACCACTACGAGCTGACGATGCTCCAGGCAGCGCTCGCCGACGGCACCGCTGAGCGGCGCTCGGTGTTCGAGCTGTTCGCACGCCGGCTGCCCGACGGGCGGCGCTACGGCGTGGTCGCAGGGATCGGACGGATCCTCGACGCGATCGAGGCGTTCCGGTTCACCGACGACGACCTCGCGTTCCTCCGCGAGACGTCCGTCGTGGACGAGCCGACACTCGCGTGGCTGGCCGACTACCGGTTCAGCGGCGACGTGTGGGGGTACGCCGAAGGCGAGACCTACTTCCCGCAGTCCCCCGTCCTCGTCGTCGAGGGCACCTTCGGCGAAGCCGTGGTTCTCGAGACGGTGCTGCTCTCGATCCTCAATCACGACTCGGCGATCGCCTCGGCGGCGGCGCGCATGATCGTGGCCGCCGGCGACCGCCCGTGCATCGAGATGGGCTCGCGGCGCACCCACGAGAGTGCCGCGATCGCCTCGGCCCGCGCCGCGTACGTCGGCGGATTCTCGACGACGTCCAACCTTGCGGCCGGGCGCCGTTATGCGATCCCGACCACGGGGACGTCGGCGCACTCGTTCACGCTGCTGCACGACACCGAGCGCGACGCCTTCACCTCCCAGGTCGAGTCGCTGGGCGTCGGCACGACGCTGCTGGTGGACACGTACGACGTCGCGGAGGCGGTACGCCTCGGCATCGAGGTCGCGGGCACCGACCTGGGCGCCGTACGCCTCGACTCCGGCGACCTGCCGCTGCTGGCCAAGCAGGTCCGGCGCCAGCTCGACGACCTCGGCGCGACGGCGACGAAGATCGTCGTGACCAGCGACCTCGACGAGTACGCGATCGCCGGACTCGCCGCGGCGCCGGTCGACGGGTACGGGGTCGGCACATCGTTGGTCACCGGCTCCGGACACCCCACGTGCGGCTTCGTCTACAAGCTCGTCGCGCGGGCCGACGGTCTCGGCGCGGACGCGACCATGGTGTCGGTCGCGAAGGCCAGCAAGGACAAGATCTCGATCGGCGGCCGCAAGTACGTCCTGCGTCGACTCGACGACCGCGGCACAGCGACGGCGGAGGTCATCGGCATCGGCGAGGCCCCCGAGGGCGACCACAACGACCGCCCGCTGCTGGTGCCGCTCGTCCGTGACGGCGAGCGGGTCCACGACGAGCCGCTCGACGTGGCCCGTGACCGGCTCCGCGCCTCGCTGGCCGAGCTACCCTTGCAGGCGCGGCAGCTGTCGCGGGGGGAGCCTGCGATCCCGACTGTCTTCGAGGGCACGGCGAGCGAGGGAGCACGATGAGCAAGGCACTGGTCGTGGTGGACGTGCAAAAGGACTTCTGCGAGGGCGGCTCGCTCGCCGTCGCCGGGGGCGCCGACGTCGCCGAGCGGATCGCGAAGCTCGTCGCCGACGGCGGGTACGACATCGTCGTCGCGACCAAGGACCACCACATCGATCCCGGGACGCACTTCAGCGAGGCTCCCGACTTCGTCGACTCGTGGCCGCCGCACTGCGTCGTCGGCACGGAGGGCAACGCGCTCCACGAACCGCTCCGCGAGGACATGTTCGCGGCGGTGTTCGAGAAGGGGCAGTTCGACGCGGCCTACTCCGGTTTCGAGGGCACGGCCACCGGGTCCGAGGACGCTCTCGACGCGTGGCTGCGCGACCGCGGCGTGGACGCGGTCGACGTCGTCGGGATCGCGACCGACTACTGCGTACGGGCGACCGCCCTCGACGCGGCAGCGAACGGCTTCGCGACGACTGTGCTCATGGATCTCACGGCTCCGGTGTCCGAGGCCAACCTCGCCAAGACCCGCGCCGACCTCGACGCGGCGGGCGTCATCCTCGCCTGACCGCTCCGCGCTCAGTCGTACGAGATCGTCCGCACGACCTGCGTCGGGGCACCCGCGGCGACCGAGAACGCCGGCACGTCCCGCGTGACGACGGAGTTCGCGCCGATCACGCACCGCTCGCCGATCGTCACACCGCTCGTCACGACGACGTTGGCGCCGAGCCAGCAGTTGTCGCCGATCACCGTCGGCCCCTTCGACGTGAAGCCCTGCCACGGCACGGGCACCCCGGGATCGTCGAACCGGTGCGCCGAGTCCGTGATCAGGCACCCGTTCGCGATCATGCTGTGCGCCCCGATCTCGACACGCTGCGACGCCGCGACCATGACTCCGAGGTTGAGGAACGTCCCCTCGCCGATCACGATCCGCGCGTCCGGGCCCCCGGTGATCCAGACGCCCGGCTCGAGGAACACCTGCGGCCCGACCTCGAGGCGCCCGTCGCGCAGCATCTCGAGCGCCTCGCCGTACACGGCTCCTCGGGCGTACGCACGCCTGCGCGCCAGCTCCACCGTGAGCCGCGCGCGGTTCAGCGGGCGCGTCGCCCGGCCGTACCAGCGCTGCTTGCGCCACCACTCGAGGGCGAGCTCGTACGTGCTGAGCTCACTCGACATGCGTGCCGAGATCCTCGATCCGGTAGCCGCCGGGCAGGTACGTCCGCACGACCCCGCGGTCCTCGGGACGCGACGGCTTCGACCGTGGCGGCGCGAGCCGCAGCAACCGGCCACGCAGCTTGAGCGCGCCCCTCGAGAGCGCGACCACCGCGCGAGGCGGCGTCGCATAACCGAAGGCCTCACGCACGTGGTCGTCCATGATCGCCCGCGAGAAGACCTCGACCCCGCGACGCAGCACCTTGGGGTAGTACGAGCACAGCAGGTCGAGCGTCGCGTCGGCGACCTCGCGTGAGCGCGCGTCGAACGCGAAGTTCTTGCGCTCGTAGTCGTCGAGCAGCGTCTCGAACTCCTCGTACGAGGCCGGGATGTCCTTGATGCCCATCAGCTCGCCCATCCGCGTGTACGAACGTGTCGAGGCCTCGACCTCGGCGCGGCTGAGCTCGCGCCACCCGTAGTCGGCGATCCATCGCACCGGCGTGACGACGAACGTCGCCAGCACGTAGCGCATGTCGTCGTTGCTGATGTCGTACGACCCGTGCATCTTGTTCATGCGGCGGACGGCGCCGCGGCCGCCCGGCGACTCGAGCCCGTGCTCGATCACCGCGTCGAGCACGAGCACGGTGTCGTCGTGCCGCTTCTGGGTGCGTGCGGTGAACTCGTGGGTCTCGTGCAGCAGCACCCCGATCGACGGCACCGCGAACGTCCGGAACAGCGCGAAGCTCAACGCCTGCTGGATGTCCCACGGGAACTCGTACCGGGCGTTGATGACCGAGATCCGCTCGAAGTCGTCGACGGGGTCGAGGGTGGCGATGACGCGAGGCCAGGCGTCACGGCGGAAGCGGTCGCGACCTCGGGGCGGAGACGGATCAGTGCGCGCCATAGCCAGACGCTACTGGCTGCGGGCGCCGATGTCTGCACTAGATTCAAGGGGTGAGTGCTCCGTTCCTGGTCGATCTCGCCTCCGACGCCGCCTCGCTCGTCGAGGGTGCGCCGCCCTTGACCGACGTCATCGCTGCGCACGTCGCACGTCGTACGGCCGCGGGTGACGTCGTCGACGTCCTCGGCCCTCTCGTGGTCTCGGACACCGCGCTCCCGTCGGTCCAAGGGGTGGTCGACTCCCTCGGCACCGACCCGCTGGACGTGGTCGTCACGGTCACCGGCGGCGCCGGTGCGATCGAGCCTGCCGTCCGTTGGGCGGTGCGGCAGCCGGGGATCCGGCTGCGGGGCCTGGTCGCCGCGGTCCGCGACCTCGACGACCTCACGCGCGGCGCACACCGGGTGGCGGCGATGGTGTCCCAGCTTGACGCCGAGGGGCTTCTCGACGAGGTCCGGGTCGATGTGAGCCTGCCGCTCTACGCGCGTACGGAAGGCTCGTCACGCTGGCAGCACGCGCTCGACACGCTCGCCATGGAGGACCTCCACCTGCTCCTGCGCACCGGCGGCGCCGACGCGGACGACACACCCTCTCCCGAGACCCTCGCCGGCGCGATCGGCGACGCGCTCGACCGCGAGGTGGCCTTCTCGTGCGCAGGTGATCTCGCGCATGCGGTCGCGTGGCGCGAGCCCGACACCAGCCGCGTACGCCACGGGGTGCTGAACATCCTTCTCGCGACGCGCGCCAGCCTCGACGGCGCGAACGCCACCGACATCGCGGAGCGCCTGACGATCGCCGACCCCGAGCGCGTCGTGGCTGACCTCGGGATCATCGGCGAGGCCGGCCTGCAGTCCGCCCGACGATGGTTCGCCGGGGTCGCGTCCGACGACGTGGACGCGACGCTCGCCGACCTGCGCACCCTCGCGCTGCTCCCCTAGCTCGCGCCTCGGGTCGCACGGCGCCGCACCGTGCGCAGCATCCGCGTCGTGGCGACGACGTGGAAGCGCGTGCCGATGACGAGCAGCCGGTACGCCGCACCGTGCGGCCCCGGGAACGCCGCGTACGACCGGGCGCTCAGCCGCGTCGCTCCCCCGGCCGCGTCCTCGAGCGCGAAGACCAGGCGATAGCGGGAGAAGTGGTGACGGCCCGTGAGGGCGAGCCGCTCGCCGGGGATGCGCTCGTCGACGTCGAACCCGCCCGGCGGATCGGTCCCGAGGATCCGCGAGATCAGCGGGCTCGCAGCCTCGGCGAGATCGTGGGTCGCGTACTGCTCCAGCGCCGCCCACACGACGCTGCGCGGCGCGGCGACGACGCGGGCGTGCTCGTCGATGTACGGCAGGGACCCGGTCATGGTGCTCTTAGGCCGAGCCGCCCGTGGCCGCACGGACGAACGCGACGATCTCGTCCCGTGCCCGCGTGGCTGACGGCGACGCTCCTGGCAGGCTGACGAACCCGTGGACGGTGTCGGCGTAGTCGGTCAGCGTCACCGTGCCGCCCTTGCCCTCCAGCGCCTCGGCATAGGCGACCCCGTTGTCGCGCAGCGGGTCGTGCCCCGCGATCTGGATCAGCGCCGGCACCCGCGCCCCTGCGAGGGACCCGTGCAGCGGCGCCGCCGTCGGCGCGTACGGGTCGGCGCCGTCGAGGTAGAGCCGGACGAACGCCCGCATCCCCCGCGACGTGAGGACCGGCGCGTCGGCGAACTCGACCTCCGAGGGCAGGACGGCCTCCATCTCGACCGCCGGGTAGACGAGCACCTGTGCGACGGGGCGCGGCCCGCCCTCCTCCACCGCGATGGCGGCGACGACGGCCGCGAGGTTGCCGCCCGCGCTGTCCCCGGCGACGATCAGTGCCGCAGGGTCTCCGCCGAGCTCACCGGCGTGCTCGGCGACCCACTGGAGCGCGGCCCAGGCGTCGAGCACCGCGGCCGGGTAGGGGTGCTCGGGTGCGAGCCGGTACGCGACGGAGACCACGAGGCACGGCGTCATCACGGCCAGGTGGGTCGCGAGCCACTCGTCCTGCTCCGGATCTCCGAGCACCCAGCCGCCACCGTGAAAGAGGACGACGACCGGCAGCGGCTCCGGGCCGGGGCTCGGCGGCTGGTAGACGCGCAGCCGCAGCGTCACCGGTTCGGTCTCGGGCGCGACTCCGGGGATCGTCACCGGAGCCATCTCGACGAGCCGGTCGGCGATCTGGGCGTCCGGGTGCGGCGCGCCGGCGACCAGCCGGCCGACCGGGCTCGCCAGCAGCTTTGCGCGCCTGGTCCGGCGGGCCGGGATCTCCTCGCGCGAGGCTTGGTCGATCGGCGTGTTGACGAGCCGCTCGATCGCGGCGAACACGCGCGTACGCAGGGGCAGGGGCGCAGCCATGGCGGTCAGACTAGAGGACCTTGCCCGGATTGAGGAGGCCCTGCGGATCGAGCGCGTCCTTGACCGCGCGCTGCACTGCCATCCCCACCGGGCCGAGCTCGCGCGCGAGCAGCTCGCGCTTGAGGACGCCCACGCCGTGCTCGCCGGTGATGGTCCCGCCGAGCGCGAGACCGAGCACCATGATGTCGTCGAAGGCGGAGCGCGCACGCGCGGCCTCGTCCGGATCGTCGGCATCGAAGATCACGCACGGGTGGAAGTTGCCGTCTCCCGCGTGGCCGACCACACCGACCACCACCTCGCGCTTCGCGGCGATCTCCTCGACGCCGTCGACCAGGTCCGCGATCCGGTTGCGCGGCACGCAGACGTCGTCGACCATCGTCGTGCCCATCGCCTCGAACGCGGTGAGGACCTCGCGGCGCGCCGTGAGCAGCAGCGCCGCCTCCGCCTCGTCGGCGGCGAGCACCACGTCGTACGCTCCCGCGCCGCGCAGGTGGCCGGCGATCTCGGCGATCTCCTCCTCTCCCGCGAGCCCCGCCGCGTCGGACTGGGCGAGGACGAGCGCGCCGACCTCCTCCTCGAAGCCGAGGTGGAACGCGTCGTTCACGGCGTGCAGGCTGGTCCCGTCGATCAGCTCGAGCAGGTTGGGGATCACTGCCGAGCGGGTGATCGCGGCGATCCCCTCGGCGGCGTCGTGGACCGAGCCGAACGTCGCCGCGAGGGTCCGTGGACGGTGCGCGGCGGGCCGCAGCCGCAGCGTCGCCTCGGTGATGATGCCGAGCGTGCCCTCCGACCCGACGAAGAGCCGCGTCAGGTCGTACCCGGCGACGCCCTTGACCGTACGGCGTCCGGTCCGCAGCACCTCGCCCGACGCGAGGACGACCTCGAGCGCGAGGACGTAGTCCGTGGTCACGCCGTACTTCACGCAGCACAGGCCGCCCGAGTTGGTCGCGAGGTTGCCGCCGATCGTGCAGAACTCCCACGAGCTGGGGTCCGGCGGATAGAACAGCCCCTGCTCCGCGACGGCGCGCGACAGGTCAGCGTTGAAGACACCGGGCTGCGTGACCACGAGGCGCTCGTCGGCATCGATCTCGAGGACCCTGTCCATCCGCTCGAGTGCGATCACGAGGCCCCCGTCGACGGCGTTGGCCGCACCGGACAGCCCGCTGCGCGCCCCCTGCGCGACGACCGGGACTCCGTGCGCCGCTGCGACTCGCACCGCCTCGGCGACGTCGGCGGTCTCGCGGGCCAGCACGACCGCGCACGGCGTGCCGGCGTCGCAGAACATCGCCCGGTCGGTGCGGTACGAGGCGAGCCGGTCCGGGTCCGTCACGACGACCTCACCGAGCGCGTCGACCAGTGCCTGCACGAACGCGTCGTTGGACATACCTCACCCTATGCTGACCGGGTGGCCCCGATCGACGACCTCGACGCCCAGATCGTCCGCCTGTTCCTCGACGAGCCCAAGATCGGCGTGCTCGAGGCCTCGCGGCGACTCGGCGTCGCCCGTGCGACCGTCCAGTCGCGGCTCGACCGTCTTGCCGAGCGCGGTGTGATCGCCTCCTGGTCACCGACCGTGTCGCCCGCCGCGCTGGGGTTCCCGGTGACCGCGTTCCTCACGCTGGAGGTCGTGCAGAGTGCCGGACGACCACCTGCCGCCGACCACCTCGCATCGATCCCCGAGGTCCTCGAGGCGTGCACGATCACCGGCGCCGGCGACCTGTGGTGCCGCGTCGTCGCGCGCTCCAACGCCGATCTCCAGCGTGTCCTGGACGCGGTCGTCTCGGAGCCGTCGATCGTCCGCGTCGCGACCGTCATCGCGCTCCAGACGGAGCTGGCGCCGCGGGTCGCTCCGCTGCTCGACGCCACGGCGGCCCTCGACACCGCGGTGCCACCCACGTCATAGTGTGCGCGTGGCAACCCCAGACGGACTCGCAGGCCGACGTGTGCTCGTGACCGGTGCCGCACGCGGCATCGGAGCGGCGCTGGGTGTACGCCTCGCCGAGCGCGGCGCGCAGGTGGCCCTTCTCGGCCTCGAGCCGAACGCGCTCGCCACGACCGCCGCACGCGCGGGCGACGCTCCCTGGTTCGCGTGCGACGTCACCGACCGGGCGGCGCTCGAGGAGTCGGTCACCGCCGCGGTCGCGGCGCTCGGCGGCCTGGATGTCGTCGTCGCCAACGCCGGCATCGCCGCGCAGCTGCCCCTCGTCGGCGGCGACCCGTACGTCTGGGACCGGACCCTCGCGGTGAACCTCACGGGCGTGTACGACACCGTGCGCTTCGCCGGGCCGCACGTGAGCCACGACCGCGGGTACGCCCTGCTCGTCTCGTCCCTCGCCGCGGCCGTGCACCTCCCGCTGATGGGCGCGTACTCCGCGTCGAAGGCCGGGGTGGAGGCGCTCGGTGACGCGCTGCGGATCGAGCTCGCACCGAGCGGTGCCCGCGTGGGGGTCGCCTACTTCGGCGAGCTCGACACCGACATGACCAGCCGCGGGTTCGGCACCGAGGCGGCGACCAGGCTCGTCCGCGGCACCCCGCTCGGCCGGGTCGCTCCGCTCGACCACGCGATCGATGCCCTCGAGCGCGGGATCGCCCGACGCTCCCGCGTCGTCATGTCGCCGCGCTTCGTCCGCGCGGCACTGCCCGCCCGCTCGGCCGTCCAGCGGGCGATCGAGCGCACCCTGCGTCGTTCGCGCGTACGCCATGCGCTCGACATCGCGCGTCACGAGGATGCCTCGCTGACCACACCTCAACCCGGGCGGTCTGCCGTACGGCGCGAGCCCGAGGACGTCGTATGACGTCTCCTCCTCGCGTCTCACCCGGGGGTCGGCGCGACCTCGGTCTGCTGAATGCCACGCTCGCCCGAATCGCCTCGCGCGTCGTCGGGGTCCGCGATGTCCACCTGTTCTCCGTGCTGGGTCGCACGCGCGGCCTCTTCCGAGGCTGGCTGCACTACTCGGGACGGCTCATGCCGTTCGGGACGCTCCCGCGCCGTCAGGCCGAGCTGGTGATCCTCCGGGTCGCCGCGCTACGGGAGTCGGCGTACGAGCTGGACCACCACAGGCGTCTCGGCGCGCGCGCAGGCCTGCGTGCCGAGGAGATCGCGGCGGCCACCGATCCCGATGGCCGGTGGCCGTGGGCGGAGGACGACCGGGTACTCCTCGACACCGCCGACGCGCTCGTCCGCACGCGCGACGTCGACGACGTGACGTGGGAGGCGCTGGCCGCCCGGTTCTCGCCGCGCGCGCTGGTCGAGATCGTCCTGCTGGTGTGCCAGTACGACGGCCTTGCGACGACCCTGCACACCCTGCGCGTCCCGCTCGATGTGAGCGCAGGCCGGGCCGGAGCTCAGAGTGCCGGACGCTTGCCGCTGTAGAGCCAGGCGTCGAACAACGTGTCGAGCTGCTGACCGCTGACCTTCTCGGCGAGTGCGACGAACTGGGCGGTCGTGCCGTGACCGTCCTTGCGCTCGCTCACCCACCGCCGCAGCAGCGAGAAGAACGCGGCGTCGCCGATCTCGCCACGCAACGCGTGGGCGGTCATCGCGCCGCGCACGTAGACCTCGTAGTCGAAGATGTGGTTGCGGCCGGGCTTGCCGATCGGGAGCCGCCAGAACCATGCGCCCTTGACCGAGTACCAGGAGTCGAAGACCGTCTCGACGTCGTCGAGCCCGCGCGACTCGTCCCACATCCACTCCATGTAGGTGGCGAGCCCCTCGTTGAGCCAGATGTCGCGCCACCGACGCAGGGAGACGGAGTTGCCGAACCACTGGTGGGCGATCTCGTGGGCGACGACCGACGTGTTGCGCCGCGCGTCGAGGCTCGAAGCACGGCGGAAGAAGGTGGAGTCGTAGACCGGACGCGCCTGCGTCTCGAGCGCGAACTCGAGCGGTGCCGAGGTGACGACACCGCCGAGGTCGGCGTACGGGTACGGGCCGAGGTGGCGGCTGAGGAACGCGGTCACCTGCGGCGTCGCGCGCAGCGAGCGGATGGCGCGTCGCCGCAGCGCCGGGCTCATCGCCTTGTCGTACGCATAGAGGTAGCGGACGCCGTTGACCTTGCCACGGTCGATGCGGAAGCGTCCCCACGCCGCGAACGCGAGGTAGGTCGCCATCGGCTTGCGCATGACCCAGCGCCACTGGTTGCCACCGGCAACCGCGCGGTGGCTGGCGAGGCGTCCGACGCTCAGCGCCTGCTGGCCGCGAGGCGCGCGCAGCCGGATGTCGAACGTCGCCTTGTCGCTCGGGTGGTCGTTGCTCGCGAACCACCACGGCGCGACCTGGGGCTGGCCGACGGCAACGGCGCCGCTCTTGGTCGTCAGGAAGGGGGTGACCCCCTTCTCGCGCACCGACGCCGGCCGCCCTGCGTAGCGCACCGTCACGACGAACCGCGCGCCCTTGCGGATCGCGCGAGCGGGCGTGACGACGAGCTCGCGACCGCGCTGGGTCAGTCGTGCCTTCCGTCCATCGACGCGCACCGACGAGGCATCGAGAAGCAGGTCGAGGTTGAAGCGGGTCAGCCGCTTGAAAGCGACCGCGCGGATCCGGGTCGTCCCCTTCAGCCGTGCGCGAGGCGCGTCGTACGCCGCGTTGATCCGGTAGTGGCGAACGTCGTAGCCACCGTTGCCGTGACGCGGGAAGTAGGGGTCGCCGGCGCCCGGTCCACCGACGGTGCTGTCAGCAGCCGAGGCCGTCGGGGCAACGGCGACCGTGGCCGCGACGAGGACGGCCGTCACCATGGCGAGGAAGGGGCGCATGCCCGGAACATTACGGCGTCACGCCGACGGCTTGCTCGCCCACTCACGAATCTTGTCGATGCGCGCACGGAGGTCGTCCGCCGACGCGCTCGCGGCCGGCGGACCGCCGCACGCCTCGCGGAGGCGGTTGTGGGTGACGCCGTGCGGCGCTCCGGTCCGGTGGTGCCACGCGCCGACCAGCCCGTTGAGCTCGCGACGCAGCATCGCCCGCAGCTCGTGCGCCGTCGGCTCGTGCAGCTTCGGCCCCGGGGGCGGCGCAGGTGCCTGCTCGTCGGCCGCTGAGGCTGCGGCCGCCGCGGCCGACGCACCGGCCGCGCGCTCGGCCCCTCGCGAGCGCGCGTGGTGCAGCAGCTCGCGGACCTGATCGGGCTCGAGCAGCCCCGGGATGCCGAGGAAGTCCATCTCCTCCTCGGAGCCGACGGCGACCTCGCCCTCGTGGCCGAACTCACCGCCGTCGTACAGCACACGGTCGAACGACGCCTCGCTGTCGAGCGCCTCGAACGAGAACTCCTCGAGACCGCCCTCGGACTCGGTCGCCTGCGCGGCCGCGATCAGCGCGTCGTCGAGCGCATAGGGGTCGTCGGGGTCAGCGTCCGGGCGACCGAGCACGTGGTCGCGCTCGATCTCCAGCTCGGCGGCCAGACCGAGCACGCGCGGCACGCTGGGCACGAACACGGTCGCCGTCTCGCCGCGCCGCCGGGCCCGGACGAAGCGGCCGACGGCCTGGGCGAAGAACAGGGGCGTCGAGGTGATGGTCGCGTACACGCCGACCGCGAGCCGGGGCACGTCGACGCCCTCGCTGACCATCCGGACCGCGACCATCCACCGGTCGTCGGAGTCGGCGAACGCACTGATCCGCGCGCTGGCCTCCTTCTCGTCGGAGAGCACGACCGAGGGCCCCGTGCCGGTGATCTCCCGCAGGATCTTGGCGTAGGCACGGGCGGAGTTCTGGTCGCTCGCGATCACGAGCCCGCCAGCGTCGGGGACGTGGCGCCGCACCTCGGACAGCCGCTTGTCGGCGGCGGCGAGGACGGACGGGATCCACGAGCCCTTGGGATCGAGCGCCGTACGGAGCGCCTGCGCGGTGAGGTCCTTGGTCATCGGCTCACCCAGGCGGGCGGCCACCTCGTCGCCGGCGCGCGTGCGCCACCGCAGGTCGCCGGAGTAGGCCATGAACAGCACCGGACGGACGACCCCGTCGGCGAGCGCCTCCGAGTAGCCGTACGAGTAGTCGGCGACGCTGCGGCCGATGCCGTCGGAGCCCGGGGCGTACGTGACGAAAGGGATCGGGTTGGTGTCGGACCGGAACGGCGTGCCGGTCAGGGCAAGACGACGCGTCGCCGGCTCGAACGCCTCGCGGACCGCGTCGCCCCACGACAGCGCGTCACCGGCGTGGTGCACCTCGTCGAGGATGACGAGGGTGCGGAAGCGTTCGGTGCGCAGCCGGTAGGCCGTCGGGTTCGTCGCGACTCCGGCGTAGGTGAGCGCGAAGCCGCGGTAGTCCGACGCCATGGCACCGCTGCGTCCGTTGAACGACGGGTCGAGTGGGATGCCCGCCCTTTCGCCCGCCTCGGACCACTGGGTCTTGAGGTGGTCGGTCGGCGCCACGACGACGACGCGTTCGACGACGCGTGCCTCGAGCAGCTTCGCGGCCACCGTCAGCGCGAAAGTGGTCTTGCCCGCCCCAGGGGTCGCGACCGCGAGGAAGTCTCGCGGGTTGCGCTCGCCATAGAGCGTGAGTGCGTCAGCCTGCCACGCGCGCAGCTTGGGGGCGGTGCCCCATGCTGCACGATCGGGATAGGCCGGTGGGAGATGCGCGGCCCCGGACATCAGCGGCGATACACCCGCCAGAGCTTGCGCATCCGGTCGATCTGACCGGGCGTGAAGTGGTGCATGCACCGGTCGTACGAGTAGTCCATGAAGTTGTGGATCGGGTCCAGTCCCGGTGACGGGCAGGTGTCGCGGCCCTTGGGGCACTCGAAGCTCGGGACCCGCTCGGCGGGTGTGTCAGCGACTCGGTCGTTCTTCTTGCCGCAGCCGCCGTGGAACGTGTGGTAGAGCCCGAGCCAGTGGCCGGTCTCGTGGACGGCCGTGTCGCCCTTGTTGTAGCCGCGGAACCGTCCGCCCGGCATCGAGTCCTTGTGGATGACCACACCGTCCGTCGCGAGCTTCTTCTTGGCGCGCTGCGGGAACGTCGCGTAGCCCAGGAGCTGGAGACCCCCACGCTCGGTCGGCGCACCGATGTAGAGGTTGAGGTCGCGCTTCTTGCCGCGGTGGAGCTCCTTGCGCATCTTGCGCGACGCCTTGGAGCCGAGTGACGCGTAGTACCACGACTTGTTGACGGCGGTGTCGACCTTCTTGACCGAGAACCGGAACCGGGCGCTGCGGGCCTGGCTCCACTGCTTGCCGGCGTAGGCGCGGTTCATCACCTTGATCTGCCGCCGGATCTTGGCGCGGCTGACGGCCTTGGCCTTGGTCGAGGGCTTGATCACGTGGACGTACACGCGCACCTTGATGCGGTGGGGCGCGTCGCCCCGGGCCTCGGGGCTCGTGCGGGCCGAAGGGTCCGCAGCGAGACGGCGCTCGAGGTCCCGCTCGTACGCTGCGGCCGTCGCATCTGACGGCTCAGGGCCGCGGACGACGCCGTCGAGCCCCTTGAGCGTGCGTGCGGACAATGCCTCGGCGTCGCCAGGGTCGCAGGCGTCGTGAGAGGTGTGTCCGTCGCCCTCTGCGGGGTCAATGCCCTCTGCGGCGGCCGCGGGTGTCGTGGCCGCTCCCGACAGGACCGAGCCGCTCAGCAGCAGGCTGCTGCTGGCCACGAGGACGGTCAACAGCAACGGCAGCGCGCGACGTCGGCCGCGCTCAGTCATCGCCACCGGCGTCGTCAGCGTTAAGCGACGCCCAGATCTCCTTGCACTCCGGGCACACGGGGAAGCGCTGCGGGTCACGACTGGGCACCCAGACCTTGCCGCAGAGCGCCACGACAGGCGTGCCCTCGATCATCGCCTCGGTGAGCTTGTCCTTGGGGACGTAGTGCGAGAAGCGCTCGTGGTCACCGTCGTCGAGACGCGGTTGCGTACGGACGTCCTCGGACGTCTGGGCTCCGGGGCTGAAGGTGGTGGACACCTCCGCAGTCTATGTCAGGCAGGTCGTCCGCCCCAGTCCGTCGACACGCGGGTGTGGACGGCTCAGTTCATGTGGGGATCGTCGGGGAAGGTCGAGAGCATCGCGAGATCGCCGCCCTGGCGGCGCAGCACGTCGCGCCACAGGGCCTCCGGATTCGGCGAGAGGAGATCTTCGGCAAAGCCGTCGACGACGACCCACGAGCCCTCTTCGATCTCCTCCTCGAGCTGACCCGGACTCCAGCCGGCATACCCCGCAAAGACGCGCACACCGCGCAGTCCGACGTGCGTGCCGGCCGCGGGGATGTCGAGGTCGACGAGCCCGACGCGGTCGTACATCTCGCGCCACCCGTCCGGCGTCTCGACACCTGCCGAGGCCATCACGCCGATGGCCAGGGCCGAGTCCGACGACACCGGCCCGCCCGAAAAGACGGCCGACGGGCTCGCGACGAGGCTCGACCACTCCGGCAGGACGTCGGAGACCGACGCGTCGAGCGGTTGGTTGAGGATCACGCCCAGCGCGCCGCCCCCATCGTGGTCGAGGACGGCCACGACCGTACGGAAGAACGGCCCGGCGCCGAGCAGCGGCGTCGCGACGAGAAGACGGCCCCGGTACGAGCGGTGACGTGGCGACAAGTCGTCAGGCGTCTCGGCCGGCTCTTGCTCGGTCATCGGGGCCTCCTCACGCCGTCCGTCGCTCGCCTCTCAGCGTACGCCGTGCCACACCGGAACGCGGGCGTCCAGGCCGTAGGATGACGGAACCGTTGACCCACTGCCCCGAGGACGAGATGGCCGACACCGAACACGAGGGCGAGCTCACCGTCGACGAGCTCGCTGCGCGCGTGGGGATGACCGTACGCAACGTCCGCGCCTATGCGAGCCGTGGACTCCTCGACCCTCCGCGACTGGAGGGACGGACGGGCTACTACCAGCGGTCGCACGTCAACCAGCTCAAGCTGGTCCGCACGCTCCTCGATCGCGGCTACACCCTGCAGGCCGTCGAGAAGGCGCTGCAGGACAAGCCGTCCGCGACCGCCGACTACGCGCTCGACCTGATCGGCGTCCTCGACTCCCCTCTCGCCCGCGAGCAGGAGCCGGAGATGATGTCGCGCAGCAGCCTGATCGCGCTCACCGGCGTCCCCCGCGGCACCGACCTCGTCGAGCGGATGGTCGACGCCGGGCTGGTCGCGGTCGTCGACGACGACACCCTCGAGGTCTATCGCCCCGACGTGGTCCGCGCCGGGGTGTCGGCGATCGCCATGGGCCTGTCGCCCGAGACCGTGCTCGAGCTGCTCCCCGCGCTCTCGTCGCCGCTGCGCACGGTGGCCGACGACCTCGTCGCCCGCGTCCGCCACGACATCTGGCAGCCGTTCGCGCAGCGCGGGATGCCCGAAGAGGAGTGGAACTCGGTCGTCACGTCGATCGCCAACCTCCTGCCCGTCGCGGCGCAGGCCGTGGTCGCGGTCTTCCGTGACGAGCTCGGTCACGCGATCGATGAGGCGCTCGGCGAGGAGCTCGCGGCGCTGGCGGAGCAGAAGCCCGCGAGCTGAGCCCCGCAGGCCTCGCTGCGAAGAGACGACGGCCCCACCCGACGCTGGAGGGAGGGACCGTCAGGTGGGGCCGACCTCTGGGGTCGATGCTAGGTCGCGAGGCGGGTCACAGCCCACCCTTGTGGCGTGTGATGTCGCTCGCTCAGCCGCGGACGGAGATGCCACCCGCACCCTGGGGCACGAGCTCGACGAACACCTTGCCGGGCTCGAGCACGACCGGCTTGCCGCCCGCGACCAGCCGGACCGGCGCGCCGGCGTTCTTCTTGCTCCAGCGGGCCTCGAGCATGGTGCCGCCGTGGAGAACGACGGCCTTGCCTTTGCCGGTGAACACCGTCTCGGGGACGGGGTTGCCAGCCGGGTCGCGGTAGCCCGCGTCGGCCTGGCGCGTGAACAGCACGAGCACCGTGTCCGGGGAGAAGTCCTTGCCCTTCTGGGCGTGCCCGTTGACGCGCGTGTAGCGACCATCCGCGTACTTCCAGCGGGTCGCCGAACCCCGCGAGAAGCGGACGTCGAACGAGGTCGCCTTCTTCTTCGCAGCAGTCGGTGTCGCGCCGAACGGGAGGTAGGGGGCGGGGATCGCCGCCTTGCTGGACGCGTGCTGGTCGGCGTAGGCGTCGAGGTCGAGCAGCCGGTCGTACGGGGCACTCTTGGCGGAGTCTCGCGTGAGTGTGAGGTTGCCGGTGTCCTCGCTGTGGAAGTCGACGCCGGCGGCCTTGATCTTGCGGACGGCGACACCGGCGCCGCCGGAGGCGATGAGATGCCCACCGGTCGGCTTCACGAGCGCGATGTCGGTCGTACGGGTCGACCGTACGTGCCCGACCTTGTCCGGAGTCTGGGAGTAGAAGAATGCCGCGAGACGGGTCAGCCCACCCTCGACGAGCTCCTCGACGACCATGTCGGCCTCGGACAGCCCGTACTGCGGAGCACCGGCGGCCGTGTTCTCGATCTTGACGAGGAACGCGGGGTGGTCGGGCAGTCCCTTGGGCGCCGCCTTCCCGGTGAACGGGTTGGCACGGATCAGCGTCGCGGCATCACGGCTCGCGTCAGGCGTGTCGGGCGTCGGCTCCGGCTCGGGATCAGGCGAGCTCGAGCACGCAGCGACGAGGGCGAGCGCAGCGAGGGCAGCGGTAGCGCGCGCGGTCGCGCGGAGGTAGTTGCTCACGGGCATGCTCTCCATGGTGGAGCAGGGCCGGTGCCAGGTGTGGCACCGGCCCTGCCGTGTCGGTCTCGAGGGTCGTACGTCAGGCGCGCAGACGGACCGTGCCGGCGGACCAGCCCTTGGTCCAGATCCGCTCGACCTTCACGCGGCTCCCGGAGTAGGGCGCGTGGAGGATGCGGCCCTTGCCCCAGTAGATGCCCACGTGGTACTTGCGGGATCCGCCGAAGAAGACGAGATCGCCCTTGCGGATGTTCTTCTTCTTGATCTTGCGCACGTGGCGGTACTGCGAGTTCGCGGTACGGGGCAGCTTCACGCCGGCCCTGCGGAACGAGTACGACGTGAGACCCGAGCAGTCGAAAGCGCCCGGGCCACTGGCGCCGTAGCGGTACGGGTCGCCCTTCTGGCGGGCAGCGACGCGCGAGGCCTTGCTGATGCGGGCAGCACGGCGCTTCTTGGCGGCGACGCGCTTGGCCTTCTTGCGGGCCTGCTTGGCCTGCTTGGCCTGCTTGGCGGTCGGGGTCTTGGCTGCGGTGGTCTTGGCGGCCGCCATCTTGGTCGACGAGGTCGACGCCTTGGCGGTGGCGGCCTGCGACTCGCCGGCGGTCGAGACCACCATGACGAACGCAGCGAGCAGTGCGATGGGCAGCGCGACGAGGCGATGCATCCGGGGGTTCGCGAACATGAGTGCGTGGTTTCCCTTCCACGCCTGCGAAGTGAGCTGTCGGATTAGGGCCGAAGGATGGCCCTGCCCTTGCGGGCTTCACCCCGAGCACGCATGACCGCGGACGGTCTTCGTGCAGAGTTGGTTCCTCCGCTCCTGCCCCTGGGTGGGGGTCGATGATGGGGGCGTGTGCAGGTGGGGCAGGACTCGGCGTTTCCCACACACGATGTTCAGTTGTCGAGCCTCCGGGTCGCGTTCTCGGCTGGCTCATGTGAAGTTGTCCAGGCCCGTAGTCGAGCCGCGGGTCACCATAGACACGATTCGAGCCGAGTCTCAAACCCCCCCAAGCCATCACAAGACGTACATGGGCACCTGTCCAGGTACGGACCCCCTGAGATCACAGGGATCGAACGGGGTCGTCGTGAAGCCGCTCACATTGATCTCGGTTATGCATCGAGACGGTAACAGAATGGTTACGGCCGCAACGGCAGACTTGCCGGAACGGTCAGTTATCCGGCCAGTGCACGCAGCGTTGACACTGCGTTGATGACGGCTGCTGCGACACCGTCGAAATCAGCTCCCGACACTGCAGCGAACCGCACCGCCGTCTGGGCGACCTCCGGCTCCAGTCCGAGCGCAAGCAGCACCGCTGACGGCTCGTCCGAGCCGGCCGCACAGGCAGATCCGCTCGAGCAGACGATGCCGTGGTCGTGCTCGAGGGCGAGGAGCACCACCTCCCCTGAGGTGCCGGGGAAGCAGAAGGACGCGTGGCCGGGGAGGCGGTGCTCGGCGTGTCCCGTGAGGAGTGCGCCGGGCGCGCCCTCGAGCACCTCGCGGACGAACGCGCCCCGCCCCGCGGCCAGGTCGGCACGCTCCTCGTCGCACCCTGGCCCCGTCGCCAGCCGCACAGCGGTCGCGAGACCGACCGCCGCCGCGACATCCTCCGTACCCGACCGGCGACCGCGCTCCTGCCCTCCGCCGTGCACGAGAGGCTCCAGCGCGACCCCTCGGCGTACCCAGAGCGCCCCGCTCCCCTTGGGCGCACCGAGCTTGTGGCCGCTCAACGACAGCGCGTCCACGCCGAGATCGGCCGGATGGACCGCGACGGCCCCCATCGCCTGGACGGCGTCGGTGTGCATCAGCGCGCCGGCCCGGTGGGCGATCGCGGCGAGCTCGGCGACCGGCTGGAGGCTCCCGATCTCGTTGTTGGCGAGCATCACCGAGACGAGCGCGGTGTCCTCGTCGATGACATGCGCAGCCTCCGCGAGGTCCACCACGCCGTCGCCGTCGACGCCGAGACGGTGGACGTTGAAGCCGTGGAAGCGTGCCAGGTAGTCGCACGCCTCCAGGACCGCAGGGTGCTCGACGACCGAGGTGACGATCGCGCGACCGCGAGGCCGTGCCAGCGCCAGGCCCTTGACCGCGAGGTTGTCGGCCTCCGTACCGCCGGCGGTGAAGACGACCTCGGTCGGTCGGCCGCCGAGGGCGGTCGCGACCTGTGCGCGCGCCGCGGTCAGCGCACGGGCCGCGGCGTCGCCGAGCCCGTGGCGGCTGGACGGGTTGCCGAACTCTCCCGTGAGGTACGGCCACATGGCCTCCAGCACCTCACGGCGTACGGGTGTCGTCGCCGCCGCGTCGAGGTAGCGCACCTCAGCTCGCCACCTCGACGTCCAGCCCGAGGTCGAGGGCGCGGACGGAGTGCGTGAGTGCGCCGACGGAGATGAGGTCCACACCGGTCAGGGCGACCTCCCTGATGCCCGGCAGGGTAATCCCGCCGCTGGCCTCGACGAGCGCACGCCCGGCGATCGTCGCCACCCCCGTCCGCAGGTCCTCGAGCGAGAAGTTGTCGAGCATGATCGTGTCGACCCCTGCGGCGAGGACCGCGTCGATCTGGTCCAGCCGGTCCACCTCGACCTCGAGATGGACGGTGTGCGGGAGCCGTTCGCGCGCGACCCGCAGCGCCGCCGTGATCTGCTCGGGGTCGTCGCCGAGCACGGCGAGATGGTTGTCCTTGGCCATCACGGCGTCCGACAGCGAGAAGCGGTGGTTGTGCCCGCCGCCGCACGCGACCGCGTACCGCTCGAAGGCACGCAGGCCGGGCGTCGTCTTGCGGGTGTCGACGATGCGGACGCCCGTGCCGGCGACGGCGTCGACGTACGCGCGGGTCTGGGTCGCGATGCCTGACATCCGTTGGGCGAAGTTGAGGGCGACTCGCTCGGCGCGCAGGACGGCGCGGGCGCGGCCCTCGACCGTCGCGACGACCGTACCGGGCTCGAGGAGATCGCCGTCGCGGAGGACGAGGTGCACCGTCGTCGCAGGGTCGACCTGACGGAAGGCCGACTCAGCGACCCGTGCGCCGGCAAGGACACCGCCCTCACGGGCGACAAGGACGGCCGACGCCCGCGCGTCTGCAGGGACGAGCGTCTCGCCCGTGAGGTCGCCCCACGGAGCGTCCTCCTCGAGCGCGGCGGCCACGGTCTTCTCGACGTGAGCCTCGGTCAGCACGGGTGTCCTCCCTTGCGCACCCACGACAGGTGCCGGTCGAAGGCGTGGTCACGCTCGGGATGGTCGGTACGGAAGTGGGCGCCACGCGACTCCTCACGGGCGAGCGCAGCCATCACGACGACTCTCGCGACCTCGAGGAGGTTCGCGTCCTCGTACGCCGCGGTGGTGCCGTCGACCACAGCTCTCCAGCCGGCGAGGGTGTCGGCCGCCGCGGCGAGAGTCTGACCGTCACGGACCAGGCCGGCCGCGGCCCACATCGTCGCCTGGAGCCGCGCACGGTCCACAGGTGTCGCCGCAAGAGCCGGAGGAAGGTCCTCGTACGGGCTCGGCTCCCCGTCCCAGGGCGCGGGCGCCTGGACGCCGAGCGCGGCGACGCACCGGCGAGCCATCACCGCCCCCTCGAGCAACGAGTTGGAGGCGAGCCGGTTCGCGCCGTGCAGACCGGTGCAGGCCACCTCGCCGACGGCGTACAGTCCGGGGACGGTGGTCCGGCCGTCGAGGTCGGTCCGGACGCCCCCCATGAAGTAGTGCGCAGCGGGAGTGACGGGGATCGGATCCTCGTCCCAGCGCAGGCCATGCGCACGGCACCGGGCGTCCAGCCCCGGGAACCGGCGCGCGAGGAAGTCGGCCCCCAGCGAGGTGGCGTCGAGCCGGACGGGCTCTCCACCCTGCTCACGCATCACGCGGGCGATCTCGCGGGCGACGACGTCACGAGGGGCGAGCTCAGCGTCGGGGTGGGCCTCGCGCATGAACCGGTGCCCCCGCGCGTCTCGGAGGACGGCCCCCTCCCCGCGTACGGCCTCCGAGATCAGGCCGCCGCCCGGGACCGCCAGGCGCGTCGGGTGGAACTGGTACATCTCGAGGTCGCCCACGACCGCGCCAGCGCGCATCGCAACGGCGAGGCCGTCCGCGGTGGCCACCGCGGGGTTCGTGGTGTGGGCATAGAGCTGGCCCGCTCCCCCGGTCGCGAGCACGACCGCGTCGGCGACGAGCGTATGCGGCGGACCGCTGGGGTCGCCGACGATCGCGACCCCGGCGACGACTCCGTCGTTCACGACGAGATCGGTGACGAACGTGTGCTCGCGCACCTCGACGTCGCTGGCGTGCAGCCTGGCGACGAGCGCGCGGACGAGCTCGGCCCCCGTGGCATCGCCCGCGGCGTGCAGGATGCGTGGCGCCGAGTGCGCTGCCTCCAGCCCGAGCGCGAACCGCCCGTCGTCGCGATCGAAGCGGGTGCCCCACCGGACGAGGTCGGCAACGGCGTCGGGGCCGCCCCCGCACACGGCCTCTGCGACGGCGCGGTCGACGAGGCCTGCGCCCGCCGACAGGGTGTCGGCGACGTGGGCGGCGACGGAGTCCTCGACACCAGGACGTGAAGCCGGGTCGAGGACGACGGCGACACCCCCCTGGGCGTACTGGGTCGTCGACTCCGTGAGCGCTCCCTTGGTCACGAGGACCACGTCGTGGCACGCGCTCGCCTCGATCGCTGCGGTCAGGCCCGCGATGCCCCCGCCGACCACGACGACGCGGAGCCGCCGTCCGGCCGCCGCACTCATGCGCGCTCCGGCGGACGGGCGGCCAGCATCCGCTCCAGCGCGACCCGCGCGCCGGCGGCGACGTCCGCGCCGACCGTGATGCGGTTCTCGACCCGTCCCTCGACCAGACCTTCAAGGACCCAGGCGAGGTAGCCGGGGTGGATCCGGTACATCGTCGAGCACGGGCAGACGACCGGGTCGAGGCAGAAGATCGTGTGCTCGGGGTGCTCGGCGGCGAGGCGGTTGACGAGGTTGATCTCGGTGCCGATCGCGAACGTCGTCCCCGCGGGCGCGGCCTCGACGGCCTTGCGGATGTAGTCGGTCGAGCCTGCCTCGTCGGCGGCGTCGACGACCGGCATCGGGCACTCGGGGTGGACGATGACGCGGACGTCCGGGTGCTCCGCGCGCGCCCTCTCGATCTGTGCGACCGTGAAGCGCTTGTGGACCGAGCAGAAGCCGTGCCACAGCAGCACCTTGGCCTCGAGGAGGCTCTGCTCGTCGTTGCCGCCGAGGGGCTTGTGGGGGTTCCACATCGGCATCGCGTCGAGGCCGACCCCCATCGCCTTGGCGGTGTTGCGGCCGAGGTGCTGGTCGGGGAAGAACAGCACGCGGTGCGCGCGCTCGAACGCCCAGGTCAGGACCGTCTCGGCGTTGGAGGACGTGCAGACGATGCCGCCGTGGTCGCCGCAGAAGCCCTTGAGCGCGGCGGACGAGTTCATGTAGGTCACCGGGATCACAGGGACCTTGCCGTCAGCGTCGGGCTCGGTGCCGTACAAGGCCTCGAGCTCGGCCCAGCACTGCTCCACCGTGTCGATGTCGGCCATGTCTGCCATGGAGCAGCCAGCTGCCAGGTTGGGCAGGATCACGGCCTGCTCGGGGCGGGAGAGGATGTCGGCCGTCTCGGCCATGAAATGCACGCCGCAGAAGACGATCGCCTCGGCATCGGGGCGGGTGAGGGCGGCGTTGGCGAGCTGGAACGAGTCACCGAGGAAGTCGGCGTGCGTGACGACCTCGTCGCGCTGGTAGAAGTGGCCGAGGATCACGACGCGGTCGCCGAGCGTCGCCTTCGCCGCACGGATCCGCGCGTCGAGCTCGCTCGCCGACATCTGCGTGTATGCGGCGGGCAGGCCGCCCTGCCGTGGCGCGTCGGCGGGGATCGCGTCGGCCATCGACGCCCCGGGCCCGTACGACGGCGGCGCGAGGTCGAACGTCCACGGGCCGTCGGCCAGGTCGGGCGCGCAGGTGGCGCCAGGGGCGCTGCGGACGACAGTGTCGACAGAGGTCATGGTGGTGCCTTCCTGGAGGAGCCTGTCAGAGGCCCGTGAGAGGTCCGTTGTCCGCGAGGTCGTTGGCCTCGCGGTGGCGATAAAGCTTCGGGGGACGGTGGCGGCCACCGACGAGGTACTCCCCTGTCGGCTCGACGTCGCCGCTGGCCTCGACCTGCCGGCGGAAGTTCGCCGGGTCGAGGGTGCGCTGGAGGACGACCTCGTACACCTGGCGCAGCTGGGCCAGCGTGAACGTCTCGCCGAGGAACGCCTGCGCGATCCGGGCGTACTCCATCTTGGTCCGCAGGCGCCACAGGGCGTACGAGACGATCGTGCTGTGGTCGAAGGCCAGCTCGGGAGGGCTGTCGGCGGGGTGCCAGGCGACGTTCTCATCCTCGATGCCGCGCTCGGCCTCCTCGGGCCGGACGAGCGCCCAGTAGACGACCGAGATCACGCGTGGCCCCGCGGCGGACCGGGCCGAGCGCTCGACCCGGCCGAACGTGTAGAGCTGCTCGAGGTACGTCGGGCTCAGGGCGGTGGTCTCGACAAGGGTCCGGCGTGCAGTGTCGGCGAGGTCCTCGTCAGGCCGTACGGGGCCGCCTGGAAGGGCCCATCGTCCGGCGTACGGCTCACGGACGCGGCGTACGAGCGGCATCCACAGCGACGTGCAGTCCTTGGCGCTGTCGTGGCGCAGCGCGAAGATCACCGTCGAGACCGCGACGTCGATGCCTTCCACGTCTCCCCCTCGCCACGCCGACGGCGCCGCCTCTGCAGTAAGTGTCACCTTGACCTGAACACATAATAGTCACAAGCACCCTTACTCGCGACAGTGGGGCCCACCGAAGAATGAACGCGGCGAGGGATCAGGCGACGGCGCCGGCGCGGCGGCGCTTGTCCTCGTACATCCGCGCATCGGCGACCGCGAAGAGCGCGTCGGACGACAGCCCCTCGCTCGACGAGGCGACGCCCATGCTCAGGCCGATGCCGCTCTGCTCGACCGACGTCGGCAGGATCGCGACCGTGGCGGCGAGCTGCAGGCGGTCCATGACGAGCTGCGCCTCGACCGGGTCGGAGGAGGCGAGCACGATCGCGAACTCGTCACCGCCGATGCGAGCAGCCCGGTCACCGCTCCGGATGTTGGCGCGCACCAGGTCGGCGACCGCACGCAGCGCCCCGTCACCGACCGCGTGCCCGTGAGTGTCGTTGAGCTTCTTGAGGCGGTCGACGTCGACGAGGACGAGGCTGACGTCATCGCCGGAGGCGCCCGCGTCCGTGATCCACTCGTCGAACGCGCGCCGGTTGCCGAGCCCGGTGAGCGCGTCCTCGCGCGCCGCCTGTACCGCAGCCTCGTGAGCCCGAGCACGCTCGTAGCCCGCGATCGCCGCCCGCATCATCTCCAGGTCGCTGTGGTGCTGCTGGCGCCACGCCCACGCGATGCTGCGGCCGTAGCCGAGCCCAGCGCCGGCCGACGGGTATCCCATGGCGTCCGCGACCCGCAACGTCGCCCAGCGGACGTAGCGCTGCACGTTGAGGTCCTCGACACCATCGAGGCGGATCAGTGCGCGCCGTGCCTCGCGCTGGGCGTCAGCGATCTCGCCGACCTCGACGTACGCCACCGCCAGCAGCGCGGTCGCCTCCATCTCGAAGCCCGCGTACGAGGTCTCGCCCAGGTTGCTCCGGCACACGTGGAGCTCACCGATCCAGCGTGCCGGGTCGGACGGCCACGCAGCAGCCGCGCGAAGATACCGAGCCAGCGGGAACACCGAGCCCTCGACGTGCTCGGAGTCGGCGAGCGCCAGCGACCGCTCGGCCCACCTGACCACCTCGGCCCGCCTCCGCTCGACCTCCTCGTCGAGGTCGGGCTCCATGAGCATGTCGAGCTCCTTGGACCAGTGATAGTTCACCGTGGCGAGGTTGCGTGCATCGATCGCCCGGGAGCCGGCGAGATCGAGCACCCGCGCCTCGATTGCCATCGCGGCCTCGTAGTGCGGCACGGCCAGCTCGAAGAGGCCGAACTTCTCGTAGCCCTGCCCGACCTGCGTGTGCGCCCAGGCGCGCAGGCCGTCCGAGTACGAGCTGCGGAGCTCGTACTCGGCACGCACGAGATCGGCAACGGCGTCGGCGGGACGGTTGTCGTGAAGGACGGCCAGCGCACGGGTCGCGCACCCGATCGCGACCCATCCCGGCTCCCCCACGGCCAGACCCACGGCCTGGCAGGCGGCGGCGGCACGCGCGGCCTGGCCGTTCGCGCCCTGCTGGATCGCGGCGAGCGCGAGGACGTACTCGGTGAGGGCCCGCAGCTCTGACGGCTCGCGGCCAAGATCGCGGAGCAGGTTCTTCATCGCACCGACGGCAGAGGCACTCTCACCGGCGCGGATCCCCGCCAGGGCAGTCGTGAGGCGGGCGGCGTGGGCGGGCGGGATCGACGCGTCCATCCTCACTCCTTCCCGAGCACTCCATGGCAGTATGGCCGCTTCGGTCCGAATTGGTCCGAGGTTTACATGGAACTGCACACGAAGGTTCGCCTCGAGCGTGATTGTACGCTCGCGCCCACTACTCTGGACCCGATGATCCGATCCCCCCTTGCCCGCCGGATCGCCGTGAGTGCGTCGATGGTCGTCGTTCTCGCTGGATGCGCCGGGGTCCCCCGATCCCCCGCTGGCACGGCCGAGCCGACGGGCGGTTCGACAGCTCCGCGCCCGTCGGCGTCAGCGTCGACGCCATCCACCATGTCCCTGCCGGTCCTGGTCGGACAGGTGTTCATGACGGCGACCGAGCCTGACGCGGCCCAGCCCGAGACCGTCGAGGCCCTCACCCGCCACCACGTCGGCAACGTGATGTTGCGCGGCCGCGGCACCGACGGCGTGAAGGCGACCGCCGACGTGGTCCGTACGCTGCGCCGCGCGGCCGACGACCACACCGGTGGGCTCCCGCTCCTGGTCGCGACCGACCAGGAGGGCGGGCTCGTCCAGGTGCTGCGCGGTCGCGGTTTCACCGAGATCCCCCGCACCACGACACAGGGGAGCTGGTCGCCCGCGACCCTGCAGAAGCAGGCAACGGCGTGGGGCCGTGAGCTGCGCGCCGCAGGGGTCGACCTCAACCTGGCGCCGGTCCTCGACACCGTCCCCAGTCCGACGTTCGCCGAGCGCAACGCGCCCATCGGCTACTTCGACCGCCAGTTCGGGTTCACACCCGCCGACGTCACCCGCCAGGGCCTCGCGTTCCTCGACGGCATGGAGGCGGCCGGGGTCATCGGGACCGTCAAGCACTTCCCTGGGCTCGGGCGCGTGACGGCCAACACCGACACGGCAAGCGGCGTCCGCGACACGGAGACGACGGCGACCGACGCCTACCTCGAGCCGTTCCGCGCTGCGATCGCCGCCGATGCGAAGGTCGTCATGATGTCGACGGCGTACTACGACAAGATCGACCCGCACGAGTCCGCCGCGTTCTCACGCCCCGTGATCACCGGGCTCCTGCGCGAACGACTCGGGTTCGAGGGGGTCGTGATCTCCGACGACCTGTCCGCAGCACGGCAGGTCTCCGACCGTCCCCCGGCCCGCCGGGCGGTCGACTTCCTGCGCGCGGGCGGCGACCTGGTCCTCGCCATCGACCCCGCGCACATGGCGGAGATGACGTCGGCGGTGGTCGCCGAGGCCGAGAAGGACCCCGCGTTCCGTACGCGTGTCGAGCAAGCGGCCGCGAGGGTGGTCTCTCTCAAGCGGGAGCACGCGGCCGGCTGACCGTCAACGGTCCCGCAGTCTCCGGAAGACGTTCGTCTTGGCCAGCTCGAAGATCTCGTCGCCCCGTCCGTTGAGCACGGTCCGCAGCGCGTACAGCGTGAATCCCTTCGCCTGCGCCGCGGTCACCGCCGGCGGGATCGAGAGCTCCTGGCGCTCGACGATGGCTTCGACGAGCGCGGGTCCTGGCACCGCCAGCGCTTCCGAGATCGCGTGCGGGAGCCGTTCGGGCTGTTCGACACGCTCACCGTGCATCCCCATCGCGCGCGCGACGGCGGCGAAGCTCGGGTTGACCAGGTTCGTGCCGAAGTTGACGATCCCCGCCGCCTTCATCTCCAGCTCGACGAACGCCAGCGACGCGTTGTTGAAGACGACCATCTTCACCGGGAGCCGTTGCTGCACGAGCGTGATCATGTCCCCCAGCAGCATGGACAGGCCGCCGTCGCCGCACAGCGCCACGACCTGCCGGTCCGGGTAGGCGACCTGAGCGCCGATCGCATGCCCGAGCGCGTTCGCCATCGTCCCGTGGGTGAAGGACCCGACGACAGACCGACGCCCGTTCATCTCGACGTAGCGGGCCGTCCAGATCACCGGCGTCCCCACGTCGCACGTGAAGACCGCGTCGCCGCTGGCCAGGTCGGACACGCTCTTGGCGACGAACTGCGGGTGCAGGGGCCCGTCCTTGCCGGGCGCCGCCAGCTCATCGAGCTCGCGGCGAGTCTTGGCGTAGTGGCCGACCATCTTCTGCAGGTGGGCGTCGTCCGAGCGCGGGTTCAGCAGCGGGGTGAGCGCCCGCAGGGTCTCGCGTACATCGCCGACCAGCCCGAGGTCGAGAGTGGTGCGACGCCCCAGCTGCTCCCCGCGCACGTCGACCTGGATGACGGTCGCGTGCTCGGGATAGAACTGCGGGTACGGGAAGTCAGAGCCGAGCACGAGCAGCACGTCGCACGCCTCCATGGCGCGGTAGCCCGACGAGAACCCGAGCAGCCCGGTCATCCCCACGTCGTACGGGTTGTCGTACGCGACGTACTCCTTGCCACGCATCGCGTGCACGATCGGCGCCTTGAGCGCCTCGGCGATGCCGACCAGCTCGTCGTGCGCGCCCGCGCAGCCCGCCCCGGCGAGGATCGTCACCCGCTCGGCGCCGTCGAGGATCGCCGAGGCCCTCAAGAGATCGGTGTTGGCGGGGACGACGAGCGCACGCGGCGCCTCGATCGTCTTCGGGGGGCGCCGCCCCGCGGCCTCGGCCTGCATGACGTCGCCGGGGACGACGACCACTGCGACACCGCGTTCGGAGATCGCCGACCGCATCGCGATCTCGAGGATCCGGGGAAGCTGCTCGGGCACCCCTGCCATCTCGCAGTAGACCGAGCACTCGCGGAACAGCTCCTGCGGGTGCGTCTCCTGGAAGTAGCCGCTGCCGATCTCGACGCTCGGGATGTGCGACGCGATCGCGACGACCGGGACTCGGCTGCGCTGCGCGTCGTACAGGCCGTTGATGAGGTGCAGGTTGCCCGGTCCGCAGCTCGCGGCGACCACCGCGACCTCGCCAGTCAGGTGCGCATCGGCCGCCGCGGCGAAGCCGGCAACCTCCTCGTGACGGACGTGGATCCAGTCGAGCGTGCCGTCCCTGCGCAGCGCGTCCGTGAAGGCGTTGAGGGAATCGCCGGGGAGGCCGAACACCCGGCGTACGCCCGCGGCCTTCAGCGTCTCGATCATCACGTCCGCTGTGCTCGGCATCGCTCGCTCCCCCGGTCGGCCGGTCTGCTCCTCGGCCATCGTGACCCGGCAGGCGCGACTTCGCCGGTCGAGACTTCGCCGGTCGAGACGGAATGCCCGCGCGTGACCTGACGCTGAACTCGACGTGGACACCGCACCCATCTCCGCGCGCCTCGCCAGGGTCGACGACCAACTGGCGGCGCTGCGGCGCGACCACGCGGCGATCCTCGCGGCGTCGGAGGCGTCCAACGCCGATGACGAGCACGATCCTGAGGGCGCGACGATCGCGTGGGAGCGCGAGCAGGTCGCCGCGCTGATTGCACGGCTCGAGGAGGACCGGGCTCAGCTCACTGCCGCGGCCGAGCGGGCGCGCGACGGGACGTACGGCCGCTGCGAGCGGTGCGGGAGGGAGATCCCTGCCGAGCGCCTGGCCGTACGACCCGCCGCACGCACCTGCGTCGGGTGCGGCTGACGACAGGCCGTACGACGTGCCGTCAGCGACTCTTGTTGGCGGCGATCCGACTGCCGAGGAACCCGGCGTACGCCAGGAGCCCCACCGTCGCGATCTTGCGAGTACGACGCGAGAGCAGCCCGAGGCCGATCGCGACCTCCGTCGCTCCGTTGCGCTTGATCCAGGTGCCGGTGTCCTTGGGGAACGCCGCCGCCGAGATCGGCTCGAACGTCTTCGGTGAGACGAAGTGGGCCGCTCCGGTGGCAGCGATCGCGGTCCCGGTGAGCGCGGCAAGCTTGGCCATGTGTGTCCTCCGATGTGTCGTGGCTCACCGTGACCGTACCGAGGGTGCATCGCGCGGACAAGGCTGGGCCCCAGCCCCTCCTCGCTCTACGCTGGGTCCCGGACCGATCGCGTGACCGAGGAGAGCCAGCCATGGGGATGTTCCGGAGCAAGGGCGGACCGGAAGAGGCTAAGAGCATCACCTCCGGCCAGCCGTACGAGCCCGACCTCAAGGCGGTCACCGAGGTCGTGACGTCGACCTCGTTCGGGGTCACCTGGCAGATCGACCCCTCCGCGCCGCGCCCCGTCGCGCCCGACGCGGCCGCCGATCCAGAGCCCGAGGACGAGGCACCGCAGAGGGAGGACCTGGCGGACGGACTGCGCGAGTGGCTCCGCGAGCGCACCCAGCGCGAGTCCGAGGGCCCGTCCGAGGGCCCGTCCCAGGGCGAGGCGACGCCGCAGGACTGAACCCGTACGCGGTCTACCATGGTTGCGCGTTCGGGGCACCCCGGTCCCGGCGACGTCCTCGGGAGCCCTCCATGCTGTCCTCTTCCCCTGCCCGCTGGCGCCTGCGCGCGCTCGTCGTGGCGCTCGTGGCCGCGCTCGGGCTCTCGATGCTCGTCGCCGCCCCCGCCCAGGCCGCCGCCGGCACGGTCAGCGGAAAAGTACTCGCCCAGTCGCCCGGAGGTACGGCGTCCGGCGCCGTCGGTGTCGGAGTGGGCCTCTACCCGGCCACGGGTGGCGGCGGCGCGGTCGCCTCGACTGCCACCGGAGCCGGCGGTTCGTACACGATCCCCGGTGTCCCCGACGGTCGTTACACGGTCCGCACGTGGAGCCCTCCCACCGGCTACGCCGCCGAGTACTACGGCAACGCCTGGTCGGTCTACGACGCCACGGTGATCGAGGTGAAGAACGGTGCCGCTCTCGTCCTCGGCGACATCGTCCTCGAGAAGGCGGGCTTCATCCGGGGCACCGTCAAGGACGAGTTCGGCATGCCTGTCGCCGGCGCGTCAGTCAGCTTCCGCGAGTCGGAGATGTCGGGCGGCTACGGCGTGACGACGGATGCCAGCGGCGCGTACGAGAGCCAGTCCGGCGACGATTCGAAGGACCTTGTCCCCGGCGACTACTGGGTGAGCGTCTCCGTCTACGACGACTCCAACAACGGCTGGCCGTACTACTACGTCGATCAGCGCGTCGTGGTGTCCCCTGGTACGACCACCACGTTCGACGTCAGGCTCCAGGAGCGTCCCACCGTCGACTTCACGGTGCTGGGCCCCGACGGCAAGCCGCTGGTCGACGCGCCGCTCCTCATCCATGTCTTCTCCAACGGGGCTTGGGGTCCCATCCAGTCCGGTCCGCACATGACCGACGACGAAGGCCGCTACCGCTTTACCGACGGCGCCGAGGCATACAAGGTCTACTTCGGGGTTCCCGCCGGCTACACCGGCGCCGCCGTCGGCCAGTGGTGGAAGGACGCGGCGAGCGTCGCCGGCGCGACCCCGATCACGTTCCCGACCCGCCAGACGCATCTGAGCCACACCGTGCAGCTCGCCGCACCGAGCACGCCTCCCACACCCATCGCGGCAGCGACCCCGCGCATCACAGGCTCCGCACGCACCGGTCAGGTGCTCCGCGCCATCCCCGGCGCGTGGGCACCGGCGGGCGTGAGCCTGCGCTACCAGTGGCGGGCCGACGGCATGGCGATCGCAGGCGCGACCGCGCCCACCTTCCGCGTCAGCAACGCGCACGCCGGCAAGCGCTTCACGGTGACCGTCACCGGTTCGAAGTCGGGCCTCGCCTCCGTCGCACGGACCTCGGCCCCGACCGCCCGCGCCATCGGAACGCTCACTGCGACGACGCCGAAGATCTCGGGCAAGGCCAAGAAGGGCAAGAAGCTCACGATCAAGGCCGGTGCCTGGGGTCCGGGCAGGGTCCGGCTGTCGTACCAGTGGTTCCGCAACGGCAAGAAGATCACCAAGGCCAGGAAGGCGTCGTACACGCTGACCAAGCGTGACGTCGGCAAGCGCCTCACCGTCAAGGTCACCGGGACACGCACCTCGTACGCGACCGTGGTCAAGACCAGCAAGAAGACCGCGAAGGTCAGGAAGTAGCGGAGCCGCGCAGAGTCCGTCTGGCGACCAGATCGCCTTGCCGCCGTACGCCAGGGTCCTGGCGGGCCGAGGCCCGCTCGATCACGAACCCGTGCGGCGCGAGCAGGCCCCCGAGTGCGTCGGCGGACCAGTAGTACGCCGTCGTCACCGCGTGGTCGAACGCGGCGCGAGCCTCGCCCTCGAAGAACCCGAGCAGCAGGGATCCTCCGGGGGCGAGGACGCGGGCGAACTCACGCACGATCGCCGGAACGTCGGCCGGTGGGGTGTGGATGATCGAGTACCAGGACAGAATGCCGCCGACCGATCCGGTCGCGAGAGGCAGCGCGGCGAGATCGGCCCGCGAGAGGTCGAGGAACGCGGACCGCCCTCGTGCCGCGTCCAGGAAGCGAGCCGACGCGTCGACTCCAACAACGTCCCGGCTCCCACCGCGCGAGAGCATCTCGGTCCAGTGCCCGGGGCCGCAGCCGGCGTCGAGGATCCGTCCGTCGACGCCTGCCTGCCAGCGTTCGATCGTGTCCCGATCCTGCTGCGCTGCCTGATCGACCGACCCGAACAGCGCGACGTACTCGTCCGCTCGCGCGTCGTACGCGCCTCCAATGTCCGCCATGGTCACTCCGGGAGGCTATCGCGCGCGCACGGGTCGGGGCGCGTAGCCGCATCCCGCGACGAGAGACACCGAGGCGCTCCCGGCCGTCAGCCGGGAGCGCCTCTGTGATGCGGGGACCTCATGGTGGAGCTGGCGGGAATCGAACCCGCGTCCTTCAGCGCAGAGGTAGGACTTCTCCGAGCGCAGTCTGCTATGTCGTTTTCTCAGCCCCGACGCTCGAACAGACACGTCGTCGACAGGCTCAGTCGCTGTGAATGTCCCCTGTCAGTCCCGCGACCGGACTAACAGAGCAAGCCTCCTAGCTGAGGCCGGTGACTGGGACGGAGGCGTTCCCAGGCCGACCCTTCACTTAGCTCGCCTCAGGCGGCGAGAGCGAAGTCAGTGCGCTTAGAATCGGCACTTATTGATTTCCAAGGAACGTTTACGAGATGACCTTGGATTCTCGGCTCGCTTCTCCTACGTCGTACGACCAAAGTCGAAACCGATCAGCCCCGCTGTGTAGTTGTCCCTGAAGGGTACCTGGTCCAACCGCCTCGAGACGAACGGTATTCCGGCTCACGCGTCGAACAGGGCCAAGCCGTTGCGCCACAGGACGTCACGCAGCCAGTCGTCACCCAGATCGAGCCGTACGAGGCCCTCGACCTGGTGCGCATACGCGTACGGGATGTTGGGGAAGTCCGAGCCCAGCAGCACCCGCGGCTGCAGGTCGCGCAGCCGCGCGAGAAGGTCGCGCGGGTACGGGGCGGTCTCTTCGGTGAAGTCCGTGAACACCATCGTGGTGTCGAGCCGCACCTGCGGATAGCGCTCGGCCATCGCGAGGAAGTCCTCGTACTCGGGGATGCCCATGTGCGCGACGATCATCGGCAGGTTCGGGAAGGCAGCCATCACCTTGCCGATCAGCTCGGGCCCCGTGTACGTCCCCGGCGCGGGTCCTGATCCGGCGTGCACGACGACCGGCGTCTGCGAGTCGCTCAGCGCACCCCACACGTCGTCGAGCAGCGGGTCGGTCGGGTCGAAGTCGCCGACCTGGACGTGGGTCTTGAACACGTCGACGCCTGCCTCGATCCGGGCCCGCACGTACGAGGCGGCCTCGGGCTCGGGATAGAACGTCGCCGACCGCAGGGCGTTGCCGTGGGCAGCGGCGAACTCGGCCGACCAGGTGTTGAGGTACTCGGCGATCCCCGGCTTGTGCGCGTACGGCAGCGCGGAGTAGCGCAGGACGCCGATCCGCCCGAGGTAGTCGGCGCGCTCCTCGACCGGCCAGCGATAACGGATCGGCCAGGGCCGTCCCGTCAGCGGACCGACCGCGTCGAAGTAGCCCCACACCTTGTCCATGACCCGCGGCGGGAGGAAGTGGACGTGGGTGTCGAACAGCCCGGGGATGCCCAGCTCCGCGGCGAATGCCGGGAGGTCGGCGTCCTCCAAGGTCATCCGGGCATGCCCTTCACCTTGCGCCCCACCTCAGCCTGGACCTCGCGGGTGGCTTGGCGCTCGGCGATCGCCTGGCGCTTGTCCCAGGCCTTCTTGCCCCGGGCGACAGCGATCTCGACCTTCGCGCGGCCCGACACGAAGTAGAGCGACAGCGGCACGAGCGTGACGCCCGGCGTCGACGTGGCCTTCTCGATCTTCTCGATCTCACGACGGTGCAGCAGCAGCTTGCGCTTGCGGCGCGCGGAGTGGTTGGTCCAAGTGCCCTGCGTGTATTCGGGGATGTGCACCCCGTGGAGCCACACCTCCCCGTTCTCGATGTCGGCCCAGCCGTCGGTGAGGTTGGCCCGCCCCTCGCGCAAGGACTTGACCTCGGTGCCGGACAGCACCATCCCCGCCTCGTACACGTCGTCGAGGTGGTAGTCGTGCCGCGCCTTGCGGTTCTGCGCGATCAGCTTGGTGCCGGTCTCCTTGGCCATTCCCCCATTGTCCCTGTCCTGTCCAGCACATTCACGGGCGGGCACGTACGGTCGGACCGTGGCGGACGCGCAGCGCGACACGCGGTGGAGCGCGCTGGTCGTGTGCCTGGTCGCCGGATTCATGACGTTGCTCGACGTCAGCATCGTCAATGTCGCCCTCCCCTCCATCCGCACCGGGCTCGACGCCACCGACTCGCAGATCCAGCTGATCGTCGCCGGCTACGCGCTCGCGTTCGGGATCGTGCTCGTCCCGGCGGGACGACTGGGCGACGCCATGAGCCGCCGTACGATCTTCTGCGTCGGGCTGGTTGTGTTCACCGCGTCGAGCGCCGTCGCCGGCGCCGCGTCCGACCCCGGCTGGCTGGCCGCCGCCCGGATCGTGCAGGGCCTGGGCGCCGGCCTCGTCAACCCGCAGGTGTCCGGGTTCATCCAGACGATGTTCCAGGGCGACGAACGCGGACGGGCATTCGGGCTGTTCGGCGCGATGGTCGGGATCTCGACGGCGGTCGGCCCCCTCCTCGGCGGTGTCCTGGTGTCGGTCGGCGGACCGGAGCACGGCTGGCGGTACGTCTTCTTCGTCAACGTACCGATCGGTGTCGTCGCACTGTTTCTCGCGCTGCGGTGGCTGCCGAAGGCGGAGAGCCGGCGGCGCGAGTCCCTGGACCCGGTCGGCGTGCTGCTGTTCGGCGTCGCGACGCTTCTCGTACTGCTCCCGATGGTGGAGGGCTCGCGCGGGGAGTCCCTGTCGACGCGCCCGTGGTGGCTGCTCGGTGTCTCGGCCGTTCTCATGGTCACCTTCGTCGCCTGGGAGCGCCGCTGGGCGCGGTCGGGGCGCGAGCCGCTCGTCGACCTCGCGCTGCTGCGCGTCCGGACGTACGTGCTGGGACTCAGCCTCGGCACGCTCTACTTCGCGGGGTTCACCTCGATCTTCCTGGTGCTCACCCTCTACCTCCAGAACGGGCTGGACTACAGCGCGTTCGAGGCCGGCCTGACCCAGATGCCGTTCGCCCTCGGGTCTGCGGCGGCCGCGGCGCTCGGCGGACGTCTTGTCGGCCGGTACGGGCGAGCACTCGTCGTGGTCGGCCTCGTCCTGGTCGTGGTCGGCCTGGTCGGGATCGACCTCGCCGTCCCTCACCTCCGCGACCACGTCGGGCTCACGCTGTCGCCTCTGCTGCTCCTCGCGGGCGTCGGTGGCGGTCTGGTCATCTCCCCCAACGTGACGATCACCCTCTCGGAGGTGGACGTCCGGCGCGCCGGTGTCGGCGGGGGGATGCTTCAGACCGCTCAGCGCGTCGGGAGCGCGATCGGCGTGTCGCTGGTCCTCGCCCAGTTCTTCAGCCGGCTCGCGGTCGACGGCGACTACGGGGAGTCCATGAGCCTCGCCCTGCGTACGACCGTCGCGTTCGTCGTGGGAGCCCTGCTGCTGGGCCTGGCCGACCTCGCGACCAGCAGGCGCCGCTGAGGGTGTCTAGAGCCAGTTCATCGGGTTCGTCGTGTCACCGTCGAGCATCACCATGAAGTGCAGGTGGCACCCCGTCGAATAGCCGGTGCTGCCGACGTACCCGATGATCTCGCCGCGGCTCACGCGCTGCCCCGCATAGGTGGAGTAGCGCGACAGATGGTTGTAGGTCGTGGCGACGCTGCGGCCGCGCTTCTGGCCGTGCGCGATGATCACGCGGTTGCCGTACCCGGCGTTGTAGTAGCGGTCCACGACGCGCCCTCCGGCCGCCGCTCGGACCGGGGTTCCGCAGCCGACCCCAAAGTCGGTGCCGTCGTGGAGCTTCCAGACGTGCAGCACGGGGTGGAACCGCATGCCGTACGAGGACGTGATCGGACCGTCGACGGGGTACGACAGCGCGCTGCCGCTGTCGCTGCCTCCTCCACCTCCGCCGTCCGACCCGCCGTTGCCGCCGGACCCGCCCGACCCGCCAGAGCCACCGGAGTTCTTGTTCTTGTTCGCCTCACGCCGCTTGCGATCACGCTCGCGATGGGCCTCGAGCCGCTCCTGCGCGGCGATCGCCTTCAGCTTGCTCGAGATCTTGCCGCGCTCGGACTCGAGCGCTGCGAGCTCGGAAGCGTCGGACTGGCGTGCGGAGGCCGCGGTCGCTTGCGCGGACGCGTTGGTTGCGACCAGCTCACCGACCTTTGCTGTTTGCTCGCGCGCCGCCTGCTCGAGCCGCTTCTGCTCGGCGAGGTTGTCGGCAGCCTCCTTGCGCTTGACCGCCACCTCGTTGCGGAGCTTCTCGACCTTCTTGCGGTTGAGGTCCAAGATGACGCGAGTCGCGTCGAGCTTGTCGACCTTCGCAAGGCGTGCATCGGTCACAGCCCGGTCGAGACTGATCTGCTTGCCGTACGTGGCAGGATCGACGCCGTCGACCAGCGCCGCGAACGCACGCATGCTCGGCGAGCCGCCCTGCAGCGACTCGACGGTCATCCGCTCGACCTCGCGGGCTGCCCTCTTCTGGCTGCGGCGGCCCTTCTTCGCCTCCGACTTCGCTGTCACCAGCGAGGCCTCCGCCTTGGTCAACGCGGCTTGCATGGCGATGTCGCGGGTCTGCGCGGTCGCGAGCCTGCTCTGCGTGGTCGCGAGTGCCGAGCGGGCGGCCGACAACGTGGCCTGCGCCGTCTGGAGCGCCTTCGTGGCAGCAGCGAGCCGGGCACTGGACTGGTCGAGCTCCGCCCGGGCTCCGGAGATCTCGGACTGGACCTCCTTGCGCCGGTGGTCCAGGTCGCCCTTCTCGTCGCCGGCGCTCGGGCTCGCGAGCGCGCCGGTCATGGCCACGACGACCGCAAGCGCGAGCGCCGTCCGCGTACGAGTACGCCGGGGAAGGACGGGTGAAGCCACAGGCCTACCTCTGGTCGGGAACGTTCCGTAGGCGACGCTAACCCTCAACTTGAACGAGAGGGTGCATTTCGTGCCGCCGGGCGTGCCGTCCTAGACCTTGAGGTAGCGCCGCGTCATCACCAGCGTCGGGACCAGCGCCAGCAGGAGCGCGAGGATGCTCGTGTAGCCCATCACCCCGATCGCCTCCTGCCACCTCACCCAGGTCGTCAGGCCCGCGAGCCGGTCGCGCAGGAACCCGTACACCACGAACTGCATGAACGCGGCCAGCCCGCCGCACGCGAGCGCGGCCGAGATCACGGCGGCGACCAGCGACTCGAGGATGAACGGCAGCTGGATGTGCCACGACGACGCGCCGACCAGGCGCATGATGCCGATCTCGCGGCGTCGCGCGTACGCGGTCATCCGGATCGTGTTGGAGACCTGGAGGACGGCCGCGACGATGAGCAGCAGGGACGTGCCGAGCGCGGCCCAGCGCAGCTTCGACAAGACCTCGAACAGCGGCGCGAGCAGGTCGCGCATGCTGACGACGCCCGCAACTCCGTCGAGGCCGCTGACCTGGCTCACGACTCCCTCGAACTGGTTGGGGTCGCGCAGCGTCACCATGTAGGAGGTGCCGAACGACTCCGGCCCGAGCGCCTCGAGCTGCTTGCGCCCGTCAGCGTTCTGGCCGAGGTACTCCTGCGCCTGCTCGTAGTTGCGCTCCGGGCTCCAGCGCTCGAACGAGCGGACCTCGGGGTTGTCGTCGAGGGCGGTCTCGACGGTCTTCTCCTGCTCCGGGGTCGCCCGTCCGCCGACACAGGTGTCCGCGGAGGAGTTCTGGGTGCAGAGGTTGACCTGGATCTGGAGCCGGTCGCCGTAGTACTTCTCGGTCCGGTCGGCCTGCGTCTGCAGCAGCAGGCCGAGCGACGCGAGCACGAGCGAGACGCTCATCGTGACGACGAGCGACACCGTCATCGAAAAGTTGCGCCGAAGGCCCGTCGTGAGCTCGGAGAGGATGCTTCCCAGTGCCATCGGTCCTCGTCAGTCCTCGTAGCCGTACGCGCCGCGCGACTGGTCGCGCACCAGCACGCCACCGCTGAGCTCGATCACGCGTTTGCGCATCTGGTCGACGATCCCCGCGTCGTGGGTCGCCATGATCACGGTCGTGCCTGTGCGGTTGATCCGGTCGAGCAACTTCATGATGCCGACCGACGTCACGGGATCCAGGTTGCCGGTGGGCTCGTCGGCGATGAGGATCATCGGCCGGTTCACGAACGCGCGCGCCACCGCGACGCGCTGCTGCTCACCGCCGGACAGCTCGTCCGGCATCCGCTCGCCCTTGCCCTCGAGACCGACCAGCTCGAGCGTCTCGGGGACGACACGGCGGATCTCCGTGCGCGGCTTGCCGATCACCTGCAGCGCGAACGCCACGTTCTCCGAGACGGTCTTGTTCGGCAGCAGACGAAAGTCCTGGAAGACGGTCCCGAGCTGGCGACGCAGCTTCGGCACCTTCCAGTTGGCGAGCCGGTTGATCTCCTTGCCCGCGACGTACACCCGACCCGTCGACGGGCGAGTCTCGCGCAGGACCATCCGGAGGAAGGTCGACTTGCCCGATCCGGACTGCCCGACGAGGAAGACGAACTCGCCCTTCTCGATCTCGAGACTGAGCTTGTCAAGCGCGGGTCTGGGCTGCCCCGGGTAGGTCTTGCTGACGTTCTCGAAGCGGATCACCGTGCGAGTGTACGCAGCGCTACTTGGCGGTGGCCTCAGCGCCACGCCGCCAACGGATACCTGCCTCGACGAACTCGTCGATCTCTCCGTCGAACACCGCCTGGGTGTTGCCTGTCTCCTGCTCCGTACGGAGGTCCTTGACCATCTGGTACGGGTTGAGGACGTAGGAGCGCATCTGGTCGCCCCACGACGCCTGGACGTCGCCGCGCAGCTCGTCGATCTGGGCGCGCTCCTCTGCCTTCTTGAGGGCGAGGAGCTTCGCCTTCAGGATCACCATGGCGCTCGCCTTGTTCTGGAGCTGGCTCTTCTCGTTCTGACAGCTCACGACGGTGCCGGTCGGAATGTGCGTCAGGCGGACGGCGGAGTCAGTCGTGTTGACGCTCTGGCCACCCGGGCCCGAGGAGCGATAGACGTCGATCCGGATCTCGTCCTCGGGGATGTCGATCTGGTCGGTCTGCTCGAGGACCGGGACGACCTCGACGGCCGCGAACGAGGTCTGACGGCGACCCTGGTTGTCGAACGGGCTGATGCGCACGAGCCGGTGGGTGCCCGACTCCACGGACAGCGTGCCATAGGCGTACGGCGCCTTCACCGCGAACGTCGTCGACTTGATGCCGGCCTCTTCCGCATACGAGGTGTCGTAGATCTCGACGACGTACTTGTGCTTCTCGGCCCAGCGGATGTACATGCGCTGCAGCATCTCGGCGAAGTCGGCTGCGTCGACACCGCCGGCACCGGAGCGGATGGTGATCAGCGCGTCGCGCGCGTCGTACTCGCCGGACAACAGCGTGCGGACCTCGAGGCCCTCGACGGCCTTCTGGACCCGTTCGAGCTCGGCATCGGCCTCGGCAAGGACGTCGGCGTCGTCCTCCTCGCGCGCCAGCTCCACGAGAACCGCGAGGTCGTCGAGGCGCTGGCGAAGACCGGTCGCTCGCTCCAGCTCGGACTGCAGGGCCGAGAGCTTGCCGGTGACGACCTGGGCGTTGGCCTGGTCATCCCAGAGGTCGGGCGCAGCCACCTGCTCCTGCAACTCCGCGACCTCCGCGCGGATCGCGTCGAGGTTGAGAACGGCCTCGATCGACGACATCGTCGAGTCGAGGGCCTTCAGTGCTGCGTCGTAGTCCCGTTGTGCCACACCGACGAGACTACCCGTCACCCCCTCGCGAGCCGCCCCAGGGCGCTGCGCGACAAGGCTGTTGAGGTCTCAGCGGGTCAGCGCGGCACACTCGGCGCGCTCGCAGTCCGCGAAGGCTTCGAGCTTGCGGAGGAGCGTCTGCACCGTCGGGTTATGGGGGTTGTAGACATTCGTGTGCTCGTACGCCCGCGGCCGCGACAGCCCTGTGTAGTACTCGTAGGTGTAGCCGGCAGGGTCGCCGCCCCGCGTGTCGTATCGGACGAGCATCGAGTCCGCGGACCGCACGGCCAGGTAGGACGGTGTCTCGAGGCTGATCTTCTCGTTGTCGGGGTCGTTCACGTCGCGGACCGGGCGGGTGTGCTCCACGAATGCGTAGCGCGACCACGCGGCGCGTGGGTTGCGCAGGATCGGGAGCAACGAGCGGCCGTCGCGGCGCTGGTCGGGGCGCAGGCCGGCGATCTGCTCGAAGGTCGACGAGAGGTCGATGTTCTGGACGACCTGGTAGCGCGGACCACGCACGACGCCTGGGCCGGCGATGATGAGCGGGACCCTGATGTCGGTGTCGTACGGCGTGGTCTTGCCGCGACCGAGCCGCTTGTGCCCGAGGTGGTAGCCGTTGTCGCTCGTGAAGACGAGGTAAGTGTCAGGCCCCACCGTCTTCATGACGGCACCGATCATGTCGTCGAGCGACTGCGCCATGCGGACGCGGTCGCGGTGATAGCGGCGCATGCGGTTGACGTCGGCCTTGCGGAGCTTGGCGGTCTGGCCGAACAGCGGAGCCGGGCGACCATCGGCATAGCGTGGCCGCGACGCCGCACGACTAGCGTTGAACCCGGGGGTCTTCGCGACGTCGATTTTGTCGCACCGGACCGGGCCGCAATCACCAAAGCGTCGCTTCGGGTTCTTCTTGGCCTTCTTGCCCTTGAGCGGCCGGTCGCGAAGCGCCGCCGGGAAGACGGGCTCGCCCTTGCGCACGATCTTTGATGCGCGGCTGTGGACGGAGGTGGGCGCGAGCTCGACGAAGTACGGGCGGCCGTCGCGCTCTGCTGAACGGAGGTAGCTGACCGCACGCCGGCGCAGCACGTCGGTCGAGTATTCCGTGGGACGGGTGCCGAAGGAGCGGGTCTGGACCGTACGGGCGCCTTGGATGCCCGAACCGTTCGACGCGAGGCGGTAGCCCCACATCGCGTAGAGGTTGCCGGTCAGGCCCTGGAACGTGCTCCATCCGGCCGGCGCAGCGCTCCCAGAGGTCCCCTGATAGTGGTTGATGAACTTGCCGAAGAAGCCGGTGCGGTAGCCGCCCTGCTGGCCGGACATCGCGTACGCGAAGGTCTTCTTGTTGTTGTCGGCCTTCACCCACGCGGCGTGGCCACCGATCGGGTTCGCCGGATCGGGGCCCGTGGTGTTGATGAAGACTTTGGAGTTGTGGGGGTACATGCCGGTCAGGAACGACGCACGCGACGAGCAGCACAGCGAGTCGACCACGAAGCTGCGGCGGAAGTCGGCACCTCGCTTCTGCAGCTTCTTGAGGTTCGGCATGTACTTCACGAGGGAGCTGTCGAGGTCATCGGCCATGATCATCACGACGTTCGGACGGTAGCGAGCGGCGCCTGCAGGGGCGGCGGCAGCAACGGTCCCGTGAGCAGGAGCGACCGCGGCGGGAGCGACCGCGGCGGGAGCGGCCACGGCGGGAGCGGCCACGACGGCGGCCGCGGCGCCGGAAGCGGTCGTGCCTGCAGCCGTGCTCGCTGAGACGGGAACCGGCTCCTCGGCCAGCTTCACCGCTACGGCGACGGAGGCGACAAGCGTGATCGCGACAGCAACGACGGCCGCACGGCTACCAGGGACGCGCACGCGAAAACCTCCAGGAGGGGTGACGGGAGGCACAAGTGTACGACGACCCCCACCCAAAGGAGCCGCCATCGCGGCTCCTCTGGGGAGAACTCAGGGGGTTTCGAGCGCGTTGATTCTTTCCTGGGCGTCGGTGGCGTGCTGCGGATCCGCCGCAAGCGTGCGGTGGAACCACTCGAGCGCGTCCTGTGTGCGGCCGGCCTCGACCAGCGCGTCCGCGTACGCGTAGCGCAACCGGGCGAGCCAGGTGGTCGGGCTGCCGTGGTGAAGGGGCTCCTGCTGGAGGACCGCGAGAGCCGCGTCGACCTGCCCGAGGTCGCGACGCGCGCCGGCGGCGACGATCGCGGCCTCCACGCGGAGGTCGGTGTCCTCGAGCTTGTCACGCGCGTCGGCGATCACCTTGAGCGCACGGTCGGGACGACCGAGGGCGCGCTCGGAGTCCGCGATCAACGGGATGTGGTCGAAGCTCCCCGTCATGCGCTTGGCAGCACGCAGCTCGGCGAGCGCGTCGGCCCAGCGGCCGGCCGCGTACGCAGTCTCCCCCGCAGCCTCACGGATCACTCCGATCCGGGGTGCGAGCTCGCGCGCAGTGCGGGCGTGCTTGTAGGCGAGATCAGGATCTTCGTCGATGAGGATCCCCGCAGCGACCAGGTGCGACGCGACGGCGTCGGCCTTGCCAGGAGTCAGCGACGTCAACAGACGACGGACACCCTTGTCGAGCTGGTCGGGGTGGACGCCCTCAGGGATCGGGGGGCCCTCGATACGGCGGGGAGCCTCGCGGTCGCCATCGCGGCGCGGACGATCAGGACGATCACCCTCGCGGCGAGGACCACGGGGGGCACCGTCACGAGGACCACGCTGCTGCCCATCACGGGAGCCACGCGGGCCACCGTCACGGGAACCTCCGCTGCGATCTGGTCGACCGCCGCCCGATCCCCCGGGGCGTCCCTGTCCACCCGGCCGTCCCTGGCCACGTCCGTTGCCTCCGCTGCCGCCACGGCCTCCGCCGCTCCCGCCACTCGGGCGGCCTCCACCGCTACGGCCCTGGCCTCCGCGGCCGCCTCCACCACGCTCGCTCATCAAATCAATCCTCCTGCGCTGCCTGCGCTCAGTCTTGCGTACATGCCCTCGTTCGCAAGGCTGTGCACACGTAAAAATGGGTCGTGGGTCGTTTCAACCACCCCGGTGAGGGGGTGGGAAACGACCCACGACCTGAAATATTGTCCGGCGGCGTCCTACTCTCCCACACAGTCTCCCGTGCAGTACCATCGGCGCTGAAGGGCTTAACTTCCGGGTTCGGAATGTTGCCGGGTGTTTCCCCTTCGCCATGGCCGCCGTAACCCTACAGGATTACACAACCAACAACTCTGTTCTGTTGTTGTAATGGGTTGTGATCCCAGAACCTCACAGTGGACGCATAATGTCTTTGTAAATGTGTGTAGACAAGCCCTCGGCCTATTAGTACCGGTCAGCTGCACGCATTGCTACGCTTACACTTCCGGCCTATCAACCCAGTGGTCTACTGGGGGCCTTAACCCACGAAGGGTGGGAAACCTCATCTTGAAACGTGCTTCCCGCTTAGATGCTTTCAGCGGTTATCACTCCCGAACGTAGCTAATCAGCAGTGCTCTTGGCAGAACAACTGACACACCAGAGGTTCGTCCATCCCGGTCCTCTCGTACTAGGGACAGCCTTTCTCAAGTTTCCTACGCGCGCGGCGGATAGGGACCGAACTGTCTCACGACGTTCTAAACCCAGCTCGCGTGCCGCTTTAATGGGCGAACAGCCCAACCCTTGGGACCTGCTCCAGCCCCAGGATGCGACGAGCCGACATCGAGGTGCCAAACCATCCCGTCGATATGGACTCTTGGGGAAGATCAGCCTGTTATCCCCGGGGTACCTTTTATCCGTTGAGCGACGCCGCTTCCACATGCCAGCGCCGGGTCACTAGTCCCGACTTTCGTCCCTGCTCCACCCGTCGGTGTCACAGTCAAGCTCCCTTGTGCACTTACACTCAACACCTGATTGCCAACCAGGCTGAGGGAACCTTTGGGCGCCTCCGTTACATTTTAGGAGGCAACCGCCCCAGTTAAACTACCCACCAGGCACTGTCCCTGATCCGGATCACGGACCTAAGTTAGATATCTAGTACGACCAGAGTGGTATTTCAACATTGACTCCACAACCACTGGCGTGGCCGCTTCACAGTCTCCCACCTATCCTACACAAGTCGAACCAAACACCAATACCAAGCTGTAGTGAAGGTCCCGGGTCTTTCCGTCCTGCCGCGCGTAACGAGCATCTTTACTCGTAGTGCAATTTCGCCGAGCTCGTGGTTGAGACAGCGCCCAAGTCGTTACTCCATTCGTGCAGGTCGGAACTTACCCGACAAGGAATTTCGCTACCTTAGGATGGTTATAGTTACCACCGCCGTTTACTGGGGCTTAAGTTCAGTGCTTCGCCTTACGGCTAACACGTCCCCTTAACCTTCCAGCACCGGGCAGGAGTCAGTCCGTATACATCGAATTACTTCTTCGCACGGACCTGTGTTTTTAGTAAACAGTCGCTTGGGCCTGGTCTCTGCGGCCCTCATCGCTTCCCACCGCAAGGGTGTTCACGAATCAGGCCCCCCTTCTCCCGAAGTTACGGGGGCATTTTGCCGAGTTCCTTAACCACGATTCACTCGATCGCCTTGGTATTCTCTACCTGACCACCTGTGTCGGTTTGGGGTACGGGCGGCTCTGGTACTCGCTAGAGGCTTTTCTCGACAGCATAGGATCACTCACTTCGCCAAAACGGCTCGGCATCAGATCTCAGGCACATGACAGACGGATTTACCTATCTGTCGCCCTACGTCCTTACACGCGGACAACCATCGCCGCGATGAGCTACCTTCCTGCGTCACCCCATCACTTGCCTACTACCAGTTCGGGTCACACGCTCACCAAGACACGCCACCCCGAAGGGTGATCAAGCTCAGCTCGGGTGCTTAGCATCACTGATTCAGCATGGGCGCACCAACGCCGGTACGGGAATATCAACCCGTTGTCCATCGACTACGCCTGTCGGCCTCGCCTTAGGTCCCGACTTACCCAGGGCAGATTAGCTTGACCCTGGAACCCTTGGTCATTCGGCGGAAGAGTTTCTCACTCCTCATTCGCTACTCATGCCTGCATTCTCACTCGTGTGGCATCCACGGCTGGGTCACCCCGCCGCTTCACACGCCACACGACGCTCCCCTACCCATCCACACACCTGGACCCACAAGGGGCCGAGTACACGTATGAATGCCATAGCTTCGGCGGATTGCTTGAGCCCCGCTAAATTGTCGGCGCAGAATCACTTGACCAGTGAGCTATTACGCACTCTTTCAAGGATGGCTGCTTCTAAGCCAACCTCCTGGTTGTCTGTGCGACTCCACATCCTTTTCCACTTAGCAATCGCTTAGGGGCCTTAGCTGATGGTCTGGGCTGTTTCCCTCTCGACTACGGAGCTTATCCCCCGCAGTCTCACTGCCGCTCTCTCACTTGCCGGCATTCGGAGTTTGGCTGATTTCGGTAAGCTTGTAGGCCCCCTAGATCATCCAGTGCTCTACCTCCGGCAAGAAACAAACGACGCTGCACCTAAATGCATTTCGGGGAGAACCAGCTATCACGGAGTTTGATTGGCCTTTCACCCCTATCCACAGGTCATCCCCTCAGTTTTTAACCTAAGTGGGTTCGGTCCTCCACGCGGTCTTACCCGCGCTTCAACCTGCCCATGGATAGATCACTCCGCTTCGGGTCTAGAGCACGCGACTCAACGCCCTATTCGGACTCGCTTTCGCTACGGCTACCCCCCAACGGGTTAACCTCGCCACGTACCACTAACTCGCAGGCTCATTCTTCAAAAGGCACGCCGTCACAACCCACAAGGGATCGCTCCGACGGATTGTAGGCACATGGTTTCAGGTACTATTTCACTCCCCTCCCGGGGTACTTTTCACCTTTCCCTCACGGTACTTGTCCGCTATCGGTCATCGAGGAGTATTTAGGCTTAACGGGTGGTCCCGCCAAATTCACGCGCAATTCCAGGAGTCACGCGTTACTCGGGATAACACAAAAGAAGACTCAGACTTACGCCTACAGGGGTCTCACCCTCTACGCCGGACCATTCCAGGCCCTTCGACTTCACCTGAGTTTTATCACTTCTCGCCAGCTCGGCAGAACCAGCAATGCGCTCCCACGACCCCGCACGGACAACAACTGCCGTCTCTCACATCCGCACGGTTTAGCCTCATCCGCTTTCGCTCGCCACTACTCACGGAATCACTGTTGTTTTCTCTTCCTGTGGGTACTGAGATGTTTCACTTCCCCACGTTCCCTCCGAACGCCCTATGTGTTCAGGCGCCGGTGACCAGACATAACTCTGGCCGGGTTTCCCCATTCGGACACCCCCGGATCACAGCTCGGTTGTCAGCTCCCCAGGGCTTATCGCAGACTCCTACGTCCTTCATCGGCTCTCGATGCCAAGGCATCCACCATGTGCCCTTAGTAGCTTGCAAATTACACACACTACAAAGACACTCGCGTCCACTGTGAAGTTCTCAAACCACAACCCGCAACCACCCGAACCACAACCCACAGGTCATGACCGGCCTGGCCGGAACCAAGACAACAGCACCCCCGACCCCCCAACCGGGAGACCGAAGGCGCCTGATGCCTCAGGACCCAACAGCGTGCCCAACCACCAGACCAGACCCACACAACCCTCCACACCGAACCCCCCGAAAGAGGCACAGCAGTACTAGCTGCACAAGCCCAACCCAACGATTGAATAATCGACGTTCCACTATCTGAGCACCCGGCCACCACGACATTCGCGTGATCAAGCCAGGAACACACCACCACCACAAACCAGTTGCGACAGTGATGAGCAATGCTCCTTAGAAAGGAGGTGATCCAGCCGCACCTTCCGGTACGGCTACCTTGTTACGACTTCGTCCCAATCGCCAGCCCCACCTTCGACAGCTCCCTCCCACAAGGGGTTAGGCCACCGGCTTCGGGTGTTGCCGACTTTCATGACGTGACGGGCGGTGTGTACAAGGCCCGGGAACGTATTCACCGCAGCGTTGCTGATCTGCGATTACTAGCGACTCCGACTTCATGGGGTCGAGTTGCAGACCCCAATCCGAACTGAGACCGGCTTTTTGGGATTCGCTCCACTTTGCAGTTTCGCAGCCCTTTGTACCGGCCATTGTAGCATGCTTGAAGCCCTGGACATAAGGGGCATGATGACTTGACGTCATCCCCACCTTCCTCCGAGTTGACCCCGGCAGTCTCCTATGAGTCCCCACCATTACGTGCTGGCAACATAGGACAAGGGTTGCGCTCGTTGCGGGACTTAACCCAACATCTCACGACACGAGCTGACGACAGCCATGCACCACCTGTACACCAGTGTCCAAAGAGACCCACATCTCTGCAGGCTTCTGGTGTATGTCAAACCCAGGTAAGGTTCTTCGCGTTGCATCGAATTAATCAGCATGCTCCGCCGCTTGTGCGGGCCCCCGTCAATTCCTTTGAGTTTTAGCCTTGCGGCCGTACTCCCCAGGCGGGGCGCTTAATGCGTTAGCTGCGGCACGGAACCCGTGGAATGGATCCCACACCTAGCGCCCAACGTTTACGGCATGGACTACCAGGGTATCTAATCCTGTTCGCTCCCCATGCTTTCGCTCCTCAGCGTCAGAACAGGCCCAGAGAACCGCCTTCGCCACCGGTGTTCCTCCTGATATCTGCGCATTCCACCGCTACACCAGGAATTCCGTTCTCCCCTGCCTGCCTCTAGTCTGCCCGTATCGGAAGCACGAATGGGGTTAAGCCCCAAGTTTTCACTCCCGACGTGACAAACCGCCTACGAGCCCTTTACGCCCAATAATTCCGGACAACGCTCGGACCCTACGTATTACCGCGGCTGCTGGCACGTAGTTGGCCGGTCCTTCTTCTGTAGGTACCGTCACTCTCGCTTCGTCCCTACTGAAAGAGGTTTACAACCCGAAGGCCGTCATCCCTCACGCGGCGTTGCTGGATCAGGCTTTCGCCCATTGTCCAATATTCCCCACTGCTGCCTCCCGTAGGAGTCTGGGCCGTGTCTCAGTCCCAGTGTGGCCGGTCACCCTCTCAGGCCGGCTACCCGTCGTCGCCTTGGTAGGCCATCACCCCACCAACAAGCTGATAGGCCGCGAGCTCATCCTCCACCGAAAAACTTTCCACCACCCACCATGCGGAAGGAGGTCATATCCGGTATTAGCCACCGTTTCCAGCGGTTATCCCAGAGTGAAGGGCAGATTACTCACGTGTTACTCACCCGTTCGCCGCTCGTGTACCCCGAAGGGCCTTACCGCTCGACTTGCATGTGTTAAGCACGCCGCCAGCGTTCGTCCTGAGCCAGGATCAAACTCTCCGTCGAAAACCCAACCAAAGGCTAGGCAACAACTTCCGTTATGACCCGGACTAACTATTTGCTGACAAATAATTGTCACGGAATCAACCCCAAACACTCACCCCTCCAAAGAGAAGCAAAAGTCCGAGGCCTTACTACTGATTATCTCGTCGACTTTTGGCACACTGTTGAGTTCTCAAACATCAGACACACAAAACCCTCAACCCCCACGGGCATCAGATCAAGGCGCGACCCCCAAACCTACCAGGCGCTCCTCGGACTCCCAAACCGGGCTCCTTCGGGGCACCTCGTAGCGACCATCTCCCGCTCCACGCGTGTGGAACCGGCTAGGCTCTTGCTTTGAGGTGGTTATCGCTGGGGCCGCGTGCCCGGCCTCTCGGCCTTGCCCGCCGCCGTCCCCGGCAACAAGAAGAACATTACAGGGTCGGTTTTGGGCGGTCAAACCGGGGGTACCCCTTAACGCGCAAAGGGCCTCTGACCTGCGGCGATGCGGAGCACCCACGTGCAGGGGCCGATTCAGTCGATCCGGAGCTCCACGGTCGCATCGGCAGAGATCGCTGCGTCGCGCGTCCATCCCGGGGGCACCAACGGCAGCCGAACCCGCCCGTCGAGCCGAACGACCACCGCGTCACCCCTCCCCCGCACCTCCCAACGGAGAGCTGCGACGTGTCCGTCGGCGTCGACCGCGCGGAGGTAGTCGGCCACCGCTGTCCTCGCCGCCGTCGGATCGAGCGGCGCACGCTCTCCTGTCGCCCCGTACAGGCTCGAGCGCTCGACTCCCTCCGCAGCGGCCAGCGCGGCACCGTCGGCGAGGTCCGCGAGACCCCGTTGTCCGAGGTAGGCGGCTGACGCGTTGACCACGACGGCGACGACGAGGAGCAGGACGAGGAAGAAGCCGATGATCATCACCGAGATCTGACCGCGGTCGTCCCGCTCGCCCTCTGTCACGACCGGTCCTCGCGGAACCGCCCATACGGCTCTGTGTGCGTGCTGCTCACGCGGACCGCCGGCCGGGCTCCGCCGAGGAAGTCCGGGACGAACGGCAGGTCGGCCCATACGTCGACGGTCACGGTCACCGACGATCCCGGACTGAGGCAGGGTCCGCCCGTGCAGTCCACGCTCACGGCGCGGGCACCCACCTCGATGCCGTGGTCCTCGAGCACGAGCGCGGCCGCCGCACTCCCCCGCTGCTGAGCGGAGGCGACGTCCGGGCTCTGGACGTACGCGCGACCGGCGGCCCGCCCTGCGGCGCTGGCGCCGTACGCGGCCCGCTGCACCTCGAAGACCGAGAGCATCACGTACGCCAGCGGGATCAGGAGCAAGATCCCCAGCCACGTCATCTCGACGATCGCGCTGCCCCTCTCGTTGCGCGTCATCCGGTCTCCTCGACGGCGCGTCCCGTCCCCGTCACCGTGACGGCGGGGCCGACGATCCCGAGTGCCGGGACCTCGGCACGGGCTCGCACGACGACGACCGGCTGCCCGCTGGCCGATGCCCGCGTGGTGGTGACCTCGCGGGCGTACCTGCTCGACAGAACTCGGGTGATCTGCTCGCGCGTGCGGCGCGCGCCGTCGTCCGGTGTCGCCCCGGACCGCGAGGCGACACGCGCGCCGTCGGCAGCCGCCGCGGTGAGGGTGTTGCGGACGTGCAGCACGAACCCGACCTGCATGACGCCGAGCACCAGCGGCACGAGCACGACCATGACCAGGCAGAACTCCGCGACCGCGGATCCCTCGTCGAGCCGCGGCTGCGCGCGTCGGCTCATCCTCCGACGGAGCTCAGCGCCGACTCGAGCATCGACTGCAGCTGCGGCCCTGCGACGGCCGTCAACCCCGCGACGAGGCCGGCTGACATGACGACGATCAGGACCCAACCGGGCACGTCGCCGCGCTCGTCCCGGTCGTCGTGGACCCGCTGGAGGCGGGATGCGGGTCTGGGGGACACACGGTGTGGGTGGGGGCGTACGAGCATGACTCTCCTCGGGTGTCAGGGCGTGCTGAGCGACAGGCTCACCAGACCGGGGTAGAACGCGAACAGGACGGTCACCGGCAGAACCAGGAAGACGACCGGCACGAGCATCAGGACCTCGCGGCGGGCACCGGACTCGACGAGCTCGCGGCGGCTCGCCTCGCGGACGTCTGCGGCTTGGGCGTGCAGCACCTCGGTCAGAGGCGTACCGCGCTCGACGGCCACCGACAGGGTCTCGGCAAACCGCGCCACCGCCGTGACACCCGAGCGCGCGGCAAGAGCGTCGAGCGCCTCGGAGAGCGGGCGGCCGATCCGGACGTCGGCGACCACCGTCCGCAGCTCGGCCGCCATCGCCCCGTTGCTCACCCGACCGACGCGCTCGAGGGCGGAGACCGGCCCCTCGCCGGCGGCGACCGCGAGCGCGAGGAGGTCGGCGAGCGTCGGGAACTCGCGCACGAGCTGGTCCTCTCGGCGCGCGACCGCCTGGGTGAGGGCGATGTCACGAGCGAGCACGCCACCGACGGCGGCAACGCAGCACAGCACGAGGCCGGCGAGCGGCCGTACGGTCGAGACGGCGCTCCAGCACAGCAGGAGAGCGGCCACTGCACCGAACGCCGAGCCACCCCACACCACCTGGCTCACCCGGAACTCCTCGAGCGTCATCGGCGACCCGCTGCGTGTCAGCCGACGGCGCACGGACGCGCTCCCGCCGAGGGTGCGCTCCACCAGCTCGGCCGCGCGGCGGACAGTCGGGCCGAACACTGCCCACCCCGTCTGCAGCGGGGCGGGCGTGCGGTCGGACGCCGAAGGCGGGACGACGTCACGGACGTAGGGAGCGACCCGGCTGACGAGGGTGGGACGGCGTCGCAGGCGCGCGACACGGACGAGCTCCAGCAGCCCGACGGCGACTCCCGCCGCCAGAAGCCCTCCCGCCACGACCGGGGTCACCGCAGGACCCTCGGCTCGCGGGGAAGGCGGCCGATCCGAAGCATCAGCCGGTACGCGACGACGCACACCGCGAGCCCGCAGAGCAGGAGCACGAGGCCGGTGCCGCTGCCGAACTGCGCAATCGCGTCGCGACGCATCGCCATCAGGGCGAGCACGATCCACGGCGCGGAGACGGCCAGCCGAGCACCGTTGATCGTCCAGGCCTGGCGGGAGACGAGCTCGCCACGGGTCCGAAGGTCGTCGCGCAGGAACGCCGAGAGCGTACGGAGCATGCGGCCGAGATCGCCGCCGCCGACGTCGCGCGCCACCCTCAGCGCCTCGACGACGCGGTCGCCGACGGGATCGGCGAGTCGCGCCTTGAGGGTGTCGAGCGACTCGGAGAACCGTCCGCTCGCCTGATAGTCGCGAGCGAAGGCGGCGAACGGCCCCCGTAACGGCTCAGGGCCGCGCTCGCCGAGACCAGCGACGGCCTCGGGAAGCGACAACCCCGCGCGTACGGCCGAGGCCAGGTGGTCGACCGCCTCGGGCCAGGCCGCCGCACGCTCAGCGACGACCCTGCCGGCGCGTGCCCGGATGACACCCACCGGCACGTACGCGGCGGCGAGCCCGCCGACGAGCGCGACCGTCGGCGTCCCCGTGACGAGGAGCGCCACGACGAGCCCGAGCACCCCGCAGGCACCGCAGACCCCGACGAGTCCGGAAGCGGTCACCCCCTCGGCGCCGGCGCGCGCGAGAAGGTCGGCGAGGCGACCCCTGCCGTGACCTGTACGGGTGGTCGCGACGTGGCTCGCCGACGACGCGGTGAGGCCTGACCAGGCGAGGAGGAGACCGATGCCGATCCCCAGACCGAGGACGTAGCCCATCAGCCCTCCCGCCGCAGGAGCGCGCCGATGTCGATGCCGGACTGCTCGAACCGCTCCGTACGGGCAGGGGTGCCGGCGCCGCGTACGAGGACCCCGTCCCGGAACGAGAACAGCGTCTCGGTCTCCATCACGTCCTGCTCGACCCGCCCGTTGACGGCGGCGATCTCACGCACCGTACGACGGCCCTGGGAGTCGAGGCCGAGGTGGACCACGTGGTCGACGCACGTCGCGACGGTCGGGACGACGAACCGGGCGGAGATGTTCTCGCCGGCCAGCAGCGGCAGGGTGCAGAGCTTGACGAGGGCCTGGCGCGCTGACGACGCGTGCAGCGTCACCATGCCCGGCAAGCCGGCGTTGAGCGCGAGGAGCAGGTCGAAGCACTCCTCGGCGCGGACCTCGCCGATGATCAGGCGCGAGGGCCGCATCCGCAGCGCCTCCTTGACGAGCGTGCGCAGGCGGATCTCCCCGGTGCCCTCGAGGCCGGCCTGGCGGGTCTGCAGCGCCACCCAGTCTGGGTGGGCGAAGCGCAGCTCGAAGACCTCCTCTGCCGAGACGATCCGCTCGGCACCCGGCACCTCGGTGGCGAGCGCGTTGAGGAGGGTCGTCTTGCCGCACTGCGTGCCGCCGGACACGACGATGTTGTGCCCGGAGACGACACTGGCCCGCAGGAAGTCGGCCGCATGCTCGGTGAGCGTGCCTGCGGCGACCAGGTCGGCGAGCCCTCGGAAGCGCTGGACGAACTTGCGGATGTTGACAGCGACGAAGCCGCGCGAGATGCCCTCCAGCACGACGTGGAGGCGATGCCCTCCTGGGAGGGTCGCATCGACGAACGGCTGGCTCACATCGAGCCGCCGGCCGCTGGTCGCGAGCATCCTCTCGACGAGCTCACGCACCTCGACCGCATCGAGGATCACCGGCGTCAGCTCCGTGCGACCGGCCCGCGCGACGAAGACTCGTGACGGATCATTGATCCAGATCTCCTCGATATCGGGGTCGTCGAGGTAGGGCTGGAGTGGCCCGAGGCCCGAGACCGCGGCCACCAGCTCGCCGACTGTCGCCTCGGGATCGGGCAACGCCGCGACGACTCCCGTCAGGCTCCGCTGGTCGTGCGCGGCCGCCACCTGCTCGGCGATCCGCCGCACCGCAGACGCATCTCGGAGCGGATCCACCCCCTGCGCGCGCACGTGCTCACGGACCTGGTCAGCAAGGCTGCTCGTCGTCACGGAACTCCCCCAAGGGCGGCGATCGTGACCGGAATCCTGCCGCAAACAAGGGTCACCACAACACCCCTGTGACCGAACCTGTGGAAACCCAGGCTCAGACCGACGCGGTCGTGCCGTACAGCAGACGCCTGACACCTGCCCGCGACGCCAGGAGAGCGAGGACGAGCAGGGTCACGGGGACGAAGCCGCCCAGGCTCACCGAGCCGCCGAACGCGACATCGATCAGCCAGAGCACGACGAGCTTGCTCCCCACCGCCACCACCCAGAGCAGGACGGCAGAGGTCGTCTTCGTCAGCAGGGTGGTGGCGCCACGCAGCCGGGTCAGGACGACCCCCTTGACGAGGAGCACCAGCTCCAGCGTCACCTTGAGCAGGACGGCCGTCAGCAGCGAGAGGGTGAAGGTCTCGCTGATCACCGCCGGGAGGTACTGGATGGCGAGGTTGAGGACGACCACGTAGACGAACACGTCGATCACGTCGGCCGGGTGCGCGGCGACCCAGGCGCGCAACGACCCGCGCTGGGAGCCGGCCTCGCCCACGACGTACGGCATCAGAGTGTCCGGCCCTCAGTGCGCGGCGACCACGGCACCGACGGCTCAGCGACGCCCCGCGCGCGGTAGGCCCGGGGCGACAGCCCGTGGGTGCGGTGGAAGACGCGGCTGAAGTGGGTCGGGTCGGGCAGGCCGACTGCGGCGGCGATGTGGGCGATCGACTCCCCCACGTGCTCCGGGTCGAGCAAGAGGTCGCGGGCACGGGCGATGCGGCGTTCGCGTACGTACGTCGCGACGGGCCCGAGCTCGGCCGCGAACGCCTCGTACAGGCGTCGGCGTGACACCCCGGTCAGCGCGGCGAGGGCGGCCGCGTCCAGCGTCGGGTCAGCGAGCCGCGCCTCCACGTGGCGCTGGGCGGCGGCCACGATGCGGTCGTGGTCGGTCCGCGCGGGCAGGCGGAACGCGGGCGTGTCACGGACAACCCGGGCCGCGATGTCGGCGAGCACACCGGTCGCGAGGAACCCGTCGCCGCGCGCGCTCGTCAGCATCGCCTCGCGCAGCTGCGGGAGGGCGTCGCTCTGCAGCGGCTGCGCGGCCTTCATCGCGATCTGGTCGCGCGACAGCCCGAGCGCGCTGCGTGGGATCAGCAGCAGGAGGATGCCGAACGGCAGCGCGCTGCCCGCGTCGTACGGGTCGGCCGTGTCGTACACGACGACGTCGCCGCGGCTCAGCGCATGCGTACGGTCGTGCTGGCGCAGCGCCATGTGGCCGCCGAGCCCGAGGCAGAGCTTGATGTAGTCGCTCCCGCCGACCGTGTCCTGTTCGCTGCGGGACGCCACGTGGGCCGTCCCCTGAAGCGTGCACGCGCGGATGCCGTCGTGCTGGCGCATCGTGACGTGACCGTGGACGACCTTCTGAGGGCCGGTGATGGTGAGCGGGACGAGCATCCGCGAGCACGCCTCGGTCCACATGTCGGTCGTGCTCGCGAGCGACGACCGTCGCGTGTCGAGCTCGGCGAACGCCGTCGCCGGATCAGCCTCCACGTCCGTCACCTCGAACGCCTCAGAAGTCGGAGGACGGGGGTCGTCCGCCGCACTGACCGGCATCATAGGCCAGCTCGGGGGTGATTCTCGCCACTTTCGCGACCGCGAGGTCAGGCCGGCTGCCAGGGAGCAGCCGGTACGCCCAGCCGGTCGGCCACCGCGAGCACCACCGCCTCCGCACCCGCCCGGCCGATCACCTGGAGGCCGACCGGCAGCCTGTCGACGGTGCCCACGGGGACGGACGCCGCCGGCGCCCCCGTCGCGTTCGCGAGCGAGGTGAAGCGCGTGAGGACGAGCTCGACCGGCCAGGCACGGCCCGCGACGTCGATCTCCTGCGCGCCGATGCGTGGCGCGACGACGGGGACGGTCGGACCCACGAAGACGTCGACGTCGCGCAGCGCCGCCTCGCACCACGCACGCGTGCGCGTCACGACCTCCCGAGCACGCGCCAGGTCGGCGTCGGCGACCGGACCGAGCTCCAGCAGGGCGGCGAGGTCGGGCCCGTACGAGGCAGGCGCGTCGGCGAAGGCCGTACGGTGCACCTGCTCGGCCTCGTGCCGGACGAGGGTGAGGATCGCCTCGGTCCGCGCGGCGACATCGGGCACGGCCACGTCGACCACCTCGGCGAACCCGGCGGCGACCGTGCGCGAGGCGGCGGCCACCTGCGCGACCTCGGCGCTCGTGGACGGCTGGGCGTCGACGAGCCAGCCGACCCGCAGCCCAGACAGATCGTCCCCGGCGACCGTACGCCCACCGAGCGCGTGGAACGCGAGGCCGACGTCGGCGGCCGTACGCCCGAGCAGCCCGACGTGGTCGAGCGAAGGGGCGAGCGGGTAGGCGCCGTCGAGGCTCATCCAGCCCGCCGTCGGCTTGAGCCCGACGCAGCCGGACAGCGCTGCGGGGATGCGCACGCTGCCGGCGGTGTCGGAGCCGAGCGCGAGCAGGCTGCTGCGCGCGGTGACCGATGCGCCGCCACCACCCGACGAGCCACCAGGGATGCGGTCGTGCGCCCACGGGTTGCGCGTCGGCCCGAAGTGCGGGCTGTCGGTGCGTCCGCCCCACGCGAACTCGTGAGTCGCCTGCTTGCCGAGGACGACCGCACCCGCCGTCCGCAGCGCCGTCACGGCCGCCGCGTCGCCGCGTGGGACGTGGTCGGCGAACCGCGCCGAGCCGTACGCGGTGCGCAGGCCGGCGATGTCGAAGAGGTCCTTCACCCCGACCGGGATGCCGTGCAGCGGTCCACGCGGACCACGTGCGGCGATCTCGGCGTCGGCAGCGCGGGCCTGCGCGAGCGCAGCCCCACGGTCGACGGTGACGTAGGCGTTGAGATCTGGCTCGGTCTCCGCGATCCGTCGCAGGTAGGCGTGCGCGAGGTCGACGGCACGCACCTCGCCCGTCGCCAGCGCCCCGGCCGCCGCGACCAGGTCGAGCGCGAGGAGGTCGTCGTCGCGTGCTGACGGGTTCATCGCGGCATGCACACGACCGGCTTGATCGCCTCGCCCGACAGGCTCGCGGCGATCGCGTCCTCGATCTGGTCGAGCGCGAAGTACTCGACGAGCCGGTCGTACGGGAAGCGTCCCTGGGCACGCAGCGCGAGCAGGGCCGGGATCACCTGGCGGCTGGTCGCCCCGCCGCCGAGGACGCCGATGATGCGCTTGCCCCACAGCGTCGTGAGGTGGTCGATCGCGAACTCCGCGCCGGCCGGGGCGCCGCCGATGAGGATGCAGGTCCCGAGCATCCCGACCGAGTCGACGGCCTGACGGACGACCGGGACGACACCGGTGCACTCCAGCGCGAACGTCGCCGGGCCGCCGCAGATCTCGTGGACCTGCGCGACCACGTCCTCGCTCGCGTCGAGAGTGTGGGTGGCGCCGAAGGACAGCGCCAGGTCGAGTCGAGACCGGTGCTTGTCCACCGCGATGATCGTCGTCGCCGGCGTGCAGCGGGCGGCCATCACCGCGGAGAGACCGACGGCCCCAACCCCGTACACGACGAGCGAGTCGCCCATCGCTGGGCGTGCGGTGTTGAGGACCGCGCCCGCGCCGGTGGAGATGCCGCAGGCCAGCGGCCCGACGATCTCCAGCGGCACGTCCTTGTCGACGACGACGAGCGCGTCCGCCCACGTCAGGGCGTACGTGGCGAGCGACGACTGGCCGAAGAAGTGGCTCGACAGCGCCGACCCGTCCGTACGGTGCAGTGCGGACTCGCCTTCGCGCGGTCCGAGCAGGCGCGCCCCCGACACAAGGGCCTCCCCCAGCCGGTCGCAGTAGCGCGGCTCGCCGCCGATGCAGTGCGCGCACATGCCGCACGACGGCCAGCCGATCACGACGTGGTCGCCGGGCGACACCGACGTCACGCCGTCGCCGACCGCCTCCACGATCCCGGCGCCCTCGTGCCCGAGCACGCCGGGAAGCGGCTGCGGCAGGTCGCCGTGCCGGGTGATCTCGTCGGTGTGGCACAGCCCCGTCGCGATCACGCGCACCAGTGCCTCGCCAGCACCAGGACGGTCCAGCTCGACCTCCTCGAGCACGAACGGCGCACCGGACTTCTCGACGACCGCGGCAGTGATCTTCATGAGGTCCTCTCCTGGGTACGGGCGGGGGCGCGCGTCTCGAGCGCGGTGAGGTCGACGTGGTAGCCGACCGGGAAGATCCGGAAGCCCGTACGGTCGATGACCTGGCCCCACAGCCCGCGCGGCATCCAGATCGCGGAGGCGGCGGCGAGGACGCCGAGCACGATGAGGTACCAGCTGCCAGAGTCGGCGAGGAGCTGCTGGAGCGCGAAGAAGACGACCGCTCCGACGATCGGGCCCTCGAGATAGCCGATGCCGCCGATGACGACGATGAAGATCATGTACGCCGACCACTGCACGCTGAAGATCGCGTCGGGCTGGACGCTGAGCGCGTTGATGACCAGCAGGCCGCCCGCGGCGCCGCAGCCGGCAGCGGAGGCAAGGTAGACGACGTACTTGGCACGGGCGACGTCCACGCCGCTGGCCCGCGCGGCCACGTGGTCGTCACGGACCGCCGTCAGCGCGAGGCCCACGCGACCGCGCAGCAGCCAGTAGCAGGCAGCGACGGTGAGGATCGCGACGCCGAGTGCGGACCAGTAGATGAACGCGGCACGCAGGGTCTGATCGACGGTGCTCATGCCGGTCAACGGACGGCCGCTCGGGCCGCCGAGCGCGTCGATCTTGATCACGACGAGCCGGTAGACCTCCGCGATCACCCACGTGCCCACGGCGAAGTAGTCGCCGCGCAGCCGGAACGCGAGCCAGGACGTCGGGATCGCCAGGATCGCCGCCGTGAGGGCCGCGAACACGAGCGCGAGGAACGGCGAGAGGCCCTGGTCGGCGAGCGCGACGACCGTGTAGGCGCCGACGCCGATGAACGCCTGCTGCCCGACCGAGACCATGCCGCCGAACCCGGCGAGGAGGTTCCACATGCTCGCGATCACGACGTACACGAACAGCATGAACAGGCTGCTCGTCACGCTCTCGAAGACGAGGAACGGCAACGCGGCCAGCAGCACGACGAGGGCGCCGAGCGCGAGCACCGTCCATCGCGAGGAGCGGGCGGAGCGCCGTACGACGGCCTTCGGTGCGCCCGGGTGCGCCATCAGCGTGCTCATGCCCTGCTCCTTTCGCATGAGCACTGCGGTGCCTCGCTCCTCGTACTCATGCCATCGCCCGCTTCGGGATCATGCCCTGCGGCCGGAACGCCAGCACCGCGAGGAACACCAGGTGCCCCGCGAGCACGGCGCTCGACGGGTCGTACAGGGCGACGATGCTCTGCGTCATCCCCAGGATGAGACCGCCGGCGAGCGTGCCCCACAGCGAGCCGAGCCCGCCGATCACGACCGCCTCGAACGCGAAGATCAGCCGGGACGGCCCGAGCGCCGGGTCGAACGACGAGCGCATCGCGAAGATCATCCCCGCCAGCGCCACCGTGCCGAACGCGATCGCGGTGGCGATGCCGTAGACGTGGCGCGAGTTCGCGCCGACCAGCGCCGCGGTCTCCGGGTCGTCAGAGGCGGCGCGCATGATGCGGCCGTTGCGGCTGCGGCTGAGGAAGAGCTGGATCGCGATGATCGAGCCGAGGGCGGCGACGACTCCGAGGATCCCGAGGTACGACAGCGAGATCTCGCCGACCTGCAGCGCGCCGGTCGCGAGCGCACCCGCGTCGAGCGTGCGGGTGTCGGCGGAGAAGATCTGCAGCAACGCGTTCTGGAGCACGATCGACAGGCCGAACGTGACGAGCAGCGTAGCGAGCGGGCCTGCCTTCAGGCTGCGCTGGAAGAGGACCCGCTGCGTGCCGTACCCGATGAGCGCGAACAGCGGGATCGTCACCACGACCACCATCCACAGCGGGAGGAACGTCGCACTGACCAGGACGAACGCGAGGAACGAGGCGGCGATCGCGAGGTCGCCGTGCGCGAGGTTCACGATCCGCATCACCCCGAACATCACCGAAAGACCGCAGGCGAACAGGGCGTACAGGCCGCCGAGCAAAATGCCCTGCGTCACGGCGTTGAGGAGGTCCATCGGGTCAACCCGCCTTCGGACTGGAGTCGATGCCGAAGTACGCCGCCTCGACGTCGGGCAGCGCGAGCTCGCTCGGCGCCCCCGACAGGACGGTGCGCCCTTCGAGCAGGCAGTGGACGTGGTCGGCGACGGCCATCGCCTGGCTGACGTCCTGCTCGACCAGCAGGACCGCGCAGCCGCTGCGGACGATCTCGGCGAGCGCCTCGTAGATGCGCTGCACGACGACCGGGGCGAGACCGAGCGACAGCTCGTCGACGAGCAGCAGCCGCGGGTTCGCCATGAGCGCACGGCCGATCGCGACCGCCTGCTGCTGACCGCCGGACAGCTGCATCGACGACTGGTGCCGCCGGTCGGGCATCCAGTCGAAGAGCGCATAGATCGCGTCCAGGTCCCATGCGCCGGGCCGCCTGCGGTACTGGCCGGTGAGGAGGTTCTCCTCCAGGCTCAGCGAGGGGAACAGCCGCCGCCCCTCAGGCACCATCGCGATCCCCTGCTCGACACGCTGGTGCGTCGGCACCGTCGTGATGTCGGTGCCGACGAGGCTGATCGTGCCGCGCGACGGCCGCAGGACACCGGCGAGCGTACGGAGCAGCGTCGACTTGCCGGCGCCGTTCGCGCCGATGACGGCGACCTTCTCGCCCTCGCGGACGTCGAGGTCGAAGTCGCGCAGCGCCTGGAGCTGTCCGTGCTCCACGCACAGGCCTCGTACGGAGAGCAGGGTGTCCTCGCTCATGCGACGTCTCCTTCGACGGTCACCGCGTGGCCCAGGTAGAGCTCGCGGACGGTCGGGTCTGCCAGGACCGCGGACGGCTCGCCGTCGGCGACCAGGCGTCCGCCCGCCAGGCACGCAAGACGGTCGACGGTCGCGGTGAGCGCATGGACGACGTGCTCGATCCAGACGATCGCGACGCCCGAGGCGTTGACGGCTCGGACGAGCGCGACGAGCTCCACGACCTCCGGCTCGGTGAGGCCGCCGGCGACCTCGTCGAGCAGCAGCACCTTCGGCGCAGCGGCAAGCCCGCGGGCGACCTCGAGGCGCTTGCGCTGCAGCAGCGTCAGCGCGCCGCCACGCGTGTTGGCCACCGGGAGCAGCCCGGCACGCTCGAGGACCTCCATCGCCGCGTCGGCCGCCGCCCGGCCACGCAGGCCCGCGGCCTCGGTCGCCGCGACGAGGACGTTCTCGAACACCGTCATGCCCTCGAAGGGCCGCGGGATCTGGTACGTCCGCCCGAGGCCGGCACGCGCGCGACGGTGGGGCGCCATCGCCGTGACGTCGACGCCCTCGAGCACGACGCGTCCGGAGTCGGGGGCGAGGTCGCCGGAGATCATCGCGAAGAGCGAGGTCTTGCCCGCACCGTTCGGTCCGACGATCCCGAGCGTCTCCCCCGTACCGACGACGAGGTCGAGGCCGTCGGCCACGACGACCTGCCCGAAGCTCTTGGACAGGTCGTCGAGACGCAGCAGCGGCGAGGCGGTCTGCGCGGGGACCATCAGGCGTTGGTCGGCTCGAGATCGCCGCCGACCGGCACCTCGGTGTTGGCCGAGTTGTCGACGATCGAGATGTCCCAGTCGAACTCGGTGCCGGGACGCCACTGACCGCCGACCGGGTGCTGGATCGCGATGCCCGGCTCCGGCCCCTTGGTGAAGTCGAGCGGACCGCTCATGCCGGTGTAGGACATGGTGCGCAGCTTCTCCGCGACGTCGTCCTTGTCCTTCGGGTCGTCGGCCTTCTTGAACGCCTCGACGGCGATCTCGAACAGCGAGTAGACCGACCCGAGCGCCTGCGTCCACTGGTTGCCCGTGTCCTTGGCGAACGCCGTGGCGAGCTCCTTGCTCGTCGTCCCGTCGATGCTCGAGGTGTACGGGTGGGACGGGCTCCACCAGATGTCGGTCGCGATGTTGTTCGAGAGCTGGCCGAGGGCTTCGGCCTCGGCGGGAAAGAGCATGACCTTCGCGACGGTCGCGAGCTTCGGGCGGAAGTCCTGCTGCTGCGCCTGCTTCCAGAACGTCTGGAAGTCGGGAGGGATCGGCGTGGTGGTGAAGAGCTCCGCGCCGGACTTCTTGAACTTCGCGATCTGGGCGCTGAAGTCGGCGGCGCCGTTCTGGTACTTGCCGCCGTCGATCGGGTTCCAGCCCTGCTCCTTCATCGCCGCGCCGAGGCCGTCGCGGAACGCGTTGGCGTCGGTGTCGTCGGGCCAGAGCGCGGCGACGTCCTTGGACTCGACGCCCATGCGTTCCCACATCGGGAAGAAGCACTCGGCGAACTGGTCCATGCCGAAGAAGAACAGCGTTGTGTACTGGAAGCCTTCGCCCGGCGTGCCGTTGCGGCCGTGGAACCACGCCTCCCAGGGCGCGATCGTCGTCACGTTCGGGACGCCCGAGGCCTCGCACTGGTCGGCGACGGGGTTGGTCGTGTCAGGAGTGCCGGAGCCGACGATGAGGTCGACCTTGTCGCTGTTGATGAGCTGCTGCGTCACCTCGGTGGCACGGGTCGCGTTCGACTGGGTGTCCTTGACGACGATCTCGATCGTCCGCTTCTTGCCGCCGGCGGTGAAGCCCTTGCGCAGCGCCTCGTTCATCTGCTTGACGACGAACGAGTCCGACGACGCGAAGCTGGCGAGGGGGCCGGTCTGTGGCGATACCAGCCCGATCTTGAGCACGTCGCTGGCCGAGGAACCGGTTCCCTTCAGGCCCCCGCAGGCCGAGAGCACCGAACTGCCACCGAGCGCGACGGCACCCATGCCGACGGTCTGGAGGAATGACCGGCGCGAGAAGCCGGTCCCGGGGGTGTTGTCCATGAGGGTTCTCCTTGATGCGCGACCGACCAGCGGTGACGTTGTCCGCCGAATGTGTTCGTAGATCGAACACATGTAGCGAGAGCGAACATAGCTGTGACGTGGATCTCCCCGGAAGGGCCGAGCGGTGTCCCTGCACGAATCGTCAAGTGGCTACACGACGACCGCCCTCGGCAGATCTGCCGAGGGCGGTGCGCACCTGCCACGAGAACGTGGCAAGGGGAAGGCGTCAGGCGGTGGGTCGGCGCTCCATGAAGGGGCAGGCGTCGAGCAGCCTGCGGAAGTCGAACGTGATCGGACGGGCATCGAAGTCCAGGCGGCTGCGCAGGTAGGCGACAGTGACCTCGCGGCCCTTGATCTTGAGGCCCTGCGGCAGGCGGAACTTGTCGACGCTCGCGAAGTAGTCGAGGTACTTGAACTCGCCGCCCGCCGCCGTACGCGAGAGCACCCACGCGTTGGGGATGCCGTACGCGTCGGCGATGACCAGCCCGTGCAGCGAGGCCGTCACGATCTGGCGGCAGCTCATGATCTCGCGGAGCACGCCCTCGACGTCGTCGGTGCCGAGGTCGATCAGCTTCACCCCGGGCCCGAGCTGAGCCTCAGCCCAGCGCTTCTCCGACCAGCGGGCGACGATGCCGATGTCGTGGGTCTTCTTCACCTTCGGGCGGAAGTACAGCGGAGTCAGCAGGGCCGGGTCGCCGTACACCTCCGGGACCTTCGCCTCGACGTCGAGCAGACGCGCCCGCGACAGCGGCCCGCGGACGGCCGTGTAGGTCGCCTCGGGCACGAGCTGGTCGCGATTCTCGTTGCCGAACGAGCCGGACCCCCAGACGATCGACTGTGGCGAGACCCGCTTGAGGATCGAACCGACCGCGATGTAGTGCGGACGCGACTTGTCGGCGAACACGACCTGGCGGCCGGTCATCTTGCCGATCAGCCACGGGGAGAGCAGGTCACCGAAGTTGGGAGCGCGCACCCACCACGTGAGCGGCAGCGCACCGTTCTGCTCGATGAGGTCGCTCGCCACCTCGTACTCCCCCGCGATCGCCGACAACGCAGACGGTGACGTGCGGCGTCGGCCGAGGCGGGTGTGGACACGCTTCCGGAGCGTCGTACGGGGGCCGGAGGCGGTGACGACCTGGCTGGGCATGGTCGTCAGCGTATCCGTACCGATCCGCTGGACAAAGCGCCCGTGCCGTGACGGGCCACGTGCACCGTCACCCGCGTCCGAAGTAGCGGGTCGCCGCCGCCACGATGAGGAACGTCCCGACGACGATCAGGGACCACCCGCCGAGCCTGCGCCAGCTGCGCGACCGCACCCAGGCGACCACCCGGTCGACATAGACCGCGAGCTGGGGCACGCGCACGCGCGCCCACAGCATCAGCAGGTACGGCAGCGCCGCCGCCGCCGCGAACCCGACGTACACGAGCACCTGAACCAGGACGGGCGAGTCGCCCTCGCGAGCGATCCGGACGACCAGGTACGTCGCTGCCGCACCACTCACGCTCACCACGGTGTTGACCGCCGCGAACCCGAAGAGCTCTCGCGGGCGCGCCAGCTCCTTCGAGGCGACGCGCGGCTCGGGGAGGTCGTCGTCGGACTGCTCCCGGCGGCGAAGCACCCAGATCCCGGCGATGACGAACAGTACGCCGGCAATCTCGTCGAAGGTCTGCTCCACGAAGAGCGACTCGACCTTGCCCTGCAGCACGCGAGCCCACGTCTCGGGGTTGGCGAGCTGGAAGAGCACGGTGAGCGCGACGGCGCCCGTGGCCACACCGCCTGCCACGACCAGGCCCTGGCGCGCCACCCGCCCGCTCCGCCCGAGCACGGCGACCTGGAGGGCGATCAGCGTCGGGCTGAACCCCGTCGCGAGCCCCAGCATCACGAGACCGAGGACGGTCCCGGCCGCGGAGAGTACGAGGGCGAGCATCGCTCACAGCCTAGGGCGGGTCGGCGGCCCTCACCGGCCACCGACCCGCCCCGGGTGCTCGATCTGTCGTCCTACCTCGGCGCCGCGACGCCTTCACCTTCGGGCGCTGCCCAGAACAGGCCGCGTGCCGCCTGGCTCTGCCCGCCCTTGGGGTGCGTCCGGAAGAACACCGAGGTGCCGAAGACGAACGCCTTCGCGCCCGACGCCGCTTCGGCCGAGACGACCGCCGGCTGGCCCGCGGCGTCCTGCGGACCGTTCGGCGTGGTCCCGCCGGCACCGCCGCGCCGCCAGTGCCCGGCGATCAGCGGCGTCGTGGCGTCGAACGTCTGCTCCACCGTGACCTCTGCCCCCAGCCCCGTGAACCACGTCGCGGGATAGACGAACGAGTGGGCCTGCGCGTACGGCGCCAGGACGCCCGCGGCCACGGTGTCGACGGCGACGATCCCGTTGCCGGAGCCGTTGCCGGCGACCGCCGTCCCCGTGACGAGGCCGAAGGTCCGCGCCGTGTTGAAGGCGCCGGCGCCGCGACCGACGATGCTGCCGCCCGCGTCGACGTATGCCGTCACGGCAGCGCCGCCCGCAGCCTGGCTCTCGTTGAAGCTCAGCGCCGACCCGAGCCACAGCACGTCGACGTCGACGAGCAGCGACGGCGTCGCCGTGAGCGTCGCGGCGGTGAGCGGGACCAGGTCGTCGAACCCGAGCTGGGTCAGCGACAGCAGGTCGTCCTGGTTGCCGGTGTAGCCGATCGTCAGGTCGTCGAGCCCCTTGGCCGTACCGTCGCTCAGCTGGCGCACCTCCGCGGAGGTGGCCTTCTCGAAGTCGACGTCGAGCTCCTCGGCGACGTCCTCGACCGCGTCGTACGAGGCGCGGTCGGACCCAACCACGGCAGAGCCGTCCGCGAGCTGCGACACGGCGACGCCGTCCTCGAGCAGCGCGTTGAGCGCCCGGTAGTCGTTGACGCCGGCGAGGTCGAAGGTCACGTACGCGCGCTTCGACGGGACGTCGCCGTCGGCGTCGCCGCTGACGGGCCGGAGCTTCGGCAGCCTTCCCACTCCGGTCGTGCCGACCGGCTCGACGTCAGCACCCCAGAGGAAGCCCCAGCTCCACGCCGAGATGTCGTACATGCTCGGGAACTTCGCCGAGATGTCGGCTCCCGGAGCGAGCAGCGCGTGCGCGAGGTTGCGCTTGGGCTGGTGCAGGTCGACGACGTACGTGCCCTTGCGGAAGGTCGTGCGGCCGAGCCGTTCCGAGCGGTCGAGCCGGCCGACCTCGATGCCGTGCAGGCGCAGCGCGCGGACGAGCGTACGGGCGTCAGAGACCGAACGCTGGTCGTCGTCGATGGGGATCACGAACGCCCGCGGGTACGACACCGGGTTCTGGTCGTCGGCGACGTCCCACTCGTCCTTCCACTCCTGCGGGCCCGGGACGTCGGCGATGGTCGCGGTCGTCAGCGCCTCGCGCGGGGCGCCGACCGACGCCCGGCGGAAGAACTCGATCTGGTCGGAGAGCATCGCGGCGTCGTTGTTCTCCACGTAGTCGACGAGGCTCTGCATGGTCTTGAGTGCGACCGCCGTGTTGATGACGGCGTTCGCCGGGGTCTGGGTGCTGCTGTTCGGCCGCGACTTCGGCAGCTCGACGGTCGCGGTGACCGCGCCGGAGAACGCCGCGTACTGAGCGGTGAACACCGGCGGGAAGTCGTCCCAGCCCGACGGGGTGTCGCGGTACGGGATCTTGATGTGCGCGTTCTCCGGACCAGTGACCTCCGGGACGACGCGGCCGGTGGTCACGTCGTAGTAGGTGTTGCCGGGGATCTGCGCCTCGACCACGTCCTTCTCCACCTGCAGGGACAGCGCGTACGCGTGCGGGATGAAGAGGTCGTACTCGTAGTCGTCGCCGTGCGGCGGGCCGCAGGGCTCGATCTGCAGCACGCTCGTGTAGCCGTGGAAGTCGGCGGCGTACAGCGCCTGGACGGCCTCGGCGGTCTTGATGAACGACGTCGACTCCGGCGTCGTGTTGGTGATCATGTCGCGGTTCGCGTCGAGGTTCACCGCCGTCGGCCGCTGTCCGATCGTCCGGCCGTCGGGGTTCAGCGTGAGGCTGAAGTAGAGCCGGTGTCCGTCAAGGAGGTCGCCGACCTCGCTCTCGGGCGCGGTCACGAGCTGCTCGATGTACTGGAGGGAGGCGTCCGTGCCCTCCCACTCGTTGCCGTGGATGTTGGAGCTGATCCAGATCGGCGTCTTGTAGTCCCGTGCCAGGCGCCTGTCCTTCGCGGCGTCCTTCGGGTCCTGCTTGATCTCGTCGCGCCACGCGGTCTGCTGGGCGGTCTCGCGGCGGTTCTCGGGCGCGGTGACCGTGACGAGGTAGAGGTCGCGGCCCTGCGTCGACTGGCCGACGACCTGGGCTGAGATCCGGTCCGACTGCGCCATCAGCGCGTTCAGGGTCGGCGCGATGTCGTCGTACCGGACCATGTCGCCGCTGTCGGCGGCGTCGGGATCGGCCTCGGGGAAGACCTTCAGCGTCGGCTGGTACGGGTACGACGTCGGCATCCGCAGCGGGTCGCCGGCGACCTCGCCGGACGCGGCCTTGCGCGCGGCCTTGGCGGTGAGCGAGCCCGCGGCGGCCGGCTCCTTGGCCGAGCGTTCGGTGAACGGGGAGACAGGGGACGGGTCGGCGACGGCGGGGGCCGTCATCAGGGCGGTCGCGACGAGCGAGGCGCTCGCCGCGAGGCCGACTACGCGGAGGTGTCGCACGGGGGATCCTCTCCGGAGGGGACGGAGCCGGTGTGACGCGTTGTGACGTACGACACGTCGGCACGGATAGGCCGATTCTGCCGCGAAATCGCGCCGACGGCGAGTGCTCTCTGCGGGGTGAATTCAGGTCTTCACCGGGTGTCCGGTCAGGAAACGTCTCCGAAACGGCGCCGCCGGAACAGCGCCGGCAGGAACCGCAGCATCAGCGCCGACCACGTGAGGTGGGTCAGCGTCGACGCCTGGACCCCGCCGGTGGCGCGTCGCTGGAGCCCGAACAGTGTCCCCATCACCGCACCGGCCAGCGTGAGCGACGGGTTGCGGGAGGAGGCGGTGGTCGCGGTGTAGGCGAGGGTCGAGACGAGGACGGGGTGGCGCTGCCCCACCGCCTCGTACAGAGCGCCGCGGAAGAACAGCTCTTCGGCGGCACCGTTCGCGAGGGTTGTGAGCACGACCAGCGGCGGGCTGCCCTCGGCGAAGCGCAGCACCCGCCGCACGGCCGCGTCGAGGACCGGGATGCGCTGCGCCACCAGCGCACCGGCGCAGAAGCAGCCGAACGCGCCGACCCCGGTGAACACCGGCACCACGACGGGACGCCGCTGCGGCGCGTCCGGGCGTTCGATCCAGCCCCGGTGTAGGGGACCCGAGGCTAGCGCGCCCGTCGTCCAGGTCGCCGCCGTCGCCAGGGTCAGGCCGTAGAACTGTGGCGAGTCGGGTCGTGTCGAGAGCGACACCCCGAGCAGGCCCGCACCAGCGACGCCCACGGCGGCGACCGTACGGCGACGCCGACGGACCACCTCCGCGGGCTCAGGGACGGCGGCCGGGGCGACGTACCCGAGCCCACGCGGCAGCAGGGCGCGGACACGGTCCCACCGTCCCCCGCCGCTCACGAGGACCCACCGTCCTCCTGCTCCCGGGCGCGCTCGGCGAGCGCCCGCCGTACCGCCTCGTCGTACGCGAGCGGCTCGAACGGCACCACCTCGCGGATGGCGTCGTCGCGGACCACGACCTCGTTGACCATCGAGCCCACCAGCGAACGCCCCGTCCGCGTGTCGACGTCGGTGACGAGGGCGAGCCACAGCGCCGAGAGCCCCGGACTGAGCAGCGGGACCGGGAGGATCACCGGATGGCGCCCCTCGATGTCGGCGAGGCGGCGCATCATCGCCGCGTACGCGAGGACGTCCGGGCCGCCGATCTCGTACGCCCGGTCGGTGCCTTCGGGCAGGCTCAGCACTCCGACGAGGTAGCGGATCACGTCGTCCACGGCGATCGGCTGCGTCCGTGTGCTCACCCAGCGCGGCGTCACCATCGCCGGCAGGTGCTCGACGAGCTGACGCGTCATCTCCCACGAGATGCCGCCGTGACCGACGACGATCCCCGCACGCAGCGTCGTGACCGGGACGCCGCCCTCCGCCAGCAGGCCCTCGACCTCGCGCCGGCTGCGCAGATGGGGAGAGAGTTCGTCGCTGTCGTCGCCGAGCCCGCCCAGGTAGACGATGCGCCAGACCCCGGCCGCGGCCGCCGCCTCACCGAACGCGCGCGCCGCCTGCGCATCACGCCGGACGAAGTCCTCCGATCCGAGGGAGTGGACGAGGTAGTACGCCGACTCCACGCCCTCCAGGGCGGGCGACAGGGAGGCGGCGTCGTGCACGTCGCCGAAGACGGCCGTCCCCTCGCCCTCGTACGCGTCGGGCCGACGGGTCATCGCGAGCACCTCGTGCCCGTCCGCCACCAGCGACGGGACAAGTCTGCGCCCGATGAATCCCGTGGCTCCCGTCACGAGTACACGCATCGCGCCCTCCCCTGGTTGGCACCCTGCCTTCGATCATGGATTAACGGGCACCGGCACGCTCGTCGCCGTCCGTAACCCTTCGAGAACGATCTCTGGGCGTCGTAACAATCTCGTGCTCTTCTTGTGGCACCATCCCCTTCGTTACGAGATCAGCCTCACGAGAGATCAGTCTCGTGAACCCTCAGAGCTCAAGGAGCAACTTCGATGAAGGTCACCGGACGAGGCCTCAGCAGGGCGTTCGCCGCCGCTGCCGGAGCACTCGCGCTCACCGTCTCGATGGCCGCCTGTGGCGGTGACGACAGCGACGACGCGAGCAAGGAGGTCGACGGCATCAAGATCGTGGAGGGCGACACGCTCACGATCTGCACGCACCTTCCCTACAAGCCGTTCCAGTACCGCGACGACAGCGATGAGGTCGTCGGCTTCGACACCGACCTGCTCGCGCTGCTGGCCGACGACATGGGCATCGACCACAAGGTCGTCGACATCGACTGGGCCCAGATCACCTCCGGCGCCGCGTTCAAGGCCGGCAAGTGCGACGTCGGCATGGGCGCCATGACGATCACCGACGAGCGTGCCGGTGCACTCGCGATCTCCGACCCGTACTTCGACGCCACCCAGGCCCTGCTCGTCAAGGCCGACTCGGGCATCGAGGACCTCTCGGCGCTCAAGGGCAAGAAGATCGGCGTCCAGACGGACACCACCGGCGCGATGTACGCCGAGGAGAACGCCGAGGCCAACGGCTACAGCGTCGTCACGTTCGAGGACATGGCGCTGCAGGCCAACGCCGTCAAGGCGGGCTCGATCGACGCCGCGATCAACGACAACGGCGTGCTGTTCGACTTCGCCAAGGACAACCCCGACACCGCGGTGACGACGGAGTTCGACACGGGCGAGCAGTACGGCTTCCCGGCGGCCAAGGACGCCAACGGCGAGAAGATCATCGAGCGCCTCAACGAGGTCCTCGCGACCGCCAAGGAAGACGGCACATACGACGAGATCTACGAGAAGTACTTCGGCACCAAGCCGTCGACCCGTTGATCCGTCTGGCACAGTAAGGGAGCCATGAGCACCCCCACCGACTTGGCTCCGACCCGTCGTCCGCTGAGCCCGCGCAAGCGGGCTCAGCGGATCCGGGCCGTCCAGTACACCGTCCTCGTCCTGCTCATCGCCGCCGCCGTGCTGTTCGCGGACTGGCCTCAGATCAAGGACGTCTTCTTCCGGCCCGACCTCGTCGAGAAGACGATCACGAGCGGGCTCGGCCACGCGCTCTTCAACACGATCGTCTACACCCTCGGCGCCTTCGTCTTCGGCATCGTCGTCGGTACGATCTTCGCGATCATGCGGCTCTCGCAGATCGGCCCGTACCGGTGGATCGCCACCATCTACATCGAGTTCTTCCGCGGCCTGCCCGCGCTGATCGTCTTCCTCGTCTTCACGCTGCTGCCGCTGGCCTTCCCGGGCATGCGCATCCCATGGGACCCGTACGGCACGGTCTGGCTCGCCCTCGGCATCGTCGGCAGCGCCTATCTCGCGGAGACGATCCGCGGCGGCATCCAGGCCGTCCCCAAGGGCCAGGTCGAAGCCGCCCGCTCGCTCGGCATGACGTCCAGCCAGGCGATGCGCAAGGTCGTCCTCCCGCAGGCGTTCCGTACGATGCTGCCGCCGTTGACCAACGAGCTGATCTTGCTGGTCAAGGACTCGTCGCTGGTCTACATCATCGGGCTGTCCAAGGAGCACTACGAGCTCACGAAGTTCGGACGCGAGCTGGCGAACCAGAACGTCAACGTGACGCCACTGGTCGTCGCCGGCATCGCGTACCTCATCATCACTCTCCCGCTCTCGATGCTGGTCCGCCGGCTCGAGGCCAACGCAGGAAAGGCACGTTGATGTCCGACGCACTCGTCGAGATCCGCGACCTGCACAAGTCCTTCGGCGACAACCACGTCCTGCGCGGGATCGACTTCGAGGTCGCCCCCGGCGAGGTGGTCTGCGTGATCGGTCCGTCGGGCTCCGGCAAGTCGACGCTGCTGCGCTGTGTCAACCTGCTGGAGGAGCCGAGCAGCGGCACGGTCCTCGTCGCCGGCGAGGACCTCACCGATCCCGACTGCGACATCGACGCCGCCCGCCGGCACATCGGCATGGTGTTCCAGAGCTTCAACCTGTTCCCGCACCACACGGCGCTGAGCAACTGCATGGTCTCCCAGCAGACGGTGCTCAAGCGGGGCAAGAAGGAAGCCCGCAAGATCGCCGAGGAGAACCTCGACCGCGTGGGGCTCACCGACAAGCACGACGCCTACCCGGCGAAGCTGTCGGGCGGGCAGCAGCAGCGCGTCGCGATCGCCCGCGCGCTGTCGATGGCGCCCAACCTCATGCTCTTCGACGAGCCCACCTCGGCGCTCGACCCGGAGCTGGTGGGCGAGGTCCTCACGGTCATGCGCAAGCTGGCCGAGGAGGGCATGACAATGCTGGTGGTCACGCACGAGATGGCGTTCGCGCGCGAGGTTGCCGACCGTGTCGTCTTCATGGACGGTGGAGTGATCGTCGAGCAGGGCACCCCGCACGATGTCATCGGGAGCCCGAAGGAGCCTCGCACGAAGGAGTTCCTGCGCCGTGTCCTCGACCCCACGCACGTCAGCCCGAGCTGATTGCGAGATAGTCGACCCTCGACAGACTCCTGGGAGGACCCTGCATGGCTGAGACGAAGCATGGCTGAGAAGCAGTCCGTTCTCGGCCGCGTGACCGCACTCGCGCAGGCCGACGTCTCGACGCTGATCGACGACTCCGCCGATCCGGAGTCGCTCTTCCTCGCCCTTGCTCGGGCGTTCGCGACGACGATCGCCGAGGCCGAGGACACGCTCGCGAGTGCGCTCGCGGCGAAGCGTCTGACCGAGCACGACCGGGCCGAGGACCAGCAGACCGCCGACGACTGGGGCGTCCAGGCGGCCACCGCGGCCTACCACGCCTCGGAGCTGCGCATCGAGGGCAACATCAGTGGCGCCGCGGTCTTCGACGACCTCGCCCGTACGGCACTGGCGCGCCAGCTCGCCACCGAGAAGGAGGTCGCCGACGCCGTCTCGGTCGTCGCGTCCATGGCGTCGTACGTCGAGCGCCTGCGCAACGGGCTGGAGCTCGCGCGCGACCAGCTGGCGATCATCGAGGAGCGCCGCGCGCGTCAGCTCGGTCACGTCGAGCCCGCGGACGGCCGGCTCCTCGACGACGAGGTCGCCGACGTGCTCGACCCGTACACCGAACTCGCCACCTTCGAGCTGAAGCTGCACCGCGAGGACGAGCGGCTGTCCGACGCGCCCGACCGCCCGTCCTACCTCGACGACCGCTTCACGGGCCGTGTTCACCCGAGCGTTCGCAGCGAGGTCGAGCGGCGCCTCGAGATGCTGCGCCCGGACGAGGACGAGCTCGTCGCGGCCCTGGCGGCACGGGCGACCGCTTCGGCCGAGCGGCTCGCAGTCGAGGCCGAGCGGCTGGCCACCCAGGCGCGGGAGCACGACGACTCGGATCTCGATGTCGACGAGCCGGAGATCGAGGTCGCGGTCGAGGTCGCGGCTGAGGTCGAACCCGAGCCCGCGGTCGACCCGGAACCGGAGCCGGAGCCCCCGGTCGAACCCGACCCGGAGCCCGCGGTTGAACCGGTGCCCGAGCCGGAACCCGCAGCTGACGTCGAACCCGAGCCAGAGCCCGAAGCCGTGGCCGAGCCCGTGGCCGAAGCGGTGCCCGAACCCGAGCCCGCGGCTGAGGTCGAACCCGAGCCGGAGCCGGAGCCTGCGGCAGAGCCGGAGCCTGCGGCAGAGCCGGAGCCGGAGCCTGTGTTCGAGCCCGAGCCCGAACCCGAACCTGAGCCCGAACCCGCGGCTGAGGTCGAACCAGAGCGAGCGCCCGAGCCCGCCCCGGAGCCCGAGCCGGCATTCGTGGTGGAGCCCGAGCCGGAGCCCTTACGACCCGCCGGCCGCCGACGCGCGAACGTCCCGGTCAAGGGGCCGGACGACGAGCCGACCGTGCCCGTGACCGGGAGCGGGCCGGTGCCCACCCCCGTCCCCACCCCTGCTCCGGCACCGCCGCCGGATCCCGCGCCCGCGCCCGAGCCCGAGCCTCAGGACGACGATCCCGAGCCTCCGGCTCCGCCGAGCGAGGTCCGGCTGTCCTCGGTCGATCCCATGCCGCGCGGCAACCCGCTCGCGGGGATCGCGGACACCGAGGCGGCGTACCGGCTCGCACGCGCGCAGGAGGAGACACGCTTCGACCTCCCGGTCTTCGACGACTCGCGGCCGGACACAACCGGGTCGCAGGCGGCGCTCGCACACATTGCCCCGCTGCCGCCGCTGCCGCCGCTCGACGAGGACGAGCTGCCGACGGCCGAGTATCCGGCGATCAGGTTCGACTCCGTGCCCAACGCCCCGGAGCCTGCCCCGAAGTCCGAGGAAGACCGGCTCCGCGAAGAGGGCGACGCACTGGCACGCCGTCGCGCTCGACGCGCCCGCGAGGCTCACCAGCCCGGTGTGCCGACGGCGTACGACATCGCGTACGACCCGAACCAGGGTCCGACGCACCCGAGCTATCTCGAGCCGCCGGGCCCGCGTGACCTCGGAGAGGACGCGCAAGTGTTCCCGCTGCGCCCCCGTACAGAGGCGCCGCGCAACGGCGCGCCCCGCCCGAACGGCCCGAGCGAGCCCACGGACTCCGACGACGCCCCCTGACGGGCGCGGCACGCTCACCAAGCCAAGGTTGCGGACACCGAGCCAACCGAAGAGGCGTGGCTCGGCGTCCGCAACTCCGGCTAGGTTCAGGCCTTCTCCCAGCGGAACAACCGCGTCGCGAGCGCTCCGAGCACCAGTGCAAAGGCGAGCAGCGCGAGGATCGGCACGACGACGGCCGACGGCCCCTCGCCGCGCACCATCACGTCGAGCATGCCCTGGTTGACCCACTTGAGCGGGAGCACGTTCGAGAGCGCCACGATCCACGCCGGAGCCCCGTCCAGCGGGAAGAACGAGCCCGACAGGAACGCCATCGGCAAGATGACGAAGTTCGCCGCGCCCGTCGCCCCCTCCTCGGTCTTGCTGAACGAACCGATGAGCAGGCCGAGCGCAAGGAACGCGAGCGTCGCCGCCGCGAGCAACGGCACCGAGATCCACCACCAGCCCGTCAGCTCCAGCCCCATGAACGCGACCGCGGGGACGAGGAACATCACCATCTGGATCCCGGCGAGCATCAGCGCGGTCACCACCCGGGCGCCCACCACCGCGTAGGTCGGGACCGGCGACAGCCTGAGCCTGCGCAGCAGCCCGTTGCGTCGCCACAGCACGAGGTTGGCGGCCGCCCCGAACGTCGCGCCCATCGCGATCGCCCAGCCGAGCAGTGACGGGGTGAAGAACTGGATCGCGCTGAGCGACTCGTCCTCGACCTGCTCCGGCGCCAGCGTGTACGTCGGCGGCTGGCCCGACGCGGCGGCGTTGGCCGCCTGGACGATGTTGTTGAAGGTGCCCTGGACGATGCCGGCGGTGACCTGGTCGGCCGCCGAGTACCACAGCACGAGGGAGTCGCCGTCCATCGTGACGACGGCGTCGGCATCGCCCTTGCGGACCTCGGCGATCGCCGCGTCACGGTCGTCGCCGTCCTCGATGTCGAGGGTCTCGTCGATCGCTGCCTGCGTCGCCGCATCGGCGTCGTCCAGGAGCGGCACGGCACCGACCTGGATGACGTCGCTGCGGGGGACGCTGGCGTCGCCGAGCAGACCGCCGAAGAGGAAGAGGAACATCAGCGGGAAGACCACGGCCCAGAACAGCGCCATCCGGTCACGCAGGAATCCCTTGACCATGGCGATCGCGAGGCTGCGGAAGGGCCGGCCGCGGCTGGGTGCCGCGGCAGCCTTCGCCGGACGCTCGGTGGTGGGGGCGCTCATGCGCGGTACTCCCGTCCGGTCAGGTCGAGGAAGACGTCCTCGAGGGTGGCGCCTCGTACCGAAAGGCCCTCGAGGGCATCACGCTCGGCCAGGGCGGTGAGGACGAGCGCCGGCCGGCGGGTCGAGACCCGTACGGCGGACTGCTCGAGCGCGGCGGACTCCACACCCGGGAGGGCGGCGGCCTGCTCGGGGGTGAGCGTGCCCGGCGCGAGGCTGATCTGCACGGGCAGGTCGAGGCCTCGTACGAGCGCGGCCGGGGAGTCGATCGAGAGGATCTTTCCGCGGTCGACGATCGCGACCCGATCACACAGGATCTCCGCCTCGTCCATGTAGTGCGTCGTGAGCACGACTGTCCGCCCCAACTCGTTGAGGCGCGCGAGGACGTCCCACAGGTTGCGCCGCGCCTGCGGATCGAGCGCCGCCGTCGGCTCGTCGAGGAAGACGAGATCGGGATCGTTGACGAGCGCGCACGCGATGGACAGCCGCTGCTTCTGGCCACCGGACAGCTTGTCGGCCTGGATCGCCGCCTGCTCCGTCAGTCCGACGAGCTCCAACAGCTCGCCGGTACGCGTGGCAGGCGCACCGTACAACGCGCCGAACGTGTCGAGCTGCTCACGCGCGCTCAGCTTCTCGAAGAACGCCGAGGCCTGCAGCTGCACCCCCATCCGCCCGAGGATCCGCGGGTCGCGACGCGCCGGGTCCATCCCGTCGACGAGAGCCCGGCCCCCGTCGGGTCGGCGCAGGCCCTCCAGGATCTCCAGCGTCGTCGTCTTGCCCGCACCGTTGGGCCCGAGGAGTCCGAAGAACTCCCCGGGCTCAACGGTGAAGGTGATCCCGTCGACAGCACGTACCTCGCCGTACTTCTTGACGAGGTCGTGCGCCTCGACTCTCAGCCCCATGTCTCCACCCTCTGATCATTGGTTCATTACTGAAGTAATGAACCATAGAGCAAGGGACGGGGTCAACCCGTTTCACGCGCTCCCGTCACGTGAGCAGCGTGCGCACGACCCGGAGGCCGACTGAGAGGCGCGCGAGATCCGGGGTGTCCTCCCCCCAGATCTCCTCGAGCGTCTCCTCTGCACGCTCGAGCACCGAGGCCTCCGTGGCGCCCCACTCCTGCACGCGGTCGTGCGCGGACGACTCGGGATCAGTCGAGCTCAGCACCTTGCGGGCAAGCTGTCCTTGGACGCCGAGCAGGTCGTCGCGCAGCGCGGCACGGGCCATCGAGCGCCACCTGTCGTCGCGAGGGAGCGCCTGGATGCGGTGCGCCAGACGATCCAGCCCGAGCTGCTCGCCGAGCTCGAAGAACAGCTCCGCGACGGTCGTCGCCACCGTCCCTGTCGACAGGGCGATGTCGGCCATCTCGATCGCCCCGTAGGCCGGCGCGAGCGCGGCGAAGGTCTCCGCGTCGTCGGTCGGGACGTGCGCATCGGCGAGCGCGTCGGCCCTCCCCCGCCACAGCGCATGCTCACGACCGACCATCAGCCGGGGCAGGTCGCGCAGCAGGCTCTGCACCGCCGTCCCGAAGTAGTCGACGCTGCCCTCGACGTCGGCGAACCGGCGGTGGTTGATCAGCCATCGCGACGTCCGCTCGACGAGCGCCTGCACCGCGCTGCGCATGACCTCCTGCACGTCGGCCGGCACCACGTTGTCGAGCTGGCTCGCCCGCTCGAGCAGCGCCCCCTCGCCACAGATCTCGCTGGCGATCGAGCGCGCTCGTGCGAGCTCGGCAGCCGAGGAGCCCGTCTCCCCCGACAGCCGGTGGAAGTACGAGATGCCCGCACGGTTCACCATCTCGTTGACGATCGCGGTCACGACGATCTCGCGGCGCAAGGGATGCTCGGCCATGTCGGCGCGATACTCCTGGCGCAGCGCGCTCGGGAAGTAGCCGAACAGGTGCCCCCGGTAGTAGGGGTCGTCGGCGATGTCGGACGTGAGCAGCTCCTCCTCGAGCACGATCTTGGTGTACGCCATCAGCACGGCAAGCTCTGGCGCCGTCATCCCGACACCCTGCGAGCGACGCTCCGCGATCTGGTTCGGGGCGGGCAGGAACTCCAGGGCACGGTTGAGGTAGCCCCCGCGCTCCAGCCGAGCGACCCAGCTCGCGTGCGCGTGCAGCAGGCTGACCGCGGCATCGACCGAGCCCGCCAGCGACACGTTCTGGTCGTAGTTGTCGGTCAGGACGAGCCGCGCGACCTCGTCGGTCATCGACGCGAGCAGGGTGTCGCGCTCCTGCGAGGAAAGGTCGCCGCGCGCCCTGACCTGGTTGAGCAGGATCTTGATGTTGACCTCGTGGTCGCTCGTGTCGACGCCGGCGGAGTTGTCGATGAAGTCGGTGTTGATCCGACCGCCCGTCAACGCGTACTCGATGCGCCCGAGCTGCGTGAGTCCGAGGTTGCCGCCCTCGCCGACGCACTTGCAGCGCAGCTGATCGCCGTTGACCCGGATGGCGTTGTTGGCCTTGTCGCCGACGTCCGCGTGCGACTCAGAGGACGCCTTGACGTACGTGCCGATGCCGCCGTTCCAGAGCAGGTCGACCGGTGCCATGAGGATCGCCCGGAGCAGCTCCGGCGGGCTCATCGCGGTGACGTCGTCATCGATCCCCAGCGCCTTGCGCATCTGCACGCTGATCGGCACGGACTTGGCCGTACGGGGGAACACCCCGCCGCCCTCGGAGATGAGGCTCGCGTCGTAGTCGGCCCAGCTCGAGCGCGGCAGGGCGAACAACCGCTTGCGCTCCTCGAACGACGGTGCCGCCTCCGGGTCGGGGTCGACGAAGATGTGCCGGTGGTCGAACGCGGCGACCAGCCGCGTGTGCTCCGACAGCAGCATCCCGTTGCCGAACACGTCGCCGGACATGTCGCCGATGCCGACGCAGGTGAAGTCCTCGCGCTGGCAGTCGACGCCCATCTCGCGGAAGTGCCGCTGGACCGACACCCACGCGCCACGCGCGGTGATGCCCATGGCCTTGTGGTCGTAGCCCGCCGAGCCGCCCGACGCGAACGCGTCGCCCAGCCAGTAGCCGTAGTCGGCCGCGATCTGGTTGGCGATGTCGGAGAACGTCGCCGTCCCCTTGTCGGCGGCGACGACGAGGTAGGTGTCGTTGCCGTCGTGGCGGACGACGTCCGGCGGCGGGACCGCCTCGCCGCCGATGCGGTTGTCGGTGAGATCGAGCATCGACGAGATGAACGTCCTGTAGCAGGCGACGCCCTCGGCGAGCCACGCCTCACGATCGGCAGGATCGGGGAGCTGCTTGCAGTAGAAGCCGCCCTTCGCCCCGACCGGCACGATGACGGCGTTCTTGACCATCTGCGCCTTGACCAGGCCGAGGACCTCCGTACGGAAGTCGTCGCGCCGGTCGGACCAGCGCAGACCGCCGCGCGCGACGGCCCCGAACCGCAGGTGCACACCCTCGACCCGCGGCGAGTAGCAGAAGATCTCGTGCGCGGGCCGCGGCTCGGGCAGGTCGGCGATGTCGCGCGGCGACAGCTTGAACGACACGTACGACCGGGGGCGACCGTCCTCGTCGCGCTGGTAGAAGCTCGTGCGTACGGTCGCGCGGACCAGCGTCCGGTACGACCGCAGGACGCGGTCGGTGTCCAGTCCCTCGACCGCCTCGAGCCGCTCGCGCAGGTCGGCCTCGACCTCCTCGGTCAGCGACTCGCGGCGGGAGTCGTCGACGGAGGGGTCGAAGCGGGCCTGGAACAGGTCGAGGATGAGCCGGACGACGCCGGCCTCGGCCAGGAGCACGGCCTGGATCGACTCCAGGCTGAACGGCGTCCCCGCCTGCTGGAGATAGCGTGCGTACGCCCGCAGGACGACGGCCTGGCGCCAGTCGAGGTCGGCACCGAGGACGAGCCGGTTGAACCCGTCGACCTCCGCGCGGCCGTCCCAGCACGCCGCGAACGCCTCGGTCAGCCGCGTACGGCCGGACTCGTCGGTGAGCACGTGCGAGCGGGCCCGGAACCAGTACACCCACACCGGCTCGCTCGTCGCCAGCTCGTACGGCCGCTCGTCGAGGATGTCGACACCGTGCGAGGCGAACGCGGGGAGCAGGTCGGTGAGCGCGGCGGGCTCGCGGGTGTACAGCCGGACACGAAGCCGATGGGGGTCGTCGTGCCGCGGGTCGGGCTCGACGTGGACGACGATCTGGTCCTCGCCACTGAGCAGCTCGCGGGCGGCGAGGACGTCGTCGACCGCGTCGGCCGCGTCGACGTCCTCCTTGTAGCCCGCAGGGAACGCGTCGCGGAAGCCAGCGAGGACGGAGGTCGTGCTCGCCTCGCCGAAACGCCGGTCGACGGCCGCTCCCAGCGAGTCCTCCCACGACCGGATTGCGGCCGCGACCTCACCCTGCAGCTCCGCCGCCTCCACGGTGCCGAGCTCCTGGCCCGGGCGGGGGCGGACGACCAGGTGGACGCGGGCGAGCTGCGACTCGCTCACCCACACGCCGTAGTCGATCATCGGGTCCCCGCCGACCCGCTCGGCCACCATCTCCTCGATGGTGAGCCGGACGTTGGTCGTGTAGCGGTCGCGCGGGAGATAGACGAGGCACGACAGGAACCGGTCGTACGGGTCGCGCCGGACGAACAGCTGGACGTGGCGACGCTCCTGGAGGTGGATCAGCGCCTCGGCGATCTCCGAGAGTCCTTCGACCGGGATCTGGAAGAGCTCGTCGCGCGGATACGTCTCGAGGAGGTCGAGGATCTCCTTGGCCGCGTGGCTGTCGGCGTCGTACCCGAGGCCAGAGATGACCGCGTCGACCTTGCGGTCGAGGATCGGGATGCGGGTGATGCTGCCGGTGTAGGCCGACGACGCGAGCAGCCCGAGGAAGCGACGCTCCCCCACGACCTCGCCGGAGGCGTCGAAGGTCTTGATGCCGATGTAGTCGAGATACCTGGTCCGGTGCACGGTCGAGCGCGAGTTGGCCTTGGTGATGACGAGCACTGTCTTCTCACGCGCCCGCGCGCGCGAACGCGGAGGGAGACGGGAGAAGGATGCGCTCTCGCGCCGCTCGTTGCGCAGGATCCCGAGCCCGCTGGCGGGGACCGAGCGGAGCTTCTCGTCGCCCGGCTCACCCGCGAGGTCGTACTCGCGATAGCCGAGGAAGGTGAAATTGTCGTCCGCGAGCCAGCCCAGCAGCAGCGCCGCCTCGGCGGCCTCGTCGGCAGAGATGCCGGCCGGCGGCGTCGACCGCAGCTCGGCGACGATCTCGTGCGCACGCGAGCGCATCGGGTCCCAGTCATCGTTGGCGAGCTCGACGTCGTACAGGACCCTTCGTACGCCCTCGCTGATCACCTCTTCGATGTCGGGACGGTCGCTGCGGTCGAGCTCGAGGTACATCCACGACTCGCGCACCGCGCCCGGCGCGGACTCGCCACCGGCGATCCCGACCGACTCCAGCTGGCCCGCGCCGTTGCGGACCACCTCGAGCTGCGGGTGGACGAGCCAGTCGACTCCAAACCCCTCCCTCGTCAGGAACCCGGTCGTCGAGTCGACCAGGAACGCACGGTCGTCGGTGACGACCTGGAGCACCAGGTGCCCCCGCGCATCCCACCCGTCGGTGTCGGCATCTGGTTGCCACACCTTCAGCAGGGTCTCCCCCGGCGCTCTGACTGCGGCGAGCCGGGCGTGGCTCGTGGCCGCGCCCCTCAACGCCTCTGGCGGTCGTTCCTTGCGCTCCTCGGCAGGGACGTGCTGGTAGTAGGCCTCCACCAGCGCATCGGTGACGTCGGGGGGCAGGTCGCCTTCCTCCATGGACAAGATCGGACTCCTTCGTGCACATCGTTGTGACTCTCTGCACACTACTTGGCGCCATTCTCGAGGCTCCCTGCGATGATGTCCGGCATGAGGCTGCACGAGATCGCCGACTACCCCGGCGCCACTCCCGACCAGGTCTTCTCGATCATCCGCGACGACGAGTTCCGTGCCGAGGTGTGCGAGAAGATGCACGCCATCGCGTACGAGGTCTCGGTGGACGACCAGGAGGACCAGGTTCAGGTCCAGATCGACCGGACGATGCCGGCGGAGATGCCGGACTTCATCAAGCGGCTGACCGGCGACACGGTCGAGGTCCGCCAGATCGAGACCTGGGGCCCCGCCGCTGCAGACGGCTCCCGTGCTGGCACCGTCCGGCTGACGATCAAGGGCCAGCCTGCGTCGATGGACGGCACGATGGCGATCCACCCGACGGCATCGGGCGCCGAGCTGGTCGTCGAGGGTGACCTCAAGGTCAAGATCCCGCTGATCGGCAGGAAGGTCGAGCCCGAGGTCGCGAAGGCCATCGTCGCCGCCCTGCGCGTGGAGTCCGAGGCGGGCCAGGCGCGGTTCGCCGAAGGCTGACCGCCCGTACGGTCACCGCCGTGCGTCGGCGCCTCAGGGACGGACGTCGGTACGCCAGGCGTAGACGACCGACGTGCGTATCACGAGGTCCTGCGCCGACCGCGCGCGCACGTCGACCGCCGACCAGAACAGCCCGATCGGGAACGCCACGACGACGACCGCGCGGGCCAGCGCACGCAGGACGTGCACCCGCTCGCCGTCCCGTACGACCCGCGTGCCCATCACCTGACCGCCGAGCGTCTTGCCGCTCGTGGCCCACGTCGCGGTCAGATAGGTCACCATCGACAGCGCCCCCAGGATCAGCACCGCCCCGAACGACCATCGCGGCCACTGCCACTCGACCGGGTTGTAGAGGAAGCTGAGCGCCGCCACGCCGACGTACACCCCCGCCGACCACAGCCCCACGAGCATGTAGTCGAGCCCGCCCGCGATCACCCGCGTCACGACGCCGGCGGGCTGCCCCTGCAGCTGCGCGCCCGGCCCGACCGGATGCGCCGCCGGGCTCATCGCGGACCGCCCTCGCGGCGACGACGCCACACGAGCACCCGGTCGACGGCACGCGCGACGACCTCGTCGGCCGTCGCCGCCCCCGTACGCGCCTCGATGACGAGGTCGGCAGCGATGCCGCTGGAGGAGTCACGGATGATCTCGGGGAGGTCGACGTCGTCGATCACCTCGTTGGCGAGGGCGTCGAGGTCGACCCTCTCGCGCACGAGCGCCGTCAGGTCGAGCCCGTCGAGGACGTGCGTGACGACGCGCTGGAGGTCGACACGGTCGAGGACGACCTCGGTGAGGTCGAGCTGGTCGAGCGCGGTGCTGACGACCTGGCCGAGGTCCACATGCTCGGTCACGACGGCGGTGAGGTTCAGCTCGTCCAGGGCGGTGACGACGACATGCGCGAGGTCGACACGGTTGAGCACGAGCCGCGTCAAGTCGATCTGGTCGAGCACCTCGTCGACCACGACGGGCACGGCGGCGCGGGCACGCTGGACCAGCACCTCCTGCGCGAGCAGCCGCGTCGCCCGTCCGCGGACGACCAGCAGCCGCGCGACGGTGCCGGGTGCGAGCTCGAGCGGGACCAACGGCGGGTACGCCAGGCGGCGCCCGACATGGATCGCCCCCGGGGCGAGCGCTCGGGCCGCGCCGACGAGAGGGACCGCCACGGCGACGGTCGCGCCGACGGCCAGGTCGACGAGCCGTACGACGTGGTCCTGCACGAGTCGAATCTAGAGGAAACGCGCCCCCACGGCGCGGCCCATGCGTTCGAGCAGCTGCGGCGCGTCGGCCATGCAGCGGTGGGGATCGCTCTCGAGGTCGGTCAGCGCGAGCACCTCGGCGAACCCTTCGGCGCGGGCCCGAGCGGGCGACAACGTCGTCCGGCCGCAGACGACCACGACGGGCACGCCACGCGCTCGGGCCCGTCCGGCGACCACCGCGGGCGCCTTGCCGCGCAGGGTCTGCTCGTCGAACGCCCCCTCCCCAGTGATCACGAGGTCGACCTCGTCGAGCGCCGCGTCGAGGCCGACGAGGTCGAGCACGAGATCGGCCCCCGACCGCAGCCGGGCTCCGAGCAGCGCGACCGCAGCGAACCCGACACCGCCCGCAGCACCAGCTCCCGCAGCGTCGCGCAGGTCGCGTCCGGTCGTCGACGCGACGACGTCGGCCCACCGGGTGAGTACGGCATCGAGGGTACGGACCTGCTCGAGGTCGGCGCCCTTCTGCGGGGCGTAGACCGCCGCCGCACCCTCGGGTCCGGTCAGCGGGTTGTCCACGTCGCACGCGACCTCGAGCGTCACGCCCGCCAGGTCGAGTCCGTCGAGGTCGAGGGAGGCGACATCCGCCAGCCCTGCGCCCCCGGCGGGCACCGGCGCCCCGGCTGCGTCGCGCACGCGCGCACCGAGGGCGCTCACCATGCCCGCGCCGCCGTCGGTCGAGGCGCTCCCGCCGATCCCGACGACGACACGCATGGCCCCGTCCGCGATCGCGGCCGCGATCACGTCGCCGAGCCCGCGCGAACTGGCCGCCATCGGCGCGAGCGGCCCGTCGAGCCGCCGCATCCCGCAGGCGTCCGCCATCTCGACCACCGCGTCCACGCCGCGGCGCGCGAACGTGGTCGCCACCGGCTCACCGGTCGGCCCGCTGACGGTGACCGTCTCCGGCGCCCAGCCCGCGGCGAGCGCGGCAGCGACCGTGCCGTCGCCGCCGTCGGCCACGGGCAGCTCCACGGCCTCGGCCCCGGCCGTACGGAGGCCTCGGGCGAGCGCGGACGCGACCTCAGCCGCGTCCGCCGAGCCCTTGAACTTGTCCGGCGCGACGAGGACCCGCGTCACAGGTACGGCTCGACGAGCTCGGCGTAGCGTCGTGCCATCGTCTCGACCACGTCCTCCCCGGCTGCTGCCCATACGTCGGCGTTGACGATCTCGACCTCCACGTCGTCGGCGTAACCGGTCGCGGCGACCGCGCGGGTGAACGCCGCGAAGTCGACGTGCCCGTCGCCCATCATGCCGCCCTGACGCTCGCGGGTCACTCTTTCCCGACCCCGGGTCACTCCCGCGGCACCGCGGGTCAGTCGCCGAGGGCGGCCAGGACGTCGTCGAGCTCCTGCGTCGCGTACCACGCGAGCTCGTCCCCGACGTGGATCGCCTCCACGTCTCGCAGCGCGACCGGACTGCTCATCTCGCTGCCAGCCCCCCCGGGTGCCTCGATCGCGAGCACGAGGACGGTCCCCCACCGCTCCTCTGCGATCTCGCCCGCGACCGCCATCGCGTCGTACTCGTCCTGCTCGTCGTCGCTGGCCGCCACGACACCCTCGTACGCGTCGGCAGGCAGCCTCTCGTCGCCCGCGAGCCGGCGCAGCGCCGCGGGGTCAACCGCCAGATAGGCGCGCACGCTCATGCGGTGCTGCCGGCGTCGTCCACGCTCGGCGCGTGCTGGTCCCAGACGGGAGCGAGGCCGCCACGAGGAGCCCGTTGCCGGGTCGGGCTGGCCGTCTCGACCAGCTCGGCGAGCGCCTCCTCGAGGCACTGTCCGAGGATGTCGGCCTCAGGCACCGCCTGGCGGTCGGCAACGAGGCCGTAGTAGACACCTCCCGCGTACGAGGTGATGCCGATCGACAGCGTGCGGCCGTGCGAGAGCGGGATCGCGGGGTACGTCTCGACGATCTGAGCTCCCCCCATGAACATCGGCTCCTGCGGGCCCGGGACGTTGGTCACGATCAGATCGTACGGGTGGTGCGCCTGCGTCTCGGCCACGCGTGCGCCGACGGCGTGGAACGTCGTCGGGGCGAACCCAGGCAGCGACGCGAGGGTGTTGGCGGCGACCGCGACGCCGGTCTCGCGGTGCGCCTTGAGCGCGTACGACACCTGGTGCAGGCGGACGACCGGGTTCGTCTCGCCGACCGGCAGCGACAGCAGGTGACCGCGCACCGTCGACCCGTACGAGGTGGGGACCCCGTCGGGCGCGGCGACCGACATCGGCACCATGGCGCGCAGGCGGGTCTTGTCGCTGACCGGCTCGGCCTGCGTGAGCATCCAGCCCCGGATCCCCCCGGCGATCGTCGCCAGGATCACGTCGTTGACCGTGCCGCCGTGCACGTCGCGCACCCCGCGGTACTGGTCGAGGCGCGTGCTCACGGTGACGTAGCGACGGTGCTGGCTGAGCCTGCCGCTGAACGGACCGGGGGCATCGGCGGCGACCGGGCCGACGACCGGGAGCGTCTGGACGACCTTGCCGACCCGCGCCTGCACCTTGTCGAACCCCGACCTCAGCCGACTCGCCGCACGACGCGGGTCGAGGGCAGCGTCGACGAGCGACCCCGCGACCAGCGACGCTCCGCCCGGCTCGGAGCGTGGTTTCCAACCGTCGGATGGGACATCGCGGTCGTGCGCGCTCTCGTCGAGGAGCACCTGGGCGAGGTCGACCGTCACCGAGCCGTCGACGAGCGCCTGGTGCGACTTGATGAGGACGGCGCAGCGACCGCCTTCGAGCCCTTCGATGAAGTAGGCCTCCCACAGCGGCCTCGTCAGGTCGAGGCGTCGCGCGATGAGACGGCTGACCAGCTCGCGCAGCGCGGCGTTGGAGCCGGGAGTCGGGAGTGCGGAGCGCCGGACGTGGTACGACAGGTCGAACGACGCGTCGTCGACCCAGACCGGAGAACCGATCCCGCCCGGAACGGCGGCGACACGCTGGCGGTAGCGGGGCACCAGCCCGATCCGCTCGTTGACCACCTGCACGAGCGTGTCGTAGTCGAAGGGCCGCTCGCCCGGCGCGACGACGGCAAGCGTCATCACCTGGCGCGGCGTGGCCGACGTCTCCTCGTCGAGGAACGTCACGTCGAGCGCATCGAGACGTCGGGGCACGGGCACAGGTTACGCCAGTTCGTGAGCTCGAGCGCCGAGATCGTCTGCCAATCGTGAGACCGCCCGTTGAAAGGCCGACCCGGCTGCTCCCTCGTACGACGTCAGGCCGTGCACGAGGCAGTGGTCGAGCGCCGTGCGGTCGTACGGGAGGAACGCTGTGGGGATGACACCCGTGAACCGCTCGACGGCCTCGCCGACCTCGTGTGTGCTCCACCCGAGCGTCGACCGCATCTGGTTCACGACGACCGTCGCCTCGACGTCGCACCGGGCGCGCAGGTCCAGCACCGCCCGCGCGAGGCGCGACAGGCCGACCGGGTCGGGGAGACCGACGAGCACGATCTCATCGGCGGTCGCGAGGGTGTGCCGCGCGACGGCGGTGCGTCGTGGCGCGACCCCGTCGAAGCCCTGCTCACCCGTGTCGTCGAGACAGAAGCCGAGATCGACGACGACGTCGTCGGCGAGGTCGCGCGCGGTCGCCAGGACCCCTTCGTAGGCGGTCGCCCGCAGACCGGGCCATCGCTCCGCGCGGGGCAGCCCCGTGAGGACGCCGAGCTCGGGACCGATCCAGCGGAGGTGGCCGGCGAGCGCCCCAGTCGAGAGGACCGCTCCGTTGGCGTCCCGGGCGGCGGCGAGCAGCCCGCTCACCTCGTCCAGGAGGGCAAGCGCGGCGGCCTGCGTGCCGCCGTCGACGTCGGCGTCCACCAGCACGGTGCGACGACCGCGCGCAGCGAGCTCGGCCGCCAGGCCGCGTGCGACCGTGCTGCGCCCCGGCGAGCCGGCCGGCCCCCAGACCGCCGTGAGCCGCCCTTCTCGCGGCGGGGCGTCGAGCGGGAAGCCTGTCGCGGAGGCGGCCTCCGTCGCTGCCCCGGTCGCGACAGCTCCGCCTGGCCGAGGGTCGGCCCCTGCGTCGCCGCGGCGTGCGAGTGCCACGACGCTCGCGAGCCGACCGAGCGGCACGACGGCCTCGATGCCCAGCGCGGCGGCGATCCGTGCGGCCTCGTGCATGCCTGCGTCGGGCGCGATCGCGACGACGACCACGCCGCGGCGCGCGATCCTTTCGACTGCATCAGGGTCGAGGCCGGGCAGCTCCACGCTCACCAGCGCGAGCGCGACCGCGCCGCTGACGGCGGTGGCGACGGCGTCAGCGACATCGACGCAGCGGCGGACGACGGTGATGCCGCGTGCCTCGACCGCAGCCGAGACCAGCTCCGCCTCCCACGCGGCGTCGCCCGCGGCGATGAGGACCGGGACGCTCACGCGTCGGCCCCGCCACGTCGTACCAGGGTGACGGTGCCGGAGTCGAGCGCGGCGAGGGCCTGGGGCAGCAGGTCCTCGTCGTCGACGCGGACGACGATGCCGCGCATGGTCGAGTCTCCCCAGGCCGTGCCGGCCCCGTGGACGGCGACGACCGTGACGTCGTCGAGGACCCGGCGCGCCTCGGCGGTCGGCTCGACGGAGGACTCGCCGGGAGCGACCCAGACGTCCACCCGGTGCCCCTCGCCGAGATCGTCGGGGACGGAGGCGTGCGACACCTGCAGCGGCAGCTCGACGCCGCCCTTGACGGACGCGTCCACGAGTGCGGCGTCGGGAACGAGCTCGCCCGCGGCCATGTCACGGCCCCACACCGCCGACGCCGCCCTGTCCACGAGGGCGTCCGTCTCGCTCGCGGCGAGGTAGTGGGCGCGCGCGTCGCCCCCGAGCCGGGCGTCGACCCGCTCCAGGTCGTCCACGCGCACCGGCTCGCCAGCACGGACGTCGGCCCGCAGTGCCCAGAGCTCGGTCGTCTCCGACACGCGCGCCATGAGCAGGCCGCCGAGCACGACACAGATCGCCACCAGGGCGACTCCTCCGAGGGCGCGGGGATGGGTCCAGCGTGGCCGTTGAAGTCGGCGAGTGTCCGCGCGCACAGAGTCGGTGCGCTGCGAGAGGGTCAGCATGGAGCCTATTGATGCCGCATCCGATGCCCGCGCGTCCACCCGTTGTCCACAGTCCGTCGCGGCACGGGCTGATCCCCGGGAGGTCGACTGGCACAATCAGCACATGCCCGTCGGATCCGAGTCACCCCGATTCCTGCGTCTTTCGGACGTGGCCGACATCCTCAACGTCTCCGAGCGGCAGGTCTACGCCCTCGTACGCCGCGGGGACCTGCCCGCGATCCGCGTCGGCGGGCGCGGCGTGTGGCGGGTCGAGAGCGAGGCGCTCGAGCGCTACATCACCGACCAGTACACCGCGACGCGCGACCACATCGCCGCCCACCCGTTCGTCGACGAGGAGACCGAGGCCGACGCGCGGACCGAGTCCGGCGTCAACGCGGACACCTGATCGCCACGACGGCGTCGTACGGCATGATCTCGCCCGCGATCTCAACGTGGTCGAGCCCCGTCACCACCGGGACTCCGCGGACGCTCGACCCGTCGCGGCGGAGCACGTGCACCTCGTCGCGGTCGCGGACGAGCGCGCCCCACGCCTGACGCCAGGTCATCCGCCGCTGCACCTCGCCTCGTGACGTGCGCGGCGTGCCCTCGCTCGGCACCACTGCGACGACGTCGCGCAGCGCGACGACCCAGTCCGTGACGGCGTCGTGGTGGACCAGCGCCCAGTCCGCGGTCACCATCGCCAGCTCGCCGCGGATCGTGCCGACCGACACGACGCGCATCGTCACCGCAAGCCCCAGGCACCGGTCGGCCCACGGAAGCTGAGCCGAACGCTCCGCAGCAAGGTCGCTGATCTCTTGGTCGCGCTCTGCGTGGGCCTCGCCCTCCGCCTGGAGCGCGAGGTCGTGCTCCAACGCCACGAATCGGTCGTCCCACGGCATGGCGAGCACTCTAGCGATTCCCCAGGCTCTGTGGATGAACGATTGACTGCGTCCTTCACCGTACGCAAATGTAGGCAAACGTAAGAAAGGGGAAGAGATGCTCCGTACCGGTGCAGTGATCGCCGTCCCGTGGGGTGCGCTCCTCCTGCTCGCCGAGCAGGTGCCGCCGGCGGTGACGCGACTCGCCGGGGCGGCCGGGCCGGCCGCTCCGCGCCTCGACGTACTCGTCGGCGATCTCGGCCTCGTCGTTGCGACGTTTTCGACGGGCTGGCTGGCACTGCTGACGATCGGGGCGGCTGTGTGCCGGGTGAGCGGGCACCCGCTGCCGCGCGTCCTCCTCCGGTTGTCGCCGGGGCCGTGGCGGCGCGTGATCCTGGCGGTGGCGGGGTCGTCCTTGGTTCTCGCGGGGCCCGCAGCAGCGGTCACCGGCGCCCCGGGCGCGCCGGGTGAGCCCGCCGGGCCGCGTGCCGCGCAGGTGCCGGGCTCGGCCGCATTGCGCGGCCTCGCGCTGCCGGACCGACCTGCCGCGCTTCGACCCGCCTCGTCTCATCCCGTCGGACAGCGTCCCGCCGCCGGGCCCGTCGGACGGTCGGCCGCACGATCTGGCGCGACCCACCGGGTCCGCGCGGGCGACTCGCTGTGGGAGATCGCCGCAGCGTCCTGGGAGGGGACTGGTGCCGAGCCGACCACGGGACAGCTCGACCGGGAGTGGCGCCGCTGGTACGCAGCCAACCGCGCCCGCATCGGTGCCGATCCCGACGCGCTCCGGATCGGCATGATCCTGCGGGCCCCTTCTTCACGTGCCGCCAACCGCATGCCCGACGACCCCCGTCCTTGACACCACACAGAGCGACCACACCCCAGCGAGGAGACTTCGATGACCGACACACGCGCAGCACTCCACGATCTCTCGATCCCGTACGCCGCCGACGGCCGCACGCGACACTCCATGGCAGCGCAGTGGTCGCTCCCCCTCGTCGACGGTTCGCTCGCGCTGTCGACGGACGTACGACCGTCGCTCCCGTCTCGCCCCCACCTCACCCTCGTTCCCCCGCAGGCGCCGGTTCCGGACCAGCGTGCGGCGAAGTTCGTCCGCGCGCTGCTCGAGGTCTCGTCAGGCACCCGACCACTCCAGCAGCTCGCACGGGTGCTGACGCCGGAGGTGTACGAGGAGATGCAGCACCGGGTCGCCGTCCTCGCACGCGCCCGCACGCGCGAGCCGCGACAGGCACCGGTCAGCCGGCTGGCGAGCATCCGGGTCTCCCACCCGCGCGAGGGGGTCGCCGAACTCAGCGCCCGTATCGCCCAGGGCACGCAGTCGCGGGCGCTCGCTGCCCGGCTCGTCCACGACATCGATCGGCGCGACCCGACCTGGGTCTGCAGCGCCCTGTGCTGGGTGTGAGCGGAGCTGGAGCCCTGCTTACGACGAAGGACCCGACCTCGCGACCAACAGGTGGCCGCGAGATCGGGTCCTTCGTCAGAGGTGGTGCGTGAGGCTCAGCGGTTGTTCTTGCGCGACTTGCGCTGCTGCTTGGCCTTCTGGCGCGCCCGGTTCTTGGCGTTGTTCTGGCGCACCTTCTCGTTCTCGGTGAGCGCCAGCGGATCGTCGTCCTCGTCGGCGACCTCGACCTCGACGTCGCCGGTCTCGGTCGGCCCGCTGTAGGTCAGCTGCTGAGGAACGTTCTCCTCCAGGCCCTTCGCGGACAGCTCGACCTCGCCCTCGGCGTCGGAGCCCTCGACCTGGACGTCGACGTTGAAGAGGAAACCGACGGTCTCCTCCTTGATCGCGTCCATCATCGCCGTGAAGAACTCGTGGCCCTCGCGCTGGTACTCGACGAGCGGGTCGCGCTGGCTGTAGGCACGCAGTCCGATGCCCTCGCGGAGGTAGTCCATCTCGTACAGGTGCTCGCGCCACTTGCGGTCCACGACCGACAGCACGACCTTGCGCTCGAGCTCGCGGGTCACCTCGGAGCCGAGCTCGGCCTCGCGGCGCTCGTACGCCTCGCGGGCGTCGGTGGTGATGGCGTCGACGAGGAGCTCGCGCGTCAGGCCGGAACGACCGCCGTGCTGGTCCTCGAGCTCGACCACCGAGACGGAGACCGGGTAGAGCGTCTTGAGCGCCGTCCACAGCGCATCGAGGTCCCACTCGTCGGGGAAGCCCTGCGCGGCACCGTTGACGTAGCCGGTGACGGTGTCGGTGATCATCTCGCGCACCCAGTCGGACAGGTCTGCGCCCTCGAGCACGCGGCGACGCTCGGCGTAGATGACTTCACGCTGGCGGTTCATGACGTCGTCGTACTTGAGGATGTTCTTGCGGGTGTCGAAGTTCTGCGCCTCGACCTGGCTCTGCGCCGACGCGATCGCGTTGGTGACGTTCTTGTTCTCGATCGGCACGTCGTCGGGCACCTTGAGCCGCGTGAGGATGAAGTCGACCCAGTCGGCCTTGAACAGCCGCATCAGGTCGTCCTCGAGCGACAGGTAGAAGCGCGTCGAGCCCGGATCGCCCTGACGTCCGGAACGACCACGCAGCTGGTTGTCGATACGCCGGGACTCGTGGCGCTCGGTGCCGATGACCGCGAGGCCACCGAGATCGACGACCTCGTCGTGGTCGGCAGCGACCTGCTTCTCGACCTCGTTGACGGTCTCCTGCCACGCGGCCTCGTACTCGTCGGGCGTCTCGACCGGGTCGAGGCCCTTCGCGCGAAGCGCCTGGTCGGCGAGGAACTCCACGGATCCACCGAGCATGATGTCGGTGCCTCGTCCTGCCATGTTGGTCGCGACGGTGACGGCACCCTTGTGACCGGCGACGGCGACGACGGCGGCCTCACGATCGTGCTGCTTGGCGTTGAGGACCTGGTGCGCGACGCCACGCTTCTTGAGCATCTTGGAGAGCCGCTCGGACTTCTCGACGCTCGTGGTGCCGACGAGGATCGGTTGGCCGGCCTCGTGGCGCTCGGCGATGTCGTCGACGACCGCCTCGAACTTCGCCTCCTCGGTCCGATAGACCAGGTCGCGCTCGTCGACACGAGCGACCGGCTTGTTCGTCGGGATGGCAACGACGCCGAGCTTGTAGATCTTGTCGAACTCCGACGCCTCGGTCATCGCCGTACCGGTCATGCCCGAGAGCTTGTCGTAGAGGCGGAAGTAGTTCTGGAGGGTGATCGTGGCGAGGGTCTGGTATTCCTCGCGGATCGTCACCTCCTCCTTGGCCTCGATCGCCTGGTGGAGGCCCTCGTTGTAGCGACGTCCCTCGAGGATGCGGCCGGTGTGCTCGTCGACGATCAGGACGTCGCCGTTGATGACGACGTAGTCCTTGTCGTTCTTGAAGAGCTCCTTGGCCTTGATCGCGTTGTTGAGGAACGAGATCAGCGGCGTGTTGACCGCGTCGTACAGGTTGTCGATGCCGAGGTGGTCCTCGACCTTGGTGATCGCCGGCTCGAGGACGGAGACCGTGCGCTTCTTCTCATCGACCTCGTAGTCGTAGTCGCGCTCCATCGGACCCACGATCGCGGCGAACTCTCCGTACCACTTCACCTCGTCCTGCGTGGGACCGGAGATGATCAGCGGCGTACGAGCCTCGTCGATGAGGATCGAGTCGACCTCGTCCACGATCGCGAAGTTGTGACCGCGCTGGACACACTCCGAGATGTCGTCGGCCATGTTGTCGCGCAGGTAGTCGAAACCGAGCTCGTTGTTGGTCGCGTACGTGATGTCGGCGAGGTAGGCCTTGCGGCGCTGGGCGGGAGTCATCGACGGCACGATCACGTCGGTCGTCAGACCGAGGAAGCCGTGGACGCGGCCCATCCACTCCGCGTGGTACTTCGCGAGGTAGTCGTTGACCGTCACGACGTGGACGCCCTTGCCCGACAGTGCGTTGAGGTAGCTCGGGAGGGTCGCGACGAGCGTCTTGCCCTCACCGGTCTTCATCTCAGCGATGTTGCCGAGGTGCAGCGCGGCACCGCCCATGATCTGGACGTCGAAGTGCCGCTGGCCGAGCACGCGCTTGGCGGCCTCGCGAACGGTCGCAAAAGCCTCCGGCATGAGGTCGTCGAGCGTCTCGCCCGCCTCGAGGCGGTCCTTGAACTCGTCCGTCATGCCGCGGAGCTCGTCGTCGCTCATGGCGACGAAGTCGTCCTCGAGGGCGTTGACCTGCTTGACGATGGCCTGCAGCTGGCGAAGGATCTTGCCCTCGCCCATCCGCAGGATCTTGTCGATCACCTTCGGCACGGAATCGCACTCCTGAGACTTGCTCCGAAGCCGCCCAGGGCCCGGAACACGCCGGATCGGCCCCGCAACGGCAGAATCGCGTCCATCCTAGGCGACCGACGGGGGCAACCGTAACTGCCTCAGGGATCTGGGTCACACCGCGGAGGGATCAGGCACGGGGACGGCGGCCGGGACAGCAGCCGGCACGGCGGCGGCGAGCGCCGGCGCGAGATCACCCCGTGGCTCCACCTCGAGGGCGTCCAGCCCCAGCCATCTGGCCGCGGCCCACAGCTGCTCGGCCAGAGCAGCCGCCACCCGCCCGGTATCGACCCCAGGCTCGGCCCACGCGGCACGCGCCAGGAGGCGCCCCGTCGCCCGGTCGGCCTTGAGGTCGACCCGCGCGACGATCGCGTCGTCGAGCAGGAACGGGAGGACGTAGTAGCCGTGCACCCGCTTGTGGGCCGGGACGTAGATCTCGATCCGGTAGCGGAAGCCGAACAGGTCCTCGGTGCGTGCCCGCTCCCACACCAGCGGGTCGAACGGGCTCAGCAGGGCGGCTGTACGGATCCGGCGCGGCGTCGCAGCGGCGACGTGCCGATAGGCGAGACGCTGCCATCCCTCGACCCGTACGGGCTCCAGCGCGCCCTCCTCCACGAGCTCATGCACCGCGGCCCGCGTCTCGCGGGCACCCATCCGGAAGTAGTCGCGCAGGCTCGCCTCGGTGGCCACGCCGCTCGAGATCGCCGCGCGGCGCACCAGCGTCCGTGCCGCCTCCGGCGCGTCGAGGTCCGGCGCATCGAGGACCGCGGCGGGAAGGACCCGTTCAGGGAGGTCGTACACGCGCTCGAACGCACCGTTGCGGCGCGCGACGGCGAGCTCGCCGGAGAGGAAGAGGTATTCGAGCGCCTTCTTGGTCTCCGACCAGTTCCAGCCCCACTGGTCACGCGGGCGGCCGGTGGCCGGGTCGAGCTCACGCGCGGTCGCGGCGCCGCGGCGCTCCACCTCGACGAGCAGCGCATCGGCGAGGGCGGGCCTGCCGGCCTCGCCGCTCCAGGCGTGGCCGCGCTCGCGGTAGCCGAGCATGCGGTGGCGCATCGCCGGCCACAGCTCGACAGGCATGTATGCGGCGACGTGCGCCCAGTACTCGACGAGCCGGCGTGGACGCTTCTCGGCCGCTCGGTGCAGGAGCGCGGTGTCGTACGGGCCGAGACGACTGAAGAGCGGGAGGTAGTGCGCCCGCTGCATGACGTTCACCGAGTCGATCTGGAGCACGCCCGTCCGGGTGAGGGCGCGGTCGAGCGTCCGCATCGTCACCTTCGTGTGAGCAGGGTCGTTGAATCCCTGAGCGGCGAGCACGGTCCGCCTGGCGGTCGAGGCCGCCATGTCCTGCGCTCGCGTCACGGCAGGTCGAGCAACCGCTCGCGGACCGCGTACGTCGCGGCCTCCACCCGGGACCGCAGCTGGAGCTTCTCCAGGATGTTGCGGACGTGGTTCTTGACGGTGTTCTCGCTGATGAACAGCTTCTGTCCGATCTCTCGGTTGTTGTTGCCCACCGCGACCAGGCGGAGCACCTCGAGCTCTCGATCGCTGAGCTTGGTGCCGCGTGGCGGCTCACCGCGCGTGGCCAGCAGCCGGAACTCCTCCAGAAGACGGGTCGCCATCGGAGGGCTGATCAGCGACTGTCCGGTCGCCACCCGCCGCACGGCGTCGCTGACCTGGTCGACGGACGAGTCCTTGAGCAGGTAGCCGGACGCGCCGTTGCGGATCGACTCCAGGAGGTCGCTCTCTTCGTCGCTGGCGGTCAGCATGATGATGCGCGCGGACGGCGCGACCTCCTTGATCGCCGCTGCCGCCTGGGGCCCACTCATGCCGGGCATCCGGACATCGAGGAGGACCACGTCCGGAGCGCTGGCCGTCGCCTGAGCGACGCCCGACGGACCGTCGTGGGCCTCCTCGATGTCGAGCCCCGGATCGGCTTCGAGCACCATCCGCAGACCGCGCCGGAACAGCTCCTGGTCGTCGACGAGGAGGACCCGGACCGTCTCAGTCGGCACGTCTGCAGCGTCCATCGCAGCCGATCATGCCACGGAAAGGTCAGCCGACGCTGTCGTCGAGGCCCTCGAACCCTCCGGATGTCGGCTCGATGTGGATGACTCCGTAGTCGTATCCCCGCCTCCGGTAGACGACGCTCGGGTGTCCGGAGTCCTTCTCCACGAAGAGGTAGAAGTCGTGCCCCACCATCTCCATCTCGTACAGCGCCTGGTCGAGCGTCATGGGGGCGGCGCGGTGCGTCTTCTCGCGAACGACCAGCGGACCCTCGCCGCGGACCTCGACGGGGCCGGCGTAGTGGACGGCGTCGATCGGCTCCTCGTCGGGCTCGGCCGTCGATGCACCGTCGGTGGCGGCGGCGAACTCAGAGACCGACATCGGCGTACGGCTGCCGTGGTGGACGCGACGGCGGTCCTTGGCCTTCCTGATCTGCGCCTCAAGCTTGTCGACGGCCTTGTCGAGCGCGGCGAGCGGGTCGTCGGAGCAGGCTTCGGCGCGCATCGCGGGCCCTCTGCCGCGAAGGGTGATCTCGACCCGCTCGCAGCGTCCGCTCTGGCGGGGGTTGTACTCCTTGGTGAGCTCGACGTCGACGCGCTGGATCTTCTTGCGATGGTCGTACTTCTCGATGCGAGGTGTCTTCTCGTCTACGTAGTCGCGAAAACGCTGGCTGATCTCGCAGTTCCTACCCTTGACGACAATGTCCACGAAGCCTCCTCGAATGAGCGACTGCCACCGCTGACCGGTGGCGAGTCGCGGCGGATGACGTTCACATGTCTCGACCGTAGACCCGGTCAGGACATTTCTCCAGAGATGGCGGACACACGGGACGAAGGTCCCGACGCGCCGAACTCCTCCGCACGGTCGCAGCCACCGTGGCGACGGCGATCGGGCGCGTTCCCGCCGCCCCGAGCACCCTCACGGCCTCCGCCGCGCTGGCACCGGTGGTCAGGACGTCATCGGTCACGACGACGGCGCAGGCCGCCCCAGCACGGCCGACGGGTGAGCCGCGGAGCCGGTAGGCCCCGGCGAGGTTGGTCGCCCGCTCGGCCGCACTCAGCCCGGCCTGGTCGCGGACCGACGTGTCGACCGCCAGCACGCGCGACGTCCGCACGGGCAGGCCGCGCCGCCGCAGGTCGGCCGCCGCCCGGAGCGCGAGCTCGCCGCCGGCGTCGAACCCACGCGCGCGTACGGCCGAACGCCGCGACGGCACAGGGACCAGGCGGATCTCGCGCCCGGTCGCGCCGGTCAGAACCAGCGCGTGGAGGACAGCGTCGGCCAGCGCACGGCCCAGCGGTGCCGCGAGAGCGGTGCGAGGCTCCTCCTTGTAGGCGTGGAGCGCCGCGGGGACGACATCCTCGTACGGACCGGTCGACACCATGACCACCGGCGGAGCGCGCGTGAGCGCACGCGGAGCCGGATCGGGGCTGCGTACGGCCGGGGCGCCCCGCACGCGCGCCTCGCACCCGGCGCACAGGACGACGCCTGGGTCCTCGCAGCCGGCGCAGCGCACGCCGAGGAGGAGATCGGCGGCAGCCTTGAGGAGTTCTCGCACGTCTTCAGGGTGGCGTCAGCGGGTGGGTCGCGAGGGGCGGCAGCGCTCCCCTGGGGACAGGGTCGCTCGTCTCCACCTTGTGGACGGGCGGCCGGCTCAGCCCGCGAACGCCGCGAGGCTCACCGGCTCGTCGCTGGCCTCCGCCCAACGACCGTCACCGTTCTGCGTCCAGAGCATGCCCTCGGCATCGAGCACGAAGATCGGCGACGAGAGCAGGCCCGCGCTCAGCACCTGGCGTGCGCCGTCCTGCGGCAGCAGGCCGACCCGGACAGCTCCGGTGACGCTGCTGGACCCGTCGACGGCGACGATCGCGACCTGCGGCACCCGCTCCTGCGCGCGGGCCAGCAGGGCGATCGTCGTGCTCGAGCGCCACGCCGCCGACAACGGCACCCCGGTCTCAGTCGGCAACGGGATCTCCGCGATGTCGACGAGACCGACCACCCCGCCGCCCTCGGCGTCGTAGCGGATCGCCCCCACGTACAGCGCGTCGCGGGCGCCGACGCGTGCGGTCGCCGTGAAGCGCGCACCGTCCGGCGAGAGCTCGAATCCGGTCACTCGACCGCCGGCGAGCGGACCGAGGTCGATCGAGCGCGGAGGCTCGTCGGCGGGCCCGACGGTGAGCCGCGAGCCGCCCCGGACACGGTCGATGGTCCACAACCGGCCTGCGGCGTCCCAGCTCGGCCGGAGCAGATCGGTCCCCTGCCGTGCGGGGACCAGCGCAGGTTCACCGGCCAGCGGTGACACCGAGACGACACGACGACCGCCTGTCACCAGCGCGATGCGCTCCGCGTCCACCGCGACCCGGAAGTCGTCGGCGGGCACCGGGTCGCGCCCCCACGCGCCCGCGAACGGCCCCGTGCTCGAACGCCCGACCACCAGCAGCCGACCCTCGCGCATCGCGAAGAGCTGTGTCGGGCGGTCGGCAGCGGGGTCGAACTGGTCCCATGCGTCGATGCGTTGGACCTCGGGGGTGTTGGGCAGGGCGATCGGGCGGTCACCGATGCGGATCTCCACCCCGGTGACCGTCGAGATCTGCCGCAGGCTCCACACCAGCTGGGCGGACAGCCGCTCACGGTCGCCGACCGAGACCCCCGAGTCGGATCCCGCGAACCTCACGAGTGCCACGCCCTGGTCGTCGACCTCCACCGGCGCGGCGAGCTTCCAGGTGCTGGGAAGGAAGCTGCGCGCCTGTCCACCGAGCACTCCGTCGGGCCCTCCCAGCAGGGACGACACGAGATCGGTGGGCCGGCCCTCGTCATCGGGAAGGTGGACCGGTGCCGCGACGAGCTGCTCGCCCGCCGAGTCGAAGTAGTACGCGTTGACCGCGTCGTAGTAGTCCTCGAAAAAGGCGTCGGTGATCAGCGCACCCGGTGGTGGGTCCGCGATACGCCACTGCTCGTCCTCCTGAACCAGTGTCAGGTCGAAGTGCTGCTCGCGCGCGGCGGGCACCGTGAAGCGGCCCTGCTCGGTGAGGACGGCCTCGCGTGCGATGTCGACCGCGACGCTCTCGGCGCCGGAGCGCTCCTCCGGCTCTGCGACCGACGACAGCGAGTAGACGGTCACCGACTCCTCCGGACGCCAGTCGTCGCCCGCCCCGTCGGTGAGGAAGCGGCGAGCGATGTCATAGCGCACCGGCGACGACATCATCGCCTGGAGGAAGCCGTTGACGATGTCGCGCGGCGAGGCCCCGTCGGCGGGACCGGCCGGGCGGATGCGCGCCGGCGAGACCTGCTGGGGACGGCCGTCCTCGACGACGCGGACCGGTCCGCCGTCGGGGATCGAGACGCAGCCGGCGAGAAGCGCACCCAGTGAGAGCGCCGCGCCAAGCCGCACGAACGGGCGGATGGCCGTACGCGAGGTCGAGATCGGCCGCGTCATCGGACACCCTCCGTACGGTTGAGCCCGGCCCCGGCGTCGGGGACCAGCGGAAGCGGTGAGCGCTGCGGGTCGTCGCCGGCGTGCCGCGGCAGCGTGAGACGGAACTGAGCACCTTGCCCCGGCTCGCCCCACGCCTGGAGCCAGCCGCCGTGCAGGACGGCATCCTCGAGCGCGATCGCGAGGCCGAGGCCCGTGCCGCCGCGGCTGCGCTCACGCGCCGGATCGGCACGCCAGAAGCGGTTGAATACCAGCTGCGACTGGCCCGGCTCGAGACCGACCCCGAAGTCGCGGACGGCGATCGCCGCACTCGTCGCGCCGTGTGCCACGAGCAGGTGCACCTGCGACGAGCCGGAGTAGTGGATGGCGTTGGCGACCAGGTTGCGGACGATCCGCTCGATCCGGCGTACGTCGGCGTCGACGATGGCAGGCCCGTCGCGGTTCACCACGCGCAGCTCGACGCCGTGCCGCGCTGCCAGCGGCGCGTACTGGGCGCAGACGCGTTCGGCCAGGTCGACGAGGTCGACCGCCTCGAGGTCGAGACGTGCCGCGCCCGCGTCGAAACGGCTGATCTCCAGCAGGTCGCTCAGCAACGCCTCGAACCGGTCGAGCTCGGTCTGCAGGAGCTCGGCGGACCGCTCCGAGCTGGGGTCGAAGTGCTCGCGGTTGTCGTACAGGACGTCGGCGGCCATGCGCACGGTCGCGATCGGGGTGCGCAGCTCGTGCGAGACGTCGGACACGAACCGGTGCTGGAGGCGGGACAGCTCCTCGAGCTGACGGATCTGCCGCTGGAGGCTCTCGGCCATCTTGTTGAACGACAGGCTCAGGCGTGCGATGTCGTCCTCGCCGCGCACCACCATGCGCTCCTCGAGCCGGCCGTCGGCGAGGCGCTCGGCGATGCGCCGTGCGAGGCGCACCGGGGTCACCACCTGCCGGGTCACCAGCCAGGCCACCCCCGAGGAGAGCAGGACGAGCGCGAGCCCCGCATAGAGCAGCGAGTTGCGTACGAGCGACAGCGTGCGCTCCTGGTCGGTCATCGGGAACGCGTAGTAGAGAGCGAACTCCTGGTCGCCGTCCGGCATCCGCAGCAGGTCGCCGACGATGATCGCTGCCGCATTCTCGTCGGACCCCTCGATCTCCATCCGAGTGAACGTGTACGCCGCGTGCTGACCGTCGGCGACTGCCTGCGCGAGGTCGTCGGGGATGGCGGGCGAGGCGATGCCGGCCGAGGCGAACGCCGCCTCGCCGTCGCCCGACGGATCGAGCGGCCCCTCCAGCATGACCTGGTACGAGGGAGGCGAGCCCGACCGCGCCGCGAGGTCGTTGACCAGCGTGCGCAGGGCATCGATCTCCGAGGACGCCTCGGAGACCGAGCTGACGTCGAGGGACTGCTGCGCTTGGCTGAACCCTGCCCGCGCCTCCGACAGCGCCACCGCGCGACGTGCCTCGACCATGCCGTCGGCCACGCCCTGCAGCATCAGCCAGCCGACGCCACCGATCACGAACGCGCTGATCGCCATCGTCGTGATGACGACGCGCGCCTGGATCGAACGACGCCACAGCGAGACGACGGGAGACAGCACGTTGCGCACCCGCAGCAGCCCCCGGCGCAGCCACCTCGGCGCCCGTCGCGCCATGGTCGTCAGGAGCTCCCGGCCTTGTACCCGACACCGCGCACCGTGACGATCACGGTCGGGTTGTCGGGATCGGGCTCGACCTTCGAGCGCAACCGCTGCACATGGACGTTCACCAGGCGGGTGTCGGCCGCGTGACGGTAGCCCCAGACCCGCTCGAGCAGCACCTCGCGGGTGAACACCTGCCGTGGGGAACGGGCCAGGCACACGAGCAGGTCGAACTCCAGCGGCGTGAGCGACAGCTCATGCTCACCGCGGACGACGGTGTGGCCCCGGACGTCGATCTGGAGGTCACCGATGGTGAGCAGCTCCGGCTCGGCCTGCTGATGCACGCGGGTGCGGGCACGTACCCGCGCGATCAGCTCCTTGGGCTTGAAGGGCTTGACGACGTAGTCGTCGGCACCCGACTCCAGCCCGAGCACGACGTCGACCGTGTCGGTCTTGGCGGTGAGCATCACGATCGGCACGCCGGACTCGGCCCGGATGAGCTTGGCGACGTCGATGCCGTTCATCCCCGGGAGCATCACGTCGAGCAGGACGAGATCAGGCGTGTACGCGCGGAACGCATCGAGCGCCGCCGTCCCCGTGGAGGCGACCGAGGTGTCGAACCCCTCGGCCCTCAGCACGATCGTGAGCATCTCGGCAAGCGCCCGGTCGTCGTCGACGACCAGGATGCGGCCGTTGTAGCGACCGCTGTCCTTAGCAGCCTCGTTGCTGTCCACGCCCGATCTCCTCGCCAGCCTCAGTAGCGGTAGTGGTCGGACTTGAAGGGGCCCTCCACCGGGATGCCGAGATACGCGGCCTGGTCGTCGCTCAACGTCGTGAGCTCGACGCCGAGCGACCCGAGATGAAGCCGCGCGACCTCCTCGTCGAGGTGCTTCGGGAGCGTGTAGACACCGACCGGGTAGTCCTCGTTCTTGGTGACGAGCTCGATCTGCGCGAGCACCTGGTTGGTGAACGAGTTGGACATCACGAACGACGGGTGGCCGGTGGCGTTGCCGAGGTTGAGCAGGCGTCCCTCGCTCAGCACGATCACGGTGTTGCCGTTCGGCAGCGTCCACAGATCGACCTGCGGCTTGACGTTCTTGGTGGTGACGCCGGGCGTCGCGGCGAGACCGGCCATGTCGATCTCGTTGTCGAAGTGACCGATGTTGCCGAGGATGGCCTGGTGCTTCATGCGGCCGATCTGCTCGGCGGTGACGACGTCCTTGTTGCCGGTGGCCGTGACGACGATGTCGGCCTGCTCGATGACCGAGTCGAGGTGCGCGACCTGGTAGCCGTCCATCGCGGCCTGGAGCGCGCAGATCGGGTCGATCTCGGTGATGATGACGCGGGCGCCCTGGCCGCGCAGCGACTCGGCGCATCCCTTGCCGACGTCGCCGTAGCCGCAGACGACCGCGACCTTGCCGCCGATCAGGACGTCCGTCGCACGGTTGATGCCGTCGATGAGCGAGTGGCGGCAGCCGTACTTGTTGTCGAACTTCGACTTGGTGACCGAGTCGTTGACGTTGATCGCCGGGAAGAGCAGCGTGCCCTCCTTGAAGCGCTCATAGAGCCGGAGCACACCGGTGGTGGTCTCCTCGGTGACGCCCTGGACGCTGTTGCCGATCCGGGTCCAGCGCTCCGGGTCGGTCTCGAGGCTGCGCGCGAGGACCCGCAGGACCTCCTTGAGCTCAAGGTTGTCGGTCGTGTCGGGCGACGGCACCTCGCCGGCCTTCTCGTACTCCACACCGAGGTGGAGGAGCATCGTGGCGTCGCCGCCGTCGTCGAGGATCATGTTGGGGGTCTCGCCGTTCGGCCAGACCAGGATCTGCTCGGCGAGGTCCCAGTACTCCGCGAGCGTCTCGCCCTTCCACGCGAAGACCGGCACGCCCTGGGGATCGTCGACGGTGCCGTCACGGCCCACGACGACCGCGGCGGCGGCCTCGTCCTGAGTGGAGAAGATGTTGCAGCTCGCCCAGCGGACGTCCGCTCCGAGGTCGACGAGCGTCTCGATGAGGACAGCAGTCTGCACTGTCATGTGAAGCGAGCCGGCGATTCGCGCGCCGGTGAGCGGCTTGCTCGTCCCGTAACGCTCGCGCATGGCCATCAGGCCGGGCATCTCGTGCTCGGCGAGGGTGATCTCCGTACGGCCGCGCTCGGCCAGGGACAGATCGGCAACCTGGAAGTCCATTGCCCCATCGTAGCCACGAGGCGCACACCACCTGACCAACATGGGCCGGTCGGGCCGGTCTCATGAGGTACGACGTGCCCCGACCCGTGCCTGCACGTCGCCGACCTGCCGGGTGAGGGCGGTGCCCACGAGGAAGCCCAGAGCGATTGCGAACAGGGACATGAACGTGTCGATGAGCACCTGCACCCCCGCCACAGATCCGCTCGCAGCCTCTCCCAGACCGACGAAGCCCAGCGCACCCGGGACGAGGAACCAGAACGAGGCCAGCAGCATCACCATCGACGTCGGCGCCGTCCGGAACGCGGTGGCGAACCGAGTGAACGGGACGACTGCGAGGGCGCCGACGAAGCCTGACAGGGTCGCGCCGAGGCGGCGACTCGCACGCCGGCCACCACACCGAACGCGAGCAGCAGAAGCTGGGCGGTGCCATAGACGATGCGCGATGCACCGGCGACCACCTGGTTGCTGGTCAGCTCCACCGCGGCGACCGTCATCGTGAGACCGGGCAGGAACGTGACGAGCGCGGGCGCGATGAGCCGGAGGGGCTCGTCGCCCACAGCGCCGGCGACGAACGTGCACGTGAGCACGGTGACGAGGAACGCGGCAAAGACCGGCAGCGCCGTCTGCAGCGTAGGCATGGCACGGGCGAGCATCCGGAGCAGGCCGACCGCGAGGCCGAGCAGGGCGTACGAACCGAGCGCCGCCGCCGTCGGGTTGAGGGAGAGCCCGAAGCCGACGCACAGCACGACATACCCGGCCAGTCTCGTGAGCTGTCCGAAGCGCGGTGGCGAGGCTCGCACCGCCTCGATGCGCGCCACACCTCGGCCGGAACGAGGTGATCGGCCATCCCTTCCGTGACGAGGTGCTCAATGGCCCGAGCCTGGTCGAGACGCGCCTCCGCGGACGGGACGGGCTCGAGCTCGGTCCGGTGACCGGAGCCGTCCGTGTCGGTGCTGTCGATCTCGATGAACACGACCGTTGGGAGCACGACCGCACGGAGGGTGTCGATGCCGTACGCGCGCGCGATGACGTGAAGGCTCTCTTCGACGAGGTTGGCCGGCTGCCCGACCTCGAGCTGCGCGACCGCGAACGCGCGCAGCATCGTCAGGACCTCGGCCTCCGAGGGCGCCGTGTCCGGGGCGGGCACCTCCTCCGGCTGCTTGAGCACGCGCCGGGCGAGGGCTTCGACGCCGGAGCGCCACCACCGACCGACCCGGCTCATCGTCCCAGGCCGATCCCGACGTAGGCCGCGACGTACTGGCCGGTGAGGGTCAGCCCCGCGTAGCGCGCGAGCGGGCCGCCCTCGAGCGCGGCCACGCGGTCGTGGCGTACGCCGGAGCGTTCGGCGGCGGCGACCAGCTCGCCGTTCTCGACGCGCACCCTGGCAGCGTCGACGCCGTCGTCGAGCACCACCAGGTAAGGCTGCACGTCAGCGGGCGGGTCTTCGTACGGGTCGGCGAAGACGTCACGCGGCGTGCTCGACTCCAGCAGCGCGGCGAGGTCGGACGACTCGGCTGCGAGCGCGGGGCGACCGGCGGCTCGGCGCAGGCCTTCGGCCCACCGCCGCGCCGAGCGCGCGGCGAGCACGGTCCCGCCCCACAGCAGCGGCGTCGCGTCCGCGAGCGCGGTGGCGACCTGCTTGGCACGGTTGCTGCCGAGGTCGCGGAACGGCGAGCACGCGACCGCCACGTCGTCGAGGGTGCGGGCGACCTCGTCAGCGTCGACCGGCGGTGCGAGCCCGAGTGCCTCGAGCGCCTCGAGCGCGACCACCGTCGTCGCCAGCACGTCGCCCGTCGACGTGGGCAGCAGCGTCGTCCAGCGGGACGCGCCGAGCTCGGCGAGCGGGGATCCCGCGGAGGCGACGAGGATCAACGGGCAGCCGCGGCGCACCGCGTCGGTCACCGCGAGCTGGGCCGCGGCACCGTCGGGCGCGCCGGTCACGACCACGAGGTCGAGGCTGCCGGTCCAGCCGGGAAGCCCGGGCCCTGGCCAGGCGACGAACGGCACGGGACAGACAGGTTCGAGCACGGCGCGCAGCAGGCGTGCTCCAGGACCGGCGGCGACCACTGCGCGCGGGCGCTCATCCCTGCCAGCACCGCTCAGCGCCGCGATCGCCTCACCCGCGGCGTGCGCGTCGACCCGGACGCGCGCCCCCGACCCCGCCAGCTCGCGCATCCCCGCGTCGGCGCGCGCCAGAGCCTGCTCGTCGTCGAGCCTGCCGTCGTCGAACACCGCGCCCCCCAGCGTCCCGCCCGGCGCTCAGTCTGCCAGGCTGCGGGCCTCGTCGACGAGCATCACGGGGATGTCGTCACGGACGGGGTACGCGAGGCGGCACAGGTTGCACACCAGCTCGGCGCGGTCGACGTCCACGGCGAGCGTGGCGCGGCACTGGGGACACACGAGGATGTCGAGCAGCGTCGGGTCGAGGTTCATGAGGACTCCTCCTGGTGGACGAGAGCGAGGACGGCGTCACGCACCGACTCCATGGTGGCCTGGTCGTCGGCCTCGACGTTGAGCCGCAACAGCGGCTCGGTCTGCGAGCTGCGCAGGTTGAACCACCAGGAGTCGGCGGTGACGGTGAGCCCGTCGAGCCGGTCCTGGTCGTATGCCTCGTACGTGGCCGCGACACGCTCGGTCACGACCGCTGCGTCGGCGACGCGGCTGTTGAGCTCGCCGGAGGCGGGATAGCGCTCGTACTGGGCGACCAGCTCGGACAGCGCCGTCCCCGCCTCGTTCATCGCGGCCATGACGTGCAGAGCGGCAAGCATGCCCGAGTCAGCGAGCGAGAAGTCGCGGAAGTAGTAGTGGCCGGAGTGCTCACCACCGAAGACCGCGTCGGTGCGCGCCATCTCGGCCTTGATCAGCGAGTGGCCGACCGGCGTACGGACCGGGGTGCCGCCGTTCTCGAGGACCACCTCGCGCACCGCACGCGACGTGATCACGTTGTGCAGGACAGTGGCGCCGGGGTGGACGGCGAGCTCGCGTGCGGCGATCATCGCGGTCACCGCCGACGGCGAGACCGGGTCACCGTGCTCGTCGATGACGAAGCACCGGTCAGCGTCGCCGTCGAAGGCGAGGCCGAGGTCGGCGCCTTGGTCACGGACGGCGCGCTGGAGGTCGACGAGATTGGCGGGGTCGAGCGGGTTGGCCGGGTGGTTCGGGAAGGTGCCGTCGAGCTCCATGTACATGCCGTGCAGCTCGACGTCGAGGTGGGCGAACACGGCCGGGACGATGAGGCCGCCCATCCCGTTCGCGGCATCGACGACGACCTTCAGCGGACGGGGCCCGGGCGGCACCACGACAAGCTCGGTGACCCGTAGCGCGTACGCGGTGAGCGCGTCACGCGCGATGACCGAGCCCTTGGCGAGGACCGGCTCGACGCCCTTGACAGCACGGTCGGCGATCGCGGCGAGTCCGGTGTCGCGCCCGATCGGCCGGGCGCCGGCACGGCACAGCTTGAGGCCGTTGTCGCCGCTCGGGTTGTGGCTGGCGGTGACCATGATGCCGGGCAGCTCCCACGCCCCGGAGGCGAAGTAGAGCATGTCGGTGGACGCGAGGCCGATGACCACGACGTCAGCGCCGGTGCTCGTCACGCCGTCGGCCAGCGCGTCGGCGAGCTCGGGCGAGGTCACCCGCATATCGTGGCCGATCACGACCGAGCCCGCGGCTCCGTCGTCGCCGGGAGCCGCGCCGGTCTCGTGCGCGAACGCCGCACCGAGGGCACGGGCGACGTCGGCGTCGAGGAGGTCGGGGGCGGCGCCACGCACGTCGTACGCCTTGACGAGCTGCGAGAGCCGTTCAGCCAGCAAAGTCTTCTCCATCGATCAGTCTTGGGGTCCGAGAACGCGCAGGTGTCCCCCGCGACGACCCGCCGGGGGCCGGTCCGACGACGGTGGCGGCACGTGGGCGGCCTCGCGCACCGCGTCGGCGAGGGCCTCCAGGTCGTCGGCTGAAGGCGCCTGTGTCGCCGTCGCGTCGAACTGCAAGCGCAGCACCTCCCACCCCTTGGGGGCGGAGAGCCGCTCGGCGTGCGCCGCGCACAGGTCGTAACTGTGCGGCTCGGCATAGACCGCGAGCGGCCCGAGCACGGCGGTCTGGTCGGCATAGACGTAGGTCAGCGTCGCGACGGCGGGGCGCAGGCACGCGGGGCGGGTGCATCGACGCAGGGGGCTCACCCCGCCGAGATTAGCGTGCCCCACCCTCGGACCGGGACGCGGCGCACCGCCACGCAGGCGGACCCCTCGGCTTGCGCAGCACTCCGTACGCGAGGTAGGACGTTCGCATGGCGCGCCGGAGCAGTCCCAGGGTGGTCCCGCTCGACGAGCCGCGTGGAGGCAGACGGCGCGACCGCCGTGGGCGTGGGTTCCGCGGGCCGGTCGCCCTGCCGGGGCCACTGACGCCGTCGGGCATCCCTGTCGGGTGGGATCGCCGTGCCCAGTTCGACACCGCGGTCCTCGGCGCGGTCGCGCGCCTGCGTCCCCGCCATGCAGCCGCGTTGGAGCTGCTCGACGTCGCCGTGGAGGACGTACCGGTGCTGCCGCGCCGATGGCGCGACGAGGTGCCGCTCGGCACGGTCGTCCCCGATCGTGAGCGGCCGCGGGTCGTCCTGTTCCGACAGCCCGTCCAGCACCGCGTGGAGTCGCGGGCCGACCTCGACGACCTAGTCCTCTCGGTTCTCGTCGACCAGCTCGCGACCTTGTGGCGGTGCGACCCCGACGACCTCGACCCCCGGATGTGACTGCGCCCCGTGAGCCTCTGAGCGCGTGAGCCACGAGGCGGCTCAGGGGGCGCCGGGGCGGACGACCGGCGCCGCCTCGCGGACGGGTGCCGCGCTCAACGGCACGGAGGCGAGGCCGCGCCCGCTGTAGACCGCCGCGGCGCGGACCGGCGCCTCGGAGGCGACCGTGAGGTACGAGACCTGTGCGGCCGCGACACCGACGCCGCCGGACCCGAAGGGGTTGAGCGCCGTCGTCGTCCCGGCCGGGGCCTCGAGCTGCGCGCTGCCGACCTCGGCACCTGTCTCGTCGTGGGCGGTCACGGCGAGCGAGGCTGCCGCGTCGCCGTCGGGCGACACGAGGAGCCCGGCGCCACCGGCACGCAACGCCGACCCGATGCCGACGGGCATCACCGCGGTGCCCTCCCACGGCGCGGTCGCGACGGCGTACGCGTGGTCGGCACCGATCGTCGTGCGCACCGACGCGGTGACGGCGATGTCGGAGGTGAGACGGACCGAGTACGCCCGCGCGCTGACGTTCGCGGGAAGCGTCACGCTCGTCAGCGCCTGCGGGGCGACGTCGATGCTCTCCAGACCTGTCGGGGTGAAGACGCCGTCGTTCGTCGCGACCGACAGCGCGACCGTCGCGGTGCGGTCGGACGGGTTGGCGACGAGCAGCGTGCGCGCACCCCGGTGGGCGGGGACGCCGGCCACCGTCGTCGTGGTCGAGGGCAGCGCCGAAGGCGGCATGAGCTCGCTGCCTGCTGCTGCGGTCCCGACCGACGAGGCGTCGGTCGCGGCGACGGCGACGGCGCCGCGCCGGACGACGACCCGCACGGCCATATCCGACTCCCCTGCGGCGACGTCCTCGAGGCGGACGACACGCGAGGTCTGCGGCTCGACGACGATGCCCGTGGCGCCGACCCCGTCGACGTCTCCGGCCGTGCCGTACATCGAGAGGTCGACCACGCCAGGGTTGCTGGAGGTGTTGGTGAGCACCAGAGCCGTGCGATGCTGCGCGGTGCTGCCGGCGCCCACGAACCAGCGCTCGGGCGCGGGGCGCGGGCACGCCCCCACGGCGGTTCCCCCACCATCTGACGCTTGGGCGACGGAGGCGCTGAACGCGACCGTTCCGGGCGCCTGGGCCCCGGTCGCCTCAACCAGCACCGCACGTGCGCGCCGCCCGGTCAAGGCCGTCGCCCATGTGCCTCGCGGGGCGCCGGCGAGCGCGGCGACCGGGTTGGCACCCGGAAGTCGGACGGCCTCGCGCGCTCCCCCGTCGGAGGAGTCTCCCGGCAGGCTGGTCACGGCGACGGTCGTGGCCGAGGCCGCACCCCGCTGGACGAAGGACGGGCAGCCGTACGCGACCGTGCTGACCTCCTGGGCCGACGGACCGCTGCCGGTCGTCTCCTGAGACGCCGTCCGCAGCTCGCCGACACCGAGCAGCAGCCCAGCGATCACCACGGCACCGATCACCAGGCGGCCCGAATGAGCTCCGAGCGCGAGCGCAGCCGACGTCGTCTCGACGACCTGATCCTTGACGCGCCGACCACCGGCCTGACGTCGTGACTTCTTCTTCGGACTCATCGCACCTCCCTCGCTCGTCCCGGTGCGGCCACGACGACGGCCACGAGCAGCAGCGCCAGCTGGCCGCGCGCCACCCACGGACGCACCGCCGACGACGGCGGCTCGTGCGGCTCGCCGGCGACGGTGAAGGTCCAGACCCGCGACCCTTCGGGACTGCCAGAGGGCTCCAGGCCGGGCGCGGCCTCGAGGGCGTCGACAAGATCAGGGTCAGCGGGGGCGGGCAGGTAGATCGACTGGATCCCGTACGAGCCGAGCCGCTCGAGCACACCCGTCGAGGGGTTGGACAGCAGCAGGCGGACGTCCACGTCCAGGGACCGCAGGTCCTCGGGCGACGGCATGACTGCCTCGTCGCCGAGGCGCGTGCCGTCGCCGGACACGACGCGCTGGGTCACGCCTTCCTCGCGCGTGCCGGTGAGGACGAGCGTGGACCTGCCGTCCTCGGCCCGCGCCGCGAGGTAGGCAGGGATCTCGTCGGGCGTGCCACGCTCGAGCGGGTCGCCGTCGCCGCGGACCGCCCACCACGTGAGGGCGACAGCAGGGCCGACCAGGGCGAGGACCACGAGCACGGCGAACGCGCGCCGTCGCACGGGACGGTCGGCGAGGCGTCCGTGGAGGCCGTCGGCGGCGCTCCCTGCCGCTGCGGCGAGGGCAGCGATCCACAAGGTGGCCGGCACTCCCACCCAGACCGGGCCGCCCGAGATGCCGTCGGTGAAGGTCGCGCCGGCGCCGAAGCTCGCCCACCCGAGCACCCAGAGCCCGGTCGCCCACGCGACGAGGACGGCAGACCGGGTCTCCCTGCGCAGCAGGGCCAACACACCGAGCAGCAGAAGACCCGCGGTGGCGTACGTGGCGATGCCCGGACCGCCCGCGTGCCCGAGGGCGAGCTGCCAGGTCGGCGGGTCGAGGTCGCCGACATCGGCGTTGGCGCGCCCCGCCTCCCACCACCAGGCACCGGGGTCGAGCGCGCGCCGCCACATCCAGGAGCCCAGCAGCAGCCATGGGAGGAGCAGCGCGGTCGCGATGCTCGGCCAGCCGCGGCGGCGCAGCAAGATGGCGCCGGCGACGAGCAGCGGTCCCGCCGCGAGCAGGTACGTGACCGGGGCGAACGCCGTCGCGAGCGTGAGCCACAGCCCAAGACGCAGACCGTCCGTGACCCGCGGCCGCGTCATCAGCAGGTAGGCGGAGTTCACGATCGCCGGGGCCGCCGCGAGGGCGACGACCGTCCCGATCCGTCCCTGGACCAGGGCGCCGGACGTCGCGACCAGCAGGCCGTACGTGGCTCCCCACCACAGCCGGACCCCCGGGGAGGCGAACAGGCGGCGGCCGAGACGGTGGGCGGTGAGCGCGGCGAGCAGGGCGCCGGCGAGGACCACGATGCTGACGGCCAGGTCCGCATTGCCGCCCAGGAGGGTGGCCAGGAGGGCCAGCGGGACGACGTAGCCGGGTGCGGGCACGTCGCTGCCGATGCTGACATCGTGCGAGCCGGCGGTGAAGAACGACCACCACGCTCCCGCCCCGTCGGGGGCGGGCAAGAGCGCCCCGCCCATCAGGAAGCCCGAGCCGATGACGCTGCGCGAGGCGACGAACGCGACGAGCGTGAGGACGAGCATCGTCGTCAGCCACGGGTGCCGTGACAGGTACGAGCCGGTGGTCGGGAGTTCCTCGTCGTCGTCCTCCGGGCGCAGCTCGACCGCGGCGCGCCGGCCGGTCATCTCTGGCGCAGGACCGACGAGGGTGTTGACGAGCTCACCGAGGGCGTCGAGGCCGTGCCGGTACGGGATCAGGGGCGAGGGCAGCAGACGCTCACGGACGCTGCGCGCGTCGACGCGGGCAGCGGCGGCACGACGCCGTCGCGCCGCCAGCATCGCGAATGGCCTGCGGTAGACCGCCAGGACACCGAAGATCTCATCGGCGGCCTCGCGCGGGGCCTTGGCGAGCAGCAGCACGAGGGCGCGCAGGAGGGTGCCGAGGAACAGGCGTACGGACTGCCAGAAGAAACCGGGCCGGCTCGCGTTGGCGAGCAGCGTGTACGTCGCGGCGCGGCGCATCTCGCGGCGTGGCCTCGGCGCCAGCGACCCCGGACGCAGCCCGGTGGCAGCGGCCTCGACGTGGAAGAAGACCGACGACGGGGCGACGCGCACACGGTAGCCGCGGCGTGCGGCGCGCCACCCGAGGTCGATGTCGTCGAAGAACAGCGGGAGCCGGGGGTCGAAGCCGCCGAGGTCCTCGAGGACGCGTCGGCGTACGAGCATCCCGGCGGTGCTCACGGCGAGGACGTCGCGCGGGCGGTCGTGCTGGCCCTGGTCGGGCTCGCCGCGCTCCAGACCTGTCTCGCGCGCACCCGTCCCGCTGATCGTGACCCCGACCTCGAGGAGGCGCTTGAGGGACGGCCACTCGCGGAGCTTGGGCCCCGCGATGCCGATGTCCTCCGACTGCGTCGCCTGGTCGAGCAGGTGCGCGAGCGCGTCAGGACCGGGCGCCGAGTCGTCGTGCAGCAGCCAGACCCAATCGGTTGGCGCCGACCCCTCCAGCGCCACACGGACCGCATCGCCAAAGCCGGTGCCCGGCGGCGCCGTACGGATCGATGCAGAGTGCAGGTAGCGCGCCAGGATCTCGCGTGTCTGGTCGGTCGACGACACGTCGACCGCCACGACTGCCTGCGGGAGGTGGGCGAGCGACGCGAGCGCATCGAGCACCAGTGGGAGCCACCCTGCACCGTTGCGGCACACGATGACGGCCGTGACGCTGGGTGGGGCGGCGAGCCAGTTCCGGGAGGGGACAAGGCCCTCGTCGACGCCTTCGATCATAGGTGCTGGAGTCTAGCCATCCGCCTGGTGCACGGACGTCCCGGCACCACCGCGCGGCGCCCGATCGCCGCCGTGCGAGGGCCGGGCGCCACGCTGCGGCGCCCGCCGCGTCAGATCGCGCGCTTCTTGAGCTTGCGACGCTCCCGCTCGGACAGCCCGCCCCAGATCCCGAAGCGCTCGTCGTTCTCGAGCGCGTACTCGAGGCACTCGCCACGCACGTCGCACGTCAGGCAGACCCGTTTTGCCTCTCGCGTCGAGCCGCCCTTCTCTGGGAAGAACGCCTCCGGATCCGTCTGCGCGCACAGTGCGCGGTCCTGCCAGCCCATCTCCTCGGCGTCTGCGTGGAAGAGATCTTCCATCAGTCTCGCCTCCTGCCCCTCGTGATCCCCGTGGTCAGCGCCGCCCTTGACCGGACGCGGGCCCCGACCCCTCGAGGACCCACTGCCGGTGACGACATCGCCCCCGACTTGCATCCGGCCGTCCAAGAAAAGGACGACACTAATGAAATTACAAGCCTGTCAATACCGATCCGTCAAGCCGAAGAGTGCTAATGCGAAGGCCCGCACCACTGTGGTACGGGCCAACGCGTGCAGATCGGGGTTGCTCAGGCGCCGTTCCCCGGCGACCACCACGAGCTCGGGCCGGGCTGGCCGTCGTCGCGTCCGTCGCCCTGCTCGGCATCGCTCGCCGACTCGGACCCGGGGTCCGTGCTCGTGGCGTCGGCGGCATCGGCGTTGTCGAACGTGGCGTCACCCAGACGGGACCCGCCCCACGAGACATCGCCCCCGCCCCACGGCTGCTGCTCGCTCGCCGGCTCAGGCTGGTAGGTGGGCTGCTCAGGCTGGTAGGTGGGCTGCTCGGCCTGCGGCGCCCACGAGGAGCCGTACTCGGTCGGCGCCTGCCACGAAGGCTGCTCGGTCGCCTCCTGTGCCCACGCCTGCGGCTGCGCGGGCTCGGAAGAACCCCACTGCGCGTCACGCGCCCACGTGGACTCCTGGCCACCCCAGCCCGACTGCGCGGGCTGTGCCGGCTGCTCGGCGGCGGGTGCGACCCAGGAGGACTGCTCCTGCGGCTGCCACGCCGACGGGGCCGCGGCCTCGGCGGGGGGGCTCCACACCGCGGTGGACTGCTCAGCGGGCTCCACCTCGGGAGCGGCCTCCACCTGCGGCGCGGGCGCCTCGTGCTGCGCGGGCTGCTGTGCGGGCGTGCTCGGAGCGGGCGAGCCCCAGGCCGACCCTGCGGCCTCGGCTCCCACAGCGCCTGCCGCCGCGGCACCCGCGGCGCCGGCGGCGTACCCGCCGTACTGCTGCCAGCCCTGCTGCGGCGCGGCCGGCTGCGCACTCTGCTGCGGCCCCTGCGGCGCCTGCTGCTGCCAGCCACCCTGCTGCGGCGCCTGACCGCCCCACTGCTGGGCCGGCGCTGCGGGCCAGCCGCCCTGCTGCTGCCCCTGCTGCGGCTGACCACCCCACTGGCCACCCTGGCCGCCCTGGGCGGGCGACCACTGCGGCTGACGGACGGGCGCCGGCAGCTCCCGGAGGACGACGACCGTGTAGAAGAGCGCGACTCCGACGAACCCGAGCGCCGCGAGCATGTCGAGCACGTAGGACGCCTTGGCCGGCAGGAGATCCTCGCCGAGGACCTTGATCAGGCCCCACAGCGTCAGGACGGCCGCGACACCGAGGACACCGAGGCCCACGAAGGTGATGAGGCGTGCGTGGGGGCTCAGGTCGTCCTTGCGCGTCGCGAGCGCCACGGCGGCCACGACCGCCACCACACCCACGCTCAGGCGTGTCTCGAACGGTCCGTCGTCGATCAGCGCGATGAGCGCCGCGAGCAGCGAAACGGCGACGACGCCGAGCAGCGAGTACGACAGGATGTCGCGGTACTTGCGTAGTGAGTCGGTCACGGATCCCCATCTCCTGGTTCGGGCGCAGAGCCATGCCCTGTCCCAGTGGACGGGCCTACCCTACGCAGTCCCCGGCTCATCGGTCTCCCCCGGGCGTGCGGGTTCTTCGTCCCCGGAGGGGAGAATGGCTGCATGAGGATCACGGTTCTGTCCGGAGGCATCGGCGGCGCGACCTTCGTCGGCGGACTGCTCGACGAGGTGGGCGACGACGCCGACGTGACCGTCGTCGGCAACACCGCCGACGACATCTGGTTGTTCGGGCTCAAGGTGTGCCCTGACCTCGACACGCTGATGTACACCCTCGGCGGCGGGATCGACACCGAGCGCCGGTGGGGCCGCGCCGACGAGACGTGGAGCGTCAAGGAGGAGCTCGCCGCGTACGGCGCACAGCCGACGTGGTTCGGCCTGGGCGACCGCGACGTGGCCACCCACCTGGTCCGGACCCAGATGCTCGAGGCGGGCTACTCCCTCAGCGACGTCACCCGCGCGCTGTGCGTGCGGTGGGAGCCGGGGGTCACGCTGCTGCCGATGACCGACGACCGCGTCGAGACCCACGTCGTGGTCGAGGAAGGCGGACAGCGCAGCGCGATCCACTTCCAGGAGTACTGGGTGCGTCTGCGCGCCTCGGTCCCCGCGCACGGCGTCGTGATGATCGGGATCGACGACACCAAGCCCGCGCCCGGCGTCGTCGAGGCGATCGCCGACGCCGACGTCGTCCTCGTGCCTCCCTCGAACCCGGTCGTCTCGGTCGGCCCGATCCTCGCGGTTCCGGGGATCGCCGACGCGCTGCGGTCGACGTCTGCCCCGGTCGTCGGGGTGTCGCCGATCATCGGCCCCGGTGCCGTACGAGGCATGGCGGACCAGCTCCTGACCGGTCTCGGCGTCGAGGTCAGCGCCAGTGCCGTCGCCGCCCGGTACGGCGCCCGCTCACGCGGCGGCGTGCTCGACGGCTGGCTCGTCGACACCTCCGACGCGTCACAACTCGCGGCGGTCGCCGACGCCGGCATCGAGGGGCGCGCCGTCCCTCTCTACATGTCCGACGCCGCCACGACCCGTACGCTCGCCGCCGACGCGCTCAGGCTCGCCCAGGAGATCGGGTCGCGCCCGTGAGCCTGACCCTGTGGCCGGTCACCGGCGTCGGCGAGGTCGGGCCCGGCGACGACCTCGTCAGCCTCCTTCTCGAGCGACTCGACGAGCCGCTGCGGGACGGCGACGTCGTGGTGGTCACCAGCAAGATCGTGAGCAAGGCGCTCGGGCTCTCGACGGCCGCCGACCGCGATTGCGTCATCGACGCCGAGACCGTACGGGTCGTCGCGCGCCGCGGTGCGACCCGCATCGTCCGCAACCGTGCGGGCCTCACGATGGCCGCTGCCGGCGTCGACGCCAGCAACACCGCACCCGGCACCGCGCTCTGGCTTCCTCACGACCCGGACGCGGCCGCGCGCGACCTGCGGGTGCGGCTGCGCCGCCGCGCCGGCGTCGAGATCGCCGTCGTGCTCTCCGACACGGCCGGACGTGCGTGGCGCCGCGGGCAGACCGACATCGCCATCGGGAGCGCCGGCCTCAAGGTCGTCAACTCGCTGTCGGGGACGCAAGACACCTTCGGCAACGCCCTCCACGTCACCGAGCCGGCCGTCGCCGACGAGATCGCGGGTGCCGCCGAGCTCGTGGCCGGCAAGACGAGCCAAGCACCGTTCGTCGTCGTACGGGGGCTCCCCCGGCACTGGGTCGGCGATCACTGGGCCCACCCGCAGTCAGGCGCCGCCACGCTCCTGCGCCCCGACGACGAGGACCTCTTCGGGCTCGGCGCACGGGACGCGGTCGAGGTGGCCGTCGGGACCGGGAGGCCTGTCGGGTTCCCCGCACCCGAGCCAGACGCGTACGACCGGGTCCTCGCGCTCGCCGCGCCCGCGGAGGCTCTTGTCGAGGTGACCGCGACCGACCCCGCGACGTTCGTGGTCGCGGTCAAGGACGACTCCGACGAGGCGCTCGTGGAGGCCGGTCGCGTCTCCGAGCGGCTGCGCGTGGCTGCGCGTGCCCATGGGGTGGACGTCGCGATCGAGGTGCGACCCTCAGGTGCCCGCGGCCGTTAGGGTGGCACCGTGACGATCGCCGACCTGCTTGCACGGGCCACCACTGTCGATCCGTCGCGGCCCGCCGTCACGTTCTACGACCTGACCACCGGCGAGCGGGTGGAACTGAGCCTGACGACCTGCACCAACTGGGTCGCCAAGACCGCCAACATGCTCCAGGACACCCTCGGGTGCGACGAGGACACCACCGTCGACGTTCTGCTCCCGGTGCACTGGGAGACGGTCATCTGGTTCTTGGCGACGTGGGTCGCAGGGGCGACCGTCAGCCTGCGCCCGGGTGACCGGCTCGCTGTCGTCGACCCGGCGACGCTCGAGGAGGCGGCGAGCGCCGACGACGTCGTCGCTCTCTCGCTGCGCCCGCTCGGCGGCCGCTTCACCACACCGTTGCCCGGCGGCGTCCTCGACTACAACGCCGAGGTGCCCGCGCACGGCGACCACTTCACCGCGTACTACCCACCCGCCCACGGCTCACCGGCGCTCATCACCGACGACGGCGTGCTCAGCCACGAGGAGCTCACGGACCGCGCGAGCGGCACGTACGCCCCGGGCGCGCGCGTGATGATCGTCGGAGACCGCGACCTCGGCCCCTTGGTCGATGCGGTCCTCGCCGCGCTCGACGCCAACGGATCGCTCGTGCTGGTCCGGACGCCGGACGCCGACGCGCACCGCGACCAGCTCGCCGCGATCGCCGAGACCGAGCGCGTCACCGTCGCGTGACGCGGGTCAGCAGACGTCGCCGAGGTCCTCGGCGTCGTTGATCCGAGCCGAACGCTCTTTGTCGGGATCGGCCCCGGCCTTCTCCGACTTCGCAGTCTTCTCATTCGCCTCGCCGTCTCCCGACGTGCCGGCCGCCTCGGATGTCTTCGCCGGGGGCTTCTCCGAGCGCGCGATCCCCTTGTCGACCATGCGGCGGATCTTGTCGAAGTCCGGGTCGCCGGTCTGGATCGCCGGCGGGACCAGCGACACCGTCGACACCTTTGCCCCCCGCGCCTTCAGCGCCAGCTCGACGAACGTGTCGAGGTCCGCGGCGGGGATGTCGGTGCTCAGCATCTTCTTGCTCGAGTCGGCGATGCTGGTCGCCTTGAGGAGCACGGTGTTGGGGTCGAGCTGGGTCAGCATCGCGCTCATCAGGCACTTCTGGCGCGCCATGCGCGAGTAGTCGGAGTTCTGGACGCGGCTGCGGGCGTACCAGAGCGCCTCGCGACCGTCGAGCTTCTGGCGCCCCTTGGGGATCCAGTCGGTGATCGGCGAACCGATGCCACCGATCGCGGTGCGCTCACGGACCCGGATCTTCACGCCGCCGACCGCGTCGACGAGCGAGGCGAAGCCCTTCATGTTGACGAGCACGTGGTAGCTGATTTTGAGCCCGGTGATCTCCTCGACGGCTGCCCGGGTCGCGTCGATGCCTTCGTGGTCGCTGCCCTCGAACAGGTCGGGGTGGTCGTCGGCCCACGTGTTGACGCTGTTGAGGTAGCAACCGTCGCAGTCGAAGCCGCGCGGGAACTCCTCCTTCATCGGGTGCCCGTCGGGGAACGGGACGTCGGCAAGGTTGCGCGGCAGGCCGACGAGCACGGTGTCCCCGGTCTCGGTGTCGATGCTCGCGACGGTCAGCGAGTCCGGTCGCAGACCGTCACGGCCCTTGCCCGAGTCGCCTCCGAGGAGCAGCACGTTGTAGCGCCCATGCTCGGCCTCGCGGACGACCGAGGAGCCGAAGACCGTGCTGATGAAGTCCTGCTGGACGGCCATGAGGTTGGAGGCAACGAACAGGGCACCCGCGGTCACGAAGCACAGCAGGCCGCTGACCCCACTGACGGCGAGGCGGTGCTTGCGCTCGAGCCGCAGCGGGGTTCCGAGACGCCAGGAGTCGGCGAACAGGGCCACCCACCCGAGGGCGAGCGCGATGAGGGCGAAGCGCATGAGCCACAGCAGGCCGGTCGACGTGAGGAGGGAGATCACGATGCCCCGGTCGATCCATGCCAGCAGGAGGAGCAGGAGGACGAGACCCCACAGGCCGGCCCAGATCCGCAGCGCCACGCGTCCGACCTGCTTGTTGCCGGCCAGCAGCTGCGCCGAGCCGGGGGCCACGAGCGTCATGACCATCAACGAGAGCGCTCTGCGGAATCGGACGCGGGCCGAGTCCACCTCTGCCTGCGTTCGTCCGTACGAGTCTTCGCGGTCGGACATGTACCCCCGTGATGTCGCTGTCGGTGCGGCGCCCACCCCTGGACGCCCCGCCAGTATCACCAGCGGACCGGCCTCGACCGGGACGACGCGCCGAGGAGGGCGCAGCACGCGCGACGTCGTCCGGTACCTTCGAACGCATGCCCGAACGCGATCCGAACCCCCGGGACGAGGCCGGCTACGGCTGGCTCTACGGCCCCGACGACGATGCCACGCAGGTCGTGGGAGCCTCGTCGTCATACCCTCCTGGCGGACCCGGCGCGTACTCCGCTCCCCCGCCCCAGGGGCCGCCGAACGAGCCACACCAGCGGCCTTCGGATCTGCCGCCGATGCAGTACCCCGATGCCGCACCGCCCTCGCAGGGCGGCGGCGGGCGCGGCGCAGGGACGCGTGGCGGCGGACGGCGTTGGCTGCGGCCGGGGCGGATCATCACGCTCCTGCTCGTGGCGTGGCTGGTCTTCCTGATCGCCGTTCCGGTGTGGGCGTGGGGCAACATCGAGAAGGTCGACGCCTCCCCCGGCGGTGAGCGTCCGGCCGACCAGCCCGGCACCACGTACCTGCTCGTCGGCTCCGACAGCCGCGAAGGCCTCACCAAGGAGCAGCGCAAGGAGCTCGCGACCGGTGACGCCGAGGGGCGCCGCACGGACACGATCATGATGATGCACGTCGGCAGCGGGCCGACGACGCTCGTGTCGATCCCCCGTGACTCGATCGTCCCGATCCCCGGCCATGGCCGGACCAAGATCAACGCCGCGTTCGCGTACGGCGGGCCGAAGCTGCTCGTCGAGACGCTGGAGAACACGACCGGCGTCCGGATCGACGACTACGTCGAGATCGGGTTCGGCGGCTTCGTGAACATGGTCGACGCCGTCGGTGGGGTCGAGATCTGCCCGAAGAAGGCGATCAAGGACAAGGACGCCGGCCTCAAGCTCGCGAAGGGGTGCCAGGAGGTCGGTGGTGCGACCGCGCTCGGCTATGCGCGTTCACGGCACACGTACGCGACGCAGGACCTGCAGCGCGTCCAGTCTCAGCGCGAGGTGCTCGGGGCGATCGCCGGCGAGGTGAAGTCGCCGTCGACGTTCCTCAACCCGTTCCGGTACGCCGGCGTCGTGACCTCGGCGACCGGGTCGCTGCGCATCGGCGACAACGTCGGCCCGCTGTCGCTCGGCCGCTTCGCCTGGAACCTCTCGGGTGCGATGGGCGGCTCGGGCAACAACTGCACGGTCCCGATCGCCGACGCCTCGGTGCGCTGGGACAAGGAGCGGGCGCTGCAGCTCTTCGAGTACATCAAGACCGACAAGACGGACAAGATCACCAAGGCCGTCTGCACCAAGGACGGCCTGCCGGCGAGCTGACGCGGGCGTTCGCGAGCGAATCTGCGGGAGGCCCTGTCGGCGCGCGGGGATCTCTGCTAATTTCAGCCGTCTCACCGGCGGGCAGCGATGCCTCGGACTGATCGGAAATCGCTGTGGTGCGTCGAGCTGTCGTAGGGGTGCTGACCGCTGCCGTGCTGGTGGCTTCCGGTGCAGGGCCAGTTTCTGCGGGCGCAGCGGAGGACTGGGCAGCACCCGTCCTGACGTCGCCGGCCCCGGACACGCTGCTCACAGGGACGGCCGAGCTCACCGCGACGTCGGAGTCGCCGTACGTGGTCTTCGAGCTGGCGACGTCGGCAAGCTCGACGTGGATCGTCCGGCGCACGCCGGTGGCTGCAGGCCCGGACGGCATCTTCCGCGACACCCTGCCGACAGCCGGGCTCCCCCCACGGTTCGTCGCGTGGGTCCGGGCATGCTCCGATGCGAGCCTGGAGTCGTGCACGACCGTCAGCGAGCCCGTCCCGGTACGGGGACCGCGGCCGACGCTTACGCCCACGAAACCGTTGCCTTCGGTGATCGACCCGTCGGTCACCAAACAGGTCTCGCTGCGGGTCACAGGTCTCGGCGGGTCCCCGGCGACGGTCGACGGTGACGTCACGAGCAGGCAGGTCCATGACGGCGACGTGATCGATGTCGCCATCTCGAGCACGTCGAGTGTCGACCTCTTCGTGTCGCTGCGGCAGTGCAATTCGCTCAACGGGCAGGTGTGCGAGAGAACCGGGCTCTCCCTGACGGTTCGCAAGGAACCGGACCTCACCCTGTGGGGGCCGAGCACGATGCTGCTGAGCCAGAACGGCGACGGTCTATGGGAGACCGCGACCAGCCAGGTGAGCCTGGACTCCCGTACTCCGCTCACAGCCCGTTGGCGGATCATCTCCGCTGCCGGTGCGACAGTTGCCGGCCCGTACGAGTTCAGTGCAGACCAGATCAGGGAGGCACGCAACCCAGCCCCGTGGGGCACGCGCATCCTGATCGACCCGAAAGAACGTCTGGGTCGTCCGCTGCCAGCCGGTGAGTACCGGTTCGAGGTCGAGACCACCGCGACGGCACCCGACTTCAAGAAGTCCACCCGCAAGAGCGAGACGCTGTTCATCAGCAACGCCGCGCCGATGACCAGGCTCACCCCGAAGACCTCGGTGTTCTACCCGCAGGCCGTCGCCGCGACCGGTGTGCCGCGGGTGATGGAGCTGAGTCCTCGGATCGACTCCTACGAGGCGAGGATGACAGGCTTCCGCTATCGCGTGCTCACGGCCGACGGCAAACCTCTGGGCGACCCGATCGGCGGGATCGGCTGGGACCAACCAGTGATCGCCTGGGACGGAGCGATCCGTCGGGAAGGGCGGCCCGCGACGACAGCGCCTGAGGGCACCTACCGCATCGAGCTGATCAGGACGATCAGGACCGGGGCGGGCGTTGACGAGTCGGACGTGTACGGGCCGGTGTCCGCCCCCTTCACCCTGCGTCGCGGATATCCGGACTCGGTCACACGCTCGGTCGCCGCCTCCGCGCGCTCGTCGTGGCAGCGGACCGCGGTGAAGCAAAACGCCCGCGTCCAACGCGGCAAGCACGGCGTACTGCGATTCCGGCGCAAGGCCGCCGGCAAGGGCGCGGCGCGGGTCACGTCCGTGCACTCCGTCCGGATACCGCGTGATCGCCTCAAGGATCGCCGGATGCGCATCCGGCTGCACGGCGCCTGGGGCAACCCCGGCGACGTCAAGATCGCGGTGATCGCGCCGTGGGGCGAAACCCTCCAGCGCCGCGCCCTCACCCGCAACCGACGGCACCTCGAGGTCGCGGTCCCCGAGCGATGGGTCCGTGCCGACGGCCGCCTCCGGTTCGCGGTGCAGTGGAAGGGCACGAAGCCCGCACGGCTGGACCGCGTCGTCGTCAGATACCGCAGGTACGACCTCACGTCGTGACCCTGGGCCGACGGCCAGAGCGGCGACCTACTCGTCGTACCACCAGCAGGCGTTGTCCTCGTAGTAGAGAGGCCAGCAGATCGCGTCACGGGTCTGAGACCCGTAGATGCCGTCGGCCTTGATTCCTAGGCGCCGCTGAAGACTGGTCAGCGCGCTCTGCGTCGCCGGGCCGAAGTCACCGTCCACCGCGATGTTGTAGTCGTAGGTGTCCCGCATGACCTGCTGGAGGTACTTGACCGCGTTGTTCTTGTGCCCGCGCTTCATCACGCAGGTGGGACTGAGCGTGGAGTACTGGACGGGGATGAACATGCGCTCGCCGCTGGCGCTGTACTTGCGGACCGCCTCGGTACAGGTCGGCGTGGCCGCGTGAGCCGGTGTGGTGACGATGCCTCCAAGAGTCGTCACCAGCACTGCTGCGGCGGCTGTGCTGAGCAGCCGGGTTCGATGTCGCATGATGCGAGGCTCCTTTCTGCCGTGGACCCTGAGGGGCCCTTGGGCATCGAGCCTCGGTCGACCGAGCCCGCTCCCGCCACACGATTCGATCAGGTTCGAAGGCAGAGGCCGGCCCAGCCCGGAACGTCAGTGGGCGGCCGGTTGCGACCGACCGCCCACTGACACACCACAGCCCCCAGAGCGTGTCAGAGCTCGGACTGGATCCCGGCCAGGAGCTGGCGCGCCATCACGATGCGCTGCACCTGGTTGGTGCCTTCGTAGATCTGCGTGATCTTGGCGTCGCGCATCATGCGCTCGACCGGGTAGTCGCGCGTGAAGCCGTAGCCGCCGAGCAGCTGGACGGCATCGGTCGTGACCTGCATCGCGGTGTCGGACGCAAAGGCCTTGGCGGCAGCACCGAAGAAGGTGAGGTCCTTGTCGCCGCGCTCGCTGCGCCCGGCGGCTGCGTACGTGATCTGGCGCGCGGCCTCGACCTTCATGCCCATGTCGGCCAGCATGAACTGAAGACCCTGGAACTCCGCGATCGGCTTGCGGAACTGCTGACGCTCCTTGACATAGCCGAGGGCATAGTCGAGCGCCCCCTGTGCGACGCCGACGGCCTGTGCGGCGATCGTCACGCGGGTGTGGTCGAGGGTCTGCATCGCGGTCGCGAAGCCCGTACCCTCGGCGCCGATCATGCGGTCGGCGGGGATGCGAACCTTGTCGAGGTAAACCTCGCGCGTCGGGGAACCCTTGATGCCGAGCTTCTTCTCCGGAGCACCGAAGGACACCCCCTCGTCGGACTTCTCGACGACGAACGCACTGATGCCCTTCGACCGCTTCTCGGGGTCGGTCACCGCCATGACGGTGTAGAAGTCCGACTCGCCGGCGTTCGTGATCCAGCGCTTCACGCCGTCCAGGACCCAGTGGTCGCCGTCGCGGACCGCGCGGGTCTTCATGCCGGCGGCGTCGCTGCCGGCGTCCGGCTCCGAGAGGCAGTACGAGAACATCGACGTGCCCGCAGCGACGGCCGGGAGGTACTTCTGCTTCAGCTCCTCGCTGCCGGACAGGATCACCGGAAGGCTGCCGAGCTTGTTCACCGCGGGGATCAGCGACGACGAGACGCACGCACGCGACACCTCCTCGATGACGAGCACGGTCGCGAGAGCGTCCGCTCCGGCGCCGCCGTACTCCTCACCGATGTGGGGCGCGTGGAAGTCGGACGCGACCAGCGCGTCGTACGCCTCCTGCGGGAAGCGCGCCTCCTCGTCGACGGCGGCGGCGAATGGAGCAACCTTGGCGTCGCAGACGGCGCGGACGGCCTCGCGGATGGCCTGGTGCTCCTCGGACAGAGCGAACATGGGCTGGTCAGTGGTCACACCCCCCATGCTAATGACGGTTAACCAGCTACCCGCAGGGCCCTAGGCTTGCGCCATGCCCGTGAGCACCCAGCCCTCCGCACCCGTCACCGAGATCACGTCCGTCGACGAGCTCCGCGCTCTCGTCGGAGATCCGCTCCCCCGTGTCCGCGACAAGGTGCGCGCCGAGCTGCTCGAGGACCACGTGGCGTGGCTGGCCGCGTCGCCGTTCTGCCTGGTCTCCACGTCCGACACGTCGGGCCGCTGCGACGTCTCGCCCAAGGGCGACCCCGCCGGCATCGGCCACGTCGTCGACGCCACCACCGTCGCGATCCCGGAGCGCCCCGGCAACCGCCGGGTCGACGGATTCCTCAACGTCCTCGAGAACCCGTACGCCGGTCTGCTGTTCGTCGTGCCCGGCCGCGGGGACACGCTGCGGATCAACGGGCGGGCGCGGATCGTGACCGACGCGCCGTACTTCGACGCCTTGACGGTCAAGGGCCACCGACCGATCCTCGCGTTGGAGGTCGCGATCGAGGAGGTGTTCTTCCACTGCGCGAAGGCGTTCTTGCGCTCACGCCTGTGGAACCAGGAGTCCTGGCACCCCGAGGTCCTCGCCAGCCGCGCCGAGGTGGCCCAGCGCCTCGAGCGACCTCAGGACTCGCTCGAGGCACTGGAGGCCTACTACGGCGAGGCGTACTCCAAGAACCTCTACTGACCGCCGCGGCTCAACCGATCAGCTGCATGTTGCCAGTCAGCGGTGCCTGCGGATAGCACCAGACACGGTGCTGCCTGGTCGGATCGAGGGCGTTCATGACGATCTGCGCGACGTTCTTGGAGTACGTGATCGACACGTGCTCCGAGAGATCGATCGGGCAGACGTCCTGCAGGCGGATGTTGTCGACAGCCGAGCCGCCACCTTGGATGTACGCGCGCTCCCACGGCGTGACGACCTCGTCGTACTGCGTCGCGATCACGGTGTAGTCGATGCCCGGCACCGTCTCACCCGCGTCGTTGAGCTGCCGGTAGAACGGCGACTGCGGCGCGGGGCTCTTGTCGGCCTGCTGCTGCGCGGCCGGCATGTCGACCAGCTCGAGCAGGCCCATCGCGAGGCCGAACAGGCGCAGCGTCTTGCCGAGCTCAGTGATGCCCGACAATGTCGTCGGGTGGTTGGACGGGGCGATGCCGATCACCTGGTCGACCTTTGCAGCGCCACCGATCTTGTTGGCGTAGTAGCGCGCGACGGCACCGCCCTGCGAGTGGCCGATCAGGTCGACCTTCGACGCGCCGGTCGCGGCGCGGACCCGGTCGACGAACGGGGCAAGCTCCTGCGCGCTCGCGATCATGTCACCCGTGCCGTTGAGGAACGCGATGCCCGTGGAGTTGCCGTAGTTGAGCGCGAAGACGCAGTAGCCCTGGTCCTTCAGCACTGGCGAGAGCCCGTTCCAGTTGTTGTAGGCGTTCTCCCAGGTGCCGTGGACCAGGACGACGGGGACCGGATGGCGGCTCGACGGCCGGCAGCTCCAGTCGTTGGCGCCGATCGGGTTGCGGTTCGGCTGGACGAGCGTACGGGCGAAGGCGGCGGGGAACGAGGAGTCCTCGCCCAGCGGCGCGAACCGCATCGGGCGCGGGAGCGGATTGACCCAGGCCGCCTCGGCAGGCCCGGGCACAGCGGTCAGGCAGAGGATCGTGGTGGCCACCACGGCCAGCAGTCGAGAGAGCTTCTTCACGGTGCGTCACCTCACGGTGCGAGATGGCGACGCCAGCGCCAGACCGGCGGCCAGACGCAGGAGGAACGGGCGTCACCAGGACTGTACTGTGACGCACCTCACGTGTGCAACGGATCGTGAAACTACGGTTTACGTAGCCGAGTCGCCGCGCGCCTTTCGTACGACTGCACCCTTCGCCCGGGCGGCGTCGGCGAGGCGCTCCTGGAACGCCACCATCGCCTCACTCAGCGCCGGGTCGCAGGCCGCGAGGATCCGGACCGCGAGGAGGCCGGCGTTGCGGGCGTTGCCGATCGCGACGGTCGCGACCGGGACGCCGGCAGGCATCTGCACGATCGAGAGCAGCGAGTCCATCCCGTCGAGATACTTCAGGGCGACCGGGACACCGATCACGGGGAGCGGGGTCACCGCCGCGAGCATGCCAGGCAGGTGCGCCGCTCCCCCGGCTCCGGCGATGATCACCTGCACGCCGCGGGCATGCGCCTCGCGACCGTACGCGAGCATCTCGTCGGGCATGCGGTGCGCCGACACGACGTCGGCCTCGTACGAGACGCCGAACTCCTCGAGCGCCTCCGCCGCTGCCTTCATCGTCGGCCAGTCGGAGTCCGACCCCATCACGATGCCGACCTTCGGTGTCTCAGTCACGCGGGGCCTCCTGAGCCTCGTCCTCGATCTCGTCGTCCAGCCGTCCCTCGAACCACGCCGCGGCGTGACGCGCACGCTCGAGCAGGTCGTCGAGGTCGTCGCCGTACGCATTCACGTGCCCGACCTTGCGGCCGGGCTTCACGGCCTTGCCGTACAGGTGCACCTTGAGGTCGGGGTCCCGCGCCATCACGTGCGCGTATCCGTCGTACAGGCGTCCGACCTCGCCGCCGAGGATGTTGACCATCACGGTGTACGGGGCACGCGCACGCGGCGACCCGAGTGGCAGATCGAGCACGGCCCGGAGGTGGTTTTCGAACTGGCTCGTGACGGCGCCGTCCATCGTCCAGTGCCCGGTGTTGTGGGGACGCATCGCCAGCTCGTTGACGAGGATGCGCCCGTCGGTGGTCTCGAACAGCTCGACCGCGAGGATCCCGACGACGTCGAGCGCGGCGGCGACCTTCATCGCCAGCATCTCGGCCTCGGCGGCGAGCTCTGGGGCGAGGCCGGGCGCCGGTGCGATCACCTCGCGGCAGACGCCGTTCTCCTGGCGGGACTCCACGACCGGGTACGCCGCGACCTGGCCTGACACCGAGCGCGCGACGAGCGCGGAGAGCTCTCGGCGGAAGTCGATCTTCTCCTCGGCGATCAGCGGCACGCCCGCGGCGAAGGCCTCGGCGGCAGCAGCAGCGTCATCGACCACCCAGACGCCCTTGCCGTCGTAGCCGCCACGGGTCGTCTTCACGACCACGGGGAAGCCGTCGCCGGCGGCGGCGAACCGCTCCAGGTCGGCAGCATCGGCCACAGGCGCCCACCGGGGGCATGGGACGCCGAGCGCGGCGAGACGCTCGCGCATCTCGCGCTTGTCCTGGGCGTACAGCAGCGCGTGCGGGCCCGGCCTGCAGGCGTGACCCTCCGCGTCGAGCGTGCGCAGGTGCTCCGGTGGGACGTGCTCGTGGTCGAAGGTGACGACCGCGCACTCGGCCGCGACCGTACGGAGCGTCTCGAGGTCGCGGTAGTCGCCGACGGTGGTCCTCGGGTTCACCTGGGCGGCGCTCACGCCAGGCGCCTCGGCGAGCAGGCTCACGGGGACCGCGAGCGACACGGCGGCCTGCTCCATCATCCGGGCCAGCTGCCCGCCTCCGACGATCGCGAGCACAGGGCTGTCGATGGGGCTGTCCACGGGCCTCATGCTAACGGGCGGCTACGGCTGCAAGGGCTGAGCCCGGAGGGGACGCGGGCGCCGGAGCGCGTGGACGGTCCGGCGCCTTCTCCCTGTCCACGTAGGCTCGGGTGATGACGACGACGGCGGGGCGTGCCAAGGAGCGGGTCCGCGAGGTCGGCGCCTTCGGGATCGTGGGCCTGGCTGGATACGTCACCGATGTGGTGGTGTTCAACCTGCTCCGGTACGCGGGTGATCCCGGACTTCTGGAGCACAAGCCGCTGACGGCCAAGGTCATCTCGGTGGCCGTGGCCATGTGCGTGACCTACTTCGGCAACCGGCAGTGGACATGGCGCGGGCGCGGCCGGCACACCGCACACCGCGAGGTCGCGCTGTTCGTCGTGATGAACGGCATCGGGATGCTCATCGCGGTGGGGTGCCTCGCGTTCTCCCACTACGTGCTCGGGTTCGACAGCGCCCTCGCCGACAACATCTCGGCGAACGTCGTGGGCCTGGGGCTGGGCACGCTGTTCCGGTTCTGGGCGTACCGGACCTTCGTGTTCCCCGAGAGTGACTCGCGAGCACCCGCGGAATGACTCGTCAACCGTTGTAGGACCAGCGGTGGCGTACGGTCAACGGCTCCATCGTGCCGAAGCCACGCAGATGACGTTGCGCCATCGCCCGAGTCTCGAACCGGTCGCTGAGGCCGTCAGCGGTCGCGCGATCGATGATCACGCGGTTGCGTCGGGCCACCGCGGTCAGGCGTGAGGCCAGGTTGACCGGCGGGCCATAGACGTCGCCGAGACGGGAGATGACCGGCCCCGTCCCCAGGCCGACCCTCACGTCGGGCAGGTCTCGGTCTCCACCGATCTCCGCGACGACGGCGAAGGCGATGTCGGCCGCGAGCTCCGGGGTCTCGGCCACGAACAGCACCGCATCACCGAGCGTCTTGATCGGACGCCCGCCACCCTCGGTGATGATGTCGATGCACCGGCTCTCGAACTCCTCGACGAGGTCGGCGAGGCCGTCGTCGTCGAGGCCGTTGGACAGCTTGGTGAACGCGACGAGATCAGCGAACCCGACCGTCACCACCATGCGGAGGACGTCCTCCTCGTCCGCGGCCAACGCCTCTGCGCGGCTGGCCGACGCGGCGAGGTGACGGCGCCACGCGTAGACGAGCAGCCGCTCGAAGACCGGGCCCATCGCCTCCGCGACAGCGCGACCCGAGGTCGACCACGCCACACGTTCGAGTTCACCGGAGCCGGTCCGTCGCTCGAGCACCTCGGCGATCGTCGAGACCTGCCAGTCGGCCAGACGCGACATGGTCGAGCCGAGCGCACGCGTGAGGCGGACGACTGTGTCCTCGTCGATGACGCCCGTGCCGACGATCGCGCGCACCGTCTGCAGCGCGTCGAGGTCGGCGGGGACGAACGCCTTCGTGCCTGCGGAGTCGGGGAACCCGAGGGCCCGCCACAGCCGGCGCGTCTCCTCGTACGACAGCCCCGCGGCGGCCGCGATCTCGTCGCTGGTGAAGGTGGGTTCCGCACCGAGGATGGCGCGGGCCAGGTCGTCTGCCACGTCAGATCTGCTCGTCGCTCATGGTGGTCGGATGGTGCGCGGCGAAGACGAGCGAGGTCAGCTCGCGGTGGACGTCCTCGACGCGCGGGACATCCCGGATGCGGAGCCCGGCCTGCTCGCTCGCGTCGTGGACGATCAGCGTGCCGCAGCCGAGGATGCGGTCGCTGAGGTGCTTCTCGTACGAGACGTCGTTGATCCGGTTGAGCGGGATGATCCGGCCCGTGCGGGTCAGGATGCCCTTCTGCTCGATCAGACGGCGGTTGGTGATCGTGTAGGTCCAGGTGAACCACCGCAGGAACGGCAGCACAGCCCAGACGACGATCACGATCAGCGCGACGACGAGCACCCCCGTACGCACGACGCCGTCGGTCACGGCGGCCCCGAACCCGCCCGCGCCGGCAACGACCACGAGCACCAGGAAGGCGCCGAACAGCGCTTTGACGTGCGTACGGACCGTCAGGATCTCGTGCTCACCCTCGATCAGCAGCTTCTTTGAGACACCCACGGGGTCATCGTGTCATGCCGGGGTGCGCAGATGGGTGATGTCTCCGGCGCTGACTGCCGTGACCTCGCCGTCGTGGCTGACCTGGAGCCGCCCGCTCTCGTCGAGCCCCACCGCGGTGCCCTCGAGCGTGGTGCCGTCGGGGTAGAGCACGGACACCTCGCGCCCGAGCGTCGCGCTGACGTTCTCGTACGCGGCGCGCAGTCCGGCCTCGGGGTCACCGCCGGCTTTGGTCCACCCGTCGTACAGCGCCTCGAACGCCTTCGCGTACTCGCTCACCAGCCCCGTCCGCTCCGCCGTCGGCGATCCCTCGTGGGTGAGGGACGTGGCGTTGGGGACGCCGATCTCCTCAGGCGTCACCGAGACGTTGATGCCGCAGCCGACCACGGCGGCGGGACCACTCGGGGTGTCGACGCGTTCGACAAGCAGCCCACCGAGCTTGCGGTCCTCGACGATGACGTCGTTGGGCCACTTCAGCTCCGCGATCACCCCCGCCTGACGTGCGGCGGCGACCGCAGCGAGTCCGGCCAGCAGCGGCAGCCACGTCCAGCGGTGCCCTTCGACGCGCGGGTGGACGAGGATCGACACCGCGACGGCCGAGTACGGCGGCATCTCCCATTTGCGGTCGAGCCGACCACGACCCGCGGTCTGGTGGTCCGTCGTGAGCAGCGTGCCCTCAGGCGCGCCGGCCCGCGCGAGCGCGGCGAGGTCGGCGTTGGTGCTCGCGGTCTCGGGCACGACGCGGACGTCCTGCCACCAGGACCGCAGGGTGATCAGGGCCTGCTCGAGCCCCGCGGCATCGAGGGGGCGTCGGACGAGAGGAGAGTCGAGTGGCAAGTCGCTCATGGGGCCACTGTCCCACGATCCGCGCCCTTCGGCGGACCGGCGACGCCCGGCGGCTACCCTGACCCCGTGAGCGAAGCAGTGGTACCCGAGCCGGGTCAGATCGACACGCACACGACGGCCGGCAAGCTGGCCGATCTCGACCGTCGCCTCGACGAGGCGGTGCACGCGGGATCGGCGAAGGCCGTCGAGAAGCAGCATGCGAAGGGCCGTCAGACCGCGCGCGAGCGGATCGAGATGCTCTTCGACGAGGGCTCCTTCGTCGAGATCGACGAGCTGGCGCGGCACCGGTCGACAGCGTTCGGGCTGGAGAAGAACCGCCCGTACGGCGACGGCGTGATCACCGGCTATGGCACGGTCGACGGCCGTCAGGTCTGCGTCTTCAGCCAGGACTTCACCGTGTTCGGCGGATCGCTGGGCGAGGTCTACGGGGAGAAGATCACCAAGATCATGGATCTGGCGATCAAGACCGGCTCCCCGATCGTCGGGATCAACGAGGGCGCCGGCGCCCGCATCCAGGAGGGTGTGGTCTCGCTCGGTCTGTATGGCGAGATCTTCCGCCGCAACGTCCACGCCTCCGGTGTGATCCCGCAGATCAGCCTGATCATGGGCTCGTGCGCGGGCGGTCACGTCTACTCCCCCGCGGTCACCGACTTCACCGTGATGGTTGACGGCACCTCCAACATGTTCATCACCGGCCCCGACGTGATCAAGACCGTCACCGGCGAGGACGTGACGATGGAGGAGCTCGGCGGCGCGCGCACGCACAACACCAAGTCGGGCAACGCCCACTACATGGGCGCCGACGAAGAAGACGCGATCGAGTACGTCAAGGCGCTGCTGTCCTACCTCCCCCAGAACAACATGGAGGACGCTCCGGTCCACGTCGAGGAGGCGGACCTCGACATCTCCGACGAGGACCGCTCGCTCGACACGCTGATCCCGGACTCCCCCAACCAGCCGTACGATATGCACACCGTCATCGAGTCCGTGCTCGACGACGGGGAGTTCCTCGAGGTGCAGCCGCTGTTCGCGCCGAACATCCTCATCGGCTTCGGCCGCGTCGAGGGCCGCTCGGTCGGCGTCGTGGCCAACCAGCCGATGCAGTTCGCCGGCACCCTCGACATCGACGCCTCTGAGAAGGCCGCACGCTTCGTCCGTACCTGCGACGCGTTCAACGTGCCCGTGCTGACCTTCGTCGACGTGCCGGGCTTCCTGCCAGGCACCGACCAGGAGTGGAACGGCATCATCCGCCGCGGCGCCAAGCTGATCTATGCCTATGCCGAGGCCACCGTCCCGCTGGTCACCGTCATCACCCGCAAGGCGTACGGCGGCGCGTACGACGTCATGGGCTCCAAGCACCTCGGCGCCGACCTCAACATCGCCTGGCCGACGGCGCAGATCGCGGTCATGGGCGCCCAGGGCGCGGTCAACATCCTGCACCGTAAGACCCTTGCTGCCGCGGACGATCCCGAGGCGACGCGGGCGGAGCTGATCGACGCGTACGAGCAGACGCTCGCCAACCCCTACATCGCGGCAGAGCGCGGCTACATCGACACCGTCATCCAGCCCCACGAGACCCGCACCGAGATCGTCCGTGCGCTGCGCCTGCTGCGCAGCAAGCGCGAGACGCTCCCACCCAAGAAGCACGGGAACATCCCGCTGTGAGCACCTCGTCGGTCGAGCCTGTCGAGACCGCAACCTCGTCGGTCGAGCCTGTCGAGACCACTCCTCTCCTCCGCGTCGTCAAGGGCGACCCCACCCCCGAGGAGCTCGCTGCCCTCATCGCGGTCGTCGCGGCGCGTGGAGCGGCGGTCGCCGCAGCGCCCGCGGCGCGCCGCTCGGCATGGGGAGACCCCGCCCGCGCCACGCGCCCGACGCACACGCATGGGCACGACGGGTGGCGCAGGTCGGCGTTCTCGCGCTAGAACCGAAGGCGTGACCCTTCGTCCGCTCGCCGACGTCGGTGCCGCCGACTGGCTCGTGTCGTCGGGCGCCCACTGGTTCGACCTCGCCTCGTACGGACCGCCAGGCTTCGCCTCGTACGTGCGGCTGGTCGGTCGCGGTCGCACGGCGCAGGGCGCGGAGGGCGGCGACCTCGACGACGAGGACGTGCGGGCCGCGCTCGTCGAGGTGCTCGCCCTGCACACGACGTCGGCCGCCGAGGCGTACTTCTGCCTGTGGGAAGGCGGCGGGCTCGAAGGGTCGGGAGCCCAGGGATTCCCTGATGCCTTCCCACCTGCGGTCACGCGGATGCCACGGGTGACCCTCGGCATGTTCGGGGAGCGCTGCTATCTGATGTTCGGGGGCGCACTGGGCGAGATCGGCCAATGGGGAGACGACCCCGGGCACGGCGGTATCGGCGGGCCGCACCTGTTCTGGCCGGCCGACCACGCATGGTGCGTCGCCTCCGACGTCGACGGCGACGGCAGCCAACGGGACATCCGGTGGGTCGGCGTCGGCGGGACCTCCGCCCTGATCGAGGCGTTGCGCGCCGACGGTCGGTTCGAGCTCGAGCACACAGGCCCGGACCATCCGCATCCCTACCGGTGACGGCCGCCGTACGCTGGCTCGCGTGACTCGACCCCGCCTCGTCCTCGCCTCCCAGTCCCCCGCTCGTCTGGCCACGCTGAGGAGTGCTGGGCTCGAACCAGAGGTCATCGTCTCCGGTGTCGACGAGTCGGTCATCGTGTCGGACGATCCGGTGGTGGTGGCGACGGAGCTCGCGCGACTGAAGTGCCGGGCGGTCGCCCACCGGCTGAACAGTCCCGACGACACGTTGGTGGTCGGCTGCGACTCGGTGCTCGCCTTCGACGGCGAGGTCCTCGGCAAGCCCGCCGACGCTCAGACGGCGATCGAACGATGGCGGATGATGCGCGGACGCACAGGGGTGCTCCACACCGGACACTGCGTACGTCTCGGCGAGCGGGAAGTCTCCGACGACGCAGCAACGACGGTGCACTTCGCCGACCTCGATGACGCCGAGATCGAGGCGTACGTCGCGACCGGAGAGCCGCTGCACGTGGCGGGCGCGTTCACCGTGGACGGGCTCGGCGGCGCGTTCGTGGAGAGGATCGAGGGCGACCACCACAACGTGGTCGGCCTCTCGCTCCCACTGCTGCGCACGATGCTGGCCGGACTCGGTGTCCGGTGGACCGACCTGTGGTGATGACGCTCGTCTGAGCTGGCGGCGTCCGGCTCAGCTCCGCAGGTGCAGGAGCCGATCGAGGTGCGTCTCCACCGGCGAGCGACGATCGGGTCGCGGTCGGTGGAGCGTGGAGGTCCTCGCGTGGTCACGAGTCCGAGCGCGCTCGTGGACCCCTGAGCCCTGCGGCGTGCGAAACTCGCGCAGGCGATCGCTCAACCGTTGGCGCTGCACGCGATGACGATCCTCGATCTCGAGGATCCTCGCGCCCTTGCGGCGGCTGAAGACAAACCCTCGCTCGCCGTCAGGCGCCACCCAGAGCTTGCCGAGGTGGATCAGCTGGTGGCACCGGGGGCACAGCCCGACGAGGTTGTCGAGATCGGTCCGGCCGCCGTCACGATCCCACCACGCCACGTGGTGCAGCTCCAGGTGAGTGCCCCCGCAACCCGGGTTGGCACAGACCCAGCCCTGCCTCGCGTGAACCGCCTGCCGCTGCTTGTAGGTCGCCAGCCGGTGGGTGCGCCCGACATTGAGGACGTCGGCCTGTGGGGTCGGGCCGGTCGTGTCGCCGGCGACAAGGAAGTCGGTGCGATCGGCGTCGCAGCTCAGATAGTCGAACAGCTTGGGTCCGACAGGCCCCCACCCCGCGAGGACGGGCGGCTCGGCAGCGGGCTGTCCGGCGAGCCACGACGCCTCGACCATCACCCCGACCTGTGGTCGAACCCTACGATCGGCCGGCAGGCCGTGCTCGAGCGCGGACGCAGCGAGGTCCCCGATCGCGTCGACCCGGCGCTGCGCAGGCGTGCGGGGGTCGTCGGATCCACGTGGCGCCGATGCTGCCGTCAGCCACGTCTTGAGTCGCGTGCCGGCGACGGCGTCGAGGAACCCGTTGACGTGGAAGCCCTCACCGCAGCGAGCGATGGTCAGGTCGTGCTTCTCCATGCCCGCGGCATAAGCGCGGTCAAGCTCCTCCGGGTGAGCCGTGTCGACCAGCATCGTGAGCTGCCGGGTCAGCTCGGCCGGCTCGCAGACGCGCGCGACGTCGAGCATCACGTCCTCGGCAGCCTCGACGATCTCTCGATCAGCCTTTTTGAGGGCGACCGTGAACGCGTCCACGTGTCCACCACGGATCTCTCCCGCCCGACGCGCCGCACCGACTGCCGGCAGGACCCGCATCGTGCGTCCTGCCGCGACCGCCGCGCGCGACTGCTTCACGTCCCACCGCAGCTCGCGGCGCGCCCATGCGGCCGTCGACGAGGCGCCCTCCACCTCGTATGAACGTCGCTCCTGCATCTGGTCGAACCACCTTGGCCTGCAGCCCACCCAAGCGGTCTGTCGCCGCCGCCAGCCGACGCTGCATCTCGCACGTCTGCTCGTCCGAGGCCAGACCCGCGGGCTGGTCGGCGAGCGCGTCCAGCGCCGCGTCCAGCAGGTCCATCGCCTCAGGATCGAACACAAGTATGATTCTACTGCGGCACGAGGTCCGTCGGCTACCCCTCGTACGGGGCTGTGCGTATCCATCTCCGCCACTCGCCCTGTGGACGAAAACCAGCCGCGTCCCAGAACGCAGCCCCCTGCTCGTTGCCCTCGAGCACCATCGCGTCGATCCGGCCAGCACCTACCTGCCGCGCACGCTTCTCTGCGTACGCGATCAAGCGATGTGCCACGCCGCTCCGTCGCACCTCCGGGCCGACGGCCAACCGGTAGAGATGAAAACGCCACCCGTCCCATCCGACGATCAGCGAGCCAACGATCCGCTCGTCGCATTCGGCGACCACGAGCGCGTCGGCGTCTCGCTCCAGGAGCCGTCGGATCGCACCCTCGGTGTCGGCCGGGCGAGCGTCGTTCTCCCCTGCCCGTGCCCAGAAGGCGATCAGCGCCGCAGCCTCGTCCGCACGCGCGGGCCTGATCGTCTGCCGCGAGGGGCGCGATGATGTCACGGCGCCGTTCTATTACCGCGCAGCGACACCGCAGCGCGAAGAGACCGACGTGCCGCTCACCGCAGGGCGAGCACCATCTCCTGCTCCACGCCGTCGTGCAGGACGGCCGGGAAGGACTCCCCGGTCGCGACGAACCCCCGCCGTCGGTAGTACGCCGCGGCCCGGACGTTGTCCTCGTGGACGTGCAGGAACAGCCGGTCGAGACCCTCCTCGTCATGCGCCCACATGGCGACGGCATCGAGGAGCGCGTCCGTCACACCCGCGGCGCGTCCACGCACCTGGGGGTCGACGAAGACACCGACGAGGTTGGCCCGTGGCGGTGCGTCCGGGTCGGTGCCTGCGCCGCCGGTCGCGTACGCCGGAAGCCCAGGCGAGACGAAACCCGCCATCGACCCGATCCAGCGACCGGCGTCGTCGCCGTCGACGAATCGCGCGACGACCTGGACGTTGCCCGGAGAGGCGCTCCGCGCCGCGCGGTCACGCCAGTCCTCCTCGCCTGCGACCACCGCGTCGTCGTACCGCTCGCCGTACGCGATCGGCGTGTCCTTCAGAGCCCGGAGCCGCAGCTCGCGCACCCGCTCCCAGTCGCCCTCGACGGAGCGGAACACCTCGTACGCCATGATCGCCGACCCTACTCGACCGGCAGGCCGAGCCCTCGCGCGATGAGCATGCGCTGCACCTCGGACGTCCCCTCGCCGATCTCGAGGATCTTGGCGTCGCGGTAGAACCGGGCCACGGGGTACTCCTCCATGAAGCCGTACCCACCGAACACCTGCGTCGCGATCCGCGTAGCGGTCACGGCCTGCTCGGTGGCGTACAGCTTCGCGATGGACGCGGCCTGCTTGAGCTCCTGCCCGCCGATGCCGGCGTCCTTCATCGCGGCCGCCTCGTACGTGAGGGCGCGCGCGGCCCGTGCGGCGACGGCCAGGTCGGCGATCTGGAAGGCGACCCCCTGCTTGCGCCCGATCGGGCCGCCGAACGTCTGGCGGTCGAGGGCGTACTCGCGGGACATGTCGAGGCACGCCTCGATGCAGCCGACCGCGAGCGCAGCGATGGCGATGCGGCCGTCGTCGAGGGTGGCGAGGAACTGCGCATAGCCGCGGCCGCGCTCGCCGAGGAGGTTCTCTGCGGGGACGCGGCATCCGTTGAAGCTGAGCGGGTGCGTGTCGGAGATGTGCCAGCCGAGCTTGTCGTACGGAGCCTCGGCGACGAAGCCCGGAGTGCCGGACGGGACGATGATCGTCGAGATCTCCGGACGACCGCCGTCACGGACGCCAGTGCGCGCGGTCACGGTCACCAGCGACGTGATCGCGGAACCGGAGTTGGTGATGAACTGCTTGGCACCGTCGATCACCCACTCCCCGTCGACGAGCTCGGCCCTGGTCGCGGTCGCTCCGGCGTCAGACCCTGCGCCCGGCTCGGTGAGCCCGAAGCCCGCGAGCGTCCGTCCGGCGACGAGGTCGGGCAGCCACTGCGCCTTCTGCTCTTCTGTGCCGAAGGTGAGGATCGGGTTGATACCGAGTCCGACAGCAGCCTCGAGCGTGATGCCGACCGACTGATCGACGCGCCCCAGCTCCTCGATGGCGACGCACAGGCTCGTGAAGTCGCCGCCGGAGCCGCCGTACTCCTCCGGCGCGGTGAGCCCGAAGAGCCCCAGCTCCCCCATCCTGGCGACCAGGTCCACCGGGAAGTGGTGGTCGCGGTCCCACTGGGCGACGTGGGGGGCGATCTCGGCCTGGGCGAAGTCACGGACGACCTTGCGGAAGGCCTCGTGCTCGGAAGAGAGAGTGCTGTACGCCATCCGCTGATGTTAACAGTCGTTAACGTACGGGTACACCCGTGCCGGCCGTCCCGTCGTTCATGGCCGGCGCGGCGCGGGTCGGGGTCACCGCGGGCGCCGCGATCAGCTTCTCGAGCTCGCGGACGATCGTCGCCGGCGAGATCGGCCTCGGGCGGTCGAACACCTCGAGAAGCGCATCCACCGACTGAGCGACGGTGAACATCGCTCCCGCGGCTCGCCGCGTGGCGTCCGGGAGCGCCCCGCTCTCGATCGCGCGGCGCAAGCCCCACGCGAGTGCCTCGGCATCGTCGGGGGCGACGAGCAGCACTCCCCCACAGTCGGTCTCGGGCAGACCGCCGTCGTCCGAGGCGACGACCCGGCACCCTGCGTGCTGAGCCTCGATGGAGACGATGCCGAAGGTCTCGTGCCAGTACTGGCCGTTGGACGGCATCACCACGACGTCGTGCGCCGCCATCAGCGCGGCCATCGTCTCCGGGGTGGTGCGGCTCGCGACGACGGAGATCCCGGGGTGGACGCCGAGCATCTGCTCGATGATCCGCCCCTGCGGCTTGTCCGCCCCTGCTGCCGTCGCCGTGAACAGGAGCTCCACGTCGTCTTCGATGACGTCGATGTGGAGCATCGACAGGAGGGTGTAGACGCCCTTCTCGGGACTGAGCCTGCCTGCGAAGAGGATCCGCGTCTTGCCGGTCATGTTCACCGGACGCGGCTCGTTTGCGAAGCACGGCTCCGCAAACGGATAGACGACGCTGATCGTCGCCACGTCGACGTCCAGGAAGTGCGCCCACAAGGCAGCGGCGTACTGACTCGTGGCGATGAGGGTGAGGTCGCGCGTGCCGTCGACCGCGAACGCCCGCTCGTGCGCTCGCAGGGGCGGCGGGTTGTGCAGGATCAGGAAGGCCGGTTCGCGCGTGCGTACGACATGCGGCTCGTTGACGAAGACGACCGTCCCGTCGAGACTCCCGACCTCGGCGAGGGTCGACAGAGAGTGGAAGGGGAGGTCGGCGAACTCTTCCCGACCATCGGCGTCGTCGAGTCCGATCGTGACCACCTGCGCGGGCACGCCGCGGCGGTTCAGCTCGCGGACCTGACCGACGGTGTAGTTCTCAGAACCGCCGGTGCCTGCCGGCAGTCGGTTCCCTGGGGACCAGATGAAGGAGATCATGCGTACCACCCATGTGTCTGCGACGAGCTCAATCGGGTGGCGGACGAGAGGACCGCGGCCGCGGGTCGGATTCGGACCCCACACATGAGGAGAGAGCATCACGCCGGCGATCCGCGACCCGGGTCTCGGCGTGGACGAAGCTCTGCGAAGCAGCGAACCTGCAGCACCCCATCGTCGGCACCTGCAGGTATTTCGACACTAGCACGCACCCACACCCCCCCGTTCGTGACACCGAATCTCCCTAAGGTGTTCTCCGCCTGAAGACTTGACAGGTTTGCGATCGCAAATAAAGATGTTTGCGAAAGCAAACGGAAGGAACCTCCTCGTGCTCTCTCCCACCTCGCCCCGCGCCCTGCGTCTCCTCGCGGGCACAGCGGCACCCCTTCTCGCCTCGACGCTGCTCTTCCTCCCGCAGCCGGCAGCCGCCGACGGCGAGACGCCGCAGAAGATGCAGCTGGTCCTCGACGCCTCCGGCTCGATGGCCGAGAACGCCAAGGGCGGAGGCACCAAGATCACCGCCGCCCGCACCGCCCTCACCCGCGTCGTCGACACCCTCCCCGACGAAGCCGTCGTCGGCATGCGCGTCTACGGCGCCACCATCGACACCGGCAAGGGCGCCTGCACCGACTCCCAACAGGTCGTTGAACCCGGCACCGACAACCGCGACGCACTGAGCACCGCCGTCGGCAACTACAAACCCCTCGGCGAGACCCCCATCGGCTACGCCCTCGCGCAGGCCGGCAAGGACCTCGGCACCGACGGCAAGCGCACCATCGTCCTGGTCTCCGACGGCGAGTCCACCTGTGACCCTGACCCCTGCAAGGTCGCCCGCGACCTGTCCAAGGACGGCATCGACCTCAAGATCGACGTCGTCGGTCTGTCCGTCGACGCCAAGACCCGCAAACAGCTGCGCTGCATCGCCGACGCCGGGCACGGCACCTACTACGACGCCGACGACGCCGCGTCGCTCACCGAACGCCTCGAAGTCACGTCCACTCGCGCCTTCCGCCCCTTCGACTTCACCGGCACACCCGTGACCGGCACCGCGAGTGCCTTCGACGCTCCCGAGATCGGAGTCGGGCAGTGGCTGGACAAGGTCCCGATCCGCGACACCGTCGCCTTCTACAAGATCCCCCGTACGATCCCCGGCTCGACGATCCACGTCGGGGCGACGACCCAGACCCCGGGCGACAGCCTCGGCAGCGGGCTGGTGCTCGACCTGACCGGCACGGACGGCACGACCTCGTGCGGCAGGGGTACGGCGTTCGAGAGCGCGATCGGCGGCACGAACCTCGTCAGCGGGAGCGTCAACAGCTGGTCGAGGGCACCGAAGCCGGTCTGCGACGACGCAGAGGAGCTGACTCTCAAGATCGAGATCTCCGTCGACGACAGCCTCGCGGGCGCTCCGGTCGAGATCGTCGTGTACGAGGAGCCGCCGCTGGCCGAGGGGACGCTCGCGCAGCTCCCCGCCGAGGAGGGGACCCCGCAGTGGGAGCACATGGAGCCCGGGACCGCGACCGCTGAGGTCATCCCCGGGAGCAGCATCGCGAATGCGCCGGTCATCCAGGCCGGCACGTACCGCCTCGACATCCGATCCGGCGAGCGCCAGGTGCTCGCCGTGCCGCTCGCGTGGGGTCAGCACCTCCAGGCGCAGATCGACGCGACGCTGACCAAGCCCGCGTACGACGGCGCGGGCGCCTGGAGCGGCTTCGACGTCCACGTGGTCGGCCCGACCCGTTCCGACGCCACGGCGACGCTGTTCCCCAACCCGCCGGACGACTGGCGAGCCGGGATCCCGTTCGGGAACATGTGGATCGAGGACGACAAGCACTGGCGTCGCGGCGCCACGACGGTGCCGGTCACCTACCTCAACCGCGCCTCGGCGAAGGGCGAGGTGAGCGCGTCGACGCTGCCCGGCTACCGGTACGTCGACGTCGGATTCGTCAACCGGGCCAACGACTCGGCCGTCATCACGTACGACCTCACGGTGAAGGTCTTCGGCGAGGAAGGCGCAGGTGCACCGGAGTACGCCGACGACGCGAGCCTGCTGACGCCGGACACGGACGACTCTGGTCCGGCACCCACCGAGACGTCGACCGATGACGACGGGGACCTCACGGCAACGGCGGCGCGCGACGACGGCGACGACTTCCCTTGGCTGCCAGTCGGTGTCGGCTTCGCCGGTCTGCTGCTGGTCGCCGGCGGCGGCCTTGCGGTGCTGCTGACGCGGCGCCCCAAGCCCACCACGCCTCCGACCCCACCTCCGCACCAGCCCTGGAACGGACCAGGTCCCGGCGGTTGGTGACGGCTGGTTGGTGGCGGCTCAGCCGAGCAGCAGCACGCCCATGACCGCGAGAAGGACGATCCCGAGCGCGATCGAGGCATAACCCGCGCTCCTCAACGGGGCACGCCCACGCGTCGTCGCCGGAGCCTGTACGGGTTCCGGCGGCGGCGTGCCGGACTCCTCCGGCTCAGGCCCCGCACCGACGGACTCGCGAGCGACGTGTTCGAGCACCTCGATCTCGCGACCCTCGTCGTCCGGGATCGCGTCGCCCGCAGGCACTAGTGCCGTACGGGCCAGCAGTGCCCGTGCGGCACCGGCCGAGGCCGGTCGGGCTCCGGGATCGGGAGCGGTGAGCGCCACAGCCACCTTCCAGAGCGCGGGGTCGACACCGGACGGCGGCTTCTCGACCAGGCGTCCGGCGCCGTCCGGAGGGCGGTCGCCGGTCAGCATCTGGACCAGGACGACGCCCGCTGCCCAGAGGTCCTGCGCGGGGTCCGGCTCGGCGCCGACGAGGACCTCCGGTGCTCGATAGCCTCTCGTCCCTAGTACGACCGCCGGGGCGGTCATCCGCGGCTCATGGACCGGGGCGGCGACTCCGAAGTCACCGAGACGCAGGTACGGCCGCCCGGCACCGGTGGGCTCGAGGAGGAGATTCGCGGGCTTCACGTCCCGGTGCACCACGCCCGCCGCGTGGACAGCCGAGAGGGCGTCGAGCAGCTGGTCGAGCAGGCAGGCGACCCACTCGGGAGGCAGGCTGCCGTAGTCGCGCAGCAGGTCGTGCACCGATCCGCCCCGGACGACGTCCATCGTGAACAGCACGGTGTCGTCCGCACCGGCCCATCCACGCGGCGTCACGGTGTGCGGATGGTCGATCCGCACACTCTGCTCGCGCACGAACCGCAGCAGAAGGGCTGCATCGGCCTGCCGGATCATCTTTGCTGCACGACGGACGCCGTCACGTCGGTCATGGACCAGCCAGACCGTGCCCATGCCGCCGGACCCGATCGGCTCCAGGAGCTCGTACCGGCCGGCGAAAACCTCACCCATCGGCGCCGTACCTGCGCAGCAGCGCCGCGATCCGCGGTTGGGCGTCCGCGACGAGGGCGGCCGCCTCCTCGAAGTCCGACGCGGAGCCCTCCGTACGGAACAACGCGCGCACCGCGCTCGCCTCGGGCGTCGTCCACGAGGTCACGACCGCGACCCCCTCCTGGGACGCGAGACCGGCGAGCGCCTCCTCACGGGTCGCCCGACCGGACGCGACCCCCTGTGCCGCGGCGTACATCGCCTGCAGCCGAGACACCGCAGCCGGGTTGCCGATCTTGACGCGGTGCCCGTTGGCCAGCTGCGACAGCATCGGCGCGGAGATGCCGAGCGCCGCCGCGACCCTCGCCTGGGTCAGCCCGAGCACCTCCGCGCAGCGCCGGACGATGACCCCGAGCGGCTCCCCGTACAACGCCGCCTGCGCGCGCTGGTTCGCCTCCACGTCGGGTCCGCTCATGCTCCGCACCTTAGCCGGGGATGGACTCCTGCCGGGGGCGTGCGGCGGGCGCTCTAGACTCGACGGGCAGCCAAGGCACCATGAGGAGCTTCCGTGACCCACACCCAGGGCATCCGTCCACTGACCAAGGTCCTCATCGCCAATCGTGGCGAGATCGCGGTCCGTGTCATCCGCGCCTGCAAGGACGCGGGGATCGGCAGCGTCGCGGTGTACGCCGACGCCGACCGTGACGCGTTGTTCGTCCGGCTCGCTGACGAGGCGTACGCCCTGGGGGGCGCAACCCCGGCCGAGACCTACCTGTCGATCGACAAGATCCTCGACGTCGCCCGGCGCGCCGGCGCCGACTCCGTCCACCCCGGCTACGGCTTCCTCGCCGAGAACGCCGACTTCGCGCAGGCCGTCATCGACGCCGGGCTGATCTGGATCGGCCCGCCGCCGCACGCGATCGAAGCCCTCGGCGACAAGGCGAAGGCCAAGCACATCGCCGAGCGGGCCGAAGCCCCCCTGGCCCCGGGCACCAAGGATCCGGTCGCCAACGCCGACGAGATCATCGCCTTCGCCAAGGAGTACGGACTCCCGGTCGCGATCAAGGCGGTCTTCGGCGGCGGTGGGCGAGGGCTCAAGGTCGCACGCACCCTGGAGGAGATCCCCGAGCAGTTCGACTCCGCCGTCCGCGAGGCGGTCACGGCGTTCGGGCGCGGTGAGTGCCTCGTCGAGAAGTTCCTCGACCAGCCACGCCACGTCGAGACCCAGTGCCTCGCCGACTCCCACGGCAACGTCGTGGTCGTCTCCACGCGCGACTGCTCGTTGCAGCGCCGCCACCAGAAGCTCGTCGAGGAGGCGCCCGCGCCATTCCTGACCGACGACCAGATCGAGCGCCTCTATGCCTCCTCCAAGGCGATCCTGCGCGAAGCCGGCTACGTCGGTGCCGGCACGTGCGAGTTCCTCGTGGCGCGCGACGGCACTATCTCGTTCCTCGAGGTCAACACCCGCCTGCAGGTCGAGCACCCGGTCTCGGAGGAGGTCACCGGCATCGACCTCGTCCGCGAGATGTTCCGCATCGCCGCCGGCGAGGAGCTCGGCTACGACGACCCTGAGATCCGCGGGCACTCCATCGAGTTCCGCATCAACGCCGAGGACGCCGGACGCAACTTCCTTCCTGCCCCGGGCACGCTGACCGTGTGGGACCCGCCGGCCGGCCCGGGCGTCCGTGTCGACTCGGGCTACGTCGTGGGCGAGACCGTGCCGGGGTCGTTCGACTCCCTGATCGCCAAGCTGATCGTCACCGGCAACAGCCGTGAGCAGGCGATCGAGCGCTCGCGCCGCGCGCTCGACGAGTTCGCCGTCGACGGCATGCCGACCGTGATCCCGTTCCACCGCCGCGTCCTCGACGACCCCGCGTACCTCGGTGACGGCGAGCGCTTCGACGTCTACACCAGCTGGATCGAGACCGAGTTCGACAACACCATCGCCCCGTACGCCGGTGGCGCCGCGGAGGCGCCCGAGACGGCCGAGCGCGAGACGGTGGTCGTCGAGGTCGGCGGCAAGCGCCTCGAGGTCGTCCTGCCCGCAGGGCTCGGCGCCGTCCCCGGAGGAGCCGCCGCAGGTGCCGCCAAGAAGCCGAAGCGCACCGCCAAGAAGGCCGGCGCCGCCGCCAGCGGAGACGCCCTCGTCTCGCCCATGCAGGGCACCATCGTCAAGGTCGCCGTCACCGACGGCCAGGTCGTCGCCGAGGGCGACCTCGTGGTCGTTCTCGAGGCGATGAAGATGGAGCAGCCCCTCAACGCCCACAAGGCCGGCACCGTCACCGGACTCGTGGCGATTGCGGGCGAGACCATCTCCGCCGGTGCGGTCGTGGTCGAGATCAAGGACTGACCCGCGGTGCGGGGGGACGCGGCGCGGCGACGCGTCGCACGGGAGGCTGTGCGGACGGCGGGTGCCGTGCTCGTGCTCGGCGTCGTGCTCATCCCCTCCCCCGCCCTCGCCTCCGCAGAGCCTGCGTCATCGCGCGATGCCGCCCGTACGGTCGACGAGATCGCTGCAGCCTTGAAGGAGGACCCGGTCCTCGTCCAGCAGGTCCTCGGCAACGGCGACGCTGCGGGCGCGGAGGAACGGATCAGCGACGCGATCGCCGACGCCGACGTCCCGGTGTACGTGGCCCTGGTGACCAAGCCCGGCGGACTCTCGGCGAGCGCCGCGTCGAAGGATCTCGCGATCCGCCTCCACTCGCGTGTCGGAGACGGCATCTTCATCGTCGGGATGCCGAGCGAGGTGCTCGCGCTCGAGGCGTGGGGGGCGCCCGACGCTCTCGGGCTCTCCGGTGCCCGGTACGACGCTCTCGAGAAGGCCCACCCGATGGTGGACTCCGACAAGGGGCTCGCCGATGTCGCCGAGGCCCAGATCGTTGCGACGATCGCGGCGGGCGGAGATCCCTGGGGGATCGACGACTCCGCGCTCAGGGAGATCGCGAGCGCGCCGTGGGCAGTGCGGCCGGACTCGCTCCCCCGCGACTACGACGCCGCCACACCCGGAGGCCGAGCCGTCATCGCGACGGTCGCCGGGCTGGGGGTCCTGCTCGTCGGTCTGCGCGCCCTCCTGTGGACGACCGCGCGCCGCGACCCGGCAAAGGCGAAGACTCCTCCGCTGACCGTGTCCGACCTCGACCTTGCCGACCTCGTCGCGAGAGCGAACAGCGAGACCACGCGTCTCGCGGAGGCGCTGGCCAACGCACGCTCGTCGTCGTACGCCGACACCGCGACGGGATATCTCGGGGCTGCCGAGGCCGTGCTGCGCGGTCTCGATCCGCTCGTCGAGCCCCGGGCCCCCCGGGCGTACGGGCGCCAGCTGCGCGACGCCGTCGGAGCGCTCGTGCTCGCCCGCTCCGGGCTGTACGAGCTCGACCGCGACGGTCGCAAGAACGACCGCGGTCGTTATGTCACCTGCTTCTTCAACCCTCTCCACGGCCGTGCGGACACCTCGCTCGAAGTCCCTGGGAGGGGCGCCGTCGTCGTCCCGGCATGCCGGCAGTGCGCCCACGCTGCGAAGCACGGCAAGCTCCCCGACGCGCTGGTGTTCGCGTACCCGTCGCGCCGACCCAAGCCGTACTACGAGGAGAAGTCCGTGTGGGCGCGCTCCGGCTACGGCGCCCTCGACGGTGAGCTGTGGGCTACCGTGACCGCCGAGTCTGCAGGGGCCGGCCGATGACGTGGGTGCGCACGATCGGTGCTGTCGTCGTCACTGCCGTGGCAGCGAGCGCTGCCGTCCTCGCCGTCCAGGTCTACGAGGGCAGGCACCCCGACTCCGACGGACCCCTGCCGCGTCCAGGTGATCGGGCGACGGACGCCGTCGCCGCGCTGACCGAGAGCCACCTGTACGTCGCTCCGGAGCTGCAGGGCCTCCTCACGCCCGAGGAGCAGGCACGCGTTGCTGCCGCAGCAGCGGCGTCGGAGCCGGCGGCGTTCATCGCGCTCGCAGGCAAGGGCCAGGCCGGCTACTACCTCGACGCCGACCTCCAGGAGTATCTCCTCGACGGCGTCGCGGTCGACGGGTCGTACCTCGTGTGGGACGGCGAGAGCCTGTACGCCGACGAGAAGACACGCGGCGGCCAGCTCGACGACATGGCCGAGACGGACATGGCGGGCAAGACCGAGGCCGCGCTGATGCGCTACGTCGACTCGGTCGACGGCAACGAGATCAGGCCGTTCGAGCGCTTCGACTACTGGGGAGGTCCCGGCGGTGGATTCACCGCCGGTCTGCTCATGGTGTCCGGCGGCTACGCGGCACTCATGCTGCTGCTCGGCACCGTCCGCGCCCTCGGCGGCGCCTCGTTCCTCCTGCCAGGACGCTGGCGCGACTTCTTCCGGAGCACCGCATGACCACAGAATCCTCGCGTGCCGACCTTGACGCCATCTGGGCCGCGCTGACGGACTCCGGCGTGTACGTCCACCCCTCGCTGGCCTCCAAGGTCACGCCGGAGCACGTGAGCCAGATCCAGGCGAACGTCGCGCGGATCGACGAGCCGGTCTTCGTCATCGCGTACCCGCTCAACTACGACGACGAGTTCAACGGCGGCGTCGACGACCTCGTCGCCACGCTGCACGACCATGACCCGCAGCCCGGGATCTACCTCGCGACCGACACGAAGTTCGGCGAGGTCCGCATCGGGGGCAAGTCGTGGGACACCGACACCGACGACTACGGCGTCTCCCAGGCCGGCTACGCAGCCGGCCACAAGGAGCCGGACAACCTCGGCGACCAGCTCGTCGCCGCGACGCAGATGATGGCGGACGGGACTGTCGCCGAGGGGTACGCGGCTTTCGAGGAGGCGGCCGCCGCCAGGCGCGAGTCCTCGCAGTCGCCCTCCTCGACCTCGTCGTACGACGACGGCGGCAGCACCGGCGTGATCGTCGGGGCGTCGCTGGCGGTCGCGATCGTCGTCGTGGCCGTCTGGCTCGCCCTGTCGTGGCGACGCTTCAAGAGGGAGCGCGGCGACATCCCGAACCGCACGAAGGCGTTCACCCTCCCTGCCTCGGTCGTCGAACGCGTCCGCGATGCTCACGACAGCGCGCTGATCGCCCGCGCGGACCGCGAGCTGCTCGCACTCGGCGAGGCGATCGACGAGACGGACCTCGCCGGCGACACCGCGGCGTGGCAGGCGGCGCTGGACCACTACGACGCTGCCAAGCGCGTACGGGGCGAGTCCGCGCGCCCCGACGTCCTGGACGTCGTCGGCGCGCTGGTCCTGGTGGGACGGGGCCGCGACGCGCTCGAGGCGGCCTCTGCAGGCAGGCCGTACGCTCCGGCGCGTCCCTGCTATTTCCATCCGCTCCACGGCACCGCCGCCGCCATGACGCCCCTGACCACCGACAGTGGCAAGGTGGTCGTCCCGCTCTGCACGCAGTGCCGACGCGATCTCAAGGCCCACCGCCGCCCCGACATCCTCGACGTCGTGCGTGACGGCAGGCCCGTGCACTACTTCGACTCGGGCGTCGAGCCCTGGGCGTCGACCGGCTACGGCGCGCTCGAGCCGGACCTCGTCACGCAGCTGCACCGTACGCGCCGCTGACCGCGCGCCGACGCGACGCGACACCGCCGCTGTGCCATCGTGCTCCCCATGACGATCGCTGTGGCCTACACCCCTGACGAGTACGGCGAGGTTGCGTTGGAGCACGCGATCGCGTGGGCGCGCGACCGCGACGCACGTCTCGTGGTGATCAACGTGGCGAAGGACTCCCAGTTCCACGAGCACCACGACGTCGTCTCCGGATACGACCTCGAGCAGCTCCAGCACCGGCTCGGGTCGGAGGGGTTGCGCGAGCACGATGTCCGCCAGCCTGTGGGGGCCGGTGTCGCCGAGCTCGTGCTCGAGACCGCGGCCGAGGAGAACGCCGACCTGCTCGTCATCGGTATCCGCCACCGGTCGGCAGTGGGCAAGCTCATCATGGGGAGCGTCGCCCAGCAGCTGCTGCTCGATGCCCAGCTGCCGGTCTTCGCGGCGAAGCCGGGACAGCACCCGTTACGGTGAGGTCCGGTCGTCCCACCAAGGAGGCGACCGACCGGACCTGACGCGCTCCCGATCGGAGTTTCCCCATGTTCCGCAAGGTCGTCGTCGCCAACCGAGGCGAGATCGCGATCCGTGCCTTCCGCGCTGCGTACGAGCTCGGCGCGCGCACCGTCGCCGTGTTCCCGTACGAGGACCGCGGCTCCGAGCACCGTCTGAAGGCGGACGAGGCTTATCAGATCGGCGAGGTCGGCCATCCGGTCCGCGCCTACCTCGACCCCGAGGAGATCGTCGCCACCGCCGTCCGCGCCGGTGCCGACGCCGTCTATCCCGGCTACGGGTTCCTGTCCGAGAACCCCGCGCTCGCGAGCGCCTGCGCCGAGGCCGGCATCACGTTCGTCGGGCCGTCCGAGGAGGTCCTGCGCCTGACGGGCAACAAGGCCCGGGCGATCGAGGCTGCCCGCGCGGCGGGCGTCCCGGTCCTCGCGTCGGTGCCGCCGAGCCGCGACGCCGCCACGCTCGTCGCCGCCGCGGACGCCCTCCCGTACCCGCTGTTCGTCAAGGCTGTCGCCGGCGGCGGAGGCCGCGGGATGCGGCGCGTCGACGACCCGACGCAGCTGCGCGACGCGGTGGAGGCCGCGATGCGCGAGGCCGAGGGCGCGTTCGGCGACCCAACGTGCTTCATCGAGCAGGCCGTCGTCGACCCGCGCCACATCGAGGTGCAGATCCTCGCGGACGCGACCGGCGACGTCGTGCACCTGTACGAACGCGACTGCTCGGTCCAGAGGCGCCACCAGAAGGTCGTCGAGATCGCGCCCGCGCCGCGGCTCGACCCGGAGATCCGCGCGCGCATGTGCGCCGACGCCGTCGCGTTCGCGCGCGCGATCGGCTACACCTGCGCCGGGACGGTGGAGTTCCTGCTGGCGCCCGACGGGTCGTACGTCTTCATCGAGATGAACCCGCGGATCCAGGTCGAGCACACCGTCACGGAGGAGGTGACCGACGTCGACCTCGTCCAGGCACAGCTGCGGATCGCGTCCGGCGAGACCCTCGCCGACCTCGGGCTGCGCCAGGACGCGATTACCGTACGAGGTGCGGCGATGCAGTGCCGGATCACGACCGAGGACCCGGCCAACGGGTTCCGGCCCGACACCGGCCGGATCACCACGTACCGCTCCCCCGGCGGCGCCGGCGTCCGCCTCGACGGCGGCACCACGTACGCGGGGGCTGAGATCGGCGCGTACTTCGACTCGCTGCTCACCAAGCTCACCTGTCGCGGTCGCGACTTCGAGGCGGCCGTGGAGCGAGCGCGGCGCGCGATCGCCGAGTTCCGGATCCGTGGCGTCACGACCAACCTCACGTTCCTGCAGGCGGTGCTGAACGACGAGGAGTTCGTCGCCGGCGGCGTCACGACGTCGTTCATCGACCGGCACCCCGAGCTCCTCGAGGGCGCGCCGTCGGCCGACCGCGGCACGAAGCTGCTCGCCTACCTCGCCGACGTGACCGTCAACCGTCCGCACGGCATCTCGCCGGACGTGCTCGACCCGCGCGAGAAGCTGCCCGCCGTCGACCTCGGCGCAGCCGCACCCTCGGGCACGCGCCAGCAGCTCCTCGAGGTCGGGCCCGAGGCGTTCGCGCGGGCGCTGCGCGAGCAGACGCAGGTCGCCGTCACCGACACGACGTTCCGCGACGCCCATCAGTCGCTGCTCGCGACCCGCGTGCGCACGTACGACCTGCTCGCCGCGGCGCCCGTCGTCGCGCGGTCCACGCCACAGCTGTGGTCGATCGAGGCGTGGGGCGGCGCGACGTACGACGTAGCGCTGCGTTTCCTCAAGGAGGACCCGTGGAAGCGGCTCGCCGAGCTGCGCGCGGCGATCCCGAACGTCTGCCTGCAGATGCTGCTGCGCGGCCGCAACACGGTCGGCTACACCCCGTACCCGACCGAGGTCACCGACGCTTTCGTCACGGAGGCGGCCGCGACGGGCATCGACGTGTTCCGCATCTTCGACGCGCTCAACGACGTCGCGCAGATGCGGCCGGCGATCGAGGCCGTGCGCGCGACCGGGACGGCCGTCGCCGAGGTCGCGCTCTGCTACACCGGCGATCTGATGAACCCGGACGAGCCGATATACACGCTCGACTACTACCTGCGGCTCGCCGAGCGGATCGTCGACGCGGGCGCGCACGTGCTCGCGATCAAGGACATGGCCGGGCTGTTGCGCGCTCCCGCGGCCGCGCGTCTGGTCACGGCGCTGCGCGCGCGCTTCGACCTCCCGGTCCACCTGCACACCCACGACACCGCCGGCGGTCAGCTCGCCACGCTGCTCGCGGCGATCGACGCCGGTGTGGACGCGGTCGACACCGCTTCGGCGTCGCTGTCGGGCACGACTTCGCAGCCGCCGATGTCCGCGCTGGTGGCGAGCACCGACCACACCGATCGGACGACCGGGCTGTCGCTGCGCGCCGTCAACGACCTCGAGCCGTACTGGGAGGCCGTCCGCAAGCTGTACGCGCCGTTCGAGGCCGGACTGCCGTCGCCGACCGGGCGCGTCTACCGCCACGAGATCCCGGGCGGGCAGCTGTCCAACCTGCGGCAGCAGGCGATCGCGCTCGGGCTCGGCGACCGGTTCGAGCAGATCGAGGACATGTACGCCGCCGCGAACGACATCCTCGGCGACATCGTGAAGGTCACGCCGTCGTCCAAGGTCGTCGGCGACCTCGCGCTGCACCTCGTCGCGGTCGGCGCCGATCCCGCGGAGTTCGCCGAGAACCCGCAGGCGTACGACATCCCGGACTCGGTGATCGGCTTCCTCGCCGGCGAGCTCGGCGACCCGCCCGGCGGATGGCCCGAGCCGTTCCGTACCCGCGCGCTCGAAGGCCGTACGGTCAAGATCGGCGAGACCGAGCTGGGCGCGGAGGACCGCGCGGGGCTCGCGGCGGATCCGCGGCCGACGCTCAACCGGCTGCTGTTCCCAGGGCCGACGCGCGACTTCGAGCACGCACGCGGGGAGTACGGCAACGTGTCGGTGCTGCCGACCGACGCGTTCTGGTACGGACTGCGCTCCGACGCCGACGTCGAGGTGAGGCTCGAGGAGGGCAAGACGCTGATCCTCGGGCTCGAGGCGATCTCCGACGCCGATGCGCGCGGTCTGCGCAACGTGCTGTGCACGCTCAACGGGCAGCTGCGTCCGGTCATGGTGCGCGACCGTTCAGTGGCCAGCGACGTCGTGACTGCGGAGAAGGCTGATCCGTCCGACCCGCTGCACGTCGCGGTGCCGTTCGACGGGGTGGTCACGCCCTCCGTGGCCGTCGGCGACACGGTCGAGCCCGGACAGCAGGTCGCGACGATCGAGGCGATGAAGATGGAGGCCTCGATCACGTCGCCGAACGGCGGCACGGTCTCGCGGCTCCTGATCGAAGGCCCGCGCCAGTCCGAGGGCGGCGACCTCCTCCTCGTCCTCGGCTAGCCCGCCCCGCCCCCGCCCCGTCCCGTCCCCGATTCGGGCACTTCGCCACTCTTTCGTCCAGGGAAGACGGTGGAAATCCGCCCGAATCGGGGACGGGACGGGCGGGGCTGTGGAGAGCGGCGTCGGCACCGCGCGAACGGACCCACCCTGCATGCGTGAAAGCCATCCCCGCATTGCTCTTCGAACGTCCGTTCACCCCGCGCGACGCCAAGTCCGTCGGAGTGTCACGACGCCAGCTCGACGGGAACCGTTTCGTACGACTGTTCCGTGGCGCATACGTCACCGCCGGGACGAGGCTCACCCTCGTCGTCTGGATCCGTGCCGCACTGCTCCTACTCCCGGACGACGCCGTCGCGAGCCACCTGACCGCGTTGCGTCTCTGGGGCCTCGAGCTGCGCTCGCTGCTTCCGCTCCACTTCTCGACCAACACCGTGGCGCGCATCCGACGCGACGAGATCCGCCTCCACCGCCGCCGCGGCCGACTGCGCGCGTACGTACGCCAGTTCCTCGCGTGCACGGGGCCTGACCGGACATACGTCGACTGCGCCACGATCCTCAACGCTGTCGAGCTCGTCCAGGCCGCCGAACATCTGATCCACGCCGGCCACACCACGCTCGCGGAGCTCTCGACGTACGTCGGAGCGACCCACATCGACGGGGTCGTCCGCGCACGGCGCGCCTTCACCTACGTCCGCGAAGGTGTCGAGTCGCCGATGGAGACCCTCGTACGGCTCATGCTCGTCTTCGCCCGTCTCCCCGAGCCCAACCCGAACCCCGACATCCTCGACAACCTCGGCCGGTTCGTCGCACGCTGCGACCTTGTCTACTGGGACTACCGCGTGATCGTCGAGTACGACGGCGCGTGGCACGAACGCTCCAAGAAGCAGCGCGCACGCGACCGTACGAGGCGCGAGGCACTCGAGCGACTCGGCTGGACCGTGATCGTGGTCCTCGAGGACGACCTCACCAACAAGAAGGCGATCGTATGGCGCGTCTACGGAGCACTCCGCGACAACGGATACGAAGGACCGCGCCCGCACTTCAACGCCATGTGGACCCGCTGGTTCGTGTGACACCCGATGTCCCGTCCCCGATTCGGGCAGTTCCGCACCGAACTGATCCGCCGGATGGGTGGAGAACTGCCCGAATCGCGGACGGGGCCTCAGCGGGGCTGGTGGAGGCGGCGGGCGGCCTCGGCGACGGACCCGCTCATCGACGGATAGACCGTGAACGCGTTCGCGACCTGGTCGGTCGTGAGTCCCGTCGAGACCGCGAGCGACACCGAGTGGATGAGCTCGGAGGCCCTCGGTGCGACGACGACGCCGCCGATCACCGCGCCACCGCCGGCGCGGCAGAAGAGCTTCACGAAACCGTCGCGCACGCCCTGCATCTTGGCCCGCGGGTTGCCCGACAGCCGCAGCGTCACCGCCTCCGCGTCGATCTCGCCCGCGTCGACCTCCTTCTGGGTCACGCCGACGGTCGCGATCTCGGGAGCGGTGAAGACGTTGCTCACGACCGTGCGCAGGCGCAGCGGGTGGACCGCGTCGCCGAGCGCGTGCGCCATCGCGATCCGCCCCTGCATCGCCGCGACCGAGGCCAGCATCAGGACACCGGTGCAGTCACCGGCCGCATACACACCGCGCACCGACGTCCGCGACACGCGATCGACCTGGATGAACCCACCGGAGTCGACCGTGACTCCGGCCGTGTCCAGCCCGAGCCCCTCACTGTTGGGGATCGAGCCGAGCGCGAGAAGGCAGTGCGAGCCCTCGACCTCGCGCCCGTCGGTGAGTCGTACGAGGACGCGGTCGCCCTTGCGCTCCACCGACTCCATCCGCGAGCGCGACAAGACGTTCATCCCACGACGCGTAAAGACCTCCTCGAGCACGACCGCGGCGTCCGGGTCCTCGCCGGGGAGCACGCGATCACGGCTCGAGACCAGCGTCACGTCGCAGCCGAGCGCCTTGTACGCCCCGGCGAACTCCGCGCCCGTCACACCGGACCCGACGACGATCAGGTGCTCCGGCAGCTCGTCGAGCTCGTAGACCTGCTCCCACGTGAGGATGCGCTCCCCGTCGGGGATCGCCGTGTCGACCACACGCGGGTGCGCGCCCGTGGCGAGCAGGACGATCTGGGACGACAGCTCCTCCGTCCCACCGTCGGCACGCTCGACAACCACCGTCTCGGGCCCGTCCAGCCGAGCGGTTCCGGCGATCACCTGGACGTTCTCGCGCTCGATCCGGCGGCGGATGTCGTCGGACTGGGCCACGGCCAGCCGCTTGACGCGCTGGTTGACCTGGCGCAGATCGACGACCGACGCGGACGTCGTACGGATGCCGAGCTCGCTGGAACCGGACACGTCGGTCATGAGGTCGGACGTGGCGATCAGCGTCTTGCTGGGGACGCAGTCGGTGAGGACGGTCGAGCCGCCGAGCCCGTCGCGCTCGACGACGGTGACCTCCGCCCCGAGCTGTGCCGCGACCAGCGCAGCCTCGTACCCACCAGGTCCACCACCGACGATCACGACACGATTCACGTGGTCATTGTCTCGCACCCGGGACTTCGGGCACGTCGCGGCCGGGTACGGACGACCCCCGCTGTCGCGTACGCCACAGCGGGGGTCGGGAGACCGGCGAAGGTCAGGCGGACATCTCCGCGAACAACGCCTCGTTGAGCGCGAACGCGACCTTGACCTCGTCGACGACGCGCTGCTTGGTCGCGGAGTCGAACGGGAGCGCGTCGAGGTTCGCGCGGTAGCCGTCCTTGAAGAGCTTCGGCTTCGGGATCTCCGGGAAGTCGTAAAACGACACGCCACCCTCGACCAGGCCGTACTCCCGCTGCAGGATGCGCCCGATCGCCTGCCCGCCCGAGAGGTCACCGAGGTAGCGCGTGTAGTGGTGCGCGAGATAGAGCACGGCGTCGTCGCGGGTCGCCGCGATCCGCTCGGCATAGGCGGTGGCGGCCGGGCCGACCGGCAGGTCGCGCCACGAGTCACCGGCCAGCACACGCAGATCGGCGTCGATCGCGTCGGCACGCATCAGCGCCTCGTCGACGACTGCAGCGGCGACCGCATCACCGGCCAGGTCGCGACCAACGGTCTCCAGGGCGTCGTACACCGAAGCGAGCTGGCGCAGGAACACCGTGTAGGCCTCGACGGACGAGCGGCCCTCGAGAAGCTCGCTCATGAACGTCGAGCTCTCCGCGGACGTGTGCTCGGCGCGCGACCCCTCACGCATCAACGTCGAGAGCGCGTCCTGCGCAAGAGTCTCGGGTGCGGCGGTGACGGTCATGGGGAGGGCCTCCACGGGGCGTTCGAGGGACGGTCGTCGAGCAGTCCCAATAATATGACACACCGTCAGAATCGATAGGACATCGCGTCAGAACCAACCTGACGATGCGTCACTTTAACCCCGGAGATCACAGCCAGGCAAGGCTTACCTATGCTGGATACCAGCGAGGTTAGGTGAGCCTCATTCAGAGGCAGCCTCGTGGTCAGATCGGAGTGCCCCCGTGCGTCGCCGCCTTCTCTCGCTCGTCTCGCTCCTGTGCGCCGGCGCACTCCTCTCGGGCTGCGCCACCGGGGTCGACGGCGAGGCGGGCGCGATCGACGCGATCACCACCATCCCCTCCCTCGCCGACGTCGAGGTCTCGGCGTCGCCCAAGGACCTGACCGGCGAGATCAGTGTCGACCTCGGCGCCGACGAGCCCGAGCCGGTCACCACCGATCCGACCCGGACACTCCCCGTCACGGTCAAGGACAGCCAGGGCACACGCGTCGCGGTGAAGTCCGCAGACCGCGTCCTCGCGCTCGACCAGTACGGCACGCTGTCGCAGATCGTGTACGAGCTGGGTCTCGGCGACACGCTCGTCGGACGCGACGTCTCGACGCAGTTCAACCAGGCCAAGGATCTCCCGCTCGTGACCCACAACGGTCACGAGCTCAACGGCGAGGCGATCCTCGACCTCTCCCCCGACCTGATCATCACCGACACCTCGCTCGGGCCGTGGGACGTCATCGAGCAGGTCCGCGACGCCGGTGTCCCGGTCGTCGTCGTCGACAGCAAGCGCAACCTCGACAACGTCGCCGCGCTGATCGCCCAGGTCGCCTCGCCGCTCGGCGTGCCCGAGGCCGGCAAGGCGCTCGCCAAGCGGACCGCCGACGAGGTCGCCGCCGTGCGCACCGTCGTCGACCAGAAGGCGCCGAGCGCCGTCCAGGACAAGCTCCGCACGGTCTTCCTGTACGTACGGGGGCAGAGCGGCGTCTACTACATGTTCGGCGAGGACTCCGGGGCCGACGCGCTGATCTCGGCCACAGGAGCGTACGACGTCTCCGCGGAGATCGGCTGGAAGGGCATGAAACCGCTCAACGACGAGGGCATCGTCGCCGCCCAGCCGGACACCATCATCATGATGACCAAGGGCCTGGAGTCCGCCGGCGGCGTCGACGGGCTGCTCGAGCGCTACCCGTCGCTGGCCAACACACCCGCCGGCAAGAACCGTCGCTTCCTCACGATGCCGGACAGCCAGATCCTCAGCTTCGGGCCGCGCAGCGCCGACGTGATCAACGCACTCGCCGTCGCGATGTACGCCCCGGAGTCGCTGCAATGACCACCGTCGACCCGACGATCTCGGCCCGGTTCCGCCTCAGCGCGACTGTCATCCTCTTCGCCGGCCTCGCGGTCGCGCTCGTCGTGCTCGCGCTGGTCTCGGCAGGGACCGGCCAGCTCGCGATCCCGCCCGCGGAGGTGCTCGGCTCGTTCCTGCACCGGCTCGGGATCGACGTCGGACCGATGCCCGCCCACCCGCAAGGCGATGCCGCGCTGTGGAGCATCCGTTTCCCGAGGGTCGCGATGGCGATCCTCGTCGGCGCAGCGCTGTCGGCGGCCGGGGCGCTCATGCAGGGCGTGTTCGGCAACCCTCTCGCCGAGCCGGGCGTGATCGGAGTCTCCTCGGGTGCGGCGGTCGCCGCTGCCTGCGCGATGGTCTTCGGCTTCACCGCACTCGGTACGTGGACGGTGCCGGCGCTCGCCTTCGTCGGCGGCCTCATCACCACGGTCGCGGTCTACCTACTGTCGCGCTCCGACGGCCGTACCGAGGTCGTCACCCTCGTACTCACGGGCATCGCGGTCAACGCGGTCACCGGAGCCCTGCTCGCGCTGATGATGTTCCTCGCCGACACGCAGGCGCGCGAGGAGATCGTGTTCTGGCAGCTCGGCAGCCTCAACGGCACCCGCTGGGAGTACGTGGGCGTGGTCGCACCGCTCGCCGTCATCGGCATCGCCGGGGCGTTCCTGCTCAGCCGCAAGCTCGACCTGCTCGCCCTCGGCGACCGCGCGGCGCGCCACGTCGGAGTCGACGTCGAGCGCCTGCGCATCGGGGCGATCACCCTGGTCGCGTTGCTCACCGCGGCGGCCGTGGCGTTCTGCGGGATCATCGCCTTCGTCGGCCTGGTCGTCCCGCACCTCATGCGCATGGTCGTCGGTCCCGGCCACCGGCTGCTCCTGCCGGCCAGCGTCCTCGGCGGCGCGGTTCTGCTGCTCGCCGCCGACCTCGTCGCCCGCACCGCCGTCCCCTACGCCGAGCTGCCGATCGGGATGCTGACGTCGCTCATCGGAGGCCCGATGTTCTTCTGGCTGCTGCGCCGCACCCGTCGTACCTCGGGAGGCTGGGCATGACCGCGCGCGCCACGCTGCAGGTCCTCGGCGGCTCCGTCTCGTACGGGCCGGCCACGATCCTGCGCGAGGTCGACCTCGACGTGCACCCGAGCGAGCTGCTCGTGCTCGTGGGCCCCAACGGCGCGGGGAAGTCGACACTCCTCGGCGTCCTCGCGGGCGACGTGGCGCTGTCGCAGGGCAAGGTGCTCCTCGACGGCGAGCCCCTCGGGTCGCGCCGCGCCGGAGAGCTGTCGCGGCGCCGCTCGGTCCTCCTGCAGGAGCACCGGCTGTCGTTCCCCTTCACCGTCGCCGAGGTCGTCGCGATGGGCCGCGCACCGTGGCACGGGCGTGACGAGTCCGACTCGGACGACGCGGTGGTCGCCGACGCGATGCGCCGTACGGACGTCGAGCGGCTGTCAACACGCAAGTTCCCCACGCTCTCCGGCGGCGAGAAGGGCCGTACCTCGTTCGCACGGGTGATGGCCCAAGAGGCGCCGATCGTGCTGCTCGACGAGCCGACCGCCGCGCTCGACATCGCCCACCAGGAAGCCCTGCTCACCGAGGCGCGCCGACTCGCACGCGAGGGCCACTCGGTCGTCGCCGTGCTGCACGACTTGTCGCTCGCGGCCGCGTACGCCGACCGCGTCTGCATCCTCGCCGGCGGCCAGGTCCGCGCCGACGGACCTCCGGCCGACGTGCTGCGTCCGGACCTGCTCAGCGACGTGTACGGCCACCCGGTCGACGTCTTCACCCACCCGCGGACGGGCGACCTGATCGTCACGCCGCTCCGTACCCCCGTCGAGGAGGTCGTCCGATGAACCCGCTGCTCCGCCGTGGCCTCGCCGGCGCCACCGCGCTCGCGCTGGCAGGCCCGATGGTCGCGCTCACCGCGGCGCCCGCCCACGCCGCCGCCCGGATCACCGTCACCAGCTCCGGAGGCAAGGCGACCGCCGCCACCGACGGCGCGACCACGTTGACCGTCAAGGGTCGCGGGTTCCAGTCGATCGAGGGCGGCGCCGGCGGCATCTATGTCGCGTTCGGCTGGGTCTCCGACCCGACGGGCGACTCCTGGAAACCGTCGCAGGGCGGTGCGACCGGCGACGACTACCGCTACGTGCCGGACAGCGAGTCCGCCGACAACGCCGGCCACCAGCGCTTCCTCGCCTTCCCCGGCTCGGACACGGCGTCGTCGGCGAACGGCACCCTCAGCGCCTCGGGCGGGTTCACGACGACGCTCAGCGTGCCGGGCGCACGCTTCTCGTCGGTCGACCGCTCCGGCAAGGCCGTCGAGGTGGACTGCACCGAAGTCACGTGCGGTGTCCTCACGATCGGCGCCCACGGCATCAAGAGCCCCCGCAACGAGACCTTCACCCCCGTACGCTTCGCGGCCTCGTCCGGGAGCACGGTGACCCAGCCGTCGGCGGGCGCCGCGACGCCGGCCGACGCCGCTCCGACCGTCGCCACCCCGACCGCGCCCGCGCGTACGGGCACGGCGGCGGTCGCCGTCGATCGCGCCACCGCCGTCGTCGGCCGTGTCCTCACCTTCACCGGCACGTCGTTCCAGCCCGGCGAGCAGGTCGTCGCGACGCTCGACGACGGGGTCGCCGCGGTCGGTCCGCTCGCCGCGGGCCAGTCCGGCGAGGTCGCCGGCGTCCTCCAGCTCCCGGCGACGATCGAGCCCGGCACGCACGTCCTGCGGCTGACCGGCGCGGCCAGCGGAGCCGTCCCGGAGGTCACCTTCGCGATCGCGGCGGCGCCGCCGGTCGTGGACGCGACGGCCGCCGAGGCAGCTGACGATGGCCCGACGACTGCCGCCTGGGTCTTCCTCGCGGTCGCCGGCGTCCTCCTGCTCGCCGCCGTCGTCGGCGCGGTCCTGCGCGTACGGCGCGCGCGTCGCGCCCAGGCGACCCAGGCGTCGTCGACAGCACAGGCACCGTCGACCGATCCCGCGGAGGCGGTCCGATGACCCGCCGTCTGGCCGTGGCCGCCTCGATCGCTCTCGTCGCCCTCGCCACCCCGCTCGTCCCGGCCGCCGCTGACGGCGCTGACGGCGCGAGCCAGACCACCGCCCGCGAGGTCACCGGCGCCACCCTGCGCTGGGGCCTGTCGAACGAGGTGAACAACAGGGCGTTCGCTCCCGGATCCTTCAACTTCATGTCCGCAGGCACGATCTCTGACCCCGGCAAGGGCGGCCAGACGATCATCTCCGCCGACTCGTGGTCGAACGGGAAGCCTGCGGGCTGGAAGGCCTCGTCGCGCAACGTCGCGCTGGAGAAGAAGACCACCTCGGGCTCGTACGCACCCGCGACATGGAGCGGGCTCACGACCTCCCCAAGCGGAGCCCCGATCGCCTCGCCGACCAGCGGCACGTTCACCGACCACCAGATCGTGCTGTCCGAGGGCTCCGGTTGGGTCGATCCGGACACCGGTCGTGCCTCGCTCTCGTGGCGGGGATCCTTCACCGTCGTCTTCTACTCAGGGATGTCGTTCTTCTCCGTGTCCGACCCGGCACTGAGCGTCGACCGGGACGGTACGGGCGTGCTCACCGCAACGCTCAGCGGCTTCGGCTCCAGCCTCGCCGACCCGTCGGTGTGGAAGCCCGTGGCGGCGAAGAAGGTCACGCTCGCGACGCTCCCGGAGGTCCAGCTCGGCGCCGACGGCACCACGGCGACGCCCTCGTACGAAGGGGTGCGCAACGGCGCGGTCGACCAGAACGTCACGAAGCCAGGCTGGGGCTCGTGGCCGACGTCGTTCGTCGCGTGGCTCGCCGGTGCCGGCTCCGGCTCGTACTGGTACTCCTCGGGCGGTGCGGTCGATGCCAACAAGCCGCCGCTGCCCGTCCACGTCGCGTGGGAGCTCGGCGACGTGCTCGACACGGATCCGCAGGACCCTGGCGTGCCGGAGGATCCCGATCCTCAGGTCCCGACACCGACCACCCCGACACCCGAGAACCCGGCACCGTCGCCCGCTCCTTCAGGTGACGACAAGGCGACCAAGACGTTCAAGGTCTCCGACGCGCAGCTCCGCTGGGGCCTGAACAGCGAGATGAGCAACTCCGCATTCGCCCCGGGGACGTACAACTTCTTCTCGGCGGGCACGGTTCCCAACCCCGGTCGCGGTGGCCAGACGTTGCCCCAGGGCAGCTGGAAGGCACGCGCGGGCAACGTCCGGATCGAGAAGGAGACGGCGAACGGCGGCCACCACCTGGCGACCTGGGACGGCCTCCGCACGACGCCGAACGGTCAGCCCCTCGGCGCCACCACCAACGGCCTCCTCAGCGATCACACGGTCGTCATCGACGGCGGCACCGGCACGGTGAACCCGACGAAGAAGACGGCGATGATCCGCTGGACGGGCACCTTCACGGTGCTGCTCTACAGCGGCATGTCCTACTTCACGATCACCGACCCGGTGCTCACGGTCAGCAAGGGCGTAGCCCGTCTCGACGGCACGCTCGGCGGGTACGCGTCCGACCGCAACGACACCTCCGTCTGGAAGCCGCTGTCGCCGACGTCGGCCCGGCTCGCCGATGCCTCGGTCCGGAGCCTGTCGAACGCCCGCGGGTTCACGGTGACGCCGCGGTTCACCGGTGTCCGGTACGAGGCTCCGGGCGGCGCCGTCGCCCAGAACCGGGACGCGTCGGGTTGGGGGGCTTTCCCGACATCGTTCGTCCGCTTCCAGGAGAAGGTCGGGACAGCCTCGTACTGGTACAGCAGCGGCGCCTCCACCGATCGCTTCAAGTCGGCCCTGCCGATCACCTTCAGCTACGACGCCGACAAGCCCGCGAGCGCTCCGAAGGGGGGCATCCCGACCGGCGGTGAGGACGACGCCGGCTCCGGGACGTCGACCGGCTCCACCGGCTCGGGGCTCGGCACGCCCGCCGCCCCGTTCGGATCCGCAGCTCTGCCGCCGGCCGCGACCGACGCCCGTACGGTCGTCGGCGCGACGGTGCCCGTCGGCACCACCGAAGGCATCCGCCCGGTCGCCCAACCCCTCGGGGGGTCGTCCCCGACCTGGCCCTGGTGGGCCGGCGGCGCCATGGCTCTCGGCGCGCTGCTCGTCACCGCCGGCTCGCGCGCATTGACCCGACGCACCTCCTGATCTGTCTCACCCCCATCCCCACACGAAGGGAAGCACCACCCATGTCCACGTCCCTCCCCCGGCGGTTCCGGCGCCTCGTCGCCGCCACCGCCGCGACCGCCCTCGCGGCCGGCACCCTGGCTCTCGCAGCCGGCCCCGCGCACGCGGCACCGAAGCTGATCGACGACGCCACGTTCACGTGGGCCCTGTCCAACGAGGCCGGCGGCGGCGCCTACGACGGCAGCTGCAACTTCCTCTCGGCCGGTGAGGCCGGCAGCACGGGATCCTCGCGTCCCTGGACCGAGACGGACAGCTTCTACCAGACGACCGCCGGCAACGTCTCGATCGTCAAGCCGAACGCCGCCGGCGATGAAGTCGCTCCCACCTGGGCGACCAAGTGCCTGGATCGCACCGGCGCCCCCGTCATCGCGGCCAACCCCGCATCGACGAGCGAGAACAAGGTCGTCATCACCGACGGCGAGGGCACCGTCGACCCGGCCGCGGGTACGGCGACGATCCAGTGGGACGGCGCCTTCACCGTCGCCTTCTACGCCGGCAGGACGTACTGGACGGCGACCGACCCGAAGCTGACCGTCGCTACCGACGGCACCGGTACGGTCACCGCGACCGCCTCCGGGTACGCCGCGGACATGGACGATCCCACCCAGTGGACGGCGGTGCCGTCGCGCACGGTCACGCTGGCGACACTCGCGGGCGTGGACGTCACCGCGTCCGGCATCGACATCACGCCGACCTATCGAGGCGTTTCGGTCACCACTCCGGCAGGGGCAGCGGCGCAGACGACGACCGGCGCGTCGTGGGGCTCGTTCCCGCAGAGCTTCGTCGACTTCCACGGCCTCACCGGCCAGTCGTCGTACTGGTACTCGACGGGGAGTCAGCGCGACATCGCGAAGGTTGCCAACCCGATCGCCGTCGACTACACCGTCGCGCCCGACCCGGCACCGGCGAAGGTGACGGTCAGCAAGACGACGATCCCGACGACCGGTGAGCACGAGATCACCGTCACCGGCTCCGGTTTCGATCCGTCGCTGGCTACCGGCACCCGTCCGCCGCTCGCCGGGAAGCCTGTCGGCACCTACGTCATCCTCGGCACCGTCGCCGACACCTGGAAGCCCAGTGCGGGCGCGACGTCCTCCGCCCGCAAGGCCATCTCCCAGAAGTGGGCCGTGCTCGCCGGCGACATGGCCACCATCGGTGGTCCTGGCGCGGGCGCGATCGAGCTGAAGGCCGACGGCACGTTCTCGACGACCTTCACCGTCTCCAAGTCAGCGGTCGACGCCGCGCCTGACAAGCTGGCGAACCTCGGCGTCTACACCTACGCCGCCGGCGGTGCGACCCAGGCCGCGTACGAGACGTTCACTCCGATCGCGTTCAAGGACCCGGCGCCTGCCGCCGTCACCTCCACGACGACGCTGACCGCCCCCGCCAAGCTCGTGTACGGCCGTACCGGCACCGCCACGGTCGCCGTGAAGGCGCCGAAGGCCGTCGCCGGCTCGATCCAGCTGCTCGACAGCGCGAAGGTCATCGGCACCCGTCCGGTCGCCTCCGGCAAGGCGTCGTTCGCGCTCCCGAAGAACCTCAAGGTCGGCGCGCACCGTCTGTCGGCGCGCTTCGTCTCGAGCAACGCGGCGGTCGTGAAGCCGTCCACCTCGGCGGCTCGTACCCTCACCATCACCAAGGTCGCCACCAAGACCGCCGTGAAGGTCACCAAGAAGCCGACCCGCAAGAAGGCCGGCAAGGCCAAGGTCACCGTCTCGGGCTCCCCGAAGGCGAACGGCAAGGTCACGCTCGTCATCAAGGGCAAGGGCATCAAGAAGACCGTCCGCGCCACCGTCAAGAACGGCAAGGTCGTCGTGAAGCTGCCCAAGCTGGCGAAGAAGGGCACCTACAAGGTGACTGCGACGTTCGCCACGACCGGCACCCACGCGGGCTCCAAGAAGACCGTGAAGGTCAAGGTCACGAAGTAACGGACGTACGTCCCGACAACATGACCCGACGTTCCACCCCGGATCTGGGGGTGGAACGTCGGGTCATGTTGTCGGGTCGTACGTCAGGCCTCGCGGGCGCCGACCGCGCGGAGGACGAAGCGCTCCGTGACGGCGACGGCGGAATCGCGCTCCGTCCCCTCGCCGTGGGTGACCTGGCGCCCCTGCAGGCACGCGAGCACGAGCGCCGTGGTCGCGCGCAGGTCGTCGACGACGAAGGCGCCCTGCTCCATGCCGTCGGAGAGCACGCAGCGCAGCAGGTCCTCGACGACGATGACGTGCTCGCGCATGTGCAGCAGCGCATCGCGCGAGAGCACCGAGTAGAGCTGTGGGCCGAGCCCCATGTGCATCTCGCGGGAGAGCGCGACGTGCATGCGCACGTATGTCCGGAGCTCCTCGACCGGGCCCTCGGCCTCGGCGAGCGCGCCGCGGATCGCCTCGACGTACTGATGGGTCTCCTCCATCGCGAACGCGAGGAGGATCGCCTCCTTGTCGGCGAAGTGGTTGTAGATCGCCGTACGGCCGATCTCCGCGCGGCTCGCGACGTCGGCGAGCCGGACCGCGTCGTAGCCGCGCTCGGTCAGCAGCTCACCGAACGCGACGAGCACGCGGCGTCGTGTCTCGATCCGGTGGGCGGCCAGGTTCTCGCCTATGATCTTGGGCACCCCGCCAATCTACCGGCCCCCGGGACCGCCTGAGTTAGTGTGCCGAGGTGAGTGTCGAAACCATGAGCCCCGTTGAACCTTTGGACCGCCCCCGCTCCCCCGAGGAGATGGCGACCGCCGCCGCAGAGGTGCTGCGTGAGCGCACCGGAGGAGACCACGACGTCGCCCTCGTGATGGGGTCCGGCTGGAAGCCTGCCGCCGACGTTCTCGGCGCCCCCGAGCACGAGTTCCCCACGACCGACCTGCCCGGCTTCGTGGCGCCGTCGGTCGCCGGCCACGGAGGGACCGTCCGCTCCGTGCGCGTCGGTGACACCCGCGTGCTGGTCTTCCTCGGCCGGACTCACCTGTACGAGGGCCACGGCGTCGACGCAGTCGCGCACGGCGTCCGTACGGCAGCGGCGACAGGGTGCCGCGCCGTCGTTCTGACCAACGCGTGCGGCGGCCTGCGTCCGGAGTGGATTCCGGGCACGCCCGTCCTCATCAGCGACCACATCAACCTGACCGCGACGTCGCCGCTGCACGGTCCGCAGTTCGTCGACCTGACCGACCTGTACGCCAGTCGTCTGCGCTCGCTGTGCCTGGAGGTCGACCCGACGCTCGCGCAGGGCGTGTACGTCCAGTTCCCCGGCCCGCACTACGAGACGCCCGCCGAGATCGGCATGGTCCGTGCCATCGGAGGCGACCTCGTCGGCATGTCGACCGTCCTCGAGGCGATCGCGGCCCGTGCGGCAGGCCTCGAGATCCTCGGCATCTCCCTCGTCACGAACCTCGCGGCCGGCGTCACCGGCGAGCCGCTGAACCACGAGGAGGTCCTCGCGGCGGGGGCCGCCTCCGCTCAGACGATGGGGCACCTGCTCGCGTCGGTCGTGGGCCGCATCTGATGCGTGTCCTGGTCACCGGCGTCTGCGGGGCGATCGGCAGCACGGTCGCTCCCGCCCTCGCGGCGCAGGGCCACGAGGTCCGAGGCCTCGACCTGGTTGCCCCGGACGACCGCCTCGCGGCCGCGCTGAGCGCCGGCATGCTCGTCGGCGACGTCCTCGACCCCATGCTCGCCGATCAGGCGGTCGAGGGGGTCGACGCGGTCGTGCACCTCGCCGGCCTGCCGGAGGAGTCCACGCTGACCGACGAGCTGACGTCGCACGCGCACACCACCGCGGTCCTCCTCGACGCGATGGTCCGCCACGGTGTCGACCGGTTCGTCTACGCCAGCAGCAACCACGCCGTCGGGATGGTCCCACGCACGGACCGGCTGGAAGCCGAGGTGAGGCCGCGGCCGGACACCTTCTACGGTGTGGCGAAGGTCGCCGCAGAAGCGTTGATGAACCTGTACGCCGACCGCTTCGGGATGACCGCCGTCGCCCTGCGGATCGGCTCGTTCCGCGAGGAGCCGACGACTCGCCGTGCGCTGTCGACGTGGCTCTCGCCCGGCGACGCGGTCCGCCTCGTCGAGGCGGCGCTGACGGCCGACGAGTCCGGCTTCATCGCCGTCTACGGCATCTCTGCCAACACCCGCGCGTGGTGGGACCTCGGGCCGGGGCGACGCATCGGGTACGCCCCGCGCGACGACGCCGAGGCGTTCGCGGCCTCGATCCCCGACCGCGAGGAGGACGAGGCCGAGGGCGACCGGGTCGGTGGCCCCTTCGCGGTGATGCCGCTGGGGAGGCCGCTGCCGTGACGAGCCCCGACCTGACCCCGAAGGACCTCGCCGAGGCCTGGCTCGCCCAGGACCCTGACCCGCAGACCCGTGACGAGCTGCGCGTGCTGCTCGACTCCGGTGACGAGGCGGAGCTCTCCACGCGCTTCGCCGGCCGTCTGGTCTTCGGCACAGCGGGCCTGCGCGGTCCGCTCGGTGCCGGCCCGACCCGGATGAACAGGGTCGTCGTCGCCCAGGCAGCCGCAGGCCTGGCCGCGTACCTGCGCGCGCACGCGGACGAGGCCCCAACCCTCGTCGTCGGGTACGACGCGCGCCACAACTCCGCGATCTTCGCGCGCGACACGTGCGAGATCGCAGAGGCTGCGGGCGTCCGCGCGCTGCTGCTTCCCGAAGCGCTCCCGACGCCGGTGCTCGCCTTCGCGATCCAGCATCTCGGCGCCTCCGCAGGCGTGATGGTGACCGCGTCGCACAACCCGCCGCAGGACAACGGCTACAAGGTCTACCTCGGAGACGGCAGCCAGATCGTGCCGCCCGCAGATGTCGACATCGCCGAAGCGATCGCCGCCGTCGGACCGGTCGACTCCCTCCCCCGCGACGAGGCGTACGAGGTCCTGACCGACGAGGTCCGAGAGGCGTACGTCGCTGCCGTCGCGGCGCTGCCGGACGCTGGCCCCCGCGAGCTCGTCGTCGCGTACACACCCCTGCACGGCGTCGGTCTCGCGACCGCGGCGGAGGCCGTCCGTGCCGCAGGCTTCGAGGCACTCCACGTCGTCGAGGAGCAGGCCGATCCGGACCCGGACTTCCCGACGGTCTCGTTCCCCAACCCCGAGGAGCCCGGCGCGACCGACCTGCTGCTCGCGCTCGCCGACCACGTCGGTGCCGACCTCGCCCTCGCGAACGACCCCGATGCCGACCGCTGTGCCGTCGCGGTGCCGACCCCTGCCGGCTGGCACCAGCTGTCCGGTGACGAGGTGGGCGTCCTCCTGGCCGACTTCCTGCTGCGACGCGGTGTCGCGGGGACGTACGCAACGACCATCGTCTCCTCGTCGCTGCTCGGGCGGATGGCCGAGGCGTACGGGCAGCCGTACGCGGAGACGCTCACCGGCTTCAAGTGGATCGGCCGCGTCCCGGGCCTGGCGTACGGGTACGAGGAGGCGCTCGGCTACGCGGCGGCACCGGCGATCGCGCGCGACAAAGACGGCATCTCCGCGATGGTGCGGATGCTCGAGCTCGCCGCCGAGCTACGCGTGCAGGGCCAGACCCTGCGCGACCGCCTCGACGAGATCGCCGCACGCTTCGGCGTCCACGCGACCGACCAGCTCTCCGTACGGATCGACGACCTCACGCTGATCACGCAGGCGATGGCACGGCTTCGTGCCGCGCCTCCGACCGTCCTTGGGGGCTATGCCGTCGAGCACGTCGACGACCTCGAGGCGGGCAGCGAGAGCCTGCCTCCGACGGACGGGCTGCGGCTCGTGCTCGCGGAGGGCGGACGGGTGGTCGTACGCCCTTCGGGGACCGAGCCCAAGCTCAAGTGCTACCTCGAGGTGGTCGTCCCCGCCGACGACGGCGTCGACGCCGCACGGATCGCGGCGGCTGCCCGCCTCGACGCGATCCGAGCCCACCTGTCGACAGCCCTGGGACTGTGAGCCCGCGATGACCGCGCCCGTCCTGCGCCGCTTCCGGGGAGGCGACGTGGGGCGGCTCCTCCTCGCATGGGTCGGCGGCACCCTCACGCTCGTCGTGGTCGACTGGGTGCTGCACGACCTGGAGTTCACCGCGTGGTGGACCCCTGCCGTGGCAGCGGCTGTGATCGGCCTCGTCGGGCTCGTGCTCCAGCCGCTGCTCGTCGCGGTGGCGGCGCGGGTCGGCTGGGTCGCGGTGATCGCGCTCGCCGTCGTCGGCCAGGCGGTTGTCGTCGCGGTGGCGCTCGCCGTCGTCCCCGGCATCGTCGTCGAGAGCTGGTGGGCCCCGCTGATCGCGGCCTGGCTGGCGGCGCTCGTCGGCTCGCTGCTCGCCTGGCTGAGTACCGCGGGCACCGACGAGGGGTTCGCGGTGGCGCTCGCGCGCCGCGGTCGCCGTTCGCGACAGCATGGAGACGGGCCTGACGAGGACGGTCTGCTGGTGGTCCAGCTCGACGGTGTCGCCTACCCCGTCCTCACCTGGGCGCTCGCCGCCGGCAACATGCCCACGCTGGAGCGGTGGCTGCGCGAGGGCAGCCACACCCTGCACGAGTGGCGACCGACGACGCCGTGCACGACGCCGGCGAGCCAACTCGGGATCTTGCACGGCTCGGCGGAACGGGTGCCGGCGTTCCGCTGGTACGACCGTGAGCTCGGCCGCGTCCTCACCGCCAACCACCCCGCCGACGCCGCGGTGATCGAGCAGCGGGCACAGGGTCCGGGCCTGCTCGCCGACGGCGGTGTCTCGGTGTCGAATCTCTTCAGCGGCGGCGCCGACCGTACGGCGATGGTGATGTCACGCCTGCGCAGCGGCCGAGGCACGACGATCACCCGCGAGGCCGTCGCGTGGTTCGCGGTGCGGCCCGACGGGCTCGCGCGCAGCCTGTTCCGGACGCTCGCCGAGGTCGTGCGCGAACGCACCCAGTCTGCGCGACAGGCGCACCGTGACGTCCTGCCCCGGGTCAAGCGGGACTGGACGTTCGCGTTCCTGCGCGCGGGGTCCAACGGCATGGTCCGCGACCTGTCGACGGCGGTGGTCGCGCAGGAGATGCTCCGCGGGACGCCGATCCTGTACGTGGACTACGTCGACTACGACGAGGTCGCCCACCACGCGGGGGTGTTCCGTCGCGAGGCGCTCGCAGCGCTCGAGGCCCTCGACGGCGTGCTCGCGACGCTCGAGACAGTCACCACGCACTGCCGACGGCGCTACCGCATCGCCGTCGTGAGCGACCACGGCCAGTCGCAGGGCGCGACCTTCCTGCAGGTGCACGGGGCGACGCTCGCCGACCTGGTCGCTGAGCTGACCGCCGGGTCGGTGGAGGCCGTCCAAGCCAGCAACGAGGACTACGCCCGGCTGCGCGCGCTCGCCGAGGAGATGGCGGGAGCCGGCGCCGGCTCCGGCACGGCGCGCCGCGCCGCCGAGCGGATGGACCGTCGTACGGGCAGCTCCGCCGCCGACTCCGACGCTCCCGCGCGCGAGGCCGACGGCGCGAGCGACCTGATCGTCCTCGCGTCGGGCAATCTGGGTCTCGTCAACGCCCGCTCCGACCAACGCTTAGTGCTGCAGGAGATCGACGAGCGCTGGCCGCGCCTCATCCCTGGACTGGTCAACCACCCGGCGATCGGCTGTGTGATCGCGATGACCGTGGACGAAGGACCGGTCGCGATCGGGAGCGACGGCATCCACGCGCTGCGTACGGGCAAGGTCATCGGCGACGTCGACCCGCTGGCCGCGTACGGGGAGGGGGCGCGCGAGCGCATCCACCCCGCGTCCGAGCGGCCCGAGGCGCCGGACCTTTACGTCGTGAGCGCCTGTGACCCGGCGACCGGGACCGTCCACGCGTTCGAGGAGCTGGTGGGCAGCCATGGTGGGCTCGGCGGCTGGCAGGACCGCGCCGTGCTGCTCGCGCCGGCCGAGCTCGCGCCGCCGCCCGACGACCTGCTCGGCGCCGACGCGATCCACCGCGTCCTTCGAGGCTGGCGCGACGAGCTGGTCTGACGCCACACTCCCCCTCTGTCGCCCCGTCTCGCGCGGACGTCATACGTCTCGCGGGGCACAACCCGCAAAACGTATGACGTCCGGTGGAGGGGACGGCTCAGACCGAGCGCTGGTACGCCCGGAACGCCCGGGTGGCGAGCCAGCTCATCACGGCCGCGACCACGAGCAGCAGGGCGAGCCGCCCTCCGACGACCGACCAGTCCGGGCCCGCCGACAGGGCCTCACGGGAGGCGACCACCGCCCAGTCGACCGGGTTGAGGCGAGCGACGGTCGCCACCCAGTCCGGCATCAGCGCGGCCGGGAGCATCACCGAGGACAGGAACGTCAGCGGGAGCGTGAGGAACTGCGAGATGCCGATCAGCGCCTCCTCCTGTCGTACGAGCAGCGCCACGGCGTTCGACAGCGCCGCGAACACCGAGCCGAGGAGCACCGCCGCCACGACCACCACGAGCCACCCGAGCGGCCCACCCTCGAACCGCGCCCCCACGACGACGCCTGCCGTCAGCACGATCAGCGACTGGAGCGCGATCGTCACGGCCTGCGACGCGAGCGAGCTCAGCATCAGCGCCGACCGCCCGACCGGAGACGTGAGGTCGCGATCCATGACGCCGCGGTCCATCGCGACGATGAAGCCGGTCCCGGCCCACCCCGCCGAGAACATCGCCGTCATGACGACGACGCCCGGCGTGAGGTAGGTCATGTACGAGGCGTCCCCGAACCCGGGGAGCTCGACGACGTTGCGGAACAGCTGGCCGAACAGCAGCAGCCAGACGAGCGGCTGGATCAGCGAGAAGGCCAGGTACGCCGGCTGCCGCACGAGGTTGCGCAACGACCGCCGGGTGAGGAGCTCGGTGTGCACGAGCATCGTGGTCATGCCGCCACCCCCTCGGACTCGGCACGGTCGATCCCCGCACGCCCCGGCCCGTCGCCGTTGCCGAACGCGCGCCCGGCGTAGCGCAGGTAGACGTCGTCGAGCGACGGCCGCGCGACGGTCACCGCGGCGAGCCGCAGCGACGCCGCGTCGAGCGCCGCCATCACCCGCGGCAGGGCGACTGCACCGTCGTCCACCCGCGCGCGCAGCAGCCCTGCCGTACGGGTCAGCTCACGGACCCCGGGCAGGTCGCCGAGCGCCCGCTCCGCCGCGTCGACATCGCGGCGCTCGGCGAGCTCGACGGCGATCGCGTCGCCCGACAGCCCCCGCTTGAGCGTGTCCGGTGTCCCCCGTACGACGGCACGGCCGTCGTCGACGATCACGAGCTGGTCCGCGAGCTGGTCGGCCTCCTCGAGGTAGTGCGTCGTGAGCAGCACCGCAACCCCGTCCGCTGCCGCCAGGCGCGAGATCTCCGCCCACATGTCGGCCCGCGCCTCGGGGTCGAGCCCGGTGGTCGGCTCGTCGAGGAAGAGCACCTGCGGCCGGTGGACCAGGCTCATGGCGACGTCCAGCTTGCGCTGCATGCCCCCGGACCACGTCCGCGCGAGGCGCCCCGCTGCGTCGGCGAGACCGAAGCGTCCGAGCAGCTCGTCGGCCCGCGCCCGGGCCTCGCGACCAGAAAGTCCGTACACGCGTCCGGCGAGGACGAGGTTCTCGATGCCGGTGCCGACCGGGTCGAAGGCAGGTTTCTGGGAGACGTAGCCGAGGGCGCGTCGGACGTCGGCGGCCTCGCGGACCACGTCGAGTCCGGCGACCGAGGCGGTCCCCGAGTCTGCTCGTGACAGCGTGGTGAGGATCTTGACGGTCGTGGACTTCCCGGCGCCGTTGGGCCCGAGCAGCCCCAGCACCGTCCCGGGCTCGACCTCGAGGTCGAGCCCGTCGAGGGCCCGGACCTCATGGTCTCGGGCGCGATAGGTCTTGGCCAGGCCGGTGGCGGCGATCGCCGGTCCCGACCGCTGTGGATGTGGCATGGCAGGTCTCCTTCTGATGAGGAGTCCGCCACCGGTGCCGTAGCCTGGAGATGCAGCCTTCGGGGCTCGGCGCCTGCGTCGGACTCGAGGGTGACGGTCCCCGGTCGATGGCAGTCGGCCGGGGACCTCTCTTCGTCCGCCCGCACGGGTGCGCGGGCGGAAGTCGGTGGTCAGGGCCCGGACATCAGCACTCCGAGCTCGGGGAACTCCTCGACGAGCCGCCGCTCCGCCTCCTGCGGGTCGGCACCCTCGGCGCGCAGCTCGTGCATGCGTCGCCAGATGCTGATGCCCTCGAACGTCTCCGTGCGCAGGTCGGCAAGCAACGCCGCGACGAACTCACGCTCGGCGGCGCGGACGGCCTCCTGGTAGTCGCTCTCGAGGACGAACAGCCGAGGGAAGCCATCGGGCAGCGCCTGACGGATCGCGTCGTACGCCCGCGACTGCAGCGTGAGCTCGGACAGCCGCCGCTCCAGGAGCGGCACGACGTCGTCGGGCGGCAGCGTGGCGATGAGCGACAGGGCGGCTTCGAAGTCGGTGAACTGCGGAGTCGGCTCGCTGAGGAGCTCGCTGAGCCAGTCGGTCATCACGATCTCGCCGTCCGAGGTGATCTCGTAGACCGTGCGCTCGGGACGCCTCCCCTCGCGGACGGTCTCGCGCGCCGCGATGAGGCCCTTCTTCTCGAGCGACTCGACGACGGAGTAGAGCGACCCGTAGTTGAGCCGGATGCTCTCCTCCTTGTGCCGCTCGCGCAAGGTGCTCGACATCTCGTACGGGTGCATCGGCCGCTCGGCCAGCAGGCTGAGCACGGCGAGCGCGAGCGCGTTCGTTGGGCGTCGTACGGCCATCGCTCTCTCCCTCCGATATCGAGTACTCGACTCAGAGTATTACGGCGAGAGTACGGAGACAAGACGCGCCGTGCCTCTCATGAGACAAGACGCGCCGTGCCTCTCATGAGAGGCACGGCGCGTCTGCGTCCGTACGGGTGCGAGCGGACCTCAGCGGGTCAGGCCTGGGACACCGCTCAGCTTCTTGCCCGACTCAGCATGCTCGGTGAGCGCGTCGAGCAGGACGCCAGGCAGCGGGGACTTCGCGCTCTTCTCGGCGGATGCGCCTTCGATCCGCGCGTCGGCGACCTTCGGCTCCTCCGCCGCAGGGGCGGCTGCCTTGGGAGCGGCGGGGCGCTCGCCCGACCGGCTGGTCTGTGTCTCGGCGGCGGCCGTCTTGGCGCTCCGGGCGAGGTCGGAGCTCGGCGGCGCGAGGCGCGCGGCGACCTGAGGCGAGGCGACGTTCACATCGGCGAGCCCGGGGACACCGGGGACGCGTGCGGTGCTGGAGTGCTGCCAGATCGCCTGCTTGCGCCACGGTGCGGGTACGGTCGGGCGCCGCGTCTCGTAGTGCGCGACCCACAGGGGGTACTTCGCGAAGGGGATGGAGCCGCGGACGGACGCGTTCCAGAAGCCCGGACCGGTGTAAAGGAGCGGGCGTGTGCCCGTCATCCGCTCGACCGTCTGAAGCCAGCGCTTGGCCCAGTTGCGCAGGTGGGAGCGCGAGCGGCCGTCCGTGTCCTCGAGGTCGAGGACGAGCATCGGCTTGTCGACGCCCGTACGGCGGACCTGGTTCACGAAGTGGCGTGCCTGCGCGACGGCAGGGGTCCCCGGACGCGCGAAGTGGTAGTAGCCGGTGGCGAGGCCGGCACGCTGACTCGCACGGCCGTCGGTCTTGGCGTACTCGTTGACGAACGACCGCCCCTCGGTCGCCTTGATGAAGGCGTAGGTGTAGCCGGCCTTGCGGACCTTGGTGAAGTTGATCGCCCGGCCCCGCGGGTGCTGGTGCCCCGAGACATCGATGCCGCGTGCGACGCCGTTGCTGGACTTGTCGGCGGCCTTCGCGGACACCGCCTTGGTCGCGGACGCCGCGGATGCCACGGATGCTGCGGAGGTCTGGGCCGCGGGGGTCTGAGCCGGGACTTGCGCCGCCGAGGCGGGCGCCGAGGTGGCGAGGGTGGCGCCTACGAGTGAGGCGCCGACGGCGAGCACGACCACGGCTGCGTGGCGTGCCCGGCGTCGGAGGATAGGGGTGTTCATGGTGCTGCTCCTGTACCGGTCGGTCATGGCGTAGCGACCGGTCCGGAGCAGGCGGGATCGACCGAGCACAAGGGCTCGGTGAACATCGTGAGGACTGCCTCTTACGCGCCGGGGGTCGCACGTACGGCGCCCGGAAGCGGCGGATACCGCCGCCACCGGACGCACAGGAGCGGATGCTCGTCATCCCAGCGTCCACGCCCGCCCGGGGGTGCGGGGGACGCTACACGCAAGGCCACTGAGGGCCGTACTCCTTATCCGAGAGTGACATATCTGAACAAATCGGACAAATAGCACGTGCAACGCCAGCTGGCAGTGCGCCAGGACGAGCAGTGGCGCAGGTCAGCGCACGACAGCGACCGCGCACCGAGCGTGGTGCAGCAGGCTCTGGCTCACCGAGCCCAGCAGCATGCCCTCGAACGCGCCCCTCCCCCGCGAGCCGACCACGACGAGCGCGGCTGTCTCCGACGCATCGGCGAGCGCGACCGCAGCAGGAACCGTGATCGCCTCCTGCTGAACGCTCACCCCGGGGTAGCGGGCGGACAGGGGCGCCACCACGTCCGCGAGCACCCCCTCCGCGACCGCGATCTCGTCGCCGACGTTGGTCGGGATGTATCCCGAGAGGATCGCGGGGCTCGACGCCGACGTACGGAAGCCGTACACCACCGTCAGATCCACCCCCGTCGCAGCCGCATAGGCGAAGGCCCACTCCACGGCGGGGGCGGACTCGTCCGAACCGTCGGTGCCGACGACAACCCGGGTCGCCTGCGGTCGTGCAGGCTCCCTGATGACCACGACCGGAGAGTCGGCGTGGCGAGAGACGTGCTGGCTCACCGAGCCGACCACCAGACCCTCGATCGCCCCGTGGCCCTGACTCCCCAGCACGACGACGGACGCCTCCGACGAGAGCGCGATGAGCTCCTCGGACGCCTTTCCTACGCGCGTCTCGACCTCGTACGTCGTCGCGCCGGCCTCCGCCAGCACGGACTGGGCCTCCTGGACCAGGGTCGTCTCGACCTCGTCAGCGGCGTCGGAGCCCGCCAGGTCGTGCCCCAGGACGGCGACCGCTCTCACCGCCGCCCCGGTCGCCACCGCGTAAACACTCGCCCACCTGAGCGCGAGCGTCGCATCCTCCGAACCATCGATTCCGACCACGACCGGTCCCTGTGCATCAGCCATGCCCCCAGCATGGGGGGTAGCACCTCCCACACGCATTTAGACTGGCCTTGTGACCATGACACCCACCGTGCTCGGCAGCGCCGCCGACGTCCGGTCCGTGCTGGGCGACCTCTCCGGGGTCGACCAGGTCGGGCTGGAGGCGCGCGCCGCCGCACTCGCGACCCGATCCATCAAGAAGGACGCCAAACGCACGGCGATCGACCTCGCGATCTCGATGGTCGACCTGACGACGCTCGAGGGGGCCGACACCCCCGGCAAGGTGCGGTCGCTGGCCGCGAAGGCTCTGCGCCCGGACCCGTCCGACCCGACCTGCCCGCAGGTCGCTGCTGTCTGCGTCTATCCCGACCTCGTCGCCGTCGCCCGCGAAGCCCTCGGCGACGCGCCTGTCGGCGTCGCGAGCGTCGCCACCGCGTTCCCGTCCGGACGCGCCGCGCTGCCGATCAAGATCGCTGACACCGAGAACGCCGTCGCCGCGGGTGCCAGTGAGATCGACATGGTCATCGACCGTGGCGCGTTCCTCGCCGGCGACCTGCTGAAGGTGTACGAGGAGATCGTCGCCGTCCGCGCGGCGTGCGAGCGTGGCGACGGCTCTCGCGCCCACCTCAAGGTGATCCTCGAGACCGGCGAGCTGGCGACGTACGACAACGTCCGTCGCGCGTCCTGGCTGGCGATGCTCGCCGGAGCCGACTTCATCAAGACCAGCACCGGCAAGGTCTCCCCTGCGGCGACGCTGCCGGTGACGCTGCTCATGCTCGAGGCGGTGCGTGACTTCCGCGACGCCTTTGGCGTGCAGGTGGGTGTCAAGCCCGCAGGCGGCATCCGGACGACCAAGGACGCCTTCAAATACCTCGTCACGGTCAACGAGACCGCAGGCGTCGACTGGATGACGCCAACCTGGTTCCGGTTCGGGGCGTCGAGCCTGCTCAACGACCTGCTCATGCAGCGCCAGAAGTTCGAGACCGGCCGTTATGCCGGACCCGACTACGTGACGATCGACTGAGGCACCGACATGGCTGACCACGCCGTACCCCCCACACCGCTCGACTACGCACCAGCACCCGAGTCGCGGGCCATCGTCGACCTCCAGCCCTCGTACGGGCTGTTCATCGACGGCTCCTTCACCGAAGGGGTCGACGGCCGGACGTTCAAGACCGTCAACCCCGCGACCGAGGAGGTGCTCGCCGAGGTCACCGAGGCGACCGACGCCGACGTCGACGCCGCGGTCGCCGCCGCCCGCCGCGCCTTCCGCAGCTGGTCGCGGATGCCGGGCCGCGAGCGTGCGAAGTATCTCTACCGCATCGCCCGCATCCTCGCTGAGCGCAGCCGCGAGCTGGCCGTGCTGGAGTCGCTCGACAACGGCAAGCCGATCAAGGAGTCGCGCGACGTCGACATCCCGCTCGTGTCGCAGTGGTTCTTCTACTACGCCGGATGGGCCGACAAGCTCGCGTACGCAGGGCTGGGCTCCCAGCCGCGCCCCCTCGGGGTCGCCGCCCAGGTGATCCCCTGGAACTTCCCGCTGCTGATGCTGTCGTGGAAGATCGCGCCCGCGCTCGCCGCCGGCAACACGGTCGTCCTCAAGCCCGCCGAGACCACGCCGCTGACCGCGCTCCTGTTCGCCGAGATCTGCCAGCAGGCCGACCTCCCGCCGGGCGTCGTCAACATCATCACCGGCGCCGGTGCGACCGGGCAGGCGCTCGTCACCCACCCCGACGTCGACAAGGTCGCGTTCACCGGGTCGACCGACGTCGGCCGCCAGATCGCGCGGTCGGTCGCCGGCACTGACAAGCGACTCACCCTCGAGCTCGGCGGCAAGGCCGCCAACATCGTCTTCGAGGACGCCCCGATGGACCAGGCGATCGAAGGCATCGTCTCCGGGATCTTCTTCAACCAGGGCCATGTGTGCTGTGCCGGCTCTCGGCTGCTGGTCCAGGAGAACGTGTACGACGACGTCATGGAGCGCCTCAAGCGCCGCATGACCACGCTGCGCGTCGGCGACCCCCTCGACAAGAACACCGACATCGGTGCCATCAACTCCCGCGAGCAGCTCGACCGCATCACCGCGCTCGCGAGCACCGGTGACGACGAGGGCGCCGAGCGCTGGTCGCCACCGTGCGAGCTCCCGACGTCGGGCTTCTGGTACGCGCCGACCGTCTTCACCGGCGTGACCCAGGCCCACCGCATCGCGCGCGAGGAGATCTTCGGCCCGGTGCTGTCCGTCCTCACGTTCCGGACGCCGGACGAGGCGGTCGCCAAGGCCAACAACACTCCGTACGGTCTGTCGGCGGGCGTCTGGACCGACAAGGGGTCGCGCATCCTCGCGATCGCCGACCGCCTCCGTGCCGGGGTCGTGTGGGCCAACACCTTCAACAAGTTCGACCCAGCCTCGCCGTTCGGCGGATACAAGGAGTCCGGCTACGGCCGCGAGGGCGGGCGCCAGGGCCTCGCCGCGTACCTCACGAGCGCAGACCTTCAGGAGGGCGAGACCGCATGAGCCGGCTCGACGTACGCAAAACGTACAAGCTCTACATCGGCGGGGCGTTCCCCCGCTCCGAGTCCGGCCACACGTACGAGGTGACCGACACCCAGGGCCGCTTCCTGGCCAACGCGGCCAAGGCCTCGCGCAAGGACGCCCGCGACGCCGTCGTGGCGGCCCGCAAGGCCTTCGGCGGCTGGGCAGGGCGTACCCCGTACAACCGGGGCCAGATCCTCTACCGCGTCGCCGAGATGATCGAGGGACGCCACGACCAGTTCACGGCCGACGTCGTCGCCGCCGAGGGGCGGACCAAGGCGCAGGCGGCCAAGGTCGTCGACGCCGCGATCGACCGGTGGGTCTGGTACGCGGGGTGGGCCGACAAGCTCGCCCAGGTCACCGGCAACGCCAACCAGGTCGCCGGGCCGTACTTCAACCTCTCCTCCCCCGAACCGACCGGCGTCGTCGCCGTGGCCGCACCCGCCGACGACAGCCTGCTCGGCCTGGTGTCGGTGCTCGCACCGGTGATCGTCTCCGGCAACACCGCCGTCGTCGTCACCTCGTGCGAGCGGCCGCTCGCCGCCGTCACGCTCTCCGAGGTCCTCGCGACCTCCGACGTGCCCGGCGGCGTGGTGAACGTCCTCACCGGCGACGTCACCGAGCTCGGGCCCTGGCTCGCGGCACACCTCGACGTCAACGCGCTCGACCTGACCGGGGTCGACGACCACGACCTCGCCACCGAGCTCGAGGCCGAGGCCGCGATCAACCTGAAGCGCGTGCTGCGCCCCAGCAGCCCTGACTGGACGGCCGAGCCGTCGATCGCCCGCATGACGGCCTTCCTCGAGACGAAGACCGTGTGGCACCCCGTGGGCGTGTGAGCACCCCCGTCGGTGTCGTCGTCCTGTCCGGTCCGTCCGGCTCCGGCAAGTCCCGGGTCGCCGAGCGCAGCGGGCTGCCCGTGGTCAGGCTCGACGACTTCTACCGCGAGGCAGGCGACCCGGGCCTGCCCACGATCACGTTCGGCGAGACCGAGGTCGTCGATTGGGACGACCTCCGGTCGTGGGACGCCGAGGCGGCGTGCGATGCCCTCGAGACGCTGTGCACCACCGGCACGGTCGACGTGCCGGTGTACGACATCTCTCTGAGCCGTCGCACGGGTTGGCACACGCTCATCCTCGGCGACGCCACCATGGTCGTCGCCGAGGGACTCTTCGCGCACGTCATCGTGGCCGAGCTCGCCCGGCGCGGGTTGCTCGTCGACGCGCTGTGTGTCCGCCACCACCGGCTCGTCACGTTCGTCCTGCGACTGGCGCGCGACCTGCGCGAGAAGCGCAAGTCGCTGCCTGTGCTGCTGCGTCGCGGCCTGCACCTCACGCGCGAGGAGCCGGCCGTGGTCGCGCTCGCGGAGGAGCACGGCTGCCGGCCCGTCACGCCCCGCCAGGCCGAGCGCCGGATCGCGGCGCTCGGCGGCATCAGTGGCGCGAACGCAGGGCGTTGACGAACACGTCCGCGATCTCGCCCGGCTGGCGCGCCAGGTAGACCTGCCCGCCGGTCGCCTTCGCGATCTCCTGCAACGAGAACGCGTCGGCGTCCTCGGTGATGCCGATCGCGATCACGACGACGGGGCGCGCCGGGTCGCGCTCGCGCTTGAGCGTCTCGACGAGCTTGGCGCGCGAGATGCTCCCCGGGTCGTCGTTGCGCCCGCCCGTGAGGATGATCACTGAGTTGACGGCCTTCGGGTCGTACCGCGCCTGCACGGTCCGGTAGGCCGCCAGCGTCGTGTCGTACAGGCCCGTGCGGCCACCGACGAGCTTGCGGAGCGACTTCGTCTGCTGCACCACGATGTCGCGCTGGTTCTTGCCCCCCGTGGTGGCGGTGAGCGGCCTGATGGGAGCGAGCTCCTTCCAGTCCTTCTTGCCGTCGAGCTTGCGCGAGAAGGCCCACGACCCGAGCGACCACGAGTCGGGCATCAGCCCGAGCCCGGTCAGCGCGGCCGCCGTGGTCAGCCCCATGCGGGTCGAATCGCCGGCACGCTCCCCCATCGGCTCGGACACGTCGATCACGGCGAGCGCCCGCGCCGGGAGGGCGATCAAGGACCAGCGCCGCAGGGTGTCGGCGATGACGGCTGGGTCCTCGATCGTCATCGACGCGAAGGAGCCGATCGCGCTGCCCTCGGAGAGCGGCTCGCCGGACGGGGCTCGGAACCCGGCCTTCTCGAGCGAGGCGAGGCCCTTCGCCGACGTCAGCGCGGCCGCGAGCGCCTTCGCCGCGGCCTCGTGGGCCGGATCGCCCGAGACGAGGGCCAACGGATAGCCGAGCGCGAAGCTCCCCTCCCCCGGCAGCACCGGCACGAAGGAGTCGGCGGCCGCCGACGCGTTGAAGACCTGCTCGCTGACGACAGTGCTCCCGCCGGACTTCGCGGTCGTGTCGAGCAGCCCCGCGGGGTCGGCCGTCGCGGGGTTGCCGGACTGCCTCTGGGCCAGCGTCACCTGTGCCGAGCTGACGGTGTCGAACGCCGCCGGCGTCAGGCTGCTCCCTGCCTCTGCATGCGCGGCGAGCAGCGGGGCCGTTGCGGTCGCGGTCGACAGCGGGTCACCGATGGTGAACCCGGGGTTGGTGAGCACCTGGAGCCACTTCGAGGGCGGATCGCCGCCGCTCTTCGGCCACGCGAGGACGACAGGCGAGGTCGCCACCGAGCGGACGAGCGTACGCGGAGCCTCGACCCCTTCGACGAGCTGGCCGGCGACGCGCGTCAGCCACACGCTCGAGTCGGGGATCCAGACGTCGGGTGCCCCGTCGTCGAGCGTGACCGCCTGCGAGGTGAGCGCGGGTTGTTCGGCGAGGACCTCGTACGACACGCACCTGTCGGTGTCGGCGCGCTCGGTCGCGGCTTCGACGATCGGCGCGAGCTCCGGGGTGACCGCGACCCGCACCGGGGCCGTCTTCGCGCAGTCGGCGGCCGCTGGCTCGTCATCGTCTCGCAGCACGAGGAAGCCGACGACCAGGACCACCACCACTGCGAAGCCGATCGCGTACGTCATCGGTCGGTTGTCGGCGCCGTCCTTGGCGTCCGCATGACGTCCTGCCATTGGTCCTTGCTCCTACCCGAGGGCCTAGGCGCCACACCGACAGCGCTGCGCCGCCCGTGCGAACGGACGGCGCGACGCCGGGTGAGCGGAGTGTGAGTGTGTCACCCTCGGGCTTCGAGGGCGTTGACGAACACCTTCGGGATCTCTGAAGCCTCCCGCGCGATGTAGGCCTGGCCCCCCGTGGCCTTCGCGATCTTGTTGAGGGCGTCCTCGTCGGCGTCCTCGGTGATCCCGATCGCGATGACGGTGACCGGACGCGCCGGGTCACGCTCGCGCTGGATCGTGGCAAGGAGCTCGGACTGGGACAGGCTGTCTGAGTCCTCGTTCTTGCCGTCAGTGAGGATGATGACCGAGTTGATCGACTTCGGGTCGTACTGCGCCTGGACGGTGCGCCAGGCCGCGAGAACCGTGTCGTACAGACCCGTGCCGCCGCCGACCAGCGTCCCCATCTGCTTGATCTTCTCGACGACCAGGTCGCGGTGCTTGACCCCGCCGTCGACCGAGCCGAGCTTGCGGATCGGGGCGAGCTTCTTCCAGTCCTGCTCGCCGTCGAGCTTGTGCGAGAACGCCCACGAGCCGACGGCCCACGAGTCGGGCATCAGGGAGAGCCCTGTCAGCCCCGCCTCGATGGTCAGGCCCATGCGAGTGGAGTCGCCGACCTGCGCCTCCATCGAGCCCGACACGTCGATCACGGCGACGGTCTGCGCGGGAAGCGCGATGACCGACCACTTGCGCAGGGTCTGCGCGATGAGCTGCGGGTTGTCGAGCGCGATCGGGGTGAACTGGCCGACGCCCTTGCCCTCCGGCAACGGCTCACCCGACGGCTTGCGGAAGCCCGCCTCGGTCAGACCCTTGACACCGTCGGCGGACCCGAGGGCCGACGTGAGCGCCTTTGCGGCGCGGGCGTTGCCGGGGTTGTCGGACGCGGCGGCGAGCGGGTAGTCGAGGACCAGGCTGCCGGTCTTGGGGATCACGGCGACGAACTCGGCGCTGCCCGGGACGGCGCTGAACGTCTGCTCGCTCACGACCGTGCTGCCACCGACCTTCGCGACGTCGGCGAGCAGCTCGGCAGGGTTGGTCTTGGGTGCAGCAGCCGACTGGCGCTGCGCCAGCGTGACCAACGCGGCCCCGACGGTCTCGGCGCTCGTGAGCCCCTTCGCTGCCTCAGCCTGCGCAGCGAGGAGCGGCACGGTGGCCTGCGTCGTCGCGAGCGCGTCACCGTTGGTGAACTTCGGGTCGGACATCGCCTGGAGCCAGGTGTCGGGGCGTCCCGGCCCGCCCTTCGGGAGAGCGAGCACGACGGGTGATGTCGCCACGGACTTCGTGACGACCTCCGGACCAGCAGCACCCTCGGGCTGCTGCGCGGTGACGCGCGCGAGCCAGAGCGTCGAGTCCGGGATCCACAGATCTGGCGCTCCCTCACCGATCGCGAGCGACTGCGCGACGAGAGCCGGGGCCTGCGCCTCGACCGTGTACGCCGCGCAGGCGTCCTCGCCGACACGCTCGACCGCCGCCTCAACGACCGGCGCGATCTCGGGCGCGACGGCGACGGACACGTCGTGCGTCGTCGCGCACGACGCAGCGGCCGGGGCCTCTTTGTCCCTCAGGACGAAGACCCCGGTGAGGATCGTGGCGATGACAACGAGTCCGATGCCGTACTGCCACTTATGGCCGGCCTCGTTCTCCTTGGCAATGGCGTGACGCCCGCCCATGGATTCTCCCTACTTCGTGGCATGTTTCACACGCGGCTGCGCACAAGGTAGCAGAGTCCGGAAAGGGCTATATAGCATAACCCGGCTTGATCGCATCTTGGATGAGCGCGAGCCGCTGGTCGAAGGGGAGGAACGCGCTCTTCATCGCGTTCACCGTGAACCACCGGAGATCGTCCAGATCGTAGCCGAACGCCTCCACGAGAAGCGACATCTCTCGGGTCATGGACGTCTGGCTCATCAGCCGGTTGTCGGTGTTGACGGTGACGCGAAAACCCAGCGACGCGAGCGTGCCGATGGGGTGCTCGGCGATCGACGGCGCCGCCCCTGTCTGGACATTCGACGACGGGCACAGCTCGAGCGGGATGCGCTTGTCACGCACGTACGCGGCAAGCAGACCGAGGCGTGGCTCGTCCGGATCGGTGAGGTCGATGTCGTCGATGATCCGGACACCGTGACCGAGCCGGTCGGTGCCGCACCACTGGATGGCCTGCCAGATCGACGGCAGCCCGAACGCCTCGCCGGCGTGGATGGTGAAGTGCGCGTTCTCGCGGTGGAGGTACTCGAACGCGTCGAGGTGCCTGGTGGGCGGGTAGCCGGCCTCGGCGCCGGCGATGTCGAAGCCGACGACGCCGCGGTCGCGGTACGCCACGGCGAGCTCGGCGATCTCGAGCGAGCGCGCCTGGTGCCGCATCGCGGTGAGGATCTGGCGCGCGTGAATCGTCCGTCCGCGCCTCGCGGCCTCGGCCGTCCCCTGCACGAACCCCTCGCGCACGGCGTCCACGGCGCCGGTCAGCGTGAGGCCCTCGCGGAGGTGCTGCTCAGGAGCCCACCGCACCTCCGCGTACACGACGCCGTCGTCGGCAAGGTCCTCGACGCACTCGCGGGCGACCCGTACGAGGTCGTCGGTCGTCTGCATCACGCCGACGGTGTGCTCGAACGTCTCCAGGTAGCGCACGAGGCTCCCCGACGTCGCGGCGGCGGCGAACCAGTCACCGAGCTCTCCCGGATCGACGACCGGCAGCGCGTGCCCCGTCCGCGTGGCGATCTCCGCGACGGTCTCCGGGCGCACGCCCCCGTCGAGATGGTCGTGCAAGAGGACCTTCGGGACGCGCGCGATCTGCTCGGGGCTCACCATCGGCCCAGCCTAGTGCGGCGCTCAGACGATGCGCTCGAGCACCGGGGACGTACGAGGCTCGGGTGCGGCGTCCACCACGTCGTAGCCGCCGTCGAGCGCAGCGAGCGCCCTCGCGAACCGCTCAGGAGTGTCCGTGTGCAGCGTCATCAACGGCTGGCCCGTACGGACACGGTCTCCCGGTCGTACGTGCAGCTCGACCCCGGCGCCGGCCTGGACCGACTCGCCAGGACGCGAGCGGCCCGCGCCGAGGCGCCACGCCGCGAGCCCGACCGCCATCGCGTCGACGCGGCCCACGTAGCCGTCACGGTCGGCGGCGACGACCTGGATGTCGGAGGCGTGCGGCAGCTCCGCGTCAGGGTCGCCGCCCTGCGCGGCGATCATGCGGCGCCACACGTCCATCGCACGGCCGGAGGCGAGCGCGTCCGCGGGATCGACGTCCTCGCGCCCGGCGGCCGAGAGCATCTCGCGGGCGAGCGCGAGCGTCAGCTCGACGACGTCGGCGGGACCGCCGCCTGCGAGCACCTCGACGGACTCGGCGACCTCGAGCGCGTTGCCGGCGGTCATCCCGAGCGGCGTCGACATGTCCGTGACGAGCGCGCGGGTGTCCACGCCGGCAGACGTGCCGAGCGCCACCATCGTGCGAGCGAGCTCGCGGGCGGCGTCGAGGTCCTTCATGAACGCGCCCGACCCGACCTTGACGTCCAGCACGAGCGCGCCGGTGCCTTCGGCGATCTTCTTGCTCATGATCGAGCTCGCGATCAGCGGGATCGACTCGACCGTGCCCGTAACGTCACGCAGCGCGTACAGCTTCTTGTCCGCGGGAGCGAGCCCTGAGCCGGCGGCGCAGATCACCGCGCCGACGTCCTCGAGCTGACGCATCATCTCGTCGTTCGACAGGTCGGCGCGCCACCCCGGGATCGACTCGAGCTTGTCGAGCGTCCCGCCGGTGTGCCCGAGCCCACGGCCCGACAGCTGCGGCACCGCGACGCCGCAGGCGGCGACCAGCGGCGCCAGCGGGAGCGTGATCTTGTCACCGACCCCGCCCGTCGAGTGCTTGTCGGCCGTCGGCCACGAGAGCCCGGAGAAGTCCATCCGCTCACCACTGCGGATCATCGCGTCGGTCCAGCGGGCGACCTCGGCGAACTCCATGCCGTTGAGCACGATCGCCATCGCCAGCGACGCCATCTGGACGTCGGCCACCTCGCCGGACGTGTAGCCGTCGACGACCCAGTCGATCTGCGAACCGGACAGCGCGTGCCCGTCACGCTTCGCCGCGATCACCTCGACAGCGTCGTGCCTGCCCATGCTCATGCGGCCTCTCCTAGATCGATCTCGACACCTTCGAACCCACGCAGCACCCAGGTCGGGCGGCGTGGTGCAACTCCGTTCAGCGCGAGCCGCGGGAACCGCTCGAGCAGCCGGCCCAGCGAGATCTCGAGCTCCATCCGTGCCAGCGGCGCGCCGAGGCAGAAGTGCAGTCCCATCCCGAACCCGACGTGCGGGTTGGGGTCGCGCGACACGTCGAACGCGTCGGGCTCGGCGAACACCGCGGCGTCACGGTTGGCCGAGCCCATCAGGCAGGCCACCTTCTCGCCCGTACGGACCTTGGTGCCCGCGATCTCGACGTCCGCCGTCGCCGTACGCTCGAACAGCTGCAGCGGCGCGTCGTAGCGGATCAGCTCCTCGAGCGCCGTCGCGACCGACACCGCGCCGGACAGCACGCGGTCGCGCTGTGCCGGGTGGGACAGCAACGCGTGGACACCGTTGCCGAAGACGTTGACCGAGGCCTCGTGGCCGGCGTTGAGCAGCAGCACGACCGTCGCCACCAGCTCGTCCTCGCTCAGGCGGGCGGCACCGCCGGACTCCGTGTCGCGCTCGGCGATCAGGTCGGTCAGCAGGTCATCACCGCGGATACCGCGGGCCATCTGCGCCTTGCGCTCCGCGACGAGCGCGGCGACGTACTCGCTGAACGCGACGCTCGCCGTGATCGCCTCGCGCTTGGTCTCCTCGCCGACGCCCTGCTCGTACATGTGGACGATGCCCTGCGACCACGTCCGCAGCTGGGCGTGGTCGTCGCCAGGGACGCCGAGGAGGTCGCAGATGACGTACACCGGGAGCGGCTCCGCATAGTCGCCGAGGATGTCGGCCGTGCCCGAGAGTCCGTCGAGCAGCCGTGCGGTGAGCGCCTCGACGCGCGGGCGCATCCGCTCGACGTGGCCGCGCCCGAACGCGCCCGCGACCAGACGGCGCAGCCGCGTGTGGGCCGGCGGCTCGTTCTCCATCATCTGGTTGCGATGGAGCGCGTTGAACGGCTCCATGTCGTCGGTCGGCTCCCAGTCGGTCCAGATCCGTCCGAGCCGCCGCTTGCGAAGCGTCTGGCTGACCGCGTCGTGCGTGGTCGCGAGCCACCGCTGGGTCGGCTCGTGCCACAGCATCGGGCCCGCAGCGCGCAGCTCGGCGAGCACCGGGTACGGGTCGGCGACGAAGGCGGGATCGCTCAGGTCGACATCGATCTTCACGGGTTCATCATCGCTCGCAACTCTCAGGACCGGGCCGCGAGGTCTTCGTCGTCGAACGCGTCGGGCAATACCTCGGTCATCGGTACGACGCCGCGGACGGTGCGCAGCAGCATCTGCGGACCACCGTTCTCCCAGAGAAGCTGGCGACAGCGACCGCACGGCATCACCGGCTGCTCGGCGCCGTTCACGCACGCGACCGCGACGAGCCGGCCACCGCCCGTGGAGTGCAGCGACGACACCATGCCGCACTCGGCGCACAGCGCGACGCCGTACGCGGCGTTCTCGACGTTGCAGCCGACGACCACACGGCCGTCTTCGGTGAGGCCCGCGGCACCGACGCGATAGTGCGAGTACGGGGCGTACGCGCGCCGCATGACCTCGACCGCCGCGTCGTGGAGGACCTCCCAGTCGACGTCGCCCCCGCCCCCGCCGGTCGAGCCTGTCGAGACCCCGCTCATCCGGCTTGGCCCTTGCGATAGGGCTTGCCGTCGGCCGCGGGCATGCGGAGACGTTGCGTCCCGAGTGCGAGCACGAGCAGCGTCGCGACGTACGGGGTCATGCCGGCGAACTCACGCGGCACCTCGTCGCTGAGCAGGTACCACACCAGGAAGCCCACGCCCACGGCGCCGAACAGGATCGCGTTCTTGCGGTCGCCCTTGCGCAGGCGCAGCAGCATGAAGACGAGCAGCAGGACCGCCACGAGGAGCAGCAGCGCGTGCACGGCGGCGGCGTTGCGCAGCTGCATCGCGTCGGTGTAGCCGAACATCGTCGCCGCACCTGCGGCACCGAACGGCCGCCAGTTGCCGAAGATCATCGCCGCGAGGCCGATGTAGCCACGTCCGCCGGTCTGCCCGGTGACGAAGCCGCTGGACGAGACCAGCACCAGCATGTAGCCGCCGAGTCCGGCGAAGACGCCGGAGATGATGACCGCGATGTACTTGAACAGATAGACGTTGACGCCCAGCGTCTCGGCAGCCTGCGGGTTCTCGCCGCACGAGCGCAGCCGCAGACCGAACGTCGTCTTCCAGAGGATCCACGAGGTGAACACGACCAGCGCCGCGACCAGGTAGACCATGATCGACATGTTGCGGGTGAGCGCCGCGACCACGGCCGCGAGGTCGGAGATCACGAACCAGTGCTTCTCCGCGAGGTCGGCAGCAGCCTCCCCGAGCCAGGGGATCTCGACCTTCGGCGGGGTCGACAGACCCGTCAGCTGCTTGATGCCGCCGCCGTCGAGATCACGGAAGTACGCCTCGGCGAGGAACGCGACCGCGCCGGCGCCGATGATGTTGAGCGCCACGCCGGAGACGATGTGGTCGACGCCGAACGTGACGGTCGCGATCGCGTGGAGGATGCCGCCGAGGGCGCCCATCAGAGCGGCGCCGATCAGGCCGACCCACGGACCGTAGAAGTAGGTGAAGTAGGCGGCGCCCCAGGTCCCGAGGATCATCTGGCCCTCGAGGCCGATGTTGACGATGCCGGCACGCTCGGCCCACAGACCGCCGAGCGCGGCGAGCAGGATCGGGCACGTGGCGATCAGCGCGGCCTGGATCGTCCCGACCGAGTCGATCTCGTGGGCGCCGCTGATGAGGCGGACGGACGCGACGAGCGCGAGGAAGCCGAACGTGACCACGAGCCAGCGGTAGGAGCGTCCGAGCGACGCGGACGGGGACGGCGGCGGCGGGGGCGCCGTCTCGGTGACCACGGTGCTCATGCCGAGACCTCCTCAGGGGTCGCGTCGGGACGGGGTGCCTGGGCCACCTGCCGCTCCTCGGCGCGGACGCGATAGCGGCGCACGAGCTCGTAGGCGATGACGACTGCGAGCACGATGATGCCCTGGGTGATCTGGATGACCTCGACGGAGATGCCGGCCTCGATGGTGAGGCGGTTCGACTGCTCGTTGAGGAACGCGAACAGCAGCGCGGCGAACGCGATCGGGAGCGCACGGTTGCGTCCGAGCAGCGCGACGGCGATGCCGGTGAAGCCGAGTCCGAGCTGGAAGGTGGTGCCGTAGTAGTGCGCGCTGCCGAACAGCGACGGCATCCAGATGAGGCCCGCGATGCCACCGGAGATGAGCAGCGTCAGCATCGTCATCTTCTTGGTGTTGACGCCGCTGGCCACCGCCGCCGACTCCGACTGGCCGGTCGCACGCAGGTCGAAGCCGAAGCGGGTCTTGTTGAGGACGAGCCAGAACGCGATGCCCGCGAAGACGGCGAGCAGCCCCAGGGTCCAGACCTCCCCGGAGGCCTTCTCGAACGGCTGCCAGCCGGGGACCTGGCTGGACTCCGGGATCTCGGTCGTACGACGCGAGTCGCCGGCCTTGAACCCATACGTGTTGAGGAGGTAGCCCGTGATGGTCACCGCGATCGCGTTGAGCATGATCGTCGAGATGACCTCGCTCACCCCGCGGGTGACCTTCAGCAGGCCTGCGATGCCCGCCCACGCGGCGCCGGCCGCGACCGCGACGAGCAGCGAGCCGAGCACGTTGAGGGCGCCGGGCAGCAGCGCCGCCCCGGCGAACACGGCTCCGGCGTACGCGGCCATGCGGTACTGGCCCTCGACACCGATGTTGAAGAGGTTCATCCGGAAGCCCACCGCGGCAGCGAGCGCGGAGAGGTAGATCAACGACGACTGGTTGGCGATGTTGACCAGGATCCGGTCAGCGGGCCACGAGAAGATGATCCCGATGAAGTCCGAGGCCGAGCCTCCGGAGATCTCGATGACCAGGCTCGTGACAGCCAGCGAGAACGCGATCGCGAGCAGCGGCGCGGCGATCGCGATGCCCACGTTGCGCAGCTGGTTCATGCTTCCTCCTGTCCGCCCGTCATGGCCTCACCGAGGTCCTGCGGGGTGACGGTTTGCGGGTCGAACGAGCCGACGATGCGACCGCGGAGGATGACCTCGATGCGGTCGGACAGGCCGATGAGCTCGTCGAGGTCTGCCGAGATGAGCAGGACGGCGAGCCCGGCGCGTCGGGCGTCCTTGATCTGGTCCCAGATCGCCGCCTGCGCGCCGACGTCGACGCCGCGGGTCGGATGGGCCGCGATCAGCAGGCTGGGCTTGCCCGACAGCTCGCGCCCGACGATGAACTTCTGCTGGTTGCCGCCCGACAGCGCGCGCGCCATGGTGTCGATGCCGGGTGTGCGGACGTCGTACTGCTCGACGATCCGCTCGGAGTCGCGGCGGGCGCCGCCGCGGTTGATCCATCCGCCCTTGACGGCGACGTCCTCGTACGCGTGGCCGAGGATGCGGTTCTCCCACAACGGGGAGTCGAGCAGGAGCCCGTGCCGGTGCCGGTCCTCAGGGATGTAGCCGATCCCGGCGGCGCGACGGCGACGGGTGGCCCACTGCGAGATGTCGGTGTCGCCGAGCTCCACCTCGCCCGTCGTGGGCCGCATCGCGAGGATCCCCTCGACGAGCTCTGTCTGGCCGTTGCCCTCGACGCCGGCGATGCCGAGGACCTCGCCGCGGTGGATCTCGAGGTCGATGCTGTCGAGCACCGTACGGCCGAACTCGTCGACCATCGTGAGGTCGCTGACGCGCAGCTCGACGACGTCGGTGACCGTCGACTCCTCGGTCTCGGGCGACGGCAGCTCAGAGCCGACCATGAGCTCGGCGAGCTGGCGCTTGGTGACCTGCTTGGGGTCGGGGCTGCCGACCGTGGTGCCGCGTCGCATCACCGTGATCGCATCGGCGATCGCGAGCACCTCGTCGAGCTTGTGCGAGATGAACAGGAGCGTGTGCCCCTGGGCCTTGAGACCCTCGAGGTTGGCGAAGAGCGCCTCCACCTCCTGCGGGACGAGGACCGCCGTCGGCTCGTCGAGGATGATGATCTTGGCGCCGCGGTAGAGGACCTTGAGGATCTCCAACCGTTGGCGCGCGGCGACGCCGAGTGCCTCGACCAGCACGTCGGGGTCGAGGTTGAACCCGAACCGGTGCGAGATCTCCCGGACCTGCTCACGGGCCTTCGCGCCGGTGCCGTACAGCTTCTCGGCGCCGAGAACGACGTTCTCGAGCACCGTGAGGTTGTCGGCGAGCATGAAGTGCTGGAACACCATGCCGATGCCGCGCGCGATCGCGTCGGACGGGCTGGCGAACTCGACCTTCTCACCGTCGATGGTGATGGTCCCGCCGTCAGGCTTCTGCACCCCGTACAGGATCTTCATCAGCGTCGACTTGCCGGCCCCGTTCTCGCCGACGAGCGCGTGGACCGTTCCGGGTGCGATGCGCAGGTTGACGTCGTCGTTCGCGATCACACCGGGGAATCGCTTCTCGATCCCCTCGAGCTCCACCGCGGAGGTCGTCATCGTGCTCCTTCTGAGTACCGATCGAGAGGCGTGGGCCCGGGGCGGCAGAACGCCACCCCGGGCCCATCACGACCTTGGAGGGAGGGCGCGTCGGCCCTCCCCCGAAGGTCACGGCGCGGTCGGAACCTTGATCTCGCCGCTCTTGATCTGATCGGCGTAGCCGTCGAGGTCGCCGATGATGTCGTCGACGTATCCGCCCGAGGTGGCGTAGCCGACGCCATCCTTGGCGAGATCGTACGTCTGGTAACCCACCAGCGGCGAATCCTCGGCCACGGCGCTGATCGCGTCGTAGGCCGCGACGTCGACGCGCTTGAGCATCGAGGTCAGGATGTGCGGCTTCTCCGTGTCGGAGGCGGTCTGCCACTGGTCGGAGTCGACACCGATGGCCCACATGCCGTCACCGGCCTCGACGGCAGACTGGAAGACACCCGCACCCGAGCCGCCGGCAGCGTGGTAGACCACGTCGGCGCCCTGGTCGAACATGCCGGTCGCTGCTGCCTTGCCTCCGGCGGGATCGTTGAAGCCGCTCGCGTCGGACTCCTCGATGTACTTCACCTGGATCTTGATGTCGGGCTTCACCGCCTTCGCACCTGCGGCGTAGCCGGCCTCGAACTTCTTGATGAGGTCGGAGTTGACGCCACCGACGAAGCCGACGTTGTTGGTCGTCGACTTCAGCGCCGCAGCGGCACCGACGAGGAAGGAGCCCTGCTCCTCGGCGAAGGTGAGGTAAGCGACGTTGTCGTTGGCCTGGTCGTCGGGGTCGAAGCCGTCGACCACGTCGAAGCTGACGTCCGGGTAGTCCGGCGCCACCTTGTTGACGGCCTCGCTGTAGAGGAATCCGACGGCGATGATCGGATCGTGCTCGGCGTCGGCCAGCTGGCGGAGGCGGTCCTCGCGAGCCGACTCGGCCTCGCCGTCCTGAGCCTCGGCCTCGGTGCACCGGGCGCCGAGCTCGTCGACAGCCTTCTTCACACCGACCGCGGCGGCGTCGTTGAACGACTTGTCGCCCTGACCACCCACGTCGTAAGCGATGCCGACCTTGGGGCCGTCACCTTCGGCGACCGAGCAGTCGAGCGTGTTGCTGCTGCCGGCATTGTCGTCGTCGCCGCCGTTGTCATCGTCGCTGCCGCAGCCGGCCAGAGCCAGCACGGCCACCGCGGCCAGCGCGGTGATCTTGCCCATTCGACGCAAGAGGACTCCTCAGTCACGAGTGTTCATCGCCCCGGGCCATCCCCAGAGGATTTTCGAACAATAACCCCGTCAACCCTTGACACGTGGGTGAACCCCTCGCGGGGAGAGGACCCGATACTCACTTGTTATCCTGAAAGACGGGCTGTTGCCGTACCGACGTCCGGCATCGGAGAACACCCACAATCAGGCGGCGACGACGATGGCGACAGTTGCCGTAGTCGCGGCCTCCGATCGCTCGGTCAGAGGGTCGGAGCGCTTGCCAGGGCCGCCATCGCGAGGACCTTCGCGCCGATCGCGACCGCGCGCTCGTCGATGCGCAGGTTGCCCTGGTGGAGGTCGTACGTGGGCCCCCCGGGCGTCCGGGTGCCGAGCCGGCCCATCGACCCCGGGACGGACTCGACGAACCACGCGAAGTCCTCTCCCCCGAGGCTCTGGCTGGTGCTCGTCACCGCGCTCGGACCGAGGGCGACCGCGACCGCGTCACGCAGGATCTCGGTCGACTCCACGTCGTTGACGACGGGCGGCACACCCTGGGTGTAGGTGACCTCGGCGTCGACCCCGTACGGAGCGACGATCTCGCGCACCAGCGCCCGTACGAGGTGCTCTGCCTCGTGCCAGGCGGTCGCGTCGAGCATCCGCAGCGTGCCGGTGGCCTCTCCCGTCGCGGGGATCACGTTCGGCGCGCTCCCGGCGTTGATGCTCCCCCAGACCAGGCTCGCGCCGGCACGGGGGTCGAGCCGCCGCGACAACGCGGCCGGCAGCTGCGTGCAGAGGGTCGCCAGGGCGAACGTGAGGTCCTGGGTGAGGTGCGGGCGTGAGGTGTGCCCGCCGCGACCGGTCAGCTGGATGCGGACACGGTCGGCCGCGCCGGTGATGGACCCTTCACGCAGGCCGACGAGACCGACGTCGAGCGAGGGGTCGCAGTGCAGCGCGAACGTCCGCGAGACCCCCGACAGCGCCCCGGCGGCGAGGACCGCGAGGGCGCCCCCGGGCATGACCTCCTCGGCCGGCTGGAACACCAGCCGGACGCGCACCGGCAGGCCGCCGTCGTGGGCGAAGCGCGCGAGCGCGCCCGCGGCGCCTAGCAGCGCTGTCGTGTGCACATCGTGGCCGCAGGCGTGCGCGACGCCGGGGACCGCCGAACGCCACGGGTCGGACGTCTTGTCCGCGACCGGCAGCCCGTCGAGGTCGGCGCGCAATGCGACGATCATGCCGTCGTGCTCACCGATCTCCGCGACGAGGCCGGTCGGGTCGAGCCGCGTCGCCTCGATACCGAACTTGTCCAGCCAGCGCGCGACCACCTCGGTGGTGCGGTGTTCCTGCCAGGACAACTCCGGATGGGCGTGCAGGTCACGGCGGACGTCGAGCAGGTCAGGCACGAGTGCATCGACGGCCGCGACGAGGTCCGCGGGCGTGGGCATGCCCCCAGGCTAACGCTCGTCGTGTGCCGCGCCGCACGGTGCACGCGCCGCGAGACGAGCCGAGGCTGCCATCCATCCTCGGACGTCATACGGATCGCGGGTCGGGACCCACGATCCGTATGACGTCACGGGTGAGCGACCGTCAGGCCTTGCCCTTGGCGAGCGCGCCGAGCAGGTCGCGGTTGAGCCGCGAGATCGTGTCGAGCGGGATGCCCTTGGGGCAGGCCGCCGTGCACTCACCGATGTTGGTGCAGTTGCCGAAGCCCTCGTGGTCGTGCTGCTCGACCATCCCGACCACGCGCGAGGCACGCTCGGGCTGGCCCTGCGGGAGCAGACCGAGGTGGGTGATCTTGGCAGCGGTGAACAGCATCGCCGAGCCGTTCGGGCACGCCGCCACGCAGGCGCCGCAGCCGATGCAGGTCGCGGCCTCGAACGCGTGGTCGGCGTCCTCCTTCGGCACGGGGAGATTGTTGGCCTCCGGAGCCGATCCTGTGGGAGCGCTGATGTAGCCGCCGGCCTGGATGATGCGGTCGAACGCACCCCGGTCGACGACGAGGTCCTTCACGACCGGGAAAGACGACGAGCGCCACGGCTCGATGTCGATGACGTCGCCGTCCTTGAACGAGCGCATGTGCAGCTGGCACGTGGTCGTACGCTCCGGGCCGTGCGCGAGGCCGTTGATGACCAGGCCGCACATGCCGCAGATGCCCTCGCGACAGTCGCTGTCGAACGCGATCGGCTCCTCGCCCTCGAGGGTGAGGCGCTCGTTGAGCACGTCGAGCATCTCGAGGAACGACATGTGCTCCGAGACGTCGTCGAGGTCGTACCCGACCATCTTGCCCTCGGCGGACGGGTTGGCCTGACGCCACACACGAACGGTGATCTTCACTTGTAGCTCCGCTGCTTCATCTCGACGTTCTGGTAGATCAGGGCTTCCTTGTGGAGGACCGGCTTGCCGCCGTCCCCACCGAACTCCCATGCGGCGACGTACGCGAAGTCGTCGTCGTGGCGCAGTGCCTCGCCGTCCTCGGTCTGGCTCTCGACGCGGAAGTGGCCGCCGCACGACTCACGGCGGTGCAGCGCGTCGATGCACATGAGCTCGCCGAGGTCGATGAAGTCGGCCACGCGGCCGGCGCGCTCTAGGGTCTGGTTGAGGTCCTCGTTGACGCCGGTGACCTTGACGTTGCGCCAGAACTCGGTGCGCAGCTCGCGGATCAGCTCGATCGCCTTGAGCAGGCCGCCCTCGGTGCGGGCCATGCCGCAGTACTCCCACATGATGGTGCCGAGCTCGCGGTGGAACGAGTCGACCGTACGGGTGCCGTTGATCGACAGCAGCTTCTCGATGCGGTCGGTGACCTGCTGCTTCGCCTCGACGGCCGCGGGGTGCGTCTCGTCGATCGGCTCGTACGGGCCGTCGGCGAGGTAGTTCGCCAGCGTGTACGGGAGCACGAAGTAGCCGTCGGCCAGGCCCTGCATCAGCGCGCTGGCGCCGAGGCGGTTGGCGCCGTGGTCGGAGAAGTTGGCCTCACCGGTCACGAACAGGCCGGTGATCGAGCTCTGCAGGTCGTAGTCGACCCAGAGGCCACCCATCGTGTAGTGGACCGCCGGATAGATCCGCATCGGCGTCTCGTACGGGTTCTCGCCCGTGATCTGGGCGTACATGTCGAAGAGGTTGCCGTACTTCGCCTCGACCGTGTCGCGTCCGAGGCGCGCGATCGCGTCGGCGAAGTCGAGGTAGACGCCGAGCCCGCCGGGTCCGACGCCACGCCCCTCGTCGCAGACGTACTTCGCGGCGCGCGAGGCGATGTCACGTGGCACGAGGTTGCCGAAGGACGGGTACTGGCGCTCCAGGTAGTAGTCGCGCTCGTCCTCGGGGATCTGCGAGGCGGGACGGTCGTCGCCGGCCTTCTTGGGGACCCAGATGCGACCGTCGTTACGCAGCGACTCGCTCATCAGCGTCAGCTTCGACTGGTAGTCGCCGGAGACGGGGATGCAGGTCGGGTGGATCTGCGTGTAGCAGGGGTTGCCGAAGTAGGCGCCCTTGCGATGCGCACGCCAGTTGGCGGTGACGTTGCAGCCCATCGCGTTGGTCGACAGGAAGAAGACGTTGCCGTAACCGCCGGTCGCGAGGACCACGGCGTCGGCGAAGTGCGACTCGATCTCGCCGGTCACCATGTCTCGGACGATGACGCCGCGGGCACGCCCGTCGGCGACGATGACCTCGAGCATCTCGTGGCGCGTGTGGTTGATGACCGTGCCAGCGGCGACCTGACGCTCGAGCGCCTGGTAGGCGCCGATCAGCAGCTGCTGACCGGTCTGGCCACGGGCGTAGAACGTACGGGACACCTGGACGCCGCCGAAGGAGCGGTTGTCGAGCAGGCCGCCGTACTCGCGGGCGAAGGGGACGCCCTGCGCGACGCACTGGTCGATGATCTCCACCGACACCTGCGCGAGGCGGTAGACGTTGGACTCGCGGCTGCGGAAGTCGCCGCCCTTGACCGTGTCGTAGAACAGGCGGTAGATCGAGTCGCCGTCGTTGCGGTAGTTCTTGGCGGCGTTGATGCCACCCTGCGCGGCGATCGAGTGCGCGCGCCGCGGGCTGTCCTGGTAGCAGAAGCTGGTGACGTGGTAGCCGGCCTCGCCGAGCGTGGCGGCGGCGGAGGCACCGGCCAGGCCGGTGCCGACGATGATCACCTTGAGCTTGCGACGGTTGGCCGGGTTGACGAGCTTGGCCTCGAAGCGGCGGGTGTCCCAGCGCTTCGTCACGTCGACGTCGGGCGCCTTGGTGTCGGCGATCGGCTCACCGAGGTCGTAGATGTCGGTGAAGTCGTCGGTGCGTGCGTGTGTGTTGACGGTCATGGGGTCAGCCCACCCATCCGAAGAAGATGGCGAACGGCGGAACCAGGAACCCGATCGTGATGATCCCTGCCACCGCGTACGCGAGGACGTTGAGGTTGCGGCGCGCCTTCACGCTGGTGTTGGCGCCGAGCGTGGTCAGGGCGCTCCAGACGCCGTGGCGCAGATGGAACCCGACCGCGAGCAACGCGATCGTGTAGGCGAGCACCATGTACCACTCGCCAAAGGTGTTGAGCACCCGCTCGTACGGGCTCGGCGAAGCACCGCCCGGCGCGATGTCGTTCGTCGTGAGGTTGAGCAGGTGGAAGATGATGAACAGCAAGATGATGACGCCGCCCCAGCGGAGCGTGAACGACGCGTAGCTGCGCTGGAAGCCGCGCTTGTTCTGCTTCGACTTGTAGCGCGGGCCGGAACCGACCTTGATCGCCTTGTGGTCGCGCCTCGAGAGCACGACCGCGGCGTACACGTGGCCGATGATCGCGACCAGGAGCACCACACGGATGATCCAGAGGGCTCCCTCGCGCGGCAGGTAGGGCTCGCCCAGGATCCGCAGGTGGTGCGAGTACCCGTCGAAGGCGGCCTGACCGCTGAACACCTTGAGGTTGCCGTACATGTGAAGCAGCAGGTACCCGACCATGATCAGGCCGCTGACCGCCATGAGTGCTTTGAGCGCGACGGTGGAGCGTCGTGCGCCCATCCGCTGCTTGGTCATCTCAGTTGTCGCCACACGATCACGATAGGACGCAAGGTCACCTATGCGCTAAGTCATAGTGAGGCTTACTTTCATAGCCGTTGGCTATGAAACACTGGGTGGGTGCAGATCCATCAGCTCGCGTACTTCGTCGCGGTCGCCCGTACGCGACATTTCACCCAGGCTGCCGAGGAGTCCGGCGTCTCGCAGCCGAGCCTGTCCAAGCAGATCCGCGTCCTCGAGAACTCCCTCGGCACGGCGCTGTTCGAACGTGAGCGCGGCGCCGTCCGTCTCACTCCCGCCGGCGAGGCGCTCCTCCCCCACGCGCAGGAGATCCTCATCGAGGTCGACGAGGGTCTGCGCGCGGTCCGCGAGGTCAGCGGGCTCCAGCGCGGTCGTGTACGCGTCGGCGCGACGCCCTCGATGTGGGACGGGCTGATGGCCGACGCCATGGTCGCGTTCCGGTCGGCGTATCCGGGCATCGAGCTCGAGGTCACCGAAGGTGGCTCACGGCTGCTCACCCGCGACCTCGGCCGAGGTGCCCTCGACCTCGCGCTCGTCATCGTGCCGCTGCGAGGTGACGACCCGGACCTCGTCGCGACGCCGCTGCTGCGCGAGCGGCTAGTGGTCGCGGGTCCGGCCGACGCCTCTGGGCTCGGGCCGGGCCCGGTCGCGGTGCGCGATCTCGAGGGGGTGCCGCTGGTGATGTTCCGGGAGGGGTACGACCTGCGCGACACGACGACCAACGCGTGCCTCGACGCCGGTTTCGAGCCGACGATGGCGATCGAGGGCGGCGAGATGAACGCGGTGCTGCGCTTCGTCGAGGCCGGGCTGGGCTACGCCGTGGTGCCGAGCATGGTGCTCGCGTCTCGACCGGGGCTGCGGGGGACACCGATCGACGAGCCCGAGCTGACCCGGACGATCGCGCTCGCCCACCGTCGGACGCTCGCAATGCCGCTGGCCTCGCAGGCGTTCCGCGACCTGCTCGTGGCCTACCTACGCGGCCTGGCGGCCGACCAGCTCGGCGACATGGACCTCATCGGCTGAGCCGACCTGGGTGGTTGAGCCTGTCGAAACCACCCACCGGTGGTTGAGCCTGTCGAAACCACCCACCGGACCAACCCGGGGCTCAACCACCGGACCGCCTCAGCCCGAGACCGGCGCGACAACGTCCGCGGGGATCGTGGGGTGGTTCGCGCCAGAGATGACGACGACCACCGTCTCGCCGTCGCGGACGTCGACCTTGCCCGCAACCAACGCCGCCAGCGCGGTCACGCCACCCGGCTCCGCGAGCACCCGGCACTCGTCCCACAGCAGGCGTCGCGCGGCAAGGATCTGGTCGTCGCTCACGAGCAGCGGCTCGGCGGCGAGCTCGCGGACCACGGCGAAGGCGCGCTCACCGATCCGCGCAGCGCCGAGCGAGTCCGCGGCGACCCCGGAAACGTCGACGTCGACGCGCTCCCCTGCCGCGAGCGCGCTCACCAGCGAGGGGCACCGCTCCGGCTCGACCGGGACGACGGGCATCACGTCGCGCAACGCGAGCGCGGTGCCGCTGTAGAGCCCCCCGCCACCGCACGGCACCAGCACGCGACGGGCGTACGGGGCCTGGTCGCCGATCTCGATCCCGACACCGGCGGCGCCCGCGATGATCGCGTCCGCGTCGTAGGCATGAACGGGCAGCACCGGGCGTCCCTCGGCCCACGCCCGCGAGGCCTCGTACGCGGCCGCGTAGTAGCCGTCGACGATGTGCGCCGTTGCGCCGTACTCCTCGATCCGCCGCACCTTCTCCATCGGCGAGGTCGAGGGGACGAAGACGTCGGCCTCGATCCCGGCGATGCCGCACGCCCACGCGACCGCCGCGCCATGGTTGCCACCCGACGCCGCGACCGCGCCGGCGGTGCCGTCGGGCATCGCGAGGACGGCGTTGAGCGCACCACGCGCCTTGAACGAGCCGGTGTGCTGCAGCAGCTCGAGCTTGAGGAGCACCCGCCCCGCCACCCCGAGGTCACCGCCCGCGATCTCGACGACCGGGGTCCGGCGCACCATCGGCCGCAGCCGCGCGTACGTCTCCTCGATCTGCTCACGTCCGGGCAGTCGTACGGTCACGCCTTGCTCCTCGCCTTGTCGTGGCGGATCCACGCCCACGCCGCCGCGGCAAGGGCACCCGCCACCAGCAACGTACGGGACGCCGCAATCGCCTCGGAGCGCTCCTCCTCCGCCTCGGCAGACCGTGCGGGTGCCGCACCGAGCGGTCCTGCCGCGACCGCGCCGAACGCGGGGACCACGTGCGGGACGACCTCGACGCCGCGCGTACGGGCCTCGGGTGAGGTCATCGCCCACGACGCGCCGTAGATCGTCAGCTGGGCGAAGTAGTAGATCCAGACCAGCAGCGTGACCGACAGCGCCAGCGACGCCAGCGCACCACCGGCAGCGGCGCCGAGGATGAACGACGCAAGCTGCTTGATCGCCTCGAACCCGACCGCCGCCAGGAACGCACCGCGCCACAGCGCATGATCGGGGACGTCGGTGTGCGGGAGGAGCCGGTAGAGCGCGAAGAACAGGAGCGCGCTCGAGGCGATGCCGAGCAGCACACTCAGCACCTTCACCGTGATGTCGACCGGGGTGCTCTCCACCCCGATCTGATGCAGGAGGTCGCCGGTGTACTGGGTGACCGCACCGGAGAGTCCGACGGAGACCATGAGGATCAGCCCGACCAGCACGAGCGTCGCGAGATCACGCAGCTTGCCCGGCAGGAATCCGTACGATTTCTGCGTCGGGACGCCGAACGCGGCCTCGAGGGACGTCCGCAGGTTGGAGACGAATCCGAGGCCCGTGTAGAGCACACCGAGGGCGCCGATGACACCGGCGACGTTGCGGGTGGCCGCGATCTGGTCGAACGAGATCTGCCCGGCCGGCGGCGGGTCCTCGGCCGTCACGATGCCGGGAAGGATCTGGTCGATCGCCGTCTCGAGCGCGTCCTGCGCGCCGGGGAAGTACTCCGAGATGTAGCCGACCACGAAGAACGCCAGCGCGAGGATCGGGAAGACCGACAAAAAGCCGAAGTAGGTGATGCCACCGGACAGGATGCTGCCGCGGACCTGGCCGAAGTGCTGGATCGTGCGCACGACGTGGTCGACGAACGGCCACCGGCGGCGAACTCTCGCGAACCACGCCTTGAGCCGTGCGATCAGCCTGCCCACCAGCCGCTCCCCGTCCCGGCCCTGAGGGGACCGTCAGCCGAGCTCGAACTCCCGGAACGGAACCCAGCCCGCCACGTCATCGTGCAGGTATACGGCGAAGGCGCGCACCTCGAACTCGCACTCGAAGCCCGAGAGGGCCTCGTACGCACGGTCGAGCGCCTCGTCGCTGAGGTGGTGAGCGACGGTGACGTGGGGGTGGTAGGGGAACTCGAGGTCGCCTTCGAGGAGCCCGTCGCGCACGTGCTTGGCGAGCTGCTCGGCGCTGGAGATGCCTTCGCTCACCGTGACGAAGACGACCGGTGAGACCGGTCGAAACGTGCCGGTCCCGCGTAGGCGCATCGTGAACGGCTCGACGTTGGTCGCGTCCACGGTGAGCTTGTCGTAGATCTGCTCCAGGGCGTGGTCGGCGACCTCGGTCGGCGGCAGCAGCGTCACGTGGGACGGGACGAGCACCGCCTGCGGGTCGCCAAAGTCGGCTCGGCGCTGACGCAGCTCACTGCCCCAGGGATCCGGGACGGGAATGGCGACGCCGATCGTGGGCATGGCGACCACCCTAGCGTCCAGGCACCGTCGACAGTGAGGGCCTACACGGCGCGAACGAACCCGACCCGGTCGTACACGTCGCCGAGCGTCTTGGACGCCACTTCCCGGGCCCGCTGCGCCCCGTCGCGCAAGATCGCGTCGAGCTCGCCCTTGTCCTCGAGGAGCGCGTTGGTGCGCTCGCGCAGCGGCGTGACGAAGTCGGACACGATCTCGCTCAGGTCGACCTTGAACGCGCCGTAGCCCCGCCCCGCGTACTGCGCGGCGATATCGTCGACGGCCCGGCCCGTCAGGGCGGCGTAGATCGACAGCAGGTTGGAGACGCCCGGCTTCTCCTCGGCGTCGAAGCGGACCTCGCCGTCGGAGTCGGTCACCGCGGACCGGATCTTCTTGGCCGCCGACTTCGGCTCCTCGAGGATCTCGAGGATCCCCTTGGGCGACGACGCCGACTTGCTCATCTTGATCGTCGGGTCCTGCAGGTCGAGGATCTTCGCGGTGCCGGCGACGATGAACGGCTCCGGGACGGTGAACGTGTCGCCGTACCGGCTGTTGAAGCGTTGCGCGAGGTCACGGGTGAGCTCGAGGTGCTGGCGCTGGTCTTCGCCGACCGGGACGCCGTCGGCCTGGTAGAGCAGCACGTCGGCCGCCATGAGGATCGGGTAGGTGAAGAGGCCGACGGACGCCTGCTCGACACCGCCCTTGGCCGACTTGTCCTTGAACTGAGTCATCCGACGGGCCTCGCCGAAGCCCGTGATGCAGTTGAGGACCCACGCGAGCTCGGCGTGCTCGGGGACCTGGCTCTGGACGAAGAGCGTCGCCCGCTTCGGGTCGAGACCGAGCGCGATCAGCTGCGCGGCGGCACGGTACGTCCGGTCGCGCACGACGGCAGGGTCGAACGCGACGGTGATCGCGTGCATGTCCGGGATGAAGTAGAACGCGTCGTGGTCCTCCTGCAGCGCCACCCAGTGCCGCACCGCTCCGAGGTAGTTGCCGATGTGGAACGCGTCCGCGGTCGGCTGGATACCGGAGAGCACACGGGGGCGGGTGGTCGAATCAGGCATGATCCGATTCTGCCAGCCCGGTCTCGGGCGACGCCTCCGGATTCGGCTCGGCGTCGACCCGCAGGCGCGAGGCACGTCGTCCGTCCATCGCCGAGACGGTGAGACGGTGCCCGTCGACGAGGATGGAGTCCCCAACGGCGGGGATGCGCCCGAGCCCGGCCACGACGAACCCGGCGACCGTCTCGAACGGCCCCTCAGGCAGCTCGATGCCCGTCTCCTCGGCGAACGCGTCGCGGTTGAGCAGGCCGTCGACCTCGACTGCACCACCGGTGAAGCGCGTGGTCTGCGCGTCGACGGTGTCGTACTCGTCGCGGATGTCGCCGACGAGCTCCTCGACGAGATCCTCGAGGGTGACGATGCCGTCCGTGCCTCCGTACTCGTCGAGCACGATCGCCAGGTGAATCTCGGCGCGACGCATGTCGGTGATGGCGGCGAGCACGTTGCGAGTGCCGGGGATCATCACGACGTCACGCACCAGGTCACCCACCCGTACGGACCGGTCGTGCATGCCCGGGTCGAACAGGTCGCGCACGTGGACGAAACCCTCGACCTCGTCGGCGCTCCCCCGGACCACGGGATAGCGGGAGTGCGGCTTCTCCCGCGCCATCTGCACCGCCTTGTAGACCGGGGTCGCGACGTCCATGAAGTCCACTTCGGTCCGCGGCAGCATCACCTCGCGCACCTGGAGGTCACCGGCGGCGAAGACGTCCTCGACGATGCGCCGCTCCTCGTCGGACAGGCCATGCGTCGTCTGGACGAGCCCCCGCAGCTCGACGTCGGTGATCTCCTCGCGTGCCGCGGACGGGTCGCCGCCGAGCATCCGGACGACGAAGTTCGTCGAGACCGACAGCAGCAAGATCACCGGCGTGGCGACCTTCGCGATCGCGTCGACGCCGGGCGCCAGCGCGAGCGAGAACGACACCGCGTGCTGCATCGCGAGTCGCTTGGCGGTGAGCTCGGAGAACACGATCGAGAGGTACGAGATGAAGACCGTGACGAGGATCAGCGCGAGAGCCGAGGCGACTCCGCTGGACAGGCCGGCGTCGACGAGGAGAGGACTCAGGTCGCCGGCGAGGGTCGCACCGCCGAAGGCCGCCGAGAGGAAGCCGGACAGCGTGACCCCGATCTGGACCGCGGACAAAAAGCGGTTGGGATCGGAGGCCAGGCGGGCGACCGTCGCTCCACGCTTGCCGCGGGTCGCGATCTCGGGGAGCTGGGAGTCACGCAGCGACACCAGCGCCATCTCCGCCGCCGCGAACACCCCGCCGAACGCGATGAACACGAGCACGAGGGCGATGTTCCACAGGGTCTCGTCCACCCTGCCAGCGTAGCCATGGGGCATAGGCAAAAATGGCGGCATGACGTCACCCCTCCCCCTGGCCCCCGGCGAGATCGGTACGTGGGCCGCCCCCGGTCGCGTCAACCTCATCGGAGAGCACCTCGACTACGTCGGCGGTCCGGTGATGCCGATCGCGATCGATCTGCGCACCACGGTGAAGGTCCGGCGACGCGACGACGGCAAGGTGCGGGTGTGGTCGTCGGTCTCCGAGGGGTCGACAGAGTTCGACGTCACGACGAGGCCGGGCGACGTGGAGGGGTGGGCTCGCTACGTCGCGGGGACGGTCTGGGCGCTGGCGCAGTCGGGCCTGACGACAGGGGGTGCGGACCTCGTGATCTCCTCCGATGTCCCGCTCGGTGCGGGGTTGTCGAGCTCGGCGGCGCTCGAGTGTGGCGTCGCCGTCGCACTGGCCGGCGCCGAGGGCTGGGAGATCGACCCGATCACGCTGGCGCTGACGTGCCAGCGCGCCGAGAACGACTACGTCGGAGCGCCGACGGGCTCGATGGACCAGCTCGCGTCGATGTGCGGAGAGCGCGGCCACGCGCTTCTCATCGAGACGGCGCCGACACCACCCACCGTACGAGCGGTTCCGGCGTACTGGGTCGAGGACGGCTACGCCCTCGTCGTCGTCGACACCCGGGCCAAGCACAGTCTGGCCACCGGCGAGTACGGCGTCCGGCGGACGCAGACCGAAGAGCTGAGCGCGCTCCTCGGTGTCGAGCGGCTCGCCGCCGCGCCGCCGGACGCGGTCCTGAAGGTTGAGGACCCCGTCCTCAAGGCGCGGCTGCGCCACGTGATCACCGAGACCCAGCGCGTACGGTCTGCCGTGCGGGCGCTGTCGTCCCGCGACTGGGCACAGCTCGGCCAGCTCATGACGGCGTCGCACGCCTCACTGCGTGACGACTACGACGTGAGCGCCCCGGAGCTCGACCTGACCGTCGAGGCGGCGATGGAGCACGGTGCGCTCGGGGCGCGGATGACCGGAGGCGGGTTCGGCGGGAGCGCGATCGCGCTGATCGAGGCCGACCGGGTGGGGTCGCTCACCGAGGCCGTGGCGGCTGCGTTCGCCCGCGTCGACTTCCCGGAGCCTCGCACGTTCGTCGTCTCCCCCGCCGACGGCGCCACCCGCCTCACGTGACCGCGAGTCGCTCCACGCCGACCGTCGACGTACGGAGCCCGGTGCGATGATGGGCGCCGTGAGCCTCGACCTCGATCTCCCCCGCCGCATCGCCTATCAAGGCGAGCCCGGCGCCAACTCGCACATCGCGTGCGCCGACGCCTACCCCGACTGGGAGCCGCTGGCCTGTGCGTCGTTCGAGGACGCGTTCGCGGCGGTCACCGACGGCCGGGCCGGGCTCGCGATGATCCCGATCGACAACACGCTCGCCGGCCGCGTCGCCGACATCCACCACTTCCTTCCGACGTCGGGGCTGCACATCGTCGGCGAGTACTTCCTCCCGATCCACTTCGACCTGCTCGCCGTCCCCGGCGCGACGCTGGAGTCGATCACCGAGGTCCACAGCCACGTCCACGCGCTCGGGCAGTGCCGGCGCATCATCCGCGAGCTCGGGCTCACCCCCGTCATCGCCGGAGACACCGCAGGCGCGGCACGCGAGGTCGCTGAGTGGGGCGACCCCACCAAGGCCGCGCTGGCGACGCCGCTGGCCGCGCGGACGTACGGGCTCGAGACGCTCGCGACCACCGTCGAGGACGAGGAGCACAACACGACGCGCTTCGTCGTGCTCTCACGGCACCCCGAGATCCCCCCGCAGGGCGAGTGGCCGACGGTGACGACCTTCGTGTTCAACGTCCGCAACATCCCCGCCGCGCTCTACAAGGCGCTCGGCGGCTTCGCGACCAACGGGATCAACATGACCAAGCTCGAGAGCTACATGGTGGGCGGCACGTTCACGGCGACGATGTTCCTCGCCGAGGTCGACGGCCATCCTAAGGACCCGCCGCTGGCGCGGGCGCTGGAGGAGCTGGCGTTCTTCTCCACCGAGGTGCAGGTCATGGGCGTCTATCCGGCCCACCCTCACCGGTTCGCCGACGCGTAGCTTCTTCTCGGCGCCGGAGGCGGTCCAGGGCGATCGTGGCGGCCTGGGTACGGGCAATCTCGGCCGTAGCTTCTGCCGCGGCCGCGGCCGCGGCGGAGCGTTCCGCCTCCCGGCGCCGATACTCGTAGGCCCGATGCTCGCGGTCACGCTGACGCTGATGCGCGCGTTCCTCCCGTGTCTCGGCGAGCTCGATGAGCTCGCCGATGCCGTACACGATGACGCCGACGAGGCGGACCGCCCACAGCCAGAACGGCGGCTCAGGCAAGACGAACAGCACCCCCGTGGTAGCGAGGATGACGATCAAGCCGACGTGGCTCAGCGCAAGCCCGATTCGCCGCACCGCGAACGACCAGCGCGGTTCCTCCGGGCGGCGGGCGGCCGACACGAAGTCGACGATCGCCCACGCGACGAGCAGCGCCAGTCCGGCGAGCAAGACGGCACCGTCAAACGCTCGCGGCCAACCGATCGGCAGCATCACCACGATGATCAGCCCCACGCCCGACGTCAGGAGGGCGAGCATCACCACCTCGCCCGGGGAGCGCTTCCTTCGCAGCACGCGCGGGAGTCGTCGCTCGCCTCGACGAGACATGGCCGGACACTATCGCCGCTGAAGGCCCGAATGGAACACCATTCCGTGAAATGCCCACTCCTTGGCCTCGGCACTGCCGACTCCGCGTCGTCCGAACCCGGTGGCCCGTACGGTGGACGTACCGGCGGGGAATCCTGCGGGCCCGTCCGCTGTTGAACCCCACAGACGCACAGACGTACCCGATCGAAATGGACGTGACATGGCAACCACTGCCCTGACCGCCGACAGCTTCATGGACACCATCTCCGGCGACGGCATCGTCCTGGTGGACTTCTGGGCCTCCTGGTGCGGCCCGTGCCGCCAGTTCGCCCCCGTCTTCGAGGCGGCGTCCGAGAAGAACGACGACATCGCCTTCACCAAGGTGGACACCGAGGCCGAGCAGGAGCTCGCTGGTGCGCTGCAGATCACCTCGATCCCGACGCTGATGGCCTTCCGCGACGGCATCTTGCTGTTCAACCAGCCCGGTGCCTTGCCCGCCCAGGCGCTCGAGCAGGTCATCGACGCCGTGCGCGAGGTCGACATGGACGAGGTCCGTGCCGAGGTCGCCAAGCAGCAGGCCGACCAGGGGTCCGCCCAGGCCTGAGCCCTGATCCCATCCGTTCTCGACAGCCCCGCGGCCGCACCGGCCGGGGGGCTGTCGTCGTCCGGGAGTACGGTGATCTGCCGTGACCGCACCCGGAACGGCCCAGACCGAGACCCGTAGCCCGTGGCCCGCGCTCTGGGCGCTGGTGATCGGGTTCTTCATGATCCTCGTCGACTCCACGATCGTGTCGGTCGCGACGCCGACGATCATGGCTGCCTTCGATGCCGAGGTCGCGTCCGTCGTCTGGGTCACCTCGGCCTACCTGCTGGCGTACGCGGCCCCCCTGCTGGTCACCGGCCGGCTCGGCGACCGGTTCGGTCCCAAGCGCGTCTATCTGACGGGCCTGGTCGTCTTCACCACGGCGTCGCTGTGGTGCGGTCTGACCGGCACGATCGAGCAGCTGATCTGGGCCCGTGTGCTCCAGGGCCTCGGCGCGTCGATGATGACGCCGCAGACGATGGCCGTCATCACGCGCACCTTCCCGGCCGACAAGCGCGGCCGCGCGATGAGCCTGTGGGGCGCCGTAGCCGGCGTCGCGATGCTCGTCGGCCCGCTCCTCGGCGGCGTGCTCGTCGACTCCCTCGGGTGGGAGTGGATCTTCTTCGTCAACGTGCCGGTCGGCGTGGTCGCCCTCGTCCTCGCGGTGCGCCTGGTCCCCGACCTCCCGACGCTCTCCCATCGCTTCGACCTCGTCGGCGTCGCGCTGAGCGCGGTCGGCATGTTCCTCCTCGTCTTCGGCCTCCAGGAGGGCGAGACGTACGACTGGGGCACGATCACGGGCGTCGTCACCGTCTGGCGGCTGATCGGTCTCGGCCTCGTGGTGCTGGCCCTGTTCGTGGTCTGGCAGGCCGTCAACCGCGCGGAGCCGCTCGTGCCGCTCGGGTTGTTCAAGGACCGCAACTTCTCGCTGTCCAACGCCGCGATCACGACCGTCGGCTTCGGTATCACCGCGATGGCGTTTCCGCTGATGCTCTGGGCCCAGTCCGTCCGAGAGTGGTCGCCGACGCAGGCGGGCCTGCTGTTCGTCCCGATGGCGGTGATCGCCGCCACCCTCGCCCCGTGGGTGGGCACGATGGCCGACAGGGTGCATCCGCGCCTCCTCGCCGCGACCGGTCTGCTCTCCTTCATCGTGGCGCTCACGTGGCTGGCTCTGGTGCTGTCGCCCACCGCCCCGGTCTGGCAGATCCTGCTGCCCGTCGGCCTGCTCGGCGTCGCCAACGGCTTCATGTGGGCACCGATCGCCTCCACAGCGACCCGCAACCTCCCGATGAGCAGCGCCGGAGCCGGAGCAGGGGTCTACAACACGATGCGCCAGGTGGGCGGCGTCCTCGGCAGCGCGGCGATCGCGGCACTGATGCAGGCGCGCCTCACCGCCGAGCTCCCCGTCGGTGGCGCGGGCGCTGCGCCTGACGCCGCATCGCTTCCCGACGCCGCCCGCGAAGGCTTCAGCGCGGCCATGTCGCAGTCGCTCCTGCTCCCCGCCGCGGTGCTGGTGCTCGGGCTGGTCGCCGTGCTGCTGTACGAACGCCCGCGTCATCTGCGTACGGTTCGTTCCGTACGCTAGCGCTCATGTCCACCGCCGCCACGTACGTCCTGACCCTCACCTGCCCCGATCGACCGGGCTTGGTGCACGCGATCTCCTCCTGGATCGTGGACCGTGGCGGCAACATCCTCGACGCGCAGCAGTTCACCGACGCGGGTGCCGCGCGCTTCTTCGTGCGGGTGCACTTCGAGAGCGTCGTCGACCCGTACGACCTCGAGGCCCTGCGGGACGCATTCGTCCCGGTCGCCGAGCAGCACGCGATGGCGTGGGACCTCGGGGTCGCGGAGGCGCCGTGCCGCGCCCTGGTGATGGTGTCCAAGGAAGGGCACTGCCTCAACGACCTGCTGTTCCGGCAGAGCATCGGCGCGCTCAACATCGAGATCGGCGCGGTCGTCTCCAACCACACCACGCTGGAGCGGCTCGCGCGCTCGTACGACGTCCCGTTCCACCACGTTCGCGTCGTCGCGGGCGCCAAGGAGGAGGCGGAGGCGCAGATGTTCGCGCTCGTCGACGAGCTCGACATCGACCTGGTCGTCCTCGCGCGCTACATGCAGATCTTGTCCGACGACGCCTGCCGCCGGCTCCAGGGGCGCGCGATCAACATCCACCACAGCTTCTTGCCGAGCTTCAAGGGCGCCAAGCCGTACCACCAGGCCCACACGCGCGGCGTCAAGCTGATCGGCGCGACCGCGCACTACGTGACGGCCGACCTCGACGAGGGGCCGATCATCGAGCAGGACGTGACCCGCGTCGGCCATCAGCAGGACCCCTCCGCGCTGGTCCAGGCGGGCCGCGACGTCGAGACGCGCGTGCTGTCGCGCGCGGTCGGCCTCCACGCGGAGCAGCGGGTGCTCCTCAACGGCACCCGTACCGTCGTCTTCTCCTGACGCTCCAGCGACTCTCCCCCCTGACGCCTCGCGCCTGAGCGCCTCGCCCACATCGTGAGAATCCTCGCCAGCGCGCTTTTCTCTCGCTATAGTCCAGTAATCTACTCGGGATTAGTAAGTCACTATCAACAGCGCATCATCGCGCTCGCTCGAAAGGCACGACATGTTCACACGCAAGCGGTTGACCCGCCTGATTGCCGCGACCACCGCGCTCGCCGCCGCGCTGGGGCTGTCGGCCTGCGGCGGTGCAGACGCTGACAGCTCCAAGACGACGCTGTCGCTCGTCGGGTTCGCGGTGCCCAAGGCCGGCAACAATGCGGCCCAGAAGGAGTTCGCCAAGACCGATGCGGGCGAGGGTGTCGTCTGGAAGGAGTCGTACGGCGCCTCGGGCGACCAGAGCCGTGCGGTCGCGGGTGGCCTGAAGGCCGACTACGTCCACTTCTCCATCTCGCCCGACGTGACGCGCCTGGTCGAGGCCGGCCTCGTCGCCGACACCTGGGACGACGGCGAGCACAAGGGCATCGTCACGGACTCGGTCGTCGTGCTGGTCGTCCGCGAGGGCAACCCCAAGAACATCCAGAGCTGGGACGACCTCGTCAAGCCGGGCGTCTCGATCGTCACCCCCAACCCGGGCTCGTCGGGCGCCGCGCGCTGGAACATCCTCGCCGGCTGGCAGCAGGCCGCCGACGACGGCGGCGACGCCGCGGGGACGGCCTACCTGACAAAGTTCTTCAAGAACGTCGCCGCGCTTCCCGGCTCGGGCCGTGACGCCACGGCGGCCTTCCAGGCCGGCACCGGCGACGTCCTGATCTCGTACGAGAACGAGGCGATCCTGGCCCGCCAGCAGGGCGAGAAGTTCGAGTACGTCGTCCCGGACGAGACGCTCCTCATCGAGAACCCGGGCGCGGTGCTCGAGGACGGCGACGCCAAGGCCGAGGCGTTCCTCGAGTACGTCCTGAGCGACGAGGGCCAGGAGCAGTACGTGTCCAAGGGCTTCCGCCCGATCAGCGACAGCGTCGAGGTCGGCAAGGTCGAGGGCGCGAACGACCCGGAGAACCCGTTCCCGACGCCGACCAAGCTCTTCACCATCGACGGTGACCTCGGCGGCTGGGAGGCCATCAACAAGAAGTTCTTCGACGAGAACGCCGGCATCGTCACGAAGATCCAGCAGGAGACGGGCAAGTCGTGACCTCTCCGTCACTCACGCAGGTACGGCGCCGGGGACCCCGGCGCCGCGCCCGCGCGGCAACCGCCCTCACCCCCGCCGCCGGGGTGGGGTTGGGCATCGCGCTGATCTGGTTCAGCATCCTCGTGATGCTGCCGCTGTCGGCGGTCGTCCTCACGACGACGGAGGGTGGGTGGGCGACCTTCGTCGACACGATCTCGCAGCCCCAGACGTGGGCGGCGATCACGCTCACGGTCGGCGAGGCGCTCGTCGTCACCCTCACCAACGTCGTCTTCGGCACGCTGATCGCGTGGGTGCTCGTGCGTGACCGCTTCTGGGGCAAGCGCATCCTCGAAGTCATCATCGACATCCCGTTCGCGCTGCCGACGATCGTCGCCGGCCTCGTCCTGCTCAGCCTCTACGGTCCCAACAGCCCGATCGGCGTCGACGTCGCCAACACCCGGATCGCGGTCTTCCTCGCACTGCTGTTCGTGACGACGCCGTTCGTGGTCCGCACGGTCCAGCCCGTCCTGCTCGAGCTCGACATCGAGACCGAGCAGGCTGCCGCATCGCTGGGCGCGAGCACGTTCACGACGTTCCGCCGCATCCTCCTCCCGGCGCTCGCGCCTGCTATCACCGCCGGCGCCGCACTGTCGTTCGCCCGCGCGATCAGCGAGTACGGCTCGCTGGTGCTTTTGTCGGGCAACCTCCCGATGCGTACGGAGGTCACGTCGGTCCGGATCCTCACCTACATCGAGAACGGCAACATGGCGGCCGCCGCCTCCGTCGCGTCGCTGCTTCTCCTGGTGGCCCTGTTCGCGATCGTCGCCCTCGACGTCATCGCGAGGCGGGTGGCGCGACGATGACCGGCAACGGCCTCATCCGCTATGCGCTGCGCACGATCGTGCTCGTCTATCTCGGCCTCCTCATCGTGTGGCCGGTCTCGCTGGTCGCCAAGAATGCGTTCGCCGAAGGCGTCGGGACCTTCGTCGACGCGCTCACCGAGGAGACCACCGCGTACGCGTTCCAGCTCACGCTGATCGTGGCCGTGTGGGCCGTGGTCATCAACACCGTCTTCGGCATCCTGATCTCGATCCTCCTGGTGCGCTACACGTTCCCGGGACGCCGGATGCTGTCGGCGCTGATCGACCTTCCGCTGTCGGTCTCGCCGGTCGTCGTCGGCCTCGCGCTGCTGCTCGCGTACGGCGGCACGAACGGCTGGTTCGGCCCTGCGCTCGAGGACTCGGGGCTCCAGGTCATCTATGCGACACCGGGCATCATCATGGCGACGGCGTTCGTGTCGCTGCCGCTGGTGATCCGGGAGATCGTGCCGGTCCTCACCGAGATCGGGACGGAGCAGGAGCAGGCCGCGCGCAGCCTCGGCGCCAACGCGTGGCAGACGTTCCGCCGCATCACGATCCCGGCGATCCGCTGGGCGCTGGTCTACGGCGTCGTCTTGAGCCTCGCCCGCTCCCTCGGCGAGTTCGGTGCGGTCAAGATCGTGTCCGGCAACGTCGTCGGTCAGACCCAGACGGCCACGCTCGTCGTCGAGGAGAAGTACCAGAACTTCGAGCAGACCGCCGCATACGCGTCCTCGTTCGTCCTCGCGGCGGCCGCCGTCCTCGCGCTGATCGTCGTCACGATGCTGCGGCCCGGCCACAGCGAGTCGGCCAGCACCGCAGGCGCCACCGTCGCCACTCCCCTCCCCACTCAGAAGGACCCAGCATGAGCATCGAGATCGCAGGGGTCGGCCGTCGCTTCGGCGACTTCGTGGCCCTCGAAGACATCAATCTGTCGGTCCCGACGGGCCAGCTCACTGCACTCCTCGGCCCTAGCGGCGGCGGCAAGTCGACCCTGCTGCGCATCATCGCCGGGCTCGAGAACGCCGACTCCGGCACCGTCGAGATCGAGGGCACCGACGCGACCCGCCTCCCGGCACGCAAGCGCAACGTCGGCTTCGTGTTCCAGCACTACGCGGCGTTCAAGCACATGACCGTGGCGCGCAACGTCGCGTTCGGCCTGGAGATCCGCAAGCAGCCCAAGAAGCAGGTCGCCGAGCGCGTCGCGGAGATGCTGCGCCTGGTGCACCTGGAGCAGTTCGCCGATCGCTATCCCTCCCAGCTCTCGGGCGGACAGCGTCAGCGCATGGCGCTCGCGCGCGCACTCGCGATCGAGCCGAGCGTGCTGCTGCTCGACGAGCCGTTCGGCGCGCTCGACGCGAAGGTCCGCAAGGAGCTGCGTGACTGGCTGCGCCGTCTGCACGACGACGTGCACGTGACGACGGTGTTCGTGACCCACGACCAGGAGGAGGCCCTCGAGGTCGCCGACCAGATCGTGGTGATCAACCAGGGCAAGATCGAGCAGATCGGCACGCCGGACGAGCTGTACGACCAGCCGGCGTCGGACTTCGTCCTGTCATTCCTCGGCCCCGTCACCACGCTCGGCGACCGTCTGGTCCGCCCGCACGACATCGAGGTCACCACCTCGCCCGTCCCGGACGCCGTACCGGGCACGGTCACGCGGTGGACACGCATCGGCTACGAGGTGCGCCTGGAGGTGACGCCAACCGAGGGCGGCGATCCGATCCTCGTGCAGCTCACCCGCTCCGAGGCGCTCAAGCGTGGCCTCGCCGACGGTGCGTCGGTGTGGCTGCACGAGACCGCCGCGGTCAACGGCGCCCACTCCCCCGTACCCGCCTGACCCTTTCCGTTGGGCCCCACGCAGAGCGGCGCGCCCACCGCAACCTTGCGGTGGGGCCACGACTCTCCGTGGGGCCCAACGGAAGTAGCGGGGACGGCGTCAGTGCGCCAGCGAGAGGGAGAGGCGCTCGCCGCGGTAAAGCCACGCAGACACGATGAGGATCGCCAGCCCGGCGAGCGACAGGCCTACGCCGACCCACGCGGTCGCCAGGTAGCCGAACCCTGCAGCGATCGTCGCGCCGCCGAGCCAGGCTCCCAGCGCGTTCGCGGCGTTGAGCGCCGAGTGGTTGAGGGCGGCACCGAGCATCTTCGCGCTGCCGGAGACCTCCATCAGGCGCATCTGGAGCAGCATTCCGAGCGCGGCCGCTGCGGTCGAGAGCAGGAAGACGCCGAGCAGCAGGAGCAGGCCGTGCTGCGCGGTGTAGGCGAACAGCGCCAGGAGCAGCGCCATCGCGATCAGCATCGCGCACAGCCATGCGAACAGCGCGTGGTCGGCGAGCCGTCCCCCGAGCTCGGTGCCGGCGATCGAGCCCACGCCGTACACGAGCAGCACCCACGGCACGAACCCCGCGCTCAGCATTGTCACGTCGGTGGTGATCGGCGCGATGTAGCTGTAGACGGCGAAGAGGCCGCCGAAGCCGACCGCGCCGACTCCGGCGGTCAGAAGCACTTGCGGTTGCCGCAGAGCCCGCAGCTCGCGGCGTACGGTCGCCGAGGTGTCACGCTGCTGCTGCGGCACGAAGGCGCCAATGAATCCCATCGTGACCACGGCGAGCGCGACGACCACCCAGTACGCCGCGCGCCATCCGAGCAGCTGCCCGAGGAAGGTGCTCGCCGGGACACCGATGAGGTTGGCGGCAGCGAGGCCCAGCATGACCGAGGCGACGGCGCGGCCGCGGCGCTGAGGCGAGACCAACGAGGCCGCGACCAGCGAGGCGACGCCGAAGTACGCACCGTGCGGCACGCCTGCGATGAACCGCGCGCCGAGGAGCGTCTCGTAGGTCGGCGCGACGGCGGTGAGGAGGTTGCCGAGCGCGACGGCGGCGACAAGTCCGATCGCGAGGGCGTGCTTGGGCAGGCGCGCCGTGAGCGAGACGATGACCGGAGCGCCGATGACGACGCCGACCGCGTACGCCGAGATGACGTGGCCAGCGCTCGGGATCGAGACACCGACCCCGTCGGCGATCTCGGGGAGCAGCCCCATCGTCACGTACTCGGTCGTCCCGATCGCGAAACCGCCCAGCGCCAGCGCGAGGAGGGCGAGCACGAGGTTCTGGGGTCGCACGTCTCGGCGCTCACGCAGGGTTCGGGGCGTGCGGGTACGGCGGGGTGTCGTGGTGGAGGTCATCACTTCCACAATAAGTTGCTGGAGAGAACAATTCCCGTCCGACAGGCGTGAACTTGCTCACCCCCATACGGGACAAATCGGGCGTGTCGCGCGCGCTCCGCGCTGAAGGCGAGCACAATGCGAGACGGACGGGGCGTCAGGGGGACGTCCTCGTACGAGGGGGACCCGATGACACCCGACCTTCGCTCACGACTCGGAGCCGAGCTGCTCGGCTCGTTCTGGCTGGTGCTCGGCGGCTGCGGCACGGCGGTGCTCGCTGCCGTGTTCCTCACCGACGCGGGCAACCTCGGCGTCGGACACCTCGGCGTCGCCTTCGCCTTCGGCCTGACCGTCCTCACCGGCGCGTACGCCGTCGGCCACATCTCCGGCGCTCACTTCAACCCCGCAGTGACCTTTGGGCTCGCGGTCGCCAAGCGATTCCCGTGGAAGGACGTCCTCCCCTACTGGATCGTCCAGATCATCGGTGCGACCCTCGCCGGTGCTGTCCTCCTCGCCATCGCCAACGGTGTCGACGGGTTCTCCGCGGTCGACAGCGGCTTCGCCACCAACGGGTACGACGACCGCTCGCCCGGCGGCTACGCCCTGTGGTCGGTGTTCCTGTGCGAGGTCGTGATGACCGCGATGTTCCTGTACGTGATCTTGGGCGTGACGTCCAAGCGTGCTCCCGTCGGCTTCGCGCCCTTGGCGATCGGCCTCATGCTGACCCTCATCCACCTCATCTCGATCCCCGTCAGCAACACGTCGGTGAACCCCGCCAGGTCGCTGGGTGTCGCCTGGTTCGCCGGCGTCGACGCCCTCGCTCAGGTGTGGGTGTTCCTGCTGGCACCGCTGATTGGCGCAGCCATCGCGGGGGCGACCTTCGTCTTCATCACCGGGGTCGATCGCAGCGACATCGACGTCGTGGGAGACAGCGACCGCTGAGCGCGACGGCCGGTACGCCGTTCCACTGCGCGAGCCGGGTCCGTACCCCGTCACAGGGCGTACGGACCCGGCTTGCTAGCGTCGTGAGGACGTACGTGTCGTACGCCCTGTACTCCAAGGAGATGTCGTGAGCGCAACACCCGTGAAGGTGGCCGTCACCGGCGCCGCCGGTCAGATCGGCTACAGCCTGCTCTTCCGGATCGCCGCCGGCGATCTGCTCGGCCCGGACACCCCGGTCCAGCTGCGTCTGCTCGAGATCACGCCCGCGCTCAAGGCGCTCGAGGGCGTCGTGATGGAGCTCGACGACTGCGCCTTCCCGCTGCTCGACTCGGTCGAGATCGGCGACGACGCCAACACGATCTTCGACGGCGCCAACCTGGCGCTGCTCGTCGGCGCCCGCCCCCGCACGAAGGGCATGGAGCGCGGCGACCTGCTCGAGGCCAACGGCGCGATCTTCACCGCTCAGGGCAAGGCGCTCAACGACCACGCTGCCGACGACATCCGCATCGGCGTGACCGGCAACCCGGCCAACACCAACGCGCTCATCGCGAAGACGAACGCGCACGATATCCCGGCCGAGCGCTTCTCCGCGCTCACGCGTCTCGACCACAACCGCGCCATCTCGCAACTGGCCGCCAAGACCGGCGCGAAGGTCACCGACATCACCAAGATGACGATCTGGGGCAACCACTCGGCCACCCAGTACCCCGACATCTTCCACGCCGAGATCGCCGGCCGTAACGCCGCCGAGGTCGTGAACGACCAGGCCTGGATCGCCGACGACTTCATCCCCACCGTCGCCAAGCGCGGCGCCGCCATCATCGAGGCGCGCGGCGCTTCGTCCGCCGCATCCGCCGCATCGGCCACGATCGACGCCGCCCGCGACTGGCTTCTCGGCTCTGCCGAGGGCGACTGGGTCTCGATGGCGGTCTCGTCCGACGGCTCGTACGGCGTGCCCGAGGGCCTCATCTCGTCGTTCCCCGTCATCACCAAGGGCGGCGACTGGGAGATCGTCCAGGGCCTAGAGATCGACGACTTCTCGCGCGCGAAGATCGACGCCTCGGTCGCCGAGCTCACCGAGGAGCGCGACGCGGTCACCAAGCTCGGCCTGATCTGAGCCACTGACGTAGGACCCGACATCAGGACCCGACGTTTCACCCCAGATCCGGGGTGGAACGTCGGGTCCTTCTGTCGGGTCCTACGTCATTCGTCAGCGGCGCGGCGCGTCGTCCTGGCGCCGGTTGCGCAGCACGACGAACGGCAGGAAGAACGCTGCCACCGCCGTCACGAGCCACACGATGAGCGAGGCCAGCACCCACGTCGTGGCGCCTGAGATCGAGAGGCCGTCGGTGAAGACGTTCGCGATGATCAGCGCGACGAGCGTCGAGACGAGCCCTATGCCGCCGAGGAACACCGGCGCGTTGCGCGCAGCCACCTTTGTGATGAACGGCGACAGGATCGCCTGAGCGAGCGTGAAGACAAGCACCGCGACGACGAAGCCACTAGGCTCCACCGTCATGTCGTCGAGCACCCAGGTGGCAACGAGAATGCCGACGGCACTCGATCCGAGCGCGATCGCGACGTTGAGCAGCAGGCGGATCATGCCCGCAGCGTAGCGCTCCGTACGCCCGTCAGCCGGTGAATCCGCGCGGCACGACGAACGCGAGCGTCACGAGCGCCGCCCCGAGGACCAGCATCCATCCGCAGTCGAAGGCCTTCCCTCGCACGCGCAGAAGTCCTGCGCGCGCCTCGGGGAGCACCGCGCGCACCGCAGACCCGAGGACGAGAGCGGCACCGAGGAGCGCAATGCCTTGACGCCAGGCACCGAACGCGACCAGGCCGAGACCGACGGCGAGCGCGGCGACCAGCGCGGCGAACATCTGGGTCCCTCCGACCCCACCCGTCCCGCGTGTCATGCCAGGCCGGCGGCGCGCTCGGCGGCCTCCACGACGTTCTGGAGGAGCATCGCCCGCGTCATCGGCCCGACCCCACCCGGGTTGGGCGAGACCCAGCCGGCGACCTCGGCGACGCCGGCGTCGACGTCGCCTGCGATCTTGCCGTCGGCGTCACGGCTGACGCCGACGTCGAGGACGGCGACACCAGGCTTCACCATGTCCGCGGTGATGATCGACGGCACGCCTGCTGCGGCGACGACAATGTCGGCGCGAGCGACCTCGGCCGCCAGGTCGCGCGTACCGGTGTGGCACAGCGTGACGGTGGCGTTCTCCGTACGGCGAGTGAGGAGCAGCCCGAGCGGGCGCCCGACCGTCACGCCGCGGCCGACGACCACGACGTGCTGCCCCGCGATCGGCACACCACCGGCGCGCAGCAGCTCGACGATGCCGCGCGGCGTGCACGGGAGCGGCGCGGGCTCGTTGAGGACGAGCCACCCGAGGTTGGTCGGCTGGAGGCCGTCCGCATCCTTGTCGGGATCGATCGCCCCGATGATGGCGTTCTCGTCGATGCCCTTGGGGAGCGGGAGCTGCACGATGTAGCCGGTGCAGGAGGGGTCGGCGTTGAGGCTGGCGACCGCCTTGAGGATCTCGTCCTGCGTGGCGCTGGCCGGCAGGTCGACGCGGATCGACTCGATGCCGACCTGCGCGCAGTCGCGGTGCTTGCCGGCCACGTAGATCTGGCTGCCGGGGTCGTCGCCGACGAGCAGCGTGCCGAGTCCTGGCCGGACACCGCGCTCGGCGAGGGCGGCGACCCGCGTGGTGAGGTCGGCCTTGATGGCGGCGGCAGTGGCCTTGCCGTCGAGTATCTGTGCGCTCACCCTCGAAGTCTCCCATGCCAGACTTCGAGGGTGAGCCCTCGCCTCGGAACCCTCGACCTCGTCCCCGCGCTCGATCGTCTGGACCTGCTGGCCGATCCCGTGGCGGCCGCTCGCGGCACGCTCGGGCAGGCCGCCGACGAGGCGTGGGTCTGTGCGATCGACCCCGCGCTCGCGGACACGGCAGCGTTCGCCGAGGCGTACGAGGTGCCGCTCGAGGCGTCCGCGAACTGCGTCGTCGTCCTCGGCAGGCGCGCCGGTGAGGAGCGTGCGGCCGCGTGCGTGGTCCGCGCCGACACGCGTGCCGACGTCAACGGCGCGATCCGCAGGCGGCTCGACGTACGCAAGCTGTCCTTCGCGCCGACGGAGTGGGCGACGGAGACGACGGGCATGGAGTACGGCGGGATCACGCCCGTCGGGGCACCGAAGGGTTGGCCGGTGCTCGTCGACGAACGGGCGGCCGCACTCGAGTGGGCGCTGATCGGGTCGGGCATCCGCGGGTCCAAGCTCGTGCTCCCCGGCGCGCTCCTCGCCGCACTCCCCTCCGTCGAGGTCGCCGCGTACGCGCTCTGACGTGCGTCACGCGTGCCAGCCGGCATTCGCGAACAACCTCCGGAGCTGGTCCGCGACGACCTCGCACTCGTGGCGTACGGCGTACGAGCTGAAGATCAGCAGCTTCGGCCCGCCGATGACGATCTCATTCGCGCGGAGCAGGTCGGCGTCCCACTGGAGGACGCGCATGTGCGGGATGCCGTGGATCTCGATCGCGAGCTCGTACTCGTCCCACGCCACGTCGAGGTAGTACTTGCCGTCCTTGCGTCGCACGCGCCGCTGCCGCGTCGGCTCGGGAAGGCGCAGCCGCCCCCGGATCGCGTCGAAGTCGCGCTCGGGCAGCGACTGGATCCCGCCCGCGGCATCGAGGTACGACTCGACGATCAGCGCGCGGTGGCGGCACGTCCCCCGCCGCGTGAGGGCATCACGCAGTTCGCGCGTACGGACGAGCCCCTGCTGCGCGCTGGCGAGGACGATCGCACGCGCACGGCGAGGTGCCTCGGACCAGCTCGCCGCGTCGACGATGCTGCGTGGGGTGCGCGTCCGCGGCGGCGTACGGAGGGGATGCACGTCGCGTTCGTCGAGGTAGACGCTCGAGTGCACCACCAGCCCGTCTCGCTCGGGGCGGCGCGCGTGGTCCGGGATGACGGCGTACGTCGCGTCCGGCGGGAATCCGGTCAGGCCGTCCTGCTCGAGGGCCGAGAGGCCGCCGAGCACAGAGCCGGGCGGGCAGGCCAGCAGGTGCGCCCAGGTTGCCTGCTCGGGGGTCAGTGGCCCGTTGTGCGTGACGACGACTCCGCGATAAGGCTGCTGCCACAGCCGGTTCCGTACCTTGGCACGGAGCCGCTTCTCACCGACGTGCTGCAGCGCCTGGGCGGTGGTCAGCACGCCACACTGCGTCTCGAGCTCGTCCGACATGCGCACGATCCTGGCCCGGATTCGGCTCCGCCCGCTCGTACCCTGTGGATGACGGAAGACCCGACGAAAGGACCCGACGTTGCACCCCGGATTCGGGGGTGCAACGTCGGGTCGTGATGTCGGGTCGTACGTCAGTGGAAGAAGTGGCGCGATCCCGTGAAGTACATCGTGATCCCCGCTGCGTTCGCCGCCGCAACGACCTCCTCGTCGCGCACCGAACCGCCGGGCTGGACCACGGCCCGCACGCCGGCGTCGATCAGCACCTGCAGCCCGTCGGCGAACGGGAAGAACGCGTCCGACGCCCCGACCGAGCCACGCGCACGGTCCGTGCCCGCACGATCGACCGCGAGACGGCACGAGTCGACCCGGTTGACCTGGCCCATGCCGACGCCCACGGCGCCGCCACCCTTAGCCAGCAGGATCGCGTTCGACTTCACCGAGCGGCACGCCGTCCACGCGAACGCGAGCTCGGCCAGCGTCGCGTCGTCAGCCGCCTCACCCGCTGCCAGCGTCCACGTCGCCGGGTCGTCGCCCGGCGCGTCGACGTGGTCGCGCGACTGCAGCAGAAGCCCGCCGGAGATCGGCCGCATCTCGATCCGCTGCGGGTGCTCGTCGAGCGGCGCGACCAGGATGCGGATGTTCTTCTTGCGCGTCAGCACCTCGACGGCCCGCGGCTCGAAGTCCGGCGCGACGATCACCTCGGTGAACACCCGGGTGACCTTCTCCGCCATCTCCACCGTCACCGGACGGTTCGACGCGATCACGCCCCCGTACGCCGACACCGGGTCGGTCGCGTGCGCCTTCTCGTACGCCTCGACGATGTCCTCACCGATCGCGATCCCGCACGGGTTGGCGTGCTTGATGATCGCGACGGCCGGCGCCTCGAAGTCGTTCGCCGCACGGCGGGCGGCATCGGCGTCGACGTAGTTGTTGTACGACATCTCCTTGCCGTGCAGCTGCGTCGCGTTGGCGATGCCGGGCCGGTCGCCGTGATAGAGCGCGGCCGGCTGGTGCGGGTTCTCGCCGTACCGCAGCGTCGTCGACAGCGCCCAGTCGCCGCCGACCCACGCCGGGAACTGCTGCGCCGGCTGCGGCGCGTACAGGCTCTCGAACCACGACGCGACCGCGATGTCGTACGAAGCGGTGTGCGTGAACGCCTCGGCCGCGAGCCGCTTGCGCTGGTCGAGGGTGAAGCCGCCACCCCGCACCGCCTCGAGCAGACCCTCGTAGCGCCGCGGGTCCACCACGACGGCCACTGACGGGTGGTTCTTGGCGGCGGCGCGCACCATCGAAGGTCCGCCGATGTCGATCTGCTCGACGACCTCGTCCGGTGATGCGCCCGAGGCCACCGTCTGCCTGAACGGATAGAGGTTGACGACCACGAGGTCGAACGGCTCGATCTCGAGCTCGGTCAGCTGCTCGACGTGCGCGTCGAGACGCAGGTCGGCGAGGATGCCGGCGTGGACCTTCGGGTGCAGCGTCTTGACGCGGCCGTCCAGAGTCTCGGGGAACCCGGTCAGCTCCTCGACCCTGGTCACCGGGACGCCTGCCTCGGCGATCTTCGCCGCGGTCGATCCCGTCGACACGATCTCGACGCCAGCGGCCTGCAGACCGACTGCCAGCCCCTCGAGCCCGGTCTTGTCGTACACCGAGACCAGGGCCCGCTTGATCGGGCGCCGTCCTTCGTCGTGCAGAGCCTCGTCGTCGCTCATCCGATCGTGACCTTTCTTCCGGCGATGGACCAGCCCTCGCGGACCATCGCTCCGACGGCGTCGACCAGCTGTCGACGCTCCGCTTGCTTGATGCGCTCCATGAGCGTGTCCTCGTCGTCGTCGTCGAGGACGGGGACGGCCACCTGGGCGATGATCGGCCCGGTGTCGACCCCGTCGTCGACGAAGAACAAAGTCGCTCCCGCGAGCTTCACGCCGTACGCCAGCGCGTCGCGCGGACCGTGGATCCCCACGAAGCTCGGGAGCAGCGAGTTGTGCGTGTTGACGTAGCGGTCCGCGAACGCCGTCAGGAACGACGCCCCGACCAGCTTCAGGAACCCCGCCGAGACGACCAGATCGGGCTCGTACGAGGCGACGCTGGCGGTGAGCGCAGCATCCCAGTCGGCACGCTCGTCGTAGTCGCGGACGCGGTGGACGAAGATGTCCGCTCCAGCCCGCTGCGCGCGGGAGAGCCCCTCGATGCCGTCACGGTCCGCACCGACGGCCACGACCTCGGCCCCGTACGCGGGATCGGCGCAGGCGTCGATCAACGCTTGGAGGTTGCTCCCGGACCCGGAGACGAGGACGACCAGCCGTGCCGGCCGTTCAGCCGTGGGGGGTGGAGTCCGCCGTGGACGGGTCAAAAAGGGCGTCGTCGTCTGCTCCACGGCGACTACGATAGTGCGCCGCGGCCGCGCCGACCGCGCCACCCACGGCGAGGACGCCGATCGAGAGCAGCACGGAGAGCGGCAGATCGGGTCCGCTGTGGCCCAGCCGGCCTGGTCCGACCGCCCCACCGGACAGGAGGAGGCCGACTCCCACCACGGCGCCGGCGAACGCCCCGGCGGCCGCCCCGGCCACCACATCGGTACGGAAGGCACCGAGCGCGCGCCGCTCGGCCCGCGTGACGGTCACGTAGCCCGCGAGGGCGCCCGCCAGCAGCGGCACCGCGGCGAACGCGATCAGCCAGCCGGGCCGCGGGCCCGCCGGCGGCACGGCCGCGAGGACGGGCAGCGCCGGGACGAGCCCGAGCGTGCTGGAGGTCAGCGTGACCGAGGTGCCGGCGCCCAGGGCGTACCCGGGCCCGAGCATCGCCGCCACCGTCCACAGCACGAGGTTGGGCAGGACGAGGACGCACACGAGCAACAGGCCGATCCCGCCGAGCAGGCCAGGCCGCAGTCCGTCCCACAGCGCGCCTGCCGCGTCCGCCCGGACGACGAGGTCACCGACGACGAGGAGGCCGGCCGTCGAGACGAGGGTGATCGCCCCGACGATCCCCCCGCGCAGCGCCGACCGTGCCGTCGGCGGCAAGGCGCGGTGATGGCGGCGCAGCCAACCCGTGCCGTGCGCGGCTCCGGTCGCCCCGCAGACCCCGCCGACGACGAGGCCGGCGATCGCCGCCCGCCCCGGGTGGACAGCGGCCACCTCGAGCTGCGACCACCACGCCACCACGGCGAGCACGGCCGCGTACGAGGCAGCGCAGGTCGCGGCGACCACGCCGACCTCACGGATGCGGCTGGAGACGCCCCAGCCTGCGGCGACGCGAGCGACGGTCGCATGGAGGGTCAGCACCACCAGCGCGAACAGCCCCAGAGGGATCGCGTTGATCACGGTGTGACCCACTGTCACGCCGCTCCCGTGGGCCGCCAGCCAGGCGATCGCGCCGCCGCGCAGGGCCCCTCCGGCCGTCCCGGACTCCCCCGCGAGCCAGACGACGACGGTCAGGCCACCGCACACGAGCAGGCCCAGGAGGGCGGCGACGACGGCCGCGATCACCCCGGCAGCCCAGCCGGGTCGGCTGTCCTGCCCAGGCCGGGTGCGGAGCGGGCGCATTGAGGTGTCCGAGGTCTCGATCATCGTGACCATCGTCCCTGTAGCCTGGGTCGCCGGGACGGAGGCACGCCGTTGCGCACCGCCCGGGGGGCCGTCCAGCTGCACCGCCCCGACCCGCAACCGTAGGGAGACCCGAGTCATGCCGAAGGTGGATGAGTTCGACACCTTCTACGACTCCACCAGCCGGTACGTGACGCACCTCACGTACGCCGAGTGTGGTGACCGTTCCGTCACGGCCGAAGCTGTCGCGGAGGCGTACGAGAAGGCCTGGCGGGGCTGGGCGAAGCAGCGCGCCCGTGACCCGCTGTCATACGTGCGCGGCGAGGCCTTCCGCCAGGCCCGCCTCGCGCGGGGAACGCGCCCGTGGCGGCGGCGCCACGAGGACGACAGCGACCTCGCGCTGATCGAGGCCCTGCAGGAGCTCGGCAGCCGTCCGCGGCGCCTGATCATCCTGCAGACGCTCGGTGAGCTCGACCTGTCGGCCGCCGCCCGTGACGTCGGCATCAGTGACAGCGAGGCTGTCGCAGAGACCCAGCACGCGGTGACCGAGCTCGAGCAGGCGCTGAGCCAGAGCATCGGCCAGGTCGAGAGTCGCCTGCTGGGCCTGTCAGAGGTCTCCGAGCAGATCATGCTCCCCAGTCCGTCCCGGGTGCGTTACAAGGCACGCGGCCGCAGCCGTCGCCACACGCTCGTCGCCGTCGCCGCCGCGTGCGTCGGCGTCATCGCCTCGGGTCTGATCGTCACGCCGACTGCACCGCTCAGCCAGGCCGAGGCACAGGAGCGCAACCGGGTGGGCGAACGCCCGGTGAGCAGCGCCCGCCCCGGCGACGCCGTGACCGCCAAATCCCTGATGAACGCGACCGAGGCCAGCCGGATCGACCCGTCCCACGACTGGACCACCGTGTCCACGACCTCCGACGAGGCGACGGACGACGAGCTCACCGCCGACACCGCCGATCGCGCCTCGGACGCAGGCGATCCGCTGACGGCGTGCACGCCACGCCGGTTTGCGACGGACGACCCGCGCAAGACCTTCGTCCGTGAGTTCGAGGCGTACGGAGAGCCCGAGCTCGCCATCCAGGCGCTCGAGATCGCCCGCAGCACCGAGTCGGCGCAGGCGGCGTTCAAGCGACGCCTCCAGTGGTACGCCGACTGCTCCGTCCCCCGGGTTCAGATGGCGAGCGCGGCGACGATCGCCGGTGCTTCCTCACCGGTCACGATCCTGCGTCTGCGCGAGTTCGGCTCGCCTTCCCGTACGCTCACCGTCGGCTTCATCCAGGCCGGCGTCGTCAACTCGGTGCTGGTGCACCGTACGGACGGCGCGGCGCCCTCGGTCGCCGCGTTCGGCTCGGCGCTCGTCGAGAGCATGCGGCTGTCCTGCGCCGCCTCCGGCGGGCCGTGCACGACGTCGACGAAGGTCGCGGGCGCCCCGCTCCCCCGTACGTCCTCCAACCCTGGCTTCCTGGCCGCGGTCGACCTGCCGCCGGTCGGTCGCCAGACCAAGCCGTGGGGCGGGACGGAGCCCGAGCCCCCGAGCCCCAACCCTGCGGCCACGATGTGCGACCGGGCCAGCTTCATGGGCCCCGCCGTCGCGAAGTCCCGTGCGCGCGTCTACGTCGTCCCCAACGACAAGGCTGTCCCGAAGCAGTTCGGCATCGGCCAGGCGATCGCGACGTTCCGTTCACCGCGTCAGGCGGCCACGTTCGTCAAGCGGCTCGAGCAGCGCATCGCCAAGTGCGAGGACCGCAACAAGGCGGCCACGGTCGTCACGGGCAACGCCGTCAAGGGCTCCGGCTACAGCGGCAAGACGTGGCGGATGACCTTCGAGACCGGTCGCAAGTCGACGATCAGCTACCGCCTCGCACTCGTCCGTCGCGGAGCCACGGTGACCGAGGTCGCCCAGTCCGGCACCAAGCGCGCCGACCTGAGCGCGGGCCAGTTCAACCTCGTCGCCGACCGCGCCGCCCAGCGCCTCGCCTACTGGCGCTGACCAGCGCTAAGGGCGGCTCGCACCACCCGGCACACGCGAAGGCGCCCCGACCCTGCTGGGTCGGGGCGCCTCGTACGCTGCGCTGGCGCGCCTCAGGTCAGAGCGACTTGAGGATCTCGCGCATGAGCTCGGCGGTCTCGGACGGCGTCTTGCCGACCTTGACACCGGCGGCCTCGAGGGCCTCCTTCTTAGCCTCGGCCGTGCCGGAGGAGCCGGAGACGATGGCGCCGGCGTGGCCCATGGTCTTGCCCTCGGGTGCCGTGAAGCCCGCCACGTAGCCGACGACCGGCTTCGTTACGTGCTCCTTGATGTAGGCCGCGGCCCGCTCCTCGGCGTCGCCACCGATCTCGCCGATCATGACGATCGCCTTGGTCTCGGGGTCGTTCTCGAACGCCTCGAGCGCATCGATGTGCGTCGTCCCGACGATCGGGTCGCCGCCGATGCCGATGGCGGTCGAGAAGCCGTGGTCCGACAGCTCGTACATCATCTGGTAGGTCAGCGTGCCCGACTTCGACACGAGGCCGATCGGGCCCTTGCCCGCGATGGTGTGCGGCGTGATGCCGGCCAGCGACTCCTCCGGCGTGATGATGCCGGGGCAGTTCGGGCCGATCATGCGGGTCTGCTTGCCCTGCAGGTACGACCAGACCTCGGCCGTGTCCTGGACCGGGACGCCCTCGGTGATGACGACGAGCAGGCCGATGCCGGCGTCGATCGCCTCGATGCAGGCGTCCTTGGTGAAGGCCGGCGGCACGAACACGACCGACACGTCGGCGCCGGTCTCGGCCATCGCCTCCTTGACGGTGCCGAAGACGGGAAGCTCGACCTCAGCGCCGTCCTTCTTGTGCGTCACGGTGGTGCCGGCCTTGCGCGCGTTGACACCGCCGACGATCTGCGAACCCGCGTCGATCATCAGAGCGGTGTGCTTGGCACCCATGCCGCCCGTGATGCCCTGGACGATGATCTTCGAGTCCTTGTTCAGGTAGATGGACATGTCCTCGTCCCCTCTCAGGCGTTCGCCAGCTCGGCGGCCTTGTCGGCCGCGCCGTCCATGGTGTCGACGAGGGTGACCAGCGGGTGGTTGCGCTCGTTGAGGATCTGCCGGCCGAGCTCGACGTTGTTGCCGTCGAGGCGGACGACGAGCGGCTTGGTAGCCGCGTCGCCGAGCAGGTCCAGCGCGCCCACGATGCCGTTGGCCACCTCGTCACAGGCGGTGATGCCGCCGAAGACGTTGACGAAGACGGACTTCACATCGGGATCGCCGAGGATCACGTCGAGTCCGTTCGCCATCACCTGGGCGTTCGCGCCGCCACCGATGTCGAGGAAGTTGGCCGGCTTCACGCCGCCGTGCGCCTCACCGGCGTACGCGACGACGTCGAGCGTCGACATGACCAGACCCGCGCCGTTGCCGATGATGCCGACCTGGCCCTCGAGCTTGACGTAGTTGAGGTTGAGCTCGTTGGCCTTCGCCTCGAGCGGGTTCTCCGCGCTCTTGTCGACGAACGCCTCGTGCTCGGGGTGACGGAACTCGGCGTTCTCGTCGAGCGAGACCTTGCCGTCGAGTGCCTCGAGCGTGTCGCCCGCGAGCTTCGCCAGTGGGTTGACCTCGACGAGCGTGGCGTCCTCCTCGACGAAGACCTTCCAGAGGGCCTCGATCATGGTGACGGCCTGCTCGAAGACCGGCTCCGGGAACCCGGCCTCGGTCGCGATCGCGCGTGCCTTCTCAGCGTCGACGCCGGTGCCCGGGTCGATCGGGATCTGCTTGACGGCATCGGGGTTGGTCTTGGCGACCTCCTCGATCTCGACACCACCCTCGACCGACGCGATGCAGAGGTACTGCCGGTTCGCACGGTCGAGCAGGAAGGAGAAGTAGTACTCGTCCTCGATGCTGGCAGCGGGCGCGATCAGGACACGGTTGACCGTGAGGCCCTTGATCTCCATGCCGAGGATGTCGCTCGCGCGGTCGAAGGCGTCCTGGGGCGTGGGCGCGAACTTGACGCCACCCGCCTTGCCACGGCCGCCGGCCTTGACCTGGGCCTTGACGACGACTGCGCCACCCAGATCTTCGGCGCCCTTGCGCGCCTCTTCGGGGGTGTTCGCCACGACGCCGAGCGTCACGGGAACCCCGTGCTTGGCGAAGAGCTCCTTCGCTTGGTACTCCATCAGATCCACGGTGATGCCGTCCTTTGGTACAGGTACGCTGCCGTACAACCTTCGCGACTTTAGTCCCGTGAGCCTCGTCACAGCCGGACGGGGTGCGCGGACTAGGATCCGAGCATGGCCGGTGACAGCGCTCCCCTCAGTGTGCCTTCCGCAGGGGTGACCCTCGCGGTGAGGCGGACGGGCACCCGTACGGGGCCCACCGTCGTGCTCGTCCACGGCTACCCCGACAACCACCACGTGTGGGACAAGGTCGTGCCCCTGCTCGACGACCTCGACGTCGTCACGTACGACGTCCGCGGCGCGGGCGCGTCGACGGCGCCGGCCGACCGCGACGGCTACCGGGTCGAGCGGCTGATCGACGACCTGGTCGCCGTCCTCGACGCCGTACGGCCGGACGGCGGCCCCGTCCACCTCGTCGGGCACGACTGGGGCTCGGTGCAGCTGTGGGCGGCTGTGTTCGCCTCCGGCTCCGACGAGCGGCTGCGAGGTCGCATCGCCTCGTACGTGTCGATCAGCGGCCCCGATCTGCGCCTGTACGGGGCGTTCCTGCGCGACGCGTTCTCCCGGAGGCGCTTCGGGGTGCTGGCCGAGCAGCTCGCGAAGTCCTGGTACATCGCGGCCTTCCAGGTCCCGCTCGTCCCCGAGCTCGTCATGCGCCGCGCGACGCGGTCGGTCCGCCGGGTGCTCGTACGGTCGCAGGGCCTCGACGACGCGCACTGGTCAGGCTCGCTGGCGCGTGATGGCGCGAACGGCGTCAACCTCTACCGCGCGAACGCCTTCCGCGCGCTGCGGACCCCGGCGCCGGCGTCGACGACGGTTCCGGTCACGCTCGTCGTCCCGCTGCGCGACGCCTTTCTCTCCCCCGCCCTGTACGAAGACCTCCCCCGCGCCGTCGACTACCTCCAGCGCCGCGAGGTCGACGCAGGCCACTGGATGCCGTGGACGGAGCCCGCACTGGTCGCGGAGGTCGTACGAGAACGCATTTCCTCCCCTGATGCTGCGCGGACAGCCCAGTGAGGCCGGGTTCACACGTTTACGGCGCTCGGCCCGCCATGACAGCGATCGAGAGGACAACCTTGACCAACTGTCCAAGATGCTGGACAGTGGTCGGGTTGTCACTCTTCGGTAACGGGGGCGCTTCCGCTAGTGTCGACAGCCGTCAGTCCACTACTGGAGGTTCCGTTTCGTGACGTCGCGCCCCGCCCCCAAGCGCCGCGCCGAGAAGCCCAAGAAGGGCGGCTCGCGATCGTCAGACTCCAGCGCTGGCACGGCATCGAGCTCGCCCGGCCGCAGGGTCGCCGGCAAGACCGCCCCACCGACAGGTGAAGCGACGCGGTCACCTCAGATCACTCCGACGCCCCTCCCGCCCTCACCGGCCGAGACGACGCTGATCCGGACCGAGATCACCGCGGTCCACACCGAGGTCGCCGCGCATACCGAGGTCAGCCGACCGCTGACCGCCCTTCCCCCGGCGGAAGCAGCCCCGGCTCCGGCCCCGTCCTCCGCCCAGCAGTCCACGCCCCACCCCCCTGCTTCGTCCGCGACACCGTCGCGATCCGCCGGTGGCCGCCGCGCCGCCCGGCCCGCCGCCAAGACGATGGCGAGCGCCCCACGTGAGAGCGCCCCTCGTACCGCGTCCCCCAGCTCGTCCCCTGCCGGCCCGCCTCCGCCGACCCGCGGCAAGCGCGTGGCCGAGCTCCCCCCGATCCCGGGCGACGCCACCGCGCAGATCGACGCGGTCAGCGACCACACGACCGTCACTGAGCGTCGCTCCGGTGAGATGCGCAGCGCCCGTCGCGCGACCCCTCCCGGGTCTCGTTCGTCGCGGGCCCGCACCGGCAAGTCCCGTCGCCTCCCGACTCCTGCCCTCATCGGCGCCGCAGCGCTCGTCATCGCCGGCATCGGCGCGGTCGCGGTCTCGTCGGCCAAGCCGCCTGTGATGGAGACCGCCGACTTCCAGGCGCTCTCCGCCGACGTGAGCGGCTCGTCCGCCAAGAGGTACGACCCCAACAACGTCGACGTCACCCGCGACTTCGACCGCGCACTCCTCGACAAGCAGGCCGAGCAGCAGGCCGCTCAGCTCTCCGCCTCGCTTGCGGCGCTCGCCGACCGGACCGAGGCACGCTCGCAGCAGATCAAGAAGAACCAGTGGGTTCTCCCGCTCACCGGCTACCGCCTGACAGCACGCTTCGGCCAGTCCAGCTCGCTGTGGTCCACCGTCCACACCGGGCTCGACTTCGCCGCGCCGTCCGGCACACCGCTCGTCGCGGTGGCACGCGGCACGATCACGAGCACCGGGTACGACGGCGCGTACGGCAACAAGACCGTGCTGACGCTCGAGGACGGTACGGAGATCTGGTACTGCCACCAGTCGTCGGTCAAGGTCAGCTCCGGCACCAAGGTCGATCCGGGCACCGTGATCGGCTACGTCGGCTCCACCGGCAACACGACGGGCCCCCACCTCCACCTCGAGGTGCGCCCGGCCGGCGGATCGCCCATCGACCCGCTGGCCTCGCTCCGCGCGCACAACGTCAACCCCTGACCCCGGGTCACTCCCTGCGGGTGCCGGGTCACTCCCTGCGGGTGCCGGGTCACTCCCTGCGGGTGCCGGGTCACTCCCTGCGGGTGCCGGGTCACTCCCTGCGGGTGCCGGGTCACTCCCTGCGGGTGCCGGGTCACTCCCTGCGGGTGCCGGGTCACTCCCTGCGGGTGCCGGGTCACTCTCTGCGGGTGCGGCGAGCCGTCTGGCGCCAGACACCGACCCGGCAGCGCCCGACAGCGACCCGGGGGCGCCAGAAAGTGACCCGGGAAGGTTAGATCTTTTCGACCGGCGCGTAGCGCAGCAGCAGGCGCTTCACGCCCTCCGACCCGAAGTCGACCGAGGCCACCGCGCGGTCGCCGGCCCCCTCGAGCGCGACCACCGTGCCCAGACCGAAGGCGTCGTGCGAGACACGGTCGCCGGGCGCCAGGCTCGGGACGTCACGCTTCTCCTTGCTCGCCCGAGCAGCGCTGGCGGCGCGGATCGGCGTCGTGGTCCGGCGAGGCAGGTAGCCACCCGACCAGGTCGTCGTGTCGGACTCGGTGCGCTTCCAGTCGACGAGCTCGGCAGGAATCTCGTCGAGGAACCGCGACGGTGGGTTGTGGGACGGGGCGCCCCACGCGGAGCGTACGAGGGCGCGTGTCACGTAGAGGCGCTCCTCGGCGCGGGTGAGACCGACGTACGCGATCCGGCGCTCCTCCTCCATCTCCTTGGGGTCGCCCATCGATCGCATGTGCGGGAAGACGGACTCCTCGAGACCGGTGAGGAAGACGACGGGGAACTCCAGGCCCTTGGCCGAGTGCAGGGTCATGAGCGTGACCATGCCCTCGCCCGAGTCGGGGATCGAGTCGGCGTCCGCGACCAGCGCTACGCGCTCGAGGAAGGCCGCCACCGATCCCGGGGCGAGCACCTCGTCGTCGAGGGGCTCGTCCTCGGTCTCGATCGGCGCGTCGGCCAGCGTGGCCGCGTCCGAGACGAACTCGCGCGCGACGGCCACGAGCTCAGAGAGGTTCTCGACGCGGGCCTCGTCCTGCGGATCGGTGCTGTTCTCGAGCTCGTCGAGGTAGCCCGACCGTGCGAGCGTCGCCTCGAGCACGGCGTCGACGGGTTCGCCCGAGGCCGCCAGCTCCTGCAGCCCCTTCATGGTCTCGACGAAGGCGTTGATCTGCTTCAACGAGCGGGTCGCGATGCCGGGCGCCTCCTCGGCCCGCTGCAACGCCTCCCAGAAGGTGATCCGCAGACGATCGGCATACGCACCGACGACGGCCTCGGCCCGCTCGCCGATGCCACGCTTGGGAGTGTTGAGGATGCGGCGCAGCGACACGGCATCAGCCGGGTTGACGAGGGCCCTCAGGTAGGCGATCGCGTCCTTGACCTCCTTGCGCTCGTAGAAGCGCACGCCCCCGACGACGCGGTAGGGCATGCCGACGCGGATGAACACCTCCTCGAACACACGCGACTGCGCGTTGGTCCGGTAGAACACGGCGACCTCGCCGGGCTTCGCGAGACCCTCGTCGGTCAGGCGGTCGACCTCGTCGGCGACGAACTGCGCCTCGGCGTGCTCGTCGTCCGCGACGTAGCCGACGATCAGCTCGCCCTTGCCCTGGGCTGACCAGAGATTCTTCTTCTTGCGGCCTTCGTTGCGCGCGATGACGGAGTTGGCCGCGTCGAGGATCGACTGGGTCGAGCGGTAGTTCTGCTCGAGCAGGATCGTCGTCGCCGTCGGGAAGTCGGCCTCGAACTCGAGGATGTTGCGGATGTTGGCCCCGCGGAACGCATAGATCGACTGGTCGGAGTCACCGACGACGAGAAGATCGGTATCAGGCTCGGTGCACAGCTCGCGAATCAGGACGTACTGGGCGTGGTTGGTGTCCTGGTACTCGTCGACCAGCACGTGCCGGAACCGGCGCCGATAGACGTCGGCGACGTCGGGGAACGCCTGGAACAGGTGGACCGTCGTCATGATCAGGTCGTCGAAGTCCATCGCGTTGGAGGCCCGCAGTCGCTCCTGGTAGGCCGTGTAGGCCCGCGCATACGCCCGTTCGGTGTCGTTGTGCGCCTTGGAGGCGGCCTGCTCGTGGTCGACGAGCTCGTTCTTGAAGTTCGAGACCCAGTTGAGGACGCCACGCGGCGGGAAGCGCTTGGGGTCGAGCTCGAGGTCTCGGCACACCTGCGTCATCAGCCGCTTTGAGTCGGCGGCGTCGTAGATCGTGAAGGTCGACGTGTAGCCGAGGCGCTGGGCCTCCTTGCGGAGGATCCGCACGCATGCGGAGTGGAACGTGCTCACCCACATCAGCCTCGAGCGCCCGCCGACGTACTCCTCGACGCGCTTGCGCATCTCGGCTGCGGCCTTGTTGGTGAAGGTGATCGCGAGGATCGAGCCGGGATGCACGCGGTGCTGGGAGATCATCCACGCGATACGGCGGGTGAGCACGCGGGTCTTGCCCGAGCCTGCGCCGGCGACGACCAGCAGGGGCCCACCGGTATGGGTCACCGCCGCGCGCTGGGGCTCGTTGAGCCCGGCCAGCAGGCGATCGGCGTCAGCCTGGCGGCGCGCCTCGATCTCCTCGTCGCTCGGGCGGTCGTGACCGCCGCCTCCTCCGGTGTCGGAGAAGGCATGGGACGTACGGAGGTCGCCAGAGCGTCGCTCGGACGGCATCCGGTCGGGGGGCACGGGGAACGAGAGGCTCATCGGGTCCCAGCCTACGGGTGCCCTCGGACATCGGCGGAGGCCGTTCATCACCTGTGGAGACCAGGTCCGAACTATTCTGGGGGTGCGGGTAGTTCGCCACCCAGAGGGAGCCAGACGTGAGTACCACCGTCGACCCTGCATCGCGTATGCAGATCGTGGTCGACCACGACGCCACCGAACCGCCGTACGAGCAGGTCCGGCGACAGGTCGCGGCCCAGGCCGCCGACGGCACGCTGGGCCCTGGGGCCCGCATCCCGACCGTACGCGCGCTCGCGGACACTCTCGGCCTGGCAGTCAACACGGTGGCAAAGGCATATCGCGTGCTCGAGGCCGAGGGCGTTGTGGAGACGCTCGGACGCCGCGGGACGTTCATCCGGTCCCGCACGCTCACCCCCGACGCATCGGAGGCCGCGGGCACGGCCGCCGACGCCTACGTGGCTCAGCTGCGCCGCCTCGGCCTCGCCCGCAGCGAGGCGATCCGGCTGATCGAGGACCGCTGGCCCTGATCGGCGCACGCCGGGCCGCCCGACGTGGTGCGCGGACTGACAGCGACTTGACAGCGCTTCCCCGCACCGTGGAGGCATGAATCACGCCATCCATGCCGAAGGGCTCACGAAGCGCTTCGGAGACACCCAGGCCCTTGACGGTGTCGACCTCACTGTCCCGGAGGGGACCGTTCTCGGCGTACTCGGACCGAACGGCGCCGGCAAGACGACGGCCGTCCGCGTCCTCGCGACGCTGCTGCGCGCCGACAGCGGGCACGCGACGGTCGCCGGGTACGACGTGGCGCGTCAGCCGGGCGAGGTCCGCCGCGCGATCGGTCTGACCGGGCAGTACGCCTCGGTGGACCAGGCCTTGACGGCCCGCGAGAACCTCGTGCTCGTCGGGCGTCTCCTCGATCTCCCCCGCCGCAGCGCCGTACGACGTGCCGCCGAGCTTCTCGAGCAGTTCGGCCTCACCGGCGCCGCCGACCGCCGCGCCGTGACGTACTCGGGCGGCATGCGCCGCCGCCTCGATCTCGCGGCCAGTCTTGTCGGCAGGCCCCAGGTGATCTTCCTCGACGAACCGACGACCGGCCTCGACCCCAGCAAGCGCGACGACATGTGGAACGTCGTACGAGGCCTCACCGAGGCGGGAACCACGGTCCTTCTGACCACCCAGTACCTCGAGGAGGCCGACGCCCTCGCCGACCGGATCTCCGTCATCGACCACGGCCGCGTGATAGCGGAGGGGACGCCGCACGAGCTCAAGGCGCTGGTCGGCGGCCGGACGCTCCAGGTCCGCCCGTCCGACCCGGACCGCCTCGCCGAGGTGGCCGCCCTGCTGCACCGTGTCGCCGACCGCCCGGTCGACGAGCCGCAGCTCGGCACGATCGGCGTTCCGGTGGAGGACGACGCCGTGCTCACCACGGTGGTGCGCGCGCTCGACGAGCGCGGCATCGCCGTCACCGAGCTCACCCTCACGCTCCCCGACCTCGACGAGGTCTTCTTCGCCCTCACCGGCAGGTCCACGTCTCCCGACACCTCCGTCCTCCCTTCTGACGACAAGGAGCTGGTCCGATGAGCACCCCCATCGCGGTCCCTGCCCGTACGGAGTCGGCGGCGTTTCCGCTGGTCCGTCACAGCGCAGCGCTGGCCGGGCGGGCGCTGAAGAAGATGCGCCGGACGCCAGAGCAGTTCTTCGACGTGACGTTCCAGCCGATCCTCATGATCGTCGTGTTCGTCTACCTGTTCGGAGGGGCGATCTCGGGGTCGACCCAGGACTATCTCCAGTTCGTCCTGCCGGGCCTGATGGCGCAGTCGGTGCTCCTCAGCACGGTCTCGATCGGAGTCAACCTCAACACCGACATCAAGGAGGGGGTGTTCGACCGCTTCCGGTCGCTGCCGATCCCCCGCGCCGCCCCGCTGGTCGGCGCGGTCGCGGCCGAGGGCGTGCGGTACGCGACGTCGATCGCGGTGACCCTCGGCTTCGGGTACGCGATCGGCTACCGGGCGACCACGAACGTATGGTCCGTCCTCGGCGGCTGCGCGCTCGTGCTGCTCGTCGCCTGGGCCCTGTGCTGGATCGCGGTCTTCCTCGGCATGGTGCTGCGCGAGGCGGGCTCGGTGCAGGGCATCGGGTTCCTCGTGCTCTTCCCGCTCACCTTCGGCTCCAGCATGTTCGTCGACCCCGAGACGATGCCGAGCTGGCTCCAGGCCTGGGTCGACCTGAACCCGGTGACCCACCTGACGGACTCCGTACGAGGTCTGTTCACCGGCGGCGCGGAGGCGGGTGACGTCACAATCACGGTCGTGATGGCGGTCGCGATCACCGCCGTGTTCGCGCCGTTGGCCGTACGGGCCTACCGCCGCAAGGCCTGAGCGTCCTTCGGCTCACTCCGGCAGGGCGAGGTCGAGGGCGTCGTCGCGTGAGAGCGCGGCGCCCTCGGCGAACGCCGCTTCGTAACGATCGTGGCCGAGAGCGGCGATCAGCTCCGGGGCGAGCCTGGCCGCAGTGACGTTGCCGAGGTCCTCGGCGCCACGGATCTGACGCGCCGCACCAAGCTGGCGTGCGGCGAGCTCGTGGCGTCCGCCGTGCGCGGTGAGCACCGCCGCCGCTGTCGCCACGATCGCAGCGATCGGCATGTCGTGCGAGCGCCGGGCTTCTGCGGCAGCGCGACCGAGCCACGTGCGTGAGAGAGCCTCGTCGTACGGCAGGACCGCGATCACCGCGGTGCTGAGGACGATCGCGCGGAACTGCGGGGCCTGGAACGGTACGGCGTCGACCTGGGCGACCAACGTGGTCGCGAGGCGCCGCGCGGTCTCAGGGTCCCCGCCGCAGCGCTCGAGCTCCACCTGAGCCACGCGCGCGTACAGCTCGGTGTCGCGATAGCCCGCCCGTCTCGCCTCCTGCGCGGCATCCTCCAGCTCGCGCCGGAGCGCTTCCACCTCGTCGGGCGCGTGCGCGAGGATGAGCGACAGGGCGGCTCGGCGCGTCCGAAGCTGGAGCGCGTCGCGGTCCGCGCCGAGCGCACTCATCAGTGCGGCGGCCGCGTGCAGGTGAGTTCGCGCGTCGCCGAAGCGTCCCGCACGCTCGTACGCCGAAGCGACGGTGGACTCCCCCATCGCCTGCCCCCAGCGGTCGCCGACCTCACGGAACCCGTCGAGCGCGTCGGCGAGGTCGTCGTGGTCACCGGCGGTGGCGGCGCCGGCATTGTCCTGCCAGGCGAGCCTGAGAAACCGCGTGGCCGAGCGCACCCACGGGTCCGGGTGCTCGAGCCCTGCGGACAGGTCGACGCCGCCCACGTCGCACCTGCCCGCATCCGCACCGGACCCGAACCGCGCGAACAGATCGTCCGTGAGCAGGATGAGGGTGATGGTCGGCGACTCGCGGTCCAGCTCCGGGTCGCGCCGCAGCTCAGCGATCCGCTCCGACAGAGCGACGCGGTCGCTCGTCGGCGCCGGCTCGTCCAGCACGGCGACGAGACGCATCGCCACGCACACCAGCTCCGGCGTGGCCGGCAACGTCCCGTGCATCGCGAGCACGCGACCGGCGAGCTCGGCGATCTCGTCGTGCTGGCCGCGCAGCGAGAAGTACCACGCGAGGTCGGCCGTGAGCCAGGCCGCAGACTCGCCGTCCCCGGTGTCGACGGCGTACGCCAACGCGGTGAGGAGGTTGCCGCGCTCGTCGTCGAGGACCGCGAGCGCGTCGAGCTGGTCGGCCCGGCGCAGCTGCGGCTCCAGGTCGTGGGCGAGGCGGCGGAAGTACGCGAGGTGGTCACGCCGGACGCCGTCGGCCACGCCGCGTTCCACGAGGCGGTCGGCGCCGTACTCCCGCAGCGTCTCCAGCATCCGGAACCGCGGTTCGCCGAGGTTGTCCGCGACGGGGGTAAGGAGCGACTTGTCGGCGAGGGCCGTGAGCAGGTCGAGGGCGCTGGCCGCATCTGTCCCGGCGATCGCGGCCGCGGCAGGGACGGAGATGCCTGCAGGGAAGACCGCAAGCCGTTCGGCGAGCCTGCGCTCGTCCTCGTCGAGGAGGTCCCAGCTCCACTCGACGACCGCCCGCAACGTCCGGTGCCGGGGCAGTGCCGTACGGCTTCCGCCGGTGAGCAGCCGGAACCGGTCGCCGAGTCTTGCGGCGATCTGCGGCGCGGTGAGGCTGCGCAGCCGGGCGGCAGCGAGCTCGAGCGCGAGCGGCTGCCCGTCGAGGCGTCGGCAGATCTCGAGCGCCGCCGGCAGCGTCGCGTCGTCGAGCACGAACCCCGGGCACGCCGCCTGCGCGCGCTGGACGAACAGGTCGACCGCGCTGTGCTCCAGCGCCTCGCGTGGAGTGGACTCGCCCCCGGGGACGTCGAGCGAGACCACCGGGAGCACGACCTCGCCCAGCAGGTCGAGCGGCTCTCGGCTGGTCGCGATCACCCGCAGCTCCGGCAACGCCTGGAGGAGGACCTCCACGATGACAGCGACGTCCGCGACGAGGTGCTCGCAGTTGTCGGCGACAAGCACCACGCGCCGTCCCGCCAACGCCTCGACCAGACGCGTGCGGTCGTCACCGCGCCGCTCGGTCGGCCGGTCGAGCACGACCACCTCGCGGAGGTCGAGCGCACCGACCAGGGCGTCGAGGATGTCGGCAGGATCGGTCACGGAGGCGAGTTCGACCATCCAGGTGCCGTCGGGGTAGGCCGAGGCGATCCCTGTCGCCGTCTCGACCGCGAGGCGGGTCTTGCCGGCTCCCCCGGGCCCGACGAGGGTGACGAGGCGGTGCGACGCAACGAGCTGCGCGAGCTCGGCGACAGCCGCGTCACGTCCGACGAAGCTGGTCAAGGCGGTCCGCAGGTTCGTCCGTACGCGGGTCGCCGCCGGCGCAGGCCCGGTGACGTCGCCGGCGAGCATGGCGCGATGGAGCTCCCGTGCCGCAGGGGACGGGTCCAGCCCCAGGTCGTCGACCAGACCGGTACGCATCCGCTCGTACGCCGCGAGCGCGTCGGCGGTGCGGCCGGTCGCGGCGAGCACCCGCATGAGCGCCGTCCAGAGCCGCTCCCGGTACGGGTGGGCGTCGACGAGCGCCGTCAGCTCGGCGACGACGCCCGCCGCGTCGTACCGACCGCTCGTGACCTCCGACTCGAGACTCTCCTCGTGGACGGCGAGCCTGCGCTCTTCGAGCGCGGCCGCCGCCGGGCCTGCGAACGGCACGTCCTCGAGCCCTTCGAGCGCACGCCCGGTCCACACCGCCAGCGCCTCGCGCCCCCGCCCTGCACGGGCGAGACGATCGAACCGGTAGGCGTCGACGTCCTCCGCGACCACGGCGAGGCGATAGCCCGTCCCGTTCGAGGCCAGTGCGCCCTCCGGCAGCCGGGCCCGGGCGCGCGAGACGACGGACTGCAGCGCGTTGTGCGCGTGGCGTGGAGGCGTGTCGCCCCAGAGGTCGTCGACGAGGACCTGCGTCGCGACCGGGTGGGGCGCTGCGAGGGCGAGCCGGGCGACGAGCGCGCGGTTGCGCGGCCCCCCGAGATCGACCCGCTCACCGTCGAGGACGACCGTGACCGGGCCGAGAAGCTGAACCTGCACGAGGTCCATCCTGCACCCGGCGCCGTTAGACCTTCTTCTCCCGCCAGGGCCGCTCGAACGGCAACCGCCACGCGTGCGGCGCGATCAGCTGGTGGATCGCGTTCGGTCCCCAGGACCCGGCCGGATAGACCCGTACGGGCGGCGGGTGGTCGAGCAGCTGCTGCGAGAGGCCCCACAGCCGCTCAATGCCGTCGGCGGTGGTGAACAGCGTGTGGTCGCCGCGCATCGCGTCGTAGATCAGCCGCTCGTACGCCTCGAGCGCCGACACCGCGCCCGGATCCTCGTGGAACGAGAACTGCATCGAGTACTTGTCCATGCGCATCCCGTGCCCGGGCTTCTTGCCGTAGAACGACAGCGACAGCCGGGCACGATCAGCGAGGTCGAACGTCAGGTGGTCCGGGCCCTGCGCGCCGACGCCCGACCCCTCGGGGAACATGCTCTTCGGCGGCTCGCGGAACGCGATCGAGATGATCCGCGCGCCCTCGGCGAGCTTCTTGCCCGTACGGAGGTAGAACGGCACGCCGGCCCACCGCCAGTTGTCGATCCAGCAGCGCAGCGCGATGAACGTCTCGGTGTCGGAGTCGTCGAAGACGTCGGGCTCCTCGCGGTAACCGGCGTACTGACCGCGGACGACGTCGGCGGGCTCGATCGGCAGCATCGAACGGAAGACTTTGTTCTTCTCCTCCGTGATCGCGTAAGGGGCGAGCGCGGTCGGCGGCTCCATCGCGACGAAGCCCAGCACCTGGAAGAGGTGCGTGACGACCATGTCCTTGTAGGCGCCCGTCTGCTCGTAGAAGCCGATGCGCCCGCCCAGGCCGAGGGTCTCGGGCACGTCGATCTGGACGTGGTCGATGTGGTTGCGGTTCCAGATGGGCTCGAAGAGTCCGTTGGCGAAGCGGAAGGCGAGGATGTTCTGCGCCGCTTCCTTGCCCAGGAAGTGGTCGATGCGGAAGATCTGGTCCTCGCGGAACACCTCGTGCAGGGCGGCGTTGAGACGACGCGCCGACGCCAGGTCAGTGCCGAACGGCTTCTCCATGATGATCCGCGAGCGTGCCGCCAGGCCCGCCTCGTCGATCTCGTGGACGACCGCCAGCGCCGCCTTGGGAGGCACGCTCAGGTAGTGCAGGAGCTGCGGCTGCCCTCCGACCTCGGCCTCCGCCCGGTGGACGACCGTCGCGAGCGTGTCCGCGCCACCGTCGCCGGGCGCCCAGCGCAGCAGGGCCGCGAAGTCGGCCCACGCCTCATCCGTCGGCGAGGGCTTGCTGAACTCATCGACGGCGTCACGGGCGAGCGTACGGAACTTGTCGAGGTCCATCTCGTCGAGAGAGGTGCCGACGATCCGCGCGTTCGGGAGCAGGCCAGCCTGCCAGAGGTGGAGCAGCCCCGGGAGCAGCTTGCGGCGTGCGAGGTCCCCGGTCGCCCCGAAGAGCACGATGACGTACGGCTGCGACTCCATGCGGTTCAGCGTAGTGCGACAGGACGCCGGTGGTGGGGCGAGCCTGACGGGCACAGTGATCTGGCTCACAGTCGTGCCGCCTTGCACCCACAACCTACGGTTGCGTAGGTTGTGGGTGCACAGACGTTCACTCAACCCGTACGGAGCGTTCATGGGAATCGTCCGCAAGGCACTCGCCTCGCGACCGGTCGCCGCCTTCACCTCCCCCCACACGGTCGACCACTACCTCGACCAGGTGCACCCCATGCTGGCCGTCCACCACGTGCGCGCTCGCGTCGTCGAGGTGATCCGCGAGACCGGTGTCGCGAGCACGGTCGTGCTGCGGCCCAATGGCACGTGGCGGGGTTTCAAGCCCGGGCAGCACGTCGAGTTCGGCGTGGAGGTCGACGGCAAGCGCCGCGTCCGGGTGTTCTCGGTGTCGAGCTCGACACAGCGCAAGGACGGCCTCTTCAGCGTCTCCGTTAAGGCGCACCCCGACGGCTACGTCTCCCAGTACCTCCACCACGAGCTCTGCCCGCGCACGCTCGTCCACCTCTCGCAGGCCGACGGCGACTTCGTCCTCCCCGACAGCGTCCCCGACGACCTGCTGCTCCTGTCCGGCGGCAGCGGCATCACGCCGGTGATGTCGATGCTGCGCACCCTGCGCGACACCGGCCATCGCGGCCGGGTCACGTTCTTGCACTACGCCCGCAGCCGGGACGACGAGATGTTCTCCGACGAGCTCGACGAGCTCGACACCTCGCTCGACTTCGCGACGGTCGTCCGCATCTACACCCGCGAGCCCGTCGAGGGCGCCGAGCTCGCCGGCCGCTTCACCGTCGAGCACCTCAAGCACCTCGGCGTCGACGCCGCGAGCACGCTGTCGTACGTCTGCGGCCCGGCCGGCCTCATCGCCACGGTTCGCGACGCGTACGACGAGCTGGACGCCGCCGACCAGCTGCGGATGGAGTACTTCAAGGTCCCCACCGTCGACCTCGCCGCCGCCGACGCCACCGGCACCCTCACCTTCGAGGACTCCGGCATCGCCGCCGACAACTCCGGCACGACCATCCTCGAGCAGGCGGAAGCCGCGGGACTGAAACCCGCGTACGGCTGCCGCATGGGCGTCTGCAACACCTGCGCCCTCAAGAAGAACCACGGCGCCGTACGCCACGTCATCAGCGGCGAGATCACGGCCAGCACCGACGAGACCATCAAGATCTGCGTCCAAGTCCCTGTCGGCGACGTCAACGTCGCCCTCTGATTTCGACCCTTCGACAGGCTCAGGACGAACAAGCTCAATCACCGGAGGAGAGCATGTCCCACTACCGCAAGAAGCACGCGCCGATCGAGCCGCTCAGCGCGTCGAACCACAACAAGGCGCCCGTCCCGCTCGTTGGCGAGGACACCACCACGCGCGCGACGATCGGCCTCGACCTCATGACGTACGAGCAGCTCGAGGAGTTCGGCCAGGAGCTCGATACGGTCCGCCAGCGGGTCCTCGACGACCTCGGCCAGAAGGACGCCAACTACATCCGGCGCGTCATGAAGGCTCAGCGGATCTTCGACGTGCTCGGCCGGATCGGCATCTTCATGCCGTTCTTCCCGCCGGTGTTCGTCGTCGGAATCCTCTGCCTCGGCATCTCCAAGATCCTCGAGAACATGGAGATCGGGCACAACGTGATGCACGGCCAGTACGACTGGATGAACGATCCGGTCGTCGACGGCAAGAAGTATGAGTGGGACAACGTGGCGCCCGCTGAGGACTGGAAGCACGGCCACAACTACATCCACCACACGTACACGAACATCCACGGCATGGACCGGGACATCGGCTACAACATGTTCCGGATCGACGAGGAGCAGCCGTGGTACCCGAGCCACCGCTTCAACCTGCCGCTGGCGACCATGCTGATGCTCTTCTTCGAGTGGGGTGTGATGTACCACGGCATCGAGCTGGACGAGTACCTCGGCGGACGCATGAGCAAGTCCGAGTTCAAGGCCCGTAAGAAGCGCGCCTGGCAGAAGGTCCGCCGCCAGGTCGTCAAGGACTACGTCGCGTTCCCGCTGGCCTCGGTCGCGCTGGTGCCGTTCACCTCGTGGTGGGTGCCGCTCGCGGTCCTGGGCGGCAACGTCGTCGCCAACATCATCCGCAACATCTGGACGTTCATCATCATCTTCTGCGGCCACTTCCCCGCGGAGGTCGAGACCTTCAGGGAGGAAGACGCGCTCAACGAGACCCGCGGCCAGTGGTACCTGCGCCAGCTCCTGGGCTCGGCCAACATCACCGGCACCCCGGTCTTCCACGTGCTGACGGGCAACCTGTCGTACCAGATCGAGCACCATCTCTTCCCCGACATCCCGGCCCGCCGCTACCCGGAGGTCGCGAAGGACGTGCACCGTCTGGTCGAGAAGTACGGGCTGCGCTACAACACCGGCCGCCTCTCGAAGCAGATCGGCAGCGTCGCGATCCAGCTGGCCGCGCTCGGCAAGAAGCCGTCCGACCCGTACAAGGTCGGCAACTCTCCGGAGTCGAAGGCACTTCGCCGCGAGAAGCGTGAGGCCGAGAAGGCTGCCCGCGAGGCGATGGCGAACGCCTGAGGTTCCTGCCCGCATCGCTTGACCGATGAGGAGGGGTTCCGCCCACTGGCTGGGCGGAACCCCTCATCGTTCGTCAGCGGACAGCGCGTACGGAGGCCTCCGGGCTGAGGTCGAGCCGGCGCAGCGTCTGAGCGTTGAGCGCGACGATGACCGTGGACGCCGACATGAGGATCGCTCCCACCGACATCGGGAGCACGAACCCGACCGGCGCGAGCACGCCCGCCGCGAGCGGGACGGAGATCAGGTTGTAGCCCGCGGCCCACCAGAGGTTCTGCTTCATCTTGCGATAGCTGGCGCGTGACAGCTCGCGCACCGACAGCACCGAACGCGGGTCGTCGCTGGCCAGGATCACCCCGGCCGACGCGATCGCGACGTCCGTGCCGGCACCGATCGCGATGCCGACGTCGGCCTGCGCGAGTGCCGGCGCATCGTTGACGCCGTCGCCGACCATCGCGACCTTGCGACCCTCGTCCTGCAGCGACGCGACCGACGCGGCCTTGTCCTCCGGGCGCACTCCGGCGAAGACACGGTCGATGCCGAGCTCGTCACCGACCGCGCGCGCGACCGCTTCGGCGTCACCGGTGATCATCACGACCTGCACACCGAGCCGGTGGAGCGCGTCGACGGCCTCACGCGACTCCTGGCGCACCTCGTCGGCGAGCGACAACGCCCCTGCCGGCCGGCCGTCGACGACCACGTGGAGGATGATCGCGCCCTCGGCACGCCACGTGTCGGCGACCGGGAGCTCGTTGGCGTGCTCCTGCGCGAGGAGCGCCGGCCCGCCCACCTGGACGCGGTGGCCGTCGACGGTCGCCGAGACGCCGACCGCCGGTGACGACGAGAACCCCGAGGCCTCAGGCACCGTCAACCCACGTTGCCGTGCGGCCTCCACGATCGCCTTGGCCAGCGGGTGCTCGCTATCGGACTCGGCCGCAGCCGCGAGCGCGAGCACGCGATCAGCGTCCTCCCCCGCCGCAGGCTCGACGGCGCTGACGGCAGGCTCCCCCTTGGTCAGGGTGCCGGTCTTGTCGAACAGCACGGTGTCGACCGTCCGCATGCTCTCCAGGGCCAGCCGGTCCTTCACGAGCACCCCGCCGCGGGCGGCGCGCTCGGTCGCGATCGAGACGACCAGCGGGATCGCGAGGCCGAGGGCGTGGGGGCACGCGATCACGAGCACCGTGATGGTGCGGATCACGGCCTCGTCGGGCTGCCCGATGAGCGACCACACCACCGCTGTGATCGCCGCAGAGCCGAGCGCGAACCAGAACAGCCACGCGGCGGCGGTGTCGGCGATCCGCTGGGCCCGTGACGACGAGCTCTGCGCGTCGGCGACCAGCCGCTGGATGCCTGCCAGCGCGGTGTCGTCGCCGACCGCGCTCACGCGGACCCGAAGACCCGAGTCCGTCGCGACCGTCCCGGCGACGACGCCGTCTCCGACCGTACGACGCACCGGACGCGACTCGCCCGTCACCATCGACTCGTCGACGTCGGCGGCCCCCTCCGTCACGACCCCGTCAGCCGGCACGCTCGCGCCGGGGCGGACGACGACGAGGTCACCGACCTGCAGGGCGGACGGCGCGACCGTCACCACCTCGTCGCCCTCCACCCGCTCCGCCTCGTCGGGCAGCAGCGCCGCGAGCGAGTCCAGCGCCGAGGTGGTCTGAGCCAGCGACCGCATCTCGATCCAGTGACCGAGCAGCATGATCACGATCAGCAGCGCGAGCTCCCACCAGAAGTCGAGCTCGTGATGGAGGAGCCCGAGGCTCGCGCCCCAGGACGACACGAAGGCGACGGTGATCGCGAGCCCGATGAGCAGCATCATCCCGGGCTGACGCGACCGGATCTCGCTGACGGCGCCGGTCAGGAACGGCCTGCCGCCCCACACGTACATGACGGTGCCGAGCACCGGCGAGACCCACTCGACCCAGCTGGCGCCTGGGAGGTCGTAGCCGATGATCGCGGCGAACATCGCCGAGCAGAGCACCACAGGGACGGCGAGACCCAGCATGATCCAGAAGAGCCGCCGGAACTGGGCCACGTGGTCACCGTGCCCGCCGTGCGCGTGCCCGTGCCCGCCGTGCCCGTCGTGGGCGGGCACCGTCTCGTGCGTGTGGTGGTCGTGAGTGGTCATGATCTCGAAGGTATACCCCTAGGGGGTATAGGGCAAGCCCTCGCCGAGGACGAGAGAGGCGACCCGCGACAGCTCGGGCGTCAAGGCGACCTCGGGCACCGTGACCTCCTCGTCGCCGTACGCGAACGTGTAGATAAACCGGTCCGGATCGGCCCGCACGTCACTGATAGACGCGAGGTCCGTACGGCCGAGCAGGGCGGCAACCTCGGCCCCGACCTCGCCGTCGTCGAGGTCGAGGACGCCCTCGCGCACCAGGCCGGCGAACCCACCGGACCGCTGGACCCGCACCGTGCCCGTCGGGAACCCGGCCGGCTCCCGCGATGGGGCATCCACGCCCGGCACCACCCCCACCTCAGCCCACGCCTCGCGGACCAGCTGCGCCTCGCGCGCACCGAACAACCGCTCGGCCGCCTCGACCGTGGCTGACCCGAACCCCGCAAAGCCGGTCCGCGAACCCACCGAACCGCCGCTCAGCGCCGCGTACCAGATCTGTCCGGGCACCTCCCAGCTGTTGCCGCCGAGGGCGAGCGCCGCCAGCGCGAACGCGCGGTTGGGGATGCCCGAGTTGATATGGACTCCCCCGTTGTCAGCCTGGGTCTCGACGTAGTCCCGCATCGACCCGACCTGCGGGTCCTTGCCGAGCAGCGGGTCGTCGTACGCCGTCCCCGGCTCGCGCATCGATCGCAGCGCGACGGCGTCGATGCCCGCGACGAACAATCCCTCCCCGATCAGCCAGTCGGCCTGCTCCGCGCTCTGCCCGAGCGCCTGCTGCTTGGCCAGCGCTGCGAAGCAGTCGGACATGGACTCGTTCAGCGCCCCCGACTGGTCGGCATAGACGAGGTCGGCGGTGAACTGCGTGACGCCGTGGACGAACTCGTGGAAGAGCACGTCGGGCGGTTTGGTGAACCGCTCGAACACCTCGCCGTCGCCGTCGCCGAAGACGAGCTGCTGTCCGTCCCAGAAGGCGTTGTCGTAGCGCTGGCCGTAGTGGACCGTCACCGTGACCGGACTGCCGGCGCCGTCGATGCCGTCCCGCCCGAACTGCGTGGCGAACAACGTGTGGATGACGCCGGTGTTGTCGTACGCCTCGTCGACCGCGAGGTCGCCGGTCGGCGGCTCGTCGTCGCCGCGCGCTTTGTCGCCCGGGAGCCGGGTCGTGCCCGCGGCGGTGAAGATCGTCTTGGTGCCGTCGGCGTCGACCGGCACGTCGAGGTCGGTCACGGACGCGGTACGGCGGCGCTCGCGAAGGTCGGCGTCGAGCGCACGCGTCTGCGCACAGCACCGGGACACGTCGACGCGGCCGGTCGCCTCGGCGATGTGGGCGAGCAGGTAGGGCGGGACGAAGGTGCAGCTCATCCCCCAGTCGTACCGCGCGCCACCGACACCGGCGAGCCGGTCGAGCCGCCCCGCCGCCGGTCGAGCCGCCCCGCCGCCGGTCGAGCCGCCCCGCCGCCGGTCGAGCCTGTCGAGACCCCTCAGATCAGGCGACGGTCGTTCGCCCATCGCGTCAACTCGTGACGGCTCGACAGCTGGAGCTTGCGCAGCACGGACGACACGTGGGTCTCGACGGTCTTCACCGAGATGAACAGCTCCTTCGCGACCTCCTTGTAGGCGTAGCCGCGCGCGATCAGACGCATCACCTCGCGCTCGCGGTCGGTGAGCCGGTCAAGATCGGAGTCGACCTGCGCGACCTCGATCGTCCCGGCGAACGCGTCCAGCACGAATCCGGCCAGCCGTGGGGAGAACACCGCGTCGCCGCCCGCGACCCGCCGGATCGCGTCGATCAGCTCGTCACCGGTGATGTTCTTGGTGACGTAGCCGCGCGCACCGGCCCGGATCACGCCGATCACGTCCTCGGCAGCGTCACTGACCGACAGCGCGAGGAACTTCGTCTCCGGGTGACGCGTCGCCACGCGTCGGAGGACCTCCGCTCCTCCACCGCCCGGAAGATGCACGTCGAGGAGCACGACCGCGGGCTGGTACGTCTCGACCGCGGCGATCGCCTCGTCGACGTCACCGGCCTCCGCGACGATCCGCACCGCGCTGCCGAGCTCGGCGCGCACGCCGGTCCTGAACATCGCGTGGTCGTCGACGAGCAGGACCGTCAGGTCACGCCCGCCTGCCGCGCCCGTACCACCGGTCTGACTCGGGGTGCTGCTCACGTGTCTGCTCCTCCGTCCGCGCCCTCGGGCGCACCGTCACGTCCGCCGTTCGGCGACCGGTCGCGTACGAGGGGCAGCGCCAGCCGCACCTCAGTGCCGTCCCCCGGGCTTGAGCGTACGACGGCGGTCCCACCGTGCCGCTCCATCCTCGCGACCAGCGAGCGACGGATCCCCAGCCGGTCCTCGGGCACCTGGGCCGGGTCAAAGCCGTGGCCGCGGTCACGGACAAACACCTCCGCCGCCGTCCCGCTCACCTCGACGTAGACGTCGATGCGGTCCGCGCCCGAGTGCTTGACGGCGTTGGTCATCGCCTCGCGGGCGGCGGCACGCAGCGCGTCGACGTCGGGGTCGGGCTCGGCATCGCCGACGCCCACCACCTCGATCGGGATCCGGTATGCCGTCTCGATCTCGGTCGCGTCGGCCACCAGACCCTTGCGGAGCGTCGTGCCGTCGTCGGCAGGCTCCCCGTACAGCCAGTCGCGCAGCTCGCGCTCCTGCCGTCGGGCCAGCGTCGCGACCTGTGCCGGGTCGTTCGCGTTCTTCTGGAGCAGCGCGAGGGTCTGGAGCACCGAGTCGTGCAGGTGAGCGGCGACGTCGGCACGCTCCTGCGACCGCACCCGCTCACGCCGCTCCTCTCCCAGCGTCGCGAGGAGGCGGACGATCCACGGCCCGAGAAGCAGGCCCGCTCCCGCGACAGCCACCACGAGCGCGCCCAGCAGCTGAGCCGCGGACTCCAGCCCGCCCCCGAGCTGGGCGACGAAGACGCCGTACGCGATGAGGACCAGCAGCGTGCCCGCGGCGGTCCTCAGGACCGCCTGCCATCCCGACGTCTCCCGGACCCAGCGGCGCAGCGACCGGTCGTCGGCCTGGCGCCAGATCAGGGCGAAGCCGGTGATCGCCAGGACGGCGGGGAAGAGCAGGCTCCCCACGCGATCGCTGCCGACGACGATGAAGACCATCCCGACGCCCAGCACGACGAGGGCGGCGGTCTGCAGCGTGCTGCGGTTGGACTGCGCCTCGTCCTCCTCGTCGCTGCGCAGCCCGCGCCGCGTCGCGCTGGCGAGACCGGGCGAGCCCTCAGCGCCGCCGAGCGGGACGAAGACCCAGAACGCCGCGTACGCGAGGACCCCGGCGAGCTGGAAGAGGGTCGTCAGGACGAACGCGAGGCGCACCCACAGCACAGGGACACCGAGATGGTCGGCGAGTCCCTGCGCGACCCCGCCGAGCACGCGCGGGCTCGGGGAGCGGTAGAGCCGGCGCACCGGCGTCGCAGTCATCGTCACGCTACCGATCGTCACACGCTGGCGGTGCTGCGGACCAGCCGGATCGACCCCTGCCGGACCCTGGCCCGGCGGGCGGCCGGCCCGGTACGGATCAGGGGTCTCACCCATACTGCGGAGGGACGACGCGCAGCAGGATGGACACATGGACGACACGACCCCACCCCTCGGCGCTCCCGCCGCGGGAGGCGCCTCCGCCGACAGCGGGGGCCAGACACCCCCGCCGGGTGACCCGCGCCCCCCGAGCTCCGGCGCACTCACCGACATCCGCCGCACCGAGGACGGCCGGGTCGTCGCCGGTGTGTGCGCGGGGATCGGGCGCTACCTCGGCATCGACCCGATCATCCCGCGCATCGTCTTCGCTGTGCTGACGATCGTCGGGTTCGGCGGTCTGCTCGCCTACGGTGCCGCGTGGATCCTGCTGCCCGACGAGCGGACGGGTGAGAGCTATCTGAAGCGCTGGCTGGGTCTGGGAGACAACGAGCCGCAGATCCGGTTGGTCGGCCTCGGCGCGGCTGCGCTGGTCGCCCTCACGTGGACGTGGGGATGGGGGTGGCCGCTCGGCCCGATCTGGATCGCGGCGGTGGTGGTCGTCGCGTGGGTCGCGTTCCGCGAGTACCAGGAGCGCAGCCGGCGTCACAGCGCGCCGCGGCCCCCCGTCCCGCCGTACGGACCTGGGCCGCAGCCGCCGGCGCCACCGTACGGGGCAGCACCTCCGTACGGGGCAGCATCTCCGTACGGGCAGGCACCTCCGTACGGGGCAGCACCTCCGTACGGGCAGGCACCTCCGCCGTACGCAGCCGCTTCCCCACACCCGCAGGCGCCCGCCGCACACGGCGCGCCCGCCCGCTCGTACGCCCCGGTGCCACCCGCTCTCCCGCGGCCACCCGCACCACCGCACCGGCCGCCGCCTCCCGCACCGAAGCCGCCGAAGCGCCCGAACCCTCGCCACGACGGCGGGCTGCTGACGATCCTCACGCTCTCGCTGACGCTCGTCGCGACCGGCGTCACCATCATCGCGACGCAGGGGGACCTGCACACCTCGGTGTACGTCGCCGTCGCCCTGGCGACGCTCGCGGCGGGCATGCTCGTCGGCACCGTGCTCGGCAACGCCCGGCCGCTGATCTTCCCTGCGCTCGCCACCGTGGCGGTGCTCGCGGTGTCGGTCGCCGTGCCACGCTGGGACGCCGGCCGCATCGAAGCGACACCGACGAGTGCCGCCGCCGTCCGGGACGCGTACGGGATCGGCTTCGGCGAGGTGATCGTCGACCTCACCGGCGTCACAGACCCGGCGGCGCTCGACGGGAAGAACATCGAGATCGAGGTCGGCGTGGGCAACGTCCGCGTGTACGTCCCCCCGACTCTCGACGTCGGGATCGACTCCTCCGTCGGTGTCGGCGCAATCTCCGCGCTCGGTGCCGAACGGGGCGGCCTCAGCACCCAGCTCACCATGCACGACAACACGGACCGTCCCGACCTGGACCTCGAGATCGACGTCCGCATCGGGATGGTGGAGGTGATCCGCTCATGAAGCGCCATCCGCTCGACGCGCTGACCCTGGTCAGCCTCACGTTCGTCGCCGTCGCCGGTGCGGTGTGGGGGATGTGGTACGCCGGCTGGGACCTGGTCTCGATCGCGATCGCCGGCCCGCTGCTGCTGGTCCTGCTCGGCGTGGCCGGGCTCGTCGCGACGTTCATCGCGGCGCGCCAGACGAGCCGTCGCAACCGCGAGCAGCGCACGGCGGTCTCTCCGTCGGCCGACACCACGCTCGACGCCACCCCTGACGACGCAAGCCCCACCGACGCAAGCCCCGCCAATGACACCCGCACTCTCACCCTCGAGGACCTCACCGGGCCCTCCGACGAAGGAGACGACAAGCGATGACCCGCTCCAAGAAGCTCGTACGCACCAGCAGCGACCAGTGGATCGCGGGGGTGTGCGGCGGCATCGCGCGCTACCTCGGCGTCGACCCGACGGTCGTCCGGCTGGCCTTCGTGGTCTTGACCGTGCTCGGGCTCGGCTCGATGATCATCGTCTACCTCGTCGCCTGGCTCCTGATGCCCAAGGACGTCTGACGCCGCTCGGGAAGGCAGGCAGTGCCCGGGTCAGCGTGAACGCGGACGTTCGAACAGGCGCGACATCACGATCGCGCTCCGCGTGCGCTCGACCCGGGCATGCTCGCGCATCCGCTCGACGACCTGCTCGATCTCGGCCATGTTCGTCGCCATCACGTGCACGATCGCGTCAGGGTTGCCGGCGACGGTCCACGCGCCGACGACCTGCGGGATCGGCTCGAGGCTGCGTTTGAGCTCGCCGGCCGACACGTTGCCGTCGTAGTAGATCTCGACGTACGCCTCGGTCGTCCACCCGAGGGCCGCGGGGTCGATGAGGGTCGTGAAGCCGGTGATCTGGCCGCTCGCACGCATCCGGTCGACCCGGCGCTTGACCGCCGGAGCCGACAGCCCGACACCGGCACCGATCTCGGAGAACGTTGCTCGCCCGTCGCGCATCAGGTGCCCGATGATCTCCCGGTCGACCGCGTCCATCGGCACGACCCCCTCCTCGCCTCACGTCTGACGACGTGCGAGCAAGCCTAGAGCCGCTCGCCCTCCGACGTGTACGGCGCGCGCCACTCAGGTGCCTCGTCGAGGTCGGGTCCGGACCAGTACTCGCGGGCCGCGACGACCTGCCCGTCGCGGACCGTCCAGAACCCGGCCGCGACGTACACGCCGTCGACCCCCTCCTGCGTCACCTCCAGGTCGGTGGCGGCCCTGTCGCCGGCACCGACGACGTCACGCACGGTGATCGACCAGCCCTCGGGGTAGTCACGGTTCATCGCGACGTACGCGGGACCGAGGAACGTCTCCCCCGTCCGGGGCCACTCGATCACCGCCTCGGGGTGCACGAGCGCCGCGACTGCGTCCCAGTCGCGGGCCTGCATGCGGGTCTCGAGCGCTGTCACGACCTGTACGGCATCCATAGGCCCAGCGTGCCCGACGGCACTGACACGTCGCTCAGCTCTGCCAGGACTTCCACAGCGCCGCGTACGACCCACCGCGCGCGACCAGCTCGTCGTGGCTCCCGAGCTCGCTGATCTCGCCGTCCTCGACGACCGCGACCCGGTCCGCGTCGTGCGCGGTGTAGAGGCGGTGCGCGATCGCCACGACCGTCCGCCCCTCGAGGACCGCGCTGAGCGACCGCTCAAGGGCACGCGCGGCCCGCGGGTCGATGAGGGACGTCGCCTCATCGAGCACCAGCGTGTGCGGGTCGGTGAGCACCACCCGCGCCAGCGCGAGGTGCTGCGCCTGCGCGTCGGTGAGGCGGTGGCCTCCCGAGCCGACGACCGTGTCGAGACCGTGCGGGAGGTGCTCCACCCACTCGCGGGCGTCGACCGCGTCGAGCGCAGCCCAGAGCTGGCCGTCGGCGGCGGTCCCGGACTCCTCGAGCGCGAGCTGCAGGTTGTCGCGCAGCGTCCCGACGAAGACGTGGTGCTCCTGCGTCAGCAGCGCGACTCTGCGCCGCAGGTCGTCGAGCTCGAGCTCGGTGACTCCGACGCCGCCGACCGTGACGGCCCCGGTGGTCGGACCCTGGATGCCCGCGATGAGGCGCCCGATCGTCGACTTCCCGGCGCCGGACGGGCCGACGACCGCGAGGCGCTCCCCCGCGGCAAGCTCGAGGTCCACCCCGTGCAGGACCTCGCGACCCGCGACGTACGAGAACCGCACGTCGTCGAGCTCGATGTCTTCGCCTTCGGGGGTACGACCGGTCGGTTCCCGGTCGTCGGGCACCTCTGAGACACCGAGCAGGCGCGCGAGCGAGGTGGCACCGACCTGAAGGGTGTCCATCCAGTTGAGGATCCGGTCGACGGGATCGACGAGGAACCGGACATACAGCACCGCGGCGGTGAGCTCGGCCAACGAGATGGTCCCACGGTCGAGCAGCACGCCGCCGAGCAGGAGCGTCGCGACGACGGGCACGAAGTAGCCCATCTCGACGGCGGGGAAGAACACCGTCCGCAGGTTGCGGGTGTACGACTCCGCAGCGAACGACTCCGCGATGTCCTCGTCGATGCGAGCGCGGCGCTGGTCGCCGAGCCCGAGCGCCTCGACCGTCCGGGCACCCTCCACCGTCTCGGCCAGCGTCGCATTGATCCGCGAGTACGAGGCGTGCTCGCGGATGTAACCGTCGCGTGCACGCTTGAGGTACCAGCGGGTGGCGGCCCACAGCACCGGCACGCCCAGCACGAGGGGGACGAGGACCCATCCACCGACGAGCACCGCCGCGACGACGGTGCACACGGCGGTGACGAGCGCGACCACGGTCTCCGGCACGGCGAAGCGCACCGCCCAGCCCAGCGTGTCGACATCGCGCGAGGTACGGGTCAGGAGGTCGCCGGTCCCCGCGCTTTCCACGACGCCGATCGGCAGGGTCAGTGCCTCGTCGACGAAGTCCTCGCGCAGCCGCGCCAGCACGGTCTCGCCGAAGACCGACGACCGCAGCCTGGCGTACCGGGTCAGGATCGTCTGCGCGACCAGGCACACCGCGACGAACAGCGCGATGCGGTCGATCGTGCCGTAGCCGCCGCGCCCCTCGGTCGCGGCCTCGACGAGGTCACCGACCAGCCAGGGCACGACGAGACCGGCACCGGCAGCGGCGCCGTGAAGGAGCATGATGCCGACGAGGTCACGGCGGTGGTCGCGGCCGAGCTGGCGGAGGTACGAGCGAAGCAGGCGGGTGCCGGCGATGGGCAGGGCGTCATGCAACGTCCTCGGCCTCCTCTCGGGTCACGACCTGGCGGTACGCCCGGTCGGTGGTCATGAGCTGGTGGTGGTCGCCGGTCGCGACGACGCGGCCGGCCGACAGGAACGCGACCTCGTCTGCGACGTCGAGGACGAGCGGACTGCTCGACACGACGACCGTGGTACGGCCGGCACGGTGCCTGCGCAGACGCGCAGCGACACGCGCCTCGGTGTGGGAGTCGACAGCCGACGTCGGCTCGACGAGGACCAGCACGTCAGCCTCGGTCAGCAGGGCGCGCGCGAGCACGACGCGTTGCCGTTGCCCCCCGGACAAGGAGCGACCACGCTCGGCGAGCTCGGAGTCGAGTCCCTCCGGGAGCCCGTCGAGGATGTCGTCGGCGGACGCCGTGGTGACCGCGCGGGCGATCTCGTCGCCGGTCGCCGTGCGCCGGGCGTCGAGAGCGCTGCGCAGCGGGCCGCTGAAGAGCGCGGCACCGGTGTCGTTGACGACGATCCGGCGACGCAGCTCGTCGCGGGCGAGCGCACCGAGCGGCACGCCGCCGTACGAGACGACGTCGACGTCGCCGCCTGGCTCGACATAGCCCCCGAGGCGGTCGGCCAGCGCCACCGCGTCGCGCGGGTCATCGCTGACGACGGCGGTGAGCACGCCCTTGCGACCGACGAAGCCCGAGCGGACGTCGACCAGGTCGCCGTCGGGCGGGCTGACCGGGTCGGCGGGGTCGCTCACGCTCGGCTGGATGCGCAGGATGCGGATCACGTGACGTGCTGAGACGTGACCGCGGATCAGCTTGTTGGCCGCTTCGGTGAACGTCCGCAGCGGGAGCATGAGGAATGTGGCGTACCCGTAGAAGGCGATGAGGTCACCGGCGCTGATCTGACCGGTCGCGGCAAACCGCGCACCGAGCCAGACGACGAGGACGACGAAGGCGCCTGGCAGCAGCACCTGGAAGGCGTCGAGCACCGACTGGACTCGCGCGACCCGGACACCGGCGTGGCGGACGTCCTGCGAGGCCGCGCGGTAGCGGCGGTCGAACATCGCCTCGCCGCCGATGCCGCGCAGGACGCGCAGCCCCGCGACGATGTCGCTGGCGAGGGTGTTGAGCTCCCCCTGCAGGGCTCGCGCCTGCTGGTTGCGGCGGTTGAGGTGGCGCAGCAGCGGGCCCGTCACGCCCATGAGCAGCGGCACGCCGATCAGCACGACCAGCCCCAGGGTCAGCGAGCTCTGCAGCAGGATCACCGCGACCACGAGGTAGGCGACGATCGAGCCGATGAACCGGCCCATCACGTCGACGAAGTTGCCGAGGTTGGCGATGTCCGTCGCTCCGACGCTCACGACCTCGCCGTGCGCGACCCTGCGGTTGAGCTCGGAGCCGAGGCGGCCGGTGTGCGTGCTGACGAGCTGGACGGTCCGGTAGGCGGTGTCGAGCCACATCTGGACGGCGTAGCGGTGGCGCATGATGCCCGAGAACGCCTGGACGGCGCCGATGACGAGAAGCAGCGCCGACCACAGGACCAGTGCGCGTCCGGCACCCACGTCGACGACCGTGTCGATGGCCGCCCCGATCACCGCAGGGACGGACGCCTGGGCCACCATCCAGGCGATGCCGAAGGTGATCGCGCCGACGAGGGTCCAGCCCTGCACCCGAAGAATCCACGTCATGTACCGCGTCGCCGAACGAATGTCTGGGGTGCCAGGGTCGGCGAGCGGGAGGTTCTTCACAACGATCAACCCTAGGCAGCGGTTCTGACAAGAGCGACCGAATATCCCGCGCCTGTGACAGGGATCTCCACCACGGCGCGGCGACTCATCCGGCGACGGGCGCGGGCCAGCTGACACCGATGCCGCCGGCGGTCTGCGCGCCGTACCGCTCTTTCTCGAGGGCGAGGTCGAGCGGAAGGATCCGCACCCGTGCGGCGCGCACCTCAGGGGTGATCAGTGCCGCGGGGACGAGCCAGCTGACCTCGAACTCGATCCCGTCGGGATCCGCGCCGTACAGCGCCTTGGTCGTGCCGTGGTCGCTCGCACCGACGAGCGCGTCGGCGTTGGCCAGCCTCGCCATGACGGTCTCGAGCTCGTCGAGCGTGTCGACCTCCCACGCGAGGTGGTAGAGCCCGACGGTCGTACGGCCCGCTCCCGACGGCCCCGCCGCCGGGCCGATCTGGAAGAGGCCGAGGTCGTGGTCGTTGGAGCTGCCCGAAGCCTGGAGGAACGCGGCCCCCGGCAACCCCATGACCTTCGTGAAGCCGAGCACATCGGAGTAGAAGCGCTCCGAGCGCGCCACGTCGCGGACGTAGAGGACAGCATGGTTGAGGCGCGTGACGGGCATGACGAACTCCTTAGTTGAACGTTCATTCATTATGCCTCACAGGCCCACACCGCCCGACGCGGACCGTTAGACTGGCCGCTGGTGTGCCGGGAAGTCTGGTCGGCGTGGTTCTGACGACCCCAAAGAAGGAGCACCGTGCCCCAGAACACCGTCCTCGGCCGAGGCTCGTGGCCCGAGACCTCACGCATCGCCGCCCTGCTGCGCCAGGAGACCGTCGGCGGCTTCCTCCTGATCGGAGCCGCAGCCCTCGCGATCGTGCTCGCGAACAGCGGCCTCGGCGACGCGTACGCGACCCTCCGCGACACCCGGATCGGCCCGGAGTCGCTGCACCTCGACCTCACCCTCGGGGCGTGGGCTGCCGACGGGCTGCTCGCGATCTTCTTCTTCGTCGCCGGGCTCGAGCTCAAGCGCGAGCTGGTGGCGGGCGACCTGCGCGACCCGCGTCGCGCAGCCATCCCGATTGTCGCCGCCGTCGGCGGCATGGTGGTCCCGGCGCTGGTGTTCGTCGCCGTCAACCTCGGCACCGGCGACGGCGCGCTGCGCGGATGGGCGATCCCCACCGCGACCGACATCGCCTTCGCGCTCGCGGTTCTCGCCGTCCTCGGCTCGTTCCTGCCGACCGCCCTGCGGACGTTCCTGCTGACCCTCGCAATCGTCGACGACCTGCTGGCGATCATCGTCATCGCGTTCTTCTACACCGACCACCTCGCGATCGGGTGGCTCGCCGCGGCAGTCGTCCCGATCGCCGTCTTCGCCGTGCTGGTCCAGCGGCGGGTCCACTCGGGCTGGATCCTGATCCCCCTCGCGGTGCTCGCCTGGGCCTTCGTCCACGCCTCGGGCGTACACGCCACGATCGCCGGCGTCGTCCTGGGGTTCATGGTCCCCGTCCTGCGCAGCCAGGCCGCCGGTGGCCCCGAGGCAGGCCCTGGGCTTGCGGAGCACTTCGAGCACCTGTGGCGCCCGATCTCGGCCGGCATCGCCGTACCGATCTTCGCGTTCTTCGCTGCCGGCGTCGACGTCGGAGGCATCAGCGGGCTCGTCGAGGCCAACCGCAGCACCGTCACGTACGGGATCGTCCTCGGCCTGGTCGTCGGCAAGACGGTCGGGATCTTCGGCTCGACCTGGCTCATGGCGCGCTTCACCCACGCACGCCTCGACCCGAGCCTCGGGTGGATCGACGTCGTCGGCGTCGGGATGCTCGGTGGCATCGGCTTCACCGTCTCGCTGCTCATCGGCGACCTCGCGTACGGACTCGCGTCGACCCGCGACGCGTACGTCAAGATCGGCGTGCTCGAGGGTTCCGTGGTTGCCGCGCTGCTCGCCACCGTGCTCCTGCGGCTGCGCAACCGCCGCTACCGGCGCCTGTACGAGGAGGAGACCCGCGACACCGACCATGACGGGGTCCCGGACGTCTACCAGCAGCGCGACGAGGCCTAGAGCCGCGACGGCCCGTTAAGCGGTTGACCCACCCGACGACCGCGAACCAGACTCGGTCGATGCCTCCCACGATTCTCCCCGTACCCCTGCCTACCTCCCTCACGTCCCCGGATGCATGGTCGCTCGCGGGCGTCGTACGGGTGCGTGAGGAGATCGATCGCGAGATCCGCGGACATGCCGACCTCGTGCCCGACCTCGCCCTCAGCGCCGAGATGATCAGCGACCGCGTCTACCGCCCGCTCGACCGCTGGGTCGCCGTCGTCGACGACTCCCAGACGCCGGAGTCGGTCGTCGGGCACGCCTCGCTCCGCCTGCCCCAGGTCGGTGACACCAACGTCGCGGTCGTCGACGTCGGCGTCGAGCCGCGATGGCGCGGGCAGGGCATCGGAACCGCCCTCGCGGCGCACCTCGAGGCCGAGATCCGCGCCACCGCCCGCCGGATCGTCCAGGCGGACACCTCACACTCACGGTCGCCGCAGCCCGACGCCGAGGCGCTGCACGCCCCGTCGGGAGCGGGCGCCGTCCCGGCCGATGCGTACGCCCGCTTCGCGCTCGCCCAAGGGTTCGCGCTGGAGCAGGTCGAGCGGCAGTCGACGCTCGACCTCCCGCTCGACCCCGACCACCTCGCCGCCCTCGCCGGCGAGGCGTCGAGCGCAGCGGGTGCGGACTACCGCACGCACGTCTGGGTCGACGAGCTGCCCGAGGAGTGGGAGGAGCAGTACGCGATCCTCATGACGCGGATGACGACGGCGGCCCCCACCGGCGGCATGGACCATGCAGAGGACGTCTGGGACGTCGCACGTCTACGCGACGCGGCTTCCCGTCGCCGTGCGAGCGGGCGGGTCGCTGTCATCGGCGCGGTCGAGCATCGGCCAACAGGTTCGCTCGCGGGCTACTCGGTCGTCGAGTACACAGACTCCCGGCCGGAGTCGGTCATCCAGGCCGACACTCTCGTGCTCGACGAGCACCGCGGCCACCGGCTCGGGATGCTCGTCAAGACCGCGCTGATGGGCACCCTCGCCTCCGTACGCCCGGAGGCACGGCGCATCCACACCTGGAACGCGCAGGAGAACGCACACATGCTCGCCATCAACGTCGACCTGGGCTACCGGCCGGCGAGTGTGGCGGCCCAGTGGCAGCGGCGGCTCGGCGCCGCCTAGCGCCTGGTGTCGATCTGGGGAGATGCTGTTCGTTGTCCATGTGAAGGCCCCGACACGCGGGGTCGGAGCGAAGGAGACACCGATGAGCGAGCGCTATCTCTTCATCCTGTTCGACGACGAGGCCAGCTGGGTCGATGCGTCCCCTGAGGAGTGGGACCGCCTGATGGCCGCGCACGACCGGTTCAGCAAGGCCATCGAAGCCGCAGGGGCGATCGACCACGGCGGCGAGGCACTCCAACCGACCTCGACAGCGACCACCGTGCGTCCGGGGCCCGACCCCGTCGTGACGGACGGCCCGTTCGTCGAGTCCAAGGAGGCCTTCGGCGGCTACTACGTCATCGAGTGCGACGGGCTCGACGCCGCGCTCGCGTTGGCCAAGCAGGCCCCGTCCCAGGTCGTCGAGGTCCGACCGATCCTGGCCGTCTGAGCGAGGCCGGATGAGCGACGTCGCGGACGTCCTCGCAAACCTCCACCGGGAGCACTGGGGGCGCGTCGTCGCGGCGACCGTCCGTACGGCCGGCGACCTCGACACCGCCGAGGACTGCGCGCAGCAGGCGTTCGAGCGTGCGCTGCGCGCCTGGTCGGCGGACGGCCCGCCGGAGTACGCGGTCGCGTGGCTGGTGCGTACCGCCCGCAACCACGCGATCGACCTGCACCGCAGGGCGAGCGCGTTCCGCGACCGGGTGCCCGAGCTCGCCCTGCGTGAGGACGCCCGCCACGACGACGCCGCATCGGGCTGGAACGACGATCTGCTCCGCCTCGTCTTCACCTGCTGCCACCCGGCGCTCGCCGAGGCCGACCGTGTGCTCCTCACGTTGCGCGTGGTCTGCGGGTTGCCGACCCCGACGGCGGCCGGGCTGCTCCTGCTGAAGCCAGCGACCGCGGCGGCCCGCCTCACCCGCGCCAAGCGCAAGATCACCACGGCCGGGATCCGGTACGTGGTGCCGGCTGGCGCCGACCTCCCCGCCCGGCTCGACACGGTGCTCGAGGTCGTGCACCTCGTGGCGACGGCGGCCCACGAACGCCCACGCGGTCCCGAGACCGACGCGCTCGAGGAGTCGGCCGGGGCGCTGTCGACGAGCCTCGCCGAGATCTTCCCCGAAGAGCCGGAGGTGCTCGGCCTGCTCGGGCTCGTGCTCTTCACCCAGGCCCGTACCGCCGCACGGCGCGGGGCGGAAGTCGTCCTCCTCGACGGCCAGGACCGCGGCGCGTGGGACGTCCGGCGGATCGCCGCCGGGCGGGAGGCGACCAGCCGCGCCATCGAGCGGGCCGTCGCGCGGGACGGGCGAGCGGGCCGGTACGCGCTGCAGGCGGCGATCGCCGGAGTGCACGTCGAGGCGGCGAGCGTCGAGACCACGGACTGGCCTGCCCTGCTCCGCCTGTACGACCGGCTGCTCGAGGTGTGGCCGACCCCTGTCGTCCGGCTCAACCGTGCGGTCGCGCTGTCGTACGTCGACGGACCTGAGGTGGCCCTCGGCGAGGTCGACGCCGTCGCGGACGCGCCGGGCATGCGCGACTACGCCTACCTCCCGGCCGTACGAGCGCGGCTGCTCGCCGATCTCGGGCACATGGACGACGCGGCCGCCGCGTACCGGCAGGCGATCGCCGTCACCGGCGACGACGCGCAGCGCCGCTTCCTCAAGGGACGGCTGGACGCGCTCGGGGCGTGACCGGCCTCAGGCGTCGACGTCGTACGCGTGGTGCTCGATGTCGTGCAGGTAGTACGTCGCGAACGTGGTCACCGTGAAAGACGCTCCGTCCGTACGGCGGCCCGTACGGGCCCACTGCCCGTCCCCCACGGCGTCGAACGCGTCAGCGGTCAGCGCCGCCTCGTGTGCCAGCTCGTGAGCGACGGCAGCCGGATCCTGCTCGCCGTACCGCGACTCGACGGCCGTGGCGTCCTGGTCCCAGTTGGGGTAGAGCGGATCGTCGTCGTCGAGCATGAGGCCCAGTCGGAACCGGTAGATCGTCTGCACGTCGCGGACGTGGCAGGCGTACTCCAACGGCGACCATGTGCTGTCGTCCGGTCGTACGGCGACGTCCTCGCGTGCGAGGACGTCCGGCCACAGCGCCGCGTTCGCCCGGACTCGCGCTCCGACCTTGGTGGGGACGACGCTCGCGGGGTCGAACCCGCACTCGGGGCAGACCTCACGCGTGGTCCAGGTCCAGTCCTTGGTGTCCGGGACGAAGGCCACGACTCACTCCCACTCGATCGTGCCGGGCGGCTTGCTCGTGACGTCGAGGACGACCCGGTTGACCTCGTTGACCTCGTTGGTGATGCGGGTGGAGATGCGCTCGAGGAGCTCGTACGGAAGGCGGCTCCAGTCGGCGGTCATCGCGTCCTCGCTGCTGACCGGACGCAGCACGACGGGGTGACCGTACGTCCGGCCGTCGCCCTGGACGCCGACCGAGCGGACGTCGCCGAGCAGCACCACGGGGAACTGCCAGACGTCGCGGTCCAGACCCGCTGCCGTCAGCTCCTCGCGGGCGATCGCGTCGGCCTCGCGGACGATCTCGAGGCGCTCCTCGTCGACCGCGCCCACGATGCGGATCGCGAGCCCGGGGCCCGGGAACGGGTGGCGCCAGACCATCGCCGCCGGCAGGCCGAGCTGCTCGCCGACCTGACGGACCTCGTCCTTGAACAGCGTCCGCAGCGGCTCGATCAGGCTGAACTCGAGGTCCTCAGGGAGGCCGCCGACGTTGTGGTGGCTCTTGATGTTGGCCGCGCCCTCGCCGCCGCCGGACTCGACGACGTCGGGATAGAGGGTGCCCTGGACGAGGAACTTGACCGGTGTGCCGGGCGTCTGGAGGATCTCGCGCTCGGCGGCCTCGAAGGTCCGGATGAACTCGCGGCCGATGATCTTGCGCTTCTCCTCCGGGTCGGTGACGCCGGCGAGGTGCCCGAGGAACTGCTCGCGTGCGTCGACGACCTTGAGGTTGACGTCGGTGGCCGCCACGTAGTCGCGCACCACCTGGTCGCGCTCGCCCTTGCGGAGCAGGCCGTGGTCGACGAAGACGCAGGTCAGCTGCTCGCCGATCGCGCGCTGGACCAGCGCGGCGGCGACGGAGGAGTCGACACCGCCGGACAGTGCGCAGATGACACGCGCGTCGCCGACGGTCTCGCGGATGCGCTCGACCTGCTCGTCGACGATGTTGACCATCGTCCACGTCTGGCGGCATCCGGCGATCTCCACGAGGAAGCGTTCCAGGACCTGCTGGCCGTGCTCGCTGTGCAGGACCTCGGGGTGCCACTGCACTCCGGCCAGCCCCCGCTCGACATCCTCGAACGCCGCGACCGTCGCGCGAGGCGAGGACGCGGTGACGGTGAAGCCCTCGGGTGCGAGGGTGACCTCGTCGCCGTGCGACATCCAGGCCCGCAGCGTGTCCGGCACGCCGGCCAGCAGGACGCCGGGCTCGCCTACGGCGACGTCGGTACGGCCGTACTCGCGCTGGCCCGTGCTGGCGACCGTGCCACCGAGCGTTTGCGCCATGGCCTGGAAGCCGTAGCAGATGCCGAAGACGGGCGTGCCCTGCGCGAACAGCGCCGGATCGAGCCGCGGTGCGCCAACCTCGTAGACCGACGACGGGCCCCCGGACAGGATCACTGCCTTCGGGTTCTTGGCGAGCATCTCCTCGACCGGCATGGTGTGCGGCACGATCTCGGAGTAGACCTTCGCCTCGCGGACGCGGCGCGCGATGAGCTGCGCGTACTGGGCACCGAAGTCGACGACGAGGACCAGGTCGTGGTCAGGAATCTCGGTCACTCCTCGATCCTACCGAGAGCCGCGCACCGCCCGTCCGGCCGCGCCCGCAAGCCGCTGGTTGAGCCTGTCGAAACCCACGAGCCCGCTGGTTGAGCCTGTCGAAACCCACGAGCCCGCTGGTTGAGCCTGTCGAAACCCACGAGCCTGCTGGTTGAGCCTGTCGAAACCCACGAGCCCGCTGGTTGAGCCTGTCGAAACCCGCTCACTCGTCCTGCCGATTACGCGAGAGCTGTGGCAGAGCCGCGAAATCGCCGCGGATCAGAGCCTCCCGCTTCGCACGTGACCAGCCCTGGACGCGCTTCTCCCAGGCAAAGGCCTCGTCGACTCGTTCGAACTCCATGGCATACACAAGTTCTACTGGCCGGCGGCGCCTGGTGTGTGCCGCACCGTCGCCGTCTTGGTGCTGCTTCAGACGCCGTTCGAGGTCGCGGGCGCTACCGACGTAGTAGCTCCCGTCGGCGCATTTGAGGATGTAGGTCCACGCCATCTGTAAAGGATGTCGGTGATCGCCGAGGCGAGGACGCGGCTGTCCACAGGTTTCGACAGGCTCAACCAACGGGCGGCGCGGTTTCGACAAGCTCAACCAACGGGCGGCACGCGGTTTCGACAGGCTCAACCGGCGGGCGGCGGCGCGGTTTCGACAGGCTCAACCGGCGGGCGGCGGCGCGGTTTCGACAAGCTCAACCAACGGGCGGCGCGGTTTCGACAAGCTCAACCAACGGGCGGCGCGGTTTCGACAAGCTCAACCGGCGGGCGGCACGCGGTTTCGACAAGCTCAACCGGCGGGCGGCGGCGCGGTTTCGACAAGCTCAACCGGCGGGCGGCGGCGCGGTTTCGACAAGCTCAACCAACGGGCGGCACGCGGTTTCGACAAGCTCAACCAACGGGCGGCACGCGGTTTCGACAAGCTCAACCAACGGGCGGCACGCGGTTTCGACAGGCTCAACCAACGGGCGGCGGCGCGGTTTCGACAGGCTCAACCGGCGGGCGACGGCACGCGGTTTCGACAGGCTCAACCGGCGGGCGCGGGGTCAGCTGATGCCGACGATGGGCAGGCGCAGCGCGGCGGGCGCGTCGTCAGGCACGACTGGGTTCTTCGGCGCCACGGCGTCCATCCGCGCATATCCGGCACCGACCGCGGGCCTGGTGTCGGTCTCGCCGCGGTTCGGCCACAACGCCATGGCCCGCTCCGCCTGGGCGGTGATCGTCAGCGAAGGGTTGACCCCGAGGTTCGCCGAGATCGCGGCGCCGTCGACGACGTGCAGGCCGTCGTACCCGTAGAGACGGTGGTACGGGTCGATGACGCCGGTCTCGGCGGAGTCGCCGATCGCGCAGCCGCCGATGAAGTGCGCGGTCAGCGGGATGTTGAACGGCTCGCCGAGCGTGCCGCCGGCCGTCCCGTCGATCTTCTCGGCGGTGCGGCGCACGGCCTCGTTGGCCTTGGGGATCCACGACGGGTTCGGCTCGCCCTGCCCCTGCTTGGAGGTGAGTCGAAGCCGCCCGGTGAACGGGTTCTTCTTCGTGTACGTGGTGATCGAGTTGTCCACCGACTGCATGACCAGCATGATGATCACCCGCTCCGACCAGTGCTTGAAGTCGTACAGCCCGCGCACGTTGCGCTTCTGCACCCACAGCTCCTTGAGCCACGTCTGCCACCGCGGGCGCGGACCGTCGCCGTCGGTGAGCACGGTCTGGAGCATCGCCATCGCGTTGGAGCCCTTGCCGTAGCGGACCGGCTCGATGTGCGTGACCTCGTCGGGATGGAACGACGAGGTGATCGCGACGCCCTCGGAGAAGTCGACGTCGCGGTTGCCGGCGATCGCGCCGAGGAGCGACTCGGAGTTGGTGCGGGTGAGCACGCCGAGGCGGTCAGAGATCCGTGGGAGCACGCCCTCGGAGCGCATCCGGTGCAAGAGCTTCTGGGTGCCGAGCGAACCTGCGGCAAAGACGACCTGGTCGGCCGTGAAGCGCCGCGCGACCTTGCGTCGACGGTCCGTACGACGAGTGTCGACGGCGTATCCTCCACCACCGCGCGGCGTTACCTGCGTCACCGTCGTGAGCGCGTGGATGCGCGCACCAGCCTGCTCAGCGAGGTAGAGGTAGTTCTTGACGAGCGTGTTCTTGGCGTTGTGACGGCACCCCGTCATGCACTCGCCGCAGTGCGTGCAGCCTGCACGTGAGGGACCCACGCCACCGAAGTACGGGTCGTCCGCCGTCTCCCCAGGACCGCCAAAAAACACGCCGACCGGCGTCGCGTGGAACGTGTCTCCGACACCCATGTCCTCTGCGACCTCGCGCATCACCTCGTCCGCCGGCGTCATCCCCGGGTACGTGGTGACGCCCAGCATCCGCTTGGCCTGGTCGTAGTACGGAGCGAGCTCGGCCTTCCAGTCGGTGATGTGACCCCACGCGTTGTCGCGGTAGAACGGGTCGAACGGCTCGTACAGCGTGTTGGCGTACACGAGGGAGCCACCGCCGACACCCGCCCCGGACATGATCATCACGTCCTTGAGGAGGTTGATCCGCTGGATCCCGTAGCACCCGACCTCGGGCGCGAACAGATAGCGCTTGAGGTCCCACGAGCTCGCCGCGAAGTCCTCGTCGCGGAACCGCGCCCCTGCCTCGAGGACCCCGACGCGGTAGCCCTTCTCGGTGAGTCGCAGGGCCGTGACACTCCCGCCGAAGCCGGATCCGATCACGAGGACGTCGTAGTGCTGGGGGGCCGCATCGTGGTTCACAGCGTCAGCGTATGACTCCGGTCACGCTCTCGCTACCCCTGGGTAACAAATACTTCATCAGTGATGTCATATCTTCTGACCCCGTCGGCAGAGCGACTCAGAGACGCTCGATCTCGACCAGCGTCGCGCAGTCGTCGGCGAGCTCGGCCAGGTCGTCGCCGTGCTCGAGCAGCACCCACCCGACGACGTGCCGGACGATCGCGGGCCGCCCCTCGTCGTGGACAGCCGGTGTCGGGACGATGAGGTGGCTCACCCGCTCCGCCAGGGAAGCACTGCCCGCGAGGCCATGACCCCCGAGCTCGAGCATGCGCGTCCGTACAGCCGGTCCGGCGGGCAGCTCGACGACCTCGACGGACGGCTGGTCCTCACCGACGGCCATCGCCGCCGCCCGCGCACGCTCGGCCTCGAGGACAGCCTCGATCGTCGCCGCCGCAGGCTCGGCCACGAGCACGTCGGCCCACAGCGTCGCGAGCACCCCGTCGTCGACCTGGGGGATCCAGAGGGCACCCGTCTCGGCCTCGAGCTCACGGTACGACTGACCGTAGCTGCGCAGCTGGGATCCGAGCGCGACCGCCGTCCCTTCCTTCGCACGGAGGTCGCGGACGACGTCGTCGGCCCAGGCGGCGATCGTCTCGTCAGGCTCGGGCGGTGTCACCCAGCCGTCGTCGGGAAAGTCCACGTAGTAGATGAAGTCGCGTGATCCCACGGCGCTCACCATACCCAGGTGAAAGAACGGGCCACGGCGTCGAACAGCGCCGACATGGGCTCGGCGAGCGGAAGCAGGGGCGTGGAGAAGTCCAGCAGCACGAACTCGGTCGTGCCCGGGATGACGAACGCGTGCTGGACGACGAGCGTGTCGAAGCGCGTCCCCTCGACAGTCGCCGGGACCTGCCGCGCGACGCGTGCGCAGGGGTGCCCCAGGTGCGAGCTGGCAGAGCGCTGGGCGTCAGGACCGCCCAGCATCAGGAACCCGCCGAGCACGTCCTCGGCGCTGACACCCGGCGGGGCCTCCGGACTCAGCGTCACCGTCATCGAGCAGGCGATCGGATAGCCCTGCGGCGCCGTCAGCGACAGATAGATCTCGACGGCCCCGGCGTCGAGACGCTCGGTCACGTCCTCGAGCTGGCGCCGGATCTGCGGCGCCAGCGAGTCACGGTCCGACCGCTGCGCGGTGACCAGCTCGACGACACGGTCGATGTCGGCCTTACGGTCGCGCTCGGCGATCCGGATCCGAGCCCAGTCGTCGGGCAGGACGAAGGTGAAGTCGCGCGGCACCTTCGGCTGGTCGTCAGTCATGTCGTGCTCCTCGTTCGTCCGACCTGGGCCCACCACAGCCCGAGAAGCGCTGCGCCTGCGGCCGCAGCGCCGAAAAGTAGTCCTGCGTACAGCCCTGGAGTGAGCACGGCCAGGCCCACCCCGAGCACCGCTGCCATCCCCGCCTCGTACGGGCGCGGGGGACGCGACGGCCCGACTTCGTGCGGCGGCCCACGCAGGACGGTCACCGGCTTGCCGTCCTCGACGGCCAGTGATGCCGACAAACGCTCACGCAGCTCCGCGACCCCCTCGGCGCTCCACTGCGCGGTCGGCACATCGAGCAGCACCTGGCCCTGCCTCACGACCTGGAGACCCCCACGGTGCACGACGACGCGGGCGCGTCGATCGAGCCTGAGGTGGCCGGCGAGACCGGCGACCGGGTCCCAGACATACAACCGGTCCCCGCCGTCGACCCCGCTCACCTGCGGCGTCAACAGGCCACCGACCACCCACTCACGCCGACTCCGCGGTGGCCGCCGCCGACGCGGACGGTAGGCGAGCGCGAGCAGGAGGAGGTACGCGAGCGCACCGACGACAGCCACGCCTCCGGCGCCGTGCACGACGGCCATGACGACGGACACGGCCGCCACCACCGCCAGCGTGAGCTGTACGGCGAGGGCAGTACGGGCGCCTCGGCGATCGGCCCGATCGAGGACAGCACCGATGTCTCCTCGCCATCCCTTCGTCGAGACACGGATGCCCAGTGCCTCAGCCAAACCCGTCCGCACCTGCGCGAGCCGCTTCGTCAGCGCCGCCGCGTCCGTGGGGAGCACCTCCCAGTCACGGTGGTCGAGTGCAGCCCGGACCTCACCGTCGGACGCGACCAGAACCGTCAGCGTCCCGCGACCCCCTCGCGGACCCCCGGGAACCGCGCGCAGTGTGCACCCCGACACGTCGAGCACCTGGCGCCGACGCCCGCGGCGTACGATCAGCCGACCCGGCGCTGCCTCCAGCCACGTGGACGCGGCCCAAGGCGCGCAGTCGAGCGTGAGGAGGGCAGGACGGTGCCGCTCGTTCGGTTCAATCCCCACGTCAGCGTTCGACCGGGCTGGGCTGGCCGCCGAACGATTCGTTGATCTGCTTGAGGTCGGCCATACTGCCGATCGCACCCACGCCATACGCACCGGCGGCGACGTATCGCGACTGGCGCAGCGCGCTCGAGACCAGCGGAAGCGCGGCGATGTCCCGGGGAAGGCCGTAGTTGGCGAACTTCAGGTTCGCGACATCCTTGAACGGGTTGGAGAAGACCTGCTTCCAGTCGGACGCTCTCGGCTTCCAGCTGAGCTGGCCGTTCTCGAACTGACGGCCCAGCACCTTCGCCTCGCGTCCGCCCTGCGTGACGCGCAGGCGGCTCGCCTGGCGGTTCGCGCTGCGTGCCGAGACACCTGCCGTCCGCAGCGACTTGATGTAGGCCGGCTTCGCGAGCCCCCGCGCCGCCGCCACGAGCGAGCGGCTCGCGGAGGTGAACGCACGGCCGGCGCCGAAGCTGAGCACACCGACGGCGTCCCAGATGACGTTCTCCCAGGACCCCTTGCCGCCAGCGAGGAGGGCGACGTTCGCCAACAACGACACGAGGCCCGTGAGGAGGGCGAGGGCGCCGAACAGCGCAGCGAACGGTTGGAGGAACGGGATCACCGCACAGATCGCCGCCAGCACGCCCAAGATCGCGGAGAGCGTGCCCATGATGTCGGCCAGGCCCTTGAGGAAGCCGGCGACGTTGTCCCAGGTCGAGTCCTTGAGACCGTCGGAGCCGAGGACCTCGTCGATCGAGTTCTTGGCGGTGTTGCCGGCCCGGTCCCAGTCGCCGTGGATCTCCTCGAGCTGGGTGCGCAGCGGTCCAAGCTTGTCCTCGGCGGCCTGCAGGTCTTTGTCGGCCGTGCTCTGCTCGTCCTCCCCTGCCGTGTCCACACGACGCTCGGCGTCGTCGATCTCGGCCTGGACGGTGATCGCCCGCGTCATGACGGCGTCGGCCTCGTCCTGCAAGGTGTCGAGCGTCGTCGCATACGTCGAGAGCGCACTCGACACCTTGTCGTAGCGCTCGTAGGCCTTCTTGATCGTGTCCGAGGTCTCGCGCGTCTTCTCCTTGAACTCGCGGCCGGAGTCACTCTCCCAGGCGGTCGCCGAGTCGTGGATCTTGTCGAGCGCCTTCACCGCCGCGTCGATCGCGTCGGCGGTGCCGCGCAGGTCGGCGGCAAGCTTGCGGACGTCGTACGGGTCACCGGGCGTCGGATCGCTGTCCCTCAGCGGCGACCAGTCTTTGCGGCGTCCCATCACTTGCCTTCCAGAGCCTTGACGAACTCGTCCTCGAGGTTCTCGAAGGCCTCGGCAGCAGCCTCCGCCGCCTCACCGAGCCCCTTGATGGCCTCCATCATGTCTTCGCGTTTGTCGTCCCAGTTGTCGGCGAACTCCTCGAGCCTGTCGCGAAGCGAGTTGTGCGCGATGGTCTCGCGGTCAGGCCGCGACCACGCGTTGGTCTGCTCGAAGCCTTCGTACGTCCTACGCAGGCCGCGGCCCGCCTCGTTCAGGACATCGGTGTCGACGGCGATGCGGTCGGCCATGACTCACTTTCGGGGGAGGGACGTACTCGCAGGAGCGTAGTCGGTGCGAGGTCCACCCCGGTGGGCTCAAGCCCGGCCGGTCTTCTTCAGCAGCCGCAGCGCTGCCGTCACCGCCTTCTGGTAGGTCGCGTCGCTGACGAAGCGCGGGACCGTGAGCGGGAGGAGCCGCTGGTTGGCAACCGACTGCGTCTCGGTGTAGCGGAGGATGCCCTCGGCACCGTGACGCCGTCCGATGCCCGACTCGCGCATGCCGCCCATCGGCGCGTCGATCGTGCCGAACGTCGCCGCGAAGCCCTCGTTGATGTTGACGGTGCCGGCCTTGATCTGGCGGGCCAGCTCACGCGCGCGGGCGACGTCACGGGTGAAGATCGAGGCGTTGAGACCGTACGACCCGGCGTTGGCGCGCTCGACCGCCTCGCTCTCGCTGCCGAAGCGGTAGACCGACACGACCGGGCCGAAGGTCTCCTCGGCGAAGCACTCCATCGACGGGTTGACGCCCTCGAGGAGCGTCGGCTCGAAGAAGTATGGGCCGACCTCGGGCCGTGGCCGCCCACCGGCGAGGACGTGGGCGCCCTTGCTCACCGCGTCGGCGACGTGCGCCGTCACGGTGTCGAGCTGGCGCTGCGAGACCAGCGACCCCATGTCTCCGTCGTAGCCGATGGCCGCCGACAGCTTCATCCGCTCGATCCGCTTGACCAGCTTGGCGATGAACCTGTCGTAGATCGCGTCGGCGACGAACAGCCGCTCGATCGACACGCACAGCTGCCCGGCCGACGAGTAGGCCCCACGGACGGCGCCCTCGACAGCACGGTCGATCTGGGCGTCGGCGAGCACGAGCATCGCGTTCTTGCCGCCGAGCTCGAGCGAGCACGAGACGAGACGCTCCGCGGCTTGGGCGGCAACCTTCTTGCCGGTGGCGGTCGAGCCGGTGAAGCACACGTAGTCGGCGTGGTCGATGATCGCGCCCCCAATCTGGGGCCCCGGGCCGTACAGCACCTGCCAGAGGCTCGCCGGGAACCCGACCTCACGCAGCAGGTCGATCACCGCGAGCGCGGACAGCGGCGTTTGGCTGTCGGGCTTGTGGACGACGGCGTTGCCGGCGCCGATCGCGGGGAGGCCGTCCGAGATCGCCAGCGTCAGCGGATAGTTCCACGGGGAGATGATGCCGACGACGCCCTTGGGGACGTGGTTGATCCGCGCCTGGGTGAGCAGCGGGTAGACGCCGGGCACACGTCGCGTCCGCAGGTGGCGATCGAGCGTCCGTGCGTAGTAGCGCGCGGTCAGGGCGACGTGGAGCACCTCGTCGTGCGCGTGCCTGCGGGCCTTGCCTGACTCCCACTGGACGAGGTCCATGAGGCTGTCGGCGTTGTCGAGCACCGCGTCGTGCAGATCGAGGAGCAGCGCCGAGCGGTGCGCGAGCTCGGTGCGCGACCACATCTTCTGGGCGGCCCGGGCCGCGGCGAACGCATCCGCCACATCGCCCTCGTCTGACAGGGGCAGCGTCGCGATCGGCTGGCCGGTGAACGGCGCGTACGTGGTCTCCGAGCTGCCCGAGGTCGCCCGCAGCTGGGCGGTCAGCCTGCGCACCTGTGCAGGGTCGAGCGCGAACGCGGCTCTGGGGTCGTGCTCGGGGTCGGCAGGGAGCGCACCGGGCGACGAGGCGCGGGGATCGCGGCGTGACATGCGGCCACTGTAGAGCGGGTGACACGCGATGGCTACCCCCCGGTAACCGGTGCGTCACCGGGGGTGTCGCATCGCTGGACGCGGCCGCCGCGCAATGGGTCAGCGCCTGCCGAAGATACGTTTCGCGACTTCCCTCGCGAACGTGCGGCTCGCCTCCCCGACGGCGCGGTCCAGCGGCGACATCCGAGTCGTCCGTGAGGTGCTGCGCGACTTGTGACGCTTCGGCTTCTCGGGCGTCTTCTCCGGCGCCGGCACCTCCGTCCCGTAGCGCGCCTGCAGCGGCGAGGCCGCGACCGCCGCTGCCATCGCCTCGGCGGGCATCGGCTCCATCGACCCCTGAGGCGCCCGGACCCGTGTCCAGGCCACCGGCGACGGCGCACCCTTCTCGTTCATGACCGTCACGACCGCCTCGCCTGTCGCGAGCTGCGTGAGGACCTCCGCGAGGTCGTACGAGGAGGTCGGATAGGTCGTGACCGTCGCCTTGAGCGCCTTGGCGTCGGCCGGCGTGTGGGCACGCAGCTGGTGCTGGACGCGGGAGCCGAGCTGGGCGAGGACGTCACCGGGGACGTCCTTCGGGGTCTGCGTCACGAAGAAGACACCCACACCGCGCGAACGGATGAGCCGTACGGTTTGGACGACAGTGTCCAGGAAGTCGTCAGAGGCGTCCTTGAACAGCAGGTGCGCCTCGTCGAAGAAGAACACCAGCTTGGGCTTGTCGGTGTCGCCGACCTCGGGCAGCTCGGAGAACAGCCGCGTGAGCAGGTACATCAGGAACGTCGAGAACAGCTCCGGCTTGTCTGCGACCCCCGGCACCTCCAGCAGCGACACGATCCCGGTGCCGTCGTCGGCCGGACGGAGGAAGTCCGACACCGCGATCGACGGCTGCCCGAAGAAGCCGTCCGCACCGGCGTCGGCGAAGGCGACCAGCTCGCGCAGGATCACCCCGGCGGTGGCCTTCGACAGCCCGCCGAGCTCGGCGAGGTCGGCCTTGCCCTCCGCGCTGGTGAGGTGCTGGACGACGGCGCGCAGATCCTCCAGGCGGACGAGGGGGCGCCCGTGCTTGTGGGCGTAGTGGAAGACCAGGCCGAGCGAGGACTCCTGCGTCGCGTTGAGCTCGAGGACCTTCGCGAGCAGGGTCGGCCCGAACTCCTCGACGGTCGCGCGGATCGGGACTCCGGTCCCGGCCCCGCCGAGGCTGAAGAACTCCGTACGGGTCGCGGCCGGCTCCCAGTCCTGCCCGATGCTCTCCGTACGAGCCGACAGCGCCTCGCTCGGCGTCCCGGCGACGGCGATGCCGGAGAGGTCGCCCTTGATGTCGGCGGCGAACACCGGGACGCCGTGGGCCGCGATCTGCTCGGCGAGCACCTGCAGCGTCTTCGTCTTGCCCGTACCGGTGGCACCCGCGACGAGGCCGTGGCGGTTGAGCATCGCGACAGGGATCCGCACCTGCGCCTGCGGCCGCGCCTCGCCATCCTCGACGAGGGCGCCGAGGATCACCGCCGGCTGCGCGAACGTGTACGCCGCGGCCTCCTCGGCCGCCCTGCGTGCCTCGTCCGCGTCGTCGCTCATGACTCACATCCAAGCGCCGACCCGGCGGGGTGTCACGCCGAGCCGCCGTGCCGCCGAGCAGGCGCTACTGGACGACGACCTCGACGCGCTGGAACTCCTTGAGCTCCGTGTAGCCGGTCGTCGCCATCGCCCGGCGCAGCGCGCCGATGAGGTTCATCGTGCCGTCAGGCGCCGTCGACGGGCCGAACAGGACCGACTCGAACGACCCGACCGTCCCGAGATCGATGCGCTGCCCGCGCGGAAGGTCGGAGTGCCACGCCTCGGCACCCCAGTGGAACCCTCGCCCGGGAGCCTCAGCGGCCCGTGCGAACGGCGAGCCGACCATCACCGCGTCCGCGCCGCAGGCGATCGCCTTGGCGAGGTCGCCGCTGTGTCCGACCGAGCCGTCGGCGATGACGTGCACATAGCGGCCGCCGGACTCGTCGAGGTAGTCACGACGCGCCGCGGCGACGTCGGCCACCGCGCTCGCCATCGGGACCGCGACGCCGAGCACCTGACGGGTCGTGTGTGCCGCTCCCCCGCCGAAGCCGACGAGCACGCCCGCAGCACCCGTCCGCATGAGGTGCAGGGCCGCCTGGTGCGTGGCGCAGCCGCCGACGATCACGGGGATGTCGAGCTCGTAGATGAACTCCTTGAGGTTCAGCGGCTCGGTCTGGCCGGAGACGTGCTCGGCCGACACGGTCGTGCCGCGGATGACGAACAGGTCGACTCCCGAGTCGACGACCGTCTGCGCGAACTGCTTCGTCCGCTGCGGCGAGAGCGCGCCGGCGACGGTCACGCCCGCGTCGCGGATCTGCTTGAGCCGCTCGTGGATCAGCTCGGCCTTGATCGGCTCCTCGTAGATGCGCTGGAGCCGCACCGTCGCCTCGCGCGGCTCGAGGGTCGCCACCTCCTCGAGGAGCGGGACCGGGTCGTCGTAGCGCGTCCACAGGCCCTCGAGGTCGATGACGCCGAGGCCACCGAGCTTGCCGAGCATGATCGCGGTCTCCGGCGACATGACCGAGTCCATCGGCGCCGCGACGACCGGGATCTCGAACCGGTACGCGTCGATCTGCCACGCCGTCGAGACCTCTTCGGGGTCACGGGTACGGCGGCTCGGCACAATCGCGATGTCGTCGAACGCGTACGCCCTGCGGCCGCGCTTGGCGGCGCCGATCTCGATGTCCATGACCGCAGTCTAGTGAGGCCACCCGCGGCCGTCCGACCCCGTACGGGCGGTCAGAAGCGTGCGTAGTTGGGCGCCTCGACCGTCATCTGGATGTCGTGCGGGTGGCTCTCCTTGAGACCGGCCGCCGTGATCCGGACGAACTGGCCGCGCTCCTGGAGCTCGGGGATGGTCCGCGAACCCACGTAGAACATCGACTGGTGGAGACCGCCGACGAGCTGGCGGACGACGGCACCGAGCATGCCGCGGTAGGCGACCTGCCCCTCGATGCCCTCGGGAACGAGCTGGTCGTCGCTGGTGACGTCGGCCTGGAAGTAGCGGTCCCGGGAGTAGGACTTCTTGCCGCGCGAGGACATCGCGCCGAGCGAGCCCATGCCGCGGTAGGACTTGTACTGCTTGCCGTTGACGAAGATCAGCTCACCGGGGCTCTCCTCGGTGCCGGCGAGCAACGAGCCGACCATCACCGTGTCGGCACCGGCGACGAGCGCCTTGGCGATGTCGCCGGAGTATTGAAGGCCGCCGTCGCCGATGAGCGGCACGCCCGCCGGCTTGGTCGCACGCGAGGCCTCGTAGATCGCGGTCACCTGCGGCACACCGACGCCCGCCACGACCCGCGTCGTGCAGATCGAGCCCGGGCCGACGCCGACCTTGACCGCGTCGACGCCCGCGTCGACCAGTGCCTTGGCGCCGGCGTACGTGGCGACGTTGCCGCCGATGATCTGGACGTGGGAGGTGGCCGGGTCGGCCTTGAGCCGCTGGATCATCTCGAGCAGTGCCCTGGCGTGCCCGTGGGCCGTGTCGACGACGAGCACGTCGACGCCCGCCTCGACGAGTGCGGTCGCGCGGTCCCAGGAGTCACCGAAGAAGCCGACGGCCGCACCGACGAGCAGACGCCCCTGGGCGTCCTTGCTCGCATGAGGGAACTGCTCGGACTTCACGAAGTCCTTGACCGTGATGAGGCCGCGCAGGTGGCCGGTCTCGTCGACGAGCGGGAGGCGCTCCTTCTTGTGGGCGCGCAGCAGCTCGGCGGCGTCCTCACGGTCGATGTCGACCGGGCCGGTGATCAGCGGCATCGTCGTCATGACCTCGCCGACGGTCTTCTTGGACCACTCGGCGACCGGGACGAAGCGAAGGTCGCGGTTGGTAACGATGCCCAGGAGCTTGTCGTCGCCGTCGACCACCGGGAGCCCCGAGACGCGGTACTCGCCGCAGATCTCGTCGAGCTCCTCCAGCGTCGCCTTGGGGGTGATCGTGATCGGGTTGGAGATGACGCCGGTCTGGGTCCGCTTGACGAGATCGACCTGGTAGGCCTGGTCCTCGACGGACAGGTTGCGGTGGAGGATCCCGATGCCGCCCTCGCGGGCCATCGCGATCGCCATCCGCGCCTCGGTGACGGTGTCCATCGCCGCAGAGATCAGCGGGATGTTGAGCTCGATGCCACGAGTCAGCCGTGCACGGGTGTCCACCTCGCTGGGGATGACGTCGGTCTCCCCTGGCAGGAGGAGGACATCGTCGTACGTGAGACCCAGCGGTGCGAACTTCTCGGGTACACCTGCCGCGTTGAGATCCATGAGGCCCTTCCTTGCGCGCCGACGTCCCCATCCTAACGAGGACCTCCGTGCGCACTCCAACGCCGACTGCGTCTCAAGACTTCCCGCCACGTCGTGCGGCGCCGGTCACCCCCGAGTCTCGACCTCCGAGCCCCACAGGCCGGAGAGCCACCAGGGCCGGTCGCGATCGCTCGTGCGGTCGTCACGGTCGCCACGGTCGTCGTCGCCACGGCCCCGGTCATCGTCGTGGTCGTCGCGATCGCGGTCGGACTCTTCGCCGCGCGGCTCCCTCGGGTCGGGCGTCCAGGGAGGGGCCGGCGTGGGCGATGCGGTCGGCGGCGTGCCCGGGGGCGCAGGAGGCCCGTCGGACGGACGCCTGTCCTGCGGCTCCTTCTCGTCGCGGTCGCCACCGTCTGCGCGCGACTCGTCGCTCGCGAGCTGGTCGCCGGAGACGGACCGGCTCGCGAGCGCGTCCGCGTCGGCACGCCCGGCGACCATCTTCGGCGACGTCGGCGCAGCGGTGGCCGGAGGCGTACGCGGAGCCCGCGCGTCACTGGCGTTCGGGTCGGCAAGCCCCTCGCCCAGACCTACGGCCCGCTCGACGACGAACTGCAGCGGCGCGACGGGGTTGCCGGCGACCGCCTGGCTGACCCCCATCGACAACAGCACGGCAGCAGCCGTGCCCATCGTCGCGGCCCGACGCGTGTGGCGGGCCGCGACAGGGGCGACATGGCGACGGTGCGAGCGGCCGGCGCGCAGCGGGACGGGCGCCGGAAGAGCCTCCTTCGAGGTCGTCGGCGTCGCAGCCGCGTCGTCGAGCAGGACCGCTCGCCACGACGCCAGCGCCTCGAAGACGGGGTCGTCCGGGACATCGCCCGCGATCAGCGCGTCGAGCAGCTCGTCGTCGTGTGCGACGGGGTCATAAATGCCGCTCATGCACGCACCTCCCCTCGCGTGATCTCACGGGCCCGGTGCAGCGCACGCAGCCGCTGGAGCGCGCGGTGCTGAGCGATCCGGACAGCGCCGGCCGTCATACCCATGGTCATGCCGACATCGGCCGCGCTCAGGCCCATCGCGACGCGGAGGACCAGCACCTCGCGGAGACGCTCGGGCAGCGAGTCGAGGAGGTCGAGCACGTCCTTCGCTTCGAACCGGTCGAGGACCTCGCTCTCGGCCGACGCCGCGGTGTCGCCGAGGTCGGGGACGACCTCGACGAAGATGTGCCGCGACCGGTACGCGCTGCGCTGCGCGTCGGCAACCTTGCGGCTGCCGATCGCGTACACGAACGCCTCGAACGGGACACCGTGGTCCTCGAACGTCGGAAGTGCCTGGAAGACGGCGATGCAGATCTCCTGCGCGACGTCGTCGGCCAGCTGCCCTCCGTCGCGATAGCCCGACAGGCGGGCGCGACAGTAGCGGTGCGAGACCGTACGGACGTCTCGCATCAACGCATCCATGACGTCGCTGTCGCCGATCGCACGGTGCGCGAGATCGGTCAGGTCAGCCTCGCCGGCGAGGTGGCTGGGGAGCATCGGGGGTCGTCCTCCAGGTCGGGCAGGGGTGAGACGGGTCCGAGGGCCAGGACGGCGCCCGAGCTGCGCCAGGACATACCGTCCCACGTCCGCCCGCGACACGCCAGAACCGACGCGCCAGAACGACGGACGGCCCGCCCCGGGAGAGGGGCGGGCCGTCCAGTGACTCGTGCCGCAGCTGGCGGCGCGAACGACGTCAGTGCGAGTGAGCGCCTGTGCCGTGCTCGTCGTCGGCGGGCTTCTCGACGACCAGGGTCTCGGTCGTCAGGAGCATCGCCGCGATCGACCCGGCGTTGGCCAGCGCCGAGCGGGTGACCTTGACCGGGTCGAGGACGCCCTGGGCCACCAGGTCGCCGTACTCGCCGGTCGCCGCGTTGTAGCCCTGGCCGCTCTCGCGGACCTTGGCGACCACGACGTAGCCGTTCTCGCCGCCGTTCTCGGCGATCCAGCGCAGCGGCTCGACGGCCGACTTGCGGACGATCGACACGCCGACGGCCTCGTCGCCCGTCAGACCGAGGTCGCCCTCGAGGACCGACACGGCGGTGACGAGAGCCGAGCCGCCGCCGGCGACGATGCCCTCCTCGATCGCCGCACGGGTCGCGGAGACCGCGTCCTCGATGCGGTGCTTCTTCTCCTTGAGCTCGACCTCGGTCGCGGCACCCACCTGGATGACGCAGACGCCGCCGGCGAGCTTCGCGAGGCGCTCCTGGAGCTTCTCGCGATCCCAGTCGGAGTCGGTCGACTCGATCTCGGCCTTGATCTGGTTGACGCGCGCCGCGACCTCGTCGTCCTTGCCAGCGCCGTCGATGATCGTCGTGGCGTCCTTGGTGATGACGACGCGACGGGCGGTGCCGAGGTCCTCGAGCCCGATCTGGTCGAGCTTGAGGCCGAGGTCCGGGGTGACGACCTGCGCACCCGTGAGGACCGCGATGTCCTGCAGCATCGCCTTGCGGCGGTCACCGAAGGCCGGAGCCTTGACGGCAACCGAGGTGAACGTGCCGCGGATCTTGTTGACGACCAGGGTCGAGAGCGCCTCGCCGTCGACGTCCTCGGCGATGATCAGCAGCGCCTTGCCCGCCTGGACGACCTTCTCCAGCAGCGGCAGGAGGTCGGCGATGGCCGAGATCTTGCCCTGGTTGACGAGGATGTAGGGCTCGTCAAGGACGGCCTCCATGCGCTCGGTGTCGGTCACCATGTAGGGCGAAAGGTAGCCCTTGTCGAACTGCATGCCCTCGGTGAACTCGAGGTCGGTGCCCATGGTGTTGGACTCCTCGACGGTGATGACACCGTCCTTGCCGACCTTGTCGAAGGCGTCCGCGATGAGCCCGCCGATGTGGGCGTCACGCGCGGAGATGTTGGCGACGTGCGCCATGTCCTGCTTGTCGTCGACGTCGCGGGCGAGCTCGAGGAGCTTCTCCGAGACGGCCTCGACGGCCTTGTCGATACCGCGCTTGAGCGCCATCGGGTTGGTGCCGGCGGCCACGGCGCGCAGGCCCTCGTGGACCATCGCCTGGGCGAGCACGGTCGCCGTGGTGGTGCCGTCGCCGGCGATGTCGTTGGTCTTGGTGGCGACTTCCTTGGCGAGCTGGGCGCCGAGGTTCTCGAAGGGGTCGTCGAGCTCGACCTCACGCGCGACGGTGACACCGTCGTTGGTGATCGTCGGCGCGCCCCACTTCGAGTCGAGCACGACGTAGCGGCCCTTCGGACCGAGCGTCACCTTGACGGTGTCGGCCAGGATGTCGACGCCACGCTCGAGCGACCGACGAGCATTCTCGTCGAACTCAAGAATCTTGGGCATAGGGATCCTTCTGGTGTGTGTCGGGCCCGGAGCCGGGCCCGTGTGCGGCGGACGAGCAGGCCCGCCCCAACAGCGCGAGGCCGCCGGGGCGAGCGAGGTCGTTACTTCTCGATGACCGCGAGGACGTCACGCGCCGACAGGATCAGGAACTCCTGGCCGTCGTACTTGACCTCGGTGCCGCCGTACTTGCTGAAGACGACGACGTCGTCGACCTTGACGTCGACGGGGATGCGCTCGTCGCCGTCCTCGTTGAAGCGGCCCGGACCGACAGCCAGGACCTTGCCCTCAGTGGGCTTCTCCTTGGCGGTGTCCGGGATGACCAGACCAGATGCGGTGGTCTGCTCCGCCTCGAGAATCTTGACGACGATACGGTCCTCGAGCGGCTTGATGGTGACCGACACTTGTCGACCTCCCCTTTCGGTGTGACCCCGTACGCGGTTGTTCACCCGTACGACATGACTGGGAATGTGGTCCTGCGCGGTGCTTGCACGCACGCCGTCGCGGGGATCGTGCGCCGCTGCACCGTTAGCACCCAGGATACGAGAGTGCTAACCCCCACCGTAGGACGGGGCTAGCACTCGGTCAAGCAGAGTGCCAATCAGTGCCGCTGCCAGACTGGGGCCATGGAGCTCGCGACGTTCGAACTGCTCCTCGGCGCGCAGGGGCAGCGGGTGCTCCACGAGGCGGCCGAGTCGTACGGGCGCGTCGACGACCTCACCCTCGGGACACGGCTGCGAGCAGCCGGGCATCCTCCCGAGCTGGTCGCCGCCGCGATCGGGCAGGTCGCGCTGCGCCGACGTGCCGCGTCCAAGCTCGGCGCGGAGGCGGCATCGATGTACTTCACGCCGGACGCCCTCGAGCAGGCCACCCGCGCCGCCGTCTCGGCCCACCGGGCAGACCGGCTGCAGACGCTCGGCCCGCGCACGCTGGTCGACCTCGGATGCGGCATCGGGGCCGACCTGGTCTCCTTCGCCCGGGCGGGACTGCACGTGCACGGCGTCGAGCTCGACCCGGTCCGCGCGGCGATGGCCCGCAAGAACCTCGCCGTGCTCGGCCTGCGCGGGACGGTCGAGCTCGTGGATGCGACCACGGTCGACACCGCCTCGTACGACGTGGCCTTTGTCGACCCTGCGCGCCGCGACGGCCGAGGGCGGACGTTCGACCCGCAGGCGTTCACCCCGCCCTGGCCGTTCGTCGAGTCGCTGCTGGCCGGGCACGGTGTCGCCAAGGTGCTCCCGGGGATCGCGCACGACCTCGTCCCGGACGGTGTCGAGGCGGAGTGGGTCAGCGAGCGTGGCGACCTCGTGGAGGCCTGCCTGTGGGGGCGGGCGTTCGCCGGCGCCAGGCGGCGCGCGACCGTGCTGAACCCGACGCTGCTGGGCCCGCAAGGAACGGCCACGCTCACCGACGAGGACGCCCCCGAGGATACGCCCGCGGGCGAGCCCGGCGAGTGGTGGTACGAGCCGGACGACGCGGTGATCCGGGCCGGGCTCGTCACCGCGGTCGCCGCACTCACCGGCGGTTGGCTCGTCGACCCGCACATCGCGTACGTTTCCAGCGCGACCCTTGTCGTGACTCCGTACGCCCGCGCGTTCCGCGTCCTCGAGGAGCTGCCGTACCGCGAGAAGCAGCTGCGCGCCGCGTTGCGGGCACACGACGTCGGTACGCTGACCATCAAGAAGCGCGGCGTCTCCGTGGTCCCCGAGGTACTGGTGAAGCGCCTGAGGCTCACCGGATCGGTGACCGCGACCGTGATCCTCACCCGGGTCCAGGGCGAGGGTCGGGCCTTCCTCGTCGAGCCGGTCAGCGCACCCCGCGCATCTGCTTGAGCACCCACCGGCTGATCAGCGCCAGCGCCAGCCCGATGGCGATCGCGACCGCCCCGAGGATCCCGAAGTAGCGGCCCTCCTGCCCCGCGTCGAACAGGCGCGTGTACTGCTTCGCCAGCGTCCCCGACAACGCACTGCCGAGCGACACCGAGAGGAAGAACAGCGCCACCATCTGCGTCTGGAACGCCTGCGGGGCGAGCTTGGTCGACGCCGACAGGCCGACCGGGGAGATGAGCAGCTCGGCGACGGTGAACACGAGCAGGATCACCACCATCGACGTCAGTGGCACCGAGCTCGGCGCGGCGTTCGCGAAGGGCAGGAACAGCAGGAAGCCGGTGCCCATCACGATCGCTCCCCCGGCGAACTTCATCGGCGTCGACGGCTGCCGGGTGCCGAGCTTGGTCCACAGCGCGGCAAAGACGCCGGCGAGCACGATGATGTAGACGGGGTTGATCGCGTTGACCCAGGAGACAGGCATCTCCCACCCGAGGATGTCCCGGTCGAGCTGCTTGTCCGCATAGATGGGGACCACCGTGAACTGTTGCTGGTAGAGCGCCCAGAACGCGGCGCTCGTGACGAAGAGCGGGATGAACGCGACCACCCGCGAGCGCTCCACCGAGGTGATGCGGCGGCTGGAGAGGATCACCGCGAAGTAGGCGACCGACGAGGCCAGCACCACCCAGACGACGACGTCGGACAGGTTGTCGGCCGTGAGCAGCCCGGCCAGGGCAGCCCCAGCGATCACCACGACGATGCAGGCACCGACGACGACCCAGCGCACATACTGGGCGCGCGGGAGAGGGTTCGACGCGACCCGCGTCTCGGCGGGGATGCGGTGACGCCCCATCGCGTACTGGACGAGGCCGATCGTCATGCCGATCGCGGCGAGCCCGAAGCCGTAGTGGAAGCCGAGCTCGGTCTGCGCGAGTCCGGTCAGCAGCGGCCCGAGGAACGCGCCGAGGTTGATCCCGAGGTAGAACAGCGAGAAGCCGCCGTCGCGCCGCGGATCGCCCGCGTCGTACAGCGAACCGACCATCGACGTGGCGTTGGCCTTCACGCCGCCGCTGCCGAGGGCGATGCACACGAGCCCGACGCCGACCCCGGCCAGGCCGGGGATCACCGCGAGCGACAGATGCCCGACGACGATGACGATCGCGCTGAAGAACAGCACCCGCTCCTCACCGAGGAGCCGGTCGGCCAGCCAGGCGGCGAGGATCGTCGACAGGTAGACCATGCCGCCGTACGCGCCCACGATGCTCGTCGCCGCGCCCTCGTCGAGGCCGAGCCCGCCCCTCGACGCGGAGTAGTAGAGATAGATCGCGAGGATGCCCTGCATCCCATAGAACGAGAAGCGCTCCCACATCTCCACGCCGAACAGCGTCGCGAGCGGCCGCGGGTGCCCGAAGAACGAGCGGTCGGTGCGGCTGTCGTACGCCGTCGGCTCCTGCCTCGCCATCTCTTCACGGTCGCAGCGCGGACGCGATCGAGCCACCTGGCGTACGGCCCCGGACGCACCGGTGGCGGGGCACCCCTCACGGTGCCCCGCCACGGGCGGTCATCGAGCGGCTGTCAGCGCGGGAAGTGCTGCAGCAGCTTGCAGGCGAGCCACTTGAGCCACTTGAACGGCTCACGCAGCGGGTTGGGCTGCGGACCGCACTTGTCGACCGGGGGCTCCGACGCCTTCTTGACGGTCACGGTCACCTTGCCGGTGGCCGTGCCGCCCTTGCCGTCGTCCACCGTGTAGGTGAACGTGTCGGTGCCGGAGAACCCGGCCTTCGGTGTGTACGTCACGGTCGCGCCGCTGCCGCTCACCGCGCCCCCTGCCGGCTGGGTGTACGAGTACGCCAGCGGGTCACCGTCGGCGTCGGCACCCTTCAGCGCGATCGCGACCGCCTTGCCCTGATCGGTCGTCGCCGACACGTCACCCGCCGTGGGCGGTGTGTTCGTCGGCGGCTCCTCGACCTCCTTCACCGTCACTGTCACCGTGCCCGTCGCTTCGGCCTCACCGTCGGACACGGTGTAGTCGAAGCTGTCGGTCCCGAAGAACCCGTCGTCCGGCGTGTACGTGACCGTCGCGCCCGACCCGGAGACCGTGCCGTTGGCAGGCTCGGTGTACGAGTACGTCAGCGCGTCCCCGTCGGCGTCCGCACCCTTGAGCGTGACCTCGACGGCCTTGCCCTCGTCGGTCGTCGCCGACACGTCACCCGCCGTGGGCGGCGTGTTCGTCGGCGGCTCCTCGACCTCCTTCACAGTGACCGTCACCGCGGCGGTCGCGGTGTCGGTGCCGTCCGAGACGGTGTAAGAGAAGGCGTCCTCGCCGAAGAACCCGTCGTCCGGCGTGTACGTCACGGTCGCACCCGAGCCGCTCACCGTGCCGTTCGCCGGCTGGGTGTAGGTGTAGGTGAGTGCGTCACCATCGGCATCCGCACCCTTGAGCGTGACCTCGACGGCCTTGCCTTCGTCCGTCGAGGCACTCACGGCCTCGGCGGTCGGGGGCGTGTTGGGCTCGGCCACGTCACGGACCGTGATCGCCACGGTTGCCGTGTCGGTGCCGCCCTTGCCGTCGTTCACCGTGAACGTGAAGGCGTCGTTGCCCACGAACCCGTCCTCGGGCGTGTACGTCACCGCCGGACCGTCACCTGTCACCTCGCCGTTCTCCGGCTGGGTGTAGGTGTACGAGAGGTCGTCACCGTCGGCATCGCTCGCCGCGAGCGTGATGTCGACCGGCGTGTCCTCGTCGGTCGTCGCCGATCCGTCGAGCGCGACCGGCGCGGCGTTCGGCTTCTCGCCGACTGTCACGCTGACGGTTCCCGTCGCCTCGGCCTCGCCGTCGGAGACGGTGTAGGTGAACGAGTCGCTGCCGGAGAACCCGTCGGCCGGGGTGTATGTCACGTCGGCTCCCGAGCCGCTGACCGACCCGTTCGCCGGGGTGCCGTACGTGTAGGTGAGTGCGTCACCGTCGGCGTCGGCGCCCTCGAGCGTGACGTCGACCGGGGTGCCGTACGCCGTCTCAGCCGAGACGTCGCCGGCGGTCGGCGGCGTGTTGACCGGGTCCGGAGCGACGATCGGGATCACGCCGAAGAGGTCGTCCGTCCCGCTGAGCGCACACTTCATCGAGACCGCGCCCTCACCGCCGATCAGCTCGCCGGCCGCGTTGCGGAGCGAGGCGACCACGTTGAACGCCTTCGGCATGTGGATGACGGCGTCGGTGGGTAGCTCGAGGTCCGGGTAGTCCTCGGTGCTCGGGACCGTGATCGGTGGGACGTCACCCTCGGTCGGGATCTTCCACGGGGTGCTCGCGTCGGCCGGGACCGGAGTCCAGTCGGCCGCCAGATTGGCGATGGGGTAGGTGAAGACGTCGGGCACACCCTCAGCGGTGACGGTGATGCTCGAGTCGTTGGAGTAGCCGCTCGCTTGCCGAGCCCCGAGCAGACCATAGGTCGCGTTGCGCAGGGTCTCTGGCAGCGTGAGCGTGATCTGCGTCTTGCGGGTGGGGATGACTTCGCCGGGCGCCACCTGATCGGGGACGGACACCTTGGCGTTGACCCCGACCGCGTGGTCGCCGAGCGGGAGCCCGGCGGCGACGACGTTGCAGGTGAACGTGAAGTCACGGTTGAGATCGGCTGCCTGAGCGGCACCCGCTCCCAAGGTCGTGACGGTCGCTGCCACACCGGCGACGAGTGCACCGGATGCGATGAGCGACAGTGGTTTGCGCACGACTGTGCGACGTGAAATGGACATCGATCCCCTCCAGATCTCACCGGACTCCCCCTCCAGGAGCCCGTTGTCCACGCCGGCGAACCGACGTTACGGCTCAGTAACGTAGCCGTGGTAACCAGGGGTTGCAATAGCCGCAACACACCTGTTTTCCCTGGTTGAAGGGGTAATGACCTGCGAAGAGGGGTCAGGCGACGATCTGCGTGACCGGCATCGACGAGTCCGCCGGCAGGTCGAGCGAGCTGGGCGCGACCCCCTTGGCGACGAGCGCGGAGCCCAGCGCGGCGACCATCGCGCCGTTGTCGGTGCACAGCACCGGCGGGGGGATACGGACGTCGATCCCGGCCTCGCCGGCCCGCTCGAGGACGTAGTGGCGCAGCCGCTGGTTGGCCGCGACACCGCCTCCGAGGACGAGGTGCTTCGCGCCGTGGTCGAGGCAGGCACGCACCGTCTTGGCCGACAGCACGTCGCACACCGCGTCCTGGAAGGAAGCGGCCACGTCGGGGACGGAGATCGGACGCCCCATCCGCTCCTCGTGCTCCACGTGGCGCGCCACCGCGCTCTTGAGGCCCGAGAACGAGAAGTCGTACCGGTGCTTGTCCATGTCCCGGCCGGACGTCAGCCCGCGCGGGAACGCGATCGCCTTCGGATCGCCCTCGCGCGCCGCGCGGTCGATCTGCGGACCACCGGGGTACGGGAGGCCGAGCAGGCGGGCGACCTTGTCGAAGGCTTCGCCTGCCGCGTCGTCGATGGTCTGCCCGAGCATCCGCACCGAGGTCGTGACGTCGTCGACGAGCAGCAGGTTGGTGTGCCCTCCGGAGACCAGCAGGGCGGCGGTCGGCTCGGGCAGCTCGCCGTGCTCGAGCCGGTCGACGCAGACATGCGCGACGAGGTGGTTGATGCCGTACAACGGCTTGTCGTACGCGATCGCGAGTGCCTTGGCAGCGGCGATCCCGACCAGCAACGCCCCGGTGAGTCCGGGTCCGCTCGTCACGGCGATCGCGTCCACGTCGGCGACCGAGACGCCGGCGTCGGCCTGCGCCTTCTCGAGCATCGGCACGAACGCCTCGAGGTGGGCGCGGCTCGCCACCTCGGGAACGACACCGCCGAAGCGCACGTGCTCCTCGACGCTGGAGGCGACCGCGTTGGCCAGCAGCTCGGTGCCCCTGACGATCCCGACACCGGTCTCGTCGCAGGACGACTCGATCCCCAGGACGAGGGGACCGTCGGATCGGGTCGCAGCAGTGCTCACTCCCCCATGGTGCCAGGGTGGACCCATGAGTCGTACAGACGTCCCGACAGCGCCCGACGATCGGACGACAGCGCTGACACTCCTGCGCTACGTGCGAGAGAGCGCGCTCGCCAAGGCCGAGGGCCTTCCCGACGCCCTCGCGCACGCCACACCGCTGGCGACCTCGCCTCTGATGTCGGTCGCGGGCGTGCTCAACCATCTGCGGTGGAACGAGCACTACTGGGTCGAGGTCGTCATCGCGGGCGGCGAGGACCGGGCGCCCTGGTCGGAGGAGCACCCCGACGGCGAGTTCGAGATCGCCGAGCAGATCACGATCGACGAGATCATCACCGGCTACCGTCAGCAGATCGCCGCGTGCGACGCGATCCTCGCCGACCTCGACCTCGACGCCCCGACGGCCAAGCCGCGACGCGACTTCCATCCGAACGTACGCTGGGTCGTCGCGCACCTCATCGAGGAGACCGCGCGCCACAACGGGCACCTGGACATCCTGCGGGAGCTCGCCGACGGAGAGGTGGGTGACTGAATGCGGACACGTCCGCTCGGCCGTAGCGGCCTGATGGTGTCAGTGGTCGGGATCGGGTGCAACGCCTTCGGGTCACGCGTCGACGAAGCCCGCACGAAGGAGGTCGTGCACGCGGCGATCGACGCCGGGGTGACCCTCTTCGACACCGCCGACACGTACGGCCGAGGTGCCAGCGAGGTGCTGGTCGGCCGCGCGCTCGGGGCACGCCGCGGCGACGTCGTGCTCGCGACCAAGGGCGGCATGGACATGGGCGGGGCCAACGGTCCTGACTGGGGCGCCCGGGCGTCACGCCGCTACCTGCGACGGGCGCTGGAGGCGAGCCTGACGCGCCTCGGCACCGACTACGTCGACCTCTACCAGCTCCACACGCCCGACCACGTCACTCCGGTCGAGGAGACGCTGAGCGTGATGGACGACTTCGTGCGCGAGGGCAAGGTGCGTTACGCCGGCTGCTCGAACCTCACCGCTTGGGAGCTCGTCGACGCCGACTGGACCGCTCGCACGTCCGGGACGACCGCGTTCGTGTCGGCGCAGAACGAGTACTCGCTCTACAACCGCTCGGCCGAGGCCGAGCTCGTCCCGGCCTGCGAGGCGCTCGGGGTCGGACTCCTGCCGTACTTCCCGCTGGCGTACGGGCTGCTGACCGGCAAGTACGCTCGCGGCGAGGCGGCCCCCGAAGGCACGAGGCTCGCCGAGGGCACGCAGACGGCGCGACTCGCCGGGGCTGACTGGGACCGCATCGAGGCGCTGGAGGCGTACGCCCGCGAGCGCGGACGCACGATGCTCGAGGTCGCGATCGGTGGTCTCGCCGCACAGCCGGCGGTCGCCAGCGTCATCGCCGGCGTCACGCGGCCCGAGCAGGTCGCGGCGAACGTCGAGGCCGCCGAGTGGGAGCCGACCGAGGACGACCTCGAGGCGCTGGACGCCCTGCGGCCCGCGCCGCTCGGGTCGTACACGACCTTCGCCCCGCGCCGCCGCTGACTCAGCGGTGAGCCGTACGAGGCACCCGCGGGTTGTCCACAGGCGGTTCGGCACGCGTGTGCCGAACCGCGGCAGGATCTCGCCATGGAATCGCTCAAGCGGCTCGCCCGATGCAACGGCGGGTCGTTCACCGCCAGCGCCGCGCGCGACCTCGGCGACGAATCCCGCGAGCTCGGCATGCTCCTCCAGCGTGATCAGCTCGTACGCCCGCGGCGAGGGGTGTTCGCGATCGCGGCGGAGCATCGCGCCCTGTCGGGCGCTCCCAGACGCAAGATCGCCTCTCGACCTTCCCGACGGCGACCTCGACCTCGACGTCTCCCACGTCGGTCGGGTCGGCGGTGCGACGAGCCGACGGCGCAACCGCATCCAGATCCACCGCGAGGTGCTCGCCGAGACCGATGTCGAGGCGGTTGACGGCGTGGCGACAGCCCGCGCGGACCTCGCTGTCGCCCAGGTGATGACCTGCCGCCCGCTCGCGGTGCGAGCCGTCATCGCTTCCGCGTGGCTCGCCTCGTGCCACAGCGAGGCACGTCGCCGCAGCATGGTCGAGGAGTTCGACGAGGCCTCGCTCAAGGCCGTTCTGACCGCACGGCTCGACGGGTTCGGGCGGCGGGCGGGCATCCGTACGGCGCGGAGCGCACTCGAGGTCGCAGACGCCCGCTGCGAGAGCGTCGCCGAGGTGCTCGTGATGCTGACCTGCTGGCAGTACGCCGTGCCCCGGCCGGACACCCAGCACTGGATCGGGCTGCCGGACGACCGCTGGGCCGAGGTCGACTTCTTCTGGCCGGACGTCCAGATGGTGCTGGAGTTCGACGGGAAGGGCAAGTATGGCGACGAGCGGGACCCCGACGGACAGGTGATCCGGAGCGGGAAGCAGAAGCTGTGGGCGGAGAAGCGGCGCGAGGACGCCTTGCGCAGACTGGGCTATCACGTCGTACGGATCACGTGGACCGACGTGCTGCCGCACAACCGCAAGCGGACCGCCGCCCGGCTCCTGCACGAGCGAGAGGTCGCAACACGCTACCTACGGCGACGCTGGGTCGTACGAGAGGGGCGGTCAGTCGTCGTTCGCGACCTTTGCGGCCTTGCGGGCGGCGCGCGCGGCGCGCTCGTCGACGTCGAGCTGCGCGGCTTCTTCGAGCGTCGGCGCCGTGCCGCCGAACCGGGCCGGAGCCCACCACTGCCCTTCGGTCGCGTCCGGGTATGCCGCGACCGCCTCGTCGAGCAGCGCCTGGAGCGCCCGGTGAAGCTGTTCGGTCTCCGCGACGGGATCGGCTCCGGTCGGGTACAGCGGCTCGCCGACGCGGATCTGGATGGGCAGCCCTCGCGGCAGCGACAGCTTGTGCCCCTTCGTCATGATCCGCTGCGTCCCGAACAGCACGACCGGGATCAGCGGGACACCGGCCTGGGCGGCGATGCGCGGTGCGCCCGACTTGACCTCTTTGATCTCGAACGAGCGGCTGATCGTGGCCTCGGGGAAGATGCCGACGATCTCGCCGCGACGGCAGTAGTCGACGGCGGCGTCGAGCGACTCGGCACCTGAGGCGCGGTCGACCGGGATGTGGTGCATGGTCCGGAGCACGCGACCACCGATCGGATGGTCGAACGCCTCCTTCTTGGCCATGAAGCGCACCAGGCGGCCCCGACGCTCGGCAGGGAAACCGGCGAGGACGAAGTCGGCGAAGCCGATGTGGTTCGACGCGAGGACCGCGCCGCCCTCGCGAGGGATGTTCTCGGTGCCGGTCATCCGGACCTTCCAGCCGCGGAGCCGGAAGAGGGTCTTGGCCGTCGCGATGATCGGCGGGTAGGTGAGGTCGCGCATCCGGCAACCCTACCGAGCGTACGGTTCCGTAGGTTCAGCCTACCCAGCCCGCGGTCCGGTCAGCGCCCTTCGGCGTACGCGTCGATCTCGACCTCGACCAGGTGGTCCGGATGCATCAGGCGGTTGACCTCGAGCATCGACGCCGCCGGCGGCGTCGCTCCGAACAGCTCGCGGTGCGCGCGTCCGACCTCGTCGGCGTCGGTGATGTCGATGACGTACATGCGGGTCCGCACCACGTGCTGCGAGTCGAGCCCGCAGCGCCGCAGGGCGTCCATCGCGATCCCGAACGCCACCATCGTCTGCACGTACGGGTCACCGACGCCGATCACCGTCCCGTTCACGGTCGCCGTGGTCCCGGCGATCGCGACGTGCGGTCCGTACGCGACCGCACGCGCATAGCCGTACTTGTCCTCCCACGGCGTACCTGAGGCCACGCGGTACATCAGCCGTCCCTCCGGGTCACCACGGCACGCTGCATCACGACGGCGTCCGCGCCCGACCGGTAGTAGTGCGGCCGCGTCGCGATCGCGACGAAGCCTCCCGCTTCGTACAGCCCGATCGCCGCCGCGTTGTCCGCCGCGACCTCGAGCAGCACCCGCTCCGCACCCCGTCGAGCGGACTCGTCGAGCAGCGCCGCCAACAGGCGCCGTCCGACTCCCCGTCTGCGCGTGCGTGGCACGACCGCGATCCGTGCCACGTCCGCCGTGTCTCCCGTGACCATGAGGCTGGCGTAGCCCACGACACGTCCTTCGTCCTCCGCGACGACGACGTGGCGGGTGTCGCCCGCGACCTCGTCGGTGACCTGCGCGCGAGACCAGGCATCGGCGCCGAACGCCTCCTGCTCGAGCAACGCCAGCGCCTCGGCGTCATCCGGCGCGCCGGGTCGGATCACGCCGAGGCGCGCTTCCGCTCGGCGGCGGGCGTGGCGTCAGGGCGCCGGAGGTAGAGAGGCTCCGTCCCGATCTCGACGGCTGTGCCCGAAGCGATCATCGAGGCGAGCACGCCGGCGTCCGGATCAGGAGGACCGTCCACACGGTGGAGCAGGTCGGCGTAGAGGTCGGCGCCGCGTCCAAGGACGGGCATCGAGGCGGGGAGACGCACCGCGAGGTCGGCGGGACGCAGCACGTCCGGGTCGCCGACCCGCTCACCGCTGGGCGTGTACTCGGCCCAGTAGACCTCCTTGCGGCGGGCGTCGGTCGCCACCGCGAAGGCCTCCCCCACCACTGCGCGATCGACCGCCTGGGCCGCGATCACGTCGAGTGAGCAGACGCCGTGAAGCCTCGCGCCCAGCGAGACCGCGAGCGTACGGGCGGTGACCACGCCGACGCGCAGGCCGGTGAACGGGCCAGGGCCGACACCGACGGCGATGTCGGTGATCTCGCGACGATCGGCGCCCGCGGTCGCCAGCACCTCGGCGATCGCCGGAGCCAGCAGCTCGCCGTGGCTCATCGCGCCGGGCTGCGACACGGCCGCGAGCACGGCAGACCCGTCGTGCAACGCGACGGAGGTCGCCGGGGCGGCGGTATCGAGGGCGAGGATCAGCATCGTGGCAAGGGTACGCCCTGGGCGGCGGGTCTCACAGGGGTGGCGTGCGGCGTGATCACGGGGGCTTCAGGCCATCGCCTCGCCCAGCCCGCGGGCCTGCACGGAGTGGGTGATCGCATCAGGTTCGAGCAACGTGGAGCGCAGCGGGACCCGGGCCCAGCGTGCGCCGTGCGGCTTGACGGTCACGAGGCGTACGTCGTGGTCCGTGGCGTCGTCACGCTCGGGCGCCTCGGCGCCGAGCGGGTCGAGCACGGTCGCGGCGCGGCGCTCGAGGCGCACCTCGAGCCAGGAGTCGCTGAGGTCTTCCGCCATGCCCTCGCCCCACTCGACGACCGTCACCGAGTCCTCGGTGGCAGTGTCGAGGTCGAGGTCGTCGAGCTCGAGCGCGCCGCCGAGACGGTAGGCGTCGACGTGGACCAGCGGCGGCCCGTCCCCGAGGTTGGGGTGGGTGCGGGCGAGGACGAACGTCGGGGACGTCACTGGCCCTCGTACGCCCAGCCCGTCGCCGATCCCCTGCGTCAGCGTGGTCTTGCCAGCGCCGAGCCCGCCCGACATGACGATCACGTCGCCCGGGCGCAGCAGCGTGGCGAGTCTCGCGCCGAAGTCGTGGGCGTCGTCGGCGGTCGGCAGCTCACGGGCGAGCCACAGCGGCTTGCCGAACTCGAGGGTCGTCCCGTCGCGGCGCACCGGGAAGTAGCGCCGCCGCGCCCAGAACGTCACGTTCTCGGGGAGCTCCTCACGGACGTCGAGCCACACGCCGTCGAGGCCCCGCTCCTCCGCAGTGTCCTCGGCGACGCCGACCATCGCCGAGGCGACGCCGCGATCCTGGTGGTCGGGGTCGACCGAGACCCGCCGGAAGCCGAGCAGCCCGGGCCGGGACGCGTCGTACAGCATCGCTCCGATCGGCTTTCCTCGGCGCTCGACGAGCAACCCGCCGGCCTGCTCGAGCGCGGCACGCACCGACTCGATGGTCTCTGTCATCGCGGTCGACGGGGGGTCGAGGGTGGGACGCGCTCCGAACGAGCGGCGGATCACCGACAGCACGTCCGCCGCGCGGTCGGGCGTCGCGTCGAAGACGTTGAGGGCGTGGAAGTTCGGGTAGGTCGTGCCGTTCACGCGCTCTCCCAGAGGCTCTCGATCGCCGCGGTCACGTCCTCGTGGCGTTCGAGCATCATCATGTGGCCCGCGCCTTCCAGGACGAGCAGCTCGGAACCGTCGATCAGCTCGGCCAGCCGCCGTGAGTGCCGCATCGGAGTGAGCTTGTCCTTCGTGCCGCCCATGACGACCGTGCGCTTGCCGGGCAGCACCGGCAGCGCGCCGTACAGGTCGAGGTCGACGAAGTTGCCGGCGAAGTCCCACAGCGCCTTCGACCGCGACCGCGCGATCATCTCGTCGGTCATGTCGGCGTACTTGGCCGGCGAGTCCGGTCCGACCGCGAACATCCGCATCACAGGGAAGGAGTCGAGCCGGCGCGCCTGATCGAGCAGCGGACCGAACCGCGGCAGCCACGGCTGCAGCCGCGCCAACGGGAGGGTGGGATGGATCAGGTCGCCGGCGCTCGTCCCCATCAGGACGACCCCGACGACCCGGTCGCGGACGAGGTCGCCGTACTGCGCGGCGAACGACATCACGGTCATCGCCCCCATAGAGTGGCCGACGAGGACGAGCGGGCCGGTCGGCGCGACGGCGTCGACGACCGACTTCAGGTCGTCTCCGAGCTGGTCGAGCGTGCACGTCTCGAGCGTCGCGTCACCGGAGCTGCCGTGCTCGCGCTGATCGTAGAAGACCATCCGGGCTCGGCCGCGCAGCGCCGCGCGCTGATAGTGCCAGCAGTCGAGGTCGAGCACCCAGCCGTGCGCGAAGACGATCGTCGGGGCCCCCTCGGCCGCGTACGCCGCCGGGTCGGCCGGCTCCTCGATCTCGACGTGCAACGGGACGCCGTCGGTCGCCATGACGGTGACCTCGGGCGCGTGGAGCGTCCCGAACTCCATCGCGTCACCGCGCCTGGCCCTGCGCCGAGCACGCCTGCGGTCGGTGGCGACGCGCGCCGCCGCGGCGGTGGCGCCGGCGGCGGCGAGGGTCCCCGCGGTGACAGCCGCGTACGTCCCGAGCCTGCGCCAGTCCATCGTGCCTCCTGTCAGCCCCCGCTGCCGGTGGTCTTAGGGATCGCGCCGACATGGCGGCGAGCGATCCTCCCCCCCAGCCTAGTGACGACCTCGTAGCCGATCGTCGACGCGGCCTCGGCCCAGTCCTCGGCGAGCGGCTCGCCGCGCCGCCCGGAACCGAACAGCACGACCTCTTCCCCGCGGCTCGCCGGGGTGTCGCCCAGATCGAGCACGATCTGGTCCATGCACACCCGTCCGGCCACCGGCACGAGCTCGCCGTTGACCAGCGCGGACGCCCGGTTGGACGCTGCCCGCAGGATGCCGTCGCCGTACCCGACGGGGATCAGGCCGAGCGTCGTCTCACGCTTGGTCACGTAGGTGTGGCCGTACGAGACGCCGGTGCCGGGAGGCACCCGTCGGACGAGGGCGAGCGCGGTCCGCAGCGTCATCACCGGCGTGAGCCCGAGCTGTGCGGGCGTCCCGAGCGCAGGGCCGGGGCTGAGCCCGTACGACGCGATCCCGACCCGCACGGCGTCGAGGTGGGCGCTCGGACGGGTGAGGGCCGCGGCGGAGTTCGCGAGGTGACGCAGAGGACGCTCGACATCGAACGAGGAGAGCTCGTCGACCGCCTCGGTGAAGGCGTGCTCCTGGGCACCGTTGACCGGGCTGGCGGGCTCGTCGGCGCAGGCGAAGTGCGAGAAGATCCCGGCGATCTCGATCCGACCGGCGCGCTGCGCGGCGGCGGCCGCGTCGAGGAGCGCCGTGAGCTCGGCGCCACGGACCCCGCCGCGCGCCATGCCGGTGTCGACCTTGAGGTGGACCCGCGGCCGCGCCGAGGCACTGGCCGCGAGCACGGCGTCGAGCTGCTCGACCGAGCCGGCGGCCATGTCGACTCCCGCGTCGATCGCGGGAGCGAGGTCGGCTCCGGCGGGGTTGAGCCAGGCCAGCAGCGGGCCCGTGTCGCCGGCGCGCCGCAGCGTGCGGGCCTCCTCGATGGTCGCGACCCCCAACCACTCGGCACCGGCCTCGCGGGCGGCGGCGCTGACCTCGATCGCGCCGTGCCCGTACGCGTCGGCCTTGACGACGGCCATCTGCGCGGCGTTCGGCGCGGCCTCGCGCAGGCGTGCGAGGTTGGCGCGGTAGGCGTCGAGGTCGACGAGCGCCTCGGCGGGAGCGCTCACCGGTCCCTCCAGTCCCGTACCTGCGACTCGGTGAGCGTCCCGTTGCGCCACGCGGCGATCACTCCCGGGACCGCATCGGCGACACGGGTGGCCGTGACCGGCCCACCGCCCGAGGCTGCCACGGCCGCGGCGCCGTGCACGAACGCGGCGAGCGAGCCGGCGTCACGAGGATGGGCGCCGGCCGCGAGGAACGAGCCCGCGAGCCCGGCGAGCACGTCTCCCGCACCGGCGGTGGCCAGCCACGGGGTGCCGGAGAGGTTCACCCGGGTCGGCGAGCCAGGGTACGCGACGAGGGTGCGGGCGCCCTTGAGCAGCACGGTCGCTCCCCAGCGCTCGGCAGCACGCGTGGCGTGGCCGAGCGGATCGGCCACGACGTCGGAGCGGGTGACGTCGAGCATCCGGGCCAGCTCGCCGGCGTGCGGCGTGAGCAGCGCGGGGACGGGGAGCCGCTCGGGGAGGTGGGCGAGCGCATCCGCGTCGACCACCACGGGCACCTCGTCCTCCAGCGCCATCGCGAGCCGGTCGGCCGCGTCGTCTCCCCCACCCGAGCCGACGACCCAAGCCTGGACGCGCCCGCGCGCTGCGGGATCGGTGTGAGCGACGACTTCCGGGCAGCGGTCCACGATCCGCGCCGCGAGCGAGGGTTCGGCGACGAAGCGCACCATGCCGGCGATCCCGGCCTGGGCGCCGCGCACGCACAGCTGGGCGGCCCCGGCGTACGCGGCGGACCCGGCGGCGACGCCGACGACACCGCGTGTGTACTTCTGCGTGGGCTGCTCTCCCCGCTCGTCCAGCGTCGGCCGGAGGATCGCGAGCAGCAGCTGGTTGTCGCCCGCCGTGAGCGCCTCGACCGAAGGCGGCGGCAAGAACGGGCCGAGCCCGATGTCGACGAGCCGCGGGAGCGCCCCACGCACCGCCCGGGTCGCCGCCGGGTCGACGAGCAGCGCGTTCTTGTAGGTGCCGAACGTACAGGTGGCATCGGCGGCGATGTACGAGCCGGGCAGGGTCGCACCGTCGACCTCGACGCCGCTGGGCACGTCGACCGCGATCACGAACGGGCGTTCAGCGGCGAGGACGTCGCGCCACGCGTCGGCAGGCGCGCGCAGCCCGGGCGAGCCACCGATGCCGACGATCCCGTCGACGACCACCGCGAAGCCGCGGGGCGAGTCGACGAAGCGGCAGCCCGCGGCCTGCGCGGCCTGGGCCCCCGGCCCGTGCACCCGCGACGGGTCGGCGAGCGCCACCGCCACGTACCGCTCGCGTGCCAGCTCGGCTGCCGCGAAGAGGGCGTCACCGCCGTTGTCCCCTGTGCCGACGAGGAAGACGACCGGTGAGCTGCCCGGGGCGACCTCGCGGACGTACGCGGCCAGGCCGGCGGCGGCCCAGCGCATGAGGGAGCCCGGCGGGACCTGCGCCATGAGCGCGGCCTCGGCGGCACGGACGTCGGCGACGGTGTGCGCATAGAGCATGTCAGCACTCTCCCACGGTGGGACCCGCGACGACCGCGACGGCCGTCGACCCCCGCTACTCGACCGTGACGGACTTGGCGAGGTTGCGGGGCTGGTCCACGTCGTGCCCGAGCGCCGAGGCCAGCTCCGCGGCGAAGAGCTGCAGGGGGACGGTCGCGAGGACTGGCTGCAGCAGCGTCGGAGCCTTCGGCAGCCGGATCACGAAGTCGGCGTATGCGTCGATCGAGGAGTCACCCTCCTCGACGAGGACGACGGTGCGGGCGCCACGGGCGCGGATCTCCTGGATGTTGCTCACGACCTTCTCGTGGAGCTGGTCGCGTCCCCGGGGCGGCACGACGACGAACACGGGGAGCCCCGGCTCGATGACGGCGATCGGACCGTGCTTGAGCTCACCGGCCGCGAAGCCCTCCGCGTGGAGGTAGGCCAGCTCCTTGAGCTTGAGGGCACCCTCCAACGCCACCGGGTAGCCGACGTGGCGGCCGAGGAAGAGGAACGTCCGGTGCCCGACGAGGTCGCGGGCGAGCGTGCGGACCTCGCCGGCGCGGTCCAGCAGCGCCTGGACGCCCGCCGGGAGCTTCTCGAGCTCGGCGACGGTCGAGGCGATCTCGTCCCCGAACTTCGTCCCCCGGACCTGGGCGAGGTAGAGCCCGAGCACGTAGCAGGCGACGAGCTGGGTCAGGAAGCCCTTCGTGGAGGCCACCCCGATCTCCGGACCTGCGTGGGTGTAGATCACGGCGTCCGACTCGCGCGGGATCGTCGAGCCGTTGGTGTTGCAGATCGCGAGCACCTTCGAGCCCTGCTGACGTGCGTGGCGGATCGCCTGCAGGGTGTCGGCGGTCTCGCCGGACTGGCTGATCGCCACCACCAGCGTCGACCTGCCGACGATCGGGTCGCGGTAGCGGAATTCCGAGGCCAGCTCGACCTCGCAGGGAACACGCGTCCAGTGCTCGATCGCGTACTTCGCGACCATGCCGGCGTAGAACGACGTGCCGCAGGCGATGATGATGACCTTGTCGACGGCGCGCAGCTCATCGTCGGAGAGCCGCATCTCGTCGAGCACCAGCCGGCCCTGGGCGTCATGGCGTCCGAGCAGGGTGTCGGCGACGGCGCGTGGCTGCTCGTCGATCTCCTTGAGCATGAACCACTCGTAGCCGCCCTTCTCGGCGGCAGACGCGTCCCAGTCGACGTGGTACTCGGTGACCGGCGACGGGCTGCCGTCGAAGTCGATGACGTCGATGCCGTCGCGCGAGATGGTCACGACCTGGTCCTGGCCCAGCTCGACGGCCGAACGCGTGAACTCGATGAAGGCCGAGACGTCGGAGGCGAGGAAGTTCTCGCCGTCCCCACGCCCGGCGACCAGCGGCGAGTTGCGGCGCGCACCGACGACGCGGTCGGGATCGGCTCCGTCGGCGACGACCAGCGTGAACGCGCCCTCGAGGCGGCCGCACACGCGGCGTACGGCCTCGGTGAGGTCGGGGGCGTCGCCCCGCAGCTCGCGGTCCAGGAGGTGGGTCACGGTCTCGGTGTCGGTGTCAGAGACGAACTCGTAGCCGTCCGCCTCGAGCTCGGTACGCAAGTCGGCGAAGTTCTCGATGATGCCGTTGTGGACCACGGCGACCCGACGGTCGCCCGAGACGTGCGGGTGGGCGTTGCGGTCGCTCGGCGGGCCGTGCGTGGCCCAGCGGGTGTGGCCGATGCCGGTGGTCGAGATCGGGAGCGGGTGCTCCGCGAGCTCCTTGTCCAGGTTCGCGAGCTTGCCGACCTTCTTCGACGACGCGATCGCACCGTCGACGACCAGCGCCACCCCGGTGGAGTCGTACCCCCGATACTCCAGTCGTCGCAGCCCACCGAGCACGACGTCAAGGGCCGAGCGCTCACCGACATAACCCACGATTCCACACATGATCTCCAGGGTACCGACAGGTCCCGCGGGGCCGACGGCAACAATGGGCAACATGTCGGTCACGCAGCCGGGCTCCAGCGACACCTCGCCGTACGTCGAGCTCGAACGACGTGCCTGGGCGGATCTCGCCGGTGACGCGCCCCAACCGCTCACCCAGACCGAGATCGACAAGGTACGCGGTCTCGGCGACGAGCTGGACCTCGAGGAGGTCCGCCAGGTCTACGTGCCCCTCGCACGCCTGATCAGCATGCGGGTCCGGTACGCGGGTGAGCTCTACCGCTCGACGGAGGCGTTCCTGCGCCGCCCCCAGCCGCAGCGGACGCCGTACGTCATCGGGATCGCCGGCTCCGTCGCAGTCGGCAAGTCGACGACGGCGCGGCTCCTGCGCGAGCTGCTGGCCAAGGACGACGCACACAGCAACGTGTCGCTCGTCACCACCGACGGCTTCCTGCTGCCCAACGCCGAGCTCGAGCGCCGTGGGCTGCTGGAGCGCAAAGGGTTCCCCGAGTCGTACGACCGCAAGGCGCTGCTGCGTTTCGTGATGGCCGTGAAGTCCGGACGCGAGGTCGTCGAGGCCCCGGTCTACTCCCACCTCACGTATGACGTCACCGACGAGGTGGTCACCCTCAACCGGCCCGACGTGGTCCTCATCGAGGGCCTCAACGTCCTCCAGCCGGCCCGCACCCGCGGCGACGGACGCCCCGGTCTCGCGATCAGCGACTTCTTCGACTTCTCGGTGTACGTGGACGCAGCACGCAAGGACATCCGCCGCTGGTACGCCGAACGCTTCCTGCGGCTGCGCGAGACCGCGTTCCGCAACCCGGACTCCTACTTCGTCCGCTACGGCGCGCTCGACGAGGAGCAGGCGATGGCGCAGGCGGCGCTGCTGTGGGACTCGATCAACGGGCCCAATCTCAAGGACAACATCGAGCCGACACGGGGCCGCGCGACCTTGGTGCTGCGCAAGGACGCGGACCACTCCGTGCGCTGGATCCGTCTGCGCAAGCTCTGAGACCAGCCCCGCCCTCGCGGTGTGATACATCTCACCCCTAGGGTGTCCGCCATGGACTCCGCGCTCAGCACCGTCGGGCTACCGATCGCCCTCGGCATCATCATGTTCGGCCTCGGCCTCTCGCTGACGATCGACGACTTCCGCCGGGTCGGTCGTCACCCCCGTGCCGTCGTGGTCGCCCTGTCGTGCCAGCTCCTGCTGCTACCGGCCCTCTGCTTCGGCCTGGTCCTGCTGTTCGACCTCCCACCGCTGCTCGCCGTCGGCATGATGCTGCTAGCCGCGTCGCCGGGCGGGACGAGCGCCAACCTCTACAGCCACCTGTTCCGGGGCGATGTCGCGCTCAACGTCTCGCTGACGGCGATCAACTCGATCATCGCGATCGTGTCACTGCCCCTGATCACAAACCTCGCCATCGCCTACTTCGACGCCGACAACACGGTGTCCCTGCAGTTCACGAAGGTCCTCGAGGTCTTCGCGATCGTCCTCCTGCCGGTCGCGCTCGGCATGCTCGTGCACGGGGTGCGCCCTGCGTTCGCCGGGCGGATGGACAAGCCGGTCCGCATCGCCTCAGCGGTGATCCTCGCCGTGCTCGTGATCGGCATCCTCGTCGACCAGCGCGAGAACGTCGGTGACTACGCCGCCAAGATCGGTGCCGTCACCGCCCTCTTCTGCGTGCTCAGCCTCGCCGTCGGTTATCTCGTCCCCCGCTGGGCCGGGGTCACCGAGCGCCAGGCGATCGCGTCGTCGTTCGAGATCGGCGTCCACAACGCGACGCTCGCAATCTACGTGGCCGTCGAGGTCCTCGACGAGACCGAGATCTCGATCCCCGGCGCGATGTATGGGCTCGTGATGTTCTTCATCGCCGCAGCGTGGGGCGTCGTGCTGACGCGCTATCTCGTCCGCGACCGGGCGTCCGCCGCCGTCGACGCCTGAGGATCCCCGCCAGGTCACAGGTCGCAGCGGAACGCGCCGGTGCAGGCGACGAGCCGGAAGCCCATCGTCTCGTTCACCGCGATCATCGGCGCGTTTTCCGCGGCGTTCCAGGTGTGGAGCAGCGACCGGTCGCCGAGCGCCGGCGTGGCCGCGCGCAGGTTGCGCACCTTCATCACGAGGCCCAGGCGGTGGCCGCGGTGCGCGGGAAGCACCAGCGTGTCCCACTGGAACGCGTTCACTGGGTCGGTCCCCGGCACCACGATCTGGCTGTGCCCGACGACCGTGCCGTCCTCCTGGACGGCGACGGTGGTGACCGACGTGCGCTGCTGCGCGGCGAACTCTCGCTCCTCGTGCCGGACCCGGTCAGGCGGGAAGTCCTCGGCCTCCCACCCCATCTCCCCCGACGGCGCCTCGACGGCCATCACCGAGCGCAGCGCGGCATACGCGTCCACCACATCCTCAGGGACCGGGCCGACCCACGTCCGCAGCGCGTACGACGCGTGGTGCGGCGCTGCGCGTGTCGCGAGCCGAGCGAGATGCTCGTCGTCGGCGGGCAGGTCGAGCACCCGCTGCGCCTCGACGATCCCCAGCCGGAATCCGTGCACCCGCAGCAGCTCCGCGTCAGGGCTGCCGGACTCCTCGGGTGCCCAGCGCGCCTCAGCCTCCAGCCGCGAGCGCCCGGCGAGGCGGGTGCGGTGCTTGAGGTCCTCGACGAAGGATCCGGCCTCGGCGCGCCGCCGCGGGTCGATACGGAGGTCTGCCCACACGCTGTCGGTGTTGTCCCGCAGCGACAGCTCCAGCTCCGCCGTGGCCACCACCGCGCCGTCGTCCGCGCGCGCCCACACATACCGACGCTCGACCCACGGGTCGCTCAGCCGAGCACGGACCCTGGTCTCCTCAAGGGTCCAGACCAGGTCGTACGGGTCGGAGACCACCCGCGCCTGGTGAGCGTGGAACGCCTCCAGCGCGGCGTCGTCGAACGGGTCGACCTCCTCGATGCGCACCCCACCACCGTAGGCGGACAGCAGCACGAGGCGCGCGGCAATTTCGGCGACGTCAGAGCGCGAGCGCTTTGCCGACGACTGCCGCCAGCTGCCGCGCCACCTCGTCGGCCTTGGCGCTCGTGGCGGCCTCGACCATCACGCGGACGAGCGGCTCGGTGCCGGAGGGGCGCAGGAGCACCCGCCCGGACCCGTCCAGCTCGGCCGTCGCCGCGGCCACCGCGGCTGCGACGTCGACGTCGGTGGTCGCGCGAGACTTGTCGACGCCGGGAACGTTCACGAGGACCTGCGGGAGCCGCCGCATGACGGCCGCGAGATCAGCGAGGGTGCGGCCCGAGGACACGAGGCGAGCGGCGATCGAGAGCGCGGTAAGGACGCCGTCACCAGTCGTCGCGTGGTCGCTCATGATGACGTGCCCCGACTGCTCGCCACCGAGGTTGAAGCCGCTGGCACGCATCGCCTCGAGCACATAGCGATCACCGACCGCCGTCTGCACGACGGTGACACCTGCGGCGTCCATCGCCTGCACGAAGCCGAGGTTGGACATCACGGTCGCCACCACGGTGTCGTTGACGAGCCGCCCCTGCTCCTTGAGCGTGAGGGCGAGGATGGCGAGGATCTGGTCCCCGTCGACGAGCTCGCCGGACGCGTCCACGGCGAGGCAGCGGTCGGCGTCCCCGTCGAAGGCGAAGCCAGCGTCAGCACTGCTCTCGATGACCACCCGCTGCAGTGCCTCGGGGTGAGTGGACCCGCACCCCTCGTTGATGTTGAGGCCGTCGGGCTCGGCATGGATCGCCACGACCTCGGCCCCGAGCTCGCGGAACGCCTGGGGGCCGACCTCGCTCGCCGCGCCGTTCGCGCAGTCGAGGACGATACGGAGCCCGTCGAGGCGCTGGCCGACCGCCTGCACCAGATGGCGCTCGTACGTGCGCAGCGCCGTCGGGCTGTCGCCGATACGGCCCACAGCGGCACCGGTCGGGCGCTGCCAGGGCTGTTCGAGGGTGCGCTCGATGACGTCCTCGAGGGCGTCGTCGAGCTTGAGCCCCCCGCGCGCCAGGAACTTGATGCCGTTGTCGGGCATCGGGTTGTGGCTCGCGGAGATCATGACGCCCATGTCCGCGGCGAGCGCGGACGTCAGATAGGCGGCTCCCGGGGTCGGCACCACACCGAGCCGGTGCACGTCGACCCCCGCAGACGCAAGGCCCGCGACCACCGCGGCCTCGAGAAACTCTCCCGAGGCGCGAGGATCGCGAGCCACGACTGCGGTCGGCCTCTGATCGGCGAAGGCACCCGTCTCACCCAGCACGTGGGCTGCTGCCACAGCCAGGTCGACAGCGAGCTCTGCGGTGAGGTCGGTGTTCGCGACCCCCCGGACGCCGTCGGTTCCGAAGATCCGACCCAAGGCCCTGCCGCCGTCAGCGCTTGCTGTACTGAGGCGCCTTGCGGGCCTTCTTGAGGCCAGCCTTCTTGCGCTCCTTGGCGCGGGCGTCACGCGTGAGCAGCCCGGCCTTCTTGAGGGTGGCGCGGTTCGACTCCTCGTCGACCGCGTTCAGCGCGCGGGCCACGCCGAGGCGCAGCGCGCCGGCCTGACCGGTCATGCCGCCACCCGAGACGCGAGCGATCACGTCGAAGCTCTCACCGAGACCGGTGCTTGCGAAGGCCTCCTTGGCGATCTGCTGGTGCAGCTTGTTGGGGAGGTACTCCTCGAGCGGCTTGCCGTTGACCGTCCATGCGCCGGTGCCGGGCACGAGGCGGACGCGAGCGACGGCCTCCTTGCGACGGCCGGTGGCAGCAGAGGGCGCGATGATCGACGAACGTGCCGCCGACTCCGCACTCGGAGCGGTCTCGGAGGTGTAAGCAACGCCCTCGGCGTTGGCGGCGAACTCGTCGGTCTCGACGGTCTCGGTGCTGGACTCAGCCACGTTGATCCTCACTACTTCCTGGGCCTACTGGGCGATCTGCTTGATATCGAAGGTCTTCGGCTGCTGCGCGGAGTGCGGGTGCTCCGGGCCGGCGTAGACCTTCAGCTTGCTCATGAGCGCGCGGCCGAGGCGGTTCTTGGGGATCATGCCCCAGACTGCCTTCTCGATGGCCTTGCGCGGGTCCTTGTCAAGCAGGTCGCCGTACGCGATCTGCTTCAGACCACCCGGGTAGCCACTGTGGCGGTAGGCGAGCTTGTCCTCGCGCTTGTTGCCCGAGAGGGCGACCTTCTCCGCGTTGACGATGATGACGAAGTCACCGTTGTCGATGTGCGGAGCGAACGTGGGCTTGTGCTTGCCGCGAAGCAGGGTCGCTGTCTGGACGGCAAGTCGTCCGAGCACCACGTCTTCTGCGTCGATGACGTGCCACTGGCGGTCGACGTCACCAGGCTTCGGGCTGTACGTGCGCACGCTGTTCTACCTTCGTATGGATGGGGACTGGTGGTGTGCCTGCGCACGGTCCGAAAAGACCTGCAGGCACAACGACGTACAAGAATACCCAGCCGTCACACGCTCGGTCAAAACGGCCCCTCCAGGGAGGGTTCGCAACCGCGATCCCTCCCGTCGGGTCCGACCGACCAGACGGCGGCACGCCGTACGCCGGACGTGCCACCTCCAGGGTACCCTCGAGCCCCAAGCACCCGACGCCCGAGGCCCTGTTCCGGGACCTGTTGACGGACCCGGATGCACGCACCCTTGCGCGAAGCAATAAGTTAGAGGGGGTCCGATACACCCCCGAGGACCCCGATTCGAGCTGCGTACCAGCACAGGGTGCGCACGCCACGGCGCAAGGAGACCTCCTCGTGACAGACGCCACGCCCTCGGCTGATGGCCAGACCCTGACCGTCCGCGACGACCGGACCGGCAAGGAGTACGTGCTCCCGATCGTCGACGGGACGATCCGGGCGAGCGACCTCGGCAAGATCCGGGTCAGCGACGACGAGCCCGGGATCGCCTCGTACGACCCCGGCTTCACCAACACCGCCAGCACTCGCTCGGCCGTCACCTTCATCGACGGCGAGAAGGGGATCCTGGAGTACCGGGGCTACCCGATCGAGCAGCTGGCCGAGAAGTCGTCGTTCCTCGAGGTCGCCTACCTGCTGATCAACGGTGACCTGCCGTCCAAGGAGCAGTACGACTCCTGGGTGCACGACATCACGTTCCACACCTTCGTGCACGAGAACATCAAGTCGCTCATGCAGGGCTTCCGCTACGACGCGCACCCGATGGGCATGCTGCTCTCGGCGGTCGGTGGCCTCTCGACGTTCTACCCCGAGGCCCGCAACATCCACGACGCGGAGACGCGCCACCTCCAGATCGTCCGCATGATCGCCAAGATGCCGACACTGGGTGCCTGGTCGTTCCGTCACGCGCAGGGCAAGCCCTACGTCTACCCCGACAACGACCTGTCGTACGCCGAGAACTTCCTCGCGATGCTGTTCAAGATGAGCGAGGCGAAGTACGAGGCCGATCCGCGTCTCGTCAAGGCGCTCGAGGTGCTCTTCATCCTCCACGCCGACCACGAGCAGAACTGCTCGACGAACGCGGTGCGCTCGGTCGGCTCGAGCCAGGTCGACCCCTACTCGGCGGTCTCGGCCGGCATCGGCGCGCTCTACGGCCCGCTGCACGGTGGCGCCAACGAGGCCGTCCTCAAGATGCTGCGCCGCATCGGCGACGTGAGCAACGTCCCCGCCTTCATCGAGGGTGTCAAGGCCGGCAACGAGCGGCTGATGGGCTTCGGCCACCGGGTCTACAAGAACTACGACCCGCGCGCCACGATCATCAAGAAGGCGACCGACGACGTCTTCGAGGTCACCGGGGTCAACCCGCTCCTCAAGATCGCCGTCGAGCTGGAGAAGATCGCGCTCGAGGACGAGTACTTCGTCAAGCGCAAGCTCTACCCCAACGTCGACTTCTACTCGGGCCTCATCTACGAGGCGCTGCAGTTCCCGCCGGAGATGTTCACCGTGCTGTTCGCGATCCCGCGCACGGCCGGCTGGCTGGCACAGTGGCTCGAGCTGGTCAACGACTCGGAGCAGAAGATCGCCCGCCCGAAGCAGATCTACACCGGCGAGCGCGGTCTGGTCTTCCCGTCGAGCAGCGAGCGCTGGGCCTGAGCGTCCACGCCGTCCACGACGTCCACGAAGGGCGCCTCCCGCACGTCGGGGGGCGCCCTTCGGCGTCTCTCCCGCCCGCCTACAGTGGCGTGAGCCACCGGCCTAGGAGGAGTCGATGACCGAGACGTCCACAAGCAAGCCCGCGAGCACAGGCCCGTACGCGAGCCGCCAGGTACGCCTGCGCGAGCGCCCGGTCGGCTACCCCGGCCCGCAGACCTGGGACCTCACGACAACCGACCTGCCGGAGCCCGGGCCCGGTGAGCTCGTCGTCGCCGTCAGCCACGTCTCGCTCGACCCCGCGATGCGCGGCTGGCTGAACGACGTCAGGTCGTACGTCCCGCCGGTCGGCATCGGCGAGGTGATGCGTGCGGGCGCCGCCGGCACCGTCGTCGCGTCCCAGCACCCCTCGTACGCGGTGGGTGACACCGTCACCGGCAGTTTCGGCGTCACCGAGTACGCCCTCTCCGACGGCGAGGGGCTCGTCCTCGTCGACCCCGCCGTCGCCGGCACGCCGACGTGGCTCGGGGCCCTCGGGATGCCGGGGATGACGGCGTACTTCGGGCTGCTCGACGTCGGCCGCGCGAGCGCCGGCGACACCGTGCTCGTCTCCGGTGCCGCGGGCGCCGTCGGCAGCATCGTCGGGCAGATCGCGAAGGCCCTGGGCTGCACCGTCATCGGCATCGCCGGCGGCGCAGACAAGTGCGACTGGCTGACCTCGATCGGCTTCGACGCCGTGATCGACTACAAGGCTGTGCACGATTCAAAGCCTGTGAACGTCCTCAAGCGACTGCGTGACGTCGCTCCCGACGGGATCGACGTCTTCTTCGACAACGTCGGCGGCGACACCCTCGACGCCGGGCTGGCCAACCTGCGCCGCGGCGCGCGCGTCGTGATCTGCGGTGCGATCTCGGGTACAACGAGACCACGCTCCCGCCGGGGCCGAGCCGCTACATGTCGCTGCTCGTCTTCCGGGCGTCGATGACCGGGTTCGTCGTGTTCGACTACGAGGACCGCTACTCCGAGGCCCGCGAGCAGATCGGCCGCTGGATCGCCGACGGCACGGTCGTGGCCCGCGAGACCGTTCTTGCTGGAGGGGTCGAGGCGTTCCCGGAGGCACTGCTCGGGCTCTATGCGGGAGTGAACACCGGCAAGCTGGTGCTCGAGGTCGGCGCACCCACCGCCGACGTCACGGGTTGACGCGCTCGATAGGTTGATCAGGTGCGCTGGAGACTCGACCTCGCCTATGACGGTGCGGCCTACCGTGGCTGGGCCACCCAACCCGGGCTCCCCTCGGTGCAGCAGTCGATCGAGGACGCGCTCACGCTCGTCCTCCGACTCGACGAGCCGGCACGCCTGACGGTGGCCGGACGGACGGACACCGGCGTCCACGCCCGCGGGCAGGTCGTGCACGTCGACCTCCCCGACGACGTCGAGACCGACGAGACCCACCTGGTCCGTCGCCTCGACCGGGTGCTCCCCGACGACATCGTCGTCCGGTCGGCGCGCCTGGCGCCCGTGGGGTTCGACGCACGCTTCTCGGCGCTGCGGCGCCGCTACGTCTATCGCATCTGGGACGGCCCCACCGGGCCCGACCCGCTGCTCCGCAACCATGTCGTCCACCACCACAAGCCACTCGACATCTCGGCGATGAACGACGCAGCCGTCGGCATCCTCGGCGAGCACGACTTCGCCGCGTTCTGCCGTCGCAGGGAGGGCGCGAGCACGATCCGCAGCCTCATCCAGCTGACGACGCGACGCACCGACACCGGCATCGTCGAGACGACCGTGGTCGCCGACGCGTTCTGCCACTCGATGGTGCGCTCGCTCATGGGCGCACTCACCGCCGTCGGCGAAGGACGCAACGAGCCTGCCTGGATGACGAGGGTCCTCAAGGCCAAGGTCCGCGACTCCCGGGTCAAGGTGATGCCCGCACACGGACTCACCCTCGAGGAGGTCGTCTACCCGGCCGACTCGCAGCTGGCCGACCGCGCCCAGGAGAGCCGCCAGTTCCGCGGGACCATCGAAAGCCCCGAGGATGACTGAGCACTACTTCGACGCGTCTCCCTCGGGCCCCGAGGAGCGCCGCGACGTCCGCGCGCGGATCTGGGACCACGACTACGTCTTCACCACCGCTGCCGGGGTCTTCGCGCGCGACGGGCTCGACAAGGCGACGGCGGTGCTGCTGAAGACGTTCGACCCTCCCGACCATGCGAGCACGGTGCTCGACCTGGGGTGCGGGTGGGGACCGATCGCGTGCGCCGTGGCCGCGGAGGTCCCGGGGTGCACGGTGCACGCCGTCGACACCAACGCCCGCGCGTTGACGCTGACCCGCGACAACGCGGCGCGTGCGGGGGTCGCCGACCGTGTCGTCGCGTCCCTTCCCAGCGACGTGCCGGCCACGGTGACCTTCGACGAGATCTGGTCCAACCCGCCGATCCGGATCGGCAAGGAGGCGCTCCACGCGCTGCTCCTCACCTGGCTCCCCCGGCTCGCCGAGGACGGCGTCGCTCGCCTGGTGGTCGGCAAGAACCTCGGTGCCGACTCCCTCGCCCGCTGGCTCGCCGACCAGGGCTGGCCGACCGAGAAGGCCGCGAGCGCCAAGGGTTTCCGGGTGCTCCTCGTACGCCGCGGCTGAGCTCAGGACCGCCTCGGACGAAGGCCTGTGGATAAGCTCCGCGGCGTCGCGCACGATCGCGGCAGGCTTGGGCCATGAGCGATCCCACCTTCCCCTCCCCCGACGACCCGATGCCCGACCAGCGTGCGCTCCACGAGCGGTGGTGCGCCTTGATGGGTGAGCTCGGCTTCTCCCGCCGCGCCCTGTGGCTCGCCTGCGTCGATGTCGACCGCCGCATGGTGCCGCCCCTCGTCAAGATCGACGAGTGCCCGACCTCCCCCGACCCCGCCGGCGTCCGCCAGCTCCTCGCACAGGCGCGCAGCCTCGTCGACGACGGCGCGCCCGACGGATCGCTCGCCGTCCTGCTGACGCGTCCTGGGCGGGCGGGGATCACCGAGGACGACCGCGCATGGGCCCGCGCGCTGCTCGACGCCGGCCGCTTCGTCCGCCTGCCCCTCGAGGTGCTGCACCTCGCCACCGACGAGGCTCTCGTCGCGCTGGCGCCCGACGACCTCGCGCACGCGCGCCGTACGGCCTGATCAGCGCTCGCGCGCGACCCGACCCTCGTCCCACACCGGCTCGTCGCTCTCGTAGACCGTGCCGTCCTCCCCGAACACGAGGAACCGGTCGAACCGGCGTGCGAACCATCGGTCGTGGGTCACCGCGAGGACGGTCCCGTCGAATGCTTCCAAGCCGTCCTCGAGCGCCTCCGCCGACTCGACGTCGAGGTTGTCGGTCGGCTCGTCAAGCAGGAGCAGCGTCGCCCCTGAGAGCTCGAGCAGCAGGATCTGGAAGCGGGCCTGCTGACCGCCCGAGAGCGAGTCGAAGGTCTGCTCGGAAGAGCGGGCCAGGCCGTAGCGGTCCAGCTTGCGGGCCGCCTCTTCGCGTCCCATCCCGCGACGCCCGATCCCCCGCGCATCGACCTCGCCTCGGTGCAGGATCTCGAGCAGGGTGCGGCCGACGAGCTCGGGATGGGTGTGGGTCTGCACGAAAAGCCCCGGCCTCACACGGGCGCCCAGACGCGCCAACCCGGTGTGAGCGACGGACGCGACCGCGTCGCCGTCCGACCCGGCGACCGGCGCATGCTCGATGTCGGGCCGGGTGCCTCCGGCCGCGAGCAGGCGCAGGAAGTGCGACTTGCCCGACCCGTTCGATCCGAGCACGGCGACCCGCTCCCCGTACCAGACCTCGAGGTCGAAGGGCCGCATGAGTCCGGTGAGCTCCAGGTCCTCGCAGACCACCGCGCGCTTGCCCGTACGACCACCGGTCAGGCGCATCGCGACGTTCTGCTCGTGCGGGACCTCCTCCGGCGGGCCCGCCTCCTCGAACTTGCGCAGCCGCGTCTGAGCCGCCCGATAGCGCGCGGCCATGTCGGAGTTGTACGCCGCCTTGTTCTTGTACATGAGCATCAGCTCGCGCAGCTTGTGGTGCTCCTCGTCCCAGCGCCTGCGCTGCTCTTCGAGCCGGGCGAAACGGGCCGCGCGCGCCTCGTGGTAGGTCGCGAACCCGCCGGGGTGCGTCCACGTCGTGCTCCCGGCCGCCCCCAGCTCGAGCGCCACGATCCGGGTCGCGGTGTTCGCGAGCAGGGCGCGGTCGTGGCTCACGTACAGCACCGTCTTCTGGGTGGCGTCGAGCTGGCTCTCGAGCCACTGCTTGCCGGGCACGTCGAGATAGTTGTCAGGCTCGTCGAGGAGCAGCACCTCGTCGGGGCCGCGGAGCAGACCCTCGAGCACGAGGCGCTTCTGCTCGCCGCCGGACATCGTGGACAGGTCGCGCCACTTCGCCCGCTCGTACGAGATCCCCAGCGCGGCGGTGCAGCAGGCGTCCCAGGTGACCTCGACCTCGTAGCCACCGGCGTCGGCGTACTCGGCGAGAGCAGATGCGTAGCGCATCTGGGTCGCCTCGTCGTCGTGCTCCATGAGTGCCAGCTCCACCTCGTCGAGGCGCGCGGCGGCAAGGCGCACGCGCGGCGGCGCGACGGAGAGGAGCAGCTCGCGCACGGTCTCGAGGTGGGAGCCGTCGGGGTGTCGCGTCACCATCTGGCGCATCACCCCCAGACCACCGCTGCGCGCGACGGTACCGGCGTGCGGCGTGATCTCGCCGGTGATGATCTTCATCAGCGTCGTCTTGCCCGCGCCGTTGGCCCCGACGAGCGCCACGACGGCACCGTCCCCGACCCGGAACGAGACGTCGTCCAGCAGGACTCTCCCGTCTGGGAGGTCGTAGCGGATTCCGGACAGATCGACGTGGGTCACGTCCCCCAGTGTCCGCTCTCCGTCAAGCCGGTATCCACGATCCCCCATGCACTACGCTCCAGCGAAGCCCCCGACGTACGGAGTCCCTCGACGTGACCGTCTACGTGATCCTCGGCCTGCTCGGCCTCGCGCTGCTCGCGGTGTCCCTGCTGGTCGGCGACCTGTTCGACGGGCTCACCGACGGGCTGCCGGGCGACGTCTTTTCGAGCGCCGTCATCGGTGGCTTCGTCGCCGCCTTCGGCTTCGGCGGCGCCCTGGCCGACGGGCTGGGGCTCCGGCTCCTCGTCAGTCTTCCCGTCGCCGTCGTCTCCGGTGTCCTCGTGGCCTGGTTCGCCGGATGGCTGACCGGGCTGGTGCGAGGCGGCGGGAGCGATGCGACGCCGTCGGTCGCCGACAGCATCGGCCGCAGCGGGCGCATCGTGTCCGAGGTCCCCGCCGACGGCTACGGGCTCGTCCGGGTCGCCGTCGGCGGCCACACCCTCCAGCTCAACGCCCGCTCCGTGCGCCCATTGGACGCCGGCGCCGAGGTCCACATCACCGAAGTCCTGTCGCCGACGGCAGTCATCGTGGCCCCCGTGTGGGACGAGATCGCCTAACCCTTCCCGAAAGGCCCCCGCCGTGTCCTCCTCCGTGCTCGTCCCCGTGGCCGGTTTCGTCGTCCTCCTGGTGCTCCTCCTGCTGCTGGTCACCAGTCGCTACAAGGTCGCCGGCCCCAACCAGGCCTTCATCGTGACCGGGCGCAAGGGCAAGGCCGTCCTCAACCCCGAGACGGGCGCACTGACGACCGACCTCTCGGGCCAGAAGGTGATCCTCGGCGGCGGCACGTTCGTCATCCCCTTCGTCCAGAAGCTCGCGACGATGGACCTGTCGAGCCGTCGCATCTCCGTGCAGATCCGCGGCGCAGTCTCCGGGCAGGGCATCAAGCTCAACGTGGAGGGCGTGGCGATCGTCAAGGTCGGGGGCAATGCCGACCAGATCCGGCTCGCCGCCCAGCGGTTCCTCTCCCAGCAGGGCGACATCGAGCCGTTCACGCAGGAGGTGCTGGCAGGTGCGCTGCGCTCGATCGTCGGCGGGCTGACCGTCGAGCAGATCATCCGTGATCGTGCCGCGTTCGCCCAGCGCGTCGCCGACGAGTCCGAGAACTCCCTGACGGGCCAGGGTCTGATCCTCGATACGTTCCAGATCCAGGACGTCACCGATGACGGCAGCTACCTGTCGGACCTCGGGCGCCCCGAGGCGGCCCGCATCCGCCAGACCGCCGCGATCGCCGAGGCCGCAGCGCGTCAGGCCGCCGAGCAGGCGAGCCTGAAGGCGGAGGAGGAGATCGCCATCGCCCAGCGCACGCTCGCCCTCAAGCAGGCCGAGATCAAGTCCGAGACGGATGCCGCGGCGGCCAACGCGGCCTCGGCCGGACCGCTCGCCCAGGCCGATCGCGACCAGGCGGTCCTCGCCGAGCAGGAGAAGGTCGCCGTCCGTCAGGCGGCCCTGACCGAGCGCCAGCTCGAGACCCAGGTGCGCAAGCCTGCCGACGCCGAGCGCTACAAGGTCGAGCAGGAGGCGGAGGCGCGGCGTACGTCCGAGATCGCCGCGGCTGAGGGCCGTAAGGCGTCCACCATCGCTGCCGCCGAGGCCAACGCCGAGGAGGCCCGCCTGTCCGGCGAGGCCGAGAAGTCACGCCGTGCGGCGCTCGCCGAGGCCGAGGCCATCGAGGGTGCGCGGCGAGGCGAGGCCGAGAAGGCTCGCCGTGTGGCCGAGGCCGAGGCGACCCGTGCAGAGGGCGAGGCACAGGCAGCGGCGACCCTCGCGATCGGCCATGCCGAGGCCGAGGCGATGGACAAGCGCGCCGCTGCGTTCGCCGGCTACAACGACGCGGCCGTGCTGCAGATGGTCATCGAGGTCCTCCCCCAGATCGCCAAGGAGGTCGCCGCGCCGATCGCGGCGATCGACCAGCTCACGATCCTGTCGACCGACGGTGCGGGCGCGTTGCCGAAGCAGGTCAACGACAACGTCGTCCAGACCCTGCAGATGCTCAAGACGTCCACAGGTCTCGACCTTGGGGCGCTCCTGCACCGCTCGGTCGACAAGGCCGCCAACGGCGTGGGCGTCACGACCGGCAAGAACGGCGACACCGCCTGAGCACACGCGCGTCACGGGATGCGGGGGAGCACGACGGTCTCCCCCGTCCCGCTGTCGACGAGCGCGGCACGGTTCACCACGAGAGGCATCGGGAGCACGTCAGCGACCGCCGCGACGACCACCGGGAGGAGCGCGCCCGGGGCCCGCGTCGCGAGGGAGACGTGCGGGACCCAGGCCCCCTCGGCATAGTTGCGGTGCAGGTCGGCGCCCGTCGCCCGTACGGCCGCCACGACGGACTCCTGGCGCCGCGCCAGCTCGGCAGTCAGTGACGGCGCCAGCGCGGCACGCCCGCGCGGGAACGCGAGCGTGCCCTGGCACGTCAAGGTGAACGGACCACCATCGGGAAGCCTGTCCACCGCCTGGTGCACGGCTTCCAGATCCCACTCCCGCAGCACCGCGTACGAGAGGTGGGGGTGGTGCCGGCCGTGCGTGTGGGTCGCGAGGGTGTGCACGCCACGCGACTCCAGGCGCGCCCACAGCTCGCGGATCCTACGCTCGGTCCGCGCATCGAACAGGACGCAGACGGCGAGGGCCATGGTCCTAGCGTGACCTGTCCTGGGTCAGTCGACGAGCGCAGCGACCAGGAGCTCGAGCGTTCTTTCGCGGGCGACGGACCGCCGCGGGTCGCCACCGTGCCACGCGGACGCAACCGGGTGCACCATCACCTCGTCCACGTCGAACTGCGCGGCCAGAGCACGGATCCGCTCGGCGGCCTGCGTCGGATCACCGACGACGTTGCGCACCAGTCCGTCCTCGACCATCGCGCGCTGAGGTTCGCTCAGCTCCTGCTTCTCGGCGGCCTCCACGAGGTCCAACGCCGCCAACGGAGCGCCCGTCCTCAGCCGCGCCATCGACTGCAGGTTGGGGATCGCGAGCGCGGCTGCCTCCTCGTACGTCTCGGCGACGACCACGTTAACGGTGAGGAACGTCGTCGGCTCGGGCGTGTGCACGCTCGGTTGGAACTCGCGCCGATAGATCTCCAGCGCCTCAGCCGTCCCCTGGCCCGAGAAGTGGTGCGCGAACACGTACGGCAGCCCCTTGGCGGCGGCGAGGTGCGCGGAGTAGGTCGAAGAGCCGAGCAGCCACTGACGCGGCGTCGACGTCGCGCTCGGCGTCGCGCGGAGCCGGTAGTCCTCGCCGCGGATCGGAACCCGGACGCCCACGGTCGAGTCCATCAGGGCCATCACGTCGTCGAGGTACTGCGGGAACTGCTGGACGTCCGTGTCGTCGCGGCCCGCGGCACCGCGAAGCGCCCACGAGGTCACCGGATCGGAGCCGGGCGCGCGACCGAGCCCGAGATCGATTCGGCCCGGGTACGCCGCCTCGAGCAGCGCGAACTGCTCGGCGACCGCGAGCGGCGCGTGGTTCGGGAGCATCACTCCCCCCGATCCGAGGCGGATGCGCGCGGTCTGCGCCGCGAGGATCGCGATCAGGACGGGCGGGGACGTCGCCGCGACCGCCGGCATGTTGTGGTGCTCGGCGACCCAGTAGCGCGTGAACCCGAGCCGGTCGGCCACGCCCGCGAGCGCGGTCGTCGCGGCGAGCGCGTCAGAGGTCGTCTGGTCGGTACGGACGGGGACGAGGTCGAGGACCGAGAGCTTGGGAGACGCCATACCTCATGACAACGCCACGAGGTGCCCGTGGGATTCCTTCGGGCTAGTGGCTCGTCTGCGCGCGGCCGCGCCACCACTGCCACGCGAACGTGACGATCAGGGCACCGATGACCGAGCCGACGATCCCGCTGGGACGGAGTTCGAGCCCGTCGCCGGCGAGAAGGCTGACGAGCAGCCCCCCGACGAAGGACCCGACGATCCCGGAGACGAAGGCGACGGTCCAGTCGATGCCGGACATTCCGCGTCCGAGGATGAGCTGGGCAAGAGCGCCGGCCAGCATGCCGAAGAGGATGATCGCGATGATGAGCACGACCGCAGCCTAGGGGCACGCGGGCCGTGCTGCAGGCCTCGTTGCACGTCGATCTCGGCTCTCCCGCCGGTCACGAGACGAGGGCCGGCACCCGCCCCGTACGGGACTGGTGCCGGCCCTCGTGGGGAACCGGTGAGGGGTCAGGCCTTGTCGGCGTCACCCTCGGCCTTGTCGGCGGTCGCCTCGTCGGCAGCAGGTGCCTCGTCGGCGGTCGCCTCGACCTCGGCCTCGTCGGCAGCGGCGATCTGGTCCTTGACCTCGTCGGCGCTCTCGGGGGCCTCGACCGGGGCGGCCTCAGCCTTCGCGGCCTTCTTCGGCGTCTTCGTCGTGACGGAGAAGTCCTTCTCCTCGACGAGCTCGATCACGGCCATGGGGGCGTTGTCGCCCTTGCGCGGCCCGATCTTGGTGATGCGCGTGTAGCCACCGGGGCGCGTCGTGTACTTCGGCGCGATCTCGGTGAACAGCTCGTGCAGGATGCCCTTGTCACGGATCACCTTGACGACCTGGCGCCGGTTGGCGACCGTGTCGACCTTGGCGCGGGTGATCAGCGACTCGGCGTACGGGCGAAGGCGCTTGGCCTTGGCCTCGGTGGTGGTGATGCGGCCGTGCTCGAACAGGCTCTGTGCGAGGTTGGCGAGGATGAGGCGCTGGTGCGCCGGGCTCCCGCCGAACCGCGGACCCTTTGTGGGCGTGGGCATTGCTTTGTCTCCTGGGAAGTAGTGCGGAGAGCAACTGAGCGCAGGCTCAGTACTGCTCGTCCTCCGCGAAGCTCTCGTCGTCGTCGCCGAAGTTGTCGACGACTGCGCTCGGGTCGAAACCGGCCGGGCTGTCCTTCAGGCCCAGACCCATCTCGGCGAGCTTGGCCTTCACCTCGTCGATCGACTTCGAGCCGAAGTTGCGGATATCCAGCAGGTCCTGCTCGCTGCGTGAGATGAGCTCACCCACCGTGTGGATGCCCTCACGCTTGAGGCAGTTGTACGACCGGACCGTCAGGTGGAGATCCTCCACCGGCAGGGCGAGGTCGGCGGCGAGCGCCTCGTCGACCGGCGACGGGCCGATGTCGATGCCCTCGGCCTCGACGTTCAGCTCACGCGCGAGACCGAACAGCTCGACCAGCGTCTTGCCGGCCGACGCCATGGCGTCGCGCGGCAGGATCGAACGCTTGGTCTCGACGTCGATGATGAGCTTGTCGAAGTCGGTGCGCTGCTCGACACGAGTGGCCTCGACCTTGTACGTGACCTTGAGGACCGGGCTGTAGATCGAGTCGATCGGCATGCGCCCGATCTCCTCGTCGCCGGTCTTGTTCTGGATCGCCGACACGTAGCCGCGTCCGCGCTCGACCACCAGCTCGACCTCGATCTTGCCCTTGTCGTTCAGGGTCGCGATCTTGAGGTCAGGGTTGTGCACCTCGACACCGGCCGGGGGCGCGATGTCGGCTGCGGTGACGTCGCCGGGGCCCTGCTTGCGCAGGTACATGACGACGGGCTCGTCGTGCTCCGAGCTGACCACGAGGTTCTTGAGGTTCAGGATGATCTCGGTGACGTCCTCGGTCACGCCGGGGATCGTCGAGAACTCGTGGAGCACGCCGTCGATCTTGATCGAGGTGACAGAAGCACCCGGGATCGACGACAGGAGCGTACGGCGCAGGGAGTTGCCGAGGGTGTAGCCGAAGCCCGGCTCGAGAGGCTCGATGACGAACCGCGAGCGGAACTCGTCGACGACGTCCTCGGACAGTGTCGGCCGCTGTGCAATGAGCATGTTCTGGGTTCCTTTCCGCGTCGCCCGCTATATGACGGACACGGTGAATGAGGCTGGTGGTGGCCTGCCCGAGCACGGGCTCGGGCAGGCCGGCGAGGCATCAGATCTTGGAGTAGTACTCCACGATCAGCTGCTCGGTGATCGGGACGACGATCTGCTCGCGCACCGGCGGCTGGTGGACGAGGACGCGCCCCTTCTCCGGCACGGCGGTGAGCCATGCGGGGACGGAGTCGGCGTTGAACGTCTCACGGGCCACGATGAACGGCGTCGTCTCGAGCGACTTCGGCCGCACGTCGATGATGTCGTACTGGCTGACCTGGTACGACGGGATGTCGACCTTGTGGCCGTTGACCAGGAAGTGGCCGTGGACCACGAGCTGGCGAGCGTGACGACGCGTGCGGGCGAAGCCGGCACGGTAGATCACGTTGTCGAGACGGCACTCGAGGATCTGGAGCAGGTTGTCACCGGTCTTGCCGGGACGACGGTGCGCCTCCTCGTAGTACTTGCGGAACTGCCGCTCGAGGACGCCGTAGGTGTAGCGCGCCTTCTGCTTCTCCTGCAGCTGCGTGCGGTACTCGCTCTCCTTCACCCGGCCGCGGCCGTGCTGGCCGGGCGGGTAGGGGCGACGCTCGAACGCGGCGTCACCGCCGACGAGGTCGACGCCCAGGCGGCGAGACTTCTTGGTCAGGGGTCCGGTATAACGGGCCATCTGTGTTCTCCTCTCCGATCCGGGCTATCAGACGCGGCGGCGCTTGGGAGGCCGCACGCCGTTGTGGGGGCTGGGGGTGACGTCCTGGATGGTGCCGACCTCGAGGCCGACCGCACCCAGGGAACGGATCGCCGTCTCGCGACCCGAGCCCGGGCCCTTCACGAAGACGTCGATCTTCTTCATCCCGTGCTCCATCGCCCGGCGCCCGGCGGCCTCAGCGGCCATCTGCGCGGCGTACGGAGTGGACTTGCGCGAACCCTTGAAGCCGACAGTGCCGGCAGAGGCCCACGAGATCACCGCACCGGACGGGTCGGTGATCGTGACGATCGTGTTGTTGAACGTGCTCTTGATGTGGGCCTGGCCCGCGGCGACGTTCTTCTTCTCCTTGCGGCGCACCTTCTTGGCGCCTGTGCCCTTCGGAGGCATTACTTACCCTTCTTCTTGCTGCCGGCAACGGTGCGCTTCGGGCCCTTGCGGGTGCGCGCGTTCGTCTTGGTCCGCTGACCGCGCACGGGGAGCCCGGCGCGGTGGCGGCGGCCCTGGTAGCTGCCGATCTCGATCTTGCGACGGATGTCGGCGGCCACTTCACGACGAAGGTCGCCCTCGACCTGGAACTGGCCGTCGATCGCGTCACGGAGCGCGACCAGCTGGTCCTCGCTCAGCTCGTGCACGCGCAGGTCGGGGCTGATGCCGGTCTGCTCGAGCAGCTGCTCGCTGCGGGTACGGCCGATGCCGTAGATGTAGGTGAGACCAATGACCACGCGCTTGTCGCGCGGCAGGTCGACACCGATGAGGCGTGCCATCAGGCGATGTCCTTCCACTGCGAAGGTGTGTGGCGTGACGCATCCCGGCTGCCTCAGCCGGGCCCTGGCCTTCGTTCCAGGGGAAGCACCTCGTCAGTCTCGACGCGGTGAGCGATCACGTTGCTGGGTGCGGGCTGGTCAGCCCTGCCGCTGCTTGTGGCGCGGGTTCTCACAGATCACCATGACTCGGCCATGGCGACGGATGACCTTGCACTTCTCGCAGATCGGCTTGACGCTCGGTTGAACCTTCATCGAGCTCTCTTATCTCGTACGGTCAGGGTCACTTGTACCGGTAGACGATCCGACCTCGGGTGAGGTCGTACGGGGACAGCTCCACCACCACACGGTCCTCAGGGAGGATCCGGATGTAATGCTGGCGCATCTTGCCGCTGATGTGCGCAAGAACCTTGTGGCCGTTGGTCAGCTCCACTCGGAACATCGCGTTCGGCAGGGCTTCGATAACCGAGCCCTCGAGCTCGATGACGCCTTCCTTCTTGGCCATGTCCTCCGCAATCTGTCGTACGTCTCTCGGACCGGCCGAAGGCATGCAGACATGCACACTCCGGCCGACTGTCCATAGTACGGTGCGCGGCAACCAAGGGACAAATCCGGCGGTCGGGCGTCTCAGTCCTCGGCAGGCCCGCCATACGGAACACCAAGCTCGGCGAGCCGCGCACGGCCCCCGTCGAGCGCGGTGAGCACCCACGCGCCGGCGTCTGTGAGCGTGAAGGTGTGCTCGAAGTGCGCCGACCAGCCCCCGTCGTCGGTGACGACCGTCCAGTCGTCCTCGAGCGTCGTCGTCTCGATCGTGCCCTCGGTGATCATCGGCTCGACCGCGAGGACAAGGCCCTTCACGAGCTTGGGACCGTGACCCGGTGCGCCGAAGTTGGGGACGTTGGGTGGCATGTGCATGGCGGAGCCGATCCCGTGGCCGACGTAGTCCTCGACGATCCCGTAGGACTCACCGCCCGGGTGCGACCGCACGTACGACTCGACGCCGTGACCGATGTCGCTGACCCTGCCGCCGAGGTGTGCGGCCGCGATGCCGCGCCACAGCGATTCCTCGCACACGCGGACCAGCTCGCGGCGACTCTCGCTGATCTCCCCCACCGCGACCGTGATCGCCGCGTCGGAGTGCCACCCGTCAAGCACGCAGCCGCAGTCGATCGACACGAGGTCACCCTCCGCGATCACCCGCTCGCCCGGGATGCCGTGCACGACCTCGTCGTTGACGGAGGTGCAGATGGTCGCAGGGAATCCGTGGTAGCCCTTGAAGTTGGGCACGGCGCCGCGGCTGCGGATGTGCTCCTCTGCGATGGCGTCGAGGTCGGCGGTCGTCATGCCGGCGCGCACCGACTCTCTGAGGAGCTCGAGCGTCTCGCCGACGATCACACCGGCCCGCCGCATCACGGCAACCTGATCGGGCTTCTTGATCTCGAGCCCGCTGCCGAAGATCCCCATCAGAGGACGCGCCCCATCAACGTACGCACCCCATCGAACAACACGCCCATCGGCGCGTCAGCACGCCTGAGGCAGGGCGTCGAGGATCCGACCCTGGATGTCGTCGACCTCGCCGATCCCATCGACCTTCACGAGCAGCCCGCGGTCGGCGTAGACCGCGAGCAGGGGCGTGGTCCGCTCGTAGACCTCCTGGCGGTGACGGATGACCTCTTCGGTGTCGTCGGTACGCCCTGAGGTCTCGGCACGCTTCAGCAGCCGCGCGATGAGCTCCTCACGGTCCACCACCAGCTCCACGACGGCATCGAGCTGCTCGCCGAGGTCGTCGAGGATCCCGTCGAAGGTGTCCACCTGGTCGACCGTGCGCGGATAGCCGTCGAGCAGGAACCCTCGACGGGCGTCCTCCTGGCTCAGACGGTCGCGAACCATCGCGTTGGTGATCTCGTCCGGGACGTACTCACCCTTGTCCATGTAGCTCTTCGCCAGCACACCGAGCTCGGTCCCCTGCGAGACGTTGGCACGGAAGATGTCTCCGGTGGAGATGTGCGGGATGCCGAGCTTCTCGGCGAGCAGAGTCGCCTGGGTGCCCTTGCCAGCACCCGGGGGACCCATGAACAGGAGTCGCGTCACTTGAGGAACCCTTCGTAGTTGCGCTGCTGCAGCTGGCTCTCAATCTGCTTCACCGTGTCGAGGCCGACGCCCACGATGATGAGGAGCGTCGTACCGCCGAACGGGAAGTTCTGATTGGCGTCGACCAGCATGAAGGCCAGCAGCGGGATGAGCGCCACCAGACCGAGGTACAGCGAACCGGGGAAGGTGATGCGCGAGAGCACGTACCCGAGGTACTGCTCCGTCGGACGCCCCGCGCGGATGCCGGGGATGAAGCCGCCGTACTTCTTCATGTTGTCGGCGACCTCCTTCGGGTTGAACGTGATCGACACGTAGAAGTACGTGAAGAAGACGATCAGCAGGAAGAAGGTGAGCATGTAGACAGGGTGGTCGCCCTGGACGAAGTTCTCGTTGATCCAGTTGGCCCAGCCCTTGCCCTGGTTGAACTGCGCGGCGAGCGCAGGCAGGTAGAGGAGGCTGGAGGCGAAGATGACCGGGATGACGCCGGCCTGGTTGACCTTCAACGGGATGTAGGTCGAGGAGCCGCCGAACATCTTGCGGCCCACCATGCGGCGGGCGTACTGCACCGGGATACGGCGCTGCGCCTGCTCGATGAAGATGACGGCCGCGACGACCGCGAGGCCGACGCCGACGACGATGGCGAAGACGCCCCAGCCCTTCTGCTCCTTGATGAGCCACATGGTGCCGGGGAACGTGGCAACGATCTGCGTGAAGATCAGCAGCGACATGCCGTTGCCGACGCCGCGGTCGGTGATGAGCTCGCCGAACCACATGATCATCGCGGTGCCGGCCACCATCGTCAGGACGATGAGCAGGAAGAGGGCGACGGAGTCGGTGTCGTGCAGGAGGTCACGCTGGCACTGGTTGCCGAAGAGGGCACCCGAGCGTGCCATCGCCACGATGCCGGCGCCCTGGAGGACGGCGAGGCCGAGCGTCAGGTAGCGGGTGTACTGCGTGATCTTCGTCTGACCCGCCTGGCCCTCCTTCTTGAGGGCCTCCAGGCGTGGGATCACGACGGTGAGCAGCTGGAGGATGATGCTCGCGGTGATGTACGGCATGATGCCGAGCGCGAAGATCGTCAGCTGGAGCAGTGCACCGCCGGAGAAGACGTTGAGAAGGTTGAACAGACTGTTCGCGTTCTCACCGGATGTCGCGGCGTTGAGGCAGAACTGGACGTTCTCCACGTTGACGCCGGGGGCCGGAAGCATGGAGCCCATCCGGAACAGCACGAGGATGAACAAGACGAACAAGATCTTCTTACGTAGATCAGGCGTCTTGAACGCGTTGGCGAAGGCGCTGAGCACCGGGTCCTCCTATGGACAGCGGCGACGGTGTCCCGTGCGTGTGTGCGGTATGGGGTGAAGCGAAACATGGCGACTCTAACAGCCACCTGGGAAGCAGCTGTCAGAGACCGCCATGTCTCATGTCGAAGAGAGGTCAGAGCTCGGTGGTCGAGCCGCCGGCCGCTTCGATTTTGCTCTTGGCAGAGGCCGAGAACTTGTTCGCGGTCACCTGGACCGCGACCGAGATCTCGCCGTTCCCCAGCACCTTGACGGGCTGGCCCTTGCGGACCGCACCCTTCGCGACCAGTGCGGCCACGTCGACGGTGCCACCTTCAGGGAAGAGCTCGCCGAGGCGGGTCAGGTTCACGACCTGGTACTCCACCTTGAACGGGCTCTTGAAGCCGCCGAGCTTCGGGAGGCGCATGTGGATCGGGACCTGGCCGCCCTCGAAGCCGACCGGCACCTGGTAGCGGGCACTCGTGCCCTTGGTGCCGCGGCCCGCGGTCTTGCCCTTGCTTCCCTCACCACGACCCACACGGGTCTTGGCGGTCTTCGCACCCGGTGCGGGGCGGAGGTGATGCAGCTTGAGCGTCATGTCAGTTCCTCCCCTCAGTCCACAGTCTTGACGTCGACGAGATGAGGAACCGTCGCGATCATCCCGCGGATCTCGGGACGGTCCTCCTTGACGACGACGTCGCCGATGCGCTTGAGACCGAGCGTGCGCAGGGTCTCTCGCTGGTTCTGCTTGCGCCCGATGGCCGAGCGCACCTGGGTCACCTGCAGCTTGGCCATCACGCACCCGCCTGAGCCGGAGCCTGCGTAGGCTCCTTGCTGGACTTGAGCAGCGCAGCCGGCGTGACGTGCTCGACCGGCAGGCCGCGGCGGTCTGCCACGTCCTGGGGCGACTCGAGCTCCCGCAGCGCCTGGATGGTTGCGTGCACGATGTTGATCGCGTTGGACGAGCCGAGCGACTTGCTCAGCACGTCGTGGATGCCGGCGGCCTCGAGCACGGCGCGAACCGGGCCACCCGCGATCACACCGGTACCAGGTGCGGCCGGGCGCAGCATGACCACGCCGGCGGCCTTCTCACCCTGCACCGGGTGCGGGATGGTGCCCTGGATGCGCGGCACGCGGAAGAAGGACTTCTTCGCCTCCTCGACACCCTTTTGGATGGCGGTCGGCACCTCCTTGGCCTTGCCGTAACCGACGCCGACCATGCCGTCGCCGTCACCGACGACGACCAGGGCCGTGAAGCTGAACCGACGTCCGCCCTTGACGACCTTGGCCACGCGGTTGATGCCGACGACCTTCTCGATGTATGCGGTCTTGTCCGCCGAGTCGCGACCGCGACCCCGACGGTCCCCGCCGCCACTGCGGCGCTGGGCTCCGCTCATTCGACTGTCCTCTTCTCTCGTCTGGCCTAGAAGGCCAGGCCGCCCTCGCGGGCGCCCTCGGCCAGGGCGGCAACGCGCCCCTGGTACTTGTTCCCTGCGCGGTCGAACACGACGGACTCGACCCCGGCGACCTTCGCGCGATCGGCGATCAGCTCACCGACGCGACGGGCCTTGGCGGTCTTGTCACCGTCGAGCGTGCGCAGATCGACCTCCATCGACGATGCCGATGCAAGCGTACGACCCTCGAGGTCGTTGACGACCTGAGCGACGATGTGACGGCTCGACCGCGTGATCACCAGGCGGGGACGTTCCTGCGTCCCGGAGACCCGCTTGCGGCCACGGACCTGGCGGCGACGACGCCCCGCGATACGCGCAGCCTCGTGCTTGCGGTGCTTGAGAGCGATAGCCATTACTTACCAGCCTTCCCGGCCTTGCGGCGAACCTGCTCGCCGGCGTAACGCACGCCCTTGCCCTTGTACGGCTCGGGCTTGCGCAGCTTGCGGATGTTGGCCGCAACCTCGCCGACCTGCTGCTTGTCGATGCCCGCCACGGTGAGCTTTGTCGGCGACTCGACCGTGAAGGTCACGCCCTCCGGAGCCTCGAACGGCACCGGGTGGCTGAAGCCGAGGCTGAGCTCGATCGCGGCCGGGCCCTTCGCCAGGACGCGGTAGCCGACGCCCACCAGCTCGAGCTTCTTCTCGTAGCCCTGCGTCACACCGATCACCATGTTGTTGATCAGCGTGCGCGTCAGGCCGTGGAGCGAGCGGTTCTGACGCTCGTCGTTCGGACGCTCGACCGAGATCGCGCCGTCCTCACCCTTGTTAGCGGTGATCGGTGCGGCCACGGTGTGCGACAACGAGCCCTTGGGACCCTTGACCGTGACGACCTGGCCGTCGATCGCGATGTCGACACCGGAAGGAACCGTCACCGGCTGCTTGCCAATACGTGACATGTGTTTTCTCCTCCCGTCACCAGACGTACGCGAGGACTTCGCCGCCCACGCGCTTGTACTTGGCCTGCTTGTCGGTGAGGAGGCCCTGGCTCGTGGAGATAATCGCCACGCCCAGGCCTCCGAGCACCTTCGGCAGGTTGTTCGACTTCGCGTACACGCGCAGGCCCGGCTTGCTGATGCGGCGGATGCCGGCGATCGCACGCTCGCGGTGCTGGCCGTACTTGAGGGTGACGGTGAGCGTCTTGCCCACCTCGCCCTCGGCCGGCTCTGCCACGGTGTAGCCCGTGATGTAGCCCTCTTGCTTCAGGATGTCCGCGACGCCGGCCTTGAGCTTGCTGTAGGGCATGCTCACCTCGTCGTGGAACGCCTGGTTGCCGTTGCGGACACGCGTCAGCATGTCCGCGATCGGATCAGTCATCGTCATGAGTGTGTTTCCACTTTCCTGCCACGGTTTCCGTACCTACGGTCCGGACCTGCGGCGTTCAGGGTCGAGTCGGGATTACCAGGAGCTCTTCGTGACGCCCGGGAGCTCACCGCGGTGAGCCATGGTCCGCAGGCAGATCCGGCACAGGCCGAACTTGCGGTAGACGGACTTCGGACGGCCACAGCGCTGGCAGCGGGTATAGGCGCGCACGGCGTACTTCGGCTTGCGCGCAGCCTTCACCTTGAGCGAGGTCTTCGCCATTGTCAGTTCTCCTTGAAGGGGAAGCCGAGCTTGGTGAGGAGCGCGCGCCCCTCCTCGTCGTTGGTCGCCGTGGTGACGATGGTGATGTCCATGCCACGCGTACGGTCGATCTTGTCCTGATCGATCTCGTGGAACATGACCTGCTCCGTGAGACCGAACGTGTAGTTGCCGCGCCCGTCGAACTGCTTCGGCGAGAGCCCGCGGAAGTCGCGGATACGCGGGAGGGCGATCGTCAGCAGACGGTCGAGGAACTCCCACATACGGTCGCCGCGCAGCGTCACGTGCGCACCGATCGGCATGCCCTCGCGCAGCTTGAACTGCGCGATCGACTTGCGCGCCCGGGTGACCTGAGGCTTCTGACCGGTGATCGCGGCCAGATCGCGGATCGCGCCCTCGATGAGCTTCGAGTCGCGAGCTGCCTCGCCGACGCCCATGTTGACGACGATCTTGGTCATGCCCGGGACCTGCATGACGTTCTCGAACGAGAACTCCTCACGCAGCGCCGGGAGGATCTCCTCGCGGTAACGCGTCTTGACGCGCGGCATGACCTTCTCTGCGGTCTCGGCGGTCATCAGATCTCCTCTCCGGTGCGCTTGGCGACGCGCACGCTGCGCTGCGCCGTGTAGGTCGAGCCGTCGGCACGCTTCTTGGTGACGTCGTCACGACGGAAGCCGACGCGGGTGGGGACCTTCTCGCCGTCGACCTCCACCAGGAGCGCCACGTTCGAGACGTGGATCGGAGCCTCCTTGGTGATGATCGAGCTGGTCGTGCCCGGCTGCAGCGCCTTCTGGTGGCGCTTGATCCGGTTCACGCCCTCGACGATGACGCGCTCGGTCTCGGGGTTCACCGCGATGACCTTGCCCTCGACGCCGCGGTCCTTGCCGGACAGCACGCGGACGTGGTCACCCTTCTTGATGTTCAGGCTCTTCTTAACAGTCATCACAGCACCTCCGGGGCGAGCGAGATGATGCGCATGAACCGCTTGTCGCGCAGCTCACGGCCCACGGGGCCGAAGATGCGCGTGCCACGGGGCTCACCATCATTCTTCAAGATGACTGCGGCGTTCTCGTCGAACCGGATGTAGGAGCCGTCCGGACGACGGCGCTCCTTCGCGGTGCGGACGACGACGGCCTTGACGACGTCGCCCTTCTTGACGTTCCCGCCCGGGATCGCGTCCTTGACGGTGGCGACGATGGTGTCGCCGATCCCTGCGTATCGACGACCGGAACCGCCGAGCACGCGGATGCAGAGGATCTCCTTTGCACCGGTGTTGTCGGCGACCTTGAGTCGCGACTCCTGCTGGATCATCGGTTCTCTCCTGTTGTCTCGCCGGTTCTCACGGGGTCTCCGTGAGCCTGACGGAACGAGTGGTTACTTGGCCTTCTCGAGGATCTCGACGAGGCGCCAGCGCTTGGTCGAGGACAGCGGACGGGTCTCCGCAATCAGCACGCGATCTCCGATGCCGGCCTCGTTGGCCTCGTCGTGCGCCTTGAGCTTGCTCGTACGGCGCAAAACCTTGCCGTACAGAGCGTGCTTGACGCGGTCCTCGACGCTCACGACGACGGTCTTGTCCATCTTGTCGCTGACGACGAGGCCCTCGCGCACCTTGCGGCGGTTACGCTCGCCGGTGGTGTTGTTGGTGCTCATGCCTCTTCACTTTCGATGATGCCGAGCTCGCGCTCACGGACGACGGTGTAGATGCGCGCGATATCCTTGCGCACCGTACGCAGCCGCGCGTTGTTCTCGAGCTGGCCGGTCGCGGCCTGGAAGCGAAGGTTGAACAGCTCTTCCTTGGCCTCACGCAGCTTGTCGGCCAAGTCCTCCGCGCTCAGCGAGCGGAGGTCGGCGGCGGTGGTGACGTTCGCCATCAGAGTTCACCTGCCTCGCGGGTCACGATCTTGCACTTCATCGGGAGCTTGTGGATCGCACGCCGCAGCGCCTCACGCGCCACCGGCTCCGAGACGCCCGAAAGCTCGAACATCACTCGGCCGGGCTTCACGTTGGCGATCCACCACTCCGGCGAACCCTTGCCGGAGCCCATGCGGGTCTCGGCAGGCTTCTTGGTCAGCGGACGGTCGGGGTAGATGTTGATCCACACCTTGCCGCCACGCTTGATGTGACGGGTCATCGCGATACGCGCGGACTCGATCTGGCGGTTGGTCACATAGTGACCCTCGACCGCCTGGATGCCGAAGTCACCGAACGCCAGCGACGTACCGCCCTTGGCGGCACCACGACGCTTGGGGTGGTGCTGCTTGCGGTGCTTGACCCTACGCGGGATCAGCATGGTTCAGCTCTCCGTTCCGTTCGCTGCGTCCGCCGGGGCGGCAGCAGCCTCACTGCTGGCGGGAGCCGGCTCAGCGGCCTGCTCCTGCTGACGTGCGGGACGCTCTCCGCGCTGCCCGTCACGCGCCGGACGGCGAGCGCCGCCACGGCTCGGACGCTGACGCCCACCGGGGGCGGCGGCGCGGGCGGCGGCCTGAGCCTCGCGCTCGGCACGGGTGCCGGCGACCTCGCCCTTGTAGATCCAGACCTTCACACCGATGCGGCCGAAGGTTGTCCTGGCCTCGTAGAAGCCGTAGTCGACGTCGGCGCGCAGCGTGTGCAGCGGCACACGACCCTCGCGGTAGAACTCCGAGCGCGACATCTCCGCACCGCCGAGACGGCCGGAGCACTGGATGCGAACACCCTTGGCGCCCGCGCGCATCGTCGTCTGCAGTGCCTTGCGCATCGCGCGGCGGAACTGCACGCGGCCGGCGAGCTGCTCGGCGACGCCCTGGGCCACCAGCTGCGCATCGAGCTCGGGGTTCTTGACCTCGAGGATGTTGAGCTGGATCTGCTTGCCCGTCAGCTTCTCGAGATCGCCACGGATGCGGTCGGCCTCGGCGCCACGGCGACCGATGACGATGCCCGGACGCGCGGTGTGGATGTCCACACGGACGCGGTCGCGGGTGCGCTCGATCTCGACGCGGCTGATGCCGGCGCGATCCATGCCCTTGGTGAGCAGGCGACGGATCTTGATGTCCTCACCGACATAGCTCTTGTAGAGCTTGTCGGCGTACCAGCGGCTCTTGTGATCGGTGGAGATCCCGAGACGGAAGCCGTGCGGGTTGATCTTCTGTCCCACTAGCGGTTCCCACCCTTCTTGTTGGCCTTACGTGTACGACTCTGCGCCACCGCGTCACGCGGCTGCACGACGACGGTGATGTGGCTGGTGCGCTTGAGGATGCGGTTGGCCGCACCACGCGCACGCGGACGCCAGCGCTTCATCGTCGGGCCCTCGTCGACACGTGCGGCCGAGATGATCAGCGTCGAACGGTCGAGACCTTCAGTGGTCTCGGCGTTGGCGACGGCGCTCGCCACCAGCTTGTAGACGTTGGTCGCTGCGGCCTGCGGCGCGAACTGCAGCAGTGCCAGCGCCTCATCCACGTCGAGGCCGCGGACCAGGTCGACGACCCGGCGTGCCTTCTGCGGCGTGACGCGGACGAAGCGTGCGACCGCGAAAGTACCGGGCTCGTCGCCGAGCAGGCTCTCGCGTCGGGCGCTGAGGCCCTTACGCTCCAATGTGCTCATCTGAACTCTTCCCTTGGTTGTCGCCCGCGTCAGCGGCGGCGGCTCTTTCGGTCGTCCTTGACGTGTCCGCGGAAGGTGCGTGTCGGTGCGAACTCGCCCAGCTTGTGGCCGACCATCGCATCGGTGACGAACACCGGCACGTGCTTACGCCCGTCGTGAACGGCGATGGTGTGACCGATGAAGGACGGGAGGATCATCGAGCGGCGCGACCACGTCTTGATGACGGTGTGCGTGTCGGCCTCGTTCTGAGTCTCGACCTTCTTCATCAGGTGGTCGTCGACGAACGGCCCCTTCTTCAAACTGCGTGGCATGTCAGGCTCTTCCTCAGCGCTTTCCGGACTTGCGGCGACGGACGATCAGCTTGTCGCTGGCCTTCTTCTTGCGGGTGCGGCCCTCGGGCTGGCCCCACGGCGACACCGGGTGACGTCCACCCGAGGTCTTGCCCTCGCCACCACCGTGCGGGTGGTCGATCGGGTTCATCGCCACACCGCGGACGGTCGGGCGCTTGCCCTTCCAGCGGTTGCGGCCTGCCTTGCCCCAGTTGATGTTGGACTGCTCGGCGTTGCCGACCTCTCCAACGCTGGCGCGGCAGCGGACGTCGACGTAGCGCATCTCGCCCGAGGGCAGACGCAGCTGCGCGCGGTTGCCCTCACGAGCGACCAGCTGGACCTTGGCGCCGGCCGAGCGGCCCATCTTGGCACCGCCACCGGGACGGAGCTCGATCGCGTGGATCGTGGTGCCGACGGGGATGTTGCGCAGCGGCAGGTTGTTGCCGGGCTTGATGTCGGCGCCGGGACCGGCCTCGACGGTCATGCCCTGCTTCAGACCCTCCGGCGCGATGATGTAGCGCTTCTCGCCGTCCGCGTAGTGCAGCAGCGCGATGCGCGCCGTGCGGTTGGGGTCGTACTCGATGTGCGCGACCTTCGCCGGCACGCCGTCCTTGTCGTACCGCTTGAAGTCGATGATGCGGTACGCGCGCTTGTGACCGCCGCCCTGGTGACGGGTGGTGATCCGGCCCTGGTTGTTGCGACCGCCCTTCTTGGGCAGCGGACGCGTCAGGGACTTCTCAGGGGTCGTTCGCGTGATCTCGCTGAAGTCGGCCACCGAGGAGCCACGACGGCCCGGGGTGGTCGGCTTGTACTTACGAATTGCCATGCGTACTCAGTCCTCGTTCGTTCAGGCGCCCGGCGCAGCGAAGATGTCGATGCTCTGGCCCGGGGCGACGCTCACGATGGCGCGCTTGACGTCGGCACGCTTGCCGGTGCCGAAGCGCGTACGGCGCGTCTTGCCCTTGCGGTTCTGGGTGTTCACCGCGGTGACCGTGACACCGAAAACCTTCTCGACGGCGATCTTGATCTCGGTCTTGTTGGCGTCGGGCCGGACGATGAACGTGTACTTGTTCTCGTCGAGGAGCCCGTAGCTCTTCTCGCTCACGACCGGCGCGATCAGGACGTCGCGCGGGTCCTTCTGCAGCGTGCTCACTTGTCACCGTCCTTGGCGGTAGCGGCCTCGCTCAGCTTGATCGTCTCGGCGTCGCCGCTGGAGCGCAGCGCCACGAAGGCGTCGAACGCGGCCTTGGTGAAGACCACGTCGTCGCTGAGCAGGACGTCGTACGTGTTGAGCTGAGCCAGCTCGATCAGGTGCGTGCCCGCCACGTTGCGCAGGCTCTTGACCGTGACCTGGTCGGTGCGCTCGACGACGACCAGCGTGCGCGGACGCCCGGTGATCTCGCGGAGCGTGGCCAGCGCCGTCTTCGTCGACGGCGCGTCGCCGGTGACGAGAGACTCGACCACGTGGAGGCGGCCGTTGCGGACCCGGTCGGAGAGGGCGCCACGCAGAGCGGCGGCCTTCATCTTCTTGGGGGTGCGCTGGTCGTAGCTGCGCGGCGTCGGGCCGTGCACCACGCCACCACCGGTGAACTGAGGTGCGCGGATCGAGCCCTGACGAGCGCGGCCGGTGCCCTTCTGGCGGTACGGCTTGCGGCCGCCGCCGGCAACCTCGGCGCGAGTCTTGGTGTCGTGGGTGCCCTGGCGCGCGGCAGCGAGCTGGGCGACGACGACCTGGTGGATCAGCGGGATGTTGACCTGGGCGTCGAAGACGTCCTTCGGCAGGTCGACGTCGATGAGGTTCGCGGTCACTTGACGGCTCCCTTCTTGGCGCCGGTGCGGATCATCACGATGCCGCCCTTGGGGCCGGGAACCGCACCCTTGATAAGGATGATGCCCTTGTCGGCATCGACGGCGTGGACCGTGAGGCTCTGCGCGGTCACGCGGTCGGTGCCCATGTGGCCGGCCATGCGCAGGCCCTTGAACACACGGCCCGGCGTGGCGCAGCCGCCGATCGAACCCGGCTTGCGGTGGTTGCGGTGTGCGCCGTGCGAGGCGCCGACGCCGGAGAAGCCGTGACGCTTCATGACACCGGCGAAGCCCTTGCCCTTGCTCGTACCGGTGACGTCGACGAAGTCGCCGGCAGCGAAGATCTCCGGGCTGACAGCCTGGCCGATCTCGTAGTCGGCGATGGCCTCGGTGCGGATCTCGGCGAGGTGACGACGCGGGGTGACGTTGGCCTTGCCGAAGTGTCCGGTCTGGGGCTTGTTCACCTTGCGCGGGTCGATCTCGCCGAAGCCGATCTGGACGGCCGTGTAGCCGTCGGTCTCCTGTGTGCGGATCTGCGTCACGACGTTGGTGTCGGCAGCGATCACGGTCACGGGGACCACGCGGTTGTTCTCGTCCCACGTCTGGGTCATGCCGAGCTTGCGCCCGAGCAGCCCGACGGGTGCCTTCTGGTTGCTCATCCGATCGTCCCTCAGAGCTTGATCTCGATGTCCACGCCGGCGGGGAGGTCGAGACGCATCAGCGAGTCGACGGTCTTCGGCGTGGGGTCGATGATGTCGATGAGGCGCTTGTGGGTGCGCATCTCGAAGTGTTCGCGGCTGTCCTTGTACTTGTGCGGCGAACGAATGACGCAGTAGACGTTCTTTTCCGTCGGCAGAGGCACCGGGCCAGCGACCGTGGCACCCGTACGCGTGACGGTGTCGACGATCTTGCGCGCCGAGGTGTCAATCACCTCGTGGTCATAGGCCTTGAGCCTGATGCGGATCTTCTGTCCCGCCATGCTCTCGCTTCGTCCTTCTCTTCGTACTGCCTCGGTCTCTCCACCTCGGGCTCGAGGAAGAGCGGTCGCTCCCCTCCGACCCCCGAGGTCGGGCGTGTCGCGGGCACAAAGCGCGCGAGTCCGTCACACCTCTGGAGTTGGATGGTTGGGCCTCGGGCCGCCGCCCACCCGTGAAGGGTGTGCCTGCTCTTCCCAAAACCAGGCGCGACCACCGCTCTCCACACGGGAGAACAGCCGGACGCGCCGGAGCAACTTCCCAAGTCTGACAGACCGGACCCCGCAATGCCAAATCGGGGTGCGAGACCTGCCTCACCTGGTTGCTGCCAGATTACCTGCCGCCTTCAAGATGGCCCAGCGGCTGAACGGACGGAAACGTCATGATCTCCCCATTCCGGACTCGCGAGGGGCAGTCTGGGGATACCGTCCGCACGCACGGAGGGAGCCACGATGAGCGAGACCTCGACCGACGCGCACCTCGCGTACCTCGAGCGCGCCGTGCGTCTCGCAGGCGACAACGTGGCGGCGGGCGGCGGTCCGTTCGCTGCCCTCGTCGTGGCGGAAGGGACCCTGGTGAGTCTCGGCGTCAACCAGGTGACGTCGACCCACGACCCGACCGCGCACGCCGAGATCGTCGCGATCCGCAGAGCGTGCGCGGAGCTCGCGACGTTCTCGCTGCGAGGCGCCGTCCTCTACTGCTCGTGCGAGCCGTGTCCGATGTGCCTCGCGGCGTCGATGTGGGCACGGGTGGCCGCGGTCTACTACGCCGCCGATCGTCACGACGCCGAGCGCGCCGGCTTCGACGACAGCGCGCTCTACGCGCTCCTCTCCTCTCCCCGGGAGTCCTGGCCGCAGCCGGTGAGGTCCCTGCGTACGCCGCGCGCGTCAGCACCGTTCGACGCGTGGCTGGCCCACGGCGCCCGCGTCGACTATTGAGGAGCTGTCATGGACCTCGTCGACGTCGACGCCTGGATCCCCCTGACGGACGCCTCCGCGCTCGCGCGCTGGCGCCCCGGCGACGCCTACGTGGCGGGCGGAACGTCTCTCTTCTCCGAGCCCCAGCCCGGTGTACGACGACTCCTCGACCTGACGGCGCTCGACTGGCCGCCCCTCGTCCTCCACGACGACGCCCTCGAGATCGGCGCGACCTGCACGCTGGGGACGCTCGCCGCGGCAGCCGGTGACCCCGCTCCCCTGCTGCGGCTGGGCGGGATCCGCGCCCGTCCAGCGGTCACCTTCCCCGGTCCGTGGACCTTCGGGCCGCTGGTGCGCTGCGCGGTCGACGCGCTCGTGGCGTCGTTCAAGGTCTGGCACGACGCCACCGTCGGAGGCAACGTGTGCCTGGCACTGCCCGCGGGCGCGATGACGTCGGTGCTCAGCGCGCTCGGGACGACCGTCCTGCTCTGGAGCCCCGACGGCACGACGCGGACCACGAGCGTCGACGCCCTCGTGACCGGCGTCGGGACGACCTCGCTGGCGCCGGGTGAGGTCGTGCGGGCGTTCCACGTACCCGCAGGGGCGCTGGTCGCCCCGACAGCCTTCCTTCGCGCATCGCTGTCGGCCCGCGGGCGGTCGGCGGCCGTCGTCGTCGCGCGACGCACCGACGACGGTGCGGTGGTCTCGGTGACCGGCGCCACCGCCAGACCGTACGTGCTCGCGTTCGACCTCGCCCCGACGCGGGCGGGCTGGCACGAGGCGCTGGAGCAGGCGATCCCTGAGGACGCGTGGCTCGGCGACGTCCACGGCGCTACCGACTGGCGCCGCCAGCAGACGCACGCGCTCGGCGCCGAGGCGCTCCGTACGATCGAGGCGCTGCGATGACGACACTCGTCAACGGGGTCGCCGTCGAGGCAGCGCCTCGCCCGGGCCAGTGCCTGCGGACGTACCTTCGCGAGCAGGGTCACACGGACGTCAAGAAGGGGTGCGACTCCGGCGACTGTGGGGCGTGCAGCGTGCTGCTCGACCGGGCTCCGGTGCACTCCTGCCTGGTCCCGGCGGTGCGGGCGGATGGCCACGAGGTCATCACGGCCGCCGGCCTGTCGCCCGGCGACGAGACCGGGGGCACCGCCCGCCGGTTCCTCAAGGCCCAGGGGTTCCAGTGCGGCTTCTGCACCGCGGGGATGGTCGTCACGGCGTCGTGCCTCGGCCCCGACGAGGGCGACGACGTGGACCGCCTCCTCAAGGGCAACCTCTGCCGCTGCACCGGCTACCGCTCCGTGCGCGACGCACTGGCAGGCGCGACGAACGTCGAGCTCGAGCCTACGCGCAACCCGGTGGGGCGCAGCGTCGGCTCACCCGCCGGGCCCGCCGTCGTGCGGGGTCGCCAGCCGTTCACGCTGGACGAGACGCTGAGCGGCACACTGCACGGCGCCGTCGTCCGATCGCCGTACGCCCACGCCCGCATCGTCCGGGTCGACACCTCGCGGGCCCTCGCCGATCCCGACGTCGTCGCCGTCCTCACCCACGCCGACGTCCCCGACAGCCTGTTCTCGACCGGTCGTCACCACCTGCGCGACGACGACCCCCGTGACACCCGGGTGCTGGACACGGTCGTCCGCTTTGTCGGCCAGCGGGTCGCCCTCGTCGTCGCGACGACACCGCACGCCGCGCAACGTGCACGCGACCTCGTTGCCGTCTCGTACGAGGAGCTCCCCGCCGTCGTCGACCCGGAGCGTGCCCGCAGCCCGGGCGCTCCCCTGCTCCATGCCGACAAGGGGCCGGAGTCGGGCATTGCCGACCCCGCCCGCAACGTCGTCGCGGCGATCGCCGCCGAGTCCGGATCGGTCGAGGAGGGTCTCGCCGCCGCGGCGCATGCCTACGAGGCGACGTTCACGACCGCCCGCGTCCAGGCGACCCACCTCGAGACGCACGGCGCGGTGGGATGGCTCGCAGACGACGGCGTGCTCGTGGTCCGGACCAGCAGCCAGGTGCCGTTCCTCGTCCGCGACGAGCTCGCGGCCCTGCTCGGGCTGCCGCGTGAGCGGATCGAGGTGGTCACGAACCGGGTCGGTGGCGGGTTCGGCGCCAAGCAGGAGATGCTCGTCGAAGATCTGGTGGCACTAGCGGTCCTGCGGACCGGGCGCGCCGTCCAGCTCGAGCTGAGCCGTACCGAGCAGCTCACCGCCACCACCGTCCGGCACCCGATGCGGATCCACGTCCGCGCCGGCGTGGACGTCGACGGACTCCTCACCGCTCTCGACGTCGACGTCCTCTCGGACACCGGCGCGTACGGCAACCACGGCCCCGGCGTGCTGTTCCACGGCTGCAACGAGTCGATCGCGGCCTACCGGTGCCCGCACAAGAGGGTACGCGGCGAGGTGGTCTACACGAACGCGGTGCCGTCGGGCGCGTTCCGCGGGTACGGGCTGGGCCAGCTGGTCTTCGCGATCGAGCAGGTCCTCGACGAGCTGGCGCGGATGTCCGGCATCGACCCGTACGAGCTGCGCGCTCGCAACGTGGTCGTCCCGGGCGACCCGATGGTCTCGTGGTCCAGCGAGCACGACGACGTCCAGTACGGCAGCCACGGCGCGCGCGAGTGCCTCGCCCTCGCCCGGGAGGCGGTCGCACGCGACCTCGCTTCCACCCCCACCGGCCCGCAGTGGCGCACCGGCCGCGGGATGGCGATGGCGATGATCGACACCATCCCGCCGCGCGGTCACCACGCGTCAGCGCAGGTCCGCCTCCTCGCTGACGGGACGTACGAGGCGTCGGTCGGCTCCGCGGAGTTCGGCAACGGCACGTCCACCGCGCACGTCCAGCTCGTCGCGCAGGCGCTCGGGACGACGAGCGATCGGATCCGACTCGTCTCTGGCGGCACCCGCACGGTCGCGCACGACACCGGCGCGTTCGGGTCGACCGGGATCGTGGTCGCGGGGAGGGCGCTGACCTCGGCGGCCGACGATCTCCTCGCGCAGGTGCGTGCCGCGCGTGCGGAGGGACGACCGACGGTCGGCCTCGTCGGATCGGCGACGGCAGGCGGATCCCCGCGCTCGATCGCGTTCAACGTCCAGGCGTTCGCGCTGGCGGTCGACGTCGAGACCGGAGAGGTACGGATCCTCCGTTCGGTCCACGCCGCCGACGCCGGTGTCGTCGTCAACCCCGAACAGTGTCGTGGACAGATCGAGGGCGGCGTCGCCCAGGGCATAGGGACGGCACTCTTCGAAGAGGTCGTCGTCGACGAGGGCGGGGTCGTACAGACACCGGTCCTGCGGACCTACCACGTCCCTCAGATCGTGGACGTGCCCACGACTGAGGTGCTGTTCGCGTCGACCTCGGACGCGCTCGGCCCGTACGGAGCGAAGTCGATGAGCGAGTCTCCGTACAACCCCGTCGCCGCGGCCCTCGCGAACGCCGTCCGCGACGCGATCGGCGTACGGATCACCGACCTGCCGCTGTCCCGCGACCGTGTCTGGCGTGCCGCGGGCGGACGCTGACCGTCCCGTCGGTGCGTACTGGGGATCGTCACCGGTGGGTGTGCTGCTCGGTCTCCGCGTGCGCGGCCGGCTCGAGCTGGAACGTCGAATGCTCGACGTCGAAATGGTCGGACAGGCAGCTGCGCAGGCGGTCCAGCACGCTGTGGCCCGCATCGGTGCCGAGCACGTCGTCGTCGACCACGACGTGGGCCGACATCACAGGCATGCCGGACGTGATCGTCCAGACGTGAAGGTCGTGCACGTCGACGACACCCGGCACCTCCGTCATGTGGGTCCGCAGCTCCTCGAGATCCAGCCCACGAGGCGTCGACTCCAGGAGGACGTCCACGACATCGCGCAGGAGCCCGAACGCACGCGGCAGGATGAGCGCGGCGATGACGAGGGACGCCACCGGGTCGGCGTCGTACCAGCCGGTCACCGCGATCACGCCCGCGGCGACGATCACCGCGACCGAGCCGAACGCATCGCCGAGCACCTCGAGGTAGGCACCCTTGACGTTGAGGCTCTCCTTCGCCCCGGCCCGCAGCACCAGCAGGCCGACCACGTTGGCAGCCAGGCCGAGAACGCCAGCGCCGAGCATGAAGGGTGAGTCGATGTGAGGCGCGTCGCCGAGGCGACCGATCGCCGACACCACGATCCATACGCACAGCACGAGCAAGACCAGGCCGTTCGCGCCTGCGGCGAGGATCTCGGTGCGGTGGTTGCCGAACGTGCGTCGTGGGCTGCCTGCCCGCTGGGCGACCGTGACCGCGATGAGCGCCATGACGAGCCCGAACGTGTCGCTCAGCATGTGTCCGGCATCGGCGAGCAGAGCCAGGCTCCCGGTCAGCACCGCGACGACGACCTCGACGAGCAGGACCAGGACGGTCAGGCCGAGGACGAAGGCCAGCCGCGGCCGCTGCCGAGCCGACGGCGTCCCGTGCGCATGGTCGTGTCCCACGCCCTCACGATACGTCGCCGGCACCCTTCTTCGCCGTGACCAACGCCCCATTCGTCCAGGGGAAGTCGGCCACGGGGCGTACGACGAGGGCCCCGCCCTGCTTGTCAGCAGGACGGGGCCCTCGTGCAGAGATCGAACCCGGGTCAGACCCGGGACCGGATCACTTGTTGATCTTGGTGACGCGACCAGCGCCGACCGTACGACCACCCTCGCGAATCGCGAAACGAAGACCCTCGTCCATCGCGATCGGCTGGATCAGCTGAACCGACATCTCGGTGTTGTCGCCCGGCATGACCATCTCGGTGCCCTCAGGCAGCGTGACGACGCCGGTGACGTCCGTGGTGCGGAAGTAGAACTGCGGGCGGTAGTTGTTGAAGAACGGCGTGTGACGGCCGCCCTCCTCCTTCGACAGGATGTAGACCTGGCCCTCGAACTCCGTGTGGGGAGTCGTCGTGCCCGGTGCGATCACGACCATGCCGCGCTCGACGTCCTCGCGCTTCGTGCCACGAAGCAGGAGGCCGACGTTCTCGCCTGCCTGGCCCTCGTCGAGGAGCTTGCGGAACATCTCGATGCCGGTGACGGTCGAGGTCTGCTTCTCCGGACGGATGCCGACGATGTCGACGGTGTCGTTGAGCTTGACGATGCCGCGCTCGATACGACCCGTGATGACGGTGCCGCGACCGGTGATCGTGAAGACATCCTCGACCGGCATGAGGAACGGCTTGTCCGTCTCACGCGGGGGCTCGGGGATGTACTCGTCGACAGCGTTCATCAGCTCGAGGATCGACTCGCCCCACTTGGCGTCGCCGTTGAGCGCCGGGAAGGCGGCCACGCGGACGACCGGGACGTTGTCGCCGTCGAACTCCTGATCGTTGAGGAGCTCACGGACCTCGAGCTCGACGAGCTCGATGAGCTCCTCGTCGTCGACCATGTCGCACTTGTTGAGCGCGACGACCATGGCCGGCACGCCGACCTGGCGCGCGAGCAGCACGTGCTCGCGGGTCTGCGGCATCGGGCCGTCGGTGGCGGCGACCACGAGGATCGCGCCGTCCATCTGAGCCGCACCCGTGATCATGTTCTTCACGTAGTCGGCGTGCCCCGGGCAATCGACGTGCGCGTAGTGACGGTTCTCGGTCTGGTACTCAACGTGAGAGATCGAGATCGTGATACCGCGCTGGCGCTCCTCAGGAGCCTTGTCGATCTGATCGAAGGCCGAAGCCTCGTTCAGGTCGGGGTACTTGTCATGCAGCACCTTGGTAATCGCCGCGGTCAGCGTCGTCTTACCGTGGTCGATGTGACCGATGGTGCCGATGTTCATGTGCGGCTTAGTCCGCTCGAACTTCGCCTTAGCCACTGGGGCTCCTCCTCGATTGAATGATGCTTTGCGCCGTGCGGTTGAGCTGATCGAAGCCTAGGTCAGGCCAGCGATCACTCGCCCCTGGCCTTCTTGATGATCTCTTCTGCGACGCTCTTGGGAACCTCGGCGTAGGAGTCGAACTCCATGGAGTACGACGCCTGCCCCGACGTCTTCGACCGGAGGTCTCCGACGTATCCGAACATCTCAGAGAGCGGAACGAGTGCCTCGACGACCCGGTCACCGGACCGTTCCGTCATCTGCTGGATCTGTCCACGGCGAGAGTTGATGTCGCCGATGACGTCGCCCAGATAGGACTCAGGGGTGGTGACCTCGACCTTGAACATCGGCTCGAGGAGCACCGGGTCTGCCTTGCGTGCCGCCTCCTTGAACGCCATCGAACCGGCGATCTTGAAGGCGAGCTCGGACGAGTCGACGTCGTGGTACTGACCGTCGGTCAGCGACACCTTGACGTCGACCATGGGATATCCGGCGAGAACGCCGAACTCCATGGCTTCCTGCGCGCCCTCGTCGACGGCGGGAATGTACTCCCGCGGGACGCGTCCACCGGTGATCTCGTTGACGAACTCGTAGCCGCCCTCGCCACCAACGACCGGGCCCGTGGGCTCGATGCTGATGAGGACCTTGGCGAACTGGCCCGAACCACCGGTCTGCTTCTTGTGGGTGTACGAGACCTTGTCGACCTTGCGCTTGATGGTCTCGCGGTACGCGACCTGCGGCTTGCCGACGTTGGCCTCGACGCGGAACTCGCGCTTCATGCGGTCCACGAGGATGTCCAGGTGCAGCTCGCCCATACCGGCGATGATGGTCTGCCCGGTCTCCTCGTCGGTGTGGACCGTGAACGTCGGGTCCTCCTCGGCGAGACGCTGGATCGCGATGCCGAGCTTCTCCTGGTCGCTCTTGGTCTTGGGCTCAATGGCGACCTGGATCACCGGAGCCGGGAAGGTCATCGACTCGAGCACCACCGGGTTGCTCGGATCGGCCAGCGTCTCACCCGTGGTGGTGTCCTTGAGACCCATCACGGCGACGATCTGGCCGGCGCCGACCGACGCGATCTCCTCACGCTTGTTGGCGTGCATCTGGTAGATCTTGCCGATCCGCTCCTTGCGGCCCTTGACGGAGTTCAGGACCTGGGTCCCGGCCTCCAGGCGGCCCGAGTAGAGACGGACGTAGGTCAGCTTGCCGAGGTGCGGGTCGGCCGCGATCTTGAACGCCAGGGCGGAGAAGGGCTCCTCCTCGCTGGGCTCACGCATGATCTCGGTGTCCTCGTCGCCGACCTTGTGACCGGCGACCGAGCCGACGTCCATCGGCGAGGGGAGGTAGTCGACGACCGCGTCAAGCAGGGGCTGGACGCCCTTGTTCTTGAACGCGGTGCCGCACAGGACCGGGACGATCTTGTCGGCCAGCGTGGCGCGACGGATCGCGGCCTTCAGCGTGTCGACATCGATGTCCTCGCCCTCGAGGTAGAGCTCCATGAGGTCGTCGTCAGCGGTCGCGACGGTCTCGATGAGCTTCTCGCGGTACTCGGCGGCCTGGTCGGCGAGCTCGGCCGGGATCTCCTCGACCGTGTAGTCCTCACCGATCTCGGTCTCGCCGCGCCACGTGAGCGCGCGCATGCCGACGAGGTCGACGACACCGAGGAAGTCCGACTCCGCACCGATCGGGATCTGCAGGACCGCCGGGTTGGCGTTCAGGCGCTCGACGATCGTGTCGACGCAGTAGAAGAAGTCGGCACCGGTGCGGTCGAGCTTGTTGACGAAGCACATCCGCGGCACGCGGTACTTGTTGGCCTGGCGCCAGACGGTCTGCGACTGCGGCTCGACACCGGCGACGCCGTCGAACACGGCGACCGCGCCGTCGAGCACGCGCAGCGAGCGCTCCACCTCGACGGTGAAGTCGACGTGACCAGGCGTGTCGATGATGTTGATCTGGTGGTTCTTCCACCAGCAGGTCGTCGCGGCGGACGTGATCGTGATGCCGCGCTCCTGCTCCTGCTCCATCCAGTCCATCGTGGCTGCGCCCTCGTGGACTTCACCGATTTTGTAGGTGATGCCGGTGTAGAACAGGATGCGCTCGGTCGTCGTCGTCTTGCCCGCATCGATGTGCGCCATGATGCCGATGTTGCGCACCGTGGCGAGGTTGGTGGTGATGTCTACGGCCACCTTGGCTGACTTCCCTTGCTGTCGTGAGTCGAATCAGGCGATGAGTGCCGCAGGCCCGCGGACGGGCCGGCGGCACCTCGTCACCAGCGGTAGTGGGCGAAGGCCTTGTTGGCCTCGGCCATCTTGTGCGTGTCCTCACGCTTCTTGACGGCGCCGCCGAGGCCGTTGCTGGCATCGAGCAGCTCGTTCATCAGGCGCTCCGCCATGGTCTTCTCGCGACGCTCGCTGGAGAACCGGACGAGCCAGCGAAGGGCGAGGGTGTTCGCGCGGACGGCGCGGACCTCGATCGGAACCTGGTAGGTCGCACCGCCGACGCGGCGGGACTTGACCTCGAGGGTCGGCTTGACGTTGTCGAGTGCACGCTTGAGCGTGATGACCGGGTCGGTGCCGGTCTTCTCGCGGGTGCCCTCGAGCGCGGAGTAGACGATGCGCTGCGCGACCTGCTTCTTGCCGTCCTCAAGCACCTTGTTGATCAGCTGCGTGACCAGAGGGCTCGAGTAGACGGGGTCGGCCTCGATCGGGCGCTTCGGCGCGGGTCCCTTGCGCGGCATCAGCTCTTCTCCTTCTTCGTCCCGTAGCGGCTGCGAGCCTGCTTGCGGCTCTTGACACCCTGGGTGTCCAGCGCGCCGCGGATGATCTTGTAGCGGACACCCGGGAGGTCCTTCACACGACCGCCGCGCACGAGCACGATGGAGTGCTCCTGCAGGTTGTGGCCCTCACCGGGGATGTAGGCCGTGACCTCGATCCCGCTGCTCAGACGAACACGAGCAACCTTCCGCAGCGCGGAGTTCGGCTTCTTCGGCGTCGTCGTGTACACGCGGGTGCACACTCCACGGCGCTGCGGCGAACCCTTCAGGGCGGGCGTCTTGGTCTTCGCCACCTTGTCCTGACGGCCCTTTCGGACCAACTGCTGGATCGTTGGCACTACATGCTTCTTTCTGCTGTCCGGCTCTTGAGTCGTGCGGTTTTCGTGCGGCCTCCCCCGCAGGCGTCGCCCTGGGCGTCGCGCCTCAGGCGCGACGCCACCGCGACGTGCGATGGTAGGTGGTGCTTCTCGTGGCCCTGCACCCGTCCGTACCCCGGCTCCGGAGAACCAGTCGTACGAATCGACCGACGGTGTGGTGACACACGAATCGGTGCACGCGGACAGTGAGTCCACGGCACAATGTCCAAGACTACCGGGTGGCCGGTGAGGGGTCAAAACGGGTCCGACCTGCCCTGTGTACAGCCGAGCATCAGCCTCACCACAGGGTGAGGGAACGCTCGAAGATGCCCGTCACGTCTTCGGGCCCGACGGGCTTGGGCGCGGTCGCGAGGAGCCTCTGCTGCTTCATCGTTCCTTCGACGAGCGCACCGATATCGGCCTTGTCGAAGCCGACGGCGCCGACGCCCGCCGGGATGCCGATGTCGCGCATCAGGCGCACGAGGACGCTCGGCAGGAAGTCGGCGAGGTCAGCGGGCCGCTCGGCCGCCGGGTCGAGCAGCTCGGCGGCGCGGACGTGACGTTCGGGCGCTGCGTCGAAGGTGAAGCGGAAGGCCTCGGGGGCCGTCAGCGAGACCGCCATCCCGTGGGGCACCATCGCCTCGTCCTGCGGGTATCCCTCCGGACGGAAGTCGCGCACCTGTCCGGCGATCGGATAGGCGTTCGCGTGCGGGATGTGGACGCCGGCGTTGCCGAACCCCATCCCCGCGAACGTCGCCGCCAACGCCATCTCCTCTCGCGCCGGGACGTTGCTGCCCTCGCGGACCGCCGTACGGAACGACGACGCGAGGAGGCTCAGCGACTTCTCGGCCCACATGTCAGAGATCGGGTTGGCGCCGCAGTATGGGACCCGCTGCTCGGGACGCTTGCGCTCGTACGAGCTGAACGGTCGCGCGGTATAGCTCTCGAGCGCGTGGCACAGGATGTCCATGCCGCTGGCCGCGGTGACGCCCGCCGGCTGGCTCAGCGTGAGCTCGGGGTCGATGATCGCCAGCTCGGGTCGCAGCCTCGGGTGGCTGATGCCGGTCTTGACGTGCTGGGCGAGGACGTCGAGCACACAGATGGTGGTGCTCTCGCTGCCCGTCCCTGTCGTGGTCGGGAGCGCGATCAGCGGCAGCAGCGCCTTGGCCGGGGCGCGGCCGGCACCGACCGGGACGTTGAGGTAGTCCATGAGGTCGCCGTCGTTGGTCGTGAGCAGGTTCACCGCCTTCGCGGTGTCGATGCTGGATCCACCGCCAAGGGCCACCACGGCGTCGAACGGGCCGTGGGCGCGGGCGAAGTCGATCGCGTCGTTGAGGCTGGCGTCGGTCGGCTCCACGTGCGTGTCGGCGTACACGACGAGCTCGACGGACTCGGCCGCCACCTGCTCCGCCACGCGTGCGGGGATGCCCGTCGCGTCCAGGCCGCGGTCGGTGACGAGAAGGGCCCGCCGCACGCCCAGCGACGCGAGCTCGTAGCCCAGCTCGGCGCTCGCACCGGCACCGAATTTCAGCCGTGGCGATCCGTACGTGAAGATGCTCTCGGGTGTCGTGGGGGCAGAGAACGACATCGGCGCTCCTCAGGAGTGTGCGGACACGGCAGCGGCGGCGGTGTTGCGTACCTGACAATACGGCGCCACGGGCACTTGTTCGACACACGACGTCGTTGCCCTAGGGTGATCGGGGTTCTGACTCGGAGGTGAACGGGATGTATCGGTCGGTCGTTGTCGCGGCTCTCGCGACGGCCGTGGCTGTTGGTCTGTCGGGGTGCAGTCCCCTCACACCCTCACCACCGGACCCCACCGAGAGCACCCACGCCGGCTTGAAGGTCGACGTCGGCCAGCACGAGACCTTCGCAGGCACTCCCATCGCGTTCTCGCTCACCGTCCCGGAGGGCACGACCCAGCTGGGACCTCTCGTACGCCGCCGCAGCACGACGCTGCTCGCCGCCTACGCGCCGGTGCTCGTCGAGGCGCAGCGTCGGGCGGCGATCGAGGCCGCCGCCGAGGCCGCCGAGCATCCCGAGGAGACGACGCCGACCCCGACCGAGCCTCCGAACCCGCTTCCGACGGACGACACCTTCTCGCTTCTCGAGGAGGCGCCCGAGCCTGACACGACGACGTCGCTGCTGCGCGTCGACGGCGACCCCGGCGAGGCCTTCTCGGAGGTGATCGGCCAGGTCGCCACCCTCGTCCCGGAGCTTCAGCTGGACCCGGAGGAGTGGTCACGCTTCTGCACGGTCACGAACGACCTCTACAGCGGCTGCGACCTCGATGTGACTGGTCGTACGACCGATGACCTGGGCGTCCGCGTGATCGCGACGGTCGACCCAGGCAACATGCGGACCAAGCAGTCCCCCGCCGGCTCGCAGGGCAAGCCTGTGATGACGGTGACCGTCATCCAGACCGACCCGCCCGACATGCGTCCGGTGTGGGAGGCCCTCGACGAGAGCACCGACACGCCGGGCGAGGGCGAGCGCCCGGAGGTCCCCGAGCCCACCCCGGTCCCCGCCACCACGACTCCCCTGCCCGCCGCTCCCGCGGTCGAGGCGAAGTGGCCGGAGTTCCCGGTGTCGCGTCCGGTCACGACCGGCGGCACCCTGGGGACGGATCGCTGGACGCTGCGCGAGGACTCGGCGCTCCTGCTCTCCGGCGACCACCCGTTGTTCGACAGCCTGCTGGTCGAGCGAGGCGTCAACGCCGACGCGGTCGCCCGAAGCTACGTGCTCGCCTACAGCACGGCCGGCGCCCCCACCCAGGACGTCATCGAGGACCGCACCGAGATCAGCACCACCTACCGGGCCGTGACGCCCAAGGGTGGTCCGACCGTCTCGGCGACGTTCACGCAGGCAGGGCGCGGCAACTACATCGCGCTGTTCTACACGCCGCCCGCGCGCTGATCCCTGAACGCCCATCGCAGCTGAGGGGTCACCACGGGGCTGACCAACCGCGCGACCGGCGCTGACATCAGCGCCGTGCCGAGGAGCACCGAGCCCACGAGGACGACGGGCACGGACAGCGCGCCCCAGGTGGCCAGCGCGCTGAACACGCCCAGGTGGGCCAGCAGGATCAGCACGAACCCGTGCAGGACGTACGCATTCATCGTGTGGCGTCCGAGGTCGCTGGTACGGTCGCGCCGAGCCGGCACGACAGAGAGCACCGCCGCGCTCAGCGCGAACCCGGTCACCAGCAGGCCTGCGCGCGTCGCCAGCCCGCCGAAGGCGTCGGCATCCAGCGGCGCGTCCGCGTAGGCGTCGCGCCAGTACAGCCACGAGACGTACCAACCCTCGTGGCGCAGCAGGCACCAGCCGAGTGTCCCGGCGAGGGCGACCACCGACGCGACCCGCACCGCGGGACGGCGCAGCAGCGCGAAGTGCTCGGGGCGCAGGTACATCCCCGCGACGTAGAACGGCAGCAGGCCGAGGATGCGGTGGATCGACAGCACGTCACCGACCTGCCACAGCCCGGCGACCAGGCTCACCACGACGGAGACGAGCACCGGCGCGCGGACGACGCGCCACACCGGCGAGGACAACCGCCACACGAACAGCGCGATCAGGAACCACGTCGACCATGCCGGATCAAGCAGGTTGACCGCCAGCGGCTCATCGTCGAGCAGGGCGCGGAACCCGTCGAGCGCCACGTTGAGTCCCACGTACGGCAGCACGAGGCTCGTGAGCATCGTGCGTACCTGCTTGGGAGAGCCCTCGTACCGGCGGGCGACGTAGCCGGAGATCAGCACGAAGGCCGGCATGTGGAACGCGTAGATCCACGTGTAGGTGCCGCGGGCGTCGGGAACGTCGAGCAGGTACTGGAGGCCGTGGCCGGCCACCACGAGGAGCATCACCCAGTAGCGGGCGTTGTCGAGGAGAGGGTCGCGGGCCTTGCGGCGCTCCACCGGGGTGCTCGAGTCGGCGGTCGCCGCAGCGGGGGGCTGGATCAGCGTCGTAGACATCGCCCCGACGTAACCAGCCGATCCTGAGCATGCCCTGAGAGCACCTGAGAAGTGTCCTGTGGGAACGCACGAGGGCCCCGGGAGCGGAAAGATCCGCGCCCGGGGCCCTCGTCAGACCTCGTACGTCAGCCCGAGAAGCTGCCGAAGTCGAAGTCGTCGAGCGCGACCGACTGGCCTCCGGTGTTGCCGAAGTCGTAGTCGTACGTCTCGTAGCCGGTGACCGCGTACGCGGCCTGGCGTGCCTCTTCGGTGGGCTCCACCCGGACGTTGCGGTACCGCTCGAGGCCGGTGCCCGCCGGGATCAGCTTGCCGATGATGATGTTCTCCTTGAGGCCACGGAGCTGATCCGACTTGCCCTGGATCGCCGCCTCCGTGAGGACGCGGGTCGTCTCCTGGAAGGACGCCGCACTCAGCCACGACTCGACCGCGAGCGAGGCCTTGGTGATGCCCATCAGCACCGGACGGCCAGAAGCCGGCTGCCCGCCCTCGGCGACGACGCGGCGGTTCGCCTCCTCGAACGTCGCACGATCGTGCAGGTCGCCCGGCAGCAGCGTGGTCTCGCCCTGGTCGATGACCGTGACGCGACGCAGCATCTGCCGCACGATGATCTCGATGTGCTTGTCGTGGATCGCCACGCCCTGGCTGCGGTAGACCTCCTGGACCTCGTCCACGAGGTGCTCCTGCGCCCGACGGACGCCGAGGATGCGCAGGACCTCCTGCGGATCGGGCGTACCGTGCGTGAGCTGCTGTCCGACCTCGACCTCCTCGCCGTCCGCGATCAGCAGTCGCGAGCGCTTGGAGACTGGGTACTCGTGCGGCTCGGACCCGTCGTGCGGCACGACGACGATCTTGCGCGCCTTGTCGCTGTCGTCGATCTGGACCCGACCGGCGGCATCCGAGATCGGCGCCCGGCCCTTGGGCTGGCGGGCCTCGAAGAGCTCGACGACACGCGGCAGACCGTGCGTGATGTCGTCACCGGCCACACCACCGGTGTGGAAGGTACGCATCGTCAGCTGGGTGCCGGGCTCACCGATCGACTGGGCCGCGATGGTGCCGACGGCCTCACCGATGTCGACGAGCTTGCCGGTCGCCAGCGAACGGCCGTAGCACTTCGCGCAGGTGCCGGTCTTGGCGTCGCAGGTCAGGACCGTACGGACCTTGATCTCGTCGATGCCCGCCTCGACGAGCGCCGCGATCTCGGGGTCACCGAGGTCGCCGCCGGCCTCGACAAGCACCTCACCCGTCTTGGGGTGGGTGATCTCCGTGGCGGCGTTGCGCGCGTAGGCGGAGGTCTCAACGTTCTCGGCGAGGATCAGGCGTCCGTCGTCGAGGCGCTCGGCGATCCGCTTGGGCAGACCACGCTCGGTGCCGCAGTCCTCCTCACGGATGATGACGTCCTGGCTGACGTCGACCAGGCGACGCGTCAGGTAGCCCGAGTCGGCCGTACGCAGAGCGGTGTCGGCCAGGCCCTTACGAGCGCCGTGGGTCGCGATGAAGTACTCGACGACCGACAGGCCCTCACGGTAGTTGGCCTTGATCGGGCGCGGGATGATCTCGCCCTTCGGGTTGGCCACCAGGCCTCGCATCGCGGCGATCTGACGCATCTGCATCATGTTGCCGCGGGCACCGGACTGGATCATCATCCAGATCGGGTTGTCCTCGGTGAAGGTCTTCTCCATCTCGGCGGAGACCTCGTTGGTCGCCTGGGTCCAGATCTCGATGAGCTCGCTACGACGCTCGTCATCGGTGATCAGTCCGCGCTCGAACTGCTTCTGGACCTTGGCTGCCTGGTCCTCGTACGTGGCGAGGATCTCCTGCTTGCGCTCCGGGGTGACGACGTCCTCGATCGAGATCGTGACGCCGGACCGGGTCGCCCAGTGGAAGCCTGTGTCCTTCAGCGCGTCGAGGGACGCAGCGACCTCGACCTTGCTGTAGCGCTCGGCGAGGTCGTTGACGATCACGCCGAGCTGCTTCTTGCCGACCTGGTAGTTCACGTACGCGTAGTCGACCGGGAGCGCCTCGTTGAAGAGCACGCGACCCAGCGTCGTGTCGAGCGTGAGCGGCTGGCCGACGCTCCACCCCTCGGGGACCTCGACGTCCTCGGGCGGGACGACCTCCGGGAAGCGGATCTTGACCTTGCTCTGCAGCGTGATGTCGCCGCGGTCGAACGCCATCCGTGCCTCGGCGGCCGACGAGAAGGCACGTCCCTCGCCCGGATGTCCGTCACGCTCGAGCGTGAGGAAGTACAGCCCGATGACCATGTCCTGCGTGGGCATGGTGACCGGACGGCCGTCAGCCGGCTTGAGGATGTTGTTGGTCGACAACATGAGGATGCGGGCCTCGGCCTGCGCCTCGGCCGACAGCGGCAGGTGGACGGCCATCTGGTCACCGTCGAAGTCGGCGTTGAACGCCGAGCACACGAGCGGGTGGATCTGGATGGCCTTGCCCTCGATCAGCTGCGGCTCGAACGCCTGGATGCCCAGTCGGTGCAGGGTGGGCGCACGGTTGAGCAGCACCGGGTGCTCGGCGATGACCTCTTCGAGGACGTCCCACACCTCGGCGCGCGCACCACGCTCCACCATGCGCTTGGCCGACTTGATGTTCTGGGCGTGGTTGAGGTCGACCAGACGCTTCATGACGAACGGCTTGAACAGCTCGATCGCCATCTGCTTCGGCAGGCCGCACTGGTGCAGCTTGAGCTGCGGGCCGACGACGATGACCGAACGGCCCGAGTAGTCGACGCGCTTGCCGAGGAGGTTCTGGCGGAATCGACCCTGCTTGCCCTTGAGCATGTCGGAGATCGACTTCAGCGGGCGGTTGCCCGGTCCGGTGACCGGGCGACCACGACGGCCGTTGTCGAACAGCGAGTCGACGGCCTCCTGGAGCATCCGCTTCTCGTTGTTGACGATGATCTCCGGCGCACCGAGGTCGAGCAGTCGCTTGAGCCGGTTGTTGCGGTTGATCACGCGGCGGTAGAGGTCGTTCAGGTCGCTGGTCGCGAAACGTCCACCGTCGAGCTGGACCATCGGGCGCAGCTCCGGCGGGATCACCGGGACCGCGTCGAGCACCATGCCGGCGGGGTTGTTGTCGCCGGTCATGAACGCCGAGACGACCTTGAGCCGCTTGAGGGCACGCGTCTTGCGCTGGCCCTTGCCGGTCGCGATCGTCACCTTGAGGCTCTCGGCCTCTGCCGGGAGGTCGAAGTCCTGGAGGCGCTTCTGGATCGCTGCCGCGCCCATGTAGCCCTCGAAGTACTTGCCGAAGCGGTACGTCATCTCGCGGTAGAGCAGCTCGTCGCCCTCGAGGTCCTGGACCTTGAGGTTCTTGAAGCGGCTCCAGACCTCGTCGAGACGGTCGATCTCACGCTGCGCGCGGTCGCGGATCTGCTTGACCTCGCGCTCGGCAGCGTCCTTGACCTTGCGCTTGGCGTCGGCCTTGGCGCCCTCTGCCTCCAGCGCGCCGAGGTCCTCCTCGAACTTCTTCATGCGCTGCTCGATGTTGTTGTCGCGACGCGACTCGAGGTTCTTGCGCTCGACGTCGATCTTGGCCTCGAGCGAGGGCAGGTCGCGGTGGCGAGCATCCTCGTCGACGCGCGTGATCATGTACGCAGCGAAGTAGATGACCTTCTCGAGGTCCTTCGGGGCGAGGTCGAGCAGGTAGCCGAGGCGGCTGGGCACACCCTTGAAGTACCAGATGTGGGTGACCGGAGCGGCGAGCTCGATGTGGCCCATGCGCTCACGACGCACCTTGGAGCGGGTCACCTCGACGCCGCAGCGCTCGCAGATAATGCCCTTGAAGCGGACACGCTTGTACTTGCCGCAGTAGCACTCCCAGTCCCGGGTGGGACCGAAGATCTTCTCGCAGAACAGACCGTCGCGCTCGGGCTTGAGCGTGCGGTAGTTGATCGTCTCGGGCTTCTTCACCTCACCGTGCGACCACGCACGGATCTGGTCGGCGGTGGCAAGGCCGATCTTGAGCTGATCGAAGAAGTTCACGTCGAGCACGTTGTCTTCTTTCCTTCGTGATGAAAAATCTGTAGACGAGGTCGGAGGCGGGGCGCGGACTCAAGAGAGTGCCGCGCCCCCGCGGCTCAGACCTCCTCGACGCTGGCGGGCTCGCGACGGGAGAGATCGATCCCGAGCTCTTCAGCGGCCCTGAACACGTCTTCCTCGGCGTCGCGCATCTCCACCGCGGTGCCGTCGCTCGACAGCACCTCGACGTTCAGGCAGAGCGACTGCATCTCCTTGACGAGAACCTTGAACGACTCCGGGATACCCGGCTCGGGGACGTTCTCGCCCTTGACGATGGCCTCGTAGACCTTGACGCGTCCGAGGATGTCGTCGGACTTGATGGTGAGGAGCTCCTGCAGTGCGTACGCGGCACCGTACGCCTCGAGGGCCCACACCTCCATCTCACCGAATCGCTGTCCACCGAACTGCGCCTTACCACCCAGCGGCTGCTGCGTGATCATCGAGTACGGACCGGTCGAACGGGCGTGGATCTTGTCGTCGACCAGGTGGTGCAGCTTCAGGATGTACATGTAGCCGACCGAGACCGGGTCCGGGAACGGCTCGCCCGTACGTCCGTCGAACAGACGCGCCTTGCCGTCGCGACCGACCATGCGCTCGCCGTCACGGTTGGGGAGCGTCCACTCCAGGAGGCCCTGGATCTCGTCCTCGCGCGCACCGTCGAAGACCGGGGTGGCGACGTTGGAGTCCATCGGGGAACGGTCGGCGCCGATCCCGCGCAGGCGCTCGGCCCACTCGTCCTTGGCGTCGCCGATGTCCCAGCCGGCCTTCGCGACCCACCCGAGGTGGGTCTCGAGGACCTGACCGACGTTCATACGGCCCGGCACGCCGAGCGGGTTCAGGATGATGTCGACCGCGGTGCCGTCGGACATGAACGGCATGTCCTCGACCGGCAGGATCTTGGAGATGACGCCCTTGTTGCCGTGACGGCCGGCAAGCTTGTCACCATCGGAGATCTTGCGCTTCTGCGCGACGTACACGCGCACCAGCTGGTTGACGCCCGGCGGCAGCTCGTCGCCCTCCTCGCGGTCGAAGACCCGGACACCGATGACCGTGCCGGACTCGCCGTGGGGAACCTTGAGCGAGGTGTCGCGGACCTCGCGCGCCTTCTCGCCGAAGATCGCGCGGAGCAGACGCTCCTCGGGGGTCAGCTCGGTCTCGCCCTTCGGCGTGACCTTGCCGACGAGGATGTCGCCGTTGGAGACCTCGGCGCCGATGCGGATGATGCCGCGCTCGTCGAGGTCAGCGAGCATCTCGTCGCTGACGTTCGGGATGTCGCGGGTGATCTCTTCCGGGCCCAGCTTGGTGTCGCGGGCGTCGACCTCGTGCTCCTCGATGTGGATCGAGGTCAGCAGGTCGTCCTGGACGACACGCTGGGAGAGGATGATCGCGTCCTCGTAGTTGTGGCCCTGCCACGGCATGAACGCGACCAGGAGGTTGGACCCGAGAGCCATCTCGCCCTCGTCGGTGCAGGGACCGTCGGCGATCGGCGACCCCTTCACGAGACGGTCGCCCTCACGCACCAGCGGACGCTGGTTGATGCACGTGCCCTGGTTGGAGCGCGTGAACTTCGACATGCGGTAGGTCTTGTAGGTGCCGTCGTCCTGCATGACCTCGACGTAGTCGGCGCAGACCTCGGTCACGACGCCCGGGGCCTTGGCCACGGTGACGTCACCGGCGTCGACGGCGGCACGGAACTCCATGCCGGTGCCGACCAGCGGCGCGTCGTTGCGGATCAGCGGGACGGACTGACGCTGCATGTTGGAGCCCATGAGCGCGCGGTTGGCGTCGTCGTGCTCCAGGAACGGGATCAGCGCGGTCGCGACCGACACCATCTGGCGCGGCGAGACGTCCATGTAGTCGACCTCGGCGGCCGGGACCAGCTCGGCCTCGCCGCCGCGCTGGCGGACCAGGACGCGGTCCTCCGCGAAGGTGCCGTCCTCCTCGAGGCGCGAGTTGGCCTGCGCGATGACGTAACGGTCCTCGTCACTCGCGGTCAGGTAGTCGATCTGCTCGGTGACCCGGATGCCGTCGACCCTGCGGTAGGGAGTCTCGACGAAGCCGAACGGGTTGATGCGACCGTACGACGCCAGCGAGCCGATCAGACCGATGTTGGGACCCTCGGGGGTCTCGATCGGGCACATGCGGCCGTAGTGCGACGGGTGGACGTCACGGACCTCGTAGCCGGCGCGCTCACGCGAGAGACCACCCGGGCCGAGGGCCGAGAGACGACGCTTGTGCGTCAGGCCCGCAAGCGGGTTGTTCTGGTCCATGAACTGCGACAGCTGCGAGGTGCCGAAGAACTCCTTCAGCGCCGCCACGACGGGGCGGATGTTGATCAGGGTCTGCGGCGTGATCGCCTCGACGTCCTGGGTCGTCATCCGCTCGCGGACGACCCGCTCCATGCGGGCCAGACCCGTACGGAGCTGGTTCTGGATGAGCTCGCCGACGCTGCGCAGGCGACGGTTGCCGAAGTGGTCGATGTCGTCGGCCTCGACGAAGGCCGTCCCGGCCGGCATCTCGAGCTCGGTCTCGCCAGCGTGCAGCGCGACGATGTACTTGATCGTCGAGACGATGTCCTCGATGGTCAGCGTCTGCTGGTCGAAGGCCTCGTCCGTGCCGAGCTTCTTGTTGATCTTGTAGCGGCCGACCTTGGCGAGGTCGTAACGCTTGGGGTTGAAGTAGTAGTTGTCGAGGAGCTGCTGGGCGGCCTCGGTCGTCGGCGGCTCACCCGGACGCAGCTTGCGGTAGATATCGAGCAGCGCCTCGTCCTGGCCGGACGTGTGGTCCTTCTCCAGGGTCGCGCGGATCGAGTCGTACTGGCCGAACTCCTCGAGGATCTGCGCCTCGGTCCAGCCGAGCGCCTTGAGGAGCACCGTGACGCTCTGCTTGCGCTTGCGGTCGAGCCGGACGCCGACCTGGTCACGCTTGTCGATCTCGAACTCGAGCCAGGCGCCGCGCGAAGGGATGACCTTCGCGGTGTAGATGTCCTTGTCGCTCGTCTTGTCCGGCGTGCGCTCGAAGTAGACGCCCGGCGAACGGACGAGTTGCGAGACGACGACACGCTCGGTCCCGTTGATGATGAAGGTGCCCTTGTCCGTCATCAGGGGGAAGTCCCCCATGAAGACGGTCTGGCTCTTGATCTCACCGGTCTCGTTGTTCATGAACTCGGCGGTGACGAACAGGGGCGCGGCGTAGGTGACGTCGCGGTCCTTGCAGTCTTCGACCGAGTTCTTGGGCGGCTCGAAACGGTGGTCGCGGAACGACAGCGACATGGTCTCGGAGAAGTCCTCGATCGGAGAGATCTCTTCGAAGATCTCCTCCAGACCGGACTTCGTCGAAACGTCCGTACGCCCGGCGGCCAGCTGCTGCTCGACGGACGCCTTCCAGATCTCGTCCCCGATCAGCCACGAGAAGCTGTCTGTCTGGAGCGACAGAAGCTCGGGCACCTCGAGGGGCTCAGAGATCTTGGCGAAGGAGACACGACGGGGGTTGATGGTGGCAGAGGCGGCGGCAGTGCGCGAGGAAGCCAAGAGGGGTCCTTCCAGAAGGCTCGCAGTTCCCGGGTTGCGGCACCGACCGAACCCATGCCAAATCACCCAGGTCAAGGGGTGAGTGGGCAGAGTGCAGGCAGCGCAAAGAATGAGTCTAGACGTCAACCCGGGCAGATTTCAACCCAGGGAGTCAAGCCTTCGCCGTCGATGATGAACGCATCTGGGGCTCAGGTCAAGCAGCCGGGCGGTTCGGACGGGGGTGTCGTGCCGGAACCTCCCGGGAACACAGGGCGGGGAACGGGCGTTGCGGCGCCCGTGTCACCCTGGATGTGACATTCGTTACCCCGTGCCGACGGGGCGTGGCTACCGAGGAGGGATCGTGCCGACGCAGACCACTCCACCGCGCCGCGAGCGCCCCGAGCTCAAGCCCACACCCCGCCTGCGGCCGACCCGGATGCTCGCCACGCTGCTGACGCTGGTCCTCGTCGCGAGTGCCGGCTGGTTCGCCTGGAAGTACATCGGCACCAACATCGTCGCGAAGCAGCGTCAGGGCGAGATGGCCGTCGCCCTCGCGGACGGCTGGCGCGACAACCGTCAGGGTGACGCGACCGAGGACGACCTGGAGATCGGCGAGGCGATGGCCGTCCTCCGGATCCCACGGTTCGGCAAGGACTTCGAGGTACCGGTGGTCGAGGGCGTCGACGACTCCGCACTCACCTCCGGCGTCGGCCACTTCCCGGACACCCAGCGCCCTGGGCAGCTCGGCAACTTCGCCGTGGCGGGGCACCGCATCACCAACGGACAGCCGTTCAAGGACTTCCCTGACCTGCGGGCCGGCGACACGGTCTATGTGGAGACCCGTACGCATGTCTACACGTACGAGCTGCGCGGCTCCGGGACGGACACGATCGTCGACTTCTCCGACATCTGGGTGATCGCCCCGGTCCCCGAGAAGGCCAAGGACAGGCCCGGAGGGCGCTCCAAGGCCAAGCCCCGCGAAGCCCTCCTCACCCTGACGACGTGCTCGGAGATCTTCCACACCGATAACCGCTCGGTCGTCTTCGGGGAGCTCGTCTCCGCCGAGCACGTCTGACGTCAGGTCGTCGTCAGCTCCGCGACCAGCCAGCGGCCGTCGACCTTCTCCATCCGCACGATCGCCGAGAGCGCGGCCGGTGAGCCTGCCTTGCCGGCGACCGTACGGTGCTGGTCGACGAAGGCGAGGAGACGCACGCTCGACGTCGAGCACTCCTGTCCGCACCCGAGCGGCGCCACGGCGCGTACGGAGGCCGTGACGTCGATCTTGCGTTGCTCGGCCGCCGAGGCGACCTGGGGCGCGAGCTGCTCGTACTCCGCCGCGAAGTCGTCGGTCATCAGCTCTGTCGCCGCGGCGAGGTCGTCGGCGACGCTCGCATACCCATAGCTGAGCATCGTGACGAGGGCGGTCGACGCCTGCTCTGTCGCCGCGTCCTCCGCGTCGATCTGCCGCTGGGCGTCGCCCTCCACCTGCCGGACGGAGACCACGGCGATGACGGCGAACGCCACCGCGGCCACGGCCGCCAGACCGAGCCCGCTGAGGACGAGACGCGCACGGCCCGACAACGTCGGGCGAGGCTCCTTGGAGGGCTTGGTCGGCCGAGGAGGCCTGGCGCTCTTGGCCTGGGGGCCGGGCTCGGCGGGCGGCGGAGCCGTGCTCTCGGCCGCATCTGCCGCCTCGGCCGTCTCGGACGTCTCGGACGATCGCCGCTTCTCTCCCGCGATCCGGGGTCGTCGGTTGCTCACGAGCCGTCCTCCTCGCCCTGCTCCGAAGCCTCGGACTCCACCGGGATGTTGGCGAAGCTGTCGACGAGCCATTCGTCGCCGTCGCGGACGAGCGCGATGCGCCAGCGCAGCCGGGGCCGGCCGACCTGCACGTCGGCGGGCTCGGTCGCGACGTCGATCGCCGCGAGCACCTCAGCACTGTCGTCGTCGAGGCTGTCGACGGCGACCTGCTTGACCGTGCCCTTGGAGACGATGCCCGCCTCCTCGAACTTCGAGAGGAGGTCCTTGGTCGAGGCCTCGAACTGCGTCGCGAGGTCGTCGGTGAGCAGCGGACGCACGCGCGCGATGTATGGGTCGAGGTCCTTGACGTCGTAGGTGTTCACGCTGGTCGCGAACTTCTCCGCGGCCGCGCGCACGTCCGCCTGCGTGGCGGTGTCGGCGTACGCCGGGATCTGAGGCCCTCGTACGAGCGCGAGCACGCCGACCGCCACACCGGCCACAGCAACGAGGGCGAGGACGAGAGCGAGCAGGCGCGTGCGGCTCAGCGCGCGACCGCCGGTCCGAGCAGCATCCACTTCCACGTCTCCTTCCCGAGATCAGGTGCGTCCGGGATCGTCGCGCCCGTCGCTGACACCTGCTTCGTCGCCACATCGTACGTTCCGAGCGTGACGCCCCCGTCCGTCCCGGCGTCGGAGGCCGGTGCGACGGTCGAGCCACCGGCGGCCGAGGCACTCCGTGGCTGCGCCTCGAGGCATCGGCGTGCCCTGTCCCACGTCTCCGGCGTACGGTCGAACGGTGTCCGCTGCTTGGCGCCTGACGCGTATCCCTTGAGGCACGGCGCGTTGTCGGGCTGCAGCGTCAGGCTGAGTCGCGCCGCGTACTGGCCGGTGCGCGAGTCCTGGGCGATGATCGAGAAAGCGCTCTCGACGCCGTACGGGGCGATCACGAGCACGCCGCGCACCCCGTCGAGGTGCGAGACGACCACCTTGTTGAGCGTGATGGCGTGGTCGAGCAGCGAGGCGAAGTCGTCGGCGTTCTCGGCGATGACGGACCGCAGCGTCGCCGCGGTCGGGGCTCCGACGTCGAGGACCGTGCGCAGGTCGGCGTCGGACGTCCGCATCGCGGTGCTGAGGTCGCGGAGGTTCGTGGCGAACTCCACGATGTCGTCCTGGGAGTCGACCTGAGTCTCCAGGACCTTGCGCGAGTCACGGATCAGCGCGGCCGTCACCTCGTACTTCTGGTCGGCGGTCGTGATGAACGAGCTGGTCGTGTCGATCAGCGTACGAAGATCGCCGGCCGAGCCCTCGAAGGCGTCACCCAGCTCAGTGATGACGGTGCTGAGGTCGTCGGCGTCGACCGAGGTGAGGAACGCGTTGACGTCGGTGAGCAGCGTGCGGGTGTCGATCGGCACCTGCGTGCGGTCGCGGGCGATGACGTCGTCGGCCTCGAGGAACGGGGCGGCGTCGGAGTCCGGCTGGAAGTCGAGATACTGCTCGCCCACGGCCGACTTGTTGGCGACGACGACCTTCGTGTCGGCCGGGATGTCGGGCGAGGAGTGGTCGATGAGCACCTCGACGTCGACGCCGTCGCGGGTCAGCCACATGTCCTTGACCCGTCCCACGCTGACGCCCCGGTAGGTGACGTCGGCCCCGGTGAAGATGCCTCCGGACTCGGCCATCTCGACGACCACCGAGTAGCCGCCCCCTCCGAACAGGCGGTCGACGCGGGCGTACTTCGCCCCGACGAACGAGACACCGACGAGGGTCAGCACGAGGAACATGACCAGCTGGATGCGCATCCGACGGGTGATCACGGAGTCACCACGCTCTCTGCCATGACCGCGCCGACACCGTCTCCGCGCAGCGCCTCCTTGAGGGACTTCAGCTCAGCCTCGGACATCAGCCCGATCGTCTTGGTGAAGTCGGTCCTGAAGTCCAGCGACACGTTGGTGTAGTCCCCCATCTGGTAGGCCGCTGCCTCACCCGGGCCGTCCCCGAGCAGGGAGTCGGGGAAGGGGAACGTCGGGAGCACCTCGAGCGACGAGATCAGCGCGTCACCGGCGGAGGCGAGGTTGTCGAGCACCGGCTCGAGCGCGTCGAGGTCGGCGGCGACCGCGTCCTTGGCGCGGACGATCACGTCGGTGCCGACGCTGCCGAGGTCGGTGAGCGCCTCGAGCATGCGGACGAGGTTGGCGCGCTGAGCGTTCACGGTGCGCAGTGCCTCGGGCATATCGTCGAGGGCGCCTTCGATCGCCTTGCGCTGCGACCTCGTCGCCTTCGCGAGCTGGTCGACCTGCTCGATCGCCGTCACGATCTCGGCCCTGGACTCCTCGGCCGTCCCGACGAACTCGTCGAGGCGCCGCACCAGCGTGCGCATGTTGGCCTCACGGCCCGACATCGCGTTGTTGAGCTCGCGCGCGATGACCTGCACCTTGTCGACCGCTCCCCCGTTGAGCACGAGGGAGAGCGCGCCGAGCACCTGCTCGACCTCGGGCGTGTGGCCGGTACGGGCGAGGGGGATCCGGTCGCCGTCCGACAGCTGCCCGGTCGACCCGGTCGCCGGCGGCGCCAGCGAGACGAACTTCTCGCCGAGGATGCTGGTCTGCCGGATGGACGCCATAGCGTTGTCGGGCAGCTCCACCGAGTCGTTGACCTCGAGCTCCACCTTGGCCTGCCAGCCGTCGAGCTCCACTCGGGTGACGCGTCCGACGGAGACGTCGTTGACCTTGACGGCGCTCTGCGGCACCAGGTCCATCACGTCGTCGAACTCGACGACGACCGTGAACGGGGCGTCGCCGAGGTCGGCACCGCCAGGGAGCGGGAGGTCACCGACGTTGCCGCTCCCGCACCCGGTCACGAGCGCGAGACCGGTGAGAGCGGCCGCCGCCGCGGTCCAGCGGTTCCTGGCTCGCGTCATGACGCCACTCCCATCAGTGCGGCGAGCCCGTCGGTCGACGCCGTCGAGGAACCCTTGGCCTGCTTCTCCATCCACGAGACGACCTCGCCGAGCGCATAGCAGGCCTCGCGGTACTTCGGGTTCTGGTTGGCCGCGAGACCGCAGTACGCCGAGACGTACGCCGCATCGGTGAGCGTACGGAACCGGCCGTCGCGCTTGCCCTTGATGGTGGCGCGGGTGTCGATGGCTCCCGTCGTGGGGTTGTACGCGGTGGCGAGGTTGGCGAGCGCATGCGGGCCCTTGTCAAGGATCCGCGCGAGGTTCTTGCGCTCCTTCGCCAGCGACTCCGTCACGTCGGCGAGCCCGTCGACGTTCTTGCGCAGGCTCGTCCGGTTCTCGGCGACATAGCTCTGCACCGAACCCAGGGCACCCGCGAGCTCGCGCAGCGCGGCCTGAAGGTCGTCGCTCTCTCCGGCGAGCACGTCCGAGACGGCCGCCAGACTGCTGTTGAACGTACGGACGGAGGCGTCGTTCTGCTCCAGCGCCTCGACGAAGGTCGCGATCTTCTCCATCGACGAGAACAGCTCGTCCTTTGACCCGTCGACGGTCGTCGTCAGCTTCGCGAGGGCGTCGATGCTGCGCCTGATCTCGACGCCCTTGCCGTCGAGGTTCTCCGCGCTCGTCGCCAGCAGGTCACCGAGCGCGCCGTTCGCGTTGGCGCCGTCCGGGCCGAGCGCGGTCGCGACCCGATCGAGGGCCTCGAACGTCTCGTCGAGCTCGGTGGGGGTCGCCGAGCGAGTCTGGTCGAGGTGCGTGCCGTCGGCGAGCTTCGCGCCACCGGAGTAGGCGGGCGTGAGCTGCACGAAGCGGTCGCCGACCACCGAGGGCGACACGATCACGGCAGACACGTCGGCGGGCACGGCGTACTCGGCGTCCCAGGAGAGCCGGACACGGACCTTCGTACCGCGCGGGGTGATCGTGTCGACGGTGCCGACGTCGACCCCGAGGATGCGGACCTTCGAGCCTTCGTAGAGCGACACCGTACGGTCGAAGTCGACGGTCAGCGTGTGCTTCTGCGAGCGCGGGATCAGCACCACGACCAGCGCGGCGACGAGGCCGAGGACGAGGAGGCCGACCACGACCTCGACCGCGCGGCGCGAGGCCCTCGGGCCACGCTCGACAGTGGCCGTCACAGTCCCTCCTCCAGTCCGAGGATGCTCAGCAGGTTGTAGACGAAGCCCTCGAGCCACGGACCGTTGCCGCTGTTGCTGGCGACCATCGCGTAGTAGGCGGGGAGCTGCTCCATCGCCGCGCTGATGTTCTTCTCGTTGCGCTGCAGCACCTTGACGACGCCGGCCAGCCGGTCGAGCGCGGGCTTGAGGTCGTCGCGCGTGTCGGCGACGAGCTTCTCGATCTCGTCGGACATGCGGGTGACGCCCACGAGGACATCGTGGATCGCTTCGCGCCGGGCCGTGAGCGCGTCGAAGAGCACACCGCCGTCCTCGAACAGGGACACGACCTCGGTGTTGCGGTCGGCGAGCACGCCGGAGATGCCGTCGATGTTCTTGAGGAGCGTCTTGATCTCCGCGTCGCGGGCCGCGAGGTTCTCGGAGAGCTCGGTGACCCCCTTGACCGCCTTCTGGAACTCCTCGGGCGTCTTGGCAGTGACCTCGCCGAAGGTCTTCATCGCGTGCGCGAGCTGGTCGGTGTCGATCTCCTGCGTCGTCTCGCTGAGCCCGGAGAACGCCTGCACGATGTCGTACGGCGGTGTCGTCCGCGAGGCGGGGATCAGCGCCCCTTCCTCCAGCGTGCCGGACCCAGCGGACTCGAGGCTGACGTACATCGCCCCGAGCAGGGTCTTGATGCGCACCGACGCGCCCGTCTCCTTGCCGAGGCGCTCGCGCTCGTCCTTCACACGGAAGACGACGCGCACCTTGTCGCCCCGGAGCTCGAGGTCGTCGACCTTGCCGACGAGGACGCCGGACATCCGGACGTCGTCGCCCTTCTTGAGCCCGCCGACCTCGGTGAACTCAGCGGCGTACGTCGGGCCGCTGCCGACCAGCGGCAGCGAGCCGGCCTGGCTGGCCAGGACGAGGACGAGGGCGATGAGCAGCACGCCGACCGCGCCGACGGCGACGGGGTTGCGCTCGCGGAACGGCTTCATCCTGCGCATCGGCTCACTCCTGACCCTGTGACGGTGACGCGCTTCGTCGTCTTGAACGGTCGGGCCTTCTCCCACCCGGGCACGCCGCTGAGCGACGGCAGCCTGCCGTCGATGCCGACGTCGCACACATAGAAGTTGAAGAACGAGCCGTACTCCGTCGTACGCCCGATCCGGTCGATCTTGATCGGCAGGATCTTGAGGGTGCTGTCGAGCGCCTTGCGTGCCTTCTTGGTGCCGATCGCGTCGGTGAGATCGCGCAGGTGCGCGATGTCGGACGTCAGGTCGGGCCGGATCTCGGTGAGCAGACCGGCGGTCTCGGTGCTCAGCGCGGCGATGTCGTCGAGCGACCCGGTGAGCACGCCGCGGTCGTCCTTGAGACCCGACACGAGCTGCTGCAGCGTCGAGATCGTCGACGACAGCTCGGTGTCGCGCGCGTTGAACGACGTGAGGACCGCGGTGAGGTTGGAGATGACCGAGCCGATCAGGTCGTCGCGGTCCGCGAGCGTCTGCGTGAGCGAGGCGGTGTGCCCGAGCAGCGACTCGACCGTGCCGCTCTCCCCCTGGAAGACCTGGATCAGCTCGTACGCGAGCTGGTTGGTGTCGTCCGGCGACAGCGCCTGGAAGAGCGGCTTGAACCCCGCGAACAGGACGGTCAGGTCGAGGGCGGGCTGGGTCCGCGCGAGCGGGATGGTCGAGCCCGGCTGGAGGCGCGCTGACGAACCCTCCGGTCCCTCGGACAACGAGAGGTAGCGCTGCCCGATCATGTTGCGGTAGCGCAGCGACGCCAGCGTGCTGTGGGTCAGCGTCACCCCCTCGTCGACGGTGAACGTCACCTCGGCGGTGGAGTCGGAGTCGACCCGCACCTCCGAGACGTTGCCGACCCGGACGCCGGCGATGCGGACGTCGTCACCCTTGACGAGGCTCGTCACGTCAGCGAAGACCGCCTTGTAGGTCTTCGTCGACAGGAACGAGACGTTGCCGATGATCACCGCGAGCATCGCCGTGAGGATGCCGGTCACCACCAGGAAGAGGAGCAGTCGCCCGAGCGCGCCCGCCGTACGGCGGTCGAGCCTGGGGTCGCGCCTGCGTCGACGCTTGGTCATCCGATCGTCACCTCCGCTCCGCGAAGCACGGGGCCGGCCAGGGCCTGCGCCACCGACGGCACCTCGTCGGGCTCGACACCGAGGGCCCCGGCCATCAGCGCCTCGATCTGTGCACGCTCGGACGGCGAGCCGGCCGGGGTCGACCCGCTGGGCGCGACCAGCGGCCGGTCCTTGCCGAGCGGGCCCCCGATGCCGAGCTGGCGCAGAAGCGCGTTGCTCATGCCGGGCGCGGGAGTCGTCGCGTCGTACGACGTCTTGGGGAGGGTCGCGCAGGTCGGGTCGAGCGCACTGCTGCCCCCGCTGGCCGGCGGGAGGCTCGCGGCATCACCCTTGTCGTACGCCCGCGGCGAGCGCGCCGCGAACTCCACCATGACGTGGGCACGGTTGTCCCGGAACGCCGAGTCGATGCGCGGCATGAGCCGGTCGACGCCCTTGAGGACGCAGCCGATCGTCGGCGCGTAGTCGGCGAGCAGCTCCAGCGTCGGCCGCGACTGCTTGGACAAGGTGATGAAGTCCTCGCCGGTCTTGTCGAAGAACGCGTCCGCAGTCGTCGCGAACGCGGCCGTCTCGGTGAAGAGCGCCTGCAGCTGGGCCTTGCGGCCGGTCAGCGTGTTGCCGGTGACCACGGCGTTGCGCAGCGTCTCGCCGATCTCCGGCATCACGTCGGCGTACGTCTGCGCGGTCTCGCCGAGCAGCGTGATGTCCTCGACGATGCGGGGCGCCAGCGGGGTGATCTTCTGGAGGTAGCCCTCGAGCGTCTCGAGGCTCTCGCCCAGCGCCTCGCCCTGTCCGTCGAGCGCCTCGGACAGCGCCGTGAGGGTGTACGAGAGGTCGACAGGGTTCAGCGCGGTGAGGATCGGGTCGAGATCGATGAGGAGGTTCTCGACGTCGGTCGGCAGGTCGGCCTGTGTGAGGACGTCACCGGCCTCGATCGGCGTCCCCGCAGATCCGGCGACCGGCTGCAGGTCGACGAACTTCTCGCCGAAGAGCGTCTTGGGCACGATCAGGGCTTCCACGTCCGAGGGGATGAGCCTCTGGTAGTCGGGGTCGATCCGCAGGTGGATCGTCGCGCGGCCCGCGTCGGAGGTGATCTCCTGGACCCGGCCGACGATCACGCCGCGCAGCTTCACGTCGGAGTTGCGGTTGAGCTGGAGACCGGCGCTCTCGCTGCGGATCGTGACCGGGAGGTCTCCGGAGAACTTCTTGGTGAACACCGCGTAGGTCAGGTAGACCGCGGAGAGCATCAGCACGAGCATCAGCACGCCGAGCGTGCGGACGGTGCCCGTCTTGTCGAGGGTGGACGTGCGTGCCATCAGCCGGCCAACCTCACCGTCGTCGTCGTGCCCCAGATCGCCATCGACATCAGCAGGTCGACCACGTTGATCATGACGATCGACGTCCGCACCGCACGGCCGACGGCGACGCCGACGCCGACGGGGCCGCCCGAGGCGAAGTAGCCGTAGTAGCAGTGGATGAGGATGACGACGACGGCGAAGACCATCACCTTCACGAACGACCACAGCACGTCCTCCGGCGGGAGGAACAGCGTGAAGTAGTGGTCGTACGTGCCGGTGCTCTGGCCGAAGACCCAGGTGACCGTCAGCCGCGTCGCGAAGTACGAGGCCAGCAGGCCGACGACGTACAGGGGGATGATCGCGGCGAGTCCGGCGATCACACGGGTCGTCACGAGGTATGGCAGCGACGGGATCGCCATCACCTCGAGGGCGTCGACCTCCTCGGAGATGCGCATCGCGCCCAGCTGCGCGGTGAAGCCGCAGCCGACCGTCGCCGCGAGGGCGATGCCTGCGACGAGCGGCGCGATCTCGCGGGTGTTGAAGTACGCCGAGAAGAAGCCGGCGAACGCGCTGGTGTCCAGCTGCTCGAGCGCGGTGAAGCCCTGCAGGCCGACCTCGGTGCCGGTGAAGAACGACATCGCCGTGATCACGCCGACGGTGCCGCCGATGACGGCGAGCGCCCCTTGACCGAAGGTCACTTCCGCGAGCAGGCGCAAGACCTCACGCGGATAGTGGACAAGCGTGCGCGGGACCCAGGCCAGGACCCGCAGGTAGAACGCGAGGTGGCGTCCGAGCGCGTCGATCCCGCCGAGCGGACGGCGAGAGAGCTCCCTCACGTCGGCCACGTCACAACGCCTTCGCCGGGACGAGCTGGATGTAGAGCGCGCTCATCACGAAGTTGGCCAGGAACAGCAGCAGGAAAGTGATGACGACCGACTCGTTGACCGCCTGACCGACGCCGCGCGGACCACCGTCGGCGTGCATGCCCTTGTACGAGGCCACGATCGCGGCGATGAAGCCGAACACCAGCGCCTTGGCCATGCCCTGCCAGAGGTCCGGCAGCTGGGCCAGGGCGGTGAAAGAGGCCAGGTAGGCGCCCGGCGTGCCGCCCTGGAGGATGACGTTGAAGAAGTAGCCGCCGAGCACGCCGACGACGCTGACCAGGCCGTTGAGGAAGACCGCGACGAGCATGCACGCCAGCACCCGCGGGACGACGAGGCGCTGGATCGGGTCGATGCCCAGCACCATCATGGCGTCGAGCTCCTCGCGGATCTTGCGCGCGCCGAGGTCAGCGGCGATCGCCGAGCCGCCGGCCCCGGCGACGAGCAGCGCCGTCGCGATCGGACCCGCCTCACGGACGACCGCGAGCACGGCCGCCGAACCCGTGAAGGACTGCGCGCCGAACTGCTGGATCAGGCTGCCCGCCTGCAGGGCGATGACCGCTCCGAACGGGATCGCGACCAGCGCGGTCGGGATGATCGTCACCGACGCGATGAACCACGCCTGCTGGATGAACTCGCGCAGCTGGAAGGGTCGCCGGAACACGCCCACGACGACGTCCGCGCCGAAGGCGAACAGCCTGCCGAAGATCGCGAGAGGCGTCGTGAGGACGGTGACCGCACTCACGCAGCACCCCCGGACGAGACCGGGTCGTGGACGCGCAGCGGGTGGGGCGACAGCGGATCGTCCAGGAAGGAGCCGGGAGGAGGGGTCACACCGTTGGCGGCACACCACGCGCCCGGCGGCGCCTGCGTCGGGCGCGGGCGCCCGTCGGTCGGCAGCAGCTGGAGCGGGATCGGCGGCAGCGCGGGCAGGGTGCTGTGGTCCTCCAGCGCCAGCTCGTCGGCGTCCTTCTCTTCGCTCATGCCGATCGGGCCGACCGTCTGCGCGTTGAGGAACTGCCGGACGGCAGGCTCCTCGCTCGACAGCAGCATCTCGCGGGGCCCGAACATCGCCAGGTGGCGGTGGAAGAGCAACCCGATGTTGTCCGGGACCGTCCGCGCGGTGTTGATGTCGTGCGTGACGATGAGGAAGGTCGCCTCGATCTGGGCGTTGAGGTCGACGATCAGTTGGTTGATGAAAGCCGTACGCACCGGGTCGAGGCCGGAGTCGGGCTCGTCGAAGAGCACGATCTCCGGCTCCAGCACGAGGGCGCGGGCAAGTCCTGCGCGCTTGCGCATGCCGCCGGAGATCTCTGCGGGCAGCTTGCCCTCGGCACCGACGAGACCGACCATCGTCATCTTCTCCATGACGATCTCGCGGATCTCGGTCTCGGACTTGCGGGTGTGCTCGCGCAGCGGGAAGGCGACGTTGTCGAACAGCGTCATGGAGCCGAACATCGCGCCGTCCTGGAAGAGGACCCCGAACAGCTTGCGGATCTCGTACAGATCACGCTCGCTGCATGTCGCGATGTCGGTGCCCTCGATGAAGACGTGCCCCTCGTCGGGCTTCAGCAGGCCGATGAGGGCCTTGAGGAACACGGACTTTCCGGTGCCGGACGGTCCGAGCATGACGCTGATCTCCCCTGCGGGCAGGGTGAGCGACACGTCACGCCAGATCGTCTGCTTGCCGAAGGACTTCGTCAGACCTTCGACGCGTACCTCGACTCCCATGTGCGGGACTCCTTCGGGGGGACGAGCACCTCGGCCAGCGGGGTGCCACGGAAGGGCGTGGTGACCGCGTCAGGCGGTCTTGGCCCGGCGACGTGTCCGGACGGCGAGCGCGATGCGTGCGGCGGCTACGAGGCCGAGCAGCCCCACGAGCCCGACGCCGACCGGAGAACCGGTCGCCGGCAGCGAGGTCGTCGTGTACGGCGCGACGCCCCCGTCGTCGTCATCGTCGTCGTCATCATCGGAACCACCGTTGCCCCCCGGCGAGGTGGAGTCGGTGTTCTTGGGCGGGTCGATCACCGGCGGATCCTCACCGCCGCCGCCGCCACCCCCGTTGCCGTCGCCGTCCCCTCCGCCGGGGGAACCTCCGACGGTGGGCAGCGGGCACTCCGACTCCTCGCACCCGTCGCCGACAGGGATGGTGCCGATCACGCGCGCGGCGCGGGTGTCGAGGTTGCGGACGCAGTTGAGCTCGGTCTCGGCGATGGCACCCAGCACCGGCGGGTCGAGCTTTGCCTGGATCTTGAACGTCTTCGGCATCTGGACGTAGATCAGGCCACCGGTGACACCGTCGGGCAGCTCAGGGACGGTGACCGCGTCGACAGTGCCCTTGGCAGGGATGAGGAGCGAGCCCGAAGCAGGCACCGGGACCATAGGAGAGCTGAGGCCGCGGACCTGCGGCTCGAGGGTGGCGGCGACATCGCCACCGGGCACCACGCCCTGCAGGAGCACGGTGGAGGTCGCACCGCCGCCGACCTTGGTCACCAGCATGATGTCGCGAATCCGTGTGACCAACTTCGCCGGCAGGATGAGGTCGAGCTCGGCCGGAGTCTCAGCGATCGCGTCGCCCGCCACCACAGTGTCGGGCAGCGAGGTCCGCGCGTTCACGAGGAACTGCTGCGGACCGCCCAGCGAGGTGTTGATGATCTCGTTGTCCGACTCGCAGGTGTAGCCGACCTGGTTGAGCGAGACAGACTGCGCGGCACCGGCGACAGGCGCTAGCCCGACCTGCATGCCTCCCACGACCAGTCCCGCGGCGGCCATCAGACCTGCACCTCGATGCCATCCGACCTGACGACGTGCGACAGCGCTCACGCGCATGCGGTTCTCCCTCCCAAGCGAACCTCAGCGTCCGGAAGCGCAGCAGCGTGCTACTCCCAGGTAACAAACGTGACTGTAACCCACATTTTCACTGTGACACAACCCACAGAAGGTCCCAAACGGGTCACAGCCGCCTCGATGCCAGGTGACCCTCATCACAGCGCATTCGCGGCGCCGTCACTGTACAGCCAGGCCCAGGAGAAAAGACAGACGGGCACCCCTCCCGAAGGAGGGGTGCCCGTCTGTGCAGTGCGTCAGAGCGCGGAGTGCATCACTTGAGGGTGATGGTGGCGCCGGCGGCCTCGAGGGCCTCCTTGGCCTTGTCCGCGGCCTCCTTGTTGACGCCCTCGAGGATCGCCTTGGGGGCGCCCTCGACGAGGTCCTTGGCCTCCTTCAGGCCGAGGCTCGTCAGAGCGCGCACCTCCTTGATGACCTGGATCTTCTTGTCGCCGGCCGACTCGAGGACGACGTCGAACTCGTCCTTCTCCTCGACAGCGGCGTCAGCCGCGCCGCCACCAGCGGCGGGAGCGGCGGCAACCGCGACCGGAGCGGCGGCGGTGACGTCGAAGGTGTCCTCGAACTGCTTGACGAACTCGCTGAGCTCCAGGAGGGTCATCTCCTTGAAAGCGTCGAGCAGGTCCTCGGTGCTGAGCTTCGCCATGTTGGCGTCCTTCCTATCTGGGGACCCCGAGGGGGGGTCGGATACGTGATCGGGCCCTAGCCCTCGGAGCCCTCGGCCGCAGCCGGGGCTTCTTCGGTCTCGGCGGGAGCCGAGGTTGCGGGAGTCTCCTGCTCGACCTTGGCCTGCAGGGCACCCACGGCACGTGCTGCCTGAGCAAGCGGTGCCTGGAACAGAGCGGCGGCCTTCGAGAGGTTCGCCTTCATGCCGCCCGCGAGCTTGGCGAGGAGGACCTCGCGCGACTCGAGGTCAGCAAGCTTCGTGATCTCGGCAGCATCGAGCGCCTTCCCCTCGAGGAAGCCACCCTTGATGACGAGCTTGTCGTTCGCCTTGGCGAAGTCACGCAGACCCTTGGCGACCTCGACCGGATCGCCCTTGATGAAGGCGATGGCGGTCGGGCCGTTGAGGAGGTCGTCGACGCCGTCGACGCCGGCCTCGCGGGCCGCGATCTTGGTCAGCGTGTTCTTGGCCACGGCGTAGTTGACGTTCTCACCGAGCGAGCGGCGCAGGTCCTGCAGCTGCTTCACGGTGAGACCGCGGTACTCGGTCAGCACAGCGCCGTTGGAGCTGCGGAACTCGTCCGTCAGCTCGGCAACCGCTGCGGCCTTGTCCGGTCGCGCCATGGTTCTCCTTCGTGTCGTACCCGCCGCACGGCGAGCACCTGGTACGTACGAAGGCCACCGGCGCAACAGGCCCGGGAACGACGAACGCCCCGGCGCAGGAGCACGGGGCGCGACACACGGGAGAGTGCGTGAACTCGGTGAACCTGCGCGGGCCGCCCGCTGTGTGCGGGACCTTCGATCCGAGGCGCTCCCTGGGGAGTGCCGCGGACGACCGGCGGTCTTCGGCATCGTCCAGACTACGTGACCGGCCCGCGCAGATCCAAATCGGGTCGATCAGCCGCCCATCATCGACGAGCCGTCGACGACCTGGCCGGCCGGGGGCGCGGTGATCTCGACGTCCTCGCCCCACTTGGTGAAGGTCATCTCCATCGGGATCTGGGCCACATCCATGACGACCTTGCGCGGGAGGTCATCAGGGCCGACCCAGTATTCGTAGGTGATCTCGGCGGGCAGCTGCGCTGCTGCAGCCGCCTCCATGCCGGCGATCTTGGACGTGTCGACGACGACGTCGTAACGGCTGGCCTCGACGCCGTCGATGGTCTCGGTCTGTCCGGTCGCCGTCACGGACTTGAGCGCGTCCTTGAGGTTCTCGATGCTCTTGGTCGGATCCATCGAGTCGCGCAGCTGGCCGAACGACTCGCCTGCGGCACCCGCGGCGGCGTCGAGGGAGAGCTTCATCCACTTGCCCTCGGGCATGCCCGGCGCCTTCATGTAGAGCGCGCCGTCGACAAGCGTCATCTCGATGCTCTGTCCGCTCGCGTCCATCGTCATGCGCATCGCCGTCTTGCTCGGGTCGCTGTCGGTGATGACATCGGCCTCGGCGTCGATCTTCTGGCCTGCCGCCTCCATCGAGATCGTCATGTGCGCCGACCTCGCGTCCGTCTGGGCGCCGCCGAGCGTGTCGGCGAAGTTGGCCGAGGTGAGCTCGGTCGCTCCCTCGTCCGACGACCCGCCCTGCGACGAGGTCGAGGGGGTGGCGCCGGCGCCGCCGTCGCCGCCGTCGGCGACGTCCGCGCTGCTCCCGCAGCCGGCGGTGAGTGCGAGGGCGAGAGCCGCGACAGCGGCCGAGATCGTTCGGGTACGCATGACGACCACGCTACCTCGTGCATGGTTCGTCAGACGCACAGACGCCGCATCCCCTGTGGGGAGGCGGCGTCTGTGTCAGCTCACGTCACGCGTACAGGCGTGCGTGAGGGTCACTCGTCGTCGGAGGCGACGTTGCGGGTGCGGTTCGGGTCGATCGGCACACCCGGGCCCATCGTCGTCGAGACGGTGATCTTCTTGATGTAGCGGCCCTTGGAGCTGGCCGGCTTCAGTCGGAGGACCTCCTCGAGCGCGGCGGCGTAGTTCTCGGCCAGCGCCGTGGCGCTGAACGAGGCCTTGCCGATCACGAAGTGGAGGTTGGCGTGGCGATCGATACGAAACTCGATCTTGCCGCCCTTGATGTCCTTCACGGCCTTCGCGACGTCCGGGGTCACCGTGCCGGTCTTGGGGTTCGGCATGAGGTTGCGGGGGCCGAGGACACGACCCAGGCGACCCACCTTGCCCATCATGTCCGGCGTGGCGACGACGGCGTCGAAGTCGAGCCATCCGCCCGAGATTTTCTCGACGAGGTCGTCGGCACCCACGTAGTCGGCGCCGGCCTCGCGAGCGGCTTCGGCGTTCGCACCGGTCGCGAACACGAGGACGCGAGCGGTCTTGCCGGTGCCGTTCGGCAGGCTGACGGTGCCGCGGACCATCTGGTCGGCCTTGCGCGGGTCGACACCCAGGCGCATGGAGACGTCGACGGTCGAGTCGAAGTTCTTCGAACCCGACTCCTTGACGAGCTCCATCGCCTGCAGCGGCGTGTAGAGCGCGTCCTTGTCGATCTTCTGAGCGGCGTTGCGGTACGCCTTGCTGTGCTGAGGCATTCTGGTTCTTCTCTCTCTACCAGTCGTGGTCGTCGGGCCCAGCTGGCCCTGCCACAGTGCGGTCGGTCGGGTTGCTCCGCCGTCAGTCGACGGTGACGCCCATGGAGCGAGCGGTGCCGGCGATGATCTCCATCGCGGCGTCGATGTCGTTCGCGTTGAGGTCGGGGAGCTTGGTCTGGGCGATCTCGCGGACCTGGTCCTTGCTGATCGAGCCGACCTTGTCCTTGTGCGGGACGGCCGAGCCCTTCTGCAGACCTGCAGCCTTCTTGATCATCTCCGCAGCCGGGGGCGTCTTGGTGACGAAGGTGAACGACCGGTCCTCGTAGATCGTGATCTCGACCGGGACGATGTTGCCACGCATGGACTCCGTCGCAGCGTTGTACGCCTTGCAGAACTCCATGATGTTGACGCCGTGCGGACCGAGGGCGGTACCGACGGGCGGGGCCGGCGTGGCCGCTCCGGCCTGCAGCTGCACCTTGACGAGGGCAGCGATCTTCTTCTTCGGAGGCATATCTCTTTTCCTTCTCGTGGTCTCGGTGGGCCTGCCTCGGCCCTCCCACTGGTGTTGCGCGGAAGCCCTCTCGAGCGTACCTGCTGGCTCAGACCCGCTGGATCTGCGCGAAGCTCAGCTCGACGGGGGTCTCCCGACCGAAGATCTCGACGAGCGCCCGGACACGCTGGGCGTCGACGTTGATCTCGGTGATCGTGGCGTGCAGCGTCGCGAACGGACCGTCCACGACCATGACCGAGTCGCCGACGGAGAAGTCGGTGAACTCGACCTTCGGCGCCTGCGACTGCGCCGTCGACGAGGACGCCGTTGCCGGCGCATCGACCGCAGCCTGAGCCTCGACGGCGGGAGCGAGCATGCTCTCCACCTCGGCCAGGGTCAGCGGCACGGGCTGGTGGGCGTTGCCCACGAAGCCGGTGACCGACGGCGTGTTGCGTACCGTCGACCAGGACTCGTCGGTGAGGTCCATCCGGACGAGGACGTAGCCGGGGAGCACGGTGCGCTTGACGAGCTTGCGCTGACCGTTCTTGATCTCGGCCACCTCTTCGGTCGGGACGACGACCTCGAAGATGTAGTCCTCCATGTGCATGGAGGTGATGCGGTTCTCCAGGTTGGACTTGACCCTGTTCTCCATGCCGGAGTAGGTGTGCACGACATACCAGTCGCCGAACTGGTTGTGGAGCTGCTCGCGGAACGCCGCGAGCGGATCGAGCTCGGTGGCGACGGCTTCGAGGACGTCCTCGGTGGTCGCGGCGGCGTCGGCGATCTCCTGCGCCTCCTCGACGACCTCGTCGGCGAGGTCCTCGATCTCGTCCTCGGCGTCCGCGGCCTCGATCTCGGCACGCTCTTCGTCGGCCTCGGAGAGCTCCTCGAACGGCGTCAGCGGCTCAGGATCGACCTGCTCGGTCTCGTCTTCGGCGAGGTCGAGGCCTTCCTCGACCTCCTCGACCTCGAGCTCCTGCTCGTCGTCGTCCAACGGCGCACGGTTGCTCGTAGGAGCGACGGCGTCGCGCGGGGCGTCGTCGAACTCGTCATACGGCTGGGACACAGCGCCTCTTTCCTCGTCTCGTCTTGACCCGCGGGTCGCGGGTCAGGCGAAGACCCAGAACATCAGCTTTCCGAAGCCGTAGTCCAGGCCTGCCACGATGGCCATCATGACCAGCACGAAGAAGAGCACGACCACGAAGTAGTTGGCGACCTGCGAACGGGTCGGCCACACCACCTTGCGGAGCTCCGCGACGACCTGACGGTAGAAGGTCATCGGAGACGTACGCCCGGAGCGTGTGCTCTCGGTCGGAGCACTTGACGTCTCGCTCATGCTGACCGTTCCCTTCGATCGTGGTGCCTGTCATCGGTCCGCCGTCGGGACGGACCAGGCCTTTGCAGGGCAGGAGGGACTTGAACCCCCAACCTTCGGTTTTGGAGACCGATGCTCTGCCAGTTGAGCTACTGCCCTTCGTCGATGGCCGCTCCGCTGCCTCGTCACCACGGCCGTTGGGGAGGCGCGCGGGCATGACGACACAGTGGAAACATCCACCGGTCGTCAAGTGTACGGGGTGCCCCGGCACGGAGTCGAACCGGCTGGCACGATGACCGCATGGCCGTAGCGATGCGCTCGATCGACCGTCTCCCGAAGGCCCATCTTCACCTCCACTTCACGGGGTCGATGCGGCACACCACGCTGGTCGAGCTGGCCGAGCGCGACGGGGTCCGGCTCCCGCCCGCGCTGGTCGAGGAGTGGCCCCCGCTGCTGCGCGCGACCGACGAGAAGGGTTGGTTCCGCTTCCAGCGCCTGTACGACACCGCGCGCTCGGTCCTGCGTACCCCCGGCGACGTCCGGCGCCTCGTGCACGAGGTCGCCGAGGACGACGCGTCCGAAGGCTCGGTGTGGACGGAGATCCAGGTGGACCCCTCCGGCTATGCAGCGAAGTTCGGCGGGATCACGGCGTTCACCGACCTCGTCCTGGACTGCGTGCGCGACGCCAGCGCCACGTACGGGATCGGGATGGCGGTCGTCATCGCCTCGAACCGCACCCGCCATCCCCTCGACGCCCGTACGCTCGCTCGGCTCGCCACGCAATACGCCGGACGCGGCGTCGTGGGGTTCGGGCTGTCCAACGACGAGCGGCGCGGCGAGACCGCGTCGTTCGCGCCCGCGTTCGCGATCGCGCGCCGCGCGGGCCTGCGCAGCATGCCCCACGGAGGCGAGCTGCGCGGCCCGCAGAGCGTCGCCGCCGTCCTGCAGCACCTCGAGCCGGACCGGATCGGCCACGGCGTGCGCTGCGTCGAGGATCCCGCGGTGCTCGACGCCGTCGCGCGTGCCGGCATCACGCTGGAGGTGTGCCCCTCGTCCAACGTTGCGCTCGGCGTCTACGACACGTTCGAGGAGGTGCCCGTCCGGACGCTGATGGAGGCCGGGGTCGGGGTCGCGCTCGGCGCGGACGACCCGCTGCTGTTCGGCGCGCGCCTGTCTGGCCAGTACGCCGCGCTGCGGGCGGCTCAGGACTTCAGCGATGCCGAGCTGGCCGAGCTCGCCCGCATGTCGCTGCGTGGTTCGTACGCTCCGGACGAGCTTCGCGACACCGCGCTCGCCGCGATCGACGCCTGGCTCGCCGCCGACCCCGACTGACGCGACGGGCCAGTCGACGACGGTGTGACCCGCTCGACGTCCTGGACGAACCGACGCCGAGGGTGCCGGAACAGCGCTCCCCGACGCGTGGAGCGGGCCGCCCTCTGTTGTCCACAGGGGTCTCTGCAGAGAGTGCCGCCGGTAGACCACAGTTCTCGGGTGGAACGGTTGCAGCGGATCGCACGACAGCAGGGCGGGAGCTCGCGCTCGTCGACGGCCGTCGGGCAGAGGTCGACTTCCTGTGGCCGGTGCAGCGCCTGGTGGTCGAGTTCGACGGGCGGGTCACGTACGACGACGATGACGAGGACGAGGCCAGGACGACCGTCTGGGCCCAGAAGAAGCGTGAGCTGAAGGTCCGAGATCTCGGATACCACGTTGTCCGGCTGACGTGGGCCGACCTGGCCCCCGAGAACGCCGAGCGCACGGCAGCGCGACTGCGTCGTGAGCTCGCGCGAGCACAGCGCCTGTACGGCCACCTCAGCGTCGGTTCGTCCAGGACGCCGTGAGGGTCAAGACGTCGCTGAGCGAGCGGGAGCCGGTCGGGCTCAGAGCTCGGTGCCGACGAGGACCGGCTCGTTCTCCAGGCGTACGCCGAACTTCGCCTCGACCCCGTCGCGGATCTCGCGAGCCAGTGCGAGGAGCTCGTAGCCGGTGGCGCCGCCACGGTTGGTGAGCGCGAGGCTGTGCTTGGTGGAGACGCGGGCCGCCGTCTCGCCGTACCCCTTGCCGAAGCCGGCGTGTTCGATCAGCCACGCGGCGCTGGTCTTGACACGCCCGTCGGGCTGCCCGAAGCGCGGCGCGTCAGCAGGCAGCGCACCTGCGGCGTCGGCCGACAGGACCGGGTTGGTGAAGAACGACCCCGCGCTCCACGTGTCGTGGTCGTCCGGATCGAGCACCATGCCCTTGCCGGCACGCAGGTCGAGGACGGCGTCGCGGACGTCCGCGAGCGGCGCACGGTCGCCGACCGCGATGCCGAGGGTCTTGGCCAGCTCGGCGTACCGGACCGGGGCGCCGAGCGAGCCGAGCTCGAGCTGGAAGGTGACCTCGAGCACGACGTGGCGTCCGGGCTCGGCCTTGAAGCGGCTCGTGCGGTAGCCGAAGCCGCAGTCGACCGCGGAGTACGTGACCACACGCCGGTCGCGGCGGTCGTAGGTACGGACCCGGGCGATGGTTTGGGCGACGTCCTGGCCGTAGGCACCGACGTTCTGGATCGGCGTGGCTCCGACCCGTCCGGGGATGCCGGAGAGGGTCTCGATGCCGACCCACTCCTGTTCGACGGCGTGAGCGACGAAGTCGTCCCACACCTCCCCCGCGGCGACCGTCAGGGTGGCACCGCTGCAGCGGTCGACGTCGGCGACCAGGCCCTGGGTACGGATGAGGACGACGGTGCCGTCGAAGCCCTCGTCGGCGACGACGACGTTGCTGCCGCCCCCGAGCAGGAGGACCCGCTCACCGGCCTCGTCGAGCGCGCGGACGGTGTCGACAAGATCGTCGGCGTCCGTCACCTCGACGATCTCACGGGCGGGTCCGCCGATCCGCAGCGTCGTGAGCGGGGCGAGGACGGTCAGGTCACGCATCGAGAAGGCTCCCAACATGACACCAGGGTCCGCGCCTGTTCGGCGGGACCCTGGTGAACGGTGTGTACGTGGGAAGTCGTACGAGGTGGGTCAGCGGGTCTCGCGGTGGACCGTGTGACGACGCTCGTGCGGGCAGAACTTCTTGAGGTCGAGGCGATCGGGATCGTTGCGACGGTTCTTCTTGGTGATGTAGTTGCGTCGCTTGCACTCGGTGCACGCCAAGGTGATCTTGGGGCGGATGTCAGAGCTCTTGCTGGCCACGAGTCTGCCTCTTCTTCGCTGGAACTGCTTCTGTCGTCTTTTGTAGCGGGGGCGGGACTCGAACCCGCGACACCACGATTATGAGCCGTGTGCTCTAACCACCTGAGCTACCCCGCCATGCGTCATCCCGCCGCCCTTCGCACCGGGCGGAGGGAGCGGGTGAGACTCAGAGCCCCTTTACGGAATCGAACCGTAGACCTTCTCCTTACCATGGAGACGCTCTGCCGACTGAGCTAAAGGGGCGATCGGCGAACCGAGAAGCAAAGATACACGGCCGCTGCGACGAACCGAAATCGGGGGTCTCCCCCATGATTCCGGTCACATAATACGACCATGCCCACCTGTCGTACGGCGCTCGCGGCCGCAGCCCTGCTGCTCGTCAGCGCCTGCAGCTCCGGCGGCAGCGGATCGATGTCCGGTGACCCGACGGCAGCCCCGACGACGAGCCCGACGAGCGCCGCGCCGACCGACGTCGTGCCCGGTGACGACTGGGCGACGATCGACCCGGTGACCGCCGGCTTCGACCCCGCGGCGCTGCGTGCGCTCGACCGCGACCAGGCCGCCGCCGGGTCCTCTTGCGTCGTCGTGACCCGCGACGGCGCGCTCGTCCACGAGGCGACCTTCGGCGACGCGGACCGCGACTCGACGGGCCCCGCGTTCTCGGTCACGAAGTCGTTCACGTCCGTCCTGGTGGGCATCGCCGCCGACGAGGGCCTCCTCGAGCTCGACGACCGGGCGTCCGCGTACGTCCGCGCCTGGCGGGGCACGCCGGCGGCGCGGGTCACGATCCGCGACCTCCTCGCGAACGTGTCCGGCCGGCACTGGGACTTCGCCACCGACTACCAGCAGATGGCGATCGCCGCGCGTGACAAGACCGCCTTCTCGATCGCGCTCGCGCAGGACGCCCGGCCGGGCACGGTCTGGCGCTACAACAACGCCGCGATCCAGACCCTCGACGAGGTGCTCCAGGTCGCCACCGGGAAGAACCCTCGCGAGTACGCCCAGGAGAAGCTCCTCGGCCCGCTCGGGATGTCGCGCACGTCCTGGAGCGAGGACGCGGCGGGCAACACCCTGATGTTCTCGGGCGTCGACGCGTCGTGCCTCGACCTGGCGCGGCTCGGGCTGCTCATGATGCGCGACGGACGCTGGGACGAACGCCAGGTCGTCTCCTCCGCGTACGTGGAGCAGGCCACCGGACGGTCCTCGTCCCCGCTCAACGCCGCGTACGGGCTGCTGTGGTGGGTCAACCGCAAGGGGCCCGTCCACGGGGCGCGTACGGCCTCCGGAGCCGGTGCGGACGCCGGGGAGGCTCCCACCCGCAGCCGGCTCGCACCACACGCGCCGAAGGACGCGTTCTGGGCGCTCGGTCTGGGCAGCCAGATCGTCGCCGTGGTGCCCTCGGACGGGATCGTGGCCGTACGGATGGGCGCGGCCCCGCAGGACCCGCAGGCCCTGTCGGCGGACGCCTTCACCGCCGACGTCCTCGACGCGATGCGATGAGGCGCCCGCACGGTCCGCATAAGCGGACGAGCCCGGCCCCGCACGTGCGGAACCGGGCTCGTCGACCGTGGCAGGTGCAGGATTCGAACCTGCGAAGGCATTGCCGGCTGATTTACAGTCAGCTCCCATTGGCCGCTCGGGCAACCTGCCAGGGGTTGTTACTCTGCGCGAGCAACAGCACGACTTTAGCGCAGCGCTCCAGCGCACCCGAAATCGGGTGACCAGCTGCCTGACCGAGAGGATCATCATGGCCGCGGACTCGTCGTTCGACATCGTGAGCAAGCTGGACCACGCCGAGATCGACAACGCGATCAACCAGGCCGCGCGCGAGATCTCGACGCGGTACGACTTCAAGAACACCGGGGCCTCGATCGAGAAGAGCGGCTCCACCGACGTCGTCATCAAGGCCAACGCCGACGAGCGGGCCCTCGCCGTGCTCGACGTGCTCAAGGACAAGCTCGTCAAGCGGGGAGTCTCCCTCAAGACGCTGGAGGCGGGCGACCCCAAGCAGTCCGGCAAGGAGTCCGTCATCAACGGCACCTTCTCCGAGGGGATCACTCAGGAGCAGGCCAAGAAGGTCTCCAAGCTGATCCGTGAGGAGGGCCCCAAGGGCGTCAAGGTCCAGATCCAGGGCGACGAGCTGCGGGTCACGGGCAAGAAGCGCGACGAGCTGCAGGAGGTCATCGCCCTGGTCAAGGGCGCCGACCTCGACTTCGCGGTGCAGTTCGTCAACTACCGCTAGCGCGCCGCGCCGCCTTTCGCCTCGAGCGCGCCGCGGCCGGCGAGCTCGTCGGCGCGCTCGTTGCCAGGGTCGCCCGCGTGGCCCTTCACCCAGTGCCACCGCACGTCGTGCCGCTGGGCCGCCTCGTCGAGGCGGCGCCAGAGGTCCTCGTTCTTGACCGGCTGCTTGGCGGCGGTACGCCAGCCGTTGGCCTTCCATTTCGTGACCCACGACATGATCCCGTTGCGAACGTAGCTGCTGTCGGTGTGCAGGTCGACGCCCACCGGCCGGGTGAGGGTCTCGAGCGCCTGGATGGCCGCCATCAGCTCCATCCGGTTGTTGGTCGTTGCCGGGTCGCCCCCGTGGAGCTCTGCGACGTGGTCGCCATAGCGCAGCACGGCACCCCATCCACCCGGTCCTGGGTTGCCCAGGCAGGCGCCGTCGGTATGGATCGTCACTGTCGCTTCGTCGGGCACACCGGAACCCTAGTCACGCCAGGAGTCCCATCGGCGCTCGGGCGGGGGCGCGTCAGGGCAGAGGACCGAGAAGCAGCGTCGGAGCGATCGAGGTCGCGGCGAGAGCGACCGCGCCGACGACGACGACGGCGTACGCGAGCCGGGCCCCGCGCCCCTCGCGCACGCTGGTCACCGGGGGCGCGTCCGCCGCGTCGCCGACCCGGTCCGCAGGCGCGTACGCGACGACGACGAGCCGCAGGTAGTAGACCAGGCCGAGCGCGACGTTGACCGCCATCACGCCCGCCAGCCAGGCGTACCCAGCGACGATGACGGGCTGGAGCACGACGTACTTCGCGACCAGCCCGATCACCGCCGGCGGGAACCCGGCGAGGGTGAGCAGCCCGAGCACGAGGGCGACGCCGAGCACCGGGTCTCGGCGGCCCGCACCAGCGAGGTGGGCGTAGGTGGTCCCCCCGAACCGGCGCAGCGCGACCGCCGCGACGGCGAAGACCGTGAGGTTGGCGATCGCATAGACCGCGAGGTAGCGCAGCGGCGCCGTCAGCACGATGTCGGCGCGGACGGCGAGTGCGACCATCGGGGCCAGGACGAATCCGCCCTGCGCGATCGACGACCATGCCAGCATCCCGACGAGGTCGCGCTGAGCCAGGGCCCCGATGTTGCCGACCGTCATCGAGAGCGCAGCGACGAGGGCGACGAAGAGGTCCCAGCGAGGCTGCAGCGACACCAGCGGGTACGCGAGGACGACGAGGAGCGCGGCGAGCGCGCCGCCCTTGGAGACCACCGACAAGAAGCCGGCGACCGGGATCGGGGCGCCGCGGTAGGCATCGGGGATCCACAGGTGGAACGGCACGGCGCCGACCTTGAAGACCAGGCCCACGAGGAGCAGGACGACGACCGCGGCGGCGACGCGGGCCGGGGCCTCGGACGTCTGCAGGGCCGCGTACACACCGTCGTAGGTCAGGGTGCCGGTCAGCCCGTAGAGCAGCGAGAGCCCCATCAGCGTGACCGCGGTGGCGGTGGCCGACGCGAGGAAGAACGTCCACGCCGAGCTCACCGACTCGCGGCGGTCGCGGCGCATCGCGACCAGGGCGATCGAGGGGAGCGACAACAGCTCGAGGGCGACCACCAAGGTCACGAAGTCCTGCGCGGCGGCAAGGGTCAGAGCTCCAGCGGTGGCCGAGAGGACCAGGAACGTCGACTCCCCCGGCGGCATCGCGGGGTCGTCCTCGAGCGACTGCGTGAGGACCACCACGACCAGCGCCGACACCAGGAGGACCCACGAGAAGCCGGCGACGAGCGGACCGCTCGAGCCCGTGTCGGCGAGCCACGCCCCGGCCGCGAGCAGCGACGCCCCGGCGACGACACCCTGGCGGCGCCACCCGCCCGCGGGCCAGAACGCGTCCACGAGCAGCGCGACGATCGCGCCGACGGCCACCATCAGCGGCACGCCGACCGAGGCCCAGTCGACGGCGTCCGGGGTCATCGTCCGCTCCCGAGGATCGCCGGGATACTCGGCTCGACCACGCCCATCACGAGGCCCGGCGCCAGCCCGAGGAGCAGCACGGCGACGATGAGGACGGCGGCGATGCCCCGCTCGGAGCCCGCGAGGTCGAGGTCGGCGTCATGCGGGGTCGGCACGCCTTGGAGGGTGCGCCGGATCATCCGCAGGAAGTAGGCCGACGTCAGCAGCACACCGACGAGCGCGGCGACGAGCAGGACGCCCGCGAGCACCGGGACGAGCCCCGCTCCGGAGTCCACCGCCGCCTCGTACGCGCTGCGCAGCGCCATCATCTCCCCCCAGAAGCCGGCCAGCCCCGGAAGTCCGAGGCTCGCGAACGCCGCGAAGGCCAGCACCACGGCGAGCGCCGGCATGCGGGCGTACAGGCCCCTCCCGAGCACGGCCATCTCGGCGCTGCCGAAGCGACGCTTGAGCGAACCCGCGTTGAAGAACAGGAGCCCGGTCACCACACCGTGGGCAACGCTGGCGAACACCGCCGCGGCGACGCCGATGTCGGTGAGCGTGGCGATGCCGAGGACGACGAAGCCCATGTGGCCGACGCTCGAGTACGCGATGAGGCGCTTGAGGTCACTCTGCCGCAGGCACGCGAGCGCAGCCACGACGATGCCGATCACGCCGAGCACCCCCAACCACGGGGCGAGCTCGCGCGCCGGGCCCGGCAGCACCGAGACGAGCACGCGGAGCAGCCCGTACGTGCCGAGCTTGAGGAACACGGCCGCCAGGAGGACCGAGCCCACCGTCGGGGCCTTCGCGTGGGCGTCGGGGAGCCACAGGTGGAACGGCCAGATCGGCGTCTTGACCGCGAGTCCGACCGCGATCATGGACGCCGCGAACAGCGCCCAGCCGCCGTCGAGCACGCCCGAGCGCGCGGCCAGCTCAGGGATCTGGAGCGTGCCGGTCAGCGCCCACACGGTCACGAACCCGACCAGCATGAACGCCGACCCGATGACGGTGTAGAGCAGGAAGCGCGTGGCGGCGACCCGGCGTCCGACCGGGTCGCGCGGGTCTCCCCAGCGCGCGATCACGAACCACATCGGGATCAGCGCCAGCTCGAAGAACACGAAGAAGAGCAGCAGGTCGAGCGACGCGAACACCCCGATCGCCGCCGACAGCACGACCATCACGAGCGCGACCAGGGCGGGCGTCGCGTTGTCGCCTGCCGGCGGATCGTCGACGAGTGCCCAGCACACGAGGGCCGAGAGCAGAGTCGTCATCAGCAGCAGCGGGAAGGAGATGCCGTCCATCCCGAGGTGGAGGTGCACTCCGATCGCCCGGACCCACACCACGTCGATCTCGGAGGCGTACCCTCCGCCGTCGTGCACGAGCCACGCCCCGAGGACGAACAGCCCGGAAAGGACCGATGCGGCCACGCCGGCACGCGCGGCGACGCGGTCGGTCACCATCGTGCGGGCGAGCCCCAGAAGGGCCGCTGTCAGCGCAGGAACCCCGAGCGCGACGACGAGCCCGTTCATCGGACCACCACCAGGCCCGCGATCACGAGCACTCCGACGGCGAGCACGGTGACGTAGACCTGGGCGTTGCCGGACTGGGCACGCGCGAACCCCTTGGAGAGGGCCACCGTCACCCACGCGGCCGCCCGCGGGTAGAACCCGAGGATGTCGCGGTCGGTCGCCACCACGACGTCACCCGCCCCGCGAGCAGCCACGCCCGCACGGTCGTACGCGACGTCCATCGCGAGCTCGCGGTCGAACGCCGGACGGACGGCTCCGAGCAGGTCGGCGGGGTCGCGACCGGCGGCCACCGTGCGCCAGGCAAGCCACCCCGCGGCGACGACCAGGACCGTCGTCACAAGACCGGTCAGCGGTTCGAGCGGCATCGCCAGGCTCAGCAGGAGGCTCACCGCCGCGAGCACGACCAGCGGACCGACCATCAGCGGCGGGGCCTCGTGGAGGGCGGGCGACCGCGATCCCGCCTCAGCCATCGCCGTACGGCCCTCGCCGCCGACGAACGTGACCCACCAGGTGCGGAAGGCGTAGACGACTGTCACGACCGCGGTCACCAGCCCGCACGCGAGCACCAGCGCGGCCACGGCGGGCGCGACGGGCGCCTCGTGCCCGATCCCGTGCCACGCCGCCTCGATCACGGCGTCCTTGCTGAAGAACCCGACCGTCGGCACGACCCCGGCGAGCGCCGCGAACCCGATCGTGGCCGTCACGAACGTCCACGGCATCACCGCGCGCAGACCGCCCAGGTCCGACAGGGCCGTCGAGCCGACGGCGTGCGCGACCGACCCGGCCGCGAGGAACAGCAGCGCCTTGAACGCGCCGTGGGACAGCAGGTGGTCGATGCCCGCGTCGTAGCCGCCGACCGACAGGGCCGCGAACATGTACGCCAGCTGGCTGACGGTCGACCAGGCCAGCACCCGCTTGAGGTCGCGCGACGTCAGCGCGAAGAGCGCGGCCAGCAGCATCGTCACGCATGCGATGACCGCGAGCACCGTCATCGTCACCGCCGAGGCGGCGAGCACGGGATAGAGGCGTGCGACGAGGAAGACGCCCGCCGCGACCATCGTCGCCGCGTGGATGAGGGCGCTGATCGGTGTCGGGCCCGGCATCGCGTCGGCGAGCCAGGTGTGCAGCGGGAACTGCGCCGACTTGCCGACGACCGCGAGGACGAGCAGCAGGCCGATCCAGGTGAGCCCCTCGGGCGCACCCGGCGACGCCATCGCCGTGAGGACCTCGCTGATCTCGTACGTCCCGAACGTGTGGCCGATCCCGAAGATCGCCACCAGCAGGCCGAGGTCGCCGATCCGGGTCAGGAGGAAGGCCTTCACGGCCCCGGCGCGTGCTGGGGAGAGCTCCCAGTGATGGCTGATCAGCAGGTAAGAGCACAGGCCCATGACCTCCCAGCCCACCAGCAGCATCCACAGGTTGTCGGCGGTCACGACGGTGGCCATCGCGATGAGGAAGAGCTGGATGATCGTCGCGTAGGCGCGGTAGCGCGAGTCGCCTGCCATGTACGCGACGGAGTAGATCTGGACGAGCAGTCCGACACCGGCCGCGAGCAGCAGCATCACCGCACTGAGGTGGTCGACGAAGAATGTCACCGAGACGCCGAGGAGATCGCCGCCGTCGACGAGGGTGGTCTGCGCGCCCGCCGGCACGCCGTACGGCCCGGTCCGCTCGCCGAGCTGCGGGAACGCGACGACCGCCGCGCACACGGCGAGCAGCGCGGTGATCGCGACCGTCGACGCGCTGTCACGGCGCCTCACAGCTCGTCACCCCCGTCCGGCATCACCTGAGGGAGGCTCTCCTGGCCGTCGACGTCGGCGTTGCCGACCGTACGGAACAGCACGAGCACGAGCGCGAGGCCCAGGCCGATCTCTGCCGCGGCGAGGGCGATCACGAACAGCGTGAGCGACTGGCCCGTGTGCAGCGTGTCGGCCCACCAGGTGTCGAACGCGACGAGGTTGAGGTTGACGGCGTTGAGCATCAGCTCGACACCCAGCAGCACCATCACCGCGTGCCGCCGGGCCAGCACCGCGTACAGGCCGAGACCGAACAGGCCGCACGAGACGGTCAGCGGGAGCATCAGCGGCATCAGCGCTCCCCCCTGCGCGTGAGGGCGATCGCGCCGACCAGCGCCGCCAGGAGCACCACCGAGAGCACCTCGAAGGGCAGCACCCACGTCCGGAAGATCGCGTCGCCGAGCCGCCCGGCGGTGCCGATCCGGATCTCGTCCTCGTCGATCACCTCGCCGCCGAACCCGGCCCACATCACGGCGCCGAGCGCGACCGTCGCCGCAGCGGCGATCACGGCGGCGAGCGGTTGGTTGGCGGTCGCCGTGGCCGAGCCGCTGCCGGTCGGCGCGCGCGTCAGCATCAGCGCGAACAGCAGCAGCACGATCACCGAGCCGACGTAGATGAGCACCTGCACCCACGCCACCAGCTCGGCCGCGAGCAGCACGTACAGCCCTGCCAGGGCGCCCAGGGTGACGACGAGCCACAGCGCGGCGTGGACGATCTGGTCGCTGGTCGCGACGAGGAACGCCGACACGAGCGTGATCAGGCCGAGCGCCGCGAAGACCACCGTGACGGCCGTCATGCGCCGGGCTCCGGGGGACGCTGCGCCTTCTCCGCCTCCCGATGAGCCGCCTTCTCCGCCACCCCGATCTCCTTCGGGGGCTCGGCCGCGGGATCGAGCGGCTGGGGCGGCGGCACCGTCCACATCCACTCACGGAGGCGGTCCTTGTCGTGGGTCAGGTCGCGGATGTCCAGCTCGGCGTACTCGAACTCCGGCGACCAGTGGAGCGCGTCGAAGGGGCACACCTCGACGCAGATGCCGCAGTACATGCACAGCGAGTAGTCGATGTCGAAACGGTCCAGCACGTTGAAGGAGCGCTCGCGGCCGCCCTCGGTCACGGGAGGCTCGGTCTCCTTGTGCGAGTCGATGTAGATGCACCACGCCGGGCACTCACGCGCACATAGCATGCAGGACGTGCAGTTCTCCTCCTGCAGGGCGATGACCCCGCGGCTGCGCGGAGGCAGCTCCGGGAGGACGTCTGGGTACTGCTGGGTCACAGCGCGCCGGGTGAGGTTGTGCCACGTCACCTGCAGGCCCTTGAGGAGTCCCTTCATACGAGCACCACCACCGTCGTCAGAGCCAGCTGCCCGAGCGCGACGGGCACCAGCAGCTTCCAGGCCAGAGCGTTGAGCTGGTCCTCGCGCATCCGCGGCCAGGCCACCCGGAACCACACCACGCAGAACGCCACCGCGAACGTCTTGAGCAACGCCCACAGCCAGCCCAGCTCGTCGGACGACGGCCCGCGCCAGCCGCCGAGGAACAGTGTCGTCGTGAGCCCCGCGAGCACGACGATGCCGGCGTACTCGGCGAGGAGGAACATCGCGAACCGCATGCCGCCGTACTCCGTGTAGGGGCCGAGGATCACCTCGGCGTCGGCAATCGGCATGTCGAACGGCGGCCGCTGCAGCTCGGCCAGCCCCGCCACCACGAACACGCACAGCGCTGGGAGCTGCCACACCAGCCACGACCACTCCCACGCCTGCGCGATGCCGACCAGCGACAACGAGCCGGCCATCATCGCCGCCGAGACCGCCGCCAGGACCATCGGGAGCTCGTAGCTCATCAGCTGCGAGGCGGTGCGCAGACCGCCGAGCAGCGAGTACTTGTTGGCGCTCGCCCAGCCGCCCATCAGGGTGCCGAGCACGCCCACGCTCATCACCGCCAGCGCGAAGAACAGACCGAGGTCGAGGTCGGCACCGACGACGCTCGGGCCGAGCGGGATCACGAAGAGCACCACGAGGTAGGGGACCAGCGCGACGGCCGGCGCGAGCGCGAAGACGGGGCGGTCAGCGGCGCGCGGCGTCACGTCCTCCTTCTGGGCGAACTTCACGCCGTCGGCGATCAGCTGTGCCCAGCCGTGGAAGCCACCGGCATACATCGGGCCGACCCGCGACTGCATGTGCGCCATCGTCTTGTGCTCGAGCTGACCGACGACCAGCGGCAGCACCAAGAACGCCACGAGCACGAGCCCGCACCGCAGGAGGAGGTCGAGGAGGTCGATCATGCCGGGTCCTCGGAGGAGGGCTCGGGCGGCGGATCGGCACGGCGGGTACGGCGCGGCCGGGCGGGGCGGGCGGCCGGGCCCGCTGTCGCGTGGGACAGCGGGTCAGGCGCGGACGAGCCCGGCTCGCGCGGCCCCCACTGCTCGGCGTCGGGCACACCTGGCGGCCGCACCCGGCGTCGTCCGGGAGAGGAGTCGGCCGCCGCGACGTCGTGGTCGGACTCGCCCGGCTCCTTCGCACCCGGCCAGGGCTTCACGACGCGCGAGGCCAGCACGAACTCCTTGCGCAGCGGGTGGCCCTCGAAGGCATCGGGCAGCAGCAGCGTCTCCAGCGGCACGCCGCCCCGGAAGTCGACGCCGAACATCTCGTGCGTTTCCCGCTCGTGCCACGCCGCACCGGCGTACAGATCGACGATCGAGTCGAGGACGGGCTGCGTCCGAGGGACGTGGGTCTGGACGAGCAGGTGGCGCACGGCCGTCCGGCCCACGCCGGGCGAGAGCGCCGCGAGATGGCAGACGATGCGCAGGCCTCCCGTGAGCGAGGGCTCGTCCGGGTATGGGCTCGGGGCGCCGGCCTCGTCGACGGCGCTCAGCCAGTCGAAGAACTGGCAGCCTCCCTGGTCGCGGAGCATCATCACGATCGGTCGCCACCACCCGGCGGGCACCGTGAGGGTCTGCTGCCCAAACTCCTGCGACGCGGTCACCCGGTCACCCGCGACCGCGCGACCGAGGTAGAGGACGTCCTCGGCCCACCCCACGCCGGCTATCCGTCCTGCTCGGGAGTCACGGGTGGTCGCAGGAGCGACGAGAGCGAGCGGCGCAGACCCGTACGGCCGTACCGCTGGGCCAGGTCCTCCCCTGCGATCTTGTCCTGGAGCGTGACGATGCCCTGGAGCAGCGCCTCCGGTCGTGGCGGGCACCCCGGCACGTACACGTCGACGGGGATGATCTGGTCGACGCCCTTGGTCACGCAGTACGAGTCCCAGTAGGGCCCGCCGGAGTTCGCGCACGAGCCGAACGAGATGACGTACTTCGGGTCGGGCATCTGCGCGTACAGGCGCTCGATCGCGGGCGCCATCTTGTCGGTGACCGTGCCCGACACGATCATGAGGTCGGCCTGGCGAGGGCCCGGTGCGAACGGGATGACGCCGAGGCGGATGAAGTCGTGGCGGGCCATCGAGGCGGCCATGAACTCGATGGCGCAGCACGCCAGCCCGAAGTTGAACACCCACAGGGAGTAGCGCCGGCCCCAGTTGAGGAGGTAGCGAACGGGACGCGGCGCGAGCGCCGACCCGACACCGAGCTCGGGCGTGTCCAGGCGCTGGATCGTCGGGACACCCAAGTTGACCGACGAAGGGGTCACGTCCATGTGAGCACCCCCTTGCGCCACGCGTAGACCAGACCGAGTCCGATGAACCCGAGGAACACCGCCATCTCGACCGCAGCCGGCCAGCCGATCTCCGCGAAGACGACTGCCCACGGGAAGAGGAAGACCGCGTCGACCGCGAAGATCACGTAGAGGAAGGCGTAGACGTAGTAGCGCACGTTGCTCTGCGCCCATCCGGAACCGACCGGATCCACCCCGGACTCGTACGTCAGCAGCTTCGCCGGGTCGGCGACGACCGGCCGGAACAGCCGGTTGGCCCCGAGCATCCCGGCCGCGACGACCACGCCGACGCCGACGATCGCGGCCACCGAGGCGTACGACGCGAGGTAGTCGGCGTAGTCGGACATGCGCCTGAGTCTAGGGGGTGGCACTGACCCCGCGCGGGCCCTGGAGGCCGCGACCCCCGGACCCGACAGACTATGGCCCATGTCACGACTCCCCCGCGTGTGTGCGCTGGTCGCGGGCGCCAGCCTCGTGCTCGCCGCCGTCGCACCGTCCTTTGCCTCCGACGAGCCCCAGACATGGGGCACCACCCCTTCGCCTCTGGCCTCTCCGTCGCCTCGCGCGGCAGGCCTCGTCATCACCTACGAGCCCGGGGCGCGCCCCGCCGTCGCCGCGGCACGCCGCGTCGTCGAGGCCGAGGGCGTCGACACCGCACCGACCACGACCCCCGTCACCGACGACGTGGAGGCGCTGGCCTTCACGGAGACGACGACGCTCGCTGAGGCCGAGAAGGCCGCCGCCGAGCTCGCCGACATGCCCGGTGTCGCCAGTGTCGAGCCCGACCTCGTCATGACGGCGGCAGCTGCGCCGAACGACCCGCAGTGGTCCCGACAGTGGAACATCCACGGCACGTACGGGTCGAAGGCCACCGCCGCGTGGCCGTCGACGACCGGACGGGTCGTCGTGGGCATCGTCGACACTGGCCGGACCGCCCACCCCGACCTCGACAGCAAGACGGTCGCCGGGATGGACTTCATCAGCAGCGCGTCGCGGTCTCGTGACGGCAACGGTCGCGACTCCAACCCGCAGGACCAGGGTGACTGGGTGGCCGCCAACGAGTGCGCGGCCGGGGTTCCGGCGACCAGGAGCAGCTGGCACGGCACCCACGTCGCCGGCATCGTCGGTGCGCGCACGAACGACGGCTACGGGATCGCCGGCAATGCGCCGGGCGTCCGTGTCCAGCACCTGCGCGTGCTCGGCCGCTGCGGCGGCACGATGTCGGACATCGCCACCGCGATCCTCTGGGGCTCAGGCGCGAAGGTCCGCGGCCTGGCCCGCAACAAGACGCCCGCACGCGTCCTCAACCTCTCCATCGCCGGCGCCTCCAGCTACTGCCCCGCGGTCCTTCGCAACGCGATCAACGCCGCCCGTGCGCGGGGAACCGCCGTGGTCGTGGCCGCCGGCAACGAATTCCGGGACGCGGCCTCCTACTCGCCGGCCAACTGCCCCGGCGTGATCACGGTCGGCTCCACCAACAAGGTCGGGCAGATCGCGGGCAGCAGCGGAGGCACCCAGTGGTTCCCTTACTCCAACTACGGGCGCGTCGTCGATCTGTCCGCCGCGGGCGGTGACGCCGTCGCCGGCAACCAGGTCTACTCGACGCTGAACACCGGGACCTCGACCCCCGGCGGCCCCACGTGGGGCGAGATGGCCGGGACGAGCATGGCCGCGCCGGCCGTGGCCGCGGCCGCCGCGCTCATCTCCTCCCATGGCGCCTACAGCCCGGCGACGGTCGAGCACGCGCTGCGCTGGGCCGTCAAGCCCTTCCCGCAGCTGTCCAACGGTCGTCACAACTGCAACACCACGGCGTGCGGCACCGGCGTCCTGGACGTCTCGAAGCTGTCGTTCTCGACCAAGCCCCCGGTCCTGGGCGGCACGAACCGTCGCGGGAGCGTGCTCACCACGACCGCAGGCACGTGGACCGGCGGCCCCACCTCGTACTCCTTCCGCTGGATGCGCAACGGCAAGCCGATCCCGGGCGCCACCGGCACCTCGTACCGCATCACCGCCGCTGATGGCGGTGCCGTCGTCCAGGCCCAGGTCGCCGGCCGCAAGGGCGCTGGCTCGCCGGGGCTGTGGCGGGGCACCGCGGGCGTCCGCGTCGCGAAGGTCGGGACGAGCGTCCGCCTGAAGGTCTCACCCAAGAGGACCAGCTACGGCAGGTCGGGCGCCAAGCTGGTCGCGCGGGTGCGCGTGGCGGCCGGCCCGATCAAGGGCAAGGTGGTCTTCCGTGACGGCAAGAAGAAGATCAAGACCGTCAAGGTGAAGAAGGGCAAGGCCGTGCTCAAGCTGTCGTCGACCAAGCTCAAGCGCGGCAAGCACAAGATCACGGCGAGGTACGTGGCCAAGCACCCCGCGTTCAAGAGCTCGGTGTCCCGGCCGGTCAGGCTGCTGGTCCGCTGAGGGTGACCACAGCGAGTACGCCGCGATGACGGCGCGAGAGGGCGAGGACGCGAATCGTGTCCTCGCCCTCTCGTACGCTCGGGGCCATGACTGACGCGTCCCCCGCCCCCGCCCCCGACCCCGTCATGCAGCGCGTCACCGAGGCAGTGGCGTTCGGCCACCAGGATGACCGCGAGGCGACCCGATCCGCCCTCCTCGCGCTCTGGGCGGAGGTGGGGGACGACGGCGATGCCTTCCACCGGTGCGTGATCGCCCACTACCTCGCCGACGTCACGCCCGACGCCGAGGAGGAGCTCGCCTGGGACCAGCGTGCTCTCGCAGCGGCGTACGAGACGACCGACGAGCGCGCCCGGTCCTACCACGCGTCGCTGGCGATCGCCGGGTTCTTCCCGTCGCTGCACCTCAACCTCGCCGACGTGCTGCGGCGGCTCGGCCGCTTCGAGGAGGCGAGCGCCCACGTCGAGCACACGGCCGCACGCGTCGACGTCCTCCCCCACGACGGTTACGGGACCACGATCCGCGAGTCGCTCGAGGGCGTCCGCGCGATGATCGCCGCCGGCGACACGAGCGCCCGTGACTCGTCACCCAGCTCCTGAGGAGCTGCCAACGAACGGCGGCGCGGCCGCGTACGCCCTACGCTCGTGCCGTTCGGCGGTCTCGGGCAAGGGCCGAGCACTTCACAGGAAGGGCTCGTTCACGTGACACGTACGTCCATGACGACCATCTGCGCGGGGTTTGCGATCGCCACCCTCGTCGCCGCCGGTGCTGCGCCGGCAAGCGCCGGGTCTCGCGACCACGACGACCGGTCGACCAAGAAGATCACCCACGCCGTCAAGCTCAAGGCGGTGCTCGACCACCTCGAGGAGCTCCAGGAGGTCTCCGACGAGCACGGCGACCGCGCTGCCGGGCGCCCCGGCTATGCCGCCTCCGTGCAGTACGTCGTCACGCAGCTGCGGCGCGCGGGGTACGACCCGCAGGTGCAGGAGTTCCCGTTCGACTACGTCGAGGAGAACTCCGAGCTGATCCGGGTGAGCCCGGAGGCGCGCACGTTCGAGCAGGGCACGGACTTCCTCCGCAACGCCTTCGACACCGGGAGCCCCGAGGGCACGGTCACCGGCCCCCTCACCCCGATCGACCTGGTCGTCCCGGCGGCCGGTCTCCCTCCGAACAGCAACACCAGCGGCTGCGAGGCGGCGGACTTCGCCGACCTCGAGCCCGGCGGCATCGCCCTCATGCAGCGCGGCACGTGCGGGTTCGCGGTCAAGGCGCTCAACGCCCAGGCCGCAGGCGCGGGCGGCGTGGTGATCATGAACGAGGGTCAGACCGACCGCACGGGTCTGATCAACATGATCGGCGACGCGACCGGTCTGGCGATCCCCACCGTGTTCGCCACGTCGGCGACCGGTGAGGACCTCGCCCGCGTCGCCGGCTCCACGGTGACGGTCACGGTCGACTACGTGGCCGAGACCCGGTCGGCCTACAACGTCGTCGCCGAGACCCGCAAGGGCGACGACTCCAACGTGGTCATGGCCGGAGCGCACCTCGACGGTGTGCAGGACGGCGCGGGCATCAACGACAACGGCACCGGCAGCGCCGCGCTGCTCGAGACCGCGATCCAGATGCGCCACGCCAAGCCGAACAACACCGTGCGCTTCGCGTGGTGGGGTGCGGAGGAGTCCGGTCTTCTCGGGTCCGAGCACTACGTCGCAGCGTTGAGCCCCGACGAGCTCGACGACATCGCGCTCTACCTGAACTTCGACATGGTCGGCTCCCCGAACTACATGTTCGGCGTCTACGACGGCGACAACTCCAGCGGGACCGCCGACCCCGAAACCATCCCCCCGGGGTCGGACGCGATCGAGGACGTCTTCGAGAAGTTCTACGCCGACCGGGGCGAACCGTTCCAGGACACGGAGTTCTCGGGGCGCTCGGACTACGGGCCGTTCATCGCGGTCGGCGTCCCGGCCGGTGGCCTCTTCACCGGGGCCGAAGGTGAGAAGACCGCCGAGGAGGCGGCCCTCTACGGCGGAGTCGCCGGCGCGGCGTACGACCCGTGCTACCACGCGTTCTGCGACAACCTGCGTGGAGACGGTCAGGACGTGGCGCTGTACGACCAGCTGCGCGAGCACTATCGACTCGTGGGCAACGTCAACAAGCACGCCCTCGACGTGAACTCCGACGCGATCGCCGCGGCGACGTGGACCTTCGCGTACGACACGTCGACCGTCAACGGCGTCGAGCCGCCGCGCCGTCCGCACCGCGGCCACGGCCACGGCAAGGGTCTCGGCCACGGCGGTCCGCTCCACCGGGCGAGCCGCTAGCACCGAGGGTCCGCACGGCATCGCCCGGGATTCTTCACGGTCCCGGGCGATGTCGAGGACAATACGAGGACTATGACGCCCCACAAGAAGGCCTGGCTCGGCGCCGCGACGGGCTTCGCCACCGTCAGCCTGGTCGCCGCAAGTCTCGCGATCGGCTCCGCGTCGGTCGAGGACGTCCCTGCGTACGCGGTGTCGACCTCGACGTCCTCGCTCACCCTCGGCGACACCGTGACGGTCACCGTCGCCGCCGACGGGCTGCGCGACGTCCACGCGTACGAGCTCGCGCTCGCCTACGACCCGGAGACGCTCGCGTACGTCGAGGACAGCGCGTCCACGGACACGGGGGGAAGGACTTTCGGGATCGCGAGCGACGGCGCGCTCCACGTCGTCCACACCGGGCTGGGCAGCTCGGGCGTCTCTGGTGCCGCCACCCTCGCGACCGCGACGTTCCGGACGATCAAGCCCGGCAAGGCGTCGGTCGAGGCGTCGACGTTCGAGGCGGTCAGTGCCGACAACGGTTCGACAATCGAATCGGATCTGGGCGCGACCACCGTCGAGGTCGCGGCCAGGCCTGCCCCGGTCGCGACGCGGGCCCCACAGGTCAGCGGGACTGCCCGCGTCGGAGCCGTTCTGACGGCCATCCCCGCGACCTGGGACGTCGCGGGCACCGCCGCGTCGTACGAGTGGCGGCGTGACGGGACCCCGGTCGCCGGCGCGCGCGGCGCGTCGTACCGGCTCTCACCGGCCGACGCCGGCAAGAAGGTCACGGTCCACGTCGTCGGCGACAAAGAAGGCCACCTCCAAGGTGCCGTGACGTCCGCCCCGACCCTCGCCGTCGCGCCCGCCGCCAGCCGCGTCGCGGCCAAGGTGAGGCGCTCGGTCAAGCGCGGCGCGAAGGTGACCGTCAAGCTGCGCGTCAGCGCGGCGGGCGTGACGCCGACCGGCGCCGCGGCCGTCACATACCGGGGCAAGACCCGGCACGTGACGTTGAAGCGGACCGGGATCACCACCGTCACGCTCAAGGCGACCAAGCGTGGATCGTCCAAGATCCGGGTGACCTATCGGCCTGCCCCCGGGTTCACGGCGAGTGCCAGGACCCTGCGGCTCCGGGTGCGCTGAGCGCCGGACGGGGGCCGCCAGCGGACTTCTTTGCGTCCAAATCTCGGAGTCGCAACGGCATTCCAAAATCATCGCCTAGGCTGGTTTCAACGCACCAACGCACAGAAGGGCCCCAAGCCTTGGCGATCGACGGCAAGCAGGTCGAACAGCTGGATCGGGTGGTCATCCGGTTCGCGGGCGACTCGGGCGACGGCATGCAGCTGACGGGTGACCGCTTCACCCAGGAGACCGCAGCTTTCGGCAACGATCTCTCGACCCTCCCCAACTTCCCGGCCGAGATCCGCGCCCCCCAGGGCACGCTTCCCGGAGTCTCGTCGTTCCAGGTGCACTTCGCCGACCACGACATCCTCACCCCCGGTGACCGTCCCGACGTGCTCGTCGCGATGAACCCCGCTGCGCTCGCCGCGAACATCGACGCGCTGCGCCCCGGCGGGATCGTGATCGTGGACAGCCACGACTTCACCAGCCGCAACCTCGTGAAGGCCGGATACACCTCCTCGCCGCTCGACGACGACTCCCTGGCCGACTTCCAGGTGCACCCGGTCGACCTCACCGGCATGACGGTCGAGGCGGTCTCGGAGTTCGGGCTCGGACGCAAGGACGCAGCCCGCGCGAAGAACATGTTCGCCCTGGGCCTCCTCTCGTGGATGTACGGTCGCCCGACCGAGGGCACGACGACCTATCTCGAGAAGAAGTTCGCGAGCAAGCCTGCGATCCGCGACGCCAACCTGGCCGCGTTCAAGGCCGGCTGGAACTTCGGCGAGACCACCGAGGCGTTCGCCGTCTCGTACGAGATCAAGCCAGCGCCGATGCCGCAGGGCCGCTACCGCAACATCACGGGCAACACCGCGCTGTCGTACGGGATCGTGGCCGCCGGCCAGCAGTCCGGGCTGCCGGTGTTCCTCGGCGCGTATCCGATCACCCCTGCCAGCGACATCCTGCACGAGCTGTCCAAGCACAAGGCGTTCGGCGTCACGACGTTCCAGGCCGAGGACGAGATCGCCGGCATCGGCGCCGCCCTCGGCGCGTCGTTCGGCGGCGCGCTCGGCGTCACCACCACCTCCGGCCCCGGCATCTCGCTGAAGTCGGAGACCATCGGCCTCGCCGTCATGATCGAGCTGCCGCTGCTCGTCGTCGACGTCCAGCGCGGCGGCCCCTCGACGGGGCTGCCGACGAAGACCGAGCAGTCCGACCTGCTGCAGGCGATGTTCGGCCGCAACGGCGAGGCTCCCCTGCCGGTGATCGCCCCGCAGTCGCCGGCCGACTGCTTCGACGCGGCGCTGGAGGCGGCGCGGATCGCCGTCACCTACCGCACACCGGTGATCCTGCTCTCCGACGGCTACCTGGCCAACGGGTCCGAGCCGTGGCAGATCCCCGACGCCTCGACGCTCCCCCGCATCGAGCCCGACTTCGCCACCGCACCCGGTGAGGGCGAGACCTTCATGCCGTACGCGCGCGACCCGGAGACCCACGCCCCCGCATGGGCACCGCCCGGGGTCGCGGGCCTCGAGCACCGCATCGGCGGCATCGAGAAGGCCGACGGCACCGGCAACATCTCGTACGACCCGGCCAACCACGACCGCATGGTCCGGCACCGCGCCGCCAAGGTGGCGCGCGTGGCCGATTCCATCCCCGACCTCGTCGTCGACGACCCGACGGGCGACGCACGCGTCCTCGTCCTCGGGTGGGGCTCCACGTACGGGCCGATCGGTGCCGGAGTCCGCTCCGCGCGGGCGCAGGGCATCGACGTCGCCCACACCCACCTGCGCCACCTCAACCCGTTCCCCCGCAACCTCGGCGAGGTGCTCCGCGCGTACGACCAGGTGATCGTGCCGGAGATGAACCTCGGCCAGCTCGCGCTGCTGTTGCGCGCGCAGTACCTGGTCGACATCCAGGGGTACGACAAGGTGACCGGCATGCCGTTCGGCTCGGAGGAGCTCGCCGAGGTCATCGCGCAAGCCGTCAAGTCGCTCGACACGCCGAGCCTGGACCGTCCCAGCCAGGAGAACCACCGATGAGCATCGACCTGCCTCCCCCCACCCTCGCCCGCGAGGGCCTCGCCGGGATCCCGACGACGGACCTGAAGCAGACCGGCAAGGAGTTCACCAGCGATCAGGAGGTCCGCTGGTGCCCCGGGTGCGGCGACTACGCCGTGCTCAAGGCCGTCCAGGGGTTCCTGCCCGATCTGGGTCTCAAGCGCGAGAACATCGTCTTCGTCTCGGGCATCGGCTGCTCGTCGCGCTTCCCGTACTACCTCGACACGTACGGCATGCACTCGATCCACGGCCGTGCGCCGGCGATCGCGACGGGCCTGGCGACGTCGCGCGACGACCTGTCGGTGTGGGTCGTCACCGGTGACGGCGACGCGCTGTCGATCGGCGGCAACCACCTGATCCACGCACTGCGCCGCAATGTCAACATGACGATCCTGCTGTTCAACAACCGGATCTACGGCCTCACCAAGGGTCAGTACTCCCCGACCTCGGAGCCGGGCAAGGTCACGAAGTCGACGCCGATGGGCTCGCTCGACACCCCGTTCAACCCGATCAGCCTGGCGCTCGGCGCCGAGGCGTCGTTCGTGGCGCGGACCATCGACACCGACCGCAACCACCTCACCGGTGTGCTGCGCGAGGCAGCCGCCCACCGCGGGACGGCGCTGGTCGAGATCTACCAGAACTGCCCGATCTTCAACGACGGCGCGTTCGACGCGATCAAGGACCCGGCGACCAAGGACCACGCCATCATCCGGCTGGAGCACGGCAAGGCGATCACGTTCGGTCCCGAGGGCGAGCACGGCCTGGTCCGCGACCCTGCCTCGGGCGCGGTCTCGGTGGTCGAGGTCGACGAGACCACCCGCGACAGCCTGCTGGTCCACGACGCGCACGCCGAGGACCCCTCGCTGGCCTTCGCGATCAGCCGTCTCACCGACGGGGGCTACCTCGACCGCGCACCGGTCGGGATCTTCCGCCAGGTCGAGCGCCCGACGTACGACGACCAGGCGCGCGCGCAGCTCGCGGCGGCCGCCGAGGCCCAGGGCCCGGGCGACCTCCAGAAGCTCCTCACCGGCAGCGACACCTGGACCATCGCCTGACAGAAATGCAGACGGGCCCCCGACCGCGGTCGGGGGCCCGTCCGCATGTCCGGGTGCTTGGCACGGCCTGGTAGCAAGAGCCGGAACGACGCCTTGGCGTAGCCCGGTCCAACACGCTTGCACTGCAGCACAAAAAGCGTCGTGTCCCAACAAACGACTATTTCTTCAAAAAGCCTTGATTTCTCTCCCTGACATCTCCACAGTGTGATCCAGGACACAGCGGCGAGGTGCTCGTACACGACCTTCCCCCCGTACGACAGAGAAGAGGGTCTCGTGGCGCCACTAGTCGGAAGTCCGGTTCGACGGTCAGAAGACCTGCCGTTGCTGACGGGGAGTGGTCGGTTCGTCGACGACATCGTGTTGCCGGGGATGACCACGATGGTCTACGTCCGCAGCCAGGCCGCCCACGCCACGATCCTCGCCATCGACACCACCGAGGCGCGGGCGATGCCGGGGGTGCTCGGGGTGTGGACGGCCGCTGATCTCGCCGACCTCCCCGCCATCCGCTCCGTGCCGACGATGGAGCGGTACCCGCTCGCGAAGGATGCCGTCAGGTTCGTCGGCGAGCCGGTCGCGGTGGTCGTGGCAACCGATCGCGCCCGAGCGGTCGATGCCGCCGAGAAGGTCCAGATCGACTACGACCCGCTGCCGGTCCTGACCACGATCGGGGAGGCGATGTCCTCGGGCGCAGCCCCGATCGTTCCGGGACAGGCCAGCAACGTGGTGATCGAGATGGCGTTGACCGAGGACGACGCGCAGGCCGAGATCGACGCCGCTCCCCACGTGTCCCGGCTCCACCTCGTCAACCAGCGCGTCGCTCCGGTGCCGATCGAGCCGATCGGTTGCGTCGCCGACTGGTCAGCGCGAGGGGCGACCCTGTGGGCGACCGTCCAGGCGCCGCACCCGATCCGCAACGAGCTGTGCGAGATGTTCGGGCTGTCCCAGCAGCAGATGCGCGTGGTCGCGCCGGACGTCGGCGGCGCCTTCGGGTCGAAGGCCTCGTTCTATCCCGAGTACCTCTTGACCCTCGAGCTGTCACGACGGCTGGGACGACCGGTGAAGTACGTCGAGACGCGCAGCGAGAACATGGTCGCGATGACCCACGGTCGTGCGCAGACCCACGATCTTTGCCTCGCCTACGACGACGAGGGCAAGATCCTGGCGCTGCAGGTCAAGATCATCCAGGACTGCGGGGCGTGGCCCGACGTCACCGGGAGCGGGCTCCCCACCTTGACCTCGTTCATGGCCGGCGGCTGCTACAAGATCCCGAAGATCGGCGCGTCCTTCCGCAGCGTCACCACAAACACGACGCCCGTCGCCGCCTATCGAGGGGCCGGCCGACCTGAGGCGGCCTACCTCATCGAACGCCTCGTCGACGTCGCCGCCGGCGATCTGGGGATCGACCCGGCGGAGTTCCGCCGCCGCAACCTCATCCAGCCCGAGGAGATGCCCTATCCCACGCAGTTCCCGATCGTGGTCTACGACGAGAGCGACTACCCACGCCTCCTCGAGATGCTCCTCGAGAAGCTGGACTACGAAGGCGTCCGCCGCGAGCAGGAGGTACGGCGCCAGGACCCCGAAGCCCCGCTGCTGGGCGTGGGGCTCTCGGTCTTCGTCGAGATGGCCGGCTTCGGGCCGTCGGCGTTCTTCGAGCAGTTCGGATACGTCGGCGGCTGGGAGTCGGCGAAGGTCCGGATGAACCCGGACGGCTCGGTGCTCCTCGGCGTCGGCACCAGCCCGCACGGCCAGGGCCACGAGACGGTGTTCGCCCAGATCGCCGCCGACGAGCTCGGAGGGCTCGCGTTCGACCGGATCGTCGTCGAGCACGGGGACACCGCCGCGATCCAGGAGAGCATCGGCACCATGGGCAGCCGCGCGGTTCCGGTGGCCGGCCCGGCCGTGCAGATGGCGAGCCGCAAGCTGAGAGAGCGCCTGGTCGAGGTCGCGGCGCACATGCTCGAGGCCTCGGTCGACGACATCGAGCTTCACGACGGTGTCTTCGCGGTCAAGGGGGTCCCCGGTTCGAGCGTTCAGCTCGGTGATGTCGCCATGACGGCGTACAAGCCTCATAAGCTGGCCGAGGGCAGCGAGGTCGGGCTGGAGTTCGTCAGCTACCACGAGCCCACGAACCTCTCCTACCCCAGCGGCGCCCACGGGTGCCTCGTGGAGATCGACCGCGCGACCGGAGAGGTCTCGATCCTCCGCTACGTCGCGGTCGACGACTGCGGGGTGGTGATCAACCCTCTGCTCGCGCGTGGACAGGTGCACGGCGGCGTGGTTCAGGGCATCGCACAGGCACTTCTCGAGGAGGTCACGTTCGGTGAGGGGGCGCAGCCGGTCACCTCGACCCTGGTCGACTACTCGGTCCCGTCCGCCGCCGACATGCCCGACCTCGAGACCTTCCATCTGGAAGTCCCGACCACCGGCAACTCTCTGGGAGCCAAGGGACTCGGCGAGGCCGGCGCCACCGCCGCGCCGCAGGCGGTCGTGAACGCCGTGGTCGATGCCGTCAGCCATCTCGGGATCCGCACGCTCGACATGCCCCTGACGCCGTTGAAGGTGTGGCGCGCGATCAACCCCGACCTGCAGGAGGAAGCATGAAACACGACGTCGAGCTGACGGTCAACGGGACGTCGGTCACCGCGACCGTCGAGGCACGGCAGCTGCTCGTGCATTTCCTGCGCGAAGACCTCGGGCTCACCGGGACCCACGTCGGCTGCGACTCGTCCAACTGCGGCGCCTGCACGGTGCTCGTAGACGGCGAGGCAGTGAAGTCGTGCACCATCCTCACCGTCGCGGCTGCAGACGCCTCGATCCTGACCATCGAGGGACTCGGCGGCGGCGGGGACTCCCTCACCCCCGTACAACAGGGCTTCCGCGAGTGCCACGGACTTCAGTGCGGCTACTGCACCCCGGGGATGGTGATGGCCGCGACCGGGCTCCTGCTCGACGACCCCGACCCTGCGCCCGACGAGATCCGCACCGGCCTGCAGGGCAACCTCTGTAGGTGCACCGGCTACCAGATGATCGTGGAGTCCGTGCGCTGGGCGGCCGAGAACGGCGGACCAGGCGCAGTCGCAACCGCTGAGCGAGAGGGCGCGTCCTCATGATCCCGAGCCCGTTCTCCTACCGCCGCGCATCGTCGGTCGACCACGCGCTCGATCTCCTCGTCGAGCACGGTGACGAGGCGAAGCTGCTCTGCGGTGGCCACTCCCTGCTGCCGCTGATGAAGCTCCGGCTAGCCAATCCGACGACGCTCGTCGACATCCGTACGCTGTCGGAGCTGCGCGGCATCCGGGCCGATGGGGACCGACTCCTCATCGGTGCCGCCACCCGGCACCGGGAGCTCGAGAACGACCCTGACGTCGCACGGATGGCGCCCCTGCTGGCGAAGGCTGCGGCGACGATCGGCGATCCTCAGGTCCGTGCCCGCGGGACGATCGGCGGGTCGGTCGTCCACGCCGACCCCGCTGCCGACCTCGCGGCGGCCCTGCTCGCGCTCGATGCCACGGTCACGCTGCGGGGTCCTCGTGGGACTCGCGAGGTCGCGATCTCGGACTTCTTCGTCGACTTCTGGCAGACCGCCATCGAACCCGACGAGGTCCTGACGACGATCACCGTGCCGAGCAGCGTCGACCTTCCGGTCAGCTTCGTAAAGTTCCATCAGCGTGCGCAGGACTGGGCGATCGTCGGCGTCGCGGCCGTCGGTGGCACTTCGCCGAGGGTGGCCCTGGTCAACATGGCCGCGACCCCGGTGCGGGCGCGCGCCGTCGAGGAAGCCCTCACGAACGGCGCAGGCATCGCCGACGCCGCTGCGCTGGCCGACGTGGGCACCGCACCCTCGAAGGACCTTCGGGCCGACGCGACGTACCGCCGTCACCTCGCACGGGTGATGACGGCTCGCGCCCTCGCGGAGGTGGTTTGAGCGCCACCCCTCAGGCAAGCGAGAGCGCGACCAGGTCGTCCTCGCTGAGCGCCAAGGACTGGGTGAGCGGGCACGCCGCCAGGAAGCGCACCTGCTCGGACGCGCGGACTTTGCGCTCGGGGATCGGTGTCGTGATGTCGATCCGCTTCCCTCGACTGATGACCTCGGCGAAGCGCGTCTTGTCCGCGAGCAGGCGAACGTCGCGCAGAGGGTCGCCGTCGAAGACGACGACATCGGCCAGCCACCCCTCTTGGAGAGTGCCGACCTCACCCTCGAGGCGCATCGCGAGCGCACCGTTGCCCGTCGCGGCCACGATCGCCTCCATCGGCGTCAGGCCGGCGTACTCGACGAGCATCTCGAGCTCGCGAGCGTGCCACTCCCCCACTGGAGTGACGGCGAATCCGGTCTCGGAGCCCGCCAGGATCTTCACGCCGGCCCGGTGCGCCTTGTGGACCATCTCACCCGTGGCGTCGATCTCGGCCCGGAAGAGGTCAAGCAGCTCAGGGGCGGTCCCGATCTTGGTGCCGTAGTCGGCGAGGTTGCCCAGCAGCGTGAACGTCGGGCAGATCGCCGAGCCGTTGTCGATCACGGCCTGCAACGCGTCTTCGTCCATATACGAGCAGTGGTAGATCAGGTCCATCCCGGCCTCGGCCGACTCCTTGGTGCTGAGCGAGTTGCGCGCGTGGCCGACGACCCGCGTGTTGAGGTCGTGCGCGGTGTCGCAGACGGTCTTGAGCTCGTCGAAGGTCCAGACCTTCATCTCGGGGCCCTTGTGGGAGGGGATCACCCCGGTCACGTGCACTTTGATCCAGTCGACTCCGTGCTTGATCTGGCGCCGGATCTCGCTCACCATCACGCTGCGGTCCTGCACCACCGTGGCGTACCCGGTCCGTCCCTCGTCCTTGATGAGGCGTCCGGCGGTGCCCCCGACCGACGTCATCAAGGCGTTCCCGCCGGAGGCGACCCGCGGCCCCTCGACGATGCCTGCCTCGATGGCGTCTCGGAGCTCGACCCCGATGTTCCACAGGCAGTCGGCATCGAGGACCCCTGTCACCCCGGCCCGCAGCACCTTGCGCGCGTTGTAGGCCGTGAGCATCGAGCTGTACGCCTCGGTGCGGTGGTAGAAGAGCTCGTCGTTGCCGGTCGGCTCCCCGAACGTCAGGTGGGTGTGCGCGTCGATCAGTCCCGGCATCACGGTCTTGCCGGTGGCGTCGATCCGCTCGACGTCGCTCCGCTCGCGGCACGCGTCGAAAGCGTGCTGCCCCATCGCGGTGATGCGGTCCCCCGAGACGAGGATCGCCACGTTCGGGACGGGCTCGGCTCCCGTCCCGTCGACGAGCGTCCCTCCCTCGATCAGCAGGTCAGTCATGCCACTCTCCCTCTCGGCTAGGCGTTCGTGACGCCGAGGACGAGGCCGCCGTCAGCAGTCAGGATGCTCCCGGTGGTCCACTCCGCGCGGACGAGGTACTCGACGGCCTCGGCCATCTCCTCGACCGTCCCGATCCGTCCGAGCGCGTGCGCCGGGGCGAGCCCGTTGAGCCGCGCAAGCGCGGAGGCGTCGTCGGACAGCCCGGCCCGCTGGTTGAGCTCGGTGAAGACCGCACCGGGCCGCAGGCAGTTCACACGGATCCCCTGCGGCCCCAGCTCCGCAGCGAGAACGCCCGTGAGCGTCTCGAGCGCCCCCTTGGTCGCGGCGTACGGCGATGCCCCGGGGAACGCGCGCTGCGTGTGCGCCGAGCCGAAGAACACGACCGACCCGTGGCTCGCCCGCAGGTGGCTCAGGCAGTCGCGGACCAGCTGCATGGGGCCGACGACGTTGGTGTGGAACAACGCGAGGGTCTCGTGCTCGTCGAGGTCGTCGAGCGGGCCGCGATACATGTTGCCCGCCGCGTTCACCAGCGCGTCGATCCCGCCGCCATGGCTCACCGCGACCTCGACGAGGCGGGCCCGGTCTGCTGTCGATGTCACGTCCGCCTGGACGGCCACGCACCGAGGACCCAGCGACGCGGCAACCTCCTCGACCTTCGCCTTGCGGCGCCCGGCGATCGTGACCCGCGCGCCGTGCTCGACGAGGTGCCGCGCGACTCCGGCACCGATCCCGGAGCCGCCTCCGGTGACGATCACCGAGGCTCCCTTGACCGGTCTCATCGCGGACCTCCGTCCACCGACCGTGGCCGCGCCAGGCCGGCAAGGACCGCCTTGGTGAGGCCACCGTCCACGACGAGGTTCTGACCCGTGATGTACGACGCCTTCTCCGAGGCCAGGAACATCACGGTGTCGGCGACGTCCTCGGCCGTCCCGAGGCGGCCGGTCGGCACGTGCGACGTCCGCTGCCGGCGCGCGTCGGGATCGGCGTAGATCGGCTCGGACATGCCCGCATCGATGAGACCGGGTGCGACCGTGTTGACCCGGATCCCACGACTCGCCCACTCCATGGCCATCTGCTCGGTGAGCCGGATGACCGCTCCCTTGCTCGCCGTGTAGGAGCCGGCGTTCGGAGCGGCAGCGACCCCGTTGATCGAGGCGAGGTTGATGATGCTGCCGCCGATGTCGCTCATCCGTCTCGCGGCGGCGCGCCCCACCAGGAACGTGCCGGTGAGGTTGAGCTGCAGCGCGGCGTTCCAGTCCTCGAGTGCGAGGTCGAGCAGCGGCCCGAAGCGGACCATACCCGCGTTGTTGACCACCAGCGCGGGCGGTTCGGGGAGAGCCGCCATCGCGTCGTTCACCGCGACCTCGTCGGTGACGTCGACGACGCACGGCGTCACCCCGTCCACGCGATCGGCCAGTCGGCGAACGGCATCGGCGTCGACGTCCCACGCAGAGACGAGATAGCCCGCCTTAACGGCGTGCTCGGAGATGACGGCGCCGATCCCTTTGGCTGCGCCGGTCACTACAGCCCAGTTCATCGCGTGCGTCTCCTGTCGCTGGGGTGTCGCGTGGGCCGGCTCATCGGCCGAAGACCACGGGGTACGCGCTGAAGTGGTCACGCGCCGAGTGCGGATCCTTGGTCGCAGGGCGGTCCGGGTCGGGACGGGCGCCGTGGTCGAGCAGTGCGCGCACCATCAGCGGCACGGTCCCGAGGACGTGGTCCGACGGGGCGTCGTCGCGCCACACCGTGCCGCCGTCGAGCTCCATGCCGATGCACGCGTGCATCCCGCCGCCGAAGGTGTGCCCCCAGGGCTGCACACCGTCGGGGATCGGTCGGTCGGGGTCGAACGAGGCGGAGTCCGAACCGAAGACCTCGACGTCGCGGTTGGCCGCCCGCAGGTCCAGCTGGACCGAGGCACCCGCCGGGATCTGGCGACCGTCTCGCAGCGTGACCTCGGCGAGCGCGCGCCTCGAGGCGACCGGGCTGGCCGGGTGCAGCCTGAAGGTCTCGTGAACGCAGCGCTGGAGGAACACGTCGCTGCTCAGCCTGTCGGCATGCTCGGGGTTGCGCTCGAGCCAGCCGAAGATCTCGTCAGCCGAGTGTGCGAACGCGTCGGCGGTGCTGTGCGACCCGGCCTGCAGGTAGAACGCAACCTCGCGGCGTACGACGTCCGGCGTCAGCTCGAGCGCGTCGAGGTTGCGCAGGAGCGCTGTGAGCACGTCGGACGGCAGGTCCGCATCGGTGATCTCGCCAGCGGCATGGCGGGCGATGAGCTGGCGACGTCGCGCGATCGACGGCTGCAGGAACATCTCGTCGAAACGGTCCAGAGCGTCTGCGACCTCGGCCTCGACCTCACGGTGGTCTCGCGTCGAGTGCACGAGCACGGCGCCCTCGCTGAACCTCACCGCGAAGTCCTGCAGGGCGTCGGTCTCAGCCGGGGTGCCGAGGGGCCGGTCGATGCCCGCGACCTGGGCGGTCAGGTTGATGGTGGTGCGGTAACCGAGCTCGATGAGGTCAGCCCCGCCCGCGGCCACGTACGGAGCGATCGCGCCGGCGATGATCGCGGGGACGAGCTCGGCTTCCCACCAGCGGAACGTTCCCCGACGGAAAAGTCGGTTCTCGAGTCTGCGCCGGGCCTGGTGGTCGGCGCCGTGCAGATCGAGCAGGCAGTCGGCCATGACCACCCCGCCCACGTCGTACAGGGCCTGGCGCAGGTCGCGCTGCCGAAGCGCGTCCCAGACCTCCTGGTAGCCCGTCAGATCGCAGGAGGTCACCGACCCGGGGCACCCGCCGATGTTCACTGAACCTCCCGTATCGTACGTGGTGGTAGCCCTAACGACTATAGGAACGGCGGCGCCGCCTGTCCAGCCTCTAGGGTGGACGTCGTGACGATACGCGCGACTACCGGAGGCCGAGATGAGTCCCGTTCCCCGTGGTGAGAACGACACCCTCCGCGTCATCGATGTCCACGCCCACGCGGTCCTCGCCGAGACGCTCGGAGCGGCCGGCGATGCAGGTCCCGAGCTCAGCGCCGACCCGGATCAACCGTGGTACCGCGTCGGTGGATACGTCTTGCACGGCGTCCGCTATCGCGACAGCCCGTTCATGGACCCGGACCTGCGGATCGCGCGGATGGACGAGGTCGGCATCGACCTGCAGATGCTGTCGCCCAACCCGCTGACCTACTTCGGCGACCTCGCCGTCCACGACGCGGTGACCTACTGCCGCAAGCACAACGACGCTCTCGCCACGGTCGTCGGCGACCACCGCGACCGCCTGTGCGGTGCGGCGCAGCTCCCTCTGCAAGACGTCGACGCCGCAGTGGCCGAGCTCCGGCGAGCGGTCAGCGACCTCGGACTGGTGTCAGCCGCCATCGACACCGATCCCCTCCGCGCCCTCGACGACCCCGCGATGGACCCGTTCTACGAGACCCTCGTCGAGCTCGATGTGCCACTGTTCCTGCACCCCAGCCCCCTCGGCCCCGAGGGCCCTCCGGCTGACCGTCGACTGCGCCGTTTCGACCTCGACCTCCTCGTGGGTTTCGCGTACGACGAGACGCTGGCGGTGTCCACCCTGATCCTGGGCGGTGTGCTCGATCGACATCCCGGCCTCGACGTCTGTGTCTCCCATGGCGGCGGCGCGACCGCGCTGCTGGCCGGCCGGCTGGCAAGCGCGGCGCGGCGGCGCCCCTGGGCCGCACCCGACCTCGCGGACGGCGGCTTCGAGCGCCAGCTGCGCAGGCTGTGGTTCGACACTCACGTCCACAGCGACCGTGCGCTCGCATGCCTCATCGATGCGGTCGGGACGGACCACCTCGTGTTCGGCACCAACTTCGCCGGATGGGACGGCGCCGAGGCCCCCGAGCCCGGCAAGCTCGCCGACGCCCTGTCCCGCAACGCCACGAGGCTCCTGCGCCTGTGACCACCTTGGGTCAGACGAGGACCTCGCGGTCGCCCTCGAGGAGACGGATCGCACCGGACGGGCAGTTGCGAGCGATCTCGACCAGCTTCTCGTCGGACACCTCACCCGGCTCGGCGCGGACCTCGGCGATCTCGTCCTCATCGAAAGCGAAGACCTGCGGCGCGTCCGCGACGCACTTGCCAGAACTCATGCAGAGGTCCTGGTCGACCTCGACCCTGTACGCCATCGTGCCCTCCGTCGTCTCTCGCCACATCATTAGTCGTTAGTTCTATAACGTCAATAGGATGCTGGCCAGATCTCAGGAAGGACGCCGTCAGGCTCCTCGGCCGTGCTGCGAATGGCGGTAGGTCTGTCGCAGGACCTCGGCTGCGGCAGCGTGGTCGGCGCGCAGGCGTTTGATCGCGTCGTCGTTCACCCAGAACTCCTCGAAGGCCGCGGGGTCGAGGAGACGGTCGACGACCAGATGCATTGCGATGTCATGCCTGACGAACTCGACGGCGACGAGAACCACGGCCGGGTCGTCGGTGTAGACACCCCACGCGCCGCGCTCTGTCAGGCCCCCGATCACGGCCTGGTTGCGATCGGCCGCCACCACCAGAAGCCGGCACCCCAGGTTCTCCAGGACGACGTCCGGCTCCGAGTAGCGGTGCTCGGTCGTGCTGCCGACCGGGTCCGAGTCGCGGCCGAAGCTGACCACCGAGACCTCGACACCGCGCCCGGCCGCCTCCTTCATCAGGTCCTTCAGGGTCTCGATCTCGGACGGCCAGCCGGAGACGAAGAGATCGTGACGAGCAGCGGCAACCACGTCCTGGGCACGGAGCACCAGTCCGGGCTGGCTGTCCAGACCGTGCAGCAACCGAACCTCGGGCGGGGCCGTGATCTCGGGGAGCTGCGCGCTGAGGACCTCGATCGAGCTCTCGAAGTCCCGGCGCAGCCTGTCGAGCAGCGAGGTGGGCGGCAACGAGAGGTAGCCGACGTTGTCGTCGCCCGTGCGCACCTCGTACGCGGCGCCGCGCGTGCAGAGCTTGTTGAGCGTCTCGTACACGGTGCTGCGCGGGACACCAGATCGCTTGGCCACCTCGTACCCGTTGAGCGGGGCGCCAGCCGCCACCAGCGCGATGTACGCCTTGGCCTCGTAGCCGGACATGCCTAGCCGCTGCAGCTCGGCGATGACGGTTTCCTGGGTCATCTAGGAGGAGCCTTTCGCCTTGACTGGAATGACGGTCCCGATTGTCGCACGCACGATCACGACCACGACCCGTCGCGAGCGCGAATGTCAGGTCGGGTGCTGCACGGCGGTCCGCTCGGCGAGGATCGGCCGGATCTTCTCCGTGACGACGCGCACGTGATGCTCGTTGGTCGCGTACGCCTCGTACGCCGCTGCGTCCGGGAAGTCCACCGTCACCGCGACGTCAGCGTTCCCCGGCGTCGACCCGGCATCACGACCGACCGTCAACCTGCCCAGGTCGGCGATCTGCTCACCCAGACGCACGAGGGCCGCGAGCGCGTCGTCCTGCTGCGCCGCCGTGGCGCCGTCGGCCCACCGGAAGAGGACGACGTGCCGAAAGCCCACGTCAGGCCCCCACCGGGAAGGTCGCCGGATAGACGCCCCAGTACGGGCGCGCGGTGTTCGCGTCCCGCTGCGGCGGGTTGTCCGGGTCGCTGGCGACACCTGCGTCGAACATCCGCTGGACCGCGGACGTCACGAGGCCGTACAGCTGCCCGTCGGACGCGTCCGGGTCGTTGCCCAGGACGCCGGCGGCAAGGTCTTGCCCGATGCACACGTGCATCCCGGCGGCGAACGAGAGCCCGAACGGCCCGACGCCCGGCGGGAGCACTCGGTGCGGGTTGAACACGGCAGCGTCCGGGCCGAACACCGAGACGTCTCGGTTGACCTGCATGAGGTCGATGACGACCGTGCCGCCCGCTGGCACCTCGTCGCCGGACTTGAACGACACGGGCGCGAGCGCACGACGCTTGCCGATAGGACTCGAGGGGTTGAGACGGATGGTCTCGTGGATGCACCGCTGGACGAAGGCCCTCGACGTCAGCAGCGCGCGATCCTCGGGATGTTCCTCGAGCCATCCGAGGATGTGGTCGATCGAACGTACGAAGGCCGTGGCACTGGTGTGGGCGCCGGCCAGCAGGAAGAACGCGACCTCCCGCCGGACGATCTCGTCGCTCAGCGCGAGCTCCTCGCGATCCTTCAGCAGGACCGACAGGACGTCGCGAGGCAGGTCGGACTCCGACGCCTGGCCCGCGGCGATCTGGTCGAGGATCGCGGCCCGCCTGCGCACCGACGGCTGGAGGAACTCCTCGTCCCACTGCACGAGGCCTTCGAACACGCATGCGCGCTGAGCGTCCTTGTCTCCCGTGGCGTGGGCAAGGGTGGCTCCCTTCACGAAGAGCATCATGTGGTCGTAGAGCCGCTGCGTCTCCTCGGTCGTGCCCTCGGGCCGGTCCACGCCGGCCGTGAGCGCCGCGAGGTTCAGCATCAGCTCGTGACCGAGGTGGACCAGGTCCACCGCCCCCGCCTCGACGTACGGGGCGATCGTCTTCTCGATCACTTCAGGGAAGAGCTCACCCTCGTAGTAGTCGAACGTCTCACGACGAAACATCCGGTTCTCGGCGCGACGTCGGGTGCGGTGTTCGAGCCCGTGGAGGTTCACGAGGACATCGGCCATGACGACCTCGCCCTCGTCGTAGAGCGACTGCCGCAGATCCTTGCAACGGTAGGCTTCTTTGGCCATCTCGAAGGTGTCCACGACGAACGTCGTCTCCACGACACTCTCCTGCTCCGCCATCTGCCCGCTCCCTCCGCGAACCGCTCACGGCACGCGCCGAGGCCGTTCGGCTAGCATGCAGTCGTTAGTCTTCTGACGTCAAGTATCGGGAGCGGCCGATGAGCGTTCCGATGACGCGCAGCGCCGTCGTCTACTCGGGCGGTGTCACCCATGACTTCGTGACGACCAGCGGCGCTCTGACGGCGATCCTCGCGGCCGACGGCTGGAGCGTGACTGTCACCGAGAGTGCGTCCGAGCTCGTCGCCCGCCTCCCGGGAGCGTCGCTGGCCGTGTTCAACACCCTGCGCTGGACGATGCGACGACCCGAGCGGTACGCGGCTCAGGCCGCCGCGCACGGGTTCTGCACCCCGCTCGAGCTGAAAGACGCGCTATCCACGCACCTGGCCGCCGGGCGCGGCGTGCTCGCCATGCACACCGCCACCCTCTGCTTCGACGACTGGGACGAGTGGCCGCGAATGCTGGGGGCTTGCTGGGACTGGGACCGGTCGTACCACCCGCCGGTGGGCTCCATGACGGTCGAGGTCTCACGCTCCTCCCACGAGCTGGTCGCCGACCTCGACGACTTCTCCACAGACGACGAGGCGTACGCCGCGCTGGCGGTCGCCACCGACGTGGTCCCGCTGGCCAGCACGGTCGTCGGCGGCAGGCGCCAGCCGCTGGCCTGGATCCGCGAGATCGGCGGCGGACGCGTCGCGCACGACGCCCTCGGCCACCACGGGAGGTCGTACGAGGCGGCGACGCACCGTGAGCTCGTACGACGGCTCGCACGTTGGGCCACCCGCGCTCAGCACACCGGCACGCCCTCGCCGTAACCTGCCGGGGTGACCCAGCGCCGTACCGACTCCGCCGAAGGTCTCGCGTTCGGCGCTGGCGCCTATCTCCTGTGGGGCCTGTTTCCGCTCTACTGGCCGCTGCTGGAGCCCTCACCGCCCGTCGAGATCCTTGCCCACCGGGTGCTGTGGTCGCTGGTCACGGTGGCGGTCCTGCTGCTGGCCGCGCGGCGGTGGCGCCACGCGATGGTCGTCGTCCGCGACCGGCGGCGGCTGACTTACGTCGCGGTCGGCGGGTTCGTCGTCGCCCTCAACTGGGGGACGTACATCTACGCCGTCAACTCCGGCCAGGTCGTGGAGTCCTCGCTCGGCTACTTCATCAACCCGCTGATCACCATCGCGTTCGGCGTGCTCTTCCTCCGTGAGCGGCTGCGGCCTGTGCAGTGGGTCGCGCTGGGGATCGCCGCCGTCGCGGTCGCCGAGCTGACCTGGGAGTACGGCCGCGTCCCGTACATCGCGCTCGTCCTCGCCCTCACCTTCGGCGTCTACGGGCTGATGAAGAAGAAGGCCGGGATCGGGTCTGTCGAGGGGCTCGCGCTGGAGACCGCGACCGTCGCACCGATCGCGCTCGGCTACGTCGTGTTCCTGGCCGTGACCGGCGCCTCGACGTTCGGCACCGACGGCGTCGGCCACGCCCTGCTCCTCGCGTCGTCCGGGGTCGTGACCGCCGCCCCGTTGCTGCTCTTCGGCGCGGCAGCGACTCGCCTGTCGCTCACGTCGCTCGGCCTCCTGCAGTACCTCGCGCCGATCCTGCAGTTCGCCTTCGGTGTCCTGCTCTTCCACGAGGAGATGACCACCGGCCGCTGGATCGGGTTCGCGCTCGTCTGGCTGGCGCTGGTGATCATCACCGTCGAAGCCGCGCGTCACCGGCGCCGTACCCTCAGGGCCGCCGCCGCCAACGTCGTCTGACGGACGTCAGCTCACGGAGGCGTCCGCGCGAGGTCCGGCGACGACCTGGGCGCGGACGACCGATCCCTCGACGGTGCTGAGTGCCTGCACCTCTCGCGAGAGCCGCCGCACGATGTAGAGGCCCCGGCCACGCTCACGGCCATCGGGGGGCCGCGTCTTCCCGTGCTCGTTGAGAAGGGGATCGCCCCTGCCGTCGTCGGTGGCCTCGATGGTCAGGGTCCGGTCGGCGACCTCCACCGACAGGACCGCTCGGGTGCGCGCGGCGTCGAGGGCATTGGCCAGGAGCTCGTCGGCGACCAGGAGGGCATCCTCGCTGACGATCTCGTGCGCGGCCATCCACTCACGCATCTCCCGGCGTACGCGGCTGAGCAGATATGTCGCCTGCGGGCTGAGCTCCCAGCGCGCGAACGACGCCAGGGCGGGCTTGGAAGCGCGGCGCACCACCAGCGCGAGCGCGTCGTCGTGGCGCTCGGCGCCTTCGAGCGAGCGCTGGACGAGCGTGTCGGAGAGCTCCTGGGCCGGCAGGCCGGCGATCTCGCTGGCGATCTTCTCGAGCTGCTCCATCCCGGCGATGATGTCGCGCCGTGCCTCGACCAGACCGTCGGTGTAGAGGATGAGCGACTCCCCCTCCTCCAGGCGGGTAACCGCGATGCCGCTGCTCCCGACACCCGGCCACCCGATCGCGCCACCGCTGCCGGCCACCTGGCGTACGGAGCCGTCTGGTGCCACGATCACGGCCGGCGGGTGGCCACCCGAAGCCACCCGGAGGTCACCGGTGCTCGGATTGAACCGTGCGACCACGACCGTCGCGACGAGCTCGGAGTCCTGCGCCCCGAGCAGCATGTCGGCACGCGCGACGACGTCTTCGAGCGGCGTCCCCTCGACGGCGACGTGCCTCAGGGTGTGAATCACGCTCAGCGCGTCGCGGGTCGCCGTGACGCCGTGGCCGAGTACGTCGACGACCGCCACGTGCAGCTCGCCCGTCGGCAGCTCGTGCCAGTCGAAGAGGTCGCCGCCGGTGGGTGCGGTCGGGTCGGACGCCACGTAGGCCACCGCGATGTCGACGCCCTCCATCCCGGGCGGCTCCGGAGCCACCGCCTGCTGGAGGTGGTCCACGACGAGGCGTTGAGCGGCCTGCATATCGACGAGCTTCTTGAACTGCTCGCTCAGCTCGTGGAACTCCGTCGCCGGCGTGATGTCACGCGCGACGACGACCAGGCTACGGGTCCCGTCGCTGTTCTCGGCGCGCGTGAACGAGCACGCCAGCTGACGCTGCTCCCCGTTGGTCGCCGTGATGACCATCTCCCGCGGGAAGTCCGCGACCTCCCGCCAGTTGACGAGGTCGACGGGACGCCCCGATGCTGTGCGGGCGTGCAGGCGCGGGAGGGCATCGCGCCGCCCTCGGACCTCGGTGGCTGCCAGGCCGGTGATCTGCTCGCACGCAGGGTTCCACGTCGTGATCGCGCCCGCGGCGTCGATGGTGAAGATGCCGTCCGAGGTGCTCTGCAGGATCTCGGCGAGCGCACGCTCGTTCTGGACGACCTTCGAGACCGCCCAGCCCCGGCTGAGCGTGTGCACGGTCTGGCGCGCCAGCGTCTCGAGCACCGACACCTGGTAGCGCTCGGCGTACGGCGTGGGCCCCTGCAGGTCGTACAGGACGATGACGCCCACGATGCGCGTCCCCAGCTGCATCGGCGCCGAGACACACGACTGCCGACCGTCCTCACGCAGCAGACGCGCGAGCGCGGAGTTGTCGCTCGCTGCCACACGAGTCAGCGCGCCGCGCTTGACGAGCCGCCGCTCGAGGGGGTTGACCGGCGCCTCGTCCTCGTACGAGCCGTCGGCAGACCACCGGAAGGCCGACGGACGGTTGTCCTCGCTCACCATGACCAGGGCGACCATGCGCGCCCCGAAGCGCTCGCGGATCTCTTCGAGGAACGGCCGGACGGCGGTCATCGGGTCGACCGGCTCGGAGAGGATCCGGCTCGCCTCGCTGAGGGTCTCGACACGGCCGCGATCGGCGTACGCGTCGGTGTAGAGGCGCGCGGTGAAGAAGACGAGCAGCAACGGGACCGGCACCAGCAGCACGCCGAGCGGACTCCCCGCCAGCGCGAAGACGAACAGCAGGCCGAACAGGGTGTTGATCACCCAGCTGGCAGCAGCCACCACGGTGAGGAAGAGCGGCTTGTGGACCGCGTACGGCCATGACACAGGATCGGTGAGGGCCGCCTCGGCGAGCACCCACCCGAGGTTGACCAGGGTGATGACCGCCAGGCTGACCACGGTCGCCACGACCACGGGGACGGTGAGCCGCGCATCGACACCGAGCAGATCGGCCACGATCGCGCCCACCGTCGCACCGAACGTCCACCGCGCCATGAGGGTGAGGCCACGAAGCCGGGGCTGCGACCGCGAGAACAGCCCCGGAAGATGGCCGAGAGCGACAGCGGCGGCGACCATCCCCACGTCGTACCCGTAGATCAGCGGTGCGATCGTCGACGTGACCAGCGTGAAGCGCGCCGGGCTGGTGGGGCCGCTGACCTCGACCTGGTAGGCCTCAGCGGCCGCAACCACCAGCACCAGGACCGGCAGGCAGGCCAGCGGGAGCATCGACGACGGACCCAGGTCGAGAGAGGCGGCGTACGCGGCCATCCCGGCGGCCGCGGCCAGCGTGAGGACGGAGAAGAGCGCCAGACCTGCGTTCGACCTGTGCCTGCTCACCTGCGACCTCCACGCCGTGTGATGCCAGTATGCGGCCCACCTCAGCCCACGCGCGTCACCACGCGGTCACAGAGCCCGGCGAGGGCTTCGCGGGCGGCGTTGGCCGGGAGCCGGTCGAGCAGCGCACGCGCAGCCTCCGCGTCGCGGTGGACCAAAGCCCGGGCCGCGTCGAGCGCCGGGTTGGCGCGAAGCAGGGACAGCGCCTCGTCGACGGCGGCGTCCTCGGCGATCGGTCCGGAGAGCAGCTCCAGGAGCCGGGCATCCTCGGTGCGCGCGGCCTGCTGGACGAGCAGCGTGGGCAGGGTCGGCACACCCTCGCGCAGGTCCGTGCCCGGGGTTTTGCCCGAGTCGGCGGTGGCGCTAGCGATGTCAATGACGTCGTCGGCGAGCTGGAAGACCGAGCCGATCCGCTCACCGAACTCCGTCAGCACCTCGATCGTTTCGGCATCGGCCCCGCTGGTCATGGCGCCGAAGCGGGCGGCGGAGGCGATGAGGGAGCCTGTCTTGTCGGCGACCACACCGAGGTAGTGCGTGAGCGGGTCCTGGCCGTCGCGCGGGCCGATCGTCTCGTGGATCTGGCCGTGGACGAGCCGCTGGAACGTCTCGGCCTGGATGCGGACGGCGTCGGTGCCGAGCCCGGCCACAACCCGTGAAGCGACCGCGAAGAGGTAGTCACCGGTGAGGATCGCGATCGAGTTGTCCCAGCGGGCGTTGGCCGAGGCCGCGCCACGCCGCAGGGCCGCCTCGTCCATGACGTCGTCGTGGTAGAGCGTCGCGAGGTGCGTGAGCTCGATGACGACAGCGGCAGGCGGGACGTCGACGGAGCCCGGCTGCTCACCGAACTCGGCCGCCAGCAGGACGACGAGCGGGCGGAACCGCTTGCCTCCGGCATCCAGCAGATGGCTCGCCGCCTCGCCGACGAACCCGTCGTCGTCGTGCACGGCAGCACTGAGCTGCTTCTCGACCTCGTCCATCCGGTCGCTGACACGGGCAACGAGTGTGGGGTCGGACTCGGCGATGCCCCAGGCGTTTGACGCCACGGCTGCTGCTCCCTCGGTCGTGCGGCAGGTCAACGGACGAACGCCCCGACCTGCTGCACGAGCTCGAGCACCGGACCGGGAAGAACACCCAGGACGATTGTGACAGCCGCCGCGACGACGATGACCGACGAGGTCAGCGGGCTGGGCACGGCGACCGTCGGGCCATCGCCCTGCGGCGCCGCGAAGAAGAGCAGGACGACCACACGGACGTAGAAGAACAACGCGATCGCGGACGCCACCACGCCGACCACGACGAGCGGCCACGCGCCGCCCTCCCAGGCCGCCGCGAACACCGACCACTTGCTGATGAAGCCGCCGGTCAACGGGATCCCTGCGAAGGACAGGAGGAAGAGGGTGAAGGCGATCGCCACCAGCGGCGACTCCTTGCCGAGCCCTGCCCAGCGGCCGAGGTGGGTGGTCTCGCCGCCCGCGTCGCGCACCAGCATGACCACCGCGAAAGCACCGATCACTGCCACGCCGTACGCGAGGAGGTAGAAGAGGATCGCCGACACGCTCGTCAGGCCGGTGCCGGTCACGAGGCCGGCCAGTCCGACGAGGACGAAGCCGGCGTGCGCGATCGAGGAGTATGCGAGCATCCGCTTGACGTCGGTCTGGGCGATCGACACGATCGCGCCGAACAGCATCGTGATGATCGCGACGGCCCAGACCACAGGCGTCCAGTCCCAGCGTGCGCCGTCAAAGGCCACGTAGAAGATCCGGAGCATCGCCACGAACGCGGCAGCCTTCGTACCGGCTGCCATGAAGGCCGTGACCGGGGTCGGCGCGCCCTGGTAGACGTCGGGCGTCCACGCGTGGAACGGCACCGCCGCGACCTTGAACAGCAGGCCGACGAGGATCAGCGCCATGCCCGCCAGGAGGAGGTTCTCGCCGCCGATCCGGTTGCTGACCGCCGTCGAGATCTCGCCGAGGTCGAACGAGCCGGCGTAGCCGTAGGCGAACGCGATCCCGTACAGGAAGAACGCCGACGAGAAGGCACCGAGGAGGAAGTACTTCATGGCGGCTTCCTGGCTGAGCAGCCGGCGACGACGCGCCAGGCCACACATCAGGTAGAGCGGGAGGCTCAGCACCTCGAGCGCCACGAACATCGCGAGGAGGTCGTTGGCCGAGGCGAAGAACATCATGCCGCCGAGCGCGAACACCGCGAGGGGGAACACCTCGCTGTGCTCGATGCGCAGCTTGGTGGCCCGACGCTCGTCGGCACTCCCCGGCGCGGTCGACGCCTGGCTCGTGAACGCGCTCAGGCCCCCGTCGAGGCGCCGCTCGGCGAACAGCAGCATGCCGAGCACGCCGAACAGCAGCAGGGTGCCCCACGTGAACACGGCCGGGCCGTCGATGCTGAGCGCCCCCATTGCGGACGGGCCGCCGCGCGCCGGGACGTCACCCTCGACCTCGGTGAGGTCGGTGGCGACCCACACGGTCGCCCCGAAGGCGGCGACCAGCCCGGCGACGGCCACGACGGCCTGGGTGACGAACCGGTACGCCCGCGGGACGAACGCCTCGACGAGCACGCCGGCGACCGCCACGCCGAGAACGATCAGCAACGGCGACAGCGTCGCGTAGTCGATGTCGGGCGCGTCGATCGGCGACGGCGCCATCGGCGCGAGGTGGGACACGGCGCTCACTTCGAGCTCCCCTCAGCGGTCGGGAAGGACGGTGTCTCAGGCTCGGGGTCGCCGACCTGGACGTGGTCGAGCGTCTCTGACACGGCCGGGTTGACCACGTCGAGGATCACCTGCGGGAAGAGGCCGAACCCGATGAGCAGGACGATGACGGGCGCGATCGCGATGATCTCGCGCGGCACCATGTCCGTGATCCCGCGGTTGTCCTCGCGCAGCGGGCCGGTCATTGTCCGCTGGTACATCAGGAGGATGTAGAGCGCCGCGAGGACGATGCCCAGCGTGGCGAACACCGCGGCCGTCGTCGACACCGTGAACGTGCCCGCGAGCACCAGGAACTCGCCGACGAACGTCGACAGGCCCGGGAGCGAGAGCGAGGCCAGGCCCGCGATGAGGAACAGGCCCGCCATGATCGGGGCGATCTTCTGGACGCCGCCGAAGTCGGAGATCCGCGCCGAGCCCCGACGTTGGATCAAGAACCCCGCGATGAGGAACAGCGCCGCCGTCGACAACCCGTGGTTGAACATGTAGAACGTCGAGCCGGACGCCGACTGCGACGTCAGCGCGAAGATGCCGAGCACGATGAACCCGAAGTGCGACACCGAGGTGAACGCGATCAGCCGCATCATGTCGTCCTGACCGATCGCGAGCAGCGCTCCGTACAGGATGCTGATGACGGCCAGGGTGATGACGACGGGGCTCGCCCACTGCGACGCCTCGGGGAACAACCCGAGGCAGAAGCGGATCATGCCGAACGTGCCGAGCTTGTCGAGGACGCTGACCAGCAGCACGGACGTGCCGGGGGTGGCCGCCGACGCGGCGTCGGGGAGCCAGGTGTGCAGCGGGACCATCGGGGCCTTCACCGCGAACGCGAGGAAGAAGCCCATGAACAGCCACCGCCCCTCGACCGTGCCGACCGAGAGATCCTTCATGTCGGCGAGCAGGAACGACGGGTCGCCCTGGCCGTTGGAGATCACCCACATGCCGATCACCGCGGCGAGCATGAGCAGGCCGCCGGCGAGGGAGAACATGAGGAACTTCAGGGCCGCGTACGAGCGCCGGGCGCCGCCGTAGCCGCCGATGAGGAAGTAGGCGGGGACGAGCGCCGCCTCGAAGAGGACGTAGAAGAGGAACACGTCCGTCGCCATGAAGACGCCGAGGACGAGGCCCTCGAGCGCGAGCATCAGTGCGAAGAACGTACGAACGCTCCAGCGGGCGCCGTCGGCGTCGTTCCAGCCGGCCAGGATGACGATCGGGACCAGGATCGTCGTCATCAGCACGAGCGTGATCCCGATGCCGTCGAGACCGAGGGAGTAGAAGACGCCGAGCGGTTCGATCCAGGCGTGCTGCTCGCCGAGCTGGTAGCCGGAGGCGCCGAGGTCGTACTGCGCCAGCACCGCCAACGAGAGGGCCAGCGTCACGAGCGAGACGCCGAGCGCCGTCCACTTCGCCAGCTCGGGACGGCTGCGCGGCAGGAAGGCGACGACTGCGCCGCCGACGAGGGGGACGACCAAGAGGACCGTCAGCCAGGGGAAGGACATGTCACTCACGCGAGGTTCACCGCCAGGAGGGCCAGGACGAGGACGAGGGCTCCGCCGAAGATCTCGGCGGCGTACGTCCGGACGAATCCGGTCTGCAGCCGGCGCAGGCCACGTGCACCGTCACCGACAAGCTCGGCGGTGCCGTTGACGGCGCCGTCGATCCCGCTGCCGTCGACGTAGACCAGCGAGCGGGTGAGGTATTGGCCTGGTCGCATGAACAGCGCCTCGTTGACGGCGTCGCCGTAGAGGTCGGCGCGGCCGGCGCGAGTGAAGACCGAGACGTTCTGTGGAGCGGTGTCGGGCACCGGGCGCGTCGCGAACAGCACGTACGCGAGCGCGACACCTGCGGCGACCACGAGGACGATGATCGCCGTGATCACGATCGCCGGGACCGGGAGGTCGTGGTGCTCCTCCCCCGTCACCGGGGCCAGCCAGTCGCTGATCCAGCTCGAGAACGTGAGCGCACCTCCGGCGACCGACAGCGCCGCGAGCACGATCAGCGGGATCGTCATGATCTTGGGCGACTCGTGCGGGTGGACGTCGTCGCGCCAGCGCTTCTCGCCGAAGAACGTCAAGATCATCACGCGTGTCATGTAGAACGCGGTGACGCCTGCGCCGATCAGCGCGGCCAGCCCGGCCCAGAAGTTCGTCGCGAAGGCCGACTCGATGATCTTGTCCTTGGAGAAGAAGCCCGAGAACCCTGGGAAGCCGATGATCGCGAGGTAGCCCATCGCGAACGTCGCGAACGTCAGCGGCATCAGCTTGCGCAGCGCGCCGTAGTGGCGCATGTCCACGTCGTCGTTCATGCCGTGCATCACCGAGCCGGCGCCGAGGAACATGTTGGCCTTGAAGAAGCCGTGCGTGATCAGGTGGAAGATCGCGAACGCGTAGCCGGCCGGACCGAGCCCGGCCGCGAGCATCATGTAGCCGATCTGGCTCATCGTCGAACCGGCGAGCGCCTTCTTGATGTCGTCCTTGGCGCAGCCGATCCAGGCGCCGACCAGCAGCGTGACCGTACCGACGATCATCACCGCCGTACGGGCGACCTCGGACAGGTCGTAGATCGCCGCCGAACGGACCACCAGGTAGACGCCGGCAGTGACCATCGTCGCCGCGTGGATGAGGGCCGAGACCGGGGTCGGGCCCTCCATCGCGTCGAGCAGCCAGCTCTGGAGGGGGACCTGGGCGGACTTGCCGCAGGCACCCAGCAGGAGCAGCAGGCCCAGCGCGGTCGCGACGCCCTGGGTGGCGTTCTGGACGTTCAGGCCGACGTCGTGGATGTTCGTCGTCCCGAACTGCGCGAACATCAGCATGATGCCGAGGGCGAGGCCGAGGTCGCCGACGCGGTTGACGACGAAGGCCTTCTTGGCCGCCACCGCCGCGGAGCGCTTCTCCTGCCAGAACCCGATGAGCAGGTAGGAGGCCAGGCCGACGCCCTCCCAGCCGAGGAACAGCACGAGGTAGTCGCCGGCCAGGACCAGGACGAGCATCGCGGCGATGAAGAGGTTGAGGAACCCGAAGAAGCGGCGCTTGCGTGGGTCGTCCGCCATGTAGCCGATCGAGTACACGTGGATCAGGGACCCGACGCCGGTGATCAGCAGGACGAACAGTGCGGCGAGCTGGTCGTAGTAGACGCTCATCGTCACGTCGAACCCGCCGACCTGGATCCAGGTCCACAGGTCCTGCGTGATCGCCCGCTCGGCGGCGTCGCGTCCGAGGAGCGCGACGAAGGCGACCACACCGACGACGAAGGAGGCGATCGAGGCCGCGGTGCCGAGGAGGTGACCGAAGCGGTCGAGCGGACCGCGATCACCCGCGCCGTCGCCGATCAGGAGGATCGCGGCGCTGACCGCGGGGATCGCGATCACCAACCACACCCACGAGAACACGCCGTCGGCGGCGACCGGCACGACCTCGGCGTGCTCGCTCGCGGCCAGCACGACGCTGGAGAGACTCGTCATTCCCGCCCCCTCAGAGCTTCAGCAGACTGGCGTCGTCGACCGAGGCCGAGCGACGGGTACGGAAGATCGACACGATGATCGCGAGGCCCACGACCACCTCGGCCGCGGCGACCACCATCACGAAGAAGGCCGCGATCTGGCCGTCGAGGTTGCCGTGAGCCCGCGCGAACGTGACGAACGCGAGGTTGCAGGCGTTGAGCATCAGCTCGACGCACATGAACACGACGATCGCGTTGCGCCGCACGAGGACGCCGACGGCGCCGATCGTGAACAGCAGGGCGGACAACCCGATGAAGGGCTCGACGCTCACAGGTCCTCCTCGCCTTCGGCCGGTCGAGCCGACTCGATCACACCGCGCTCGCGCGGCGACCCGTCGGCCTCGAGCTTGCGCAAGGTCAGCGCCACGTCTCCGTCGAACGCCCCCTCGCGAACGACGCCGCGCTCGCGCAGCGTCTTGGACGTCGACTGCTCGACGGGCGAGCCGTCCGGCAGCAGCGCCGGCACGTCGACCGCGTTGTGCCGTGCGAAGACGCCCGGAGTCGGGAGGTTGCCGGGGTGCTCGCCGTGCTCGGCGTAGCGCTGCATGCGCTCGAGCGCCAGGTCGCGCTGCGAACGCTTCGGCTCGAGGCGCTCGCGGTGCGCGAGCACCATCGCCCCGAGCACAGCGGTGATGAGCAGCGCGCTGGTCGCCTCGAAGGCGAACACGTAACGGTTGAAGAGGAGCCGTGCGAGCCCGTGAACGTTCCCGTCCGCGTTGGCCTCGCCGAGACCGATCACCGGACCGACGGTCGTCTGCGCGACCACGGTCACGAGGAGGAAGCCGAAGAGCACACCCACGACGACGGCGACGAGGCGCTGTCCGCGGATCGTCTCCACCAGCGAGTCGGTCTTGTCGACGCCGACGAGCATCAGCACGAAGAGGAACAGCATCATGATCGCGCCGGTGTAGACGATGATCTGCACGGCGAACAGGAAGGGCGCGTCCTGCATCGCGTACATCATCGCCAGGCAGATCATCACGACCGCGAGCAGCAGCGCCGAGTGCACCGCTTTGCGGGCGAGCACGACACCGAGCGCCGCCAGCACCATGATCGGCGCCAGCAACCAGAACGCGGTCACTGCTCGTCTCCCGCCGCGACACTCCCGTGAGCGACCGCCCGCGCCGCGGCGTCACCGCGGTAGTAGTCGCGTTCGGTGTCACCGAGCCGCATCTCGTGGGGCGGCGCCTCCATGCCCGGCAGCAGCGGTGCGAGCAGGTCGGACTTCTCGTAGATCAGGGACTCGCGGCTGGTGTCGGCGAGCTCGTACTCGTTGGTCATCGTCAGCGCGCGGGTCGGGCACGCCTCGATGCACAGTCCGCAGAGGATGCAGCGCAGGTAGTTGATCTGGTAGACGCGGCCGTAGCGCTCACCCGGGGAGAAGCGCTCGTCCTCGGTGTTGGACGCGCCCTCGACGAGGATCGCGTCCGCAGGGCACGCCCACGCGCACAGCTCGCACCCGATGCACTTCTCGAGTCCGTCCGGCCACCGGTTGAGCTGGTGCCGACCATGGAAACGCGGCGCGGTAGGCCGCTTCTCGAACGGGTACTGCACGGTGACCGGCTTCTTGAACATCGTCCGGAACGTCACGCCGAAGCCGGCGATCGGGTCCCAGAGCTGCTCCTTCAGCGTCGCCATCGCGATCAGTCCTCCTTCTCGCCGCGCGTGCCAGCCGGCACGGCGGTCGTGACGGGCGGCTCACCCGGCATGGGGGGTACGGGGTATCCGCCGGCGAACGCGTCGCGCGACGGCTCCGGCTCCTCGGGCGAGCGCCGCTCGGGCAGGAACTGGACGACCAGCAGGGCCGCGACGACCACACCGGCGATGACGAGGATCATCGTCGGATCGAGGTCGCCGTCGGTGATCAGGCGGCGCATCACGCAGACCACGACGATCCATGCGAGCGAGACCGGGATCAGGACCTTCCAGCCGAACTTCATGAACTGGTCGTAGCGCATCCGCGGCAGCGAGCCCCGCAGCCAGATGAACACGAAGATGAACAGCAGCGTCTTGCCGAGGAACCACAGCACCGGCCAGTAGCCCTCGTTGGCGCCGTCGATCTGCGAGATGCCCCAGGGAGCCCTCCAGCCGCCGAGGAACATCGTCGTCGCGAGCGCCGAGACGGTCGCCATGTTGATGTACTCGGCGAGGAAGAACAGCGCGAACTTCAACGACGAGTATTCGGTGTGGAAGCCGCCGACGAGCTCGCCCTCGGCCTCCGGGAGGTCGAACGGCGCGCGGTTGGTCTCACCGACCATGGCGATCATGTAGATGAGGAACGACGGCAGCAGCGGGAGCGCGAACCACCCGTCTGCCGCCTGCGCGGCCACGATCTCCGACGTGGACATCGAGCCGGCGTAGATGAAGACGGTGACCAGGGACAGACCCATCGCGACCTCGTACGAGATCATCTGGGCCGAGGAGCGGATGCCGCCGAGCAGCGCATAGGTCGAGCCGGAGGACCAGCCGCCGAGCACGATGCCGTACACGCCGATCGAGGTGACGGCGAGGATGTAGAGCACCGCCACCGGCATGTCGGTGAGCTGGAGCGGTGTCTGGGTGTCGGTGAACGGGATCGTCACCTCGGGACCGAGCGGGATCACCGCCCAGGCGAGGAACGCCGGCACGGTCGCGATCACCGGGGCGATGAAGTAGACGACCTTGTGCGCGTTCTTCGGGAAGATCTCTTCCTTGAGCGCGAGCTTGACGCCGTCCGCGAGGCTCTGGAGGAGCCCGAACGGACCCCACACGTTGGGGCCGACGCGGTGCTGCATGCGCGCCACGACCCGCCGCTCAAACCAGATGTTGAACAGCGTGAAGACGACCAGCAGCACGAAGATGCAGAGGGCCTTGATCAGGACGACCCACCAGGCTTCGTTGCCGAAGAACTCGCTCACAGCTCGGACTCCTTGCTCTCGAACGCCGGGGCCGTCGACGGGTCGGCCGACTCGAGGGGTTCGAGCACCTCGGCGGGCTCGGCCGCCGTCCGGTCGTCCGGTCGGGCGTGCGGGGACCGTTCGAGCGTCACGACGTCTCCGTACGCGGCGCCGAGGATGCGTGGCAGCGACAAGCCGTTGGAGTTGGTCGGGGTCCAGACGACCCCGTCGGCGATGTCGGCCACCGCCACGGGGACCGCGACGGCACCCCGCTCCGTGCCGAGGACGACCTCGTCGCCGTCGTGCACGCCGATCGCGCGGGCCGTCGCGGCCGACACCAGCGCCACCGAGGGACGGGCCGTCGCCTGGTAGTGGCGGTCGCCGTCCTGGCCGCGGCCGTCGTCGATCAGCCGGCGCCAGGTGTCGAGGACGACCTCGCTCGGATCGGTGCGGGCGGCGCGTCCGGGGACGACCTCCGGCCGTGGCGCGCGGGCGCCGTCCCAGGCACCCAGCTCGTCGAGCTCGGCACCGGCGGCTCCCGTCGTACGGAATCCGAGGTCGCGGCCGGCGGCTTCGGCGATCCCGGCGAGGACACGGGTGTCCGACAGCGTGTTCGGCAGCGAGAAGACCTCGTCGAACGGCCGGCGACGACCCTCCCACGAGACGAACGATCCCGCCTTCTCGGAGGTCGAGGCGACCGGCAGCACCACGTCGGCGCGCTCGGTGACCGCGCTGGCGCGTACTTCGAGGCTGACCACGAAGCCCGCGGCGTCGAGCGCTTCGATCGCGCCCTGCGGGTCGGCGAGGTCGTCGACCTCAACACCGGCGACGAGGAGCGCACCGAGCTGCCCCGAGCGTGCGGCGGCCAAGATCTCGTCGGTGCTGCGACCTGGGGACGAGGGCACGGACGCGACACCCCAGGCGGCGGCCAGGTCGGCGCGTGCCTCGGCGTCGGCGACCGGGCGACCGCCCGGCAGGAGGTGAGGCAGACAGCCGGCGTCGACCGCACCGCGGTCACCGGCGCGGCGCGGGACCCACGCCAGGCGGGCGCCGGCGCGGCGGGCGGCGACGAGCGCGGTGGAGAACGCGCCCTCGACGCTCGCGAGCCGCTCGCCGAGGAGCACGATCGTGCCGGTCTCGAGACCGGCCTCGCCGAGCGCCTTGGCCTCGTCGCCCGGCACCGTACGGACCAGGCGTCCGCCCGTCTTCTCGAGCGCCCGCGTCGCGTGGCTGGCCAGCGCGACGACCTCGGTGCCGTTCTTGCGCCACGCCTTGCGCAGCCGCAGGAAGATCGTGGCTGCCTCGTCCTCGGGCTCCAGACCGACGAGCACGACCTTGCGGGCCGCCTCCAGGTCGGAGTAGGTGACCCCGAGCCCGGTGCCGGCCACCGCATGGGCCAGGAACGCCGCCTCCTCCTCGGAGTGCGGGCGGGCACGGAAGTCGATGTCGTTGGTGCCGAGCACCGTGCGTGCGAGCTTGGAGTATGCGTACGCGTCCTCGAGCGGGAGCCTCCCGCCGGTGAGGACGCCGACCCCGCCCGCAGCCCTCAGCAGCCCACGGGCGGCGGCGGCGAACGCGGCCGGCCACGACGCGGGCTCCAACGCACCCGTCTCGGGATCGCGGACGAGCGGCCGGGTCAGGCGGTCGGGCTGGCGGTCGTACGCGAACGCGAAGCGGTCCTTGTCGCTGATCCACTCCTCGTTGACCTCGGGGGCGTCGCCGGCGAGACGGCGCAGCACCTTCCCGCGCCGGTGGTCCACCCGGATCGCGGCACCGCAGGCGTCGTGCTCGGCCACCGACGGCGTCGACACGAGGTCGAACGGCCGCGAGCGGAACCGGTAGGCGGTGCTCGTCAGCGCACCGACCGGACAGATCTGGATCGTGTTGCCGGAGAAGTACGACGAGAAGGGCTCGTTCTCGTAGATCGCGACCTGCTGGAGCGCGCCGCGCTCGGCCATCGCGATGAACGGGTCACCGGCGATCTGCTCGGAGAAGCGCGTGCAGCGGGCGCAGAGGATGCAGCGCTCGCGGTCGAGAAGGATCTGCTGCGAGATGCTCAGCGGCTTGGGATAGGTGCGCTTGGTCTCTTCGAAGCGCGTCTCGCCCTGCCCGTGGCTGAGCGCCTGGTTCTGGAGGGGGCACTCGCCGCCCTTGTCGCACATCGGGCAGTCGAGCGGGTGGTTGATCAGGAGGAACTCCATGATCCCGGTCTGCGCCTTGTCGGCCACCGGCGACGTCACCTGCGTCTTGACGACCATGCCCGGCGACACCGGGAGCGTGCACGACGCCTGCGGCTTGGGGAAGCCGCGCCCGTTGCCGGCGTCGGGGACGTCGACCAGGCACTGGCGGCACGCGCCGACCGGAGCCAGCAGCGGGTGGTCGCAGAAGCGCGGGATCTCGACGCCGATCAGCTCGGCCGCACGGATCACGAGCGTGCCCTCGGGGACGCTCACCTCGACGTCGTCGATCGTCAGCGAGACGAGGTTCTGGTCGACGAGCTCTGCTCCGGAGTCGTTGTCCTGGGTGACGGTCATGCCGAGACTCCCTTCCAGGCGGTGGACGCCACGTACGGGAACAGGTCCCATGCCGGCGTGTGCATCCCGGCCTCGAACTCGTCGCGGAAGTGCTCGATGGCCGAGGTGATCGGGCTGGTCGCTCCGTCTCCCAGCGCACAGAACGCCCGCCCGAGGATGTTGTCGCACTGGTCGAGGAGGAGCTCGATGTCACCCTCCGTGCCCTTGCCGGCCTCGAGCCGCTCGAGGGTCTGCACCAGCCACCACGTGCCTTCGCGGCAGGGCGTGCACTTGCCGCAGGACTCGTGCTTGTAGAACTCGGTCCACCGCAGCACGCAGCGGACCACCGAGGTCGTCTGATCGAACAGCTGCAGCGCCTTCGTGCCCAGCATCGACCCGGCTCCGGCGACTCCCTCGTAGTCGAGGGGCACGTCGAGGTGGGCGGCGGTGAGCAGCGGGGTCGAGGAGCCTCCCGGCGTCCAGAACTTCAGCTCGGATCCCTCACGCATGCCGCCCGACATGTCGAGGAGCTCGCGCAGGGTGATACCGAGCGGCGCCTCGTACTGGCCGGGGTTCTTCACGTGGCCCGAGAGCGAGTAGATCGTCATGCCCTTGGACTTCTCGGTGCCCATGGACCCGAACCAGTCGGCACCACGCTCGACGATGCACGGCACCGATGCGATCGATTCGACGTTGTTGATCACGGTCGGCGCGGCGTACAGGCCTGCGACGGCGGGGAACGGCGGGCGCAGCCGCGGTTGGCCGCGACGCCCCTCGAGGGAGTCGAGGAGCGCGGTCTCCTCACCGCAGATGTAGGCCCCGGCGCCGGCGTGGACCACCACGTCGATGTCGATCCCCGAGCCGAAGACGTCCTTGCCGAGCACCCCGGCCGCGTACGCCTCCGCGACCGCGGCCTGCAGCCTGCGGATGACGTGCAGGACCTCGCCGCGCACGTAGATGAACGCGTTCTTGGCGCGGATCGCATGGCACGTGATCGCCACCCCCTCGATCAGGGTGTGCGGCGTGGCCATCATCAGCGGGATGTCCTTGCACGTGCCCGGCTCGGACTCGTCGGCGTTGACCACGAGGTAGTGCGGCTTGACGGTGCCGTCGGGCTCGGGCCCCTGCGGGATAAAGCCCCACTTCATGCCGGTGGGGAAGCCCGCCCCGCCGCGGCCGCGCAGGCCGGAGTCCTTGACGAGGGCGATCACCTCGTCGGGATCCATGCGCAGGGCCGCGCGCAGCCCGGCGTAGTCGCCGTACGAGTCGAGAGTCCAGGAGCGCTCGTGGTCCCAGTCCTTGGTGAGGACGGGAGTGAGAGGTGCGACGGTCATTCGGTGTCCTCCGCTTCCTCGCGCTGCGCGGGCGGGGTCGTGCTGTCGTCGACCAACGTCTCGGACTCGGCCCGGCGGGTGTCGGCCTGCGCGACGGCGGCCTCGGCATCCTCCGCCGGTCGAGCCTGTCGAGATCCGTCCTCTCCCGGCGCGACCCACCCTCGCTCGTGCGCCAGCCGCAGCCCGGCCAGCGACGGGTCACCGGCGGACGGTCCCTCGTCGGCACGCCCGTCGGGGAAGCCCGCGAGCACCCGCTCGGCCTCGCGCCACGTCGTGATGCGGGCGCCGCGGGTCGCCGTACGGGGCGTGCCGGCGCGCAGGTCGTCGACGAGCTCGACGGCGGAGTCGGGCGTCTGGTTGTCGAAGAACTCCCAGTTGACCGTCATCACCGGCGCGTAGTCGCAGGCGGCGTTGCACTCGATGTGCTCGAGCGTCACCTTGCCGTCGGCCGTGCGCTCGTCGTTGCCAACACCGAGGTGCTCGCGCAGGCGGGAGAAGATCGCGTCGCCGCCCATCACCGCGCACAGCGTGTTGGTGCAGACGCCGACGTGGTAGTCGCCGACCTCGCGCCGCTTGTACATCGTGTAGAAGGTCGCGACCCCGTTCACCTCGGCGGTCGAGATGTCGAGCAGCTCAGCGCAGAGCTCGATCGCCTCCGGGGTCACCCGGCCCTCGACCGACTGTGTGAGGTGCAGCATCGGCAGCAGGGCCGAACGCTTCTGCGGGTAGCGGGCGATGATCGCCTGCAGGTCGTCGCGTACGTGGGCGGAGTCCAGGCTGCTCATCGGTCCACGCCTCCCATCACCGGGTCGAGGCTGGCGATCGCGACGATGACGTCCGCGAGCATGCCGCCCTCGGACATCGCGGCGGTCGCCTGCAGGTTGCTGAAGGACGGGTCGCGGAAGTGCGCCCGGTAGGGCCGTGTCCCGCCGTCGGAGACGAGGTGGCACGCGAGCTCGCCGCGGGGGGACTCGACGCTCGTGTAGACCTGCCCGGCCGGAACGCGGAAGCCCTCTGTGACCAGCTTGAAGTGGTGGATCAGCGCCTCCATGGACTCGCCCATGATGTGGCGGATGTGCTCCAGGGAGTTGCCCTGACCGTCAGGGCCGACCGACAGCTGCGCGGGCCAGGCGATCTTCTTGTCGGCGACCATGACCGGGGCGCCCTCGAGCGTACGGAGCCGCGCCACGCACTGCTCGACGATGCGCAGCGACTGGTCCATCTCGTCCAGGCGGATGCGGAAGCGTCCGTACGCGTCGGGCTCGTCGCGGGTGATGACGTCGAAGTCGTACGTCTCGTAACCGCTGTAGGGCTGCTTCTTGCGCAGGTCCCAGTCGTAGCCGGTCGAGCGCAGCGCCGGTCCGGTGACGCCGAGCGCGAGGCAGCCGGCGAGGTCGAGGTAGCCGACCTCCTTGAGGCGGCCCTTGAAAATCGGGTTCTGGTTGCACAGCGCGGCGAGCTCGGGGAGCCGCTTGCGCATGAGCGCCACGAACCGGTCGACTGCGTCGAGTCCGCCGTCGGGGACGTCCTGCGAGACGCCGCCGGGGCGGAGGTAGGCCGAGTTCATCCGCAGCCCCGAGAACAGCTCGAACAGGTCGAGGCACAGCTCGCGCTCACGGAAGCCGACCGTCATCACGGTGAGGGCGCCGATCTCCATGCCACCGGTGGCGAGCGCGACGAGGTGCGAGGAGATCCGGTTGACCTCCATCATCATCACGCGCAGGACGGAGGCCTTCTCGGGGACCTGGTCGGTGATGCCGAGGAGCTTCTCGACCCCGAGGACGAAGGCGGCCTCGTTGTACATCGGCGACAGGTAGTCCATGCGGGTGCAGAACGTCACGCCCTGCGTCCAGCTGCGGTACTCCATGTTCTTCTCGATGCCGGTGTGCAGGTAGCCGATGCCGCAACGGGCCTCGGTCACCGACTCGCCCTCGATCTCGAGGATCAGCCGGAGCACGCCGTGCGTCGACGGGTGCTGCGGGCCCATGTTGACGACGATGCGCTCGGACGCGTCGGGGTCGACGCCCGCGACCACGTCGTCCCAGTCCTGACCGGTGACGGTGAAGACCGGGCCGGCCGTCGTGTCCTGGCTCTGTGCGTACGGGTCGGCGCTGGCGCCGGTGTCTGTGGTGCTCACGAGTACGACCTCCGCTCGTCCGGCGGTGGGATGGTTGCGCCCTTGTACTCGACGGGGATTCCGCCGAGCGGGTAGTCCTTGCGCTGGGGGTGCCCCGGCCAGTCGTCTGGCATGAGGATCCGGGTCAGGGCCGGGTGGCCGTCGAAGATGATCCCGAAGAAGTCGTAGGTCTCGCGCTCGTGCCAGTCGGCGGTCGGGTAGACGGCGACGACGGACTCGATGTGCGGATCGGACTCCGGGGCGGCGACCTCCAGGCGGATGCGCCTGTTGTGGGTCATCGACAGCAGGTGGTAGACGGCGTGCAGCTCGCGGCCGATCTCATGCGGGTAGTGCACGCCGGAGATGCCGCTGCACAGCTCGTAGCGCAGGAGGGCGTCGTCGCGCAGGTGCTGGCACACCTCGCGGACGCGCGTGCGGTGGAGGTGCAGCGTGACCTCGTCGCGGTCGACGACCACGGACTCGATCGCACCCTCACCGATCGTCTCGCCGAGGAGAGCCTCGAGCCGGTCGGCGAGGTCGTCGTACCAGCCGCCGAACGGACGACGCGAGGCCGCCGGCATCGCGACGGGGCGCTGCAGACCGCCGTAGCCGGACGTGTCGCCGGTGCCGTCGACGCCGAACATACCCTCGCGGACCTCGACGACCTCGAGGATCCGCGCCTGCGACGGGACGACCTCCTCGCCGCCCCCGCTGGTTGAGCCGCCCCCGCTGGTTGAGCCTGTCGAAACCCCGCTCATCGCAGCAGCCCCTTCATCGCCGACGTCGGGACTGCCTCGAGGGCGATCTTCTCGTCGGAGGCGATCTCGGCCACACGGTGCGCACCGAGCTTGGTGTGCTGGATCTTGTCGTGGAGCTTCATGATCGCGTCGATGAGCATCTCCGGGCGCGGCGGACAACCGGGCAGGTACATGTCGACCGGGACGACGTGGTCGACGCCCTGGACGATCGCGTAGTTGTTGAACATCCCGCCCGAGCTCGCGCAGACGCCCATCGCGAGGACGTACTTGGGGCCGGCCATCTGGTCGTAGATCTGCCGCAGGACCGGCGCCATCTTCTGGCTGACGCGGCCCGCGACGATCATCAGGTCGGCCTGGCGCGGCGAGGCGCGGAAGACCTCCATGCCGAAGCGCGACGAGTCGTACTTCGGCGCGCCGAACTCCATCATCTCGATCGCGCAGCAGGCGAGGCCGAACGTGGCCGGCCAGAACGACGCCTTGCGGAAGTAGCCCGCGAGTCCCTCGACTGTCGTCAGCAGGACTCCACTCGGGAGCTTCTCCTCCAGACCCATGTCAGTCCCACTCCAGTCCGCCGCGGCGCCAGACGTAGACGTACGCGACGAAGACCGTCGCGATGAACAGCAGCATCTCGACGATGCCGAACCAGCCGAGAAGGTCGAACTCCACCGCGAAGGGGTAGAGGAAGATGATCTCCACGTCGAAGACGATGAAGAGCATCGCGGTGATGAAGTACTTCACCGGGACGCGTCCACCGCCCGCCGCCTGGGGCGACGGCTCGATGCCGCACTCGTACGAGTCGACCTTGGCGCGGTTGTAGCGCTTCGGCCCCGTGATCGGAGCGATCAGCACGGAGAAAACCGCGAATGCTCCCGAGATGGCGGCGAGCACCAGAATCGGGGTGTACTCGGTCACCGCATCCTCCCTTCGTGAAAACCTTCACGAGCCTGTCCACAGGCTCTCACGGTCGGTGAGATCCTGTGTTTCCCGTCACTATGCCACGGGCGCAGGACACTCACGACAGGGGGTGGTGAAGGTCGCAGGACTCCCCTGCGAACGCCGTCCGACCTGCGATTTCGCGCGGAATACATTGCGTAATTCAGCACGCGTACGGGGGCGCGGAAACACCCTCCGTACGACGTCGGAGGGTGGCATGCGGCGCGGAGGTCAGCCATTGGTCGCGGTGTGGAGCGCGACGATGCCGCCGGAGAGGTTCTCCCAGCGCACGGGCCCCCACCCGGACTCGGCGATGACCTTGGCGAGCCCGAGCTGGTCGGGCCACGACATGATCGACTCGGCGAGATAGACGTACGAGTCGGGGTTCGACGACACCGCACGGGCGGCCGGCGGGAGCGCGCGCATCAGGTACTCGAGGTAGACCTTGCGGAACGGCGCGAACGTCGGGTGGCTGAACTCGCAGACCACCAGACGCCCACCCGGCCTGGTCACGCGCAGCATCTCCTCGAGGGCCACCGCGGGCTCGTGGACGTTGCGCAGACCGAACGAGATCGTCACGGCGTCGAACGTCTCGTCGGCGAACGGCAGACGCATCCCGTCGCCCGCGGTGAACGGCAGGGCGGAGTGGTGACGCTTGCCCTCGCGGAGCATCCCGAGGCTGAAGTCGCACGGGACGACGTACGCCCCGTCGTCGGCGAACGGCACCGACGAGGTGCCGGTGCCTGCCGCGAGGTCGAGCACCTTCTCCCCCGTACGGGCGCCCACGAGCGCGCGGACGCGGCGGCGCCACGCCCGGTCCTGCCCCAGCGACAACACGTCGTTGGTCAGGTCGTAGCGACGTGCGACGGCGTCGAACATCGACGCGACCTCGTGGGGCTGCTTGTCCAGGCTCGCTCGGCTCACGTGCCCAACTGTGTCACGCACCGCGACGCTCGCGATGCCACGGGTCGTACCCTGGCAGACGTGACCGACACCGTCGTGCCCCTCCAGGGACCGCTCCGTCTCGTGGCGCAGACGGTCCCGCTCGCCCCCTCCACGCTGGACGGCGTCCCGCTCGTGAACCTGCTCCCCTCCGACGGCGCGCTGGCCTGGGTGCGCGACGGCGACGGGCTCGTCGCGTGGGGCGAGGCCGCCCGGGTCGAGACCACCGGGGCGCAGCGTTTCGCCGACGCGAGCGCGTGGTGGCGCGAGATCTCCGCCCACGCCGTCGTCCGCGACAAGGTCCAGGTCGCCGGGAGCGGCCTCGTGGCGTTCGGGTCCTTCGCCTTCGCCGACGCCTCGGGTGCCACCCGCGGGCGCGCGGACGGGAGCTCGGTCCTCGTGGTGCCGAGCGTCGTCGTCGGACGCCGTGGCGGCACGGCCTGGGTCACGACGATCCGCGAGTCCGCGCTGGCGACCGCTCCGCAGCTGCGGGCCACCGAGGATCCCGTCGCCCCCGAGGACGTCGCGTTCGCCGACGGCTCGACCTCGGGCGCGCAGTGGGAGTCGATCGTGTCCGAGGCCGTCCGCCGCATCGAGGCCGGCGACCTCGACAAGGTGGTCCTCGCACGCGACCTCGTGGCCGAGCTCGCCGCTCCCCTAGACGTCCGCGCTCCGCTGCGACGGCTCGCCGCGTCGTACCCGAACTGCTGGACGTTCCACGTCGACCGCCTCTTCGGCGCCACGCCGGAGATGCTCGTACGGCGCGAACGCGGCCTCGTCACCTCGCGGGTGCTGGCCGGCACGATCCGGCGCACCGGCGACGACTCCCGTGACCTCGCGCTCGCGGGCTCGCTGGCGCGCTCGAGCAAGGACCTCGAGGAGCACGAGTACGCGGTGCGCTCGGTCGCCGACGCCCTCGAGCCGTACTGCTCGTCGATGAACGTGCCCGAGGCACCGTTCGTCCTCCACCTCCCCAACGTCATGCACCTGGCGACCGACGTCGCGGGCGTCGTGGACGCCGAGCGCGAGACGGCGACCGCGCTCGACCTCGCGGCCGCCCTCCACCCGTCGGCGGCGGTCGGCGGCACCCCGCGCGCCGACGCGCTCGCGCTCATCGACGAGATCGAGAAGCTCGACCGCGGCCGCTACGCCGCACCGGTCGGATGGATCGATGCCGACGGTGACGGCGAGTGGGGCATCGCCCTGCGCTCGGCGGAGTACGACGGAGCACGGGTCCGGCTGTTCGCGGGGTGCGGGATCGTCGCCGACTCCGACCCGGAGGCCGAGCTCGCGGAGTCGCAGGCCAAGCTCGTCCCGGTCCGCGACGCCCTCGCAGGGACCGAGGACTCCTAGCCGAAGAGCCCGGCGAGGTCGTCGGCGGTCAGGCCCCCGAAGGACGCGCCACCGTCGAGGACGCTCGCGACGAGCTCGGCTTTGCGCGCCTTGAGCTCGACGACCTTCTCCTCGATCGTGCCGGTGGCGACGAGCCGGTAGACCATGACCGGCGACTCCTGCCCGATCCGGTGGGCGCGGTCGACGGCCTGCGCCTCGACCGCGGGGTTCCACCAGGGATCGAGGACGAAGACGTAGTCGGCCTCGGTGAGGGTGAGACCGACGCCTCCCGCCTTGAGGCTGATGAGGAACACCGGCTGGTCGCCGGCCTTGAACCCGTCGATGGCGGCAGCCCGGTCACGGGTGCTGCCGTCGAGGTAGGACGTCGTGAGGCCCTCACGCTCCAGCCGATCCTGGACACGCCTCAGGAACGACGTGAACTGGCTGAAGACCAGGGCCCGGTGCCCCTCGGCGGCAAGCTCGCGCACGTGCTCGACGAGCAGGTCGAGCTTGGCGGACCCGACGGAGTCGTACGCGGCGTCGACCAGGCCGGGGTCGAGGCTGAGCTGCCGCAGGCGGGTCAGGGCCGCGAAGATCGTGATCCGGTGACGCCGCAGTGCGACCTCGTCGTCGCCGGCCTCCTCGAGAAGCCCGAGGATGCGCTGACGCTCACGCTGCAGGTGGGTGTCGTAGATCTTGCGGTGGCGCGCCGACAGGGCGACCTCGAGAACCTGCTCCTGCTTGGGCGGGAGGTCGGACGCGACAAGGTCCTTGGTGCGGCGCAGGAGGACCGGACGGATCCGCCGCTGCAGCATCGCCAGCAGGTCGGCGTCGCCGCCCTTCTCGATCGGATGGGCGACGGTCTTGGCGAACTGCAGCGGGTAGGGGAAGAGCCCGGGCGCGGTCAGCGAGAGGAGCGACCACAGCTCCATCAGGTCGTTCTCGACCGGTGTGCCGGTGATCGCCAGCGAGAACGGCGCCTCGACCCGGCGTACGGCCTGATAGGTCTTGCCGCGGTGGTTCTTGACCGCCTGCGCCTCGTCGAGGATGCGGCCGGACCACGCGAGGCGGGTGTACGCGTCGGCCTCGAGCCGCAGCAGCGTGTAGGACGTGACGACGAGGTCGGCTCCGGCCGCCACGTCGCTCAGCGGCTGGGAGCGCCGCGCGGCGGACTCGGTGACCGTACGGACCTCGAGGTCGGGCGCGAACGTCGCGGCCTCGCTCGCCCACGTGCCGACGACGCTGGTCGGCGCGACCACCAGGAACGGCGGCGCGTCGGGCTCGCGCTCACGGGCGTGGGCGATCAGCGCGAGGGTCTGCAGCGTCTTGCCGAGGCCCATGTCGTCGGCGAGGATGCCGCCGAGGCCGTGCTCGGCGAGGAATGCGAGCCACGAGAAGCCCTCGCGCTGGTAGGGGCGCAGCGTCGCCTTGAGACCGACCGGCGGCGCGACGTCCGGGACGCCGTCCTGGCCGACGAGCGTGCGGGCGAGCGCGACCCAGCGTGCCGCCTCGACGTCGACGACGCCGAGCTCACCGAGCTCGTCCCAGAGGTCGAAGGCCTGCGTGGCGAGGCTCATGGTCGCGACGTCACGGGGTCGGTCGTCGAGGGCGCGGGCGTCGGCGAGCATCCGCGCGAGCGCGTCGAGCTCGGGATGGTCGACGCTCACGTAGAGGTAGGTGCCCTTGGGCTCGGTCTTGTGCAGCAGCACCTTGTCCTGGCCGGTCGCGATCGCCTCGATGATCGTCGCGAGCCCGACCTGGCGGCCGCCGATCGTGACCACGACCTCGAGGTCGAGCCAGTCCGTACGGCCGGAGGGCGCGGGCGCCGACGTGAACTGGATCTCGGGCTTGCCGACGACCTCGCGGAACTGCGGCTGGCCGTCGGTGTGGACCTCGAAGGCGGGGTGGTCGCGGAGACCGGGGAGGACGTCCTCGGCGAAGCGGACCGCGTCCATCTCGCGCAGGACGAGCTCGGGGTACGGACGGGGGCCCGCCGTGGTCGTACGGAGGAGCAGGACGGCGGCGTCGTCCTCGAGCGCGAGGCGGTCGAGGGAGATGCGCTCGAGGTCGGCGTCGCGCATGCCGTAAGGGGCGGGCTCCTCGTCGAGAGCGAACACGCGCACGGTCTGGCCCGTCGCGAGGGAGCGGTAGTGCCACGCCCACGACAGGCGCACCTCGTGGCCGTCCACCCAGGTCAGCGCGAGGACGAGGTGGGGAGCGGGTGGCTCGGGCACCTGGACGGAGTCGTCGCGCGAGGTCACCTCGACGAGCCTGCGGACGCGAGGGAGATAGGTGTGGAGGAGGTCGGCCATGCCCTCACGCGGCACGGCGACCGTGCGGCCAGTCAGGAACAGCTCACGCACCGCGGCCGTCGGCGCACGGTCGAGCGGGGCGAGCGTGACCACGGCGTCGTCGCCTTCGCCCTCCCACAGCGCGACTCCGTGCTCGGGCGACCCGAGCAGCGTCGCGTCCTCCGCGGGGACCCACGAGCCGCCGACCCCGGCACCGGCGAGGAGGACCGCTCCCCCACCACCGTCGGCACGGGCATCCATCGACAGCCGCGCCGGCTGCGACGCGACACGCAGCTCGGCGAACCCTGACGCGACGAGCGGCAACCCCACCTCGTGGGCCTCGCGCAGCAGCCGCCACAGGGAGGCGCCCAGCTTGGCGAGCGGGAGGTTGTCCTCGGACCCGAACCCGTACGACATCCGAGCTCGATGGGTGCCGTGGATGGCGCGGAGCACGTCGACGTGCTCGGGGACGTACCGGCCGTCGCGCGGGTCGGCGACGACGAGGTCGCGCCACTCGACGCCCTTCTTGATCCACTCGCCGCGTCGCCCGCGCGTGACCGGGCGCAGGTGCAGGGGCGAGCGCGCGGACGACGGGGCGCCGCGGCCGAACCGTCGCTCGTCGTGGCGGTGCGGGGCCACCTCGAAACGGAGCGCGAGCTCGCCGCTGGCACGGCGGCCGTCAGGCCCGGGCGAGGACGGGCCCTCGTCGACGTCGGCGACGAGCTCGTCAAGGATCCGCTCCCAGCTCGACCCCGGTGCTGCCGGGGCGGACGTCGGCGCGACCTCGCGTGCATGGGCCACCAGCACGGTCGCGACCGCGTGCTTGCAGAAGTGGCTGACCGGGCAGGAGCACGCCGTGTAGAGCTCGATCGGCGTGTCGTGGTCGCGCCGCGCGGAGACGACGGTCTGGTAGGTCGCGACGCCGCTGCCCGCCACGCTGCTCTGCAGGACGTAGCCGTCGCGGTTGCGGGCGACGTCGAGATCGATCACGTATCCCCCGCGGGCGTACGCCTTGCCGCGGTCGATGGTGCCCTCGTCCATGTGCCGACGCAGCAGTGCCAGGTCGGCGAGGTCGGCGAGGGTCAGCACCTGTCAAGACTAGGTCGCGCCCCTGACTACCGGGCCGGTCGTCCACAGGCGAGGCCCGGTGTGTCGACCCGGACACACACCCGTTCCGAAGGGCGAGTCGGCGCGGCGATGTCAGAGTTGACGGGAGGCGACGCACGCCGCGCCCGCCGTCGGCCCGATCCCGGACGAGGAGGAACCGTGCCCGCTGCACCGATCTCCCCGCCGCCGCGGCTGCTGATGGGCGCGGGACCGGTCAACGCCGACCCGCGGGTGCTGCGAGCGATGTCGGCGCAGCTCGTCGGCCAGTACGACCCGTGGATGCTCGCCACCATGGACGAGACGAGGGCGCTCTACCGCGAGGTCTTCCGTACGACGAATGCCGCGACGCTGCTCGTCGACGGCACCTCGCGGGCCGGGATCGAGGCGGCGCTGGTCTCGCTGCTGGAGCCTGGCGACCGGGTGCTGGTGCCGATCCTCGGGAGGTTCGGCCACCTCCTGCGCGAGATCGCCGAGCGGTGCGGCGCCGAGGTGCACGTGGTCGAGACGCCGTGGGGCACGGTGTTCGATGAGGAGGAGCTCGTCGACGCCGTACGCCGGATCCGTCCGAAGGTGCTGGCGACCGTCCAGGGAGACACGTCGACCTCGATGTGCCAGCCGCTGTCCTCGCTCGGGCCGACCTGCCGCGAGCTCGGCGTGCTGACGTACGTCGACGTGACCGCGTCGCTCGCGGGCAACGAGTTCGCGATGGACGGGTGGGAGCTCGACGTCGCGACCGCAGGCCTGCAGAAGTGCCTCGGCGGCCCGTCGGGGAGCGCCCCGATCACCCTGTCGGACGCCGCCGTCGCGGTCGTCGAGGGGCGGCGGCACGTGGAGGCGGGACTGCGCGAGGCCGGCGACGTGGACCGTGGGACGCGGATCGGCTCGAACTACCTCGACCTCGCGATGATCCTCGACTACTGGGGTCCGCGGCGGCTCAACCACCACACCGAGGCGACGACGATGCTGTACGGGGCGCGCGAGTGCGCCCGCCTGCTCGTCGAGGAAGGGATGCCCGAGGCCGTCGAGCGTCACCGGCTGCACGGCTCGGCGATGACGGCGGGCGTGCAGGCGCTCGGGCTCGCGGTCTTCGGGGACGAGCGGCACAAGATACACAACGTGGTCGCGGTCGAGATCCCCGACGGTGTCGACGGCGACGCGGGGCGGACGGCGATGCTCGAGGACTTCGGCATCGAGATCGGGACGTCGTTCGGACCGCTCCACGGCAAGGTCTGGCGGATCGGCACGATGGGCTGGAACGCCCGCCACGACGCCGTACTCACGACGCTGGCGGCACTCGAGCAGGTGCTGCGAGCTGCGGGCACCTCGCCGACGCCGGGATCGGGTGTGGCCGCGGCCAGAGAGGTGTACGCGACGTGAGGCCGTCCGAGACCGCGCTCGCCGACGCCCGTACGGCACTGGCACGCTGCGACGCTCTCGCCGCGCTGAGTGCCCGGTCGGGCCGGATCGACCGGTTCGCGCTGACGCGTTCGCATGCGGAAGCGAACGCCCTCGTCGCGTCGTGGATGGCGCAGACGGAGATGGCGACGTGGGTCGATGCCGTCGGCAACGTGTGCGGACGGTTGGAGGGGCTGACCTCCGACCTGCCCGCGCTCCTCCTCGGGTCACACCTCGACACGGTGCCCGACGCAGGCCGGTACGACGGGCCGCTCGGCGTCGCCATTGCGCTCGCGGTGGCCGTGCGGCTGCACGCACGCGTCGCCTCGCTGCCGTTCGCGCTGGAGGTCGTCGGCTTCTCCGACGAGGAAGGGACCCGCTTCGGCGCCGCGCTGACGGGGAGCCGCGGCCTCGCGGGGACCTGGGACGAGGCGTGGTGGGCGCAGGTCGATGCCGGTGGGGTGAGGCTGCGCGAGGCGTTCGTGGAGTTCGGGCTCGACCCGGCGCGCGTCGGTGAGGCCGCCCGGCCGCCGGAGTCGCTGGTCGGCTATCTGGAGTCGCACATCGAGCAGGGCCCGTCCCTGGAGGACGCCGACCGCCCGCTCGGCGTCGTCAGCGCGATCGCGGGCGCTCGGCGCTTCGCGCTGCGCGTGGTCGGCGAGGCGCGCCACGCCGGCGGCACCTCGTACGAGCGCCGCCGCGATGCCCTGGTTGGCGCGAGCCACGCCGTGATCGAGGTCGAGCGGATCGCCCGTACGGAGGGCGTGGTCGCCACCGTCGGTGCGCTGGAGGTGCACCCGGGCGCGGCGAATGTGGTCCCCGGGCACGTCGACCTCACGCTCGACCTGCGGGCCGAGCACGACGCCGACCGCGACCGGGCCTGGGACCTGATCGCGAGCGCCGTCGAGAAACGCTGCACCGAACGGGGACTGGTCTTCGAGGCGGTCGAGACGCATCGCGCCCAGGCAGTCGCGATGGATCCGGCACTGCGGGACGCCGTCGCGGCAGGCATCCGCGCGACGACCGGCGAAGAGTCGGTGACGGTGCTGTTCAGCGGCGCCGGGCACGACGCGATGGCGATGGCGGCGGTGACGCCGGTGGCGATGCAGCTCGTCCGCTGTCGCGACGGCATCTCGCACCACCCGGACGAGGCGGTGCGACTGGACGATGTGGCGCTCGCGATCGACGCGTTCGAGGCCGCCGTCCTGGCGGTGGCGGCGGAGTTCTGAGAAGCCGACTCTCCCTACAGGGGCTTCGCCCTATCCACCCCCGGCCGCAATCGTCACCTGCAGACGGCGGAGCCCCTGCTCGAAGTCGTCGAGGTTGTCACTGACCGTCTGGCGGACTGCGAGGTGGTCGACAAACCTGTAGTTGTGCGCGAGCGCATTGCGTGTCGCGCGAATACCGCGCCACCGCGCGCCGAACTCAGCAATCACGAGCTCCTCCGGCAACGCCATGACTTCTTCGATGCTGGCAGCGAGTCGCTGGCACACTGCATCGAAGATCAGGAGGTCGTCGATCGGGCCCCGTTCAAGGTGCTGACGCAGGATCGCGACATGCGAGAGCGCGTTCCGGATCCGCTCCGACGGCGCGCGAGTCACAGCGTTGCCGCCTCATTCAACGCGGTCGAGCGAATCTTCCCCTTCAGACCTCGAGTGGGGACCACATCAACAGGAACCCCGAGAATGTCTCCGACACGCACCGTCAGATCGCCGAGATCGAACAGTGTGAAGTCATCAGGGATGTCGACCAGGATGTCCACGTCGCTCTGCTCGTCGTCCTCGCCGCGTGCCACCGATCCGAAGACTCGTGCGTTGCTCGCACCCGCCTCCCGGACTGCACGGCGGATCGCCGTGCGGTGCTCGCGCACGAGCCGGCCGAGCCGCGTCGTTCCACGGAACTCCTCTCGTGCAAGCTTCGCCAGGCGTGAAACCTCTGGCTGTGAGCGCCCTAGCCGCTCGGCGATCTGCCGCTGTGAGGCGCCGGCCTCGACCGCGTCGTGCACGGCATCGATGAGCAGCGCGTGGGCCGTGTCCCGAAGCAGGTCAGCACGCGCGCCGGCCTCGATCAGCCGGGCGAACCGTTCCTCGAGCGATGACCTCACGAAACGACGATAGCACTTGCTATCACCGTCGAGCGAGTCCAACACGGGATGCGCCACGGCACGAGAGGGCCATGCTCGTGGGCATGGACCTCGTCGCTCTCAACGACGCTCCGCGCGACATCCTCGCCGCGTCGCTGACGTCCTGCGCCGACGTCCCCCGGTGGGTCGACGCGCTCGTCGACGATCGCCCGTACGAGTCGGTCGACGCGCTGCTCTCGTACGCCGACTCGCTTGCCGCCACGTGGACGGACGACGAGGTGACGCACGCGCTCGCCCAGCACCCGCGCATCGGAGAACGCTCCCGTCGTCCCGCGGCCGAGGCGGCGATGTCGGCGCACGAGCAGTCCGGGGTCCGGGCGGGCGGCGACGTCGCCGCTCGGCTGCGCGAGGCGAATGCGGCGTACGAGGAACAGTTCGACCGCGTGTTCCTCGTACGGGCGGCCGGCCGCGACGCCGACGAGGTCCTCGCGCTGCTCGAGGGGCGGCTCAGCAACGACGACGCCACCGAGCGCGAGGTCGTGAAGGGACAGCTCCGCGAGATCGCGCTGCTGCGCCTGCGCGACGCCGTGACAACGACGACCCTCACCACCGACGCCGCGCGGGAGGATGGCTCATGACCAGCCACGTCACCACCCACGTCCTCGACACCGCGCTCGGCCGCCCGGCCACGGGGGTCGCCGTGACGCTCAGCCTCGTCGACGAGCGCGTCGTCGAGATCATGGCCGTCGGGACCACCGACGACGACGGCCGCCTCACCGACCTCGGCCCGGAGCACCTCGCGGCGGGCACCTATCGCCTCACCTTCGATACCGGCGCCTACTTCGCCCGCGACGACCGTCCGGCGTACTTCCCCGTCGTCGAGGTGACGTTCGTCGTCGACTCCCCCGAGCACCACCACGTGCCGCTGCTGCTCAGCCCGTTCGCCTACTCCACCTACCGAGGGAGCTGAGATGGGCCCGCCTCCCCCGTACGCGCTCGGCGCCAACCGGTACGGCAAGGCCGAGGTCCGGGTGCTGCGCGTGGACCGCGCGACGCCGCGCCACGCGCTCGCCGACCTGTCGGTCACCAGCCAGCTGACCGGCGACTTCGAGGCGGCACACGTGGCGGGCGACAACGCGCACGTGGTGGCGACGGACACGCAGAAGAACACCGTGTATGCGTTGGCCCGCGACGGCATCGGGGCTCCCGAGGAGTTCCTGCTGCGCCTCGCGGACCACTTCACTGGGTCGTTCGCGTGGGTCACGGGCGGTCGGTGGACGGCCGAGCAGTACGCGTGGTCGCGGATCGCGGTGGGCGACACCGGGCACGACCACGCCTTCACGCGCGACGGCGGCGAGGTCCGTACGGCCGCCGTGGTCCGTGACGGCGACGCGACGACGGTCCTGGCGGGGTTGAAGGACCTCGTCGTGCTCGCGTCGACGGGGTCGGAGTTCGTCGGCTTCCCGCGCGACCGCTTCACGACGCTGCCCGAGGCGACCGACCGGATCCTCTCGACGTCGGTGACCGCGCGATGGCGGTACGGCGGAGCGGTCGCGTACGACGAGGCGTACGCCGCCGCGCGGACCGCGATGCTCGAGGCGTTCGCCGACACGCACTCCCTCTCCCTGCAGCAGACCGCGTACGCGATGGGGAGCGCGGTGCTCGACGCCGTGCCGGAAGCGGTGGAGATCCGCTTCTCGATGCCCAACAAGCACCACTTCCTCGTCGACCTGGCGCCCTTCGGCCTCGACAACCCCGGCGAGGTCTTCTCTGCGGCCGACCAGCCGTACGGGCTGATCGAGGCGAGCGTGCTGCGCGAGGGCGCCGAGCCTGCGGGTGCGGTGTGGGCCTCGGCCGCCGGGTTCTGCTGAGGCCATGGCCATCCATGTCGTCCGAGCGGAGCGGGCGCTCGTCGACGGGGTGCTGCAGCCCGCGCAGATCACCGTGCGGGACGGGGTGGTGGTGGGGGTCTCGACAGGCTCGACCGGCGATGGGGGTGGCTCGACCGACGGTGGGGGCGGGGGCGGCGCGTACCTCCTCCCCGGCGTCGTCGACACCCACGTCCACATCAACGAGCCCGGGCGCACGGCGTGGGAGGGCTTCGCGACCGCGACCGAGGCCGCCGCGCGGGGAGGCGTCACGACCCTCGTGGACATGCCGCTCAACAGCATCCCGCCGACGACGACCCCGGCGGCGCTCGCGCTCAAGCGGGAGTGCGCGGCCGGTCAGCTGCGGGTCGACACCGGCTTCTGGGGTGGCGCGGTGCCCGACAGCCTGGGGTCGCTGGAGGCGCTATGGGACGAGGGCGTGTACGGGTTCAAGTGCTTCCTGGTCGACTCCGGGGTCCCCGAGTTCGCGCCGCTCGACGGCGACCAGCTCCAGGCGGCGATGCGCGAGATCGGCGGCTTCGGCGGGCTGCTGCTCGTCCACGCAGAGGACCCGGGCGTGATCGCGTCGGCGTCGGCGCGGCCAAGCAGGGCGTACGCGGACTTCGTCGCCTCGCGACCTGACGGCGCCGAGGTCGCCGCGATCGCGAGTGTCGTCGACGCCGTACGCGAGACCGGCACGCGCACCCACCTCGTCCACCTGTCGTCGGCGCGTGCGCTCGACCTGATCGCGGAGGCGCGGGCCGAGGGCCTGCCGTTGACGGTCGAGACGTGCCCGCACTATCTCGTGCTGGACGCCGCATCCGTGCCGGACGGCGCCGCCGCGTACAAGTGCTGCCCGCCGATCCGCGACCGCGGCAACCAGGACGCGCTCTGGGACGCCCTCGTCGACGGGATCATCGACTGCATCGTCTCGGACCACTCCCCCACGACGCTCGCCGAGAAGGCCCGCGGCGACGGCGACCTCCAGCAGGCCTGGGGCGGGATCGCGGGGCTGCAGGTCGGGTTCGCGGCCGTCGCGGACGCGGCGTCGCGGCGCGGGATCGGCCTCGCGCAGGTCAGCGCGTGGATGTCGGCGGGCCCGGCGCGGATCGCCGGCATCAAGGGCAAGGGCGCGATCGCGGTCGGCAACGACGCGGACCTCGTCTGGTGGTCACCCGGCGGCTCGTACGAGGTCCGCGCCGATGCGCTCGCGCACAAGAACAAGCTGTCGGCATACGACGGGCTCACCCTGCGCGGCCGCGTCCTCCGTACGGACCTACGCGGCGAGCCGGTAGGCCCCGTCCCCGATTCGGGCAGTTTTCCACCGTTGCGCGACCGCGATGAGGTGGAGAAGCGCCCGAATCGGGGACGGCTCCTGCGGCGCTGACTACCGGCGCTGCGGGCGCACCACGAGCCCCGTGCCACCGCCGCGTCGTACGGGCTCGGCTGCTGCGGTCATCGCACCGCGCTTGCCGACCTCGATCGTCGCGGCCGCCCCGATCTGCGCGGCCGACGTGAACGCGTCGCCGGACGGGACGAGCCGCTGCCCGTACGGAGCGAGCGCCGCCCCGTACGCGTCGATGAACTCCGGCTCGGCTGGTGTCGTGGCCGCGTTGCGGCTCGACGCGCGCGGTGCCGCGACCGCCTCCGGCAACGTCATGCCGAGGTCGATGCGGTTCACGAGGATCTGCAGCACGGTCGTGATGATCGTGGCACCGCCGGGCGAGCCGAGGACGTACTTCACCTTGCCGTCGTCGAGCACGATCGTCGGCGCCATCGAGGAGCGCGGGCGCTTGCCGGGCTGGATGCGGTTGGGATCAGCCGCGTCGTACACCGCGGTGAAGTCGGTCAGCTCGTTGTTCAGCAGGAACCCGCGTCCCGGCACCGTGATGCCCGAGCCACCGGTCTGCTCGATGGTGAGCGTGTAGGCGACGGCGTTGCCCCACTTGTCGACGACCGAGAGGTGGGTCGTCGAGACGTTCTCGGTGTCGGGCTTCTCCGTACGGTCAGCCGTGCCGCAGCCGGTGCCGCTGAGCGCGCCGGGCGCCACGGGCCGGATCGCGGCCTTCGTCGGATCGATGACGCACGCGCGCGAGTCGGCGAACCGCTGGCTGAGCAGCGTCTTCGTCGGCACGTCCACGAAAGCCGGGTCGCCGACGTACGCGTTGCGGTCGGCGAACGCGTGGGCGCTGGCCTCGAGGAACAGGTGCAGGCTCTGTGCCGTGTCCGCGCCGCCGCCCAGGCGATAGTTCTCGAGGATGTTCAGCGCCTCGCCGACCGTCGTCCCGCCCGAGCTCGACGGCGCCATCGAATAGACGTCATGCCCGCGATAGCTCACCTTGCTCGGCGCCTGGTGACGGACGCGGTACGCGGCGAGGTCCTCGGTCGTCATCGAGCCCGCCGGTGCGGGCAGCGCGGAGGCCGGGTCCTTCGGCGGCGCCTGGACGGTCTTGGCGATCTCCTCGGCGAGCGCGCCGCCGTAGAAGGCCTTCGGCCCGCGCTTCGCGATCGCGGCGTACGTGCGGGCGAGGTCGGGGTTGCGGAACGTCGTGCCGACCTGCGGGGCGTCGCCACCGGGCAGGAACAGAGCGGCGGTGTCCGGGAAAGCAGCGAACCGCGCCTTGTTGTCGAGCGTCTGGCTGCGGAACGTCTGGTCGACCGGGAAGCCCTTTGCCGCGACCTCCGTCGCCGGTGCGAGGGCTCGGGCGAGGCTGCGGGTGCCGAAGCGCGCCAGCGCCGCGTCCCACGTCGCGACCGTGCCCGGCACGCCGACCGCGACGCCGGACGAGACGAGCTCCGGGGTGAACCGGTACGGCTGCCCGGTCGCGGGGTCGAGGAACGCATCTTCGGGCGAGATGCCGGCCGGCGCGGTCTCGCGTCCGTCGATCGTGGAGACCTTGCGCTTCTTCGCGTCGTAGAAGACGAAGTAGCCGCCGCCCCCGATCCCCGCGCTGTACGGCTCGGTGACGCCGAGCGTGGCCGCCATCGCGACCGCGGCGTCCGCGGCGTTGCCCCCACGGGCCAGCACGTCACGTCCGACCCGGCTCGCGGTGGCGTCGACCGACGAGACCGCGCCGCCCGTGCCGTACGAGGTGGGGGTCGGTACGGGGGGCGGTGGCTCCGGAGCGGGCCGGTGGGCCTGGGCGGGAGGCGTCCCGACGAGCGCGACGAGGGTGAGTGCGGCGGCGACGGTGAGGATGCGGGGGCTCATCATCCGACCGTGGCAGGGGTCACGGAGGCCCGCAACCCCTCAGCGCGGTGCCTCGCGGCGGTCAGATCCGCTCGAGCGTGGGGCGCTTCGGCTTGACCGTGTCGCCCGAGGACGTCCCGTTGATCCGCCGCTGGACCCACGGCACCGCGAACTCCTTGGCCCACTGGAGGTCGGCGTCGCGCCGCTGCTTCTTGGTGGGCGGCGCCGCCTTCGGCAGACGGGGCTTTTTGAGCTCGTGGCTGACCCCGAGCGTGTCGAGCACGTGGAACGCCATCTGCTTGTGGCCGTAGCTCGACAGGTGGAGACGGTCGGTGTCCCAGTAGCGGTCGTCGCGGTACTCGCGGAACCGCCAGAAGTCCACCAGCGTCGCGCCGTGCCTGTCGGCGATCTCGCGGACGATCTCGTTGTAGATCGCGACGCGGCCCCGAAGCTTGCCGAACACCGGCGCGTAGCCCAGGTCGTACCCGGTGAACATCACCACGCGCCCCCCGCAGACGGCGAGCCGCCCGATGGCCGCGTCGTACAGCTCACCGAGGAGGTCGAGGTCGACCTTCGGGCGCAGGATGTCGTTGCCGCCGGCATAGATCGTCACGAGGTCCGGCGACAGCTTGAGCGCCGCCTCGAGCTGCTCGGCGATCACGGGCTTGAGCAGGCGACCTCGTACGGCGAGGTTGGCGTACCCGAAGTCGTCGGACTTGGTCGCCAGCACCTCGGCCACCCGGTCGGCCCAACCACGCAGCCCGTTGGGGCGGCGCTTGTCGGGGTCCCCGACTCCTTCGGTGAACGAGTCGCCGAGCGCGACGTAGCGGTGGTACACGGGTTCGCTGACCATGTGCTCGATTCTCGCACCGGCCCGCCCGCGGACCGTGGAGGTGGCGTTCGACGGTGGTTTCCGGATGCGATGATGGTCATATCATGCGCCTCGTCGACCACCTCCCCGCCGCCGAGGAGTCCGACGACGCCGACGTCGTCTTCGACGCGTTCAGCACGTGGGCCGAGGGTGAGGGCCTGACCCTCTACCCCGCCCAGGAGGACGCGCTCATCGAGATCGTGTCCGGCTCGAACGTCATCCTCGCGACGCCCACCGGGTCCGGCAAGAGCCTCGTCGCCGCCGGCGCGCAGTTTGCCGCGATGGCGAAGGGCAAGCGCAGCTTCTACACCGCCCCGATCAAGGCGCTGGTGTCGGAGAAGTTCTTCGCGCTGGTCGAGATGTTCGGCGCCGACAACGTCGGGATGATGACCGGCGACGCCTCGGTCAACGCCGACGCGCCGATCATCGCGGCGACCGCAGAGATCCTGGCCAACAAGGCGCTGCGCGAGGGCGCGGCGGCCGAGGTCGGGCTCGTCGTGATGGACGAGTTCCACTTCTACTCCGAGCCGGACCGTGGCTGGGCGTGGGAGGTCCCGCTGCTCGAGCTGCCCCATGCGCAGTTCCTCCTGATGTCGGCCACGCTGGGAGACACCGCCCGCTTCGAAGAGGACCTCACCCGCCGTACGGGCCGAGAGACGACCCTCGTCGCCGGCACCGAGCGGCCGGTCCCGCTCGTCCACGAGTACGTCACCTCCCCCGTGCATGAGACGGTCGAGGAGCTGCTCGCGACCGGGCAGTCGCCGATCTACATCGTGCACTTCACGCAGGCCTCGGCCATCGAGCGCGCACAGGCGCTGTCGAGCATCAATGTGACGACCCGTGCGGAGAAGGACACGATCGCCGCCGCGCTCGGTGACTTCCGGTTCCAGACGGGGTTCGGCAAGACGTTGTCGCGACTGGTCCGGATGGGCATCGGCGTGCACCACGCAGGGATGCTTCCGCGCTACCGGCGCCTCGTCGAGCGGCTCACCCAGAAGGGCCTGCTCAAGGTCGTCTGCGGCACGGACACGCTCGGCGTCGGCATCAACGTGCCGATCCGTACGGTCTTGTTCTCGGGGCTGTCGAAGTACGACGGCATCCGCCAGCGGCACCTGCACGTGCGCGAGTTCCAGCAGATCGCGGGGCGGGCCGGCCGCGCCGGGTACGACACGATCGGCCGTGTCGTCGTCCAGGCACCCGAGCACGAGGTCGAGAACGCCAAGATGGTCCGCAAGGCAGGCGACGACGTCAAGAAGCTGCGTCGGATCCAGCGCAAGAAGCCGCCCGAGGGCTTCGTCAACTGGTCCGACCGGACGTTCGACAAGCTCTCCACCGGCCAGCCGGAGCCGCTCGCGTCGCGGATGCGGATGACGCACGCGATGGTGCTGAACCTCGTCGCGCGTCCCGGCGACGCCCGCGCCGCCGTGAAGTCGCTGGTCATGGACAGCCACGCGAGCGAGGCAGACCAGGAGCGGATGCTCGCCGAGGCGGAGTCGATCTTCGAGACGCTGATCGAGGGCGGTGTCGTTGAGGAGCTGGCCGAGCCCGACGCCGAGGGCCGCACCGTACGGCTGACGGTCGACCTACAGGCGGACTTCGCGCTCAACCAGCCGCTCGCCCCGTTCGCCGTCGCCGCGCTCGAGATCCTCGACCCCGAGTCACCGACGTACGCGCTCGAGGTCGTCTCGGTCTTCGAGGCGATCCTGGAGGACCCGCGCCCGATCATCAGCGCCCAGCGCAACCGTGCCAAGGGCGAGGCCGTGGCCGAGATGAAGGCCGAGGGGCTGGAGTACGAGGAGCGCATGGAGCTCCTCGAGGAGGTCGAGCACCCCCAGCCGCTGCGCGACGAGTTGGAAGTCGCGTACGAGGCCTACCGCACCGGACACCCCTGGGTCTCCGACTACGAGCTCAAGCCGAAGTCCGTCGCCCGCGAGATGTGGGAGCGGTCGATGACGTTCGCCGAGTACGTGAGCATGTACCAGCTCGCGCGCTCCGAGGGGCTCGTGCTGCGCTACCTGTCGGACATCTACCGGACGCTGCGCCACACGGTCCCCGACAGCTATGTGACCGACGAGATCGACGACATCACGTACTGGCTCGGCGAGGTCGTCCGCCAGACCGACTCGAGCCTCCTCGACGAGTGGGAGGCGCTCGCGTCGGGCGAGGGCGGCTCGGTCGACGTGGTGATCGCCCAGCACGAAGCCCTCGACGCCGGCCCGCCTCCGGTCACGGCCAACGAGCGGGCGTTCCGGGTGCTGGTCCGCAACGCACTGTTCCGCCGGGTCGAGCTGATGGCGCTGCGTCGCTGGATCGACCTCGGCGCGATGGACGGTGCCGCCGGGTGGAACGCCGACGTGTGGCAGGAGGCGATCCAGGACTACTTCGCCGAGTACGACACGCTCGGCACCGGCCCCGACGCGCGCGGCCCCGCGATGCTCGTCGTCGACACCGACCCCTCGCTGGTCGACACCGACCCCTCGCCGGTCGACACCGACCCCTCGCCGGTCGACACCGACCCCTCGCTGGTCGAGCCTGTCGAGACCCCCCGCGTCTGGCACGTGCGCCAGATCCTCGACGACCCCGAGGGCGACCGCGACTGGGCCATCTTCGCCACAGTGCACCTCGACGCGTCCGACGAAGCGGGCGAGGCAGTCGTGCAGATCACGGATGTGGGCCCCCAGACGGACACAGGCGTCTGACGCCGGACGGCACCTCGTACCGTGTCTCCGTGGCTCTCTTCTTCGTCGCCGATCCGACCGTCACGCGACCGGTACGGGCGGGTCTGCTCAAGACCTGGACCGACGCCTCGAACGCCGGTGGTGCGATCGGGTTCGTCCCGCCGGTCTCCCCGCTCGACGTCGAGCCGATCCTCGACGAGCAGCTGGCGGCGGTCGCCGACGGCCGCATCCGGATGGTTGTCGGCCTCGACGGCGACCAGGTGCGGGCCGCCGGGTTCCTGGAGTCGAACTCCCACCGCCTGATGCAGCACTGGGTCTGGGCGACGACCATCATGGTCCACCCCACGGCCCAGGGGCGCGGCGCCGGTTTCGCGCTGATGCTCGCGCTCGGCTCGCTGGCGCGCAGCATGCCCGGCATCGAGGCCGTACGCCTCAGCTGCCGTGGCGGGCTCGGGCTCGAGCACTTCTACGCGCGCTGCGGCTACAAGGAGGTCGGCCGCGTTCCGGGGGCGATCCGCGTCGGCCATGGTGACGACCGAGACGACATCACGATGCTGCTCACGCTCGAATCCCGCTCCCACCCGGAGCGGTGAATCAGGTCCCACGCGCGTCGCCGCGGTGGGACCTGGCTCACCTCCGCAGGGGTGGTCGCGGGACCGGACGGGCACGCCGCACCGCACCGCCCTAGGCTCGGGCGGGTGGGAAGCAGCGTCTACATCGCGTCCGTCGAGGGGTTCACCGGCAAGTCCACCGTGGCGCTCGGCGTCGTCGAACAGCTGTCACGGCGGGTACGCCGCGTGGGTGTCTTCCGTCCGATCGTGCGCGGAGACGTCGCGGCCACAGGCGGCAGGGACTACGTCCTCGACATGCTGGTGGCGCACGACGCGGTGACGACCTCGTACGAGGAGGCCGTCGGCACGACGTACGAGGAGATCCACGCCGATCCCGTCGCGGCGATGGAGCAGATCATCGACCGCCACGCGGCGGTCGCCGCGGCGTGCGACGTGGTCGTGGTGGTCGGCACGGACTACACGGACGTGGCCGCGCCCACCGAGTTCGCGTACAACGCACGGGTCGCGGCCAACCTCGCGTCGCCGGTGCTGCTCGTGCTCAACGGCGCCGACCGTACGCGCGCCGAGGTCGCGGGCATCTCCGACGTCGCAGTGGCCGAGCTTGAGGCGAACCACGCCGAGCTCTTCGCCGTCGTCATCAACCGCGTGACCGACCCCGAGGTCGCCGCCGACCCGGCGACGCTCGTCGATCGCGACGTGCTCGTGTACTCCGTTCCGGACGAGCCCGTGCTGTCCGCACCGACGGTCGCCGACCTCATGGCCGCGTGCGACGGCACGCTCGTACGGGGCGACGAGCGGCTGCTCGGACGCGAGGCCAGCGGCTTCGTCGTGGCCGCGATGACCCTGCCGAACGTGCTCGACCGGCTCTTCGAGAGCGCCGTCGTGATCGTGCCGGGAGACCGCCCCGAGATCGTGCTCGGCGTGCTGTCGGCGCATGCGTCGACCGAGTTCCCCCAGATCGCCGGCGTCGTGCTCAACGGCGGCATCGCGCTGCCTGAGCAGGTCGAGCGGCTCCTGCGCGGAGTCGGCTCCACGATGCCGATCGTCGCCACCGACCTCGGCACGCACGCGACGTCTCAGGCACTGACGGGGCGGCGCGGGCTGCTGACCCGGGAGTCGCCGCGCAAGATCGCGACCGCGCTCGCGGTGTTCGCCGAGCACGTCGACGGCGACGCGCTCCTCGACCGGCTGGAGGTGTCCCGGACGACGGTCGTCACGCCCCTGATGTTCGAGCACACAATCCTGGACCGGGCGACCGCAGACCGGCGCCACATCGTGCTGCCTGAGGGCGAGGACGAGCGCATCTTGCGGGCCGCGGACATCCTGCTGCGTCGCGGCGTCGCTGAGCTGACGCTGCTCGGTGACCCGATCGCGGTGACCGGACGCGCCGCGAGCCTCGGTGTCGACCTGTCCGCCGCCCGGATCGTGGACCCGCGGACGTCGGACGACCGCGAGCACTTCGCGCAGGAGTACTACCGACGCCGCAAGCACCGCGGCGTCGACCTCGAGGACGCGCGGACGACGGTCACCGACGTGTCGTACTTCGGCACGATGATGGTCGAGCTCGGGTACGCCGACGGCATGGTGTCGGGGGCGGTCCACACCACCGCGCACACGATCCGCCCCGCGCTCGAGGTCGTGAAGACGGTGCCGGGAGTCTCGACGGTGTCGTCGGTGTTCTTCATGTGCCTCGAGAACCAGGTGCTGGTCTATGGCGACTGCGCCGTCGTCGTCGACCCCGACGCGACCCAGCTCGCCGACATCGCGATCTCGTCGGCGCATACGGCGTCGGCGTTCGGCATCGAGCCGCGGGTCGCGATGCTGTCGTACTCAACCGGCAGCTCCGGCAGCGGCGCCGACGTCGAGAAGGTCCTCAACGCGACCGGTCTCGCCCAGGAGCGGGCGCCCGAGCTGATGATCGAAGGGCCGATCCAGTACGACGCCGCGATCGACCTCGCCGTCGCGCGCACGAAACTGCCCGAGTCGGAGGTCGCGGGGCGCGCGACGGTGTTCGTGTTCCCTGATCTGAACACGGGCAACAACACCTACAAGGCGGTCCAGCGCTCGGCCCGTGCGGTCGCGGTCGGGCCGGTGCTGCAGGGCCTGCGCAAGCCGGTCAACGACCTCTCGCGCGGCGCCACGGTGCGCGACATCGTCAACACCGTGGCGATCACCGCGATCCAGGCCCAGCAGCTGCCCACCGGCTGACCGCGCCCTCCCACTTTCCGTTGGGCCCCACGCAAAGTCGCCGCCCCACCGGAATGTTGCGGTGGGGCCCGCACTCTCCGTGGGCCCCAACGGAAAGTGCGGCGCTCAGTCCTTGAGCTGCTTGCCGCCGTGCAGCATGGTCAGCAGGCTCGTGAGCTTCTTGTCCTGCGCCGCGGTGCGCTTGAAGGTCGTGAGCACCATCGCCGGCTTGAACCGCGGCACGGTCACCGCATGCGAGTACGTGAACTCCTTGAGCCCGTCCTCGCCGTGGATGCGCCCGAAGCCCGACTCGCCGACCCCGCCGAACGGCAGCGACGGCACACCCGCGAACGACGTGACCGAGTTGACCGAGGTCATCCCCGAGCGGATGCGGTGCGCGATCTCGGCGGCACGCTTCTTGCCGAAGACGGCGCCGCCCAGACCGTACGAGGTGGCGTTGGTACGGCGGATCGCGTCCTCCATCGACGGGACGCTGTTGACGACGAGCGTCGGGCCGAAGGTCTCCTCGGTCACGGCGACCGAGTCCTCGGGGACGTCGACGAGCACGGTCGGCTGCACGTACCGCTCCCCCACCGCGTCCGCGCCGCCGACCACGGCCCGGCCGCCGCGCGCGAGCGCGTCGTCGATGTGGCGCTTGATGATCGGGAGCTGGGCGGGCATCGTGATCGGGCCGAACTTCGCCTCGGGGTCACTGCCTGCCCGTACGGTTGACGCCTGGGCGGTCAGCTCGGCCACGAAGGCGTCGAACACCTTCTGGTGGACGTAAACACGCTCCATGCCGATGCAGGTCTGACCCGCGTTGGACATGCCGGCCCACAGTGCGGCATCGGCGGCCTCAGCGAGGTCGGCGTCCTCGTCCACGATCATCGCGTCCTTGCCGCCGGCCTCGATGACCACAGGCGTGAGATTCTTGGCCGCGGCCTCCATGACCTTGCGCCCTGTGCCCGGCGATCCGGTGAAGGCCACCTTGTCGACCTTCGACGACGCGAGCGCGGCACCGGTCTCACCGAGGCCGGTGACGAGCTGGAGCACCGGGTGGTCGCCCGCGACCTCCGCGAAGGAGTCGACGAGCCATTGGCCGACGCCCGGCGTGTACTCGCTGGGCTTGAAGACGACCGCGTTGCCCGCCGCCAACGCGTACACGATGGAGCCCATCGGTGTGAAGACCGGGTAGTTCCAAGGGCCGATGACCCCAACGACGCCGAGCGGCTTGTACTCGATGGTCGCCTTCTGGTTCACCATGAGCAGGCCGGGGTTGACCGTACGGCGGCCCAGCAGCTTCTTGGCGTGACCCGCAGCCCACCCCAGGTGGTCGATCGCGAGGGCGATCTCGAGGACGGCGTCGCTGTGCGGCTTGCCCGTCTCGGCGTGGACGACGTCGGCGAGCTGGTGGATGCGGCGAGTGATCACGCCCTTCCAGCGGTTGAGGATCTCCTTGCGGTCGGCGAACTCGAGCGAGCCCCACCACTGCGCCGCAGGACGGGCCCGCTCGACCACCGCGTCGACCTCCTCGCGCGACATCGCCGGGTAGGTGCCGACGACGTCACCGGTGATCGGGCTGAGCGAGTCGAAGGTCGGCGTCGACGCCGCGACCTGTTCGTCCGTCGCCTCCTCCGCGCTCTTGCGGGCTCGGGTGCGCTTCGGCGTCGGGCTGGTGGTCGCCATCAGGTCCTCCGGGTGTGACATACGGCACAGGCTTGTTGACCCGAAGCGTACTGCGCGGCAGCCCCTGGACAACAGGGCAGGAAGTGAATGGCGAATCACATCGCCACGATGCCGGTGGCTCCGCATCGCCTCAACGACCGCTCCCGAGGCGATGCCGCTCCTGAAAGTACGTTCTGACGAGTGCTCCCACGAGGAAGGCGGCAATGAAGCTGCCCATCCAAAGAGCCTCGTCGAGCGAAGCGGGGAACCCGAACGCGGCCCACAGAAGCAGATTTGCGCCGAGGGCGCCGACCACGCAGCACACACCCGTCAACAACAGTCGCCCGATGCTCATTCATGCTCCTCTCGGAGCAGCGGCGACCGCATCGCCATGGCGGCTCCGATGAGAGCCGGCACCACGAACACGATCGCGCTGACAGCTCCGCAGCGGGCGTACGTCGACACGCCCGTCACCGCCCATCCGACGAAGCACACGGGCGCCGTCAGGAGGAAGGGGAGCAGACCGATCAGGCAGGAACGACGGTCGGCGACGGTGTCGACCCGCCCGCCGGTCCTTCGCCGATGCCGATGCCGAGACTGAAGCGCGATCGAGAGCAGCACGAGCAGAGGCAGCGCAGCGAGCAGAGGCGCCGGGCCGGCGAGAAAAGCGATGGAGGTGAGGCACAAGAAGCGCCACGCCCAAAGCCAGGTGCAAGGCCCTCCAACGCGTCGCGGTCAAAGGAGTATCACCGTCTCATCTTCTTCGCCCGATCCGGTTCGTCGCCAGGGACGCCTGGGAGAAATCACCGTATCCACACGTGGCCCCGAACACGAGCCAAAGAAGCACGTTCACACATACGGCACCGCCGATGTCGCAGCCCGTCACCACAACAAGTTGCCGAATACTCGTCACGTCTCCTCCCCGCGCTTCCCGGCCACGAAGTCAGGCGATGGCGGATCATCGCGGCCGCGCCAGCAGACCAAAACGTCCGCGCCAAGCGTCCGCAGACTCTCAGCGAGGGCCGCGGCGGTGCCCTCGGAGACGCGGATCGCCACCGCAACCTCCGTGGGCCCCTTGCGCTCGAGAACCCTCGGATGGAGTTCGCAGCCGAGGCGCCGCGCCGCCTGCACGACCTCCTCTGGTCGCTCACCCCAGCCGTGCACGTACACGGTGACGGGACCCGCACGCTGCGCCCCAACAAGGCCACTCAGGACCCGTTCTCCTGCGCGGGAGATCCAAACCACGGCCAGCACGAAGAAGAAGATCCAGACATCACCCGGCAGGTGCTCGCGGACGAGCCAGATCACGGCCGCCCACGCGATCGCCACGACGAGCGATCTGTTGCGACTCATCGCCAACTCCGTCCACAGGGGCCACTGGCCGCGAAACGTCTGGTCGTATCGAGCCACACGACGCGTTCCTGCCGACAGGGGCGCCGGCATTCGTCATCGATTCGTGACGCGCGTCCGGCGCCCGCGATGAGTTCGGCGGGCACCGCAGGTCGTACGGGCATGAGCGCCCCTCCGACGACGCGCACCCGCGTCATGTCCGCCGACGGGACTGCGATCGGGGTCACCCGGCGCGGAAGCGGGCCTCCCGTGGTGCTGGTCGACGGCGCCCTCACATCAAGCCGCACTGATCCTGGCCGGCCGCTCGCCGCCGCGCTCGCGACACGGTTCACCGTGTACGACTACGACCGCCGCGGACGCGGGACCAGCGGCGACACTCCCCCGTACACACCGGCCCGCGAGGTCGACGACCTGACGGCCGTGATCGCCCACGCGGGCCCGGGCGCCTGCCTCTTCGGGATGTCGTCCGGTGCCGCGCTCGCGCTGGAAGCGGTCGCCGCAGGCCTCCCCGTACGACGCCTGGCCGTCTACGAGCCCCCGTACACCGGCGAGGTCACCGGCCCTGCCGACGTCCGCCGCATGCGCAACGAGCTCGAGGCGATCCTGGCCGACGACGCGCGCGGGTCCGCGCGGTACGGCGACGCGGTCGCGCGGCTGATGGCGACGACCGGCATGCCTCAGGAGATGGTGACGCTTGTCCGGCACACCCCCGTGTGGCGGGAGTACGAGGCGCTGGCGCCGACCCTCGCGTACGACCTCGCGCTGCTCGACGACGGGATCGTGCCACGCCGCCGGTTCGAGCACGTCGACGTCCCGACGCTCGTCCTCGACGGCGCCGCGAGCCCGGAGCTGCTGCGCCGTCCGTCACGGATCGTGGCGTGCCTCGTGAGCGCCGCCGCGTACCAGTCGCTCCCGGACCAGACCCACGACGTCGATCCGACGGTCCTCGCGCCCATCCTCGCGGACTTCTTCGCCTGACCCCGCACGCGTTGGTGACTCCGTGGTCACCGCGCCGGCGCGGGTGACCACTCACGCACCGACGCGCGCGCCGCCCACCCGCGCCGGCGGCAGGACGCGCCCCCGCAGCAGGTCAGCAGCCTTCTCGCCGACCATGATCGTCGGCGCGTTGGTGTTGCCGCGCGGCACGACCGGCATGACCGACGCATCCACCACCCGCAGTCCCACGACTCCCCGCACCCGCAGCTCCGGATCGACGACCGCGGCCTCCCCGTCGCCCATGGCGCAGGTGCCGACGGGATGGAACAGCGTCTGGGTCTGCGCCCGGGCGTGCGCGACGAGCTCGGCCTCGGTCGGCACCGCGCGCCGCGCCGAGGGCAGCCACAGATCCTTGAGGAAGCGCGCGAGCGGCCCCGACGCCACGGTCTCGAGGAGCCGCTGCGTCCCGGCGACCATCGCATCGAGGTCGGACTGGTCGTCGTAGTAGGCGGCGTCGATCTCCGGGTGCCAGGTCGGGTCCGCCGACCGCAGCCGGAGCGACCCGCGGCTCGCGACGCTGACCAGCGTCGGCGCGATCGTCATCGACCGGACCTGAGGCTCGTGCATGCCGTTGTCGTAGAACGCGCTCGGCGCGACGTGCGCCTGGAGATCGGGTGCCGCGAGCCCGTCACGGGTGGCGAAGAACGCCCCCGCCTCACCGACGTTCGAGGCGAGCGGCCCCTTGCCGGTCGCCTTCCAGCGCAGGAGGTTGCCGAGCGTCGACGCCTCCGCGAGGTCGGTCGAGTCCCTGGTCGCCCAGACGAGCGGCAGCGCCGGGTGGTCGTGGAGGTTGGCGCCGACACCGGGCAGGTCGGCGACGACGTCGATGCCGTGCTCGCGCAGGTGGGCCGCCGGGCCGATGCCGGAGAGCATGAGGACCTGCGGGCTGTTGACCGCGCCGCCGGACAGCACGACCTCGCGCTCGGCGCGGGCGATCTGCTCGCCGCCGGCCACGCGGTACGCGACGCCGGTGGCCCGCCCGCCCTCGATCACGATCCGCGTGACCAGCGCCCCGGTCAGCACGGTGAGGTTCGGGCGAATGAGCGCCGGGCGCAGATAGGCGTCGACCACGGACCAGCGCCGGCCCTTGCGGCACGTGACCTGATAGAGCCCCGCGCCCTCCTGCGACTCGCCGTTGAAGTCGTCGGTCGCCTTCAGGCCCGAGGCCACCGCCGACTCGACCCACGCCTCGCTCAGCGGGTGGGTGTAGACGCGGTCCTCGACACGCACCGGGCCGTGCTGCCCGTGGTACGGGCCCGCGAGGCGGGTGTTGCCCTCGGAACGCAGGAAGTACGGAAGGACGTCCTCGTACCCCCATCCGGTCGCGCCGTGCGCATCGCGCCACGTGTCGTAGTCGACCCGGTTGCCGCGGATGTAGATCATCGCGTTCATCGACGAGCAGCCGCCGAGCGCCTTCATGCGTGGCCAGTACGCCCTGCGGCCGCCGAGCTGCTTCTGAGCGACCGTGCTGTAGCCCCAGTCCCAGCGGGTCTTGATGAGGTTCGCGAAGGCGGCCGGGATCGCGATCTCGTCGGCGTCGTCGACCGGCCCGGCCTCCAGCAGGAGGACGGACACGGACGGGTCCTCCGTGAGCCTCGTCGCGACCACCGCTCCGGCACTGCCGGCACCCACCACCACGTAGTCGTACGACGTCATGGCGGAAGTGTGGCATGTGTCACATGTCCCTGGAAAACATGAGGCTTGCCTCACGAAAATGTTGAGGTTTCCCTCATGTTTGGGTCATCATGAGACCTTCCGGCATCTACCTGAGGAAGTTCGAGGGACACGTGACGATCATCGACACCCCGACCACCCGGACGACGCACGTCGACCACCGTTCGCGGCTGATCGACGCTCTGAACGGCGGTACGCCCTACGCCGTCGCCTTCGGCGGCCAGGGCAGCCCCTGGCTCGAACCCCTGAGCGAGCTGCTCCGTACGTTCGCCCTCGGCTCCTCGATGCACGCCCTCTGCGCGGACGCCGAGTCCCGGCTCGAGCCCGTATGGGGTGAGCTCGCACGGCTCCCGTACGCCTTCACCCCGCTGGCCTGGGCCGACGCCCTCGCCGTCGCCGAGTCCGCCGCGTCCGACGACGCGCCCGCGACCCCCGACGCCGACCTGCTCGCCCAGCCTGCCGTCTCCGTGCCCGGTATCGCGCTGGCCCAGCTCGCCGGCCTCCAGGCGCTCGCACTGCAGGGCCTGGACCCCGCCGCGACGCCGCCGACCGCCGTCGTGAGCCACTCCCAGGGCGTGCTCGCCGCCGAGGTGCTCGCCGGCCGCGACCCCGCCGACGTCCTCGCGCTGGCCCGCCTCGTCGGCGCCGGCATCCAGCTCGCCGCCCAGCGCGCCGGCCTGCTCGGCGACACGATGCTCGCCGTACGCCGCGTCGACCCGGCCGAGGTCGAGCGCCTCCTCGCCACGATCGACGGCGTCGACGTCGACCTCGCCCTGCGCAACGGCCGCCGTACGGTCGTCCTGAGCGGCCCCGCCGCCGACCTCGTCACCGTCCAGCGCCGCCTCGAGGCCGAGGCCAAGACCCAGGCCGCCCTGCGCGAGCGCAAGGTGACCGGCGGTACGCCGTTCTCGCCCGTCTTCGAGACCCTCGACCCGCGTGCGGCCTTCCACCACCACGGGCTGCGCCCCGCCGGCGAGCTGGTCGCCACCTGGGCAAAGGCGTGCGGGCTCGACCCGGAGTGGGCGCGCGACGTCGCCGTCCGCGCCGTCATCGCCCCCGGAGACTGGGTCGACGCCCTGGAGTCCGCGCTCGACTCCGGCCCGGAGTGGATCCTCGATCTCGGACCGGGCAACCTCGCCTCGCTGCTCGCCGACTACGAGGCGACAGCCCGCGGCGTCGGGCTCGTCGCGCCCGCCACCCGTGAGGGCCACCGCGCGCTCACGACGCCGGGCGCCGCGCCCCGCCGACGCGAGGCCTGGGCGTCCTTCGCCCCGAAGCCCGTCACGCTGCCCGACGGCCGTACGGTGCTCGAGACCCGCTTCACCCGCCTGACCGGTCGCTCGCCGATCCTCCTCGCGGGCATGACGCCCACGACCGTCGACCCGGCCATCGTGGCCGCTGCGGCGAACGCCGGCTTCTGGGCCGAGCTCGCCGGCGGCGGGCAGGTCACCGAGGGCATCTTCGCCGAGAACGTCGGCACGCTCGACGACCTGCTCGACGACGGACGTACGTACGCGTTCAACGCGCTCTACCTCGACCCGTACCTGTGGAAGATGCAGCTCGGCCAGCAGCGCCTGGTCCAGCGCGCCCGCGCCACAGGGTCCGCCGTCGACGCCGTCGTCGTCAGCGCCGGCATCCCCGACCTCGCCGACGCCGTCGCGCTCGTCGAGGAGCTGCGCGAGTCCGGCATCTCGTACGTGGTGTTCAAGCCCGGCACCGTCAAGCAGATCCGCGAGGTGCTCGCGATCGCCCGCGAGGTCGCGCCCACTCCGATCGTCGTGCACGTCGAGGGCGGCAAGGCCGGCGGCCACCACTCCTGGGAGGACCTCGACGACCTCCTCCTCACCACGTACGCGCAGCTGCGTGCGCTGGACAACGTCGTCGTCTGCGTCGGTGGCGGCATCGGCACGCCCGACGCCGCATCGGCCTACCTGACCGGCGCGTGGGCACGCCGCCACGGCTATCCGGCGATGCCGCTCGACGGCATCCTCATCGGCACCGCGGCGATGGCGACCCTCGAGGCGACCACGTCGCCGCAGGTCAAGCAGATGCTCGTCGACACCCCCGGCACGCCCGAGTGGGTCGGAGCCGGCCGCGCCGACGCCGGCATGGCATCCGGGCGCAGCCAGCTCGGCGCCGACATCCACGAGATCGACAACGCCGCCTCGCGCGCCGGACGCCTCCTCGACGAGGTCGCCGGTGACACCGAGGCCGCGCAGCAGCGGCGCGACGAGATCATCGCCGCGATCGCCCCGACGGCCAAGCCGTACTTCGGCGACGTCACCGAGATGACGTACACGGCCTGGCTGGCGCGCTTCGCCGACCTCGCCTACACCGACCGCTGGCTCGACGTGACCCTGCGCGACCGGTTCCACGCGATGATCCAGCGTGCCGAGGCCCGCCTCCACTCCGCCGACCACGGCGAGATCGCGACGCTGTTCGCCGAGGGTGCGGACGTCGAGGACCCGCACGCCGCGCTCGCGACGCTGCTCGCCTCGTACCCGAAGGCGACGGAGGTGACCCTCCACCCGGCCGACGTGCCGTTCTTCGTCGAGGTGTGCCGCCGCCCGGGCAAGCCGGTGCCGTTCGTGCCGGTGCTCGACGGCGACGTCCGCCGCTGGTACCGCTCGGACTCGCTCTGGCAGGCCCACGACGCGCGGTACGACGCGGACGCCGTCTGCATCATCCCCGGGACCGTCGCGGTCGCCGGGATCACGCAGGTCGACGAGCCCGTCGCCGACCTCCTGCGCCGCTTCGAGGACGAGACGGTCGACGACGTCCTGACCGCCGGTGCGCTCACCTCGCGCGTCGCGGGTCGCCGTCGCGTCGACGCCGCCGACGACGTGCTGGGTCTCGTCCTCGCCGCGCCGGACGTCTCGTGGGCGGGCCGTACGGTCCGCAACCCCGTCCACCGCCTCGGCACCGACTGGGTCATCGTCGAGCCGGCACGCGCCGAGCACGCCGAGACCGGTGCCGTCCTGCGTACCGAGGGTGAGACCGCCGTGCTCGAGGTCGGCCTCGGCGGCGGCCGTACCCTGACCGTCCGCCTCCAGGTCGCCGACGCCGCCGACGGTGGCGCCCCGGTCATCACCGCAGACGACGCGGTGACGGCGATGCGCGATCTCGCGGGCCTCGCGGCCGGCGACGCGCTCCCGACGGTCGAGGGCGACGTCGCCCGCGCGGCCGTGACGTGGTCCGGCGACCTCGGCTCCGACCACGCCGCGGTCAGCTCCGGACCGCTCGTCCCCGGCGCCCGTCCCGCCCCCGACGCACTCGTCGGGCTCGCGTGGCCTGCCGTCTTCGCCGTGCTGTCGCACGCGCACGGCGACAGCGCCGTACCGCTCGTCGAGGGCATGCTCGACCTCGTCCACCTGGACCACGCGATCGCTCTCGCGGGCGAGCTGCCTCACGAGACGACGACGCTGGTCGTCGAGGCGCGCCTCGCCGACGTCACCGACACCGGTGTCGGGCGCGTCGTGACGATCGACGTGACCGTCCGTACGGAGGCCGGTGCCGCGGTCGCCACGATGCGCGAGCGCTTCGCGATCCGCGGCCGTACCGGCGCCGCCGACCTCACCGACCCCGTCATCGCCGGCGGCGCGGCACGCGGCCCGGTGGCCGACACCCCGCGCCGTACCCGCGCCGAGAAGACCGTCGTCGCCCCGAGCGACCTGCGGGCCTTCGCGGCCGTCACCGGCGACCACAACCCGATCCACACCAGCACTGCCGCGGCCCGCCTGGCCGGGCTGGGCGAGCCGATCGTCCACGGCATGTGGCTGTCGGCGGCCGCGCAGCACCTGCTGGCACCGCGCCGCATCGACGGTTGGACCACGCGCTTTCTCGCCCCGGTACGCCCGGGCGCCGAGGTCGAGCTGCGCGCTGTCCGTACGGGGCTGGACTCCGGCGCAGAGATCGTCGAGGTCACCGGACGCAGCGAGGGCGAGCTCGTCCTTGCCGCGACCGCGCGGACCTTCGCCCCGCGGACCGCGTACGCGTTCCCCGGGCAGGGCATCCAGCACGCCGGCATGGGGATGGCCGGCTACCAGCGCAGCAAGGCGGCGCGTGAGACCTGGGACCGGGCCGACGCGCACACCCGCGAGGTGCTCGGGTTCTCGATCCTCACCGTGGTGCGCGACAACCCGACGGTCGTCGTCGCCCACGGCGTGACGCACAAGCACCCCGACGGCGTCCTGTTCCTCACGCAGTTCACCCAGGTCGCGATGGCCGTCCTCGGCTCTGCGCAGATCGCCGAGCTGCGTGAGGCCGGCGCGTTCGTCGACGACGCGATGCTGGCGGGCCACTCGGTCGGCGAGTACAACGCGCTGTCGGCGGTCTCCGGCGTCATCAGCCTGGAGGCCGTGATCGAGGTCGTGTTCCAGCGCGGCTCGGTCATGCACACGCTCGTCCCGCGCGACGCCGAGGGCCGCAGCGACTACCGTCTCGCGGCGATCCGGCCGAGCCAGATCGGGCTCGACGACGACGCGGTCGCCCCGTACGTGGCGCGCATCGCCGAGGAGACCGGCGAGTTCCTGGAGATCGCGAACTACAACCTGCGCGGCTCGCAGTACGCGATCGCCGGAACGGTGAAGGGGCTCGCGGCGCTCGAGGCGGACATCACGAAGCGTCGCGCCGAGTTCGGCGGCAAGGCCGCGTTCATCCTCGTCCCGGGTATCGACGTACCGTTCCACAGCCGCGTCCTGCGTGGTGGCGTGCCGGACTTCCGTACGCGCCTCGAGGAGCTGCTGCCGGAAACGATCGATCCCGCGATCCTGCTCGGGCGCTACGTCCCGAACCTGGTGCCGCGGCCGTTCACGCTCGACCGCGCGTTCATCGCCGAGATCGCCGAGACGGTTCCGTCGGAGCCGCTCAACGAGGTGCTCGCCGACTATGACGCGTGGGCCGCGACGCCGGGCCAGCTGGCGCGGCGCCTCCTCGTGGAGCTGCTCGCCTGGCAGTTCGCGAGCCCGGTGCGCTGGATCGAGACGCAGGACCTGATGTTCGGCGACCTCGGCGTCGAGCGGTTCGTCGAGGTCGGCGTGGGCAACGCGCCGACCGTCGCCAACCTCGCGTCGTCGACCCTCAAGCTCCCGACCTCGCCCGACCGCCCGATCGAGGTGCTCAACATCGAGCGGGACGCGGCGGCGGTCTTCGCGACCGACACCGACCCGGAGCGGGAGCCCTCGGCGGTCGAGGACAAGCCGGTCGAGCCTGTCGAGACCCCCCAGTCGGCCGGGGCTGCAACGGTTCCCTCCCCCGCTGCAGCACCGGTCTCCTCCTCGGCCGAGCGACCGGCCGACCTCGCGTTCGACGCCGCCGACGCCACCAAGGTCCTGCTGGCCTGGTGGACCAAGATGCGGCTCGACCAGATCGGTGCCGCCGACTCCATCGAGTCGCTGTGCGACGGCGCGTCCTCGCGACGCAACCAGCTGCTCGTCGACCTTGGCGGCGAGCTGTCGCTCGGCGCGATCGACGGTGCGGCCGACGCCGACCTCCCGACGCTGTCGGGTCAGGTCAAGGGACTCGCTCGCGCGTACAAGCCGTTCGGTCCGGTCCTCGCGACCGCCCTCGGCGACCACCTGACCAAGGTCCTCGGCCCGACCGGCAAGCGCCAGGCCGCGATCGCGGAGCGCGTCACCGGCGCGTGGCAGCTCGGCCCCGGTTGGGCGAGCCACGTGACCGCCGAGCTCGCACTCGCGACCCGCGAGGGCACGAGCGTACGAGGCGGCGCGTTCGGTGACCTGAACGTCGCCGCAGGTTTCGACGCGGCCGTCGACGCCGCCGTCCAGGCCATCGGTGCCCGCCACGGTGTCGCGGTCGCGCTGCCGAGCGCCGGTGGTGGCGGCGACGTCACCGTCGACGCCGCCGCGCTCGGTGAGATCACCGCCGGCATCACCGGTCCGGACGGCGTGCTGGCCTCCACGGCACGGCACCTGCTCGCGAAGCTGGGCGTGGCGCCGACCGCGGAGACGACGGCGAGCGCGACCAGCGACGCCGACGCCGCCGTGCTCGCGCAGGTCGAGGCTGAGCTCGGCACCGAGTGGGCGCGGCTGACCGCTCCAGCGTTCGATGCCCGACGGGCGCTGCTGCTCGACGACCGCTGGGCGAGCGCCCGCGAGGACGTCGCGCGCATCGCCGCGGGCCGTGAGGTCGCCATTGCGACCAGCTCCTTCGCCGGCACCGGAGAGGACGTCGCCACCCAGGCTCGCTGGTGGGCGCCCCGTACCGACGACCCGGTCCTCGCGGACCGCCTCACCGCCATCGCCGAGGCCGCGCTCGACACGGCGCCCGGCGAGTGGGCCGACGACGTCGCCGTCGTCACCGGCGCGAGCTCCGGCTCGATCGCGTCAGCTGTCGTCGGCCGGCTGCTGGCCGGCGGCGCGACGGTGGTCGCCACGACGTCGAGCCTCGACCAGCGCAAGCTGCGGTCGTTCAAGGCGCTCTACCGCCGGTACGCCCGCGGCGGTGCCCGCCTGTGGGTGGTACCGGCCAACCTCGCCTCGTTCGCCGACGTGGACGCGCTCGCGTCGTGGGTGGTCGAGGAGCAGACGTCCAGCGCCGGCGGCGTGACCACAGTGACCAAGCCTGCTCTCGAGCCGACGCTGGTGTTCCCGTTCGCCGCGGGCCCGGTCTCCGGCGACCTCACCGAGGTGGGGCCGCGCAGCGAGGTCGACATGCGGATCCTGCTCTGGTCGGTCGAGCGCCTCGTCGGCGCCTTCGCCACCAGTGGCCGCGACCACGACCTGGCGTCCACGCTCCACGTCGTGCTGCCGGGCTCGCCGAACCGCGGCATGTTCGGCGGCGACGGCGCGTACGGCGAGGCCAAGGCCGCGCTCGACGCGATGGTCACGCGGTGGTCGAGCGAGTCGACGTGGAACCAGCGCGTCACTCTCGTCCACGCGATCATCGGCTGGGTCCGCGGGACCGGGCTGATGGGGGGCAACGACCCGCTCGTGGACGCCGTCGAGAAGGTTGGCGTCCGTACGTGGTCGACCGACGAGATGGCCGACGCGCTGCTCGACCACGCGACCGTCGACGCACGGGCGAGTGCCCGTACGGCGCCGGTGACCGCCGACCTGACCGGCGGGTTGGGCGAGGTCGAGCTGGACCTCGCGGCCCTGGCGCGCGAGGCGGGGTCTCGACAGGCTCGACCGACGGAGGAGGCTCGACCGACGGAGGCGACGATCGATGCGCTCGCGCCGTCGCCCGCACAGCTGCCGACCCGGCCCGAGGTTGCGTGGCCGAGCCTCTCGGCCCGTCCCGAAGACCTCGTCGTCATCGTCGGTGCCGGCGAGCTCGGCCCGTACGGGTCGGCGCGCACGCGCTTCGAGTACGAGGTCTCCGAGGAGCTCTCGGCTGCCGGCGTGCTCGAGCTCGCCTGGTCGACCGGGCTGGTCGCCTGGGACGACAACGGCGGCTGGTACGACGTCGAGTCGGGCGAGCCCGTCACCGAGGCCGAGATCCACGAGCGCTATCACGACACCGTGGTCGAGCGGTGCGGCATCCGCCGCTACGCCGACGACGGCGCGCTGGTCGACACCTCCACGCCGCTGCTCGCCCGGGCGTACCTCGATGACGACCTCACGTTCAGCGTCGGCAACGAGGCGGCCGCGCGGGCGATGTACGACGCCGACCCCGACCGTACGGTCATCGCACCCGGTGCCGACGGCGACTGGGCCGTCACCCGCAAGGCCGGCACCGAGATCCGCGTCCCGCGGCGTCTCGCGCTGACCCGGACGATCGGCGGCCAGATCCCGACCGGATTCGACCCAGGTGCGTGGGGCGTGCCGGCGGAGATGCTCGAGTCGCTGGACCGGGTCGCGGTCTGGAACCTCGTCTGCACCGTCGACGCGTTCCTGTCGTCCGGCTTCAGCCCGGCCGAGCTCATGCGCTGGGTCCACCCGGCGGCGGTCGCGAGCACGCAGGGCACCGGTATGGGCGGCATGACGTCGATGCGTTCGCTCTACATCGACACGCTGCTCGGCGAGGCGAAGCAGAACGACATCCTGCAGGAGGCGCTGCCGAACGTCATCGCGGCGCACGTCATGCAGTCGTACGTCGGCGGCTACGGCGCGATGATCCACCCGGTCGCGGCCTGCGCGACGAGCGCGGTGTCGGTCGAGGAGGGTGCCGACAAGATCCGCCTCGGCAAGGCCGACTTCGTCGTGGCCGGCGGCTTCGACGACCTCTCGACGGAGGGCATCATCGGGTTCGCCGACATGTCCGCCACGGCCGACTCGGGGGTGATGCTCGCCAAGGGCATCGACCCGCGCTTCGTGAGCCGGGCCAACGACCGGCGGCGCGGCGGGTTCGTCGAGTCGCAGGGCGGCGGCACGATCCTCCTCGCGCGCGGCGACGTCGCGGTGCGGATGGGCCTGCCGGTGCTCGGCGTGGTCGCGTACGCAGGGTCGTTCGCCGACGGCGTCCACACGTCGATCCCGGCGCCGGGTCTCGGCGCGCTGGCCGCGGCCCGCGGTGGCGCGCAGTCGCCGCTGGCCCGGGGGCTCGCCGCCCTCGGTCTCGGCGCGGACGACGTCGCTGTCGTGTCGAAGCACGACACGTCCACGGCGGCCAACGACCCGAACGAGTCCGAGCTGCACGAGCGGATCGCCGCGTCGCTGGGCCGATCGGACGGCAACCCGCTGTTCGTGATCTCGCAGAAGACGCTGACGGGTCACTCCAAGGGCGGCGCGGCCGCGTTCCAGATGATCGGGCTCTGCCAGGTCCTCGGGAGCCAGGTGCTGCCGCCGAACCGTTCGCTCGACTGCGTCGACGACGTCCTCGACGAGAACCCGCACCTGGTGTGGCTGCGCGACGCGCTCACGGCGCCGGCGCCGCTGCGGGCGGGGCTGGTGACGAGCCTCGGGTTCGGCCACGTGGCCGCGCTCGTCGCGCTCGCGCACCCGGCGGCATTCCTCGCGACGCTGGGTGCCGAGGAGCGGGCCGAGTACGAACGCGCCGCACGGGCCCGCGAGGTCTCGGGCCGGCTGCGGCTCGTGCACGCGATGTACGGCGGCCCCGCCCCGTACCAGCGACCTGTCGGACGTCGTCTCGGCGACTCCGGCGTGCGGGAGCGGGAGGCAGCCATCCTCCTCGATCCGCAGGCACGCCTCGGCACGGACGGGACGTACGCGGTGGGAGTGGGGAGTGCCGCGTACGACCAGGGATCGTCCGCGCCGGGTATCGGGGACGGCGAGCCGGGCACGCCGTGAGCGTGCTCGGGGTGGGCGTGGACCTGGTCCACGTCCCGTCGTTCGCCGAACAGCTCGCGCAGCCGGGAAGCCGGTTCGCCGAGCTGTTCACCCCCGGCGAGCGAGGTGACGCGTCGGATGGTTCCTCCGACCGTGCGCGTCACCTCGCCGCCCGGTGGGCCGCCAAGGAGGCGGTCGTGAAGGCGTGGTCGGCCTCGCTGTATGGGCAGCCGCCGGTCGTCGACGAGGCCAAGGCGCTGGCCGCGATCGAAGTCGTCAAGGACGCCTGGGGGAGGCCGGCGATCGTGCTGCACTCCCCCGTACGCGAGCACCTCGACGCCTCACGGCTGCACGTATCGCTCTCGCACGACGGCGACTACGCGATCGCGTACGTGACCCTCACGTCCTGACGCCCCGGGTCCCTCTTTTCGCCTCCCGGGTCGGTTTCTGGTGCCCGCGGGTCAGTGTGAGTGACCCGGCGCCGCCAGAAGGTGACCCGCGGCGGGCAGGGAGTGACCCGCGGGCAGGGAGTGACCCGCGGCCGGGGGGTTAGCCGGACTGCTCGGCGGCGAGCAGGTACGAGCCGAGCAGGCGCTTGAGCTCGATGACGGCCTCGGCGTGCTCTTGGCCGTCACGGATCGAGAAGTTGAGCATCGAGTACGCCACGTGGACGAGGACCTCGGCGATGATCTTGCGGCGGGCGCGCGGCGTCTTCGGCGTGAGCGGCGCGAGCACGTGCGCGACGTCGGCGGCGAGCTCGCGCTCGGTGACGGCGGCGGTCGCGCGTGTCGCCGGCGTGGACTGCACGGCGTGCCAGACCGCGCGCCGCGACGGGTCGGTGACCCAGAGGGCGGCGATGTGGTCCACGAGCTGGTCGAGAAGCCGCAGCCAGTCGAGCGTCGGCAGCTCGGCGGCGAGGCGCGCGAGCTCGGCCCGCACCGCGATCACGTCCTGTCGGTCGAGCTCGCAGACGACGACGTACTTGTTCTGGAAGAACTGATAGATCGTGCCGATCGGGATGCCCGCGCGATTCGCGACCTCCTCGAGCGTGAACGACTCGAACCCGGCCTCGAGCAGCAGGTCGCGCGAGGTCTGCAGAATCAGGTCGAACTTCTTCTGACTCCGCTCCTGCGTCGGCCTCCGCCGCGGCTCGAGGATCTCGACGGTCGCGTTCACGCCTCCAACCCTACCGATGCGTAAGTTCCGGCGCGGGGAGGCGTGGCCCGCGATGCAAACGCGAGTTGCGCAGACGCGGCGACGCGGCGCGCCCCGTACGAGGCTGCGCCGCGCCGGACTCGTCTCTGCGTCAGCGGCCTGCGGCGTCGAGCGCGTCGACGAGGCCGTCACCGAAGAAGCCGTTGTACGCGTCGGTGCCGGTGCAGCGCACGTCCGTCGGGCACGGCTTGTCGTCAGCCTGGGCCCGCACCAGCGCGGCGAGCTCACCCGGCGAGGCGTCGGGGTGCGACGACTTCAGCAGCGCCAGCACACCGGCCACGTGGGGCGAGGCCATCGACGTGCCCGACTTGAGCCCGTACCCGCCACCGAGCACGGTCGACAGGATCCGGCTGCCCGGAGCCGCCACGTCGATGACGCCGTCGCCGTAGTTGGAGAACGTCGACTTCGCTCCGGCCTGATCGGTCGAGGCGACCGTCACGACACCCGGCAGCTCGGCCGGAAGGTCCTCGCAGCCCTCGTCGATCGGACGTGTGCCCGGCGTCGTGTCGTTCGGGCTGGTCGCGTCGGTCGTCTTGTTGGCGAGGTCGTAGTTGGAGTTGCCGGAGGCGGCAGCGCTCACGACTCCCTTGCGCTCGGAGTACGAGACGGCGCGGCGCACGGCCTCCTTGGCAGCCGCCTGGTCGGGATCGTTGCTGCACCAGAACATCCACGGATCGATGTAGTAGCTGTTGTTGGTCACGTCGACCCCGTGCTCGGCCGCCCAGACGAACCCGCAGATCGCGTACTCGGGATAGATGTAGCCGTCGTCGTCGACCACCTTGATCGAGGTCATCAGGGAGTTCGGCGCGACGCCGACGATCCCGACGCCGTTCTTGGCGGCGCCGATCGTGCCGGCGACGTGCGTGCCGTGGTCGCTGGTCGTCGGGATCCACGCGGATCGGCTGGTGTCCGGCACGCCGTACGCGGTGCAACCGACCGAGTTCTTCGCGTCGAGGTTGGGCGCGAGATCGGGGTGCGTGTCGTCGATGCCGCTGTCGAGGACGCCGACGGTGACGTCGCGGCTGCCGTCGCCTGCCACGTCGGCCTTGATCTGGGTCATGTCCCACTGCTGCGCCTCGAGCGGGTCGGTGGCGACCAGCTCGGTCGCAGAGACGCCCTGGCGGACCTCGAAGGCCGAGCGGGTCTCGGTGCTCCGCGTGAGCGTGCGTGCCTGCGGCGCATCGGCGGGTGTCTTGACGGCGGCGGTACGCGTGGCGCCGACCGACTGGACCGCGTGGCCCTTGGCGGCGTCCACGACGTCCTCGCGGAACGAACCGCTCGTCGAGTGGGCGACCACGACGCCGATCTGAGGCCAGGACTGGACGACCGTACCGCCGGCGTCGCGCACGGCGCGCTCGGCGAGACGGGTCTGGCCCGGGTTCGGCTTGCTGTTGACGACGTAGCTCGTCAGCTCGCCGTCAGCGGCCTGCGTGGCGTCTGCAGACGCCGGAGCGGCGTTCAGGGCGGCAGCGACAAGGCCGAAGCCGCAGAGTGCGGCTGCGGCAGCGAAGGGGCGTCGAGAGCGGTGGTACGGGCGGGTCGGGGGTGGGGTTGCCGAACTGACCATGGGGGCATCGTCCTCCGGTTGCAGTCTCGTTGTGTGCGGCAACCGTAGACCGACTCGGAGCCACCCGCCGATCAGCTGCTGAGACGGGGACACGCCGCGCTGCGGGTTGACAAGAACATGAGGTACCCCTCATCTTTGTAAGCAGTCCTGAGGCTTCCCTCATGTTTTAGGAGACCGAAGTTGACCACGATCAACACAGAGCCCGCAACCTCCGACCACCGCGCCCGGTTGGCCCGTCGTCGCCAGGAGCGGTTCCGTCACGTCGAGCCGCGCGGACGCCGCGAGTACACCGCTCGCGAGCGTGCCGAGATGCTCGTCGACGCCGGGTCGTTCGTCGAGATGAGCCCGATGCGCATCGACGGTGACGGCAAGGGCGCCGGCGTCGTCATCGGCTGGGGCCGGGTGGACGGGCGCGGTGTCGTCGTCGCGAGCCACGACGCCGCGGTGGCCTCCGGAGCGATCGGCGCCGTGATGGCCGAGACGATCCAGAAGGCCCAGCGCTTCGCGATCGACAAGGGCTACCCGATCGTCTACATCAACGACTCCGGCGGCGCCCGGATCCATGACGGGATCCTCGCTCTGCACGGCTGCGGCGAGATGTTCGCGCTCAACGTCAAGGCCCAGAAGCGCATCCCCCAGATCTCGCTGATCCTGGGTCCGTGCGCGGGAGCCGCGGCGTACTCCCCCGCCCTGACCGACTGGACGATCATGGTCCGCGAGCAGGGCCAGATGTTCCTCACCGGTCCCGACATCGTCAAGGCGACCACCGGCGAGGACGCGAGCGCCGAGGACATCGGCGGGTCGCAGATGCACACCGAGACCAGCGGTGTCGCGCACCTCGAGGTGACGAACGAGGGCGAGGCGTTCCATGCGACACGCCTCCTGCTCTCGTACCTGCCGTCCCACGTCGGCGCCCCGATGCCGCTCGTCGCCTCGCGCCGGCCTGACGCGGTGGCGGCCGAGCGCCTCCCGTACGTGGTCCCGGACCGGGCCAGCGTCGTCTTCGACATGCGCGAGGTGATCGATGGCGTGCTCGACGCCGGCCCGCGCCTGGAGCTGATGCCCGCCCACGCGCCCAGCATCCTGACCCTGTTCGGCCACCTCGACGGCCGGCCCGTCGGCGTGCTCGCCAACCAGCCCGCCTCGCGCGGCGGCGTCCTCGACGCCAAGTCGTCGGTGAAGGCCGCTCGCTTCATCGAGTTCTGCGGCCGGTTCGGGCTGCCGGTGGTGACGTTCGTGGACGTCCCCGGCTTCCTTCCCGGCACCGTCGAGGAGGGACGCGGCGTCATCACGCACGGCGCCAAGCTTCTCAAGGCGTACGTCGAGACCGAGTCCCCGCTGCTGACCGTCGTCGTCCGCAAGGCGTACGGCGGCGCCTACATCGCCATGGGGTCGCGCTCGCTCGGCGCGGACTACTCCTGGGCATGGTCCGGTGCGGAGATCGCCGTGATGGGCCCCGGCGGCGCCGTGGCGCTGCTGCACCGCCGTACGCTGCGCGACGCCGAGAACCCCCAGGCCGTACGGGACGAGCTCGCCGCGGAGTACCGAGAGAACGTCGCTCGGCCCTACGTCGCCGCCGAGGCGGGGATCATCGACGACGTGATCCTGCCCGAGGAGACGCGCGATCGTCTCGTCGACGCGATGGCGACCCTCGGCCACGAGGGCGGTGCCGATGTACGCCGCTAAGGCCGAGATCGTCGGGAACGTGTGGCGGGTCGTGGCCCGTGAGGGCGACCGGGTCGCGGCCGGGGACCTCGTCGCGGTCCTCGAGACGATGAAGATGGAGATCCCCGTGCACGCCGGCGCCGCGGGCACCGTACGACTCAAGGTCGCGGAGGGCCAGATCGTCCAGGAGGGCGACGTCATCGCCGAGATCGGCTGACACCGCCACGCTCCCCTCCCGGGGCCGCGACGTGCGTGATAGGACGTGAGCAGGGTCACTTCGCGTGACCGCGCCCGCCGCCGACCGTACGAGGTGCTCGATGTTCTTCCCGCTGACCGTCCGCGACTTCCTCGACCGCGCCGTCACCGTCTATCCCGACCGGATCGCGGTCGTCGACGAGCCCGACCAGCCCGCGCCGTCGTGGGGCGAGATCACGTACGCCGAGCTCGGGCGGCGCGCCCGCTCGCAGGCGGCATACCTCGACGACCTCGGCGTCCCGCGGGGCGGGCGCGTCGCGATCGTCTCGCAGAACTCGGCGCGACTGCTGACGTCGTTCTTCGGCGTCTCCGGCTGGGGCCGGGTGCTGGTCCCGGTCAACTTCCGCCTCGCGCCCGCCGAGGTGAAGTACATCGTCGAGCACAGCGGCGCCGAGGTGTTGATCGTCGATCCGGAGGTCCGTTCGCTCCTCGACACGGTCACCGCGAAGCACGTGATCGTGATCGGCGAGGGCGACGAGCCCATGTGGGCGACGCACGGCGACCCGCAGCCGTGGGAGAACCCTGACCCTTCGACAGGCTCGGGACAAGGCGAGAACGCCACGGCGACGATCAACTACACGTCGGGGACGACGGCGCGACCCAAGGGCGTCCAACTGACCCATCGCAACCTGTGGACCAACGCGAGCATCTTCGGCTGGCAGGCCTCGGTGAACGACCGTGACGTCTATCTGCACACGCTGCCGATGTTCCACGCGAACGGATGGGGCATGCCGTACGCGGCCACCGGCATGGGCGCGAAGCACGTGGTGATCCGCAAGATCGACGGCGCCGAGATCCTGCGCCGCGTGGAGCGCCACGGTGTGACCTTCATGTGCGCGGCGCCGGCCGTCGTCGCCGCCGTGCTCGACGCGGCGAAGACGTGGGACGGCGAGATCCCCGGCCGCGACAGGGTGCGCATCATCGTCGCCGGCGCCCCGCCGCCGACCCGCACGATCGAGCGCGTACGCAGCGACCTCGGCTGGGAGTTCATCCAGATCTACGGGCTCACCGAGACCTCGCCGCTGCTCACGATGAGCCGGATGCGCGCAGAGTGGGACGACCTCGAGCCGCTGGAGCAAGCACGGCTGCTCGGACGCGCGGGGGCCCCTGCGGTGGGCGTACGGATCATGATCGACGACACGGGCGAGGTGCTCGCGCAGTCCAACCACAACCTCGACGCTTACTGGGAGAACCCCGACGCCACCGCCGTCTCCCTCGAGGGCGGGTGGTTCCACACCGGCGACGGCGGCACGTTCGAGGACGGCCACCTCACGATCGCCGACCGCAAGAAGGACGTCATCATCTCCGGCGGCGAGAACGTCACGTCCATCGAGGTCGAGGACGCGCTGATGCTGCACCCGGCCGTCCGCGAGGTGGCGGTCATCGGGATCCCCGACGAGAAGTGGGGCGAGCTCGTGACGGCGCTGGTGGTGGTCGACCCCGACGCCGAGGCCGTGACCGCCGAGGTGCTCATCGCGCACACGCGCCAGCACCTGGCCGGCTACAAGTGCCCCAAACGCATCGAGTTCCGTGACGAGCTCGCCCGTACGGCGACCGGCAAGCTGCAGAAGTTCAAGCTGCGCGCCCCGTACTGGGAGGGCCAGCAGCGCCAGGTCAACTAGCGCCGCCACCGCCCAGGGACGGCGACCGCAAGCAGCTCGGGCACTGTCGCGAGCTTGCGTCGCGGCCGACCCTGCGAGGCGCCGGCGAGCCGCTCGGCACGATCGATCGCGCGCATCCGACGCAGCCCGACGACGTCCTTGCGGCGCCAGCGCAGGAGTGCGGCGAAGTCGCCCGCCGTGCCGGACGGCGCCGGGAGCAGGCCCGCCGACGCATCCTCGACCAGCGCCTCGACCGTCTCCTGGGCGCAGGCACGGTTGGCGCCGATGCCGCCACGCGAGCCGCGCTTGATCCAGCCGACGACGTACGTGCCGGGGATCGGCCGACCCTCGGCGTCGAGGACACGCCCGCGTTCGTTGGGCACCGTTGACGTGGTCTCGTCGAACGGGAGCCCGGGCACGGGTGTGCCGCGATAGCCGATCGACCGTACGACGAGGCCGGTGGCGAGGACGCGCTCGGCCGTCCGGACGCCGGTCACCGCGCCCTCACCCTCGAGGGCCACCGGCGCGCTCCAGAACGCCAGCACCACGCGCTTGCCGGCGGCGGGCGCCTCGGAGTCGTCGAGCCTCACGCGTGGCAGGTCGCGCAGCATCGCCGCCTTGGAGCCGACGGGCGCAGCCTCGACCGTACGAGGGTGGTCCTCGACGACGAGGTCGACGCCGGGGATCGTGCGCATGCCGACGAGCTCGGAACGCGAGTACGAGGCGTCCTCGGGGCCACGGCGGCCGAGCACGACGACCTCGCGCACCGCGCTGCGACGCAGGACGTCCAGCGCATGGTCGGCGATGTCCGTACGGGCGAGCACGTCGGGCTCGGTGAGCAGCACCCGCGCGACGTCGAGCGCGACGTTGCCGTTGCCGATGACGACGACCCGCTCGGAGGAGAGGTCGACGTCGCCGTGCGCGCGGTCGGGCTGCGCGTTGTACCAAGCGACGAGAGCCGTCGCCGACACGCTCCCGGCCAGGCCCTCGCCGGGGATGCCGAGCACCTTGTCCTCCGCGGCCCCGACGGCGTACACGACCGCGTCGTGGTGCTCGAGCAGCTCCGCGTGCGTGACGTCGGTGCCGACCTCGACGTTGAGCTGGACGGAGACCCGCAGGTGGTCGTACGTCCAGGCGAACGCGTCCTCGATGCGCTTGGTGTCCGGGTGGTCCGGGGCAACGCCGGAGCGCAGCAGCCCTCCGGCGACAGGGAGACGGTCGATCATCGTGACGTGCGCGGGCGAGGTCGTGAGGAGCGCCCGCGCGGCGTACGCGGCCGAGGGGCCGGTGCCGACGACGGCGACCCGCAGCGCGCCGAAGCCCTGCGGGACGGTCGTCGGGAAGGTCCGTGCGTCCCACGTGGCCGACTCGGGGTGGGCCTCGTAGTACTCGCGGTTGAGGTCGGCGAAGACGGTGTCGGGTCCACGGAGGAGGTCGACCGGCACGATCGCGCCGGTCGGGCAGGCGTCGGCGCACGCCCCGCAGTCGATGCACGTGTCGGGATCGATGAACACCATCTCGACCGCACCAGCCTCGCGCTCCTGCGGTGTCGGATGGATGCAGTTGACGGGGCAGACGGAGACACAGGTGGCGTCGTTGCAACAGCTCTGCGTGACGGCGTAGGCCATGGGGTCCGGCCTCAGATCATGTCGACGGACTGATAGATCGGCATCACGCGCTTGGTGAGCAGACCGCAGTCGGCGAGGAAGTCCATGAGGTGCACGCACGAGAGGCGCATCATGGCCTTGCGGTGCTGGTTGGTCGTGACCTCCTCGACGGCACGCTGCTTGTCGAGGCCGACGTTGGCGTACACCTCGGGGCTGACCATCGCGCGCGCGATGAAGTACGCCGCTCCTGCGAACAGGTGCGCGGACATCTCGCGGCGGAACCTGCCGGCGTGCTTGAGGCTGTGCTTGATCTCGGCCCGCGCGAACTTCATGTGGCGCGACTCCTCAACCACGTGGATCTTGCTCGTGCTCCGGACGATGTGGACGACGTTCTCACCGCGCATCCAGTCGCGCTGCATGACGTCGAGGATCTCCTCAGCGATGAGGATCGGCCCGTACGCCTGCTCGGCGCGGCCGGTCGTCTTGAGGACGCGTGCGAGCTCGACGGTCGCGCGCGGCGGAAGGTACTGCGGGATGTCGAGGACCTCGCAGGTCCGGGCGAACATCAGCGAGTGACGGCACTCGTCGGCGATCTCGGTGAGGGCGAACCGGAACTCGTTGTTGGCCGGGTTCTTGGCGTACTGGTCGCGCAGGATGAGCTGCTGCAGCATCATCTCGAACCAGATGCCGGTCTGCATGATCGAGCCGACCTCGTGGCGGGTGAGCAGGACGCGCTGCTCCTCGCTCATCTCGTCCCATAGGCGCGTGCCGTACAGCGTGCTCCACTCCGGGTTGAGCCCGTAGTGGTCGTCGGGGATCGGCTCGTCCCACCTCACCTCGACGTTCGGGTCGTACGACAGCGCGGCCGACGACTCCAGCAGACGTGCGGTGACGTCGTCGATCGTGGCGGTCTCGCGGAACGCGACAGCGGCGACGGTCATAACCCCTCCAAGCCTCCAGTGACGTGACTCGGGTTATGTTACATCGTCGATGTATTAATGCAACCGTGCAGCGGCCACGATCTTGAGATCGGCCTCTCGCCGGTCCGCACGGCCGATCCGCGCCTCGACGACCCGGATCCCCCTGGCGGTGTCAGCGAGGACCGCGTCGAGCGCGTCCACGGACTCGACGACGACGTGGGCCACGCCCATCGCCGCACAGAGCTGCCCGAGATCGACCCGGGTCGGCGTCGCGAAGACGCGCTCGAAGGCCTCCGCGTACGAGGTGTCCCCCTGCTCCAGCGTCGAGAAGATGCTCCCGCCGTCGTCGGAGGCGACCACGAACGTGAGGTCGGGGCGCGGCTCGTCGGGCCCGATGACGAGCCCGTTGCTGTCGTGGAGGAACGTGAGGTCGCCCAGGTACGCCAGCGCCGCCGACCGCGGACGCGCCAGCGCCGCGCCGATCGCGGTGGAGACCACGCCGTCGATGCCGGCCAGACCACGGTTGGACATCACCATGCGCCGCTCGCCGACCGGGTACGGGACCGCCATCAGGTCGAGGTCGCGCACCGGGTTGGACGAGCCGACCACGAGCAGCCCATACGGTCCGACCGCACGCGACACCGACCGAGCCACCTGCCACGGGTTGAGCGGCGCCCGTTCCAGCACCAGCTCCTCGAGGGCCGCCAGCGTCGCCGCGTCGGCGCGTCGCCACTCCTCGAGCCAGCCGAGGCCGTCGCTGCCCTCGACCCGCACCGCCGGGTACGCGGCCGCGAGGCGGTTGCCCGGATCGGTGTACGGGGCCGAGCCGACCGCGACGACCTCCACGTCGTCACGCGACAGCAGTCGCGAGATCGGCCGCGACAACGTCGGGTGGCCGAAGACGACGACGCGCTCGATCCGGTCCGCGAGCTCGGGCAACCCGAGCAGCAACCGGTACGTGGCGATCGGGTGCGTCCCGTTGCGCGCTCCCGACGACGGCTCGGCGAGCAGCGGCCAGTCGGCCTCCTGTGCCAGGATCCGCGCCGCGGGTCCGGAGTCGTCGCCGGCGACGACGACCGTGCGCGGGCCGAGCGGCAGGACCGTCGGGAGCAGCGGGGTCTCAGGGGCGGGCGCACGCCACGGAGCGCCGACAGGGCGTCCCGCCAGCGCGTCGGGAAGCGGCGCAGCGACGTCCTCCGGCGACGGCACCAGTGGTTCGCGGAACGTCACGTTCAGCTGCACGGGCCCCCCAGTACGCGCAGCATCGACCACGCGCGCGACCGCCGCACGCCACGCGGCACTCGAGGCTGGGACCACCTCCGGCGCGGCGATCTCGACGTACGCGCGCACCGCCGCGCCGTACAGCTTCACCTGGTCGGTCGTCTGGTTCGCCTCGGTCCCCCGCAGCTCGGACGGCCGGTCGGCGGTGAGCGCGATCAGCGGCACGCGCGCGTGTGAGGCCTCCAGGACGGCGGGGTACAGGTTCGCCGCGGCCGTCCCCGAGGTCGTCACCACCACGACCGGATGGTGCGAGCCCTTCGCGAGCCCTAGCGCGAGGAATCCGGCGCTGCGCTCGTCGATGCGCACGTGCAGCCGCAGGTCGCCGCGGGCGTCGCCGGCATGCAGCGCGAGCGCGAGCGCCGCGGAGCGTGAGCCGGGAGAGAGCACGACGTCGCGCACGCCGCTGCGGACGAGCTCGTCGACGAGCACGCGCCCGAGCGCGGTCGAGGGGTTCACAGGGCCACCGCCCGGACCTCGGAGAGCCGCGACGACCACCGTACGGAGAGGTCCGGCGGCGGCTCCTGCGCGAGGAACGCGGCGGACGGTTCGGGACGGATCACGGGCAGCACCCCGTCCCGTGGGACGAGCGGCGAGGCGACGACGTCCTGCTCGAGCAGCGTCACCGTGCCCAGCCCGCACGCGTACGGAAGCTCCGGCAGCGCCGCGGCGAGCGCGACACCCGCCGCGATGCCGATCGACGACTCCAGCGCGCTCGACACGACGACGGGCAGCCCGATGCGCTCGGCGATCTCGAGGCACGCGGCGACGCCGCCGAGCGGCTGGACCTTGAGGACGGCGATGTCGGCGGCCTCGAGGGCGGCCACACGGTACGGGTCGTCGGCACGCCGGATCGACTCGTCCGCGGCGACGGGGACTTGGGTCGCGCGACGGACCTCCGCGAGCTCCTCGACGGTGCGGCACGGCTGCTCGACGTACTCCAGGCCACCCGCGGCACGGTCGAGCACGCGCAGCGCGTCGATCGCGTCGGAGACCGACCACGCGCCGTTGGCGTCGATGCGCACGGTCCCCCCCGGACCGAGGGCGTCGCGGACCGCGGCGACCCGCTCCTCGTCGTCGGCCAGGGTCTGGCCGGGCTCGGCAACCTTCACCTTCGCGGTACGGCAGCCGTGCCCGGCGGTCGCGATCTGGACGGCCGTCTCCGGCCCGACGGCGGGCACCGTGCAGTTCACCGCCACCACGTCGCGTACGGGCTCAGGCCATGCGAGGGTCGCGCTCACGAACGCCGCGTCGTACCAGGGACGGGACTCACGCGCGTCGTAGTCCCAGAACGGGCTGAACTCCGCCCACCCTTGCGGGCCGCGCAGCAGCAGCCCCTCTCGCACGGTGATCCCCCGGAATCGGGTCCGCATCGGCGTCGTGTACGGGATCCAGGTCAGGTCGGGGTCGCTCACGACGGCCACGGTAATCGCGCCTCAGACCCCCCGCTCGACCGGGATGCGCCCCGCGTCGGCGGCCGCCTCCAGCGCGGCATGGTCACGCTCGACCTGGTCGGCGTACGCGACGGCCCAACGGGCAATCGCCTCGTCGAACGACTCCGAGCTGCCGAGGTAGCCGGCCACGAACGCCGCCGTCGGACTCTGCGCGTGTGCGCGGGCGAGCTGCGAGGCGCACAGCCGGCCGTAGTTCACCAGTTCGCTCGCGGTCAGCGCCGCCAGGTCGATCGAGCCCTTCATGTCACGCAGCTGCCGAACGTAGAACGAGCGCCGCGGCCCGGCGAACCAGCCGAGGAATGGGTCGGAGACGGCCTGCAGGATGCGTTGCGCACCGACCACGCGCGCTCCCTCCCCGGCGTCGGCGGGCAGCTGGGTCCCGGCCGGTGGCACGGCCGGGATACCTCCGTACGAGGCGAGCACAGACTCCGACGCCTCCTTGACCTGCAGGAACAGGGGTGGTCCGCCGGGCCCTTCGAGCAGCGCGATGTACGCCTGCGTGCCGACGCTTCCGACCCCCACGACCCGCATCGCCACGTCGACGAGGGCGAACTGCCCGACAAGCATCGCGATGTCGGACCGCAGCACCTTCGCGTACTCGGCCAGGACGTCCTCGGCGAGCGCGGCGGCCTCGACCGGGGGGTGCCGGACGAGCGGCGGGTCGTCGACGATCCGGGTGCGGCCGCTCTCGTCGGTGGTGGTGAGCGAGTGGAGCACGTGCTCGGACGTCCGGCGACGCGCCTTCTTGAGCGTCTTGCGGAGCAACCCGCGACCGTGGTCGGCCATGTGCTCGTCCAGCCACGTCGTGTCGATCGAGGCGTAGTAGCGCTCGAGTGCGGACCGCGCGAAGAGCTCGGCGAGGCGGCTTCGGTACTCCGCGGCAACCCCCGTCGCCGCCCGCGTGGTCGTCGCATCGTCGAAACCGAGGTCGCGTCCCGCGACGACCACGCTCGCGGCGAGGCGCTTGACGTCCCACTCCCACGGAGCGTTGCTGGCCTCGTCGAAATCGTTGAGGTCGAACACGATCCGGCGTTCCGGGGACGCGTAGAGCCCGAAGTTGGCCAGGTGCGCGTCACCGCACGCGACCACCTGCATGCCGGTCGACGGACCGGTCGCGAGGTCGGCGGCCATCAGCGCCGCGCTCCCCCGATAGAACGCGAACGGCGACTGCAGCATCCGCCCCCACCGCACCGGCACAAGGTCGGCGATGCGGTGAGCGTTCTGGCTGTCGAGCAGCGCGACCGGATCCCGGTCGTACGACGAGATCTCGCCGTGGGTTCGCCTCGGCATCACCTTGCGCGCCGCGCGCCCGGCATCGCGCTCGTCGGCGATGAGTCGTCGGACCATCTGCCCAGGCTAGGGGCGCTCAGGCATTCTCGGCGAGCGCTTGTACGGCCCGGCGGTCGACCTTGCCGTGCTCCAGCAGCGGGACGGCGTCGACGAAGACGGCGCGGCGCGGCGCCCACGTACGAGGAAGGTCCGCGGCCTCGACCCCGTCGCGCAGCGCATCGAGAGAGGCGTCTCCGGCGACGACGGCGACCACCCGTTGGCCCCACTCGGGGTCGGGCACACCGACGGCGACGGCATCGGTGACACCGTCGACCCGGCGCAGCGCCTCCGCGACGCGCGGGAGGGCGATGTTGACGCCCCCGGAGATCACGACGTCGTCGGTACGCCCGAGGATCCGCAGGCGCCCGTCGGCGTCGAGCTCGCCCAGGTCGGACGTACGGAGCCAGCCGTCGTGCAGCGCCTCGGCGGTGGCTTCGGGGTCGCCGTCGTACCCGTCGAAGAGCACCGGTCCGGCGAGCCACACCCGGCGCTCGACGTCGATCCGCAGGGCGACGCCGTCGAGCGGCACCCCGTCGTAGACGCAACCGCCCGCGGTCTCGCTCATCCCGTACGTGCGCACGACCCGCACCCCGGCCTCGGCTGCGCGGGCGCGGAGCGCGGGGTCGAGCGCTGCCCCGCCGACGAGCAGGGCGTCGAGCGAGGCGAGCGCGCCGAGCTGCCCGGCCTCCGCGAGGCGGTGGAGCTGGGTGGGGACGAGCGAGGCATACCGGCGGGGACCGTCCATGGCCGCGATCGCGTGGACGAGGCTCGCGTGCTCCCCGACGACGACGGGCCGCTCTCCGGCGAGGGTCGAGCGGGCGATCACCTGCACGCCCGCGACGTACTGGGCGGGTAGGTCGAGCAGCCACTGGCCCGGTCCGCCGAGGCGCGCGTGGGTTGCGTGCGCCGACGCCGTGACCGCGCGGCGCGAGAGCAGTACGTCCTTGGGTTTGCCGGTGGAGCCCGAGGTGCGGATGATCAGCGACTCTGGCTCGGCCTGCGCGAAGAGCCACTCGCGCAGTGCCGCCTCGACCTCGCGAGGGGTCCCGCTCACTGGGCGCAGCGTGCCACCGGACTCGTCGTCTGCCACGGCCTCCACGCTAGCGGGCAGCGTGGAGGGTGACGCCGAGCAGTCGCTTGCCGACGGTCACTGACACCCTCAAAGCGACGTGCAGGCAAGGTCCGCCGTCGGCGGGTGATCGGTCGGGTGCAAGGATTGACGGTCGTGGCAACAGCATCGCAGTGGATCGCAGGCGCCCGGCCCCGTACGCTCCCGGCCGCGGTCGCTCCCGTGGTCGCCGGCACCGGCGCCGCGCTCTACGCCGACGGCGCCGTCTGGTGGAAGGCGGTCGTCTGCCTCCTCCTCTCGCTCGCCCTCCAGGTCGGGGTGAACTACGCCAACGACTACTCCGACGGCGTCAAGGGCACCGACGACGACCGTGTGGGCCCGATGCGGCTGGTGGGGTCGGGCGCGGCGAGCGCGAGCACGGTCAAGCATGCGGCCTTCGCGTGCTTCGGCGTCGGCGGAGCACTCGGGCTGGTGCTCGCCGCGACGTCCGGCTGGTGGCTCCTGCTCGTCGGCGTCGCTGCGATCGCCGCCGCTTGGTTCTACACCGGGGGCTCGCGCCCGTACGGCTACCACGCGCTCGGCGAGGTCAGCGTCTTCCTGTTCTTCGGGCTGGTCGCCGTGCTCGGCACGACCTACGTCCAGCTCGGCGAGTTCACCGGCCCGAGCCTCGCGGCGTCGATCGGCATCGGCGCGCTCGCGTGCGCGATCCTCGTCGCCAACAACATCCGCGACATCCCGACCGACACCGTCAGCGGCAAGCAGACGCTCGCCGTGGTGCTCGGCGACCGCGGCTCCCGGGTCTTCTTCGTGATCCTGCTCGTCGTCGCGCTCGTCACCGTCTGGTGGCTCGCCTCGTACACGCCCGCCGCGCTGTTCGGTCTGCTCGCGTTCCCGTGGGCACTGCGAGCGGCGACGCCGATCGCACGCGGCGAGCGCGGCCTCGGTCTCCTGCCGACGCTGCGCGACACCGGCATCGCCGAGCTCGTGTACGCGATCGGGATCGCCGTCGGGCTCACGCTCGGCGCCTGACCGCGCAGCCGCGTCGGCCGGGTCTCACTCCTCGTCGTCGAGGAGCCCCTTCTGCTTGTCGCGCGCGACGATCGCGCGGACGTTCTCGAGCCGCCCGCAGTCGGAGTCGACCTGCGCGTTCCGCTCGCGGGCGAACGCCTCACCGAGCGACTGCCGAGTGCGCTCCGCGACGCCTTCGCGTGCCGGGTTGAGGATCGTCAGCTCCTCCTCGGTCAGGTGGTGGTTCACCACCCGCGCCAGCTCCTCGACGGCGTCGTCGAAGGCCTGGGTGTCCGTCCCCTTCAGCTCCAGCACGGCCAGCAGGGCCTGGTTGCCCTCGGCATGCTCCTCCTCACCGTGCTCCTCCTCGTGCGCGTCGATGGCGTCACGACGTCGAAGCGTCGGATAGACCTCCTTCTCCTCGGCCTCCGCGTGGGCGACGTGCAGCGCGGCGAAGGCGCGTCGTACGGCGTCGCGGTCGGCGCTGGCGTCGCGCAGCTGGCGCAGGAGGTCCTCGAAGCGCCGGTGGTCGTCGAGGATCAGGTCGATGACGTCGCCTGAAACGGGGCGTCCGAGGTCGATGGCGGAGGAAGACATAGCGCCAACGTACGCCATCGCCCGGCGTACGTTCAGCGCGAGGACGACGCCCGATCCTCACCCGCACGTCACCCCACGTTCGCCCGGACGCGGAACCGTCTGAGCCATGACTCGCACTCAGCCCGAACCTGCCCTCGGCCGCCGTGCGCTGCTGCGCGGTGCGGCCGCCGTCGGGGCCGGCGCCGTCGTCCTCGGCTCCGGCGCCGCTTCTGCCACCGCCCGTACGACCTCCCGCTCCGCGCCCGCGCTCGTCCGGGCCGGCCGCCCTTCGCTCACCCACGGCGTCCAGGCCGGCGACGTGCTCACCCGGCAGGCCACGCTCTGGTCACGCGCGGACCGTCCCGCGCGGCTCGTCGCTGAGATTGCCCGCGACAGCTCGTTCCGCAAGGCCGTCACGCTCCGCGGTCCTGTCGTCACGCCCGAGTCCGACCTCACCGGTCGCTTCACCGTCCGGGGCCTTCCGGCGGGCGCCGACCTCCACTACCGCATCCGCGCCGTCGACCTTCGGGACCCGCGTCGCTCGAGCGCCCCCGAGGTCGGCCACCTCCGTACGGCTTCGGCCCGGGGCGAGGACGTGCGCTTCCTCTGGTCCGGCGACATCGCGGGGCAGGGCTGGGGGGTGAACCCTTCGTACGGAGGTTTCCGCATCGTCGACGCGATGGCGCGTCGTCAGGCCGACTTCTTCCTGTGCAGCGGCGACAACGTCTACGCGGACGGGCCTCTCACCGAGACCGTGACCCTGCCCGACGGCTCGCTCTGGCGCAACGTGGTCATCGACGAGAAGACGAAGGTCGCGGAGACTCTCGACGAGTTCCGCGGGCAGTTCAAATACAACCTCATGGCCGACAACTGGCGGCAATTCCTCGCCGACACCCCGCAGGTCACGCAGTGGGACGACCACGAGGTCACCAACAATTGGTATCCCGGTGAGATCCTCACCGACGCCCGCTACACCGAGAAACGCGTCGACGTGCTCGCCGAGCGCGGGCGGCGCGCCTTTCACGAGTACATGCCCGTCGCACCGCTCTCACCGGACCCCGACGGACGCCTCTACCGTGTCCTGCACCTCGGTCCCATGCTCGACCTGTTCGTCCTCGACATGCGTACCCACAAGGATCCGAACACGCCCGGCGCCGAGGCCGAGCGCGACGGCGGCGTTCTCGGGCCCACGCAGACCCGCTGGCTGATCCGTGAGCTCGAGCGCTCGCGGGCGACGTGGAAGGTGATCGCCGCGGACCTGCCCATCGGCCTCGTCGTCCCAGACGGCACCGCTCAGGAGGGCATCGGCCAGGGGGATCCTGGCGCTCCGCGCGGGCGCGAGCTCGACCTCGCCCCCGTGCTCACCGCGCTGCAGCGGCTCGGCATCCGCAACCACGTATGGCTCACCGCGGACGTCCACTACACCGCGGCCCACCACTACTCCCCCGACCGTGCCGCGTACCAGGACTTCGACCCGTTCTGGGAGTTCGTCTCCGGCCCGCTCAACGCCGGGGCGTTCGGCCCCAACGCGCTCGACGCGACCTTCGGCCCCCGCACGGAGTTTGTGGCGGCGCCCCCGCGAGCGAACACCTCGCCGGCGGAGGGCTGGCAGTTCTTCGGCGAGGTCGAGATCGACGGGCGTACGGAGGAGCTGACCGTCACCCTGCGCGACATCGAGGGTGCGGCGCTGTTCCAGAGGACCCTGTCACCCCACCGCCGCTAGCCGTACCGTGTCGGCATGCCTGACATCGACCTGAGCCGCACCGCAGTCCCTGACGCGTCCCGTCACCTGCGCGGCTACCTCGCCGAACCCACTAGTCCCGGCCCCTGGCCGGGGGTGGTTCTCATCCACGAGGCGTTCGGGCTCGACGACAACATGCGCCGTCACGCCGACCGGTTGGCGGAGATGGGGTACGCGACGCTGGCGGTCGACCTCTACAGCGACGGCGGCGCGCGGCGGTGCCTCGTCGCGACCTGCCGCGCGTTCCTCAGCGGCAAGGGGCGCGCCTTCTCCGACATCGACGCGGCCCGCCAGTGGCTGGTGGACCGCAAGATCACGACCGGCAAGGTCGGCGTGATCGGGTTCTGCCTCGGCGGCGGCTTCGCGCTGCTCGTCGCGGGCCGGGGCGGCTACGACGCGGCCAGCGTGAACTACGGCCTCATCCCCAAGGACCTCGACGACGTCGTGGCAGCCTCGTGCCCGGTCGTGGCGTCGTACGGCACGAAGGACCGCACGGTCCGCAACGGCGCGGCGCAACTCGAGACCGCGCTCACCGCGGCAGGCGTCCCGCACGAGATCAGCGAGTACGACGGCGCGGGGCACGCCTTCCTCAACGACGCGCAGGGTGGGCCGCGCGTGCTCCAGCCCGTGCTGCGCGTCGCCGGGATCGGCCCCGACCCCGAGGCCGCACCGCAGGCGTGGAGGCGGATCGGCGCGTTCTTCGCCGAGCACCTGCGCTGAGCGTCATGCGGTGCCGCGCCGGCGCCACGCCGCGCTCAGATGCTCGAGCGGGCCCGTGAGGAACAGCAGGAACAGCGCATAGATCCCGATCGAGGGCACGGCGATCGTGACGCCGAGCGCGACCACGAGCAGCGCGACGGTCGCGACGCCCGACGGCTCCGCCACCCATCTCGCGGTGTCCTCGTCGTCACGCAGCAGCGTCGGGCGCCACCGACCCCACCATCCCAGCGCCACGAGCGCCGCGATCGCGACCAGCAGCGTCCCGACGTAGGTCGGTGCCGCGCCAGCGATCCCGTCCGAGGCGTCGAGCAGCTGGGTGGTGAACGGCAGCAGCACGATCGTCAGCAGCCACACGAAGTGCAGCGCGACGACCCCGCCGTCGTACGACCTGAAGTGCTCCATCATCGCGTGGTGGTTGCCCCACAGCACCCAGATGACGAGGAAGCTGATCGCGAAGCTCACGAACGCGTCGCCCTCGTCCGACACCAGGTCGAGCACGCTGTCGGCACCGTTCGCCCGGGAGACGACGTCGACCAGCGGGAGGACGAGCAACGTCAGCGCGATCGCGACGACGGCGTCGCTGAAGGCGAGGAGCCGGTCGAGGCCGCGTTCGGACCGCATGTGCCGCAGCCCTACCCCGGCACGACCAGCCGCAGCGCGCCCGCACGGAGCCGTACGGTCACCGGCAGCGTGCCGATCTCGTCGCCGTCCATGCACAAAGGCACCGCGGCGTCGGCGCTGATGGTGAGCACCGTCGTCCGGTGCACGTCGACGGCGTCGCGCTCGACGTGGCGCCCCGTCCGCGCCTCAGACATGTAGGAGGCCATGTTGCGCCGGCCGAGCCCGTCGGTGCGCGCCACCATCACGTCGATCAGCCCGTCGTCCACCTCGGCCGACGGCACGATCTTCAGCCCGTGGCCGTACCAGCCGGAGTTCGCCGCGATCACGCTGTGCGCCCGCACCTCGCGCGTGCCGTCGTCGGTCGTGAGCGTGAACGTCGGAGCCCGCCAGGTGATCATCGCCAGCGGCCCGCCCGCCCGGTACGCCACGATCGCCGGCACCCGACGAAGGCGGTTGATGATCCGGGTCGCCCGCGAGTCCACACCGACGTACAGGTTGCCCGGGACGACGACGCCGTCCGCCTCCATCACGTCGACCTCGCGCACGCGGCCGCCGAGCAGCATCTCGGCCAGCCCCGCCGCATCGTCCGGAACCCCGAGCTTGTGCGCGAAATCGTTGCCCCGCCCGCCCGGCACGATCGCCATCGTCCCGGAGGCGGCGACGACACCGCCGGCCACGTCGCGCACCATGCCGTCACCACCGACGGCGACGGCGACCCGCCCCTCGCGCGCGGCGACGGCAGAGGCCTCAGCGGCATGCACCGCGCTCTCGGTCACCACCGTCACGACGTCCTCGCCCGCCTCACGCAGCAGCGCCGCCACCGGCTCCCACGCGTCCTGCGCCGCGCGCTTGCCGGAGATCGGGTTCACCAGCGCGGTGAACCCACGGGCCTCCGTACGACCGGTGCTCATCGCGACACCAGGACGCCGGGGTTGAGGATCCCGGCCGGGTCGAGCGTGGCCTTCACGGCGCGCAGCACGTCGACGCCGAGCGGGCCGATCTCCTCGGCGTACGTGTCGCGGTGGTCGCGCCCGACCCCGTGGTGGTGCGTGATCGCGGCACCGACGCCGCGGATCGCCGCGTTCGCGGCGGCCTTCGCGCTCCCCCACTGCGCGAGCGCGTCCTCCGACTGAGGGCACGCGACGGTGAAGTAGAGCGACGCCCCCGTCTCGTACACGTGCGAGAGGTGGCACATCACCAGCGACGGCAGCTCGTACACCAGCAGCGCGCCCTGGACGGCCTCGGTCACTGCCTGCTTGAGACGCGGGACGTTCGACCAGAACGTCACTGTCTCGAGCGTCTCGACGAGGGCGCCGGCATCGAGCAGGGGGTCGCGCAGGTACGGCCCGTGGAACCGGCCCGTACGCCACTTCTCCCCCGCCTCCTCGCCCAGCAGCTCGCCACCGAGCTCGAGAAGCACAGAGGTCGCGGCGGCGCGGCGCGCGGCGACCTCGTCTGGCGCACCCTCGTACCCGGTGATGGCGAGGCACCCCGAAGAGCCGCTGCCGGCCGACGCCGGATCGGCGAGGTTGAGCGCCGTCTCGACCTCGTCGGACAGCCGCAGCACGGTCGGCAGTGGTCCGTCCTGCGCGAGCCGGCGCACCGCCTCGGCCCCCGCCTCGAACGACGCGAAGCGCCACCCCTCGAACACGCGCACCGTCGGCACCGGGCGCACCCGCACCGTCACCGACGTGATCACGCCGAGCGTCCCCTCCGAGCCCAGGACGAGCTGGCGCAGGTCCGGTCCGGCGGCCGACTTCGGCGCCGTGCCGAGCTCCAGCGTGCCGCGGGGTGTCGCGAGGACCAGCCCGACGACCATGTCGTCGAAGCGCCCGTACCCCGCCGAGGACTGACCCGCCGAGCGCGCAGCCGCGTACCCGCCGATCGACGCTCCCTCGTACGACTGCGGGAAGTGCCCGAGCGTGAAGCCGTCGGCCTGCAGCAGCTCCTCGGCGCGAGGGCCTCGCGTCCCCGCCCGCAGGGTCGCCGTCCGCGACACGGCATCGAGCGAGGTCAGCCCCTCCAGGCGCCCCAGGTCGAGCGCGACCACACCGTGGAAGCCCTCGTGGTCGGGTGTGAGGCCACCGACGACGGACGTGCCGCCGGAGTACGGCACGACGGCGACCGCAGCGTCGCTGCAGATCCGCAGGACCTCGACGACCTCGTCGTGGCCGCCCGGGCGCAGCACGAGGTCGGGGGCATCGGACGCGTCGCCGGCACGCATCTTGAGGATGTCGGGAGTCGACCAGCCCCGGGTGTGCCGGAGGCGGTCGACGGCTTCGTCGCTCACGTACGGCGCGCCGAGCGCCTCGACCAGCGCCGTACGGGTCGCGGCCGGCACCGCCGACGCCCCGAGCGCGACGTCCTCGGGGGCGACCGGCGCGGCGAGCGGGTGGATGCCGAGCGCGTCGAGCGTGGCTTGGAGGCTCTCGGGGAGCGTGATCGCGTGCTCCGGGTTGCCCCAGCGATCGGGGGCGAAGTCCACCACAGGAAGGTCCAGCTCCGACATACGACGTGCTCCGATCTCGACGCGTCCGCACCCTCAGGCGGTGCTAAGTTGAACACATCATGCCAGAACGTTTAAATGTACGGCCGAATCTTGGCCGGTCGAATCTTGAGCGGGCCCGCTCCCAGCCGGCCGCGTCAGGCAAGGCGATCCCCGAGGACCGCATCCTCGACGCGGCCGCCGACGCCGTCCTCGAGGTCGGCCTGGACAGGCTCACGATGGCCGACCTGGCCGTACGGGCGGGCGTCGCGCGCGGCACGCTCTATCGGCGCTGGGAGAACGTCCGCGCCGTCGTCGCCGCGCTGCTGACCCGCGAGTGGGCACGCGTCGTGGCCGAGTCCGTCCCCCAAGACCTGCCCACCGCGCGCGAACGGCTTGTCACCGGGGCCGTCCGCACGATCGCGACGATCCGCGCCCACCCGATCCACCGGGCGATCGTCGAGTCCGACCCCGAGCTCCTCGTCCCGTACGTCTTCCAGCGCCTCGGTCGCACGCCCGCGCACATGCTCAGCACGCTCGAGGACGGGCTGCGCACCGGCCATGAGGACGGCTCCGTACGGGTTCTCGACCCTGTCCTGCAGGCCCGTACCGTCCTCCTGCTGGCGTGGTCCTTCGTGGTCACCGCGCCCGTCGTCGTCGGATCGACCACCGGAGCCGGTCCGGAGCTGGACGCCCTCGACGCCCAGCTCGCCACCGCCCTCGACCAGTACCTCTCCCCCGACCCCGAGGACGGCCGCACATGAGCCCCTCCCCCACGAGCTCCCTCGACCGCACGCGGCGCGCCCGCGACCTCGCCGACCTCGCCGCGCAGCGCGAGCCGGTCGACCTCCTGGTCGTCGGCGGCGGCGTCACGGGAGCAGGCGTCGCCCTCGACGCGGCCTCCCGCGGCCTGTCGGTGATCCTCGTCGAGAAGCACGACCTCGCCTTCGGCACGAGCCGCTGGAGCTCCAAGCTCGTGCACGGCGGCCTGCGCTACCTCGGGACCGGCGACGTCGGCGTCGCGTACGAGAGCGCCGTCGAGCGTGGCATCCTCATCGAGCGCACCGCGCCGCACCTCGTCCGCGCGCTGCCCAACGTCTTCCCTCTCCTCGACTCGGTCGACACGCTGACCGCCTCGATGGTTCGCGCCGGATACCTCGCGGGCGACGCGCTGCGCCGTGCCGCCGGCACCTCGGGCCGTACGCTGCCGCGCTCGCGCCGCCTGTCCGCGCTCGAGGTCCAGCGTGTCGCGCCGACCGTCCGCGCCGCGGGTCTGCGCGGCGGCTTCGCCTTCTGGGACGGGCAGCTCGCCGACGACGCACGCCTGGTCGTCGGCCTCGCTCGTACGGCCGCGGCGCTCGGCGCCCGCGTCCTTACCCGTACCGCGGCCGTGGAGGTGACGGGCAGCGGGGCCGTGCTGCGTGACACGCTCACAGGCGAGTCGCTCACCGTCCACGCGCGCACCGTCGTCAACGCAACCGGAGTGTGGGCCGACACTCTCGCCCCCGGCATCACGATGCGTCCCAGCCGCGGCACACACCTCGTCGTACGGGCCGAGACCTTCGGCGGGCTCACGTCGGCGCTCATGGCGCCGGTCCCGGGGCACCGTACGCGGTTCGTCTTCGCGCTGCCGACCGACGACGACCGGGTCTACGTCGGGCTCACCGACGAGGAGGTCCGCGGCGCGGTCCCGGACGTCCCGACGGCGAGCGAGGCCGAGATCGACTTCCTGCTCGCCACGATCTCGCGCGCTCTGCAGCGGCCACTGACCCGCGCTGACGTCATCGGGACCTTCTCTGGCCTGCGACCGCTGCTCGACACCGGTGACGACCAGACGTCCGACCTGTCACGCAAGCACGTGGTGCTCACCGGCGACGACGGCCTGGTCAGCGTCGTCGGCGGCAAGCTCACGACGTACCGGCGGATGGCCGAGGACGCCGTCGACGCCGCCCTCGCGACACCGGGGTGGGCCGCTGCGCGCCGGACGGCAGGCCCTTCTCGCACGACACGCCTCCCGCTCGTCGGAGCCGCCGACCGTACGACGCTGGCGGCGATCGACGCCCCACCGCGCCTGGTCGCCCGGTACGGCACGGAGGCGCTCACGGTAGTCGCCGAAGCCGGTGGCGACCAGGACGTCCTCGCACCGATCGCCCCGCACATCCCGACCACGCCGGCGGAGCTCGCCTTCGCCGTACGGCACGAGGGTGCCCTCGACGTCGACGACCTGCTGGGGCGACGGACTCGTGTCGGTCTCGTCGAGGCCGACCGGGCGCTCGCGCTCCCCTTCGCCGAGGCGGCGCTGTCGCTCGGGCGGTGACCCGCGCTCAGCCCTCGAAGACGCCGGTCTCCTCGTACGAGGCCAGCGTCGCCTCGTACGGAGCGATGTCCAAGCCGTGGAGCGTCAGCCACTCGTCGTCGTAGTACGTCGCGGCGTAGCGGTCGCCCGAGTCGCACAGCAGCGTCACGACGCTCCCGCTCTCACCGCCCTGGCGCATCCGCTCGATCACGGTCAGCGCACCCCAGAGGTTCGTCCCGGTCGACGCACCGACGCTGCGCCCCAGGCGGCGCGTGCACCACCGCATGGCTGCGACCGACGCCGCATCAGGGACTCTCAGCATGTCGTCGATGACACCGCCGACGAACGACGGCTCGATGCGCGGACGCCCGATGCCCTCGATCCGCGAGGGGCTGCCGGTCGTGTAGTCCGACGTGTCCAGGTCCCACCCGTCGAGGAAGGCCGAGTTCTCTGGATCTGCGACCATCACCTGCGTCGCGTGGCGCTGGTAGCGCACGTAGCGCCCGATCGTCGCCGACGTCCCTCCCGTACCGGCACTGACCACGATCCAGCGCGGGACGGGGTGGCGCTCGTGCGCCATCTGGACGAACACCGACTCCGCGATGTTGTTGTTGCCCCGCCAGTCGGTCGCCCGCTCGGCGAACGTGAACTGGTCCATGTAGTGCCCACCGCACTCGGCCGCGAGCCTCGCGGCCTCGGCGTACATGTCGGGCGGCCTGTCCACGAAGTGGCAACGGCCTCCGTACCACTCGATCAGCCTGATCTTTGCCGAGCTCGTGCTGCGCGGCATCACCGCCACGAAGGGGACGCCGATGAGACGGGCGAAGTAGGCCTCGCTGACCGCGGTCGACCCGCTGGACGCCTCCACGATCGTCGTGTCGGGGCCGACCCAGCCGTTACACAGGGCGTAGAGGAACAACGAACGGGCGAGCCGGTGCTTCAGCGAGCCCGTGGGGTGGACAGACTCGTCCTTGAGATAGAGCTCGATCCCCGGTGGGCCGGGCAGCGGGAAGACGTGCAGATGCGTGTCGGCACTGCGGTTGGCGTCGGCGTCGACCCGGCGTACGGCCTCGTCGACCCAGGCCCGACGGGCGGGCGACGAGCGCGGCAACGGGATCAGTCCACGTCTTCGGCGCTGCGTGCTGCCTCGAACCGGTCGTGCATCTTGTCGGCCCGCACCTTGAGGGCGAGAGCGACCTGGTCACGCATGCCGCGCAGGAGGACCAGGGAGGCGACGGCGGAGATGACCAGCGCGATCAGCGCCACCCACAGGCCCGTCACGGAGTTCCACTCGAGCCAGATCGAGGCGACGAGGCCGACGACGACGAAGGCCACGACGAAGAAGCCGAGGCGGGCGAGGGTGTAACGGGCGAAAGCACTCACGCTGCGAGCGTACCTGCGACCCCCTCGTGCCACCTCAACCGGTGCGAGGAGGGGTGTTCTCGGGTCCCGGCGTCGGCAGCGCCTCACCGTCGTCGTTCGGCGTCGGCTCCTCCGGGGAGGGCGCGGTCGTGGTGGGCGGCGCGGTCGTGGAGGGCGGCGGCGTCGTCGTCGGAGGGGGCGTCGTCGTCGGAGGCGCGGTCGTCGTCGGGGTGGTCTGCGTCGGCGTCGTCGGTGGCGGGGTGGTCGTCCGCGTCGCCGTCGGGGTCGGCGTCGTGGGTGCCGTGGTCGAGGTCGACGGTGGTGTCGTCGGCGTCTGGGAGGTCGTCGTCGGAGTCGTCGGATCGGTCGTCGGGTCGGTCGGCGACTCCGGGTCGCGATCACCCGAGGCGAGCGCCCACCAGACGGCCGCGACCGCCGCGACCACGACGAGCGCGACGACGATCCACGGGACGCGTCGCGCCCACGCTCCATCCGCCCCGTCCGCGTCGGTGGGGCCGGTCTGCACCGGAGTCGGGGTCGGGGTCGGGGTCGGCGCTGGGGTCGACTCTTCGACCGCCGGCTGGGAAGCCGTGTCGGCCGCGGTGTCGGCCTCTGCGCCCTCGTCGGGCACCGTATCGGCGGCAGCCTCTGCTGCCGCCGCGGCTGCGGCTCCCGCAAGAACCGCCGTCGCTCCCACGGCGGTCGCCGCGCGCTCTGTGGGGTCATCGTCCACCGGCTCGCCCCCTACGACCGTCTCCTCGCCCGTCGGGTCACCGATCACGACCCCGGCCGCCGTGAGCGCGGCTGCGACGTCGCCCCCGGACGCGAGGGCGCGCAGCGCCGACGCCGCACCACGCGCGTCGGGCCGGTCCTCGGGCTCACGGCGTGTCATCGCGCCGAGGACGAGCGCCCAGTCCGCGCCCAGCTCGGCCGGGATCCGCGGCGGACGGTGCAGTCGCGCCGACAGCGTCTCGACGCGCGACCCTGGGAAGGCTTCCTCGCCGGTGAGCGCCTCGAGCAGCACGAGCCCGAGCGCGTACACGTCGGCGCGCGGGCCTACGTCGTCGAGCACCGCCTGCTCGGGGCTGAGGTAGCGCGCCGTCCCGACCAGGAGGTCAGGCGAGGTCAGCCGCGTCCCCTCGAGGTAGCGGGAGACCCCGAAGTCGGTGAGCTTCACCTGGTACGACCCACCGGTCCGCTCCACGAGCATCACGTTGGAGGGCTTGACGTCGCGGTGGATCACGCCGGCATCGTGGATAGCGCCGAGCGCCTCGCCGAGCTGGGCGCCGATGTCGGCGACGGCCTCCGACGGGAGCGGACCGCCGAGCAACGCCCGGCTCAGGGTCTGGCCCGGGACGAACTCCATGACGAGGTACGGGTGGTCGCCCTCGGGCTGCACGTCGAAGACGATGACGACCCCTGGGTGCGAGACGCCGGCGCCGATCCGCGCCTCCATCTCGTGCCGCCGCAGCGCGTCCTCGGCCTCGATCCCGGCCTCCGCGCGCATCACCTTGACGGCGACCACCCGCCCGAGCAGCTCGTCGCGCGCTCGATAGACGTCGGCCATCCCGCCACGCCCCACGAGCGCCAACAGACGGTAGCGCCCGTCGATGAGCTCACCGACCCGGTCGTTCGCCGGCTCCGACATCGACGACGGCCCCACCTTTCTCGTCCTGGCTCGCCGTACCCCGCGGCGGCGATCGCCCGCCTCCATTGTGAGGGGTCGGCGAGCCAGGCCGAAACCGACGAGCCGGTCAGAGCGCCGCGATGCCTTCCGCGGGTGCGATGCGAGCGGCTCGGCGGGAAGGCAGGACGGACGCCGCCAGGCCGAGCAGGAGCACCGCCGCGAGGACGAGCGCGACCTGCCCCCACGGAACCGAGAGCCCGACGTCGTCCATCAGTCCGGCCGTGGTGGCCCGCACGCCCAGCCATCCGTACGCCGTCCCGAGAACGGTGCCGAGGACCGCGCCCACCCCTGCCATCAGCAGCGCCTCCGCGCCGAGCGTGAACCGCAGGCCCCTCCGGCTCAGCCCGAGCGCGCGCAGGAGGGCGTTCTCTCGCGTGCGTTCGAGCACCGACAGGCTCAGTGCACCCGCCATCCCGACTGCGGCGATGAGCACGGCGACGGCGAGCAGGCCCACGGTCACGGCGAGCACCACGTCGAGCTGCAGCACCACCCACCCGCGCTGCTCCAGGCCACCGACCAGCTGCCCGCCCGCGGGCGCGAGTGTCGCCACGTCGGCCATCACCTGCTCCGCGGGTGCGCCGTCGGCTCCGCGGGCCCACAGCGCGCGGGGCTTCTCGGAGACACCGAGTCCTGCGAGGGTGCCTGGCGCCACCAGCACGACCTCACCCACCGCGCCGCCGCCGCGCGGGCGCATCGTCACGAGGTCCGCACCCCCTCGTACGGCCGCTGTCTCCCCGTACGACAGGTCGAGCGCGGACGCGAGCTCTTCTCCGATGACGATCTCGCCCGGACCGGGGACGGCGTGATCACCTCTCATCACCGCCTGCGCCGCGTCATCGACCTCGAGCGCGAGGACGCGGTGCCCGTCCATCTCGATGCGGGCACCGTCCACGACCGCGACGGACTCGACACCGTCGAGCGCGGCGACCTGACGCTCGACGTCCGCCGGCAGCGCTCCCTCGGTCGCGACCAGACCGACGTCGAGCGCGTACGACTCGTCCAGGTCGCGGTCCACCGTCGTGCGCAGCGACGCCGATCCGACCACGACCGTCGTGATCAGCGTGACGCCGACGAGTAGTGCCGTGGACGACGACGCCGTACGACGGGGGTTGCGCACGACGTTGCCCGCCGCGAGGCGACCCGCCACGCCGGTACGACCGACCAGCGGACCGACCAGACGCAGCGCGGCCGGGACCATCAGCGGTGCCAGCACGACGACGCCGAGGAACGACAGCATGCCTCCGACGAGCCCGACAGGAAGGCGGTCGCCTGTCCCGACGGCCAGCCCGGCGGCCCCGGCACCGAACAGCAGCACCCCCGCGCCGATCCGCAGCCGTCCTGCGCGCCCGTCGAGACCGGTGGTCTCGTGCGGGCGAAGCGCCTCCAGCGGTGCGAGCCGTGCCACACGGCGCGCCGGCAGCACCGTCGCGCCGACGACCGTGAGGACACCGAGCACGAAGGGCACGACCACGCCCATGACAGTCAGCGAGGCCGACCCGAGGGTGAGGCCGGGGGTCCACGCCCGCATCGCCGCCACGGCCGTCAGCCCCAGCCCCCAGCCGACGACGACGCCGAGCGCCGACGCGGCGAGACCGAGCACCAGTGACTCCGTACGAAGCGAGCGGACGATCTGCTTGCGGGTCGCGCCGACGCAGCGCAGCAGCGCCAGCTCCCTGCGGCGCTGAGCCAGGACGATCGTGATCGTGTTGGCGATGACGAGCGCCCCGACGAAAGCGGCGACCGCCGCGAACACCAGGACGAGGCGCTGGATGATGTCGATGTCGCGGCTCGCGCTGACGATCTGGTCGTCGACCCAGGCGTCGCCCGTCATCACGACGTGCCCGTCGACGGCCGCCGAGCCGTCCAGCACGGCATGCACCGCATCGGCCTCCCCCTCGGCCGCGCGCACCGACACGTCGACCGAGGACACGACGTCGCCCAGCGTCGTCATCGTGTGCTCGTCGACGTAGAGAGAGGACCCGAGTGCGCCTGCCGCACCCTCCACGAGTCCGGTGACGACGACCTCCGGCGACGTACCGTCACCCTCGACCGCGAGGACGTCACCCACCGCCACCTCGTACCTCTCGGCGGTCGACCTCGAGACCAGAGCCTCGCCGCGGCCCTCGGGTGCCCGGCCCTCGACGACGTCCTGCCACCGCAGGCCGTCGTCCGCGCTGACGGTTCCGATGCTCATCAGGTGGCGCGACGGGCCCGCGACGACGTTGACGAAGGACCTGCGGTTGGCGACGACCGCCTCGACACCGTCGACGTCGGAGACCGCCGCGGCGACCCGCGCCGCGGTTGCCGCATCGGCGTCCATGACATCGACGACCGCGTCCGCGCCGGCGTACTGCGCCACGATCTCGGCACGAGCCCCGTCGCGGGCCGCACCGCTGAGCGCGTTGACCGCGACCATGAACGCGACCGCCATGACGATCGCGGCCCCCGCCGCGACGTACCGGCGTGCGTGGCCGCGCAGCGACCCCCACAGCACCGTGCGCACGTCAGCCCGCCAGCCCGGCGATGGCGGCCACGACGTCGTCGGCGCTCGGACGCACCAGCGTCCCCGCGAGCTGCCCGTCGCGCAGCAGCACCACACGGTCGGCGTACGAGGCAGCGGTCGGCTCGTGCGTCACCATCACGACCGTCTGGCCGAGCTCGTCGACCGAACGGCGCAGGAATCCGAGCACCTCGGCGCTCGAGCGGCTGTCCAGGTTGCCGGTGGGCTCGTCCGCGAACACCACGTCCGGCGACGACAGCAGCGCACGAGCGATCGCGACGCGCTGCTGCTGCCCGCCCGACAGCTCCGGCGGCCGGTGGGTGAGCCGGTCGGCCAGGCCGAGCACCTCGACGAGCTGGTCGAGGCGCCGCCAGTCCGGCTCACGGTTGGCGAGCTCGAGCGGCAAGAGGATGTTCTGGCGAGCGGTGAGGGTCGGGATCAGGTTGAACGCCTGGAAGACGAAGCCGACGTGCTCACGGCGGAACCGTGTGAGGGCGTTGTCGTCCAGGCTGCCGAGCGAGATACCGGCCACGGACACCTCTCCCGACGTCGGTGTGTCGAGCCCGGCGAGGCAGTGCATCAGGGTCGACTTGCCGGAGCCGGACGCGCCCATGATCGCGGTCAGGCGGGCCTTCTCGATGTCGAGGTCGACACCGTCGAGAGCGCGCACCTGCGCATCGCCGCGGCCATAACTCTTGACGAGCGCGCGGGTGCGAACGGCGATCGCGTCGAGCGGTGCTCCCTCCGGCTCGAGGGTGGTTCCGGGAGTACGAGGACGAGAAGAAGAGGTCATGCCGTCACGCTAGGTTCGGGCACCCCCGCGAAGCGTCGGCCTGAGGGTCGGTCCCGGCGCGACCCCGTCATACCGTGGTCGTACGGATCAGGGTGTGGGCCGCACCAGGCCGGCGTCGTACGCGAGGACCACGAGCTGGACCCGGTCGCGGCTCCCGGTCTTGGACAGCAGCCGGCCGATGTGTGTCTTCACGGTCGGCTCCGCGACGAAGAGGCTGCTGGCGATCTCGGTGTTGCTCAGGCCCTGGGCGATGAGCAGCAGGACCTCGCGCTCGCGGTCGGTCAACGCCTCCAGACGCGGGTCGGGTGGCTGCTCGTCGTCAGGAAGCTGGTCGGCGAACCGGTCGAGCATCCGGCGCGTGGCACTCGGCGCGACCACGGCGTCGCCACGGTGCACGTCACGGATCGCGCTGAGCAGCACCTCGGGAGGAGCGTCCTTCAGCAGGAACGCCGAGGCTCCCGCACGCAGCCCGGCGTACACGTACTCGTCGAGGTCGAAGGTCGTCAGCACCACGACCCGTGCCGTGACACCTCGCTCGGTCAGGGCACGGGTCGCGGCGACGCCGTCCATGCGGGGCATTCGCACGTCCATGAGGACCACGTCCGCGCCGGTGACCGACAGGCGCTCGACAGCGTCCAGGCCGTCGGCCGCCTCGCCCACGACCTCCATGTCGGGCTGCGACTCGACGAGCATCCGGAAGCCCGCCCGGACGAGCTGCTGGTCGTCGACGAGGAAGACCCGCAGAGGCCGGTCCGCCGGACCACCTGACGACGTGCTCACGTGCCCTCCTTGTCGTACGGGATCCTCGCCTCGACCCGGAACCCGCCCCCGAGCAGCGGGCCCGCCTCGACGGTTCCGTCGTGGAGGGCGATCCGTTCTCTGATCCCGAGGATCCCGTGCCCACCTCCGGCCGACGGCACCGGACCCACGTCCGCGGCATCCGGCAGCCGGCCCGCCGGAGCGGCAGCCCCACCATCGTCCTCCACGCGGACGAGAACGTGGTCCCCCGCGATCGCGACCTGCACCCGCGCCCGCACGTCCGGAGCCGCATGCTTCAACGTGTTGGTCAGTGCCTCCTGCACCACCCGGTAGACCGTGAGGCCGGCGGCCGGATCGATCTCCCGGGGGTCGCCGACGAGCTCGGTACGGACATCGAGCCCGCTGCGCCGCACCTGCTCGACCAGGCCACCGATGTCGGCCGCCGTCGGCATCGGCGTCCGCTCGGCCTGGGTCGCGTCCTCGTCCCCCCGCAGCAGCCCGAGCAGCCTTCGCATCTCGGCCAGCGACGCGCGCGAAGTGCGCGAGATGGTCTGCAGCGTCTCCACCGCCACCTCCGGGCGGGTCCGCGACGCGTACAGGGCGCCGTCGGCCTGGACGACGATCACCGACAGGCTGTGCGCGACGACGTCGTGCATCTCCCGCGCGATCCGAGCCCGTTCCGCGGCGGCGGCGATCGTCGCCTGCTGCGCGGCGTCGCGCTCGAGCTGCCGTGCTCGGTCCTCGAGCCCGGCGATGTACTCGCGCCGCGTCCGCATGTAGGCCCCCATCGCCCATGGTGCGAGCACGACGAGGCTCATCATCACGACGGTCGCGACCGTGCTCGTGCCCGGGGAGTCGCGGTACCAGTCGGCCGTGGACAGGACCGCGCCCAGGAACCCGACGCCGAGACCCGCCCGCCGAGCCCACAAAGGCCCGTACGCGGCGATCGCGTACAGCGACAGCAGCAGCGAGAGGTCGGCGTAGTACGGCACGTCGGTCACGAGCAGCTGTCCGGCCAGGAGGGCAGATACGGCGGCGAACGAAGCCACCGGCGCCGAACGCCGCCAGGCCAGCGGCAGGAAGATCAGGATCTGGTACGCCGCGTCGATACTGGCGGACATGCCGAGGGCGAACGGGATCAGCGGGACGATCAACATCCCCGTCAGTGCAGCGTCGACCCAGCCCGGGTGCGCCCGAATCCGCCCGACCATCGCTCTCACTACGTCAGGGTAGGCGCCCTCGGCGGGCCACCCATCAGACCACGGTCTGATCTCGCGGGATCACCCCAGCAGCCGCGCGAGCGTCTCCGGCGGCACGTTGCCCCCAGAGGCGACCGCCACCGTCGTCCCGGCCACCGGGCCGACCCTCCCCGCCAGGACTGCTGCGGCGGCGACCGCGCCGCTCGGCTCGACCACCAGCCGGGAACCTCGTACGACCGTGCCGACGGCGGCGAGGATCTCGTCCTCGCTCACCGTGACGACGTCGTCGACGAACGCCTGCACGTGTGCCCAGTTGAGGACTCCGACCGAGTCCGTCCGCAGCCCGTCGGCGACGGTGCGGGACGTGTCGGCGACCGACCACACGCGGCGCTCCCCGGCGGCCCACCCCTCTGCGAGGTCACCCGCAAGCTCCGGCTCGACCGCGATCACGCGCACGTCGGGGCGCAGCGCCTTGACGGCAGCCGCGATGCCGCTGACCAGCCCTCCCCCGCTGACCGGGACGAGCACCGTGCCGAGATCGGCGACCTGCTCGACGATCTCGAGCCCGACCGTTCCCTGGCCCGCGATCACGTCCGGGTCGTCGTACGGGGGGATCAGGACGGCGCCGGTCTCGGCGGCGATCTGCTCGGCGCGGGCGAGCCGCTCCGAGGGCGGCACGATCACGATCTCCGCACCCCAGCGGCGGGTCGCCTCAACCTTCAGCGACGGCGCGTTGTCGGGGATGACGATGGTGGCACGTACGCCGGCGGCCCTCGCCGCGTACGCGACCGCCTGCGCGTGGTTGCCCGACGAGTGCGTCACGACGCCCCTCTGGCGTTGTGCCGTGTCGAGCACCGCCACCGCGTTGGTCGCGCCGCGGAGCTTGAACGCCCCGGTCGGCTGAAGGGACTCCGCCTTCAGCCACAACGGCACGTCACCGTCGGGTTGCACCAGCGGGACGACCGGCGTCCGCAGGCACGTCGAGGCGATCCGCTCGGAGGCGTGCTCGATGTCGGAGAGGGTCACCAGCCGGGGGGATGCGCTCATACCTCCAGCCTAGGCAGAGTCCTCGCCCGCACGAGTAGGCTGGGCGCATGGCAAAGGCGATCCCGATCATCATCGTCGTCGCACTCGCGGTCTACACGCTGTTCGACGTGATCGCCACGCCGCGCGAGCGCATCCGGGCACTGCCCAAGCCCGTGTGGGTGCTGCTCGCGCTCGTCCCCGCGCTCGGGGTGCTGCTGTGGCTCACGGTCGGCAAGTCGCGGACGAAGCCGTCCGGCCCGCCGCGTCCGCAGCGACCGATCACCCGCGGGCCCGACGACGACCCCGACTTCCTCCGCGGCCTCTGACCGGCGGCGCGGCGCGGCTACTTCGCGTACGAGTGCAGGCCGGGGAAGAACAGGTTGACCCCGACGAAGCTGAACATGAACGTCGTGAACGCGACCAGCGCGAGGATCGCGGCGGCCTTGCCCTTCCAGCCCGCGGTCGCGCGTGCGTGGAGATAGCCGGCGTACGCGACCCACGTGATGAACGCCCAGACCTCCTTGGGGTCCCATCCCCAGGGCCGTCCCCACGCGTGCTCGGCCCAGATCGGGCCCGAGATCAGCGCGGCGAACGTCCAGACCGGGAACGAGAACGCCGTCACGCGATAGGCGAGCTGGTCCATCGAGGCCGCGCTCGGCAGCCGCGAGAGATAACCCTTCGCGCCGCCCTTCGCCTCGGCTCGTGACTTCACCAGGTAGAGGATCGACGCGCCCGCACCGATGAGGAACCCGGCACCCGCGACGATCGCGGAGGCGACGTGGATGACGAGCCAGTACGAGTCGAGCGCCGGCACCAGCGGGCCGGCCGGGACGTACACCGTCATCGACAGGCCGAGCATCACCACGGAGAAGCCGAGCACCAGTGGCGCGAGCCAGTCGATCTTCATCCAGACGACCATCGCGAGGTAGCCGACGAGCACAACGGAGATGCCCGTCATCGCGAACTCGTACATGTTGCCCCACGGCACCCGCTCGGCGGCGAGTCCGCGCGTGACGACCCCGGCCAGCAGGACCGCCAGGCCCAGGACGGTCAGCGAGAGCGAGATGCGTCCGGCGAGGTCGCTGCGCTCCTCGGCGACGACTGCGTCACCGCCGTCGGCGGTCGCGCCGTCGACGGTGCTCGCGGCACCGGCACCAACGAGCGCGGGCTCCGCGACCGGCACGGAGCGCTGCGCGCGGACGGCCTTCGAGCCGAACGCCCACTGCGCGACGGACGCGAGCCAGGCGAGCGCGAGCACCGCCGTCGCCGACGCGATCGCGTAGTTCGAGAAGTTCGCGTAGTCCTCGAGAGTCATGCTTCGTCCCTTGTCGTGGCGGCCTTCGTCGGTGCAGCACTCGTCGGCGCAGCCTCTGACTCCGACACCGTGTCGTAGCTCGATCCAGTATGCCCCGTGCGTTCCTTGAGACGCCCCGTGAGGTCGTCGACGCTCTGCTCGACGTCGCTGCGCGGGACGCGGTCGAGCGCGGCGACCTCGACGAGCGTCGTGCCGTCCTCGCGGCGCCGGGCACGCACCCACGTACGACGCGGACGGATCATCAGCGACAGCACGAGACCGATCGCGCCGATCGACACTCCCCACAGCGGCACCATGACGCCGGGCTGCGCGCTGAACTGGAACCGCGCGAACTGGCGCAGCTCGACGAACTCGACCGTGCCCTTGCCGTCGGGAAGCGACACCGACTCACCGGGCGTGAGGATGATGCGCAGCGGCTTGTCGTCGTCACCCATGAACTGCGTCAGCTCGTCCTTGTCGAGCACGTAGACCGACTGCGCCTCACCGTCGTCCAGCCCGAGGTCTCCGTAGTAGGCGAACAGCCCGAGCACCGGGTTCGCGGCCGCCGGGTGCGCCGACATCGGGATCTCCTCGTCCCCGGTCGACACGCCGGTCGGCAGGAAGAACCCCTGGAAGCCGAGCTGCGTGGGACGTGCGTCCGGCACCTTCACGACACCGTTGGAGGTGTACGTCGGGTCCGACGGCAGGAACGGCACCGCGTCCTCGAACACCACACGCCCCTTGCCGTCCTTCACCCGGACCACCGGCGCGTAGCCCTGCCCGACGAGATAGACCGACGCGCCGTCGACGCGCAGCGGGTGGTTGACCTTGAGCTCGTACGGGCGCGGCTCCTCGCCAGGCTTGTCAGTCACCGTGCCGTACGCGATGAAACTGCGCGGCGCCCCGCGCTGCGGCCCCTCGAGTTCGAAGCGCGAGTCGAACTCGTCGAGCGTCATCGAGAACGGCGGCAGGTCGTCGGTGTCGAACAGCCCACCCGCGGTGAACTCGTCGAACTGCGTGAGCGTGTTGGAGTAGCCGCCGCCCTCGGCGACGATCGCGTTGCCGCGGTAGCCGAGCAGGCTCATCGATGCGACGCCGACGAGCACGACGACGAGGCTGACGTGGAAGACCAGGTTGCCGAACTCGCGCAGGTAGCCCTTCTCGGCACGCACCTCGCCCGCGACGACCGTCCCGGACTCGTCAGTCTCGGTGACGGTGTCCTTGCGGGCGAGGCCGAGGCTCTTGGCGGCGTCGTCGAGGACCTTCTCCACGTCCGCCGTCGTCTCGTACGTGGCCGACGCGGGCAGGCGCGAGAAGTTGCGGGGCGCCTTCGGTGGGCGGGCCCGCAGCGCACGGGCGTACACACCGACGCGCGGCACGATGCAGCCGATCAGCGACACCATGAGCAGGAGGTAGATCGCGCTGAACCACACCGACGTGTAGACGTGGAACGCCCCGAGCTTGTCGAGCACCGGGGCGAGGTCCGGGTGCCGCTCGACGTATGCCGCGACGGCACGCGGGTCGACACCGCGCTGCGGCACGATCGACCCCGGCACCGCGGCGAGCGCGAGCAGCAGCAGCAGGAACAGCGCCGTCTTCATCGACGTGAGCTGGCGCCACGCCCATCGCAGGGTCTCGAGGAGCGAGAGCGCGGGCGCGGTGGCCCTGCCCTTCGGTCCGCGACTCTTCTCGGACATCACACCACCGGTTCGAAGCTGCCGACCCAGGAGGTCAGCTCGGTCATCAGCTGCCCCCACAGCCCGGTCACAAGGAGCACGCCGACGACGACCAGCAGGCCGCCTCCGACGAGCGAGATCGCCCGCTGGTGACGACGCACCCACGCCGTCGCCCGCGCGAAGCGGCTGAACGCGAACGCCGCCAGCAGGAACGGCACGCCGAGGCCCAGGCAGTAGACGGCGGTGAGGAACGCGCCGCGCCCTGCCGTGCCCTCGTTGTACGCGAGGCCGAGCACCGCGCCAAGCGCAGGACCGATGCAGGGCGTCCACCCGATCGCGAACAGCACGCCGAGCAACGGCGCCACCGCGAGGCCGACCGACGGCACCGCGTGGACGCGGACGTCACGCTGCAGCCACGGGACGAACCCCATGAAGGCCAGTCCGAGCAAGATCACGATGATGCCCATGACGATCGAGATCGGACGCTCGTACTCGCGCAGCTGCATCCCGACCGACCCGAACAGCACCCCGTACGAGACGAAGACGGCGCTGAAACCGAGCACGAACAGCCCCGCGCCGAGCACCAGGCGTCCGCGCTGACGGGCGGACTTGCCGTCCGCCGCGACCTCGGCCGCGGTCATGCCGGAGACGTACGAGAGGTAGCCGGGCAGCAGCGGGACCACGCACGGAGAGAAGAACGACACGAGACCCGCGAGCAGCGCGACGCCTGTCGCGAGCAGCAGCGAGCCCGAGAGCACGGTGTCGTACGCCCAGTCACCCATCGCTGGCCTTCGCGTCGTCGATCAGCCCGCGCAGCGTCGACTCGGACACGGACCCGAGCATGCGCGCGGCGACGGTGCCGTCCGAGGCGATCACCCACGTCGTCGGCACCGCCATCGAGGGCAGGCTGTCGCGGAAGCCGAGCACGGTCTTGCCCGACGGGTCGTAGAGCGACGGATAGGTGATGCCGAAGTTCTCGTCGTACGCCTTCGCCGCCGCGCGCGAGTCGCGGATGTTGATGCCGAGGAACTGGACGTCGTCGCCCGTCTCGGCGTCGACCGCCGCGAACGCCGGCGCCTCGACACGGCACTCCGCGCACCACGAGCCCCACACGTTCACCACGACCGTCTTGCCGGCGAAGTCCTCTAGGGCGATCGGATCGCCGTCGAGCGACTCCCCCTCGAGCGCGGGAGCGGGCTTGCGCTCGCCCACCTCCGGGGCCGTGATCGAGCCGTCGCCGGCGACGAAACCACCCGTGGTCTCGTCGGCCTGCGTGGACGACGAGCAGCCGGCGAGCAGCGCCACGGCAGCGGCGGTGACGACGAGGCGGGCGAGGCGCACGGTCACGCGCCTCCGACGAACTTCTTGCGGAGCTTGGCCGGGATCAGGTCGCCGGCCGGCTCGTTGTAGGCGACCGCGACGGGCACGTCGCCCTCGTACGTGACCGACGTGACGCTGGCCAGCGAGCACTGGCGCTTGCGCGGGTCGTGCAGGTAGCGGCGGCGCTCGACGGTCAGCCGAGCCACCCAGATCGGGAGCTGGTGCGAGACGATGACGGCCTCGTGCCCGCGCGCGGCGTCGCGCGCGTCGGCCATCGCCTCGAGCATGCGCGCGGCGATCTGCTTGTACGGCTCGCCCCACGACGGCGTGCTCGGGTTGCGCAGCATCCACCAGACGCTCGGGTGCTTCAGCGAGCCGTCGCCCACGCCGAAGGTCCTGCCCTCGAACTGGTTGCCTGCCTCGATGACCCGCGGATCGGTCGTCACGTCGAGACCGAGCGTCTTGGCGATCGGCTCCATCGTCTCCTGCGCCCGCTCGAGCGGGGAGGCGACGAGGTGGGTGATGTCCTCACCGTCGAAGTACTCGGCCCCACGCTCGGCCATCTGACGGCCCAGGTCGGACAGGTGGTAGTCGGGAAGGCGGCCGTAAAGGACGCCTGCGGGGTTGTGCACCTCGCCGTGCCGCATCAGGTGCACGGTCGTACGGTCGCTGCTGCTCATGGGGCCATTGTCGCCGCAGCGGCACGTGCAGCGGGCTCCAGGGCTCGCTCGATGTCCTCGAGCGCGTCGGCATCCAGAGCGTCGGAGACGAACCACGCCTCGAACGCGCTGGGAGGTAGGTAGACCCCGTGGTCGAGCATCGCGTGGAAGAACGCCTTGTACGCCGGCTGGCTCTGGGCCTGGGCGTCGGCGAAGTCGACGACCGGCTCCGTACGACCGAGGAAGACGCTGAACAGGTTGCCCGCGGCCTGCACGACGTGCGGGACGCCGGCAGCGTCGAGCGCCTTGGCCGCCAGGCCCTGGATCGTGCCCGAAACCTCGTCGAGGTGGGCGTAGACCGCGTCGGTGGCCAGACGCAGCGTCGTCAGCCCGGCGGTCGTCGCGACAGGGTTCCCGGAGAGGGTGCCCGCCTGGTAGACCGGCCCCTCCGGCGCGAGCTGGCGCATGATCTCCTCGCGGCCGCCGAACGCCGCCGCGGGGAAGCCGCCGCCCATCACCTTGCCGAAGGTCATGAGGTCGGGCGCCCAACCCTCGTGAGCGCCGTCGAGACCCCAGTGGCCGCTGCGGCTGACCCGGAACCCGGTCATGACCTCGTCGGAGACGAAGAGCGCACCGTGCGTGCGGCAGGTCTCGGCGAGGAATGCGTTGAACCCCGGCAGCGGCGGGACCGCGCCCATGTTGCCCGGCGCCGCCTCGGTGATGACGCAGGCGATCTGGGCGCCGTGCTCGGCGAACGCGGCAGCGACGGCCTCGCGGTCGTTGTACGGCAGCACCAGCGTCTGCGCGGTCGAGGCGGAGGGGATGCCCGGCGTCCCCGGAAGCCCGAACGTCACGACGCCCGAGCCGGCCTCGACGAGCAGCGCGTCCACGTGCCCGTGGTAGCAGCCGGCGAACTTCACGATCAGGTCGCGGCCGGTCCAGCCGCGCGCCAGCCGGATCGCCGACATGGTCGCCTCGGTCCCCGAGGAGACCATGCGCACGAGGTCGACCGGTGTCCGAGCGACGATCTCCTCCGCGAGTGCGACCTCGGGCTCGCTGGGCGTGCCGAAGGAGGTGCCTCGTACCGCCGCCTCGCGCACAGCCTCGATGACCTCGGGGTGCGCATGGCCCAGCAGCATCGGGCCCCACGACGCGACAAGGTCGACGTACGAGTTGCCGTCGACGTCGGTGAGTCGGGCGCCCTTGCCCTCGCGCATGAAGCGGGGCGTCCCACCCACGGCGCGGAAGGCGCGGACGGGCGAGTTCACTCCGCCCGGCGAGACGGCGCGGGCGCGGTCGAACAAGGTCTGCGAGATCTCGGAGCCAGGCACCCGGCCATTGTCCCCGACCGGGACAAGCATCCAGATCGGGTGGTCATTTCGGCCCTTCCCTCGCCAGCAGCCCCGAGATGTGATGCGATGGTGACCGGACGTGGGAACGACGGCCGGTAGCGACCCGAGGTCCCGTCTAGTGTGGAGGCTGAGGAAGTGCTGAATTTTGAGGTGACTGTTAGCCAGATCACCTGCACTTCCCTAAGGTGGGCTCCGAACACGTGGTGGCAACACGTGTCCGGGACATCGCGAGATCGGGCTCACGAGGAGTGATGAGGCGAATGGCGGAACGCGACGAGCGCACCGAGCGCGGCGACAAGAGCAGCAGCTGGTGGCAGACGACCGCAGCGCTGCTCCCCTGCGCGCTCATCGCCGGCGCCTGGGGCGCCGCCGTCGCGATGCCGGGCCAGGGCGGTCCGGTCGACGCCGCCGCCTACACCGCGTACGACGAGGGGTCCCCCGAGGTCCCCGTGAGCGGCCCCAACCTCCAGGTCACGCCCGGTCAGGACCCGGTCCAGCAGCAGTCACTGAGCCAGGTCGCGGGTCCGCCCGTGGTCTCGGCCCCCTCGGACATCCCCGCGCCCGCCCTCGCCGCCTACCAGCGGGCCGCCAGCGTCATGGCCGCGACCAAGCCCGAGTGCAAGCTCTCGTGGGAGCTGCTCGCCGCGATCGGCCGCGTCGAGTCCAACCACGGCCAGTTCGGTGGCGCCACCGTCATGAGCACCGGCGCGACGACGCGCGCCATCATCGGGATCCCCCTCAACGGCACCAACAACACCGCACGCATCCCCGACACCGACAAGGGCGCCTGGGATGGCGACGCGGTCTGGGACCGCGCGGTCGGCCCGATGCAGTTCATCCCGTCCACGTGGACCTCCGTCGGGGTCGACGCCGACGGTGACGGCAAGGCCAACCCCAACAACATCAACGACGCGGCGCTCGGCGCAGCGGTCTACCTCTGTGTCGGCGGCCACGACCTGAGCACCGACACAGGCGCCCGCGCGGCGCTGATGTCGTACAACCGCTCCACCACGTACGCCGACCAGGTCCTGACGATCGCGCGCGGCTACGGCTCCGCCAACCCGATCGGTCTGCTCCCGAACGCCCCGTTCCCCGGCTCGCCCTCCCTGCCGCTGGGCCCCCTGGGTCCCACGCCACTCTCCCCGCTCCCGGGTGGCCCGGGCGCCGGCAACTCACAGCCGACCCCGACGATCGTGAAGCTCACCGTCAAGCCGCCCAAGCCCGTCAAGCCCCCCAAGGGCAGCCTGACGGTCCAGCCCGGCAAGCCGACACCTCCGCCGACGAAACCGACGGACCCGCCGACCAAGCCGACCGATCCCACGGACCCGACCACGCCGACGGACCCGACCGATCCGACCGATCCGACGACGCCGACGGATCCCACCGATCCCACGACGCCGACAGACCCGACGACGCCCACCGATCCGACGCCGACCGAGCCCAGCACTCCGACGGAGCCGGACCCGACCGACCCGCCGACGACGCAGCCCGACCCCGAGCCCACGGCGACCGAGCTCGCCCAGGTGTTCTGCGCGACGCTCGGGGTCAGCGGCGAGACGCTCCAGAAGTGCGTCGACGCCTACGTCACGGCGTACGCGAACGGCAAGGAAGCCGCCGAGGCTGCCGCGTCGGCCGCTGTCTGAGCCTCAGCGCGCGAGGCGGGCGGCGTACTCGCTCGCCCAGTAGGTCAGCACGATGTCGGCGCCCGCGCGCCGGATCGAGAGCAGGGTCTCGGCGATCGCGGCATCCCGGTCGATCCAGCCCTTGGCGGCGGCGGCCTCGACCATCGCGTACTCGCCCGAGATGTTGTAGGCCGCCACGGGCACGTCGACCGCGGCGCGGACCGAGGCCACCACGTCGAGGAAGCCCATCGCCGGCTTCACCATGACGATGTCGGCGCCCTCGGCGATGTCGAGCGCCACCTCTCGCAACGCCTCGCGGCCGTTGGCCGGATCCTGCTGGTACGTCCGGCGATCACCCTCCAGCGACGACGACACCGCCTCGCGGAAGGGGCCGTAGAACGCCGACGCGTACTTGGCCGCGTACGCCAGCACCCCCGTGTCGGTGAGGCCCGCCTGGTCCAGCGCCCGGCGGATGACACCGACCTGGCCGTCCATCATGCCGCTGGGGCCCAGCAGGTGAGCCCCTGCACGCGCCTGGGCGAGCGCCATCTCGGCGTAGATCGCGAGCGTCGCATCGTTGTCCACCCGTCCGTCGGCGGTCAGGACGCCGCAGTGGCCATGATCCGTGAACTCGTCGAGGCACAGGTCCGACATCACGACCAGCGCGTCGCCGACCTCCTCGCGGACGTCACGGATCGCGACGTTGAGGATGCCGTCGTCGGCGACTGCGCCGGAGCCGGTCGCGTCCTTGCGCTCCGGCACCCCGAAGAGCATGACGCCCCCGAGACCGAGCTCGGCCGCCTCGACGACGGCCTTGCGCGCCGAGTCACGCGTGTGCTGGACGACGCCCGGCATGCTCGAGATCTCGCGCGGCTGCGCGAGCCCCTCGGCGACGAACATCGGCAGCACGAGCTGGCGCGGCTCCACCGACGTCTCCGACACCATCCGGCGCATGGCCGCAGTGGTGCGGAGACGTCGGGGCCGGACGTCGGGGAAGGCACCGTCGCGCGAGACCATCATCAGCTCCGGCGGCGCGAGCCCTTGGTGCGCTGCGACGGCTTGGTGACCGGGTCACCCGCGTCGATCATCGTCCGACGACGCTTCGCGCCGAAGTCCGCGAGCGCGTCGGCGAGGACCTCCGCGGACGGCGACGGCGCGACCACGTCGACCCGCAGGCCGTGCTCCTCGGCGGTCTGCGCGGTCGCCGGGCCGATGCAGGCGATCACGGTCGTGGCGTGCGGCTTGCCGGCGATGCCCACGAGGTTGCGGACCGTCGAGCTCGAGGTGAAGACCACCGCGTCGAACTTGCCGGACTTGATCGCCTCGCGGGTCGGCGCCGGCGGCGGCGCGGCGCGCACGGTGCGGTAAGCCGTCACGTCGTCGACCTCCCAGCCGAGCTCGACCAGACCGGCGACGAGCGCCTCCGTCGCGATGTCGGCACGCGGGAGGAAGACCCGGTTGATCGGGTCGAGCAGCGCGTCGTACGGCGGCCAGTCCTCGAGCAGACCCCGCGCCGACTGCTCCCCGCTGGGGACCAGGTCCGGGCGGATGCCCCAGGCGGCAATCGCCTCGGCGGTCTTCTCACCGACCGCGGCGACCTTGAGGCCGGAGAACGCGCGCGCGTCCAGACCGTACTCGTCGAACTTCTCGCGGACGGCCTTGACGGCGTTCACGCTGGTGAACGCGACCCACTCGTACCGGCCCTCGACGAGGCCGCGCACGGCCTTGTCCATCTGCTGCGGGTTGCGCGGGGGCTCGACGGAGATCGTGGGGACCTCCTCGGAGACCGCGCCATAGCTGCGCAGACGGTTGGCGAGGGTCGCGGCCTGCTCCTTGGTGCGGGGCACCAGGACGCGCCAGCCGAACAGCGGCTTGGTCTCGAACCACGACAGCGTGTCGCGCAGGTTGACGACGTCGCCGACCACCGTGACCGCAGGAGGCGCCATCTTGGCGGCCTTGGCGTCGGCAGCGACCTTCTCGAGCGTCGAGACCAGCGTCGACTGCTCGGTGGTCGTCCCGACCCGCGTCATCGCGACGGGGGTCTCGGGGGCACGACCGGCCTCCATGAGGCCGTTCGCGACGTCCTTGATCGTGTTGACGGCGCTGAGGATGACGACGGTCTGGTCACCGGCGTACGGGGCCCAGTCGATCTTGGTCTCGCCCATGCGGACGATGGCGACCTCGCGGTGCGAGCGGCTCGTCAGCGGGACACCGGCGTACGCCGGGACGGCCGACGCCGACGAGACGCCGGGAACGATCTCGAAGGAGATGTTCGCCTTGTTGCAGGCCTGGGCCTCTTCGGGGCCCGTCGCAAAGGTGAACGGGTCGCCCACGAGGAGCCGTACGACGTTCTTGCCACCCTTGGCGTGCTTCACGACCAGACGGCCGCGTGCCGACGGGGTCAGCACCCCGCCGTCCTCGCCGTGACCGCCGTCGACGACCTCTGCGCCCTCGGGCACGAGTGCCGCCTGCTCCGGGGACTCGATGATCACGACATCGGCGGCGTCGATCAGCTCCTTCGCGCGGAGCGTGAGGAGGTCGGCGTCACCCGGTCCTGCCCCGACGAAGCTCACGTGGCCGACGGGACGCGTCACGGCGTCCGGGGCCGTCGCGTCGTCGGCAGCACTGCCAGCAGGCGCGGCCTGCTCGGGCTCGCTCGCCTTGCGCTTACGGGTGGCGGTGGAGGTGCTCACGGTTCTCATTCCTCGTCTGCCTCAGGGGGACTGACTCACGGGGGTGTGTCTTCATGGGGCCACGGCTCGCATCAGCGAGTCGGCGCCCTCGGCGAGCATCTCGGCAGCGAGACGTTCGCCGATCCCGACCGGGTCCTGGACGGATCCGGTCGCGGACAGTCGGATGGACGGTGCGCCGGAGGGATCTCCGACGAAGGCGCGGAGCCACAGCTGGGGGGTGCCGTCGTCGTCGACGACCTCGGCCCACGCCCCCACGGGGGCCGAGCATCCCGCCTCCAAGGAGGCGAGCAGGCTGCGCTCTGCGGTGACGGCGGCGCGGGTCGCGTCGTCGTCGAGGTGGGCGAGCAGGGCGACGACCTCGCTGTCGTCGGCACGGCACTCGCACGCCAGTGCACCCTGCCCGGGTGCGGGGAGAACTTGCAGCGGGTCGAGGAGCTCGGTCGCCTCCTCGATCCTGCCAAGGCGACGCAAACCGGCGGCGGCCAGCACGACCGCGTCCAGCTCGCCGTTGCGGACCTTGCCGATCCGCGTGTCGACGTTGCCGCGAAGGCCGACCACCTCGACGCCGAGGCCCAGCGCGTTGAGCTGGGCGGCGCGCCGCGGGGAGCCGGTCCCGATCCGGGAACCGGGCGGGAGCTCGCCGAGCGTCAGACCGTCACGCGCCACGACGGCGTCGCGGGGATCGACCCGCGGCGGCACCGCAGCCAGCGCGATGCCCTCGGCGGGTGCGGTCGGAAGGTCCTTCAGGGAGTGGACGGCGACGTCGACCTCGCCGGCGAGCAACGCATCGCGCAGCGCCGACACGAACACGCCCTGACCGCCGAAGTCGGTCAGCGGCCTGCTGTTGCGGTCGCCCTCTGTCGAGATCGTCACCAGCGTGGTCTCGACGCCGGTGAGCTCGCTGAGGCGCTCGGCGACCTGCGCCGACTGCGTCGTCGCCAGTGCGCTCGCCCTCGTACCGACACGGAGGGTCATGCCTGACCACCTCCGCTCGAGAGCGGCTTGTCGACCGAGCTGACGGCCTCGATCGACGCGGGGTCGAGCGCGAAGAGGTCGGCAAGGGCGTTCGCGTAGGTCAGGGCGTCCGGACGGCCGGCCATCTCCTTGATCCGTACGGTCGGCTGGTGGAGCAGCTTGTCGGCGACGCGGCGCACGGTCTGACGCAGCTCGGCGACCACCTCGGGATCGACGTCGCGCAGACGTCCTTCGAGCCGCGCGAGCTCGGACTCCACGACACCGGTCGCCATCGACCGCAGTGCCACCACGGTCGGGGTCACCTTGGCCGCGTGCCGCGCCGAAAGGAACGCCGCCACCTCGCTCGAGACGATGTCGCGGACGGCATCGATGTCGGCGGTGCCCTTCTCGTCGGCGAGCATCTCCTGCAGCGCCGCGAGACCGAGCACCATGACACCGGGCAGGCCGGCGACGTCGTCGTCGAGGTCACGCGGGAGCGCGAGATCGATCATCACGTACGGGGCTGCACGGCCCGTGGTCGCGCGGCGCACCTGGTCGGCGCCGATCACCGTGCCGGTCGCGCCGGTGCATGAGATCACGAGGTCGGCGACGCCCAGCGCGTCGTCGAGCTCCGTCCACGGCACCGCGGTGGCGCCGATGCTGAGCGCGAGCCGTTCGGCGCTCGCGTGGGTCCGGTTGGCGATGCTCACACTCGCCACGCCACGTCGTGCCGCAGTGGCCGCAGCGAGGGACGCCATCGCACCGGCGCCGACGACGAGGACACGCATGTCCTCCAGGCGGTGGCCGGCCTTGGCGACCAGCTCGAGGGACGCGGCCACGAGCGACGGCCCTGCGCGGTCGATCTCGGTCTCGGCGTGGCCGCGCTTGGCGATGCGCAGCGCCTGCTGGAAGAGCACGTTGAGCGCGGGACCGACGGTCGCGTCGTCCTGGCCCCGCTGGAGCGCCGTACGGACCTGGCCGAGGATCTGGCTCTCGCCGACGACCATCGAGTCGAGCCCGGCGGCGACGGAGAACAGATGGGCGACGGCAGCGTCGTCGTAGTGGACGTAGATGTGGCGGAGCAGGTCGTTGCGGGTCAGCCCCGAGCGCTCGACGAGCAGGTCGGAGATGTCCTCGACGGACCCGTGGAAGCGCTCGGCCTCGACGTAGATCTCGACGCGGTTGCAGGTGGATACGACCAGCGACTCGCTGACGTGGCTCGCCTCGAGCGCGTCCTGGGCGACCTTGGCGATCTCTTCACCATCGAGAGCCACCTGCTCCAGCACGGAGACCGGCGCGCTACGGTGCGAGACGCCGACGACGAGGACGCTCATGCCTCGACCTCCACACCGGGGGCCCGCTTGCGCTGCTCGTGGTACGCGAGGATCTGGAGCTCGATCGACAGGTCGACCTTGCGGACGTCGACACCCTCGGGGACGGCGAGGACCGCCGGGGCGAAGTTGAGGATGCTCGTCACACCTGCGGCGACGAGACGGTCGGCGACCTCTTGCGCGGCGTCACCCGGGGTCGCGATCACGCCGATCGAGCATGCGTGCTCGGTGACGAGACGGTCGAGCTCGTCGGTGTGCTGGATCGGGAGGTCGCCGTGGACCTCACCGACGCGGCTGCGGTCGCCGTCGACCAGCGCGACGATGCGGAAGCCGCGTGAGCGGAACCCGCCGTAGTTGGACAGCGCCTGACCCAGGTTGCCGATGCCGATGATGACGACGGCCCAGTCCTGGTTGACGCCGATCTCGCGCGCGATCTGGTAGCGGAGGTACTCCACGTCATAGCCGACACCGCGGGTGCCATAAGATCCCAGATAAGACAAGTCCTTGCGGAGCTTGGCCGAGTTGACTCCCGCTGCCGCGGCCAGCTGTTCGGACGACACCGTCCGGAGTCCGGTCTCACCAAGACCGGTGAGTGCGCGCAGATAGACCGGGAGCCGCGCGACCGTCGCCTCAGGGATTCCCGAGACGGGCCGGCCGTTGGCCTGCGCTCGCAGCTGGTTCACATCGCTCCTGGCACCGCGGGAGGGGGTCCGGAATGTTGCCGGCGGGTTAACACCGGTGAACACCGGCTGCTCCACTGTAAGAGCTTGTGAACGTGAGAACAAAATCGAGGACGGGCTCCAGACACCGTGAGACGGGTCACGTCCTCGCTGCTCAGGCGGTGAGGGCCGTGCGCAGGCGCGTCGGGTCGACCCGCCAGAAGTCGTGCTGACGTCCGTCGACGAACGTCACTGGGATCTGCTCGCCATAGACGTGCATCAGCTCGGCGTCGCCGCTGATGTCGACCTCGCGCCACGTGACCCCGAGGTCGGCGCACACCTGGCCGACCAGCGCGACCGCGTCCTCGCACAGGTGACAGCCCGGCTTGGAGTAGACGACCACTCGTGCCGTGTCGGTTGACCGGCTCTCTGTCGGGTCCGTGCTCACTGCAGCCCCAGCACTCCTCGTCGCGCCTCGGCCGCCCGAAGGCGGCTCTTGGAGATCTCGCCGGTCGTCGTGTGCGGCAGCGAGTCCACGACCACGATCTCACGAGGAACCTTGAACCGGGCCAGGCGGCCCTGGGCGTGCTCGAGCGCAGAAGCGGCGAGCTCGTCGGCGTCGGCGTCGGGGTGCGAGGCGACCACGTACGCCCGTACGGCCTCGCCGGTTTCACGGTCCTCGACACCCACGACGGCCACCTCCGCCACGCCGGGCGCGTCGGCGAGGACCTCCTCCACCTCCCGCGGGAAGACGTTGAAGCCGGACACGATGACGAGATCGCGGAGGCGGTCGACGAGCATCAGATCGCCGTCGGCATCGAGGATGCCGACGTCGCCGGTGGCGAACCAGCCGTCGTCCTGCGGCCCTCCCGACCCGTCGGGCCAGAACCCGCTGAGCAGGTTGGGGCCACGCAACCAGATCTCCCCCGGGTCACCGAGCTCGGCATCGGCGCCGTCCTTGTCGACCAGGCGGAGCTCGAGACCCGCGACCGGAGCACCGACCGACGTGGGCTTGTCGCGCGGCCGCCCGAGCGTGGTCGTGACGACCGGCGCCGCTTCGGTGAGGCCGTACCCCTGCTGGAGCGGATGGCCCGAGGTCACGCCGAACTCCTCGACGAGATCGGCCTCGATCGGCGCCGCGCCGCTGAGCAGGAGCCGGACGCCGGCGAGCGCCGCCTGGACGCCCGGCCGGCCGCACCAGGCGGCGACGACCGGAGGGGCGAGGGGCACCACGGTCACCCCGTGGCGTACGACCACCTCGAGGGTCCCCTCGACGTGGAACCGGTCGACGAGCACGCTGCAGGCACCCTGACGCACGGCCTGCCCGAGCACGGCGTTGAGCGCGAAGACGTGGAAGAGCGGAAGCATGATCACGACGACGTCGTCGGGCCGCACGGGTGCGGGCTCGATGGCCGCGACCTGCTCCATGTTGGCCAGCAGGGCGCGATGGCTGAGGATCACGACGCGCTGGTCGGTCGAGGTGCCCGAGGTCGCCATCAGCAGCGCTGTGGTCTCGGGATCCGGCGGCGCCGGCGGGAGTCCGTTGGGGCCGGGCGTGACCTGGAGGAGCTCGGAGAACGGTCGTACGGGAGCCTGCGGGGCCTCGTGGCCTGTGACGACGGTCGGCAGCCCGGCCCGGGCGAACGCGTCAGCCCACTCGGCTTCGCAGACGACGAGCCGGACACCCGTGGTGGCGCACAGCGCGGTGACCTCGTCGCGAGGCGCACGAGGGTTCGCCGGGACCACGATCAGGCCGAGGCGGAGCGCAGCAAAGTACGTGACGGGCAGCTCGAGGCGGTTGCCGAGCACGAGCGCGACACGCTGCCCGGCAACGAGCCCCTGCCCGGAGAACCAGGCCGCGACGCGCGAGACCTGGTCGTCGAAGGCCGCCCAGGTCAGGGCGCGCTCCGCGCCGTACCCCTCCACGAATGCTGTGCCGTGAGGGTCGGCCATCGCCTGCCGGCCCGCGAGCTCCGCGACGTTCACCGTCATGGCGACGAGTCTGACACAGCCACGATCGCCTGCCGCGGTCACGCGATCGGTAGGCTCTTGCCGTGGACGCGAACGGGTACCGACCGCCTCGCAACCTGCGAGCCCGCTCGATGCTCGCCGGCGAGGCGGCTGCGGCTGCGGCCGAGGTCGAGTCGACGCTGGCCGTGCCCCCCGATCTCGAGGCAGCCGCGTTCTTCGACGTGGACAACACGATCATGCAGGGCGCGTCGCTGTTCCACCTCGCCCGCGGGCTCTACAAGCGTCGGTTCTTCACGACCCGCGAGATCGCCAGCGCCGCCTGGAAACAGGCATACTTCCGCTACGCGGGTGTCGAGGACCCTGAGCATGTCGATTCCGCGCGCGCGTCGGCGCTGGCGTTCATCGCCGGCCACCGCGTCAGCGAGCTCGAGGAGGTCGGCGACGAGATCTTCGACGAGACGATGGCGAGCCGGATCTGGCCGGGGACGCGCGCGCTCGCGCAGCGGCATCTCGACGACGGGCAGCGCGTCTGGCTGGTCACCGCGGCGCCGGTCGAGATCGCCCGCATCATCGCGCGCCGCCTCGGGCTGACCGGCGCGCTCGGCACGGTGGCGGAGTCCGTCGACGGCGTCTACACCGGTCGGCTGGTCGGCGACATGCTTCACGGCCCCGCCAAGGCGGACGCGATCCTCGCGCTCACCCGCGACGAAGGCCTCGACCTCGATCGCTGCTCGGCATACTCCGACTCCTTCAACGACCTGCCCATGCTCTCGCTCGTCGGCCACCCCTGCGCCGTCAATCCCGACGCGCACCTGCGCGACCACGCGAGGCGCGAGGGCTGGATGATCCGCGACTTCCGCACGGGGCGTCGCGCGGCGAAGGCCGGGCTCGTCGGCGCCGCGATCGCGGGGGCCGTCACCGGCGCCGCCCTCGGAGCGGCCCGCGCCCGCCGCCACTAACCCGCGTCAGATGAAGGGGTGGCCGCGGTCGACGAGGAGGGCGTACAGCGTCTGCTGGATCGTCTCGCGCACCTGGTCGGTCACGTTGAAGACAAGCATCGGGTCGTCGGCCGCCTCAGGCGGATAGGCGTCGGTACGGATCGGGTCCCCGAACTCGATGATCCACTTGCTCGGCAGCGGGATCATCCCGAGCGGGCCGAGCCACGGGAAGAACGGCGTGATCGGCATGTACGGCAGCCCGAGCAGCCGCGCCAGCGACGGCACGTTGCCGACGAGCGGATAGATCTCCTCGGCCCCGACGATCGAGACCGGGACGATCGGCACACCCGCACGCATCGCGGCCGACACGAAGCCGCCGCGGCCGAAGCGCTGCAGCTTGTAGCGCTCGCTGTAAGGCTTGCCGACGCCCTTGAACCCCTCGGGCCACACCGCGACGATGTGCCCCTCGGCGAGGAGCCGCTCAGCGTCCTCGCTGCAGGCCAGGGTGGCTCCCATCTTGCGTGCGAGCTCACCGACGAACGGGAGGGTGAAGACGAGGTCGGCCCCGAGCAGCCGCAACGTACGGTGCGCGTGGTCGTTCACGACGAGCGTGGTCATCGCGGCGTCGACCGGGATCGTGCCGGAGTGGTTGGCGACGACGAGGGCACCGCCGTCGGACGGTATGCGCTCCGCGCCGCGCACCTCGATCCGGAACCACTTCTCGGCGATCGGACGGAGTGCGGCCATCCCGATCGCGTGCAGCTGCGGGTCGAGACCGAAGCTGTCGATCTCGTAGTCGCCGGTCAGGCGTCGGCGCAGCTGCGCGAGGAGCTGCGCTGCCTTGGACTCCCAGTCCTCGCCGAGAACGCTCTGCGCCCCTTCTGTCAGCGCGCTCACCCAGTCGGAGAGCGGGATGCCGGTAGGGGGGGTCGACGCGTCCGCGTCGTCGTCCTCGCCGTCGTTGCGGATCAGCTCGAGGCGTGGCGCGACCGGCTCCGGCTCGGGCGGCTCCGGGGACTCGGGCGGCGACGGCATCTCCTGCGGCGTCACCGAGATGAGCTCGACCGGGCTCCCGATCGGCGGCACATCGACCTTCGGCGCGATCTGGACGGCGGACGTTTCGGGTTCGACCGGGGAACCGGCGGCCTCGGTGGTCTTCTTCGCCGGCTTCGCGGCGGCGGTCTTCTTCGCGGCGGTCTTCTTCGCGGCCGTCTTCTTGGCGGCCGTCTTCTTCGCGGGGCCAGCCAGCGACCGGGCGGCCGAGGACGGGGTCGCCTTGCCCGTCCCTCGCCCTGGGCGTCCACGCGTCCCGAGGGGGGCGTCGTCCTTCGGCACGTCAGCCACGCGCGCCTCCCAGCGCCGAGAAGAGCCCCGGATCGATCGCCTCGGCGAACGCGTCCAGGGTCTGCGGAGTGGAGTAGAGGACCTCGTACTGGAGCTCACGCTCCAGCTTGCTGCCGTCGACCACCCGGCCGTACATGAACAACCTCGTCAGCTCGGGCGTGAAGTCGGAGCTCATCAGCCGCACCACGCGCTCGGTGACGCCGTTGAAGCCGACCGACGGCAGTCGCAGCAGCGGGCGCCCGAGTCTGCGGGCCATCTGGCTCAGCGTGAGCACCCCCGGCCCGACGACGTTGTAGCTGCCCGTGACGTCACCGGTCGCCGCGAGGGCCAGCACGTTGAGCGCGTCGTACGGATGGAGGAACTGCAGACGCGGGTCGTACCCCAGCATCGCCGGGAGGACCGGCAGCTTGAGGTACTCGCCGAACGGCGACAAGACGTCGGCCGCGAGCACGTTGCTCAGCCGAAAGGTCGACACGGCCACGTCGGGGCGGCGCCGCCCGAAACCCCGGACGTACGCCTCGACGTCGACCGCATCCTTCGGGAAACCGACGGCGATGCCGGAGCGCGCCGCCATCTGCTCGGTGAACATCGCCGGGTTGCGCGCCGACGTGCCGTACACAGCCGTCGACGACTGCACGACGAGCCGCTCGACGGTCCGCGAGTTCTGGCACGCGGCGAGCAGCTGCATCGTGCCGATGACGTTGATCTCCTTGACCGCACTGCGCGAGCCGAGCTGGCGCTGCGGAGGAGCGACGTTCATGTGCACCACGGTGTCGACGTCCTCGACGGCAAGGACCTTGCCGACGACGGGCGTGCGGATGTCGGCGCGCACGTATTTGATCCCGTGCATGTCGCCGCTCGGCGGCGAGACGTCCAGCCCGACCACCTTGTCCACGCCGGGCGTGACGACGAGGCGGCGCGCGAGCCTCGAGCCGAGATCGCGCGCGACGCCGGTCACCAGGACGACGCGGCCCATCGCGGTGCGCCGAGGGCTACTTGCCGAGCTTGCGACGCTGGACGCGCGTGCGCTTGAGAAGCTTGCGGTGCTTCTTCTTGGACATCCGCTTGCGGCGCTTCTTGATGACAGAACCCACGGTTCACCTTCTCTGTATCTGACGCATGCCCCGGGCGTGGGGCAGACCAGCCAAGGGTACGGGCACTGCGGGCAGGAGCGCCAAACGCCCCTGCCTGCAGAGAGAAGATCAGGGCATCGGGTCGAGGCCCCAGAACGGAAATACCTCGTTGCGGGTGGCGAGGATCTGCCGGTCGAGCCAGCTCGCGGGGTCGTAGCCCGAAGACCAGTCCCGGTACGACGTCGAGCGCCCGTCGGTCATCCGCAGAGGCGCGCTGCCGCCGCCCTTGATCTCCACGACGCGGCGCCGCCACGCCTCCGGCGTGAGGGTCTCAGGGTCGATCGGGCGCCCCGCGACGATTGCCATGAGGTGCGCCCAGGCCCGCGGCACGACGTCGAGGACGACGTAGCCGCCCCCTCCGTACGCCACCCAGCGCCCTTCGCAGACCTCCTGGGCGAGGTCGTGCAGCGCGAGGTACGACGCGCGCTGGCCGTCGACGCTGAGCATGAGGTTGGTGAGCGGGTCGTCCATGTGGGAGTCGCAGCCTTGCTGGGTGACGAGCACGTCGGGCTTGAACTCGCGGACGACCTGGGGGACGACGGCGTGAAAGGCCCGCAGCCAGCCGGCGTCGGAGGTGCCCGGCGGCAGGGCGACGTTGACCGAGGTGCCCTCGGCGTCGCCGGCCCCGATCTCGGAGGCCAGGCCCGTCCCCGGGAACAAGGTCTGCGGTGTCTCGTGCAGGGAGACCGTGAGGACCCGGGGGTCGTCGTAGAAGACCGCCTGGACGCCGTCGCCGTGATGGGCGTCGACGTCGACGTATGCGACCCGCTGCGCACCGTGGTCGAGCAGCCAGCGGATCGCGACCGCGACGTCGTTGTAGATGCAGAATCCGCTCGCCCGGTCGGGCATCGCGTGGTGCAAGCCCCCGCAGACGTTGAGTGCGTGCAGGCTGTCGCCGGTCCACACCCGCCGCGCGGCCTCGACGGACGCGCCGACGATCAACGCGCTGGCGGCATGCATGTCGGCGAAGGCCGGGTTGTCGTCCGTCCCGATGCCGACCGAAGGGTCGGGGCGCGAGGGGTCGGCGCTCACCGCACGGACCGCCTCGATGTAGCGCGGCGTGTGCACGGTCGCCAGCAGCTCGTCGGAGGCGGCTTCGGCGCCCACCTTCTGCAGGCCGTCGCCGATCACGCCGAGCTCGGTGGCCAGATCCATCGCGAGGTCGACCCGGATCGGCGCCATCGGGTGCGTGGGCCCGAAGTTGTAGCCGGTCAGGCGATCGTCACAGACGACGCAGGCGCTCCCGGGTCCCTGATCCATGCCACCCAGCGTAGCCCTGGCGTGTGAGACAGGTCTCTCCGTGTCGGTGTCCCCCGACGGCCGCCGTCAGCCGCCGATCTCGGCCGACCGGTCGCGAGCGGCCCTCGTGGCGGCGAGGAAGGCAGCCCGGATCCCGCGGGCCTCGAGCTCGCCGAGCGCCGCCGCGGTCGTCCCCCCAGGAGAGGTGACGCACTCGCGCAGCACGGCGGGGTGCTCACCGGTCTCGGCAGCCAGTCGCGACGCACCGACGAACGTCTGCATGGCGAGCTGCGTCGAGGTCGTACGAGGCAGCCCCAGGTGGACGCCGGCCTCGATCAGCGCCTCGATCGCCAAGAAGACGTACGCCGGACCGGACCCGGAGACCGCTCCTGCAGCGTCCTGGAGCTGCTCGGGCACCCGGACCACGGTGCCGACGGCGCTCATGATGTCGTCGACGACGCCCAGCTGCGCGTCGTCGCAGGACGCGCCCGCCGAGATGACGGAGACTCCGGCGCCGATCTGCGACGGCGTGTTGGGCATGACCCGGGCGACCGACGTCCCCTCAGGCAGGGCGGACTCCAGATGCGCCGTCGTGAGTCCGACGGCGAGCGAGACGACCAGTGCATCGGGCCGCAGGCGGGGCCCGATCTGCATGAGGACCCCGTGCACGTCGTACGGCTTGACGCCGACGAGCACCACGTCGGCCTTCGCTGCCGCTGTGACGGCATCGGTCACCTCGACGCCGTACGACTCCCGCAGCGCCTCGGCGTGCTCCGGCCGTCGCACCGCCAGCACGAGATCGGCGGGCTGCCACCCCCGCGCGAGCATCCCGGCGACGATCGCCTCTCCCATCGCACCGGCACCGACCACTGCAACTGTGCTCATGATCCGAGGATAGAGGGACGGCCGCCTGTGCCGGTCGGGCGTCAGGGCGTACGACGGCGCAGCGTCGCCGAGCCGAGCAGCAGTGCGGCAACCACGAATCCGACCAGCACGAGCACGTCGACGGTGAGGTCGCTCGTCCAGTCGGCGTGCGCCGCGACCTGCGACGCCGCATCCACCGCGTACGTCAGCGGGGTCACGTACGAGACCCACTCCAGCACGTCGGGGAGCTGGTCGGTCGGCACCAGCAGCCCGCACACCAGCAGCTGCGGTAGCACGAACGCGGGCATGAACTGCACGGCCTGGAACTCCGTCGCTGCGAACGCCGAGACGGCCAGGCCCAGTGCCGTCCCCAGCAGGCCGGAGAGCACCGCGACCCCGACCAGCCGCCCCATGCCTCCGGCGACGTCGAGCCCGAGCAGCCACACCGAGAGCCCGGCGACCAGCGCGCCCTGCACCAGGGCGACCACCGCGAACGCCAAGGCGTACCCGACGAGGAAGTCGAGCTTGGCCATCGGCAGCGTGAACAGGCGCTCCAACGTGCCCGAGGTCCGCTCCCCCAGCGTCGTCACCGAGGTCACGAGGAACATCACGACGAAACCGAAGATCCCGAGCAGCTGCGGGCCGATCCCGTCGAACAGCGCCCCGGCGTCGGAGTAGACCCACCACAGCAGCGTCATGAGGACGCACGGAACCACCAGCATCAGCGCCATCGTGCGGCGGTCGTGGCGGAGCTGGGTGAGCACCCGCACGGTGACGGCAGCCGTGACGCGGCCGTTCATCGCGCCTCACCCCGCTTTCTCGGCGACGAGGGCGAGGAACGCCGCCTCGACGTCGGACGTGCCGGTACGCCGCAGCAGACCGGCCGGAGTGCCCTGGGCGAGCAAGGCCCCGTCGCGGAGCAGGAGCAGGCCGTCGCAGCGCTGCGCCTCGTCCATCACGTGGCTGGAGACGAGCAACGAGATGCCGTCGGCGGCGAGGCGCGCGAACAGGTCCCACAACCGCACGCGCAGCACGGGGTCGAGGCCCACCGTCGGCTCGTCGAGCACGAGCAGCCGCGGCGATCCGAGCAGTGCGGCCGCGAGCGAGACGCGACTGCGCTCGCCGCCGGACAGCCGGTCGACACGCGTGCTGGCGTACCGGGTCAGGTCGACTAGGTCGAGCACGCGGTCGACCTCGCCCGTACGGGCCCCCAGGACCCGCGCGAAGAAGCGCAGGTTGTCGGCGACCGTGATGCCTCCGTACACGCTCGGGCTCTGCGTCATGTAGCCGACGCGGTCGCGCAACGACGGGGACCCTGCAGGCTCGCCCAAGACGCGGACCTCGCCGCCGTCGACCGTCTGCACCCCCACCACGGATCGCATGAGTGTGGACTTGCCCGAGCCCGACGGCCCCAGCAGCCCCGTCACCGTCCCCACCGGCACCGTGCACGAAAGGTCAGCGAGGACCTCGCGACCCTGGCGGACGACGCGGAGGCCGTCGACCGTCACGGCGTCGTTCCGTCCGGCCGGCGACCGGTCCGTCATGTGGCGGCGGCCCCTTCGGACGAGCGCAGCGCCAGGTAGCCCTGCACTGTCGGTGCGACCACCTCGACGATCTCCTCGACCGGCATCGAGGCCAGCGGCTCGACCGCCAGCAGGTAGCGTGCCGTCAGCAGGCCCACCATCTGCGACACCAGCAGCGCGGACGTCAGCGGCGGGGCCTCCGGGCAGTGGCGCTCGACCAAGGCGGCGATCTGCCCCTTCAGGACGAAGTCACGGGTGAGTTCGCCCTGCTCCGCGCTGCCCAGGCCGCTGCGGGCGGCAGCAACCACGGCCTCCCGGTTGACGGGGTCGTCCCACGAGGTCAGCAGGACACGAACGAAGGTGCGGCCGACCTCCTCGTACGGGGCCTCGAGCACCGGCTCCATCGCCTCGCTCATGGCGTGCGGGAGCTGGAGCGCCGCAGCGACGAGCCGCTGCTTGTCCTTGAAGTAGTGGTGGACGAGAGCCGGGTCGACACGGGCCCGGCGAGCCACGGCGCGGATCGACGTACCGTCGTACCCGCGCTGCGCGAGCTCTGCTCGCGCTGCGGCGACGATCTCGCCGCGAGTGTCCGGTGTGCCCGGCCGCCTTCCCGCCATGGGCGAAGCGTACGACCGGAACTGGTCCGCGACGGGCCGAAATGCATCGATCAAAGATCGTGCGAGGCGACCGCAGAGGCCAGATGGAGCCTCGTGAAAGCAAGCGCCTCCGCGAGATCGGCCTCGCGCTCGAGGCGGTCGGCGGCCTTGCGGGTGGTCACCTCGACGGCGACGTCGCCGGCGTACTCGTGCTCGGCGAGCAGGCCGAGCAGCTCGCCGACGGGCTGGTGCCCACGTCCGGGGACCAAGTGCTCGTCGCGGGCCGAGCCGGTCCCGTCACCGAGGTGGACGTGCGCCAACCGACGTCCGAGGTCGGAGGCCATCTCGAGCGGGTCGGTGCCCGACGTCGCACAGTGGGAGACGTCGAGCGTCACGTGCTCGTAGCCGAGCACCACCGGGTCCCAGCCCGGGGCGTACGCCTGGAACTCCCGCTTGCCGGTGCGCCAGGGGTACATGTTCTCGACGGCGAAGACGACGCCCGTGCTGTCCTCCAGCTTGGCCACACCCTCCTCGAACGCGCGCGCGTAGTCGCGCTGCCAGCGGAAGGGTGGGTGGACGACGACGAGCCCGGCTCCGCAGGCACGTGCCATCTCCGCGCTCTTCTCGAGCTTGACCCAGTGGTCGGTCCCCCAGACGCGCTGCGTGATGAGCAGGCACGGCGCGTGGACGGAGAGGACGGGGATCTCGTGGTACTCCTGCAACCCGACGATCGCGTCGATGTCGGCGCTCGTCGCGTCCGTCCCGACCATCACCTCGACCCCGTCGTAGCCGAGCCGCTTGGCGATCTCGAAGCCGACCTCCGTCGACTCGGGATAGACCGACGAGGTCGAGAGCGTCACCCGTGCGGACGGCACGGAGACAGGCGGCACAGGGTCTGTCACTGCTCCAGGTTACGCGGTGTCTCACATGTGGTCGTGGCGCTCGAGCAGGACGCCCTCGCGCAGCGCCCACGGACACATCTCGAGCTCGGGGAGCTCGAACAGGTCCATCACCGCGTCGGCGACGATCGCACCGGCCACCATCTGGTGGGCACGGTTCGGCGAGACCCCCGGCTGCTCGGCGATCTCGGTCACCGACATGGTGCGCAGCTCCTCGAGGTGCGCGACGACGAGGTCGTGGCGCAGCGACCTCTTGACGTACGGCCCGGCCTCCGACGGCGCGGCACCGGACAGCCGTGCCAGCGACCGGAAGGTCTTGCTGGTCGCGACCACGTGGTCGAACCCGCCACCCCTGCGCAGTGCCCCGACCGAGTCGGCGATCTGCTGGCGGACGAACAGCCGCAGGGCGTCGTACTGGGCGTCGCTGGGGACCCCGTCAGGGAACCACTCGCGCGTCAGCCGCCCCGCGCCCAGAGGCAGCGAGGTGCAGACGTCGGGAGTCTCGTCGCGCCCGGTCGCGATCTCGAGCGAGCCGCCGCCGATGTCGAAGACGCCCAGGCGACCCGACGACCAGCCGAACCAGCGCCGTACAGCCAGGAACGTCAGCCGCGCCTCCTCGTCTCCGGGCAGCACGTCGAGGCGCACCCCGGTCTGGGACTCGACCTTCGCGAGCACCGCGTCGGCGTTGACCGCGTCACGCAGCGCCGACGTCGCGAACGCGATGACCTCCGAGCACCCCTTCTCGGAGGCGACGGCACGCGCCTCGTCCACGAACCGCACCAGCGCCTTGACCCCGCGCGGGTCGACAGCGCCGTCGTCGTCGAGGTGCTCCGCGAGCCGCAGCGGCTCCTTGTAGGTGAACGCGGGCAACGGCGGAGCGCCACGATAGGCGTCGACCACGAGCAGGTGACCCGTGTTCGAGCCGATGTCGAGCACTCCGATGCGCATGACATCGAGCGTACCGACCACATGTGGCGATCCGTTCTATGGTGGAGGCGTGCCCGAGGTGATGCTCGACTTCCCCCGTACGTGGGCAGAGTTCCCGGACCCCGCCGACGACGACCAGGTGTTCCGCTGCGATCTCACCTGGCTCACGTCCCGCTGGGCCTGCATCTTCGGCAACGGGTGCCGCGGGATCTACGCCTCCGCGCCCGACGTCGGCTGCTGCACGCTCGGTGCGCACTTCGCCGACGAGGCGGACTACGAGCGGGTCGCCCCGTACGTCGAGAAGCTCGGCCCCGAGGACTGGCAGCACCGCAAGGAGGGGCGCAAGCACGGCTGGACCGAGCGCGACGAGGACGGCGAGCTCAAGACCCGCGCTTACGAGGGCGCATGCATCTTCCACAACCGTGAGGGCTTCGCCGGCGGCGTCGGGTGCGCCCTGCACAAGTGGGCCCTCGACCACGGCGAGTCGCCGGTCGCGGTCAAGCCGGACGTGTGCTGGCAGCTGCCGATCCGCCGCCAGTTCCGCGAGGTCGAGCGCGGCGACGGCACCTCGTACACAGAGGTCGCGATCGGCGAGTACACCCGGGCCGGCTGGGGGCCGGGCGGTCACGACCTCGACTGGTACTGCTCGTCCAACACCGAGGCGCATGTCGGCCTCGAGCCCGTCTACGTGAGCAACGCCGACGAGCTCACTGCTCTGATGGGCCCAAAGGGCTACAAGCAGCTCGTCAAGCTCTGCGAGGAGCACCTTGCCGGCGAGCACCGTCGTACGCGACACCGCGCCGACCCCGGGGCCTGACCCCACCCTCGAGGCGGTATGTGTCGCGGGTCACAATGACGCACATGCGACTGGACCATCTCTCGTTCGCCGCCGGGCCAGACGGCCTCGCCGCGACCACCGACCGGCTCGGCACGCTTCTCGGCGCGGATTTCCTGGACGGCGGCAACCACCCCCGCTTCGGCACCCGCAACATGATCCTGCCGTTGGTGGGCGACCAGTACGTCGAGGTCGTGGCCGCACTCGACCACCCCGCGTCGGACAAGGCTCCGTTCGGACAGGCCGTGCGCGCACGGACCGAGCTCGGTGGCGGCTGGCTCGGATGGGTCGTCCGCGTCGACGACATGACGCCGGTCGAGCACCGGATGGGCCGGCACGCGGTGCCCGGCAACCGCAGGCGCCCCGACGGCTTCAACCTCGAGTGGAAGCAGATCGGCGTACGAGGAACGCAGGCGGACCCTCAGCTGCCGTTCGTCGTCCAGTGGGAGGTCCCCGACGAGCAGCACCCGTCACGCTCGGGCCCCGCGGCACTGTCGCTCGGCTCGCTCGAGATCGCCGGCGACCCCGCGCGCGTGACGCAGTACCTCGGGGAGTCGGTCCTCGACGCGCTGACCGACGTCGAGGTGCGATGGGTCGCCCCGAACGGCACGCCGGGAATCGTCGCGGCCACCTTCGTCACTCCGGAAGGCACCGTCCGGATCTGAGGTGGTCGAACTGATTGAGATCCGAACTGGTTGAACTGAGTACTACAACGGATGGTCTGAGGCTCAGGCTCGCCACACCCTGGAGAGCATGAGCAGTGTCCTCGGAATCACCGGCCACCTGGGCGCAGTCGCAACCGTCGTGGTGTCGATGGCCGCCACGGTATTGCTGGGGGTCGTGGGGATCAACCTGCTGGTCACGCAGAGCGCCGGAGCGGCGGGCTACGACGCGGCGGCGGTCATGGCCGCGGTCGTGGCGCTGTGCTGCTTCGCCGGATCACTGGCGCTGATGCGCCAGACGGGCAAGCTGCGTCCCGCGCTGTGGGGCTATCTCCCCGGGCTGATCGCGGTGCTCACCGCCGGGCTGCTCGTCAGCGAGGGCGGCACCCACGCGGCCGCCGACGCCGTGCCACCGCTGATCGGCGCGGTGCTGTTGCTCGTCCCGTCGACGTGGCTGCCGATCTACGCCGCCGTCCGCGCCCACCTCGAGACGCGCCGCGAAGACGTCAGCGCGCGGTCCTGGCGCGGCCGGCTCTGATCCACAGGTCGGGCGAGCCGCTGCCGACCTGTCACCCCTCTCGCCTAGCGTGTCCGTCATGGCGAGAAGCGCGACGACGTTCCGGTGCAGCGAGTGCGGGTGGACGAGCACGAAGTGGGTCGGCCGATGTGGCGAGTGCCAGACGTGGGGCACGGTCGACGAGACCGGAGGCCCTGCCACCGCGCGCACCACGCCGACGTCCGTCACCCGAGCCGCGCGCCCGATCGGGCAGATCGACGTCGAGTCGTCGCGCTCGCGTCCCAGCGGCATCGCCGAGCTCGACCGCGTCCTCGGGGGCGGCTTCGTCCCGGGGGCGGTGGTGCTGCTCGCGGGTGAGCCCGGCGTCGGCAAGTCGACGCTCCTCCTCGAGGTGGCCGCGCGCTGGGCCCGTGGGCTTGCGACCACTCTCTATATCTCCGGCGAGGAGTCGACCGCTCAGATCCGCCTGCGCGCCGACCGTACGCGGGCCGTCCACGACAGCCTCTACCTCGCCAGCGAGACCGATCTCGGCGCCGTCCTCGCCCACATCGACGAGGTGAAGCCCTCGCTGCTGGTTCTCGACTCCGTCCAGACCATCGGCTCGAGCAGCATCGACGGTGTGCCTGGCGGTGTCACCCAGGTCCGCGAGGTCGCCTCGACACTCATCCAGGTCGCCAAGTCCCGCAACATCCCGACCGTCCTCGTCGGCCACGTCACCAAGGACGGCTCGATCGCCGGTCCCCGCGTGCTCGAGCACCTCGTCGACGTGGTCCTCCAGTTCGAGGGCGACCGCAACACCCGGCTCCGGCTGCTCCGTGCCGTCAAGAACCGCTTCGGCCCGGTCGACGAGATCGGCTGCTTCGACCTGTCCGAGGAAGGCATCGTCGAGGTCCCCGACCCGACGGGCCTGTTCGTCTCGCGCCACCACCAGCCGGTTTCCGGCACCTGCATCACGGTGACGATGGAGGGCAGGCGCCCCCTGCTCGCCGAGGTCCAGTCGCTCGTGTCCGCCACCGAGCTCCCCCAGCCTCGCCGCGCGACGAGCGGGCTCGACAGCTCGCGGATGGCGATGATCCTCGCGGTGCTGTCGCGTCGCTGCGGCCTCGTCCTCGGGCGCAGCGACGTCTATGCGGCGACGGTGGGCGGGGCACGGCTCAGCGAACCCTCCGCTGACCTCGCGACCGCCATCGCCGTCGCCTCGGCGGCCACCGACACGATCGTCCCCAGCGATCTCGTCGCGCTCGGCGAGGTCGGGCTGGCCGGCGAGGTCCGGCGGGTGACCCACCTGGGGCATCGCCTGCGCGAGGCCGCCCGCCTCGGGTTCCGGCGCGCGATCGTGCCGCGCGACGGCGCCGACGCGACGCCCGACGCACGCAAGGTCCCTGGGTTGTCCGTCGTCGCGGTCGACGACCTCGCAGGCGCGCTCCGCGAGCTCGGCGTCGGTGCGGGGACCAGCCACTACACTGATCGCAGTCATTGAACCAATCTCGCGGGGGAACTGTGTCGATCAACGATCGAGCGGGCGGCACGCCGCCGATCCTGCGGGCGACGCTCGCCTCGGTGGCCCCAGGAACGGCACTGCGCGAAGGCCTCGAGCGCATCCTTCGAGGACGCACCGGCGCACTGATCGTCTTCGGCCAGGACAAGGACATCGACGCCCTGTCGACGGGCGGCTTCGTGCTCGACGTGCCGTTCACGCCGACCGCTCTGCGGGAGCTCGCCAAGATGGACGGCGCGATCATCCTCGACAAGGGCGCGACCCGGATCCTCCAGGCGGGGGTCCACCTCATGCCCGACCCGTCGATCCCCACGCACGAGACCGGCACCCGGCACCGCACGGCCGACCGGGTGGCGAGGCAGACCAACGTCCCCGTCATCTCGGTGTCGGCGTCGATGCACATCATCGCGCTGTACGTCGAAGGCAACCGCCGCGTGCTCGAGGAGGCCGGCGCGATCCTCGGCCGCGCCAACCAGGCGCTCGCCACGCTCGAGCGCTACAAGCTGCGCCTCGACGAGGTCTCCGGCGCACTCTCGGCGCTCGAGATCGAAGACCTGGTGACCGTGCGTGACGTCGCAGCGGTCGCACAACGGCTCGAGATGGTGACCCGGATCGCCGTCGAGATCGAGGACTACGTGCTCGAGCTCGGGACGGACGGACGCCTCCTCTCGCTCCAGCTCGACGAGCTCGTGACCGGTGTGGAGAGCGAGCGCGAGCTGATCGTCCGCGACTACGCCCCTGCTGGCCGTCGGGGCAAGCCCCCGGCCGAGGTCCTCGCCGACCTCTCCGAGATCGTCTCCACCGACCTCGTCGACCTGGCCGCGATCGCCCGCGCACTCGGCCTCGGCACCGGCGAGCACCTGGAGTCGGCGGTGTCTCCTCGGGGCTACCGGCTGCTCGCCAAGGTCCCCCGGCTCCCCAACAGCGTCATCGAGCGTCTGGTCGAGCACTTCGGCACGCTCCAGAAGCTCCTCGCTGCGAGCATCGAGGACCTTCAGGCCGTCGAGGGTGTCGGCGAGCTCCGCGCCCGCAGTGTCCGCGAGGGTCTGTCACGCCTCGCCGAGGCGAGCATCCTCGAGCGCTACGTCTGACCGACAGCCCCGCGGGCGCTCACGGGGACTGCGTCACGGGGTCTGAGCCGTCGACGGGCTCGTGCTGGGCTTGCCCGTGGCCGCCGGCGCTGTCGGCTTCGTCGTCGGTGGCGGCGTGGGTGTGGGTGTGGGTGTGGGCGTGGGCGTCGGAGGCGCGGCGAGCGTGAACTCGCCGATCGCCGGCTCACCGCCGAGAAGCGCGGCCTTCGCCTCGTACGCTCCGGGCTTCACGAATGCGCCCTCCTTGTCGCACCCGTCACCGTCGGCCCGCCCGCTCCACGGAACGTCCACCACCGTCGCCCAGGTGGGGTGGACATCGACCGTCAGACCCCGGATCCGGTCACAGGTCTGGGTGTCCCAGACCTGTCCGTCGGAGTCACGCACCTCAAGGACGAAGGTCGTCGGGTCGATCCGGACCGTGCACGGCTCCTTCGCCGACGTGACGACCCGCAAGGTCACGGGGATCGCCCGACCCGCCAGCGTCCCGGCGGCGACCGACGGGACGACCTGGACCGAGGCAGGGGCGCAGGACCCGGTGACCGTACCGAGCCGGACCCCGACCTCGACGTCCTTTGCCTTGCGGCTGCGCGGCGTGGGAGGCGGCGTGGTCGGCGCGGGCCCGCTCGGCGTCGCCGAGGGGCTGGCGGGCGACTTCGGGGCCTTCGCGTCTGCGTCGTCACCTCCGCCGACGACCCGCGAGACCAACCAGACGACCAGCAGCACGACGACGGCCACGACGATCCGTCGACGCCAGTAGACACCGGGGGGCAGCTTGCCCGAAGGCCGCATCACCGAGCTCACGCCCACACGCTAACCGTCACCACGGCCGTGGCAGGATCGACTCGCCATGGTCGCCCCGAGCTCCTCCTCACTCCACACCGCCGTCGTCGCCTGGTACGCCACGCACGCCCGCGAGCTGCCGTGGCGCCGCAGGTCCACGACCGCCTGGCACGTGCTCGTCTCCGAGGTCATGCTCCAGCAGACGCCCGTGGAGCGGGTCGCCCCCGTCTACGAGCAGTGGGTGGACCGATGGCCGACACCGTCGGCGCTGGCCGCCGAGCCGAGCGGCGAGGCGGTCCGGGCCTGGGGACGCCTCGGCTATCCCCGCCGGGCGCTGCGCCTGCATGCTGCCGCCACCGCCGTCCGCGACCGGCACGACGGGGTCGTCCCCGAGGATCTCGACACGCTCCGCGCCCTGCCCGGCGTCGGTGAGTACACCGCCGCCGCAGTCGCCGTGTTCGCGTACGGGCACCGGCACGCGGTGCTCGACACGAACGTTCGGCGGGTGCTCGCACGGGTCCTCGACGGGTCGGCGCTCCCCTCCCCCGCCCTCACCGCCGCCGAGCGTGTACGCGCGGCGGATGCGCTGCCGGACGACCGCTCGACGGCGGCGACCTGGTCGATCGGACTGATGGAGCTCGGCGCGCTCGTCTGCACGGCACGTTCGCCGCGGTGCGGGGACTGCCCGATCCGCGCGCGGTGCCGCTGGTTCGATGCCGGGCGGCCGGCGTACGAGGGTCCGGCGCGGCGGGTGCAGACCTATGCAGGCACGGACCGTCAGTGCCGCGGGCGTCTGCTCGCCGTGCTGCGCGAGTCCGACGTGCCCGTGGGTGGTGAGGTCCTGCGTGCCGTCTGGGACGACCCCACCCAACGCGAACGCGCGCTCGACGGCCTGCTGGACGACGGACTCGTGGCCCTGGTCGACGACGACGTCTACGGTCTGCCCGGCTGAGCTCAGCTCGCCCGCGGAGGACGGATGCGCCGCGCGACCGAGCGCAGTCCGCTCTCGCGGCCCGACCGACGCCGTGCGCGGGCGACCGCGGCCTCCCGCTCGCGGCGATAGTGGTCCGCGGCGAAGGCGACAGCCTCCTCGTGCTGGGCGGCGTACGCCGCGCCGAGCGCGTCGAAGGTGTCGTCGAGGTCGGGTGTGAGGGCCTCCTGGTCACCGGGGGCGGCACTGAGCGCTGCGTACGCCTGCCACACTCCCTCGCCGAGCTCCACCAGCGCGGCGGGGATCTCGAGCCCCGACCAGTCGACGACGTTGCGCCGAAGTCCTGCGTCGAGGAACTCGTCGACCGGGTGCGGCTCGGTCGTCAGGTCCGGCTCGTACGTGAGGTCGAGGCCGCGGCGTACGCGCTCGGCCTGGCCTCGCCAGTCCTCGAGCAGGTCGGTGTAGCGGACGACCACCCTGTGGGCCCCTCGGGTCACCCGCTCCGACTCGAGGGCGATGTTGACCCAGCCCCCGATCTGGCGGACGGCCAAGGCACGGCGGCGGTCGTCGTCGGTCGACTTCGTGTAGTGCATGGTGCGGCTCGCGGAGACCTCCGCCGGGTGCCGCATCATCGTCACGAAGCCCGGCGTGATCCCGAGATCCTCGGCCGTCTCGAGCCACAGACGCGAGAGGAGGACGGTCCGCGGGTCCTTCACGATGATCTGCTGCGACTGGGTCAGGGCATCGGCGAGCCACGTGCGCAGGCGCTGGGCGTAGTCGCCGCTGCGAACCACCGCGTCGACGCGAGCCGGAGCGTCGGGGGCGAGGTCGAGCGTGCGGACACTGGCGGCGTCGAGGACCTCTTTGTGGAAGTCGATGACCCACTGTGGCTCGTAGAAGCCGCGAGGGTTGCTCTTGTTGGGCGGGACCTCGGGCTTCGGGACGTGAAGACCCAACCGCGCGAGCGTGCCCGCCATCGAGCTCGTCCCGCTCCGACCGGGCCCCAGGATGATCACGAGTCGTGAGCCGGTCGGGGTCGCGGGATCAGGCACGAGAATCCACCTCGGCGCGCGCGGCGCCAGTCGTCTGCAGGGGCGGTGGCTCACGCTACCACGCGTCTCAGCGCACCCCGGAGACGTCGAAGGGGACCCCGTACGGGGTCCCCTTCGGTCGTCGTGACGTCGGTCAGCCGGCGGCTGCGGTGCCACCGTTGGTGCCGCCGTTGCCACTGCCCGCCGTTGCCTCGAGAGGCGTGTCAGGCAGCTCGGCCTTGGCCTCACCCTTGAAGGTGAAGGTCGCGGCGGGGCCTTCGCCCTCGACGTCGACCAGCACGATCTGGCCGGGACGGACCTCCCCGAAGAGCAGCTTCTCGGCGAGGGTGTCCTCGATCTCGCGCTGGACCGTCCGGCGAAGCGGACGGGCACCGAGCACCGGGTCGAAGCCGCGCGAGGCGAGGAGGTGCTTGGCGGCCGGCGTGAGCTCGAGCGCCATGTCCTTGTCCTTGAGCCGCTTCTCGACCGAGTCGAGCATCATGTCGACCATGTCGACGATCTCGTCCTGCGTCAGCGGCGGGAACACCACGATCTCGTCGACACGGTTGAGGAACTCGGGACGGAAGTGCTGCTTGAGCTCCTCCGACACCTTGGCCTTCATCTTGTCGTACGAGCCCTGGACGTCGCTGGCCTGGCTGAAGCCGAGGTTGACGCCCTTCGCGATGTCTCGCGTGCCCAGGTTGGTCGTCATGATGATGACGGTGTTCTTGAAGTCGATGACCCGACCCTGCGAGTCGGTCAGTCGACCCTCCTCCAGGATCTGCAGGAGCGAGTTGAAGATGTCCGGGTGGGCCTTCTCGACCTCGTCGAACAGCACGACCGAGAACGGCTTGCGGCGCACCTTCTCGGTGAGCTGGCCACCCTCTTCGTAGCCGACGTAGCCGGGAGGCGAGCCGAACAGCCGCGAGACGGTGTGCTTCTCGGAGAACTCGCTCATGTCGAGCTGGATGAGCGCGTCGTCGTCGCCGAACAGGAAGTTGGCGAGCGCCTTGGACAGCCAGGTCTTGCCGACACCCGAGGGCCCGGCGAAGATGAACGAGCCGCCGGGGCGACGCGGATCCTTGAGGCCGGCACGCGTACGGCGGATCGCCCGCGACAGGGCCTTGATGGCCTCTTCCTGACCGATGACCCGCTTGTGCAGCTCGGACTCCATGTTGAGCAGCCGGGTCGACTCCTCCTCGGAGAGCTTGACGATCGGGATGCCGGTCGCGAGCGCGAGGACCTCGGCAATGAGCTCCTCATCGACCTCGGCCACCTCGTCCATGTCACCGGCGCGCCACTGCTTCTCGCGGTCGGTCTTGGCGGCCAGGAGCTCGCGCTCCTCGTTGCGCAGGGACGCTGCGGACTCGAAGTCCTGGACGTCGATCGCGTTCTCCTTGCGGCGGCGCACGTCGGCGATCTTGTCGTCGAAGTCGCGCAGGTCCGGCGGTGCGGTCATCCGGCGGATGCGCAGCCGCGAGCCGGCCTCGTCGACGAGGTCGATGGCCTTGTCGGGGAGGAACCGGTCGGAGATGTAGCGGTCGGCGAGCGTCGCGGCCGAGACCAGAGCCTCGTCGGTGATCGTCACGCGGTGGTGCGCCTCGTAGCGGTCACGCAGGCCCTTGAGCATCTCGATCGTGTGCGCGATCGACGGCTCGGCGACCTGGATCGGCTGGAAGCGGCGCTCCAGCGCAGCGTCCTTCTCGAAGTGCTTGCGGTACTCGTCGAGCGTGGTCGCGCCAATGGTCTGCAGCTCACCACGGGCCAGCATCGGCTTGAGGATGCTGGCGGCGTCGATCGCACCCTCGGCCGCGCCGGCACCGACGAGCGTGTGGATCTCGTCGATGAACAGCACGATGTCGCCGCGGGTGCGAATCTCCTTGAGGACCTTCTTGAGGCGCTCCTCGAAGTCACCGCGATAGCGCGAGCCGGCGACCAGCGCGCCGAGGTCGAGAGTGTAGATCTGCTTGTCGCGGAGCGTCTCGGGGACGTCGCCGCGGACGATGTCCTGCGCGAGGCCCTCGACGACCGTCGTCTTGCCGACGCCGGGCTCACCGATGAGCACCGGGTTGTTCTTGGTGCGGCGCGAGAGCACCTGCATCACGCGCTCGATCTCCTTCTCACGCCCGATGACCGGGTCGAGCTTGCCCTCGCGGGCAGCCTGCGTGAGGTTGCGACCAAACTGGTCGAGGACAAGTGAGCTGCTCGGCGCGGACTCGCCGGCAGGAGCCCCGGCGGACGCGGTCTCCTTGCCCTGGTAGCCCGACAGCAGCTGGATGACCTGCTGGCGCACACGGTTGAGGTCGGCGCCGAGCTTGACGAGGACCTGGGCGGCGACGCCCTCGCCCTCGCGGATCAGGCCGAGCAGGATGTGCTCTGTGCCGATGTAGCTGTGGCCGAGCTGGAGCGCCTCGCGGAGGCTGAGCTCGAGGACCTTCTTGGCACGCGGCGTGAACGGGATGTGGCCGCTCGGCGCCTGCTGGCCCTGGCCGATGATCTCCTCGACCTGCTCGCGGACCGCCTCGAGCGAGATGCCGAGGTTCTCCAGCGCCTTGGCCGCGACACCCTCACCCTCGTGGATGAGACCAAGAAGGATGTGCTCGGTGCCGATGTAGTTGTGGCTGAGCATGCGCGCCTCTTCTTGGGCGAGCACGACAACACGACGGGCGCGGTCGGTGAACCTCTCGAACATGCAACTCCCCTTGATCCGAGACCCTTCTCCAGGTCGGGCCCCTCAGTCCGTTCCATGCTAGTCGTGGCTGCCAACGTCGGCGGCACGCGCGAGCACCTGGGATTTCCCTGATTACAAGGGATCGCGGGCCTTCAGGCTTCCTGTGTTCACGCAGGGCGAACACCACGGAGGGCAATGTTCGCCGACAGCGAACGGGACGGGAGTGGTGCCGGCAGTTCTAGACTCACATCCATCCGGTGGCCGGACCCGGACGAGAAGTGAGGTGTCATGCGCAGGACACGTCGTCGCGCGGATCACGAGGAGCGCGACACCCTGGGTCTCAACGAGACACAGCAGACCGGTCTGCCCGCACGCTACGCGGCGCTGCTCCCCGAGCGCGCACGCCGAGTGGTCGTCGTCCTGGCCGACGCGCGTACGGGCACCGAGATCCTCCCGTACATCACCCATCGCCCCGCCGACACCGTCATCGTGATCTCGCCGGAGGTCGCGCCGGAGTGGGAGCTCGACGACCGCGACGTGCAGCACCGCGCCGCAGCGAACCTTCTCGAGGTGAACTGGCAGCTGCGGTTCGTCGGACCGGTCGACGTGATGATCGACCTCGCGCACGCGAACGCTTCGGACCACGACGCCACCTGGCGCAAGCTCTTCTTCCACCTGCGGCCGAACGGGCTCTACCTCCTGCGACGCAGCGCGGTCAGCGACCGCGCTGTCCCCGGGTCGTTCCTCGCCGTCGCGCCGTGGGTCGGCGCACCGGCCAAGGCGCAGTCCGGGCGCTCGGCAGCCGATCGTGAGCTCGCGCTCGCCACGTCGACGGTCACGGTCGGCGCCGACCACGTGGCGGCCGTCAAGCGCAACAAGCACGTCCTCAAGGTCCGCGAAGCCGACGCCGGGCGTATCCTCCCCTCGCGCGAGCCCGCCCTCGGCCTGGAGATCCTTCGGTCGATGCCCTCGGGGACCCTCGACGTCCGGGCGAACATCGAGTCGCACGAGGCGGCAGTGGAGATCACCGGGCTTCCGGAGGTCATGGAGTATCCGGCACTCCACCTGAACCGGTACACGGGCAGGATCGCGATGGCGTCAAACGCCCTCCTCTACCACCGGTTCTCGGCACTGCCCGACTCCTTCCGGCACCACCGTGCGAACCTGAGCAACCCGCGCCTCGTCGACGCAAACGGCGACTTCGCCCGCGTCCCCGCGAACGTGCGACCGACCAAGGAGCTCGCCGGAACCTACTACCACCTGGACTCGGAGAACTCCGGTCACTACGGGCACCTGATGACCGAGGTGATCAGCCGTGCCTGGGGATGGCCGGCGGCGAAGGAAGCGATCCCTGACCTCAAGGCCCTCTTCCGAATCCGCTACCCCAACGAGCGGCGTCCTGAGCTCGAGCTGCGTGTCTTCGAGGCCCTGGGCATCCCGCGCGACGACGTCGTCTGGGTCGACGAGCCGGTCTGGCTCGAGGACGTGGTCGCTGCGACCCCGATGTGGCACAACCAGTTCCCCCACTACGTCCACCCCGACCTCGCGAGCACCTGGAGCGCCTTGCGGGAGAATCTCCGCCGCCCGCTCTCCACGCCGCTGTCGCGCAAGATCTTCGTCTCGCGCCGCGACGACACCGGAAACCGCTCGTGCCGCAACACCCGTGAGGTCGAGGCGTTCTTCGCCGACCACGGCTTCGACGTGCTGTACCCGGAGCTGTTCGACCTGGGTGAGCAGGCAGCCATTTTCGCCGATGTCGAGGTCGTCGCGGGCTTCGGCGGATCGGCTGTCTTCAATATCTTGTTCTCGACGAAGCTGCGGACGCTGATCCTGCTGAACCACGAGGCGTACACCGCACGCAACGAGCACCTCTATACCGCCCTGCTCGGCGGCGACGTGCACTACTTCTGGAGCGCGCCGGACATCAGCCACCCCGAGAGCGGGTGGTCGGAGGAGGCGTACTACTCGGGTTGGGAGTTCGACTTCGCACGCAACCGGGCGGGTCTGGAGACGGTGCTGGCCGCCGTCGCGGAAGGCTCGTCGTGAGGGTCTGCGACGAGTAGGGTGGCGCGCAACCCGACCTGAGGAGTATCAGTGGACACTCGTCTGTGCATCGTGGTTCGCTCGACGTCCGCCAGCCCGGCCATGGGGGACCTCGTGGCGTCCTTGGACCGCCAGTCCCTCCCCGTCTCCTCTTTCGAGGTGCTCTTCCTCGAGAGCGGCCTCGACGACCGCACCCGGGAGCGGCTGCGTCGGCTCGGCGACCGTCGCCCCCACGTGCAGGTGCTGTCCGAGGAGCAGGCAGCGGCGCTCGATCTCACGTGCGACGTCGTCCTCCCCCTCCGTGACACCGACGTGCTCCTCCCCGACGCCCTCGCGCGTGTCGGCTCGGCGGCGGCCGACGCTGACGCGGTGGCTCTGTCCCGGGTCGACGAGCCGGGAGGCGGGCCGGACGCCGGCGACGCCGACCTCCTGAGGGACGCGCCCGCGGTTGCCTTCCGGGCAGACTTCCTCCGCAGCGCGGGACTGTCGCCCTTCGACCCCGACATCGTGGCGAAGGCTGCCGTGGCCTTGCCGCGCGTCCGCGCACTCGCCGATCCCGCTCTGCGAGCCACCCGCCCGTGGCGCAACGAACCGACGATCAAGGCCACCTCCGTCGGCTGGGCCGACGAAACGCTCACGCTTGTGGTCGAGGACGCGGTGGCGCTCGAGGCGGCGGGTCCCCCGTTCTCTCAGGTCCGCCTCGTCGCTCGGCACGCACGCACCGGCCGGCAGGTCCGACTCGAGTCGGCGGCAACCCTCGAGGAGGACGGCGCCACCGTCCGTATCTCCCTCACCAGCGGGTTCGCCCCCTCGTCGGCGGACAGCCCGCTGTCATCGGAGTCAGGCCCATGGCACCTGCGTGTCGAGTTCGACGGTCCCCGTCGGCTCATTTCACTCCCGGTCCGCTCGACCGAGCCGACCTCGGCCGTGCTCGGCGACGTCGTCGTCGCGCTCGTCGACCACCCGAGAGGCCTCGCCGTGATCGTCGGCGAGGCACGCGGACCGGTGGTCCGTCCCGACGCGGCCGCCGCCGCTTTCGACGAGGGCTCCGTCGGCACCCTCATGTCCCTCCCGCTGATCGGGATCCATGCCGTCGCACCATCGGCACGGGGTGAGCTGGTCATCGACCCGATCGCCGTGCCGGCAGAGATCGTGGAGTCCGACGGACGGACCGTCCTCACGGCGTTGGTCAGTGGCATGCCCGGCCGCTACACGCTCTCGACCACGTTCGGGCCGACCGCCACGCCGCTGGGCTACGACCTCGTCATTGACGGGATGGGCCGCATGTCGCTCGCCCCAACCGCGCCCGCCAAGCCGAAGCCGAAAAAGCGAACGCCGCGTGCTCCCGCCACGAGCAAGGACGAGTCCGCTCCTGCGACGACGAGCTTCCTCCAGCGCGCGCGTCGTCGTGCCCCTGAGCCGGTGGTCCGGGCGCTGGCGGACGTCCGTCCTCTGCGGGCGGCCTACCAGCGGCTGACCCGCCGCTGACAGTCTCCCGATCGTCAGGCGGCGCGAGGGGTGGAGCCGGGGACGAAGGCGCGCCCGAGACGGGACTCCATCACCTCGACGAGCCGCATTCGGATCTCGGCGGAGGTGGCCCCCCTCAGATCCGCGAGCAGCTCGGGGATCTCGGCTTCGAGCACCCGCTGGGCGGGGACCACAGTGAGGCGATCCAGCACGTCCTCGGGCACGGGCTGAGGGTCGGGGCTGCGGAACTCGGCAAGGATCTCTTCGAAGCTGTCACTGAGCACCGTGCTCTGGGGGTCGAGCCCGAAGACCAGCAGCAGGCCGGTCGGCTGGGTGTCGACCGGGACCACGACGAGGTCCGGGCGGTAACGCGCGAGAATCTCGAGCACGGGATAGACGTCGCCCGTCCATGGACCAGTGTGCCGGTCGCGGGCGGCCTCGTCGATCGTGCGTGGAAGGACGTCGTCGAAGACGATCAGCCCGTGCGGGCTGCTGTGGCGCTCGGCATTGATGAAATCGCGGAGCGCGAACTCCAGGATGTGCAGGCCGTCGATGAACGCGAGGTCGAACGGGCGTCCGGACGTGAGCGCCAGGGGGTCCGGGCGGGAGAAGAACTCATCGCTCGTCGAGCGTACAAGCGCGAAGTCGCCGTCGAGCGGGTACTGGATGTGGAAGAGCGGATCCACCCCCACCGACCTGCACCGGGAGAGCTGGAGGCTCCGGCCGATGGCGACGCCGATCTCGAGATAGGTCTCGGGCGCCAACCGTTCGTGGATGGCGGTCAAGAAGGGGACGTAGTGCATGCGCGGGAGCCTAGGGACCCCGAGCACCCAGGTCAACGGCCCTCCCCGGCGCTGTCGAAGACCGCATCGACGACACGTGAGGCAGCAGATCCGTCGTCGAGCGGGGCGAACCTGTCCCGGAACGCCGAGCGCCGCGGCGCCCACCGAGCGTCGTCCCCGTCGACGAGTGCGGCGATCAGGGAGTTTGTCTCGCGGTGCACCGGGCCGGGCGCGACGTCCTCCAGGTCGACGTAGAAGCCGCGGACGCGGTCACGATATTCGTCCAGGTCAGGGGCGAGCAGGTGGATGGGGCGGTCGAGCACCGCGAAGTCGAACATCACCGAGGAGTAGTCGGTGACCAGCACGTCGGCTGCCAAGAACAGGTCGGCGACGTCCGGGTACAGCGTGACGTCGACGACGCCGGCACGCGCGGCGCTCGCCGAGGCCGCGGTGTTGGCATGGCCGCGCACCAGCACGACCGCGCCCGGGACCTGCCGGACCACCGCCTCCACGTCCAAATAGAGAGCCTTCGCCGGGCGCCCCCCGTCGCGGACGTTCTCCCGCCAGGTCGGCGCGTACAGGATCACTCGCTGATCGGGCGAGAGTCCCAGCCCCTTGCGCACCCGCTCACGAGAGTCGTCCCGGCCGGGTGCGAGCAGCACGTCGTTTCGGGGGTAGCCGACTTCCAGCAACGGCCCCCCGTAGCCGAAGGCATCGGGAAAGATCTGCGAGCAGTACGGGCTCGGCGAGATGAGGAAGTCCCATGAACGGGCTTCCGCATCCATCATCCGCATGTATGAACGGCTCATCAGCCCCGCGTCATGGATGTCATGGCCGATCCGCTTCAGTGGGGTACCGTGCCACGTCTGGAGGTGGACCTGACCCTGCGCCTTGGCGAAGAACGCCGGGAAGTTGTTGTTGTTGACGAGGTACTTCGCACGGGCGAGCAGTTCGTACCACTCGCGCGACCAGCGCACGACCGCACGGGTGCCCGCGGGGACGGCGGCAGAACGGTCCTCGACGCTCCACACCCGCTCGAGATCCGGACGGCGCTCACGCAGCGCCCGACAGATCGCCAGCGGCGAGTCACCCACCGTACGGCCGGCGAAGCACTCGAACAGCACCACGTCGAGCCGTTCTGCCGAGCGCCTCGTCGTGTAGGCCTTTTGGCGGCGTCCCTGCTGAAACGCCCCGCGCTCGTCGTCGGCCAACGCGATCGGTCGCAGATCGACCCCGTTCTGGCGACCGCTGAGCTGCCACCGGTAGCCGGCGGCCTCCATCGGGGCCGGGAGCGCGTGCCGCAGCGCCGCCGTCAGGGTCACCGGCGTTTCCTGGTCCTCACGCACCGCGAGAACGTACCGGTTGGAGGGGAGAGGCGCGTCTCCCGTACCCCAGGGGTCGTCGACGAGCGGAACCCGCACGCTGAACTTGCCCTGACCCAGCTGCGACGCGCTCGCGGTCTGGGCGCGAGGACCCATGACCTGGAGCGTCGACGCACTGACCCCCCAGGCCGTTCCTTCGACGACGAGAGCATCCTCTTCGGCCCGTACGGCGTCCACGAGGACGGCCCCCGCGGGTCGCCCGACATGGACGGCCCGCCCACCGGCCAACGAGAGCGGCGTGCCGACTGTCGGGTCACCGTCCAGCTCGACCCCGCTGCCGAGCACGACGGGGGAGCTCGCCCCCGACCGGTGCAGGGCGCGAAGCGGTCGTGCTTCGCCTGCGCCCGCCGCGAGCTGTGCGGCCACGACAATCCCGCCGGAGCGCTCGAGGATGATCCGCGCCTCACCGGTTTCTGCATGGAGGCCTACGACGGGATCGTCTACAGGACTGTCGATGAGCAATCGCATGGCGCCCGGGCCGCTCGACCTCACCTCGGTGGCGATGGCCCAGTGCGCGGCGACACGAACGGCGATCCCCCGTGAGACCGTGCCATGCAGACGGACGGCGTGACCGTCGACGACCCGTGTCGGACGCACTCCGACGGAACCAGCGTTGTCGAGGCCGGTGAAGCCGGCCGCCCGGGTCACGCCCCCGTAGGTCTGGACGACCTCGATGCGCCACAGCACCGTCGGGCCACGACTGCGCTGGACGAGGTCCACGACCTCGATTCGCGCCATGAATCCACTACGACTGTGGTCCTCAAACTCACGGCCGGGCCGCAGCTCCGAGGCCGGGAACTCCACCGGCGTCACGTCTGCCTCCACCACCTCCCCGCTGACGTCGTCGACCAGCCGCACGGCGAGTGCGCGATCGACGTCGTCGACGTACATCAAGAAGGCGAAGCCGCGCAGCACCAGAGTGCTGCCCTCCCACACCGCGTCGACGAGCCGCGAACGCGGGTGCCGGTCGGCGGGTGTCACCATGGTCAGCACGGGTGCGACGTCGCCCGCCGCCTCCAGCGGCGCCACCACGTGGCGGACACCGTCTCGTTCCTCGGTCGGCCAGCCCGACGGATGCCGCTGATTGAAAACGAAGACGTCCTCGGCCGCCTCGCGCATGCCGTCGGCGAGCAGCGCCGACATCATTCGGGGGTAGACAGTCACCGCGGCGAGTGCGTCGTCACTCATCTCGGCACGGATCCGTGTCATCTGCTCGCGCAGCAGCTCCCAGTAGTCGTCGGAGGCGATCAGTGCCGCCTGGAAGTATCCGGGGAAGTCGTATCCGAAGAGCTTGACGAGCCACGCGCGGCGTACGACCTCCGACCCGTGCTCTCGGACAAGGTCGTACGAACGGGTCTGTGAGGCGAGCCGGTCGCGGATGTCGGCGCGCGTCGCCTTCTGCTGCGTGATCGAGCTGCCGTCACCGCGCGTGCGCCAGAGATAGACCGGCGACTTGAGGACGTCGAAGGTCCGGGCGCGGAGGAAGGCCTCCGTCATCGGGACCTGGTCCTCGTACCGGACACCCTCGGGGAACTCCAAGCCCGTGGCGTCCCAGAACGACCGGCGGAAGACCTTGTTCCAAGCGGTGATGTCGAGGAGCATCTCCGGGTGGTCCTCGATCGTGAGACCGGTACGAGTGCTGGCGTGCACCCGCTGGACCCAGTCCGGAACGTGGAAGCGCTCCTCGTCCCCCCTGCGGAAGCCGCCGACGACGAAGTCCGAGCCGGTCTTCTCGAGCATCCTGACCATGTCGCGGTAGGCGTGCGGGAGGACCACGTCGTCGGAGTCGGCGAAGGCCACATACCTCGCGCGGGCGTGGGCGAGGCCGGTGTTGCGGGCTGCGCCGAGACCGGAGTTGTCCTTGCGGACGATCCGGACACGACGGTCGCGCTCGGCGAATCGCCGCGCGATCTGCGGCGACCTGTCGGTGGAACCGTCGTCGACCACGAGCAGCTCCAGGCGGGTGAACGACTGCCCGAGGATGCTCTCGATGCACGGCTCGAGATAACGCTCGATGTTGTAGACAGGCAGGACCACGCTCAGCAGCGGCTCCGCTCGGCGTCCCGATCGTCGGCGGAGCCGCGACCGAAGGAGTCGGTAGAGCGCTCGCTTCCGGATGAGCGTGCTCACACGCACGATCGTCCCTCCCGAAGTCGGGCTGGTGGGGCGGACTGGCGATTCTACCGGGAGTCGGCGTGGGGATCGATCCCGTGGCGAGGCCCGGTCAGCGCACTTATCATCGCGATATGCGCCAGGCTCCAGCCGCGAGCGAGCCGACGTGACGGGGAGCCCACCCGCTCGGGTGTCACATGCAGGCAGGTGGGTGGCGGCCGCCACGCGCAGGGTTGCGCGCACCGGGCGTCACCGGGTCCCGGGGCTGCTGAGCATCGTCGTGCCCGTCTACCAGGTCGAGCGCTACGTCGATGACTGCCTGACGAGCCTGCGCCGTCAGACGTACCGGAAGACCGAGATCGTCGTGGTCGACGACGGCTCCCGCGACGCCAGCATGGCGATCGTCGCCGGCCACGCGCGGCGCGACCCGTGCATCCGCGTCGTCCACCGGGCGAACGGCGGCCTCAGTGCCGCCCGTAACACGGGGGCGGAGGCCGCCCGCGGCGCGTACCTTACGTTCGTCGACTCCGACGACATGGTCTCCGACCCCGAGCTCTACGCCCAGGTGATCGCGACGCTCGAGGAGACCGGTTCCGACCTGGCCGTCACCGGCTACGACAGGTGGGAGGACGGCTCGCGCCGCGACGCGGCGCCGTGGATCCGCGCCGTGCACGATCGCGAGCGGCGGCGGACCACGCTGCGCGACTTCCCCGAGGTCCAGGCGAACGCCGTCGCTTGGAGCAAGGTCTACCGCCGCGCGTTCTACGACGAGACCGCGCTCCACTTCCCCGAGGGTGCGCTCTTCGAGGACCAACCCGTCTCCTCTCGTGCGTACGCGAGAGCACGGTCCTTCGACGTCCTCCCGCTGATGGGCGTGACGTGGCGGGTCCGCGAGGACCGCACCTCGATCTCGCAGCAGGCGATGTCCCTGCGCAACGTCATCGCCCACACGGCCGCGGTGGAGGCGTCGTTCGCCGAGCTCGCCGAGGCGGCCCCGTACGCGGTCGCGCCCCGCGCCTCCCAGCTCCTGCGCCACAACATGTGGTTCTTCACCCGGCAGCTGCCGATCGCGGAGGACGGGGTGTTCGAGGTGCTCAGCCAGAGCATCGGCCTGCTCCTCTCGCGGGTGGATCCCGAGGAGTACGCGGACAACACCGCTCCGTACGACAAGGCGCTCAACCTCTTCGTCGCGCGCGGCGACCGCGCCCGCACGGAGGCACTCCTCGCGGCCGGCCGCGAGGCGGGCCACTACCCCGTGGTGCGTGAGGACGGCGACCTGCGCTGCCTGCTGCCGATGCACGACGACCCTGGATCCGGCCTCGGCCCGCAGGAGCTTCGCCTTGGGGATCGGCTGCTCACCCTTCGCAGCGGCGTCGATCGCGTCCGCTGGTCCGGCCACGTGCTGGAGATCGAGGGATGGGCCTTCGTACGGTTCGTCGACATGGCCTCCTCCACGCCTCGGCTGGAGCTCGCCGCGACCGCACCGGACGGTCGGCTGGTCCCGCTCGAGGTCACCACGTTCACGAGCCCCCGTCTCGACGAGGTCAGCTCCCACGCGTACTGCGACTACCGGCCCGGCGGCTTCCGGGCGGCCCTCGACATCCGCACGCTCCCGCCGACCGTCGACAGGTGGACGTTCGCCCTGACGCTCGACGTGGACGGCGTCCGGCGCACTGGTCCGCTGACGGGCGTGGCGTCATTCGGCTCCGCCACGCTCGCGCGGCACAGCCCGTCAGGGACTCCCCCGTACGTCAGCCGGTCCCTGGACGGCCTGCTCGTCCTGGATCGCACCACGGTGGAGGGCAACAAAGCGGCGCCGGAGCGACCGGCCGAGGTCACCGGTTTCGCCGTCGATGCCGACCGCGTGGTCGTCGAGGTCGCTGGCGACGACCTCGACGTCGGCGAGGCGACCGGGGTGCTGGTCCGGCAGGGCGTGGAGCTCCGGGCCAGGGCGGAGGCGGGCGTACCGGGGACGCTTCGGCTGTCCTTCGCCACCTCCCGTGACGACGACAGGTCACTCCGCGGGACGGCGGCCGGGCCGGTCGAGCCCCCTCCTGGCGTCTATCGCCTCCTTCTGCAACGCTCCCCCGACGGCCCCGCGCGGCTCGCGACGCTCTCGGCCCGCGTTCTCGATCTCCTCCCATCCACCAGCACCACCGGCGCGCACCAGGTGCGCTTCGGGGTGGGGCGCAAGGGTGGTCTCACGGTGAGGCTGCACCCTCCGCTCGCGCCGGACGAGGTCGGCGCCCGCACCCAACGGCTGCTGCGCGAGACCACTCTCGGGCGCCACCCGGTGATCGACCAGGTCTTCCTGCGCGCGCCCAGCGGGCGCAGCGCGGACCTGTGGGCGGTGCACGACGCGCTGAGCGGCCGGACCTCTGCCGTGACGTGGTGGTCGGTACCCGACCTCTCAGCGCCCGTGCCGGCCGGCGCGTGCGTCGTCGTCGAGGGCACCCGGCAGTGGTACGAAGCCTTCACGAGCAGTCGGGTCGTCGTCCTCGACGGGCCGGCCGAGCCGTGGATGACCACGACCGACGACCAACGCGTCGTTCAGGTCGGGGTCGGCTACCCCCTCACCCCGTGGGGCCACGACATCCAGGCGGCGCACCACGCACCCGAGGCGTTGCCCGCCGTCGACGCGCGCGTCCGGGACTGGGACGTCGTGGCCTCGCCCGCGTCGTTCGCGACGACCCTGCTGACCACACAGGTGCTCGCCCCCGCCCGCGCGCGGGCGCGGGTCCTGGAGGTGGGCTCTGCACACAACGACCTCGTGCTCAGCGGACGCGCGCAGGCGCTGCGCGCACGGACACGCGCAGCGCTCGGCCTCTCGGACAGCACGCTCGCCGTCCTGCACGCGCCCGCGCGCCGGCGATGGCTCACCGCCACCGATCCGGCGACCCGCGAGCTGGATCCGGCGAAGATCGCCGCTGCGCTCGGCCCGGAGACCGTCGTGCTGGCGTGCGGCCACGCGGCGGACGATCCTGCGCCGCTGCGTGGCGAGCGGACGTACGACCTCACCGGTGCCGACCTCACCCTGCTCGCGCTCGCCTCCGACGCCGCCGTGCTCGACTACTCGCCGCTGCGCTTCGACTACCTGCTCCAGGACAAGCCGATGGTCTTCCTCGTTCCCGACCTGGCACAGTTCGCCCTGGCCCACGGGTTCGCCGTCGACGAGAGCGACACGGCCCCCGGACCGCGGGCGACTGACCTCAGCACACTGGAGCAGGCATGGAGGCAGGCCACCGACCCGCGATATACGGCGGAGCGCCATCGGGTGAGGGCCGACTACCTCGACCGTGAGCACGGCGATGCCGCCGCACGGCTCGCCACGGTCGTCGTCGAGCTCCTCGAGGGTGGGGCTCCTCGCTAGTGCGCCGCCTCGTAGGCAGCCCGCACCTCTTCTGAGACACGTCCGCGCTCGGACACCTCATAGCCGTTGTCGCGCGCCCATGCGCGGATCTCGGACGCGCTGCCCGCGCCGCCGCTACGACGACGATTCGTACCGCCAGCCGCCGACCTCCGGCGCCCGCCTCGCGACTTGCGTGCCTCAGCCACGTACGGAGCAAATGCATCGCGAAGCTTCTTGGAATTCTTCGCAGAGAGGTCAATCTCGTACGAAACACCGTCAAGCGCGAACGAAACGGTCTCTTCTGCCGTGCCGCCATCGATATCGTCGACCAGGATCACCTGAATTTTTTGGGCCATGCTTGGCACAATACGCCTCGCAAGAAATCCCGACAATGAGCGACACGGAGGTACGACGAAATCAGGCCTCGCGAGACGCCGGGAAAAGAATTGCCTCGCGAATACCGACGCCCATGAGAAGCATCACAAGGCGATCGACACCCAGACCCATTCCACCGGCCGGCGGCATGCCGAACTCCAACGCGCGCAAGAAGTCCTCGTCGACATCCATCGCCTCCGGGTCACCCGCTGCGGCGAGCGCCGCCTGCTCGGTGAGCAGCTCGCGCTGCAGCACAGGATCGTTCAGCTCGGAGTAGGCCGGCGCAAGCTCGACGCCGTTGATGATGAGGTCGAACGCCTCGGCGAGACCGGGCTTGCTGCGGTGGGGCTTGGCCAACGGGCGCACGGACTGGGGGTAGTCGGCGACGAAGGTCGGCTGGATAAGCGTGTGCTCGACGAGCTTCTCGAACAGCTCCAGGACGATCTCGCCCGGCCCCCAGCCGTCTCGCAGCGCGACTTCGTGCTCGGCGGCCAGCTTGCGCAGCGTCTCCTCGTCCGTGTCGAGCGCGACGTCAGCACCGACGGCCTCGGAGACGAGCTCGTGGATGCTGGCCCATCGCCACTCGGCCTCGAGATCGATCTCGCTGCCGTCGCGCCCGGTGACGACGGTGCGACCGAGTGCACGGGCGGCGTCACGGACGAGGTCACGGAGAAGATCGGCCATCGTGTGGTAATCGCCATAGGCCTGATATGCCTCGAGCATCGCGAACTCGACATTGTGGGTGTTGTCGACGCCTTCGTTGCGGAAGGTCTTCGCGATCTCGTAGACACGATCCACGCCTCCGACCAGCGCGCGCTTCAGGTGCAGCTCGAGCGCAATGCGGAGCAGCATCTCCTGGTCGAACGCATTCATGTGGGTGGCAAAGGGACGCGCTGCGGCACCGCCGTTGGTGAACTGCAGCACCGGGGTGTCGACCTCGATGAATCCACGGGTGTCGAGCGTGCGGCGCAGCGACTGGAGGATCGTCGCCTTGGCGCGGACGACCTCGCGCGCCTCGGGCCGCACGACGAGGTCGACGTATCGCATCGTCGCCCGCAGCTCCTCGGACAACGGGTTGTGCTCGTTGGGCAGTGGCCGCAGCGTCTTGGCCGCGATCTGCCAGGCACGCACCTGGATCGAGAGCTCGCCGCGACGGCTGGTGACGACCTCGCCCTCGACCGCGAGGTGGTCGCCGATGTCGACGAGCGCCTTGAACTCTGCGAGCGACTCCTCGCCGACCTCGGCGAGAGAGATCATGCCCTGGATCTCGGAGCCGTCACCCTCGCGCAGCCGGACGAAGCAGAGCTTGCCGGTGTTGCGCAGGAAGATCACGCGCCCGGCCGTCGCGACCTCGTCGCCGGTGTGCGCGTCGGGCCCGAGAGCCTCGGCGTCGTGCGCCGCGACGATCTCGCGGATCGTGTGGGTGTAGGGCACGGTGAGCGGGTACGGCGAGACGCCCTTGTCGAGCAGCCGCTGACGCTTCTCGCGCCGGACGCGCATCTGCTCCGGGAGATCGTCGGCGGGCACGGTGGGGACGGCGTCGGTCATGCGTCCCAGGGTATCCGGGCCCCTGACCCTCCTGTGGGCGGACCGGGCGCCGACGATCACGCAGGCAGTCGACGCGTACGGCAGGATGGGTTCGGACGCGCGCCGACCGCGGGCAGGCGTGCAGGCGGGAGGTCGCGGTGCACGAGAGTCACACCGTCGTCCTGGTCTGCGCATCCGCGGACGACCGTCCGGAGTCCGTGGACCCGCTCCTGCGCGAGGTCGCAGGGTTCACAGCCGGTGCGGCCGTCGTGGTGGCACCCGCCGCGCTCGCTGCAGCGGCCGCACGGACGGGCATGCTCCATGTCGACCTCGACGGTCCGGCGAGCGCGGTCGAGGCGGTGGTCTCCCAGGCTGGTCTCCTGGTCCTCTCGGACGCGTCTGCGTGGGAGGAGCTCACCTACAGGCTGCCGCTCGCCGCCGTGGCGGTGCCGGCGCTCCTCCTGGGAGAAGGCCCGCCTCGACCGTTCACGGGGCACGTCCGCCGATCGGGCCAGCCTCTCGAGGAGGCAGCCGCCGCGGCGGAGCACGCCTTCGGAGACCTGACCGACGCCGATCGCGTCGTCGTCCTGGCCGCACTCCTGTCCCGGCTCACCGACGTCGTCACCGCCCAGCGCGCCTCGCTCGTCGAGCTCTCCGACCTGACCCGGCGGGAGTCGGCCGTGAGGCAGGAGGAGCTGGCGTACCGCGACCTACGGATCTCGGCGCTCGAACGCCGCAACGTCCGCACAGCGCGGCGCCTCGACAGGATCGCCGGTCGCCTGGGCCGGATGCGCGAGCGCCATGCCCGCCGCATCCGACGTCTCGAGCGCGACGTCGCCTCGATGCACCGGCTGCGCCGGCGGTTGGCACGAGCACTCACCAGGGTGCGGGCCCGTTTCTCGGCCTGACCCGGCTCACCCGAGTGCGTCGTCCAGGACGCGGCGCAGCCCACGCACTCCCGGCCGGTCCTTGAGGTCGACGGTGAATCCCGCGTTGACGGCGTCCGCCGACCACCCTCCTGGGGGGTGCTCGACGTCCGGAGCCGCCCAGACCATGTGCAGGTCGTCGCCGAGGACCGACGAGTGCAGGTACTCGTTGGCCGCCGTGTACGCCGCCGAGTTGATGATGATCTTGGCTCCCGGGCGACTGAAGACGGCGTTGCACATCGCGCTGCCCCCGTAGCCCGCCACCACCGACGCGTGCCAGAACGCGGACGCCTGCTCGGCCATCGGCATCGTCTCGGGGCGCAGTGTCGCGAACCCGCGCGCACGGAACTCCTCCTCCACCGCGTCCGCGTTGTGGCAGCGACGCTTCAGATCCGCCGGCCGCCCCACGAAGATCCGGTCCGCGTACGGGGTGAGCGGCGGGTCCGCGAGCCCGCGCAATGCTTCCCCGACCCGGCTCCACGTCGCTCCCAGCTCGGGGTGGGCGAAGCGCGGGTTCGCGAACTGCGGCGTCGCGGCGTACAGGTGCTCCACGACGAACGGCTGACCGCACGGCACGATGTCGTCGTCGTCGATCCCCGCTGCGTTGAGCAGCGTGCGCACGAACGACCGAGGTCCGGTCCCGCCCCGTTCCACCCCGACGAGCGCCTTCAGGTCCGGCCGCTGCTCCTTCAGCCGCCACCAGCCCCACAGCCTCGAGAGGACCTCGGTGATGACGTGGCCGAAGTGGTGAGGGAACTCCGAGGCGAGGAAGAAGTACTCCCCCTCGAGCGTCTCGACGGCGCTTCCCGCAGGTCGGCGACCGTACTCGCGGCTCGCCCAGTGGAGGAAGACGTTGTGGAGATGGCCGCCGGTGAAGTGGCGGAAGGTCTCCGGGATCGCGGCATGGCGGACCCGGGCGACCTGCCGCGGCCAGCACTCTGCGAGGTCGTAGCGAACGAGGTTGGTCTGCGGGACCTCGAGCTCGCGGGGGTATCGGTCGCGCTCGGCGTCGCGGTTGTGGTGGACCGTCGCCCGGCTGCGGAACGTCCGAGCCGGCTGGCTCTCCAGCACCGCACCCCAGATCCCGCGACCGAGCCGGCGATCGAGAACGCGGTGGGGATCGACGTGCCAGAGCTTTCGCAGGTGGGGCAGCCGCTTCCCGAAGCGGTAAACGACGATGTCGCCGAGGGTCTTCTCGTCCCTCGGCTGCAGGGCCAGCCTCACCTCGTCGCCGTCGGGGCCGAGGCCCTGCGGAGGCTGGTGAGGGAGTGCGGCGACCTCGGACGCCGCGCAGGCCCGCTCGAGCAGTCCCGCAGCGCCGGTCGCGTCGGCGGCCTCGGTGACGACGGAGTAGGTCCCCCCCTCCACGACCACGAACGCCAGGCAGCGCAACGCAGCGTCGACCGCCTCGGGGGTCTCGACCCGCGCGTCGACGAACGCAGCGACCTCGTCGATGACGAGCAGGGAATCCAGCACCTCCTCGACCGTCGTCGCCTGCTCGATCCGTACGTTCTCGGGGAGCGCATCGACGAGGGGCGAGGAAGGACGCGCAGCCGCGAGCACGTGGACGCGACGTGGGGCGAGACGCCGGCCGAGATCGCGGAGCGTCCCGGCCTCGCACGCCCGCTCCCACACGACGACGTCACCGCGCGGCAGGCCGTCGTCGACCGTGAGCGCCGCGTTCAGCGCCGTGGCCGCCCGCTCTCCGCTCGGCCTCATGGCGGTGATTATCGTCGAGTTCCCTGCCCCCGGCACGGAGGATTCGTTACCGTCCTGTGGTGGGCCGCTCGATGATCGCGACCATCGCCGCACTCCTCGTCGCGGCGAGCCTGCTCGTGTCCGACCCCACCGCCGCGGCCACTACGGCAGACCGCCTGCCTGCGGACGACCGTGCACGGACCCATGGCGCCACCGTGCGCGTCGCCCGGGCACCGCGCGCGGCGCCTGCCCGCCCGATGTTCGGGGAGATGACGACGCTGCGCGGCAGGATCCCTTCGAGGCAGCGGCGGCCCGTGGTCCTCCAGCAGCGGCTCAAGGGAGCATGGCGCCCCGTCGCACGCGCCATGACGCGCCGTGACGGTTCCTACCGGTTCCGGGTCGCCGCGGCACGAACTCGCCTCCGGGTGGTCGCTCCCCGCCGCGCGGCCCGGGGCCTGCCCCGTGTCCGCAGTAGGTCTGCCCGCCTCGTGCCGCGACCGCAGCGGCTCGTCGCGACCGTTCCGCACGTCGTGGCGCGCCGAGGGAGCGTGACGCTGCGGGTCCGGCCTCTGCCCGCGCGCGCCGGACGCAGGGTGGCGCTCGTCCTGCGCCACCCGCGTCTGGGCACGCGCCGGTTGACGCTTCGCACACGTGCCGACGGGACCGCGCGGACGCGGACCGCGTTCGCTCGCTCGGGTGTGGTGCAGGTGCGCGTCACTGCTCGGCGCTATCGCGGCGCTGCCGCCACCACCGTCCGCCGCCGGCTACGCGTCGTGCCCCGTCCTCGGCCGGCCGTGGTCTCGCACCGTGGGCTCTTCGGAGCGGGCGCGGAGAACACCATCCCGGCCTTCGCCCAGGCCGTGGCGCTCGGCGCCGACGCCGTCGAGGCCGACGTCCGCCGTACGAGCGACGGCGTGCTCTTCCTGACCCATGACGAGACCTTCGCCCGGACGACCGACGTCGCCACCGTCTTCCCCGGCCGCGAGGGCGACCCCGTCGGCTCCTTCTCCTGGGCGGAGGTCCGCCGGCTCGATGCCGCCGCAGGGCGGTCGACGTCGCCCACACCGGTGCCGTCGTTGGACGAGCTGTTACGGGCTGTCGACAAGACGGGCGTGCGGGTCGTGCTGGACGTGAAGCGGCCCGATCTCTACACCGGCATCGAAGTCGAGGTGCTCGAGACGGCGAAGGCACGCGGCCTCGTACGCCCGGGCGAGGGTGATCTGGTGCGGTTCGACTGCTTCGACTGGACCGCAGCACAACGGATCGCTCTGGCGGATCCGGACGCGGAGACAGGGCTGCTCTCGATCGGGGCACCCCCTTCCGACCTCACTCCGTACCGGTGGGCGGACCAGTGGGTGGTCAACCAGCGTGCTGTCGACGCGGCGCTGACTGCCCGCGTACGTGCTTCGGGCGCGGGCGTTGACGTGTGGACGGTCAACAGCCCGAGCACCGCCCTGGACTTCGCCGATCTCGGTGTCGACGCGCTCATCACCGACAACCTGCCGGCGCTGCGCCGCGTGCTCGAGTGACGACGCGCTAGGCGTTGCGCTCCGCCACGATCCGCAGCCCGATGAGCGTGAGGTCGGGCTCGTGGCGGGTGATCGTCGCGCACTCCCCCAGGACGACGTCGGCGTGGCTCCCCGTCGCGACCACCGTGACGTCGTCGTGGTCGAGCGCGCGCACCATCCGCGACACGATCCCGTCGACGAGTCCGGCGAACCCGAACACCATGCCCGACTGGATCGCCTCGACGGTGTTCTTGGCGATCACGCCGCGGGGCCGGGTGAGCTCGACCGACCGGAGCTGCGCCCCGCGTCGCGCCAGCGCCTCGAGCGAGATGCCGATGCCTGCCGAGATCGAGCCGCCGACGTAGCGGCCGCGCTCGTCGACGACGTCGAAGGTCGTCGCGGTGCCGAGGTCGACCACGACGCACGGCCCGCCGTACAGCTCGCCGGCGGCGGCGGCGTTCACGATCCGGTCGGCACCGACCTCGCGCGGGTTGTCCATCAGGATCGAGACCCCCGTACGGGTGCCGGGCTCCACGATCGAGACAGTGCAGTCGTCGTAGTGCCGCTCGAGCAGGGCGCGCATCTCGTGCAGGATCGCCGGGACGGTGCACGACAGGGCGACCGCGTCGATGTCCGCGATCCCCCGCTCGGCGAGGAGCCCCTTGATCATCAGGTGCCACTCGTCAGCCGTCCGCGTGTCGACCGACGCCACCCGCCAGCTCGCGACCAGCCGCAGACCGTCAAACACGCCGACGACGGTCTGGCTGTTGCGGACGTCGAGACAGAGCAGGCTCACCGCTCCATCATGGCGCAAGGCCCTCCTCAGACCGACCGGGCTGCAGTGACATCGCCGCGTACGGTCGCGGACCCCGGGACGGGCTCGGCAGGGTCGGAACCGGTGGCGACGAGTCGGTTCTCGGTGTCGACGAAGACGACCCGCGGCTCCAGGGCGCGGGCCTCCGCGTCTGTCACCTGGGCGTAGGCGATCAAGATCACGAGGTCGCCGGGGTGGACGAGTCGCGCGGCGGCGCCGTTGATCCCGATGACGCCCGAACCTCGCTCGCCCGCGATCGTGTACGTCTCGAGCCGCGCGCCGTTGTCGATGTCGACGATATGCACGAGCTCGCCGGGCAGGATGTCGGCCGCCTCGAGCAGATCGGCGTCGACCGTCACCGAGCCGACGTAGTGCAGGTCCGCCTGGGTCACGGTGGCGCGGTGGATCTTGGACTTCATCATCGTGCGGAGCATCAGCGGTCCTCCGGCGGTCCGAGGGCGAGGGCGACGTTGTCGATCAGCCGGGTCTCGCCCACGTGGGCGGCGACCAGGAGGCGCGCGTCGCACCCCGGGCGGGGCGGCGTGAGGTCGGGTGCACGCAGGGCCAGGTAGTCCACGACGACCGCGCTCTCGGAGTCGAGGACCTCGCGCGCGGCGGTGAGCACGGCCTCCCCACCGAGCGGTGCGGCGTCGCGGCCCGCGGCAAGCGCCCTGGACAGGGTGACGGCGAGCGCGCGCTGCGCCTGGTCGAGGTAGCGGTTGCGCGAGGATATCGCCAGGCCGTCGTCCTCCCGTACGGTCGGGCAGCCCTCGACGGCGACCGGCATGCACAGCGCGCGCACCATCTGGCGGATCAGCACGAGCTGCTGGTAGTCCTTCTCGCCGAAGACCGCGACGTCCGGACGCGTCAGGCCGAGCAGCTTCGCGACCACCGTCAGGACACCCCGGAAGTGGCCCGGCCGCACGGCGCCCTCGAGCTCGGCACCGAGAGGTCCAGGGTCGACGGTGACGCCGCTCGTGTCCGGACCGTCGGGGTACATCTCGGAGACGGCCGGATGGAAGACCACGTCGGCCCCGGCCCGGGTCAGCTGGGCGAGGTCGCGCTCGAAGGTCCGGGGATAGCGGGCCAGATCCTCGCCGGCACCGAACTGGGTCGGGTTGACGAAGATCGACACGACCACGAGGTCGGCGCGCTCGCGGGCGTACGAGACGAGGCTGAGGTGGCCCTCGTGGAGGGCACCCATCGTGGGGACGAGAGCGACGGTGCAGCCGTCGCGGCGTGGGATGGCAAGTGCGGTGTCGAGCTCTTCGCGCGTCGTGGCGACGACCGGGGCGCTCACGCGCCGGTCCGGGTGCCCTCGTCGGCGACCAGGGTCGCCAGGACATCCCACTCGGACTCGCGCAGGATCCGTCGGATCTCGACCGCGCCACCCGCATCGAGTCGGCCGTCGGCGACGGCGTGGGCGGAGGTGGCACGTGCCATCGCCACGTACGCGTCCATCGTCGGCACGGGCTGGTCTGCCATCGCCGCCAGGTGGGCGCGCACGGTCTCGATGTCGCCACGCACCACCGGGCCGGTGAGTGCGGCGTCCTCGTAGAGGAGCGCGTTCTCGAGCGCAGCGGTCAGGAGCGGGCGCAGGACCGCGGCCGGGTCGGCAGCGCCCGTACGACGCAGGATCTGCATGGCCTGCGACACGATCGTGACGAGATGGTTCGCGCCGTGAGCGAGCGCCGCGTGGTAGGTCGTCCGGTCCTCGTCGCGGACCCACATCGGGCGTCCGCCGAGGTCGGCGACCAGGGTCTCCGCGATCTCGTGCTCGTCCTCGCCGGCGGTGAGGCCGAAGACGGCTCCGGACAGGTGCGCGAGGTCGACGTCGGTGCCGGTGAACGTCATCGCGGGATGGAGCGCGACGGGGCGCGCGCCGACGTGCGCGGCGGCGGCGAGCACGCCGAGGCCGTGGCGTCCGCTCGTGTGGGCGACGACCTGGCCGGGTCGCAGGTGGCCGTCGAGGGCGAGCTCGGCGACAAGACCGGGGAGCGCGTCGTCGGGGACGGCGAGGAGGAGGAGGTCCGCGCGGGTCGCGACCTGTGCGGGCGCAAGCACGGGGACGCCAGGGAGCAGCGTGTCGGTGCGGGTGCGAGAGGCGGCGGACCGGCCGCTGACGGCGACGATCTCGTGGCCGGCTTCGCGCAGCCGGGCGGCGAGCACCGCTCCGACGCGACCTGCGCCGATCACACCTACGGCGTGGAGGGACTTCATCGAAGTGCCTTTCGTTCCAGTCCCCGTACGGGGTACCAGACAAACGGACTCTTTGAGTCTACGTGCGCGAAACCTTGCTGTAACCGAGTTGTGGGGCGGGTCACATCCAGGCTCAGTCGAGGAGCCCGGCCTTCGCGAACGCCGCCTTGTAGTACGGCGCAAGGGTGCGGGCGTACGTGATCGTCACGTGGTTGCTGTCGCTGAAGACGTTCGCGCCGCCGATGACCACCGGGCACTTGTCCTCGTCGCAGTACCACTTCGTCATGTCGACGTACGTGGTCCGCTTCGAGCGCTCGACCGCCTGCTCGTACGGGTCGAAGACGTCCGTGATGGCGGCCTTGCGCGACAGCGCGCACTCGGCCGCGTGGGCGGCGCCGACCTCGCCCAGGCAGATGTTGGGGTCGTCCTCTGCGCGCCGACCGCCCTCAGGGTTGTCGCGGATGGCGACGATCGGCGTCTTCGCCTTCAGCGCCGGCTCCCAGACGTCGAGCACGCCCTGGACGCGCGCCTCCTCGCTCGCTCGCTGGCTCGAGGCGCGGCTGGTGGTGACGATGAAGTCGAAGCGGTCCGGCTCGGCCCTCAGCAGCTCGTCGAGGTTGGCCTTCATCTCGGCGCAGGCCACCTTGCGCGACTCGGGGTTGCCCGCCGCCGGGGGGAGGGTCGACCAGCCACAGCTCGGCGAGGCGATCATCTCGGCGGTGAGGACGCCTTGGTCGACGAGGATCTCGAACATCGGCATCAGCGCACGGGCGTGGGAGTCGCCGACGACGGCGACGTGCGGGACACCGCGGCGCGGGGTGCCGAAGGGGCAGCCCTCGAAGTCGTCGCCGCGGAGGTACTTGAGGCAGCGGCGGTAGGCGGCGTGGTCCTTCTTGACCTCCGACGGGTCGGGGATCATCACCTTGTCGAGCGCCGGGTCCGGGCATGTGTCGGCGAGCTTCGGGTCACGCGCCGCCGCGCCGAAGCATGCGCCGTGCTGCTTGAGGAGCGACTCCGCTGCCTCCGCGCGGGCGGCGTTGTCATGGTCGACGACGCTCCATCCGACGAAGCAGCCGGCGACGAGGGCGCCGGCGGTCGCGCCGACCAGGCCGAAGGTCACGCCCGAGCGCGGGATGCCGAGGCGCCGCGTCGTGCGTACGGGATCCTCGACCCACTTCTTGGTCGCCCAGGACAGCAGGATGGTCACGACGGCGATGGCGATCTTGTCGAGCATCCCGAGCGACGAGCCCATCGCGTACGGGAGGATCACGATGAGCGGCCAGTGCCAGAGGTACACCGAATACGAGATGTCGCCGATGAACTGCGCGGGGCGCCAGGACAGCGCGTGCGTCGGCGACCAGGCGACCGACGACGGGTGGCCGGCCCACAGCAGCGCCGCCGTCCCCAGCACGACCCACACCGCCGCCGTGCCTGGCATCGGGGTCGCCTCGTCCATGCGCATCGCGCAGACCGCGAGCGTGACGAGGCCGAGCAGCGACACCAGCGCCCGCAGGCTCGCGCGCCCGGCCAGCACCGGCACGAAGGCGAGCAGCGCTCCGACGCCGAACTCCCAGGCACGGGTCGTCGTGACGAAGTACGACGTGGCGGGATCGGTGGCGGTGAGGTGGAGCGAGTACACGAACGACGCGACCGTGACGGTCGCCAGCATGGCGAAGATAGCGATGTGCTGGCGGCGCTGGCCCAGCCGCGTCGACAGGATCGGCGCGCACCACAGGGCGGCGATCACCAGCACCGGCCAGACGATGTAGAACTGCTCCTCCGCCGACAGGGTCCAGTAGTGCTGCGCGGGTGAGGCGACGTTGTCGGCAGCGAGGTAGTCCACGGCGTCGGCGGCCAGCGCCCAGTTCTCGACGTACAGCGCAGCGGCGCCGATCTCGCGGACGAACTGCTGCCACAGCATCCGGGGCACCCACAGGAAGACCGCGATCAGCGACACCCCGAGCACGAGGTAGGCCGCGGGCAGCAGCCGCCGTGCCCGTCGCGCCCAGAACTTGCCGAGCGCGATCCGTCCGGTCCGGTCGGACTCGCGCAGGATGTGGGCCGTGATCAGGTAGCCGGAGATGACGAAGAAGACGTCGACGCCGAGATAGCCGCCCGGCAGCCGGTGGGGCCAGAGGTGGAAGATCACGACCAGCCCGACCGCGATCGCGCGCAGCCCCTGGATCTCCGGGCGGAGATAGCTGCTCGCGGACGCAGGTGTCCCGACCGTGGGGAGAGCGCGTCGGCTCTGAACGGTCGCGGACATCGCGGCCGATACTAACCGCAGTGCTGACGCTCTCGGTCAGGCGCCTCCGCCGAGCGGCCGGGCCAACCGGAACCGGAGGTTACTTTCGTAGTGAACGAAACACGCGGGTACGGCGCGCCCGCGACAGCGCGCGGCGCACTGGGGTCCGCTCGAGCCGCGCGACACGCTCTCGGAGGGTCGCCACCTCGGCCTTGCGCGAGGCGAGACGCTTCTTTGTCAGCGCCAGCTCCTCCTCGAGGATCGCCTGTGTGAGCGCCGGGGTCTCGCGTGCAGCGAGCTCGATGTCCGCGACCATCTGGGGCGTGGGCACACCGCCGTCCGCGATGACGATCTTGTGCAGCTCGGCGAGGAACCGGTGGTAGTAGTCCTGCCGGTAGTGGACGTAGAACGGACCCCACGGGTGCTCGTCGTAGGTCGGGAACGGTTCGCCCGTCAGGTCGATCGCCCGGGCGCCGAAGACGTCGACGGCGTAATCGTCCATCCGCTTCCACTGCGCGTTCGCCGTCTCGACGTCGATCCGCGCGATGCTTCGGTGCTTCTGCAGCCTCGCCGGTCGAGGTCGGTCGGGCAGCGTCAGCAAGTTGGTGTGGTGCCCGTAGTGGACCACCACCCGAGTTTGGGGAGCGACTCGACGCACGTGCTCCGCGAACCGGTCCATCGCCTCCCGCCAGAGCGCGAAGTAGGCGTCAGGGTCGCTGGTCGGGTGGAGGCGCGTCAGTCGCCCCTCGTCCCGCATCCGCTGGTAGATGTCGGTCGCGTGAACCTTCCACCGGTTGTCGGTGATGATCCGGCCGTCGTCCAGCTGGAGCACCCCGAAGTGCGCGTCGCCGAAGAAGTCCAGCAGCAGGTAGTCGGTCTGCGACGCGGCGAACTCGCTGAGGAATGCCTTGTCGAACTCCGTCCGGATGTTCCAGACGTCGTAGTCCGACATCGCCTTGGTCGTCTCCCAATGCTCTGTGACGGGTGCCGACATGAGACTGAGGATCGACATCTGGTTCTGGGCAAGGTCGCAGCGGTACGACGCCTTGTAGTCCGGGTTGAAGCGCGAGTTGAAGTTGTCGCGGGTCATGCAGCTGCCGAACAGCGCGATCGAGAGCACGTCGCTCATGACTGCTGAACGGGCGTCGGCACCGGCTCGGCCGCCTCGTCGACGGTAAGCCGCTTCGTCGACGCTTCGATCGCCGCAGTCACCCTCTCGCAGCACCGTCCGTCCCGCTCGGGGAAGGTGGCCGCATTGCGTGCGGCATACTCCGGGCGCGGGTCACGACCGTGCGCGAGCGACGCGAGCGTCTCGGCGACCGCCGTCTCGACGTCGTACGTGACGGGTCCGAAGCCGTCGAGCTCGTAGGTGAAGTAGCCCTTGCGCCCGACATGGCCCCCGTTGAGGACCCGCTCCTGATCGAACTGGAAGTACACGACGGGCCGGTCGATGTACGCCGCGTTGAACGCGATCGACGAGTAGTCGGTGACGAGTACCGCTGCGCGGGCGAAGAGCTCCTGAACATCCTGGCCGTGGTACGAGAGCGGCACCACGTGGGACGGGAGCTGCATCACGTCGAGCGCGGGCTGGAGGTTCGGGTGCGGCAGGAAGCCGATCTTGAGACCCTGCTCGGCGCATGCCTGAGCGAGCTCCTCGGACTCGAGGACCCCGCGCCAGCTCGTCATGAACTCCGACTCGAACAGCTCCGGGTGGACCGAGCGACGCTGCGACCCGGACTCCAGCGGCGGCTGGAGCCAGTTGCGCCAGGTCGGAACGACGAGCACGAGGTCGCGGTCGTCGGGTTCGACCCGCTGGCCGATCTCGCGGAGGCGATCGAAGCGAGGAAGACCCGTGCGCACCGTCTCCTTGGTGGTGAAGACGTACGGCGTATGGTCCCCGGCGATCGAGGCGTGCTCCTGCGGCGTACTGGTGACGAAGAGGTCGATCTGCTTCGGGTTCAGCCAGCCCGAGAGGTCGTCCTTGATCACGCCGTGCTGTAGGAAGGTGAACCGCCAGCGCTGTCGGGTCAGGCGCATGATCTCCGGCGGCCGTACGACCGGATGGTCGGCATGCGACGAGATCAGGTGGCGGCAGTTGAGCATCAGCAGCTTCCAGTCGCGAGACCCGTGGGCCACCAGCCGGTCGCCGTACCCGTCCGCGTTGAGCCGTTGCCAGTCGGGCGTCCCCTTCTCCAGCACGAACCAGGCGTTGATGTCGGGGCGCTCATCACGCAGGTAGCGGAAGAGGCGCTCGCCGGAGTCGTCGGCGTCGTGGATCCTGTCCATGAGCACCCAGGCCTTGCTGTACTTGCGGAACAGCCGAGAGCGGGCGAGCCGGATCAGCGTCCGGTCGGCCCCCGACACATCGACCGCAGGCGCCGGCGCCGGGTCCATCGCGTGCGGCTGCTCGTGGGCAAGGATCTCGGAGCGGACACGGCCGGGCTTGAGCCAGGTAATCGCCGACGGCGGTTGGTCGAACCGGAACGGCAGCCGTCGTCCGTCGAGGAGGATGCGCAGGTTGGCGCGCGCCGTCACCCACAGCACGCGCTCCCGCATGACGACGCGCCCGTGGTAGGCGATGTCACGGACCTTGGCGTGGCGCGGTGCCGTCTCGACCCCGTTCACGAAGACGCGCTCTGAGGGGGCATCACCGGTGTACTGGTAGACGATGCGTGTGAGGGCCTGGTCGGCGTCCAGGCGGTCGACGCGGGCGTACGGCATGCACCACGGCTGATCGTCGTAGGAGTGGAGCAGGATGTCCTTCCAGATCCGCTTCATTCCTCGCACGGTGAAGGCCTCGATCACGTCGTCCTCGAGGAACCGTCGGATCTGGCCGAGAAGCGCGTGGTACTCGTCGGAGACACCGGCGCTCTCGGCACTGCCGCGCGACGATGCCCCGTCCTGGCTGCTGAAGAACCAGGAGAGTTCGTAGAGGATGTGGTTCTGGAGCCACTCCGGGGCGGCGCCGGAGCCGTCGGCCGCCTCACGGAGGACCGCCAGATAGCCGTCGCGGAGGACCCGGGTGTAGCGGCCCGGGTGGGACAGGCTCGTCTGCAGGGTCGAGGACGAGTCGCTGCGCTTCCGGTAGTGGTAGTGCGCCGTCCCGACGAACCCGACATTCGGCTGGTTCGACGACCCGAGGAGGTATCGCACACACAGAGCGCCGTCCTCGAAGTTCGGCCGGAGCTCGGTGTCGAAGCGCAGCCCGAGGTCGTCGAGGCGTTCCCGCCGGAAGAAGGCGACCGGCGCGCTCCCGTAGAAGTGCTGCGGGTACTCGGTGAGGTTGCGGAGTCGGTCGCCGCCCGTGAAGTGCTGACGGAGCGGGTGGGTGTCGGTGACGGCGCCCGTAGCGTCGTCCAGGAGCCACCGCGCGCACCCGACGAGATCCACGTCCGGCTCGGCCTGGATGAACCGCGCGACCCGCTCGAGATAGTTCGACGCGAGGACATCGTCGGGGTCCGGGAACGACACCCAACGTCCGCGTGCCCGCTCCAACCCGAGGTTGCGCGCCGAGGCCTGGCCGCCGTTCTCCTTCGTGAGCACCGTCACCAGGTCGGGTCGACGCGCCTGCCAGGCCTTGAGCGCCTGCGGCGTCTCGTCCGTAGAGCCGTCGTCGACCATGATCACCTCGACCCGGGAGAGGTCGAACGTCTGCGCCTCGACAGAGGCGATGAAGTCGTCGAGGTACCTCGCGACGTTGTAGACCGCGGAAACGAGCGAGAACTCGATCTGTCGTGGTCCGTCGTTCGCGTCAAGCATGGTGAAGGAGAGTTCCTGACCTCGGGGCTGGGTGGGACGAGGCGTACCGAAGGGTCCGCGCCCCTGGCGATGGTACAAGGGCACGAGATTAGCGCCGTCGAGACGGCGCGCCGCCCCGCCGACTACCCTGGGACCGCTGTACCTGAACGGAAGGACGCCATGGGCTCGCACGTGCCCTCGCTGCACGCCATCATCCCCGCCGGGGGCTCCGGCACACGACTGTGGCCGGTCTCGCGGGCCGGACACCCGAAGTTTCTTCTCGACCTGACCGGGAACGGCCGTACCCTCCTCCAACAGACCTACGACCGTCTGCTGCCACTCGTCGGCGTCGAGGGGATCCATGTGATCACCGGCGTCCGCCACGCAGACGCCGTCCGGCGTCAGCTCCCCGACCTCGCCTGCGACCAGGTCGTGGCCGAGCCGTCCCCCCGTGACTCGATGCCGGCGATCGCACTGATGGCGGCGCTCGTGCACCGGCGCGATCCTGAGGCCGTCGTGGCGTCCTTCGCGAGCGACCACCTCGTCGAGGACGTCGCCGCCTTCCACGAGGCTGTTCGTCAGGCCACGGCGGCCGCGCTCGAGGGCTACGTCGTGACGATCGGGATCGACCCAGATGCCCCGTCCACGGCGTACGGCTACATCGAGGCCGGGGACTCGTTGTCGGACATCGCAGGGGCACCGGACGCGCTCGCCGTCCGACGGTTCGTCGAGAAGCCTCCCGTCGAGGTCGCCGAGGAGTACGTCGGCTCTGGCCGCTACCGCTGGAACGCGGGGATGTTCGTCGTCCGTGCGGGCGTGCTGATCGACCATCTCCGCCGCGAGCAACCGCGCCTCTACGAGGGGGTCGTCTCGATCGCCGAGGCCTGGGACCGCCCGGATCGCGGCGCGGTGCTGGAGCGGACGTGGCCCACACTCACCAAGATCGCCATCGACCACGCGATCGCCGAGCCCGTGGCCGCGTCCGGCGGCGTGGCCGTCATCCCCGCATCGTTCGGCTGGAGCGACATCGGTGACTTCGCCGCCGTGGCGGACGCGATGCAGAGCGGTCACGGCGACATCAGCGTGCTTGGCGACCCTTCTGCGGTCGCCGCGATGGACACGAGCGGTCTCGTCGTCACGTCCGGCCGGACGGTCTCGGTCATCGGCCTGGAGGACGTGGTGGTGGTCGAGACCCCGGACGCCGTCCTCGTGACGACCCGGGCGCGCGCGCAAGAGGTCAAACGACTCGTCGACCACTGGCGGGGCGCTGGCCGCGAGGACCTCCTCTGAACCCCCGTGCGGACCGCTCGTCCGGACCGGTCCGCCGTCTCGTCCACGCTGTCCGCAAGGCCACCGGCCGCGGGCGGCGACGGCCCGTGCTGAGTGTCGTCGTCCCCGTGTACAACGTCGCTCCGTACCTCGACGAGTGCCTGATGAGCGTCCTCGGTCAGCAGCTCCGTGAGATCGAGGTGATCGCGGTCGACGACGGATCCACCGACGGCTCGGCAGAGATCCTCGCCCGTCGCGCGCAGCAGGACGCCCGCCTCAAGGTCGTCCGCCAGGAGAACGCCGGTCAAGGTGCGGCACGGAACCTCGGCGTCTCCCTCTCCCGTGGCACGTTCCTCACGTTCCTCGACGCGGACGACACCCTCCCACCGGGCGCCTACCAGCACGCGGTCCAGACGTTGCGCCGCACGGGATCCGACTTCGCCGTCGGCGAGGTCAAGCGGGTGCGCAACGACGCCCAATCGGCGCCACCCTGGGCCGCTGTGGTCCACGAGCGCGACCGTCTCGGCATCGCGATCGACGACTTCCCCGAGGCGCTCCAGGACGTGATCGCCTGCAACCGGGTCTTCCGCCGCCAGTTCTGGGTGGACGAGGTCGGCGGCTTCGAGGGCCGTGGCGCATACGAGGACCACGTGCCCATGGTCAAGGCGTACGTTCGTGCGACACGGTTCGACGTGCTCAAGCGTGTCACCTACTACTGGCGGATCCGCGAGAACAGCACATCGACGGGCCAGCAGAAGCACCAGCTCGCGAACCTTCGCGACCGCGTCGCGGTGAAGGCCGAGGCACAGGACTTCTTGGAGCGTGAGGCGTCCGAACAGGTCTTCTCCACCTGGCTCGGCCGCGTCCTCGACCTCGACCTGCCTCCCTACGTGAAGCATGCGCTCGTCGCCGACGACGAGTACCGCGAGCTCCTTTCCGAGGCGTACCTCCGGCACATCGCAATGGCCACCCCCCACGCCTGGCGGTCGGTCCGGGTCTTCCACAAGCTCCGGGCGTGGCATGCCGCGACGCACCGGTGGGACGTGGTCGACCTGATCCAGCAGGAGGTCCGCAACCACGGCCGCCCACCGCGGGCCGTCGTGCGGGACGGCAGGGTGTTCGCCGACCTCGAGATCGCCGATGAGCTGGACCCCGACACCCCGCCCGAGCTCTTCGAGCTCGCCGACAGCGAGACCGCGCTCGACGCCCGGCTCCTGCGTGCGCGGTGGGACGACACGACCCGTCTGCGGCTGCGCGGCTGGGCGAGCGTACGCGCGGTCGGCACGGGCGGTCGCGACCACCACCTGTCCCTGTCGCTGCGCCAGCTCGACGGCGACGAGACCATCGCGCTCACGCCTTCCGCGGTCGACGAGCCGCGGGCGAACTCCACGATCGCCGAGGCTGAGGCGGACCACGCGCCGGCGGGCTTCGAGGTGGTGGTGGACGTCGACTCGCTCCTGCGGGCGCGCACCACTGCCGGCCGGTGGGCGCTCGAGGCGGACGTCAGCGTCGACGGGGTGAGGCGAGCAGGAGCCTTCTCCGGGCCGGTCGCCGGCGGCTCAGCGGCAGCGCAGTCGCTCTCCCCGGCGAGGACACAGGGGCATCTCGTGACACCCGTGTGGCAGGCGGACGGCGGCTTCGTCCTCGACGTCGCGCCGGTCCACGACGCCGAGCCCGCCGCGCCGGAGCCCACCGACAGACCGGAGATCCACGACGCCGGCACCGAGGACGAAGCCCTCGTCCTGGCACTGACGGGGCTTCCGGACGGCGCGTCTCTCGAGCTGGCCGGCGACCGTGTCGTCGTCCTGCTGGGAAGGCCCACGTCGCGGCCCCGTGGTCATGAGGCTGTCCTCCCGCTGCGCGCGTCGATCCTCGGGGGGCCGGTCCTCCCGCTCCCCTCCGGCGGCTACTCGCTCAGGCTTGCCGACGGGACACCCGTCAGCGCAGCGCCGTCGTTCCGTTCGCAGTTCCCCCTCGAGCAGACGACCGGCGACGTCACCGCCCGGTGGACGTTCACACGGCGAGGCGAGGCCCGTCTGACGGTGATGTCGGGGCCGCGCCCCGCCGAGCGCAGCAAGTGGGCACGCCGCCAGGTGGTGCACCGGTACGAGCGTTCCGAGGATGCGGCCGTCGACCAGGTCCTCTTCCAGTCCCGCGGCGGACTGGCCGCCGGTGGCGCGCCCGCAGCGGTCGCGCGCGCCGTCGCCGCCCGCCGACCCGACCTCGACCTCGTCTGGTCGACGACCGACCGTTCGGTCGCCGTGCCCGACGGCGCGCGGCGGGTCGTCGTCGGCACGCAGGAGTGGGCCCAGGCGGTCCGACGCTCCCGCTTCGTCGTCGCCGACGGCCCGGTCGACGAGCTGCTCCCTCCCCCCGACCGACGGTGGATGAACCTCGCGTTCATTCAGACGCTCACCTCGACAGGGCACGCCCGCTGGCAGGCCGACGGCTTCTCCCCGGGACACGTCCGCGAGCAGGAGCAGCGCATCGCCATGTGGGACGTCCTCGTCGCCGGGGGGTCCCGAGCCGCTGCGGCCATCGCGACGGACCTGGGGTACTGCGGGGAGGTCGCCGTGCTCGGAGACCCTGCGAGCGACCTGGTCGTGTCTGCCGACGACGAGGCACGCCGCCGCGCACGAACGCGCCTCGGTCTCGGCTCGGACGCCTTCGTCGTCCTCTATGCACCCGCCGATCGTCCCGACCGCGCGACGGGTGCCGGCAGCGCACGCCTGACCCGGCTCCTCGACGTGCGCGAGCTCCGCGCGGCGCTGGGACCGTCGTCGGTGATCCTCATACGCGGCGGTGCCGCGGTCGCCCACGGCGAACGACGGATCCTCGGTGAGCCCGGCGTCATCGACGTCACGGACTACCCGGAGGAGGCCGATCTCGTCGTGGCAGCCGACGCTGCGGTGCTCGACTACACCCCGCTTCGGCTCACCTGGGCCCTCACGGGCAAGCCGGCGGTCCTCTACGTGCCGGACCTCGACACCTACGCCGCGCACCATCCCCCGGTCGTCCCGTGGGAGGACTCGGCGATCGGCCCGGCCGTCACCACGACGAAGGAGGTGGCGCGCGCGCTCGGAGAGCCCGCCGCACTCGTCGCGACCTATGCCGGCGCCGTCGCGCGCGTCAACGCGACCTCCAACGAGCTCGCTGACGGCGGTGCCGCGGCACGCGTCGCGGCTCGACTGCTGGACGAGCGCTAGCCCTGCGCTTCGCGTCTGGTCAGAGGCGCACGACGTGCGGCGCGGGGGACGTGACGCCGCGCAGGTCGAAGAACCGGCGGGCGCCCTTCGCGAGGCCGTCGACGTCGAACGCCGAGTGGTTCTGGACGAGGACGACGATGTCGGAGTCGCCCACCGCGCGATCGAGTCCGTCCGCATCGACGCCCACTGCGCCCTCGACGTCCCAGGAGCGCACGTGGGGGTCGTGATAGGTGACCTCGGCGCCGGCAGCGACGAGGTTCTGCGCGAGCGGCTTCGCCGGTGACTCCCGCTGGTCGGCGATGTCAGGCTTGTAGGTCACACCGAGCAGGAGGACCGCGGACCCATTGAGCGCACGGCGGTCCTCGTTGAGGATCTGCTGGATCCGCTGGACGACGTACGCCGGCATCGACGCGTTGATCTCCTGGGCGAGCTCGACGAACCGGAAGGGATAGCCGAGCTTCTCCTTCACACGGTGGGAGAGGTAGTTGGGGTCGATCGGGATGCAGTGGCCACCCACACCCGGACCCGGGCGGAAGGCCTGGAAGCCAAAGGGCTTGGTCGACGCGAGATCAATGACGTCCCAGAAATCGATACCGAGCTCGGTGGAGAAGCGCGCCATCTCGTTCACCAGGGCGATGTTGACGTGCCTGTACGTGTTCTCGAGCAGCTTGGCCATCTCCGCCTCGCGGGTGCCGCGGCCCACGGCCACCCGGTCGACGAGTTGCTCGTAGAACGCCGCAGCCCGAGAACCGCACGCCTCTGTGTAGCCGCCGACGACCTTCGGGGTGTTCTCGATGGTGAAGGTCGCGTTGCCAGGGTCGACACGCTCGGGTGAGAACGCCAGTGCAAAGTCAGTGCCGGCGACGAGCCCGGAGCCTTCCTCGAGGATTGGGCGGAGGAACTCGTCGGTGGTGCCGGGGTAGGTGGTCGACTCGAGGATCACGAGCGCCCCCGGCACGAGATGCTCGGCGACGGCCCGGCCCGCGGCGACGATAGCGCCGAGATCAGGACCACCGGAGGGGCTGAGCGGGGTCGGCACACAGATGACGACCACGTCCGCGTGCTTAACGGCAGCCGCGTCCGTGGTCGCCACGAATCCCGCGTCGATCATGGCTCGGACCTCTGCGTCGGACAGGTCGTCCACGTGCGAGAGGCCCTGGTTAAGGCGTTCCACGATAGCCGGCGCCGCCTCGAGGCCGATCACTGTGAACCCACGCCGCGCCGCTTGCTGTCCTAGGGGGAGGCCGACATACCCCATCCCGACGATGACTACAGTGGTCACCTGTTCCATCCCTTTCACGATCTTGGACGAGCAAGTCTGGCACACGGCGGGACGGCCGTCCCTGAATACCGCGAACGAGTGTGATCGATGTCCGACCTGCTGCTTCACGTCACCGGTGCGCGACCGAACTTCCCGAAGGCGGCTCCTGTGCTCGCCGCGCTCGACGACCGCGGCTTCGCTCAGCGGCTCGTCCACACGGGGCAGCACTACGACGACAACATGTCGGCGGTCTTCTTCCGCGAGCTCCACCTCCCCTCGCCCGACGTGAATCTCGGTGTCGGTTCGGGCAGCCACGCAGAGCAGACGGCGGCCATCATGGTCGCGCTCGAGAAGGAGATGCTGGCGGCCCAGCCTTCCCTCGTCATCGTCTACGGGGATGTCAACTCGACCCTCGCAGCGGCTCTGGTCACCTCCAAGCTGGGGATCCCGATCGCGCACGTCGAAGCCGGTCTGCGCAGCGGCGACTGGACGATGCCCGAGGAGGTCAACCGCGTCGTGACCGACCGGCTGTCGGACCGTCTCTACGCCACCTCGGCCGACGCCGTCGCCCACCTCGGCAGCGAGGGGGTCCCGGTCGACCGCATCCGCCTCGTCGGCAATCCGATGATCGACACGCTCCTGAAGCACCGCGACGCCTTCGATGGCAGCCGGGTCAGGGCCGCCCTCGGGCTGGGCGAGACGTACGCGGTCGCCACGCTCCACCGTCCCGCGAACGTCGACTCGCCGGAGTCGCTGGGCGCCTTGACGGCAGCGATGTCCCAGGTCGCCGACCAGATCGACCTCGTGCTCCCTGTGCATCCCCGCGGTGCCGCCAATCTCGAACGGTCAGGGCTCCTCGCCCATCCTCGGATCCACCCGGTTGAGCCCGTCGGCTACACCGAGTTCCTCGGCCTCGTGGACCGGTCCGCGTTCGTCGTCACGGACTCGGGCGGCATCCAGGAGGAGACGACGGTGCTCGGTGTCCCCTGCCTGACGCTGAGACCCAACACCGAGCGACCGGTCACCATCACCGATGGGACGAACCAGCTCGTGACGCCGGCCGACCTCCCGGCACGTGCCTCGGCAGCACTCGCCGCAGGCCGTCCGGTGACGTGGCCGGTGCCTCCGCTGTGGGACGGGCACGCCGGCGAGCGAATCGCCGGCGACATCGCCACCTTCCTCGCCTGAGACCCTCTCGTCACGACTCGTGACGGTCAGTCACGAGGGCGCGCAACGCCCTTGCCGTACGTCAACTCGACAACCTCGCCGTCGACACGGACGAGACGGGCGTCGATCGCCTCCGCCAGCGTGCGCAGCGCATGAACCTCATCCGTCAGGCGCTGCTGCCGCTGGCCGACCCGTCGGAACCCTTCATCCGTGGCGGCGAAGCCCTCCCGCGGGAGCTCGGCGACGGCACCGAGGACGACGAGACCCGTGACCACGCCGATCGCGCAGACGAGGAGGGTGACGGCCAGGGCGGCGGCTGCTGCCACGGCTGAGGCTGCGAGGGTCATCGCGGCGACGAGTGCGAGGGTGACCAGTGCGAGCGTGGTCACGGTGAACAGCAGCGTCGCGCGCCTCGACCCCAGAAGCCGTCGTCCGCGCGCGCCCACGCGCTGAAGGCCCCGTGCAGCTCGGGCCACCGCCGACTGCTCAAGCTTTGCCAGCGCCTCGGCCGCCTTCTTCCTCGCGGCACGTGCCTCACTCGCCCGCTCGCGCGCGCGGGAGAGCTTCCGCTCGAGATCAGCGACGTGCGCCGTGGACACCTCGAGTGCCTCACGGGCGAGGAACAGATCGGTCTGCGCCTGTGTCACGAGAATCTGCTCGTCGGCCGGCTCGGCCGCGGGCGGCCGACCTGGCACAGCGATCCCGGCCGCACCGGGCGCGGGCGACATCACGAGGGCCGGGACGTTGCCGAGCCAGAGGAGCCCGTCGGCCGACAGCCCGCGGACCCGGCGGTCGGTGAAAGCCTTGGGCGGCGCCTCGGCGTCGACGGCGAGGACCACCGCACCTGCTAGCGCGAGCGTGACCACCTCGTCCACGTCGGCGTCCTCGAGATCACCGGACAGGATGATCCATGTTCCCGGCGCGGCCGTTCTCAGAGCGCCGTCAGCCAGGACCTCGACGTCCTCGACGGCTCCCGCGAAACGCCGCAGCACCTCGACAACCGACGACGAAAGAACGGTGACACGCTGCGGGAGGGCGAACACAGCGCCCTCGGTCGACTCAGTCAACTCGTACACTCCTCTGCGAGCCCTGCAACGTCGCGACGAAGATCGCGGCTCCACATCCTAGGCCGGAGGAACGATGGCGACGAGTGCACCCTTCCGCGCCGGGGCCGAGAAATCGGTCGAAATATCCGTGGTCGTCCCCACCCACCTCGGCGCTGATCGGCTCCCCCGCGTGCTGGGCGCGCTGGCAGGACAGACGCTCGACGCTGCGCGGTTCGAGGTCGTCGTGGTGCACAACGGGCCCGACGACGGTACCGGCACGGTCATCGAGAAGCTGCGGACCACCCTGCCGTCGCTGCGCGTGCGTCTGGTCCGGACAGCGGTTCGCGGCGTCGGCAACGCCCGCAACCTCGGGGTCGCGGCGGCATGTGGGCAGTGGGTGACCTTCGTCGACGACGACGACGACGTCACCCCCGAGTTCCTCGCCGGGCTACTTGCCGACGCCGCCCCGGGGACGGTCCCGATCGCGCCCGTACGCGACGTGGACGACATCGAGGAGACGAGCACGCTCGACACCTACCTGAACGTCCACATCCTCGCCCGCGAGGGCACGACGTTCTCGCCGACGAAGGCGCCGGGACTCCTGGGGTTCACGACGTCGAAGCTGGCACTGCGCGCGCACGCGGCCGCGGTCGCCTTCCGTACCGACCTCCGCAGCGGCGAGGACGTCGTCTACTGGTACGAGATGTTCGACCGCGCACCGTTCAGGTTCGCCGCGGTCACGCTCGACTCGCACGCCGTCTATCGACGCGCGGTCCGAGAAGGCACGATCTCGCGCCGCGACCTCGACTTCGACTTCGCGGTCTCGCAGCGCCTCGACGTGATCGCCGCGCTCCACGAGGCGGCGCCCAGCCACGGTGCGGCAGACAAGGTCCGCCAAGGGCTGGCCCACGGGCAGACCGGGTTCATCAACCGCTACCTGCGAGCCCACCCTGAGGAGCATCCCCGGGTGATCGCGGACATCCGACGACGCGGGCTGGTCGAGGCCATCCCCTACCGCGAGCTCAACCGCGGGCTCGCGAGAGACCTCGCGATCCTCTACGCCTTCACCCCGTACGCGGACACCAGCGCGCTCGTGGCAGCACGTCGGATCCATGACCGCGCTGTCCCCTTGGACGTCATCTCGAACTCGATGGCGAAGATCCGGGACCGCGATGACTCCGGGCACGCGATCGCCCACGAGTTCCTCGACCGCACGTACGAGGTGCATGCGCCGACGACCACCTATTTCTGGTACTACCTCACGCAGTTCGTGCTCGCAGGCCACAAGCGCGTGTGCGAGTGGGTCGACGAGAAGGGGCCGTACAGATCGGTCTACAGCCGCGCGATGTGGCCCGCGTCGCACGTCCTCGCCGCGCTCGTGAAGCTCGAGAACCCTCAGACACGCTGGATCGCGGAGTTCTCCGACCCGCAGCTCTGGAACGCGTACGGCGAGCGACGCGTCGGCAACGCCTACCCCAACCCGTTGTGGCAGACGCTCGCCGAGGGGCTGCGCGAAGCCGGATTCGAGGCCCCGGCGGACCTCAACGTGCCGCACCTCGTCGAGCTCCTCGCTTTCGTGCTCGCCGACGAGCTGATCTTCACCAACCGGCACCAACTCGAGTTCATGCTCGAACGCCTTCCCGAGTCCGCAGAGCTCGCGCAGAGCGTGCGAGACCGTTCCGTGGTCTCGCACCACCCGACGCTCCCCCGCGACTACTACCACCGCAGCATCTCGTCCTATGCGCTCGACGCCTCGGTCGTCAACATCGGATACTTCGGAGTCTTCTACTCGACCCGGGGACTCACGGAGGTCGTGGACGCACTCAAGTCGGTGACCCCCGTCGAGCGTGCGCGACTGCGGCTGCACGTCTTCACCGCCGACCCCGACAAGCTCGCCACCCAGCTGGCGAAGGAGGGGCTCGACGACGTGGTCGTCGCCAATCCGTTCGTCCCGTTCTTCGAGTTCCTCAACCTCACGACGCGGATGGATGTCCTGCTGATCAACGATGCGCGGACCGCCCACGTCTATGACCGCAACCCGTACCTTCCCTCGAAGTGGTCGGACTACTCAGGCAGCGGCAGCGACGTCTGGGCGATCGTCGAGGACGGAAGCACGCTCTCGGGACTCGAGACGGCGTATCGCTCCTCGCTCGGCGACGTCGCAGGGGCCGTCGACGCGTTGCGTGCGATGATCCGCGACCGCGAGGACACCGAGGTCAGGCCCCGCTGAGGGCCTTCACCAAGGGCCGTTCGAGCAGTGGCGCGAGGGTCCGGGCGTACGTGGCGGTGAGGTGCGAGCCGTCGAAGTAGACGACGACGCCACCGACAGCGCCGTCGCAGACCTCAGGGCCGCAGATGTGGTCGTTCAGGTCGGTGAGCACGATGCCCGGGTCGTCGAGGTTGCGGACGGCCGCGACCACCGGCTCGGCCGGCTCCCACTGCGAACGCGGCGCCGAGCAGCGGGTGACGTCGTCGGCGTTCTCGGCAAGGCAGTCGGGGATGATGTCGTCGGGCGCGGGGGTGTCGCGGATGACGGCGACAGGGACGTCCGACTCGCGCAAGGTCGCGAGGGTGCTCTCGTAGCCGCGGAGGTAGTCGTCCTGGCTCCCTGCGACGTCCTTGCCCACGGCGGGGACGGAGATGCGGTTGGTGTACACGACGAGGTCGAAGTCGCCGGCCGCGACCTCACGGGTCACGCGTCGTCCCCAGGTCGAGCAGCGCCGCGTCTTGGAGGCAGCGTCGAACTCCTGCTCGGTTTCGGCCAGTGCGCACTGGGATGCAAGGTAGGTGGTGATCTTCCAGCCACGCGTCTTCGCGATCTCCTGCAGCGCGGGCAACCACTGGCCGGCGTGGGAGTTGCCGACGAGCGCGACAGATGTCTCCCCCTCGGGATCTCCGAACGCGCACTCGGCCACGCGGAACCGCGGCGGGCTGGACCAGCAGTCCTTGCCGCCGGAGACGTCCGCGTAGGCGTCGGACTTGTCGTTGAGCGCCTGGGCCGGGGCCGGGACGATCGGGCCAGACGTGGTGCGCGGGCAGTCCGCACCGGGCGCGAGCGCCGCCGCGCCGAAGCAGGGGTCGTCACCGGAGATCGCCGCCGCGAGCTGCTCGCGCGCCTCGGCCTCCTTGCGGTCGACCTCGACCAGCTGCACGGCCGCCATCGCGACCACGACTGCCATCCCGGCAAGGCCGAGAAGGTACGGCTTGCGGAGCGGGCGTCCCCACTGAGGCGTCCGGAAGCGGTCCTCGACGTACCGCTTCGTCAGTGCCGCGAGGATCAGGGAGAGCCCCAGGACAGCGAGCTTGCCGAGCAGGCCGAGCTCCGAGCCGGTGGCGTAGGGGGCGAGGGCGATGAGCGGCCAGTGCCACAGGTAGACCGAGTACGAGACGTCGCCGAGCCACTGGACGGGACGCGTCGCCATCATCCCGGCAGGCGATCCCGGAGCGGCGGGCGCGTTGGCGGCGATCACGGCCGCAGCGCCCAGCACGGGAACGGCCGCCTGCCAGCCCGGGAACGGAGTTGCCCCCGTGTAGGTGAAGCCCGTCCAGACGATCGCGGCCAGGCCCACCCAGGCGAGGACGACCCGTGCAGTCGCAGGCCAGGCGACGGCCTCCACCGCGCGGCCGCGGCCGAACCCGTACTTGCCGACCAGGACCGCCAGCAGACCGCCGACCCCGAGCTCCCAGACGCGGGTCGGGGTCACGAAGTAGGCGCGGGCCGGCTCCGTGGCGGTCTCGTGGACCGAGTAGGCGAAGGACGCAGCCACCACCGCGCCGAGGCCGACGGCGACGACGACAGCCGGGGAGCGGCGGACCTTCGCTGCCACCGCGACCAGGACCAGGATGAGGAGCGGCCAGACGATGTAGAACTGCTCCTCCACCGACAGCGACCAGAAGTGCTGGACCGGCGACGGCGCGTTCTCGGCGGCCAGGTAGTCCACCGCGTCCGAGGCGAGGAGCCAGTTGACGGCGTACAGCGCCGAAGCACCGGCCTGCTTGGCCGTCGCTGCCCACTGCGTCTCGGGCGCGAAGAGCCGGGACGCGACGAGGGTGACGGCGAGGACGAGGAGCGAGGCGGGGAGGAGCCGGCGGATCCGTCGGCTCCAGAACACGGTGAGGTCGCGTCCGCCACGAGGCGGCTTGCCGAGAAGGTGCGACGTGATGAGGAACCCGGAGATCACGAAGAAGACGTCGACGCCGGTGAAGCCGCCGGTGAGCCGGTTGGGCCACAGGTGGTAGACGAGCACGAGCGAGACCGCGATCGCCCGCAGAGCCTGGATGTCGGTGCGGGTCCCCGATGCTGCACGCTCTTCGTGCGCTCGTGACGAGCGCTCGCTCAGGGACCTGCTGCTCACGTCGTTCGTTCCTCGGAGTCTCGTCGGGTTCCTGCGCGTTCTCGTCGATGATAGGTGGCCGGTCAGCCCCCACCGAACAGCGCGTCGACGGTCCGGGCGGCTGCCTGCCCGTCATCGCGCGGGTTGTACATGGCCACCCATGCCTCGTACCGGCGCGCGTACGCGGCCCCGAGCGTCTCCAGCCCCCGCAGCACCTCGACCACCTCGGTGGTCTCGCGCACGACGGGTCCGGGCGCGGTCGCCTCCAGGTCGAAATAGAGCCCACGGCGCCGGTCGCGGTAGTCGTCGAGGTCCGGGACGAAGAACACCATCGGCTTCCCGGTGACGGAGAAGTCGAACATGATCGACGAGTAGTCCGTGACCACGGCGTCGGCCACGAGGTAGAGATCGTTGATCTCCGGGTACGAGGTCACGTCCCGAACGGCTCCCCCACCCACTGACGACTCCCACCCCGTGATGTTCATGTGACCGCGCACGAGCAGCGTGAACCTGTCACCCATCGCGCGGACGAGGGCGTCGACGTCAAGCAGGGCGGGCATCACGCGGTCGCCGTCGCGCCAGGTCGGCGCGTACAGGACGACGACGTGGTCCGAGGGGATCGCGAGCCTGCGTCGCACCCGCGCGGAGGCTGCCGGATCGGGTCGTACCAGCGCATCGTTGCGGGGGTATCCCAGCTGGAGCACCTCACCCTCGTACGCCCAGGCCCGTGGGAAGATCTCGGCGCTGTAAGGGTTTGGCGCGAGGAGGGCGTCCCAGCGCGCGACGGACCGGCGCGTCCACGCGTCCCACTCAGGGGCCCCGCCGCGCACGGCCGTCCGATCTCCACCGAGGAGCTTGAGCGGGGTTCCGTGCCACGTCTGGACCACGCGCTGTCCAGGCCGACGGACGAGCGCCGGCGGCAGACCCGCGTTGAACGTCAGGAAGGACGCGTGCGCGAGCACCTCCCACCACTCCTGCGAGCCCCTCACGACGCCTCGCCCTCCCGGCGGCACGGGGACCGACCGGTCGGCGACTCCCCAGACGAGGTCGAGGTCCGTCCCCCGGCGGAGCAGCTCGTCGTGGATCGCCCTGCCGCTGTCGGTGGCGCTGGCGCCGTAATAGCACTCGAAGTACGCGACCCGCGCCGGCGCGCTCGGTGCGGAGACGTAGCGTCGCCTGAGCCGCTCTTGGTGGAACGGTCCACGCTCGTCCGCGACGAGATCCGGCGTGGTCTCCAGGAGGAGTCGGCCGCCGGCGGTCACCGCGACCCGGACACGGATGCCCGAGGCGTCGACCGTGAAAGGGATCTCGCGTTCGACGGAATCGTCCAGCCGCAGTGCGATCTCGCCGTCGCCCTCGTCGCCGTATCCCCGAACCGTGAAGCGGTCGGACGGCAGGGGTCGGGTCCCGGACCACTCGTCCGCCGCGAAGGAGACGAGCGCCTCGAAACGGTCTCCTTCGACGGAGACCGCGCACGGAAAGGACCGGCGTGGACTGCTCAGCCCGATCCGCAGCTCGGCGACGTCGCCTGCGAGACTCCCGCGCAGCACGAGCCCGTCGTCGCGCACGGTCAGCTCCTCGACGCGGGCGGCGGGACGTGTGGACACCCCGACCCGACCGGACGGTCGACGGAACACGGACGCCGCGAACGCGACAGCGGATCCGTCCCCGGCAGGCCAGCACGCGGGAGCTCGGCTGCCGTCGGACCGCTCCGCGACGAGGTCAGCGTCCTCCACCACCTGGTCGGAGCCGAACACCTCGGCGGACAGACCGGTGCGCGTGCAGGTGACCGTACGAAGCGGGTGCTCGGCGCCACCGTCGCGCTCGACGAGGACGAGGCTGACGAGGTCGGCCCCGGACACGGTCACCCCGAGTCCTGCGCGCGTTGCCTCCGCCAGCTCGAGACGCGAGGCGACGCGCTCGACCCGCACCTGGAGCCCCTCGTCATCGGACCATGACAGCCGAAGGTTGCGCTCGGCGTCGATGGTCGACGCCCGCAGCCGTCGGGCCCGCGATCGCGGGCGACGGTCCGTCCACCGAAGTGCCCCAGGCGTCTGCGCTGCGAGGACACGGACCGTGGCGCGCGGCACCGCCCGTCGTGTCACGAGCCCTCCGAGCTCCACCTCGGCGACGAAGGCGTCGTCCGCACGGCTGCGGGTCGCGTCCCCAAGCTCAGTGTCTGCCTCGAGATCGCGTGCCGCGTGCGCCTGTGCCTCTGCCACAAGACGGCCGTCAGGGCTAACGACCTGAAGGGCCGTCGCCGTCAGAGGCGCACCACCGGGGTCGTAGACCCACCCCGCCAGGCGCAGCGTCGTCGGTCCCACCCAACGGGCGTCAGTCAATGTGAGAACCGCAGACTGCGCGTCGGCGAGGGTCGCGCCGAGAACCCCCTCGGTCTCCCGCGCACGGCGCACCCGTGCAACGACGCCCTCGGCGACCCTCAGTGCGCGTCGTCGTGCAGCCACGCGAGGCTGTCGTGCAGATGAGCGATGTCGACGGAGAAGTCGGCCGCGATGTCTGCCGGCGGCGCGACTGCGACCCCCTGCAGGCCCCGGTATCGCCCCTCCTTGAGGCAGACGATGTCGTAGAAGTAGTCGTGCTTCATGGCTTCGGTGGCGAGCGCGAGCACCGAGACTCCGCGCGGCGAGAACGCGAGGTTGCTCATCGCCGCTCCCATCACACCGATCACGTGGCTCGCCGACCGGAAGGTAGCGATCTGGTCGCGCACCGACAGATCCTCGGTCGCCACGACCTCGTAGCCGTACTCCGCGAGCACCTCGAGGACCTCGGGCTCATTGACGAGCCGACGTCGTTGGACCCCGTGTCGGGTCAGGTAGATCCGGCGGGCGCCCTCACGCGGCTCGACCGTCGAGGCAGCCTCCTCGAGCACCGCGATCGCCAAGGGTGACTTTGACACCGGGTGGCGGGTCAGATGGCCGAGGACGATGAGCCGCTCGAACTCGTACGTCGCCCGGTCGAGGAACATGAGCTGGTCCGAGGTGATCCCGAAGAGTCCGAGGGAGTCCTCGACGACGCGCTGCATCGCCGGCGTCGGCTGCTCGTTGAGCACGAAGGTGCAGGTGGACAGGTCGGCGACGTCGCGCAGCAGTCCGACCTTCGGGAGCGTGTCGATCATCCAGTGGCCGTAGTTGGCGTCCCACGTCTGCTTGAGCAGCACGTGGTGTCGGCCGTCCTGAGCGGGGATCCGCTCGTGCACCTCGATCGGGACCTCGTTGACCCACAGCTGGTCCTTGACGACCTGGAACATGCCGGAGCCGCGCGTGAGGTTGCGTGCACAGTTCAAGGTCTCGTCGACGATCTTGCCGTCACGTGTCAGGGCCAGACCGTTGCCGACGACCCGGACGTCCGCGAGCTCGGCACTGACCGCCTGGGGAACACTCACCACTCCATCGCCGCGGAGCGCCTCGAACGCGGCGAGGATCTCAGGGGAGGCGTCGACGAGCTCGGCGTCGGGACGCGGGTACGAACCACCCGCGTCACGAGTCTGCGCGGCGTCGCTCAGCTCAGCGACCGAGCGGACTCGATACTTGCGCTGCGGGAACGCCTTCTTATGGAGGATCGCGGAGTTCTTGATGAACTGGACGGACTCCACCGTCCGACGGCAGTAGGCGTCGAAGTCGTCGCTCGGCGCCCCCGCACGTGTGCCGGCAGTGATCGACTCGGCGATGCGGCTCACGTAGTCGAATGCGGTCTCGCCCGAGCCGCGCCCGTAGACCTTCGCATAGTCCTCGCCGAAGCTCGTGTGGATGTCCTCGACGACGAAGAAACCGCCAGGACGCACCACCGGAAGCAGCTTCTGCAGCGTCTCGATCTGATGGCTCCAGACGTGCGACCCGTCATCGATCACGATCGTGGGCCGAAGCTTCTTCGCGAGGCGCTCCAAGAATGCCGTGCGCGACTGGTCGCCGATGAGGATGGAGATGCGATCGCTCGCGTACTGCCGGCATTCCGGGCTGATGTCGACGCCGAAGAGCTGAGCGTGGGGGAAGTACTCCTCCCACATCCGGATCGACGACCCCTTGTGCACACCGATCTCGAGCAGCTGGATCGACTCGTCACGGAGATGACGGAACACCGACTCGTACGTCGCGAGGTAGTCGTGGAGCTCGGACGACTTGTCGGTGCCGGTGCGGATGCCGATCTCATCGAGCGACGGGCGGGGCGCCTGGGCGGTCTCGGAACGACCGGACGACAGGAGCGAGCGACCGGCACGGCGGATCGGCGCAGGAAGCCGGCGAGCGAGCTGGCGGGCGGCCGAGGGCTGCTGGGAAGGGGGCATCGGTGTCACGCGCCGATAGTAGGCGCTTGCTTGTCCGAGGAGAAGGGCTCAGCGTGGGAGCAGGCCCAGCAGGTAAGCACCGTACCCGCTCTTGACCAACGGCTCGGCGCGCTCGCGCAGCTCGTCGTCGGTGAGGAACCCGGCCCGCCAGGCGACCTCCTCCGGGCACCCGATCTTGAGGCCCTGGCGACTCTCGATCGTCCGGACGAAGTTGGAGGCGTCGTTGAGGGAGTCGAACGTCCCGGTGTCGAGCCACGCGGTGCCCCGCGGCAGGATCTCGACCTGGAGCCGTCCCTCGTCGAGGTAGACCCGGTTGAGGTCGGTGATCTCCAGCTCGCCGCGGGCCGACGGCTTGAGCGACCGGGCGATCTCCACCACGTCGGAGTCGTAGAAGTAGAGGCCGGGCACCGCGAAGCTGCTCCGCGGCTCGGCGGGCTTCTCCTCCAGCGAGAGCGCCTTGCCGGACTCGTCGAACTCGACGACGCCGTACGCCGTCGGGTCGCGGACCTGGTAGCCGAAGATGGCCGCGCCGTCGAGCGAGCCGAACCGCGTCAGCTGACCACCCATGCCAGGTCCGTAGAAGATGTTGTCGCCCAGGACGAGCGCCGCCGCGCCCTCGTCAAGGTGGTCCGCGCCGAGGATGAAGGCCTGCGCGAGCCCGTCGGGGCTGGGCTGCTGGACGTACGACAGCGAGATGCCGAAACGCGACCCGTCGCCGAGGAGACGTGCGAACTGGGGCGCGTCCTCGGGCGTCGTGATCACGAGGATGTCGCGGATGCCGGCGAGGACGAGCGTCGACAGGGGGTAGTAGATCATCGGCTTGTCGTAAACCGGCACGAGCTGCTTGCTGGTGCCGAGGGTGATCGGGTGCAGCCGAGACCCCGTCCCACCGGCCAAGATGATGCCACGCATCGGGCCATGGTAGGGACGACGCGGCCGCAACGCGAGTGGCGTGAGTCCGCAAGACCGGCACGATGGCTGCATGACGGACAAGTCGCTCGATGCGATCGGCCTGCGGCGGGGGGTCCCGCAGGCCTCCGCCGCGCTCGACCACCTCCACGCGTACGAGGCTGCCGTCGACGGCATGGCGGTGCCGCTGACCGAGGTGGTGGTCGTGGCGCGCGCGTACGCGACCGCCCTCGGCAACACGTTCGCAGAGCGCTATCCGGAGGCGACCGTGCACGTCCTCGCAGCGCCATGGAACCCCCCAGAGGGAGTGTCCGACCAGGGACCGCTCGACAACGTGCGCCGCAACCCGTGGCACGGCAGCGGGACGTTCACCGACATCTTGTCTGTGCTGCCACGCCCGCAGCTGCTGGTGCTCGCGCTGCACCGCAAGACCTCGGGCCAGGTGACGGCGTTGCGCAAGCTCCACGGATACGTCGAGGCCGGCGGGGTACTCGCGGTCGAGCACATCGATCGCTCCCCCGGAGATCAGACTGTCGCCGACGCCGGGGAGTCGGTCAGGGCCGTCATCGAGGAGGCCGTACGACGCTCCGCCGAGCCGCCGGCCGCACACGGCTGGTCGACATGGCTCGACGCGTTCGCCCTTTCGCTCGAGAGCGTCTCGTACCACCACGACCTCGCGCTCGTCACCAAGCGGCACATGCTCTTGCGCATGCTGCACACCGCGGAGACGGTGCCGGTCCTCGATGCCCGATACGGCGAGGGTTCACCGGTGACGAGGCTTCTCGAGCGCCCCGGCAGCACGTTCACCGGGCGGGCCGTGGTCACCACGCACGGCAAGGGACCCGACGTCGTCACCGGGACTTTCACCGTCCCGCCCCTCGCGGTACGCCACTACACGCAGGCCCAGACGTACCCCCGCCAGCTCGTCTCCTACGGCGACTACTGGCTCCCCGACTCGTTCCGACACCAGCACGCACCTCACCTGCGACACCCCGGGCTCGTCCGCTCCAGCGACGACATGGCGGTGATGCGACCGCGGTGGCGTCCGGACCAGCACCGGACGTGGGACGGCCCGCTCTACTACCTGGACACCGAGTACCCCGGACACTTCGGCCACGTGTGCACCGAGGTGATCTCGCGGCTGTGGGGCTGGGAGCAGGCTCGTGAGGTGCACCCCGACATCAGGCCGCTCATCAGCCTCCGTCCGGGGCAGTCGCGCGTGCCGGAGTTCGTCCACGACATCCTGACCGCCTACGGCATCCCGCGGTCCAGCGTGGTCACCCAGTACGGCGACGAGGTGCTCGACGTGGAGAACCTCGTCGCCGCAGACCCGGAGTTCGAGAACCCGCGCTACGTCTCGCCGGCGATCGCGCAGACCTGGAGCCGCATCCGCGAGGCGTTCGCCGACATCGAACCACCGGTGCGCGCCGAGCGGATCTTCGTCACCCGCAGCTCGCGGCGCCTCTGCCACCAGGGGCCGGCGATCGAGCGCTTCTTCGCCGACCGCGGATTCGCGATCGTGCATCCCGAGCAGCACTCGTACGGAGAGCAGGTGCAGCTGTTCGCCCAGGCGCGGGTCATCGCCGGGTATGGCGGGAGCGGGATGTTCACGATGATGCACGCCCCGCACGCGCGGGTCATCCTCATCTCCGGGGACGGCTACCGTGCCCAGAACGAGGCGCTCATCGCCGCCGTCAACGGCAACGACATCCACTACTTCTGGGGCCGGAGCATCCCGCAGGAGCGCGACCCCACGATGCGCAAGATCGCCTTCGGCGACGACTTCACCTTCAACCTCCGACGACACCACTGGGCGCTGCGGCGGCTGCTCCGCTGAGATTTCACGCATGGTGCGCAAAAGGGTTGCGCGAGTATGGTGACGAGCGTGTTCCCGCACCGTGCCCTCGTTCCCGAGGGCACGTACGTGTCGTTCGCGAGCGCGTTGAGGCTCGACAAAGGCGGCCGGACAGCGGTGATGCTGATGCGAGCGCGGATGCTCGCCGAGCACGACGGTGTCAGGAGCGTGATCGCCACCGTCGGCGATCTCCCCGACCTCGACCGGACCCGCGAGGTCCTCCTGGAGCGCGGCACGCTCACCGAGCATGTCGAGGTCGCGAACATCTACGACGACTACGCGACCCGCGATCGCGCCACGCTGGGCACCGGAACGGACGAGCTCCCCGCGGTCGACCTCGCCGCAACTGCGGTGAATCGCGCCGACGGCACTCCGTACCAGGTCGTCTACCGGCACCCCGGAGCCACGACCGACGCCAGGCCCGAGGTGGTCGACTACCTGCGGGCGGACGGGTCCGTAGCCGTCCGGACGACCCTCGCGCCGCGACTGTTCGAGATCGTGGACCACGACGGGCGCGTCGTGCGCTGCCATGAGACCCGCGCCGCATTCGTCCAGCAGTGGCTTCGTGAGCTGGTCGGTCCTGGCGACGGATTCGTCGTGTCCGACTCGCGGCGCGTGCTGCCGCTCCTGCTCGGACTCAGCGAGCGCCGAATGCACCTGGTCGCCGCGTTCCACAATCCCCACACTCCCGGCGGCGGTCGGTGGGACTCTGCCCTCAAAGCCCCCTACGCGAAAGTGCTGGGGCGTCTTCACGCTCTCGACGGCGTCGTGCTCCTCACCGAACGACACCGAGACGAGCTCGCCCTCAGGGAGGGCGCGACCAACAACCTGTTCGTCGTCCCCAACGCCGTGGAGCCACGCACGCTCCCAGACCCGGCCCCTCCGCGCGACCTCAAACGTCTCGTGACGGTCGCCCGCCTGGAGGGGCAGAAGCGGATCTCGCACGCGCTGCGCGCCCTCGAGATCGCCCGACGCACAGACCCTGCGCTCCGGCTCGACATCTACGGCGACGGAGCCGACCGGGCGGTCCTCGAGGGCAGGGCCCGCGAGCTGGGGATCGACGACGCAGTCACCTTCCACGGGTATGACCCGGGAGCCCGGGACGCGATCGCGACAGCTGCTGCCTTCGTCCTCACCAGCGTCCACGAGGGATATCCGCTGGCGACGCTGGAGGCGATGAGCCGAGGCTGCCCGGTGATCAGCTACGACATCCGGTACGGACCGCGCGAGCAGATCAGCGACGGTGTCGACGGCTACCTGGTGGCGCCCGGGGACGTCGAGGCCTTCGCCGCCCGCATCCTGGACCTGACCTCCAGCGCCGACCTCGTGGCTCGGATGAGCGCCGCCGCCCACGAGAAGGCTGCCGAGCACTCTCCGCGGCGCTTCGCCGAGGACTGGGCACGAGTCTTCCGCACGGTCAAGGCGCAGGAGTCCTCACGCGTGACGTTCCACGGCGTCGTGGTCCACGCCGCACGCCTCGACGGTGGCCGGTTCGTCACGCGGCTTCGGGCGCGTGCCACGGGAACGGGGGCGTCAGACGTCGGCATGCTGAGCGCGACGCTCGACCACATCGGTGAGGAGACCGGGGAGGTCGTGCAGACCCCGCTGGACGTGCGGGCTCCGAAAATCTCGCCTCGAGTGGACGGGTTCAGGATCGCCGGCGACCTCGACACGCTCGCACTCGCGACGGCGATGGGCGAGCAGCGTGTCCGGGTCCGTCTCACCGTCGTGTGGCACAACGCCTGCTGGATGACAGACGTCGCCCACGGTCAGGCCGCCGGCGGACGACTCACGTTCGACCGCGTCTCCTGAGGGCGCCGGGATCCTCGACCACCTCGAGGAAGTGTGGTCTTCAGCCACCACGTGCGGGGGACGCTCGCTACCCTGGTCCGATGCGGACGATCCTCGTCACCGGCGGCGCCGGGTTCATCGGCTCCAACTTCGTCCAGCACCTCGTCGAGACCACCGACGACTCGGTCACCGTGCTCGACAAGCTGACCTACGCCGCCAACCGCGAGGCGATCGACGCGCTGCCTCCGGACCGGGTGAGCCTGGTCGTCGGTGACATCGCCGACGCCGACGTCGTCGACCCGCTGGTCGCCGACCACGACGCGGTCGTCCACTTCGCCGCCGAGTCGCACAACGACAACTCGCTGTCCGACCCCAGCCCCTTCGTGCGGACGAACCTCATCGGCACGTTCACGCTGCTCGAGGCGGTCCGCCGTCACGGCACCCGCTTCCATCACGTCTCGACCGACGAGGTCTACGGCGACCTCGAGCTCGACGACCCGGCACGCTTCACCGAGTCGACGCCGTACAACCCCTCGAGCCCGTACTCGTCCACCAAGGCAGGCTCCGACCTCCTCGTACGCGCCTGGGTCCGGTCGTTCGGCGTCCCGGCGACGCTGAGCAACTGCTCCAACAACTACGGGCCCTACCAGCACGTCGAGAAGTTCATCCCGCGTCAGATCACCAACGTCCTCGACGGGCGCCGCCCGAAGCTGTACGGCCAAGGTCTCAACGTCCGCGACTGGATCCACACCGAGGACCACTCGAGCGCGGTGCGGACGATCCTCGAGCACGGCAAGATCGGCGAGACCTACCTGATCGGCGCCGACGGCGAGAAGAACAACCGCGAGGTCGTCGAGACCATCCTCGAGCTCATGGGCCAGCCCGCCGACGCGTACGACCTCGTCACCGACCGCCCCGGCCACGACATGCGCTATGCGATCGACTCGACCAAGCTGCGTACGGAGCTGGGCTGGGCGCCCCGGTTCACCGACTTCCGCGCCGGCCTGGAGACGACGATCGCGTGGTACCGCGACAACGAGGCGTGGTGGCGACCCAAGAAAGAAGCCGTCGAGGCGCGCTACGCCGAGGCCGGCCAGTGAGCGCGAGCCCCGCCGTCCGGAGCACCTCGATCGAGGGCCTGCTCGTCGTCGACCTGCCGCTCCACGGCGACAGCCGAGGCTGGTTCAAGGAGAACTGGCAGCGAGAGAAGATGCTCGCGCAGGGTCTGCCCGACTTCGGCCCCGTCCAGAACAACGTCTCGTACAACGCGAACGCGGGCACGACCCGCGGCATCCACGCCGAGCCGTGGGACAAGCTCGTGTCGCTGATGACCGGCAAGGCCTTCGGGGCGTGGGTCGACCTGCGTCCCGGCCCGAACTTCGGGACCACCGTCACCGTCGACCTGCACCCGGGCGTCGCGGTCTTCGTCCCCCGCGGCGTCGGCAACTCCTACCAAGCGCTCGAGGACGGCACGACCTACGCCTACCTCGTCAACGAGCACTGGCGTCCGGACGTCGCCTATACAGCGGTCGCCCTCGACGATCCCGCCCTGGCGATCGACTGGCCGATCCCCCTCGCCGACGCGGAGGTTTCTGACAAGGACCGCGCCAACCCCCTCCTGGCCGACGTCACTCCGATGGAGCCTCGCCGCACGCTCGTCCTCGGCGCGTACGGCCAGCTCGGGCGCGCGCTGCGGGCGATGCTTCCCGAGGCCGACGCCGTCGACCTCGACACCTTCGACATGACCGACCCTGCCGCGCACGAGGCGGTCGACTGGTCGCGCTACGACACGGTGATCAACGCCGCGGCCTATACGGCGGTCGATGTCGCCGAGACGCCCGAGGGGCGCGTCGCCGCGTGGGCGGCCAACGCCAGCGCGCTCGTGCACCTCGCGGCGACCGCCGCGCGCCACCGGCTGACGGTCGTGCACCTCTCGAGCGACTACGTCTTCGACGGCACGCGCGCGGTGCACGACGAGTCGGAGCCGTTCTCACCGCTCGGTGTATACGGGCAGACCAAGGCCGCCGGCGACGCGGTGGTGTCGACGATCGCGCGCCACTACGTCGTACGGACGAGCTGGGTGATCGGCGACGGCAGCAACTTCGTCCGGACCATGGCGCGGCTCGCGAAGGACGACGTCAGCCCGTCAGTCGTGGACGACCAGGTCGGCCGCCTCACGTTCACCACCGAGCTCGCCCGCGGGATCGTCCACCTGCTCGAGACGGGTGCCCCGTACGGCACCTACAACCTGAGCGGCGGCGGCGAGCCCACGTCCTGGTACGACGTCGCGCGCGGTGTGTTCGCCCGTTGCGGCCGCGATCCCGGCGACGTCACGCCAACCTCCACCGAGGCGTACGGCGAGGGCAAGGACCTCGCACCGCGACCCCGGCACTCGGTGCTCGACCTCACCAAGATCGAGGCGACCGGGTTCGTGCCGCTGCCAGTGAGCGAATCGCTGGACTCCTACCTCGCCTGATTGGCCGCACGGCTGACTACAGTGTTTTGCAGCCGACCCACGGAACGAGGAACACGTGCGCCAGCCTGCGAAGTCCTTCGCCGTCAAGTGGATCAAGCCCTTGGTCGGTGACACCGTGTGGGCCCGCCTGCGCGACCCGCTCAGGCGCCGCCCCGCGCCCGCGCCACCCCGCAAGACCCGTGCGCAGCGGCTGGCAGAGATGGACCTCACACAGCTGGCGCGGCACTTCCGTACGGACAAGTGGGGAACCCACCGCTACACGCCGCACTACCAGCGCCATTTCGCGCCCTTCCGCGACCAGAAGATCAACCTCCTCGAGATCGGCATCGGGGGTTACGCCCGCAAAGGCCGCGGTGGCAAGTCGCTACGGATGTGGAAGCACTTCTTCCGTAACGCGCAGGTCGTCGGGCTCGACCTCGAGGACAAGTCGTTCGTCGACGCCGCGCGGATCACGACGTACCAAGGCAGCCAGGCCGACCCCGCAGTGCTCCAACGCATCCTCGACGAGGTCGGCGACCTCACGATCATCATCGACGACGGTAGCCACCGCTCGGAGCACGTCCGGGCCAGCTTCGCGTACCTGTTCCCGAGGCTGGCCAACGGCGGGTTGTACGCGATCGAGGACACCCAGACGTCGTACTGGCCCGAACGCGGCGGCAGCGACGACCTCGACGATCCGACGACCACGATGGCGCTGGTCAAGTCCCTCGTCGACGGTCTGAACTACGAGGAGTTCGTGGACGAGTCGTACGAGCCCACCTACACGGACCTCCACGTCGTCGCCGTGCACTGCTACCACAACCTCGTGATCATCGAGAAGGGCGACAACCGCGAAGGCACCCGGCGGCGGGCGATCCTCCGGTCGCGGTACGCGGAGCAGTGATCGGCTGGCGTGAGGCGTGGGACGACGCCCTGTACGGACCTGACGGCTTCTATCGCCGCGAGTCACCGGCGGCGCACTTCCGGACGTCCGTGCACGCGTCGACGGTCTTCGCGGCCGCGATCCTCGCCTATGTCCGCCGCCATGACCTGCATGCGGTGGTGGACGTGGGCGCGGGGCGCGGAGAGCTGCTGACGGCGCTCGACGCGATGGCGCCGGGCCAGCTCGCACTCCTCGGGGTCGACGTCCGTCCGCGTCCCCCCGAGCTCCCCGAGCGGATCGGGTGGAGGGACCACCTCCCTGAGCAGCTCGAGGGGCTCATGTTCGCCAACGAGCTGCTCGACGACGTGCCGTGCGAGATCGTCGAGCGGGACCGCGACGGCGTCCTCCGTACGGTGCTCGTCGATCCGGCGACCGGCGCCGAGCAGCTGGGCGCCCCCGTACGCGACCCTCGGACGCTGGAGTGGGTCGAGGCCTGGTGGCCGCTGACCGAGCCCGGTGAGCGGGCGGAGGTCGGCGTCGCCAGGGAGGCGCTCTGGCGCGACGTGGTCTCACGCGTGGAGGGTGGGGCGGCGATCGCCGTCGACTACGGGCACCGTGCAGCCGACCGGCCCCCGTACGGGAGCCTGCGGGCCTACCGCGACGGGGTGGAGGCCGATGTCGTGCCCGACGGCAGCTGCGACGTCACCGCGCACGTGGCGGTGGACGCCCTCGCCACCGCCGTCGGCGGCACCCTCGCCCGCCAGCGCGACGTCCTCCGCGATCTCGGCGTCGACGGCACGCGCCCGCCGCTCTCGCTCGCCTCGTCCGACCCGCAGGCCTATGTCGCCGCGCTCGTCGCGGCGTCGGAGGCGGCCGAGCTGACCGCGTCGGGGGGCCTCGGCGACTTCTGGTGGGTCCTCACCCCCGTTCGCTGAGTCACTCCCCCCGTACGACCTCCAGGTCGCCGTCGGCGTACGCCTTGCGGAGCACCTTCTTGTCGAACTTGCCGACCGAGGTCCGCGGGACCGCCTCGACGAACGTCCACGCGTCGGGCAGCTGCCACTTCGCGACCGAGCCCGACAGGTGCTCGCGCAGGTCCTTCGGTGTGACCGTCGCACCCGCCCGGACCACGACGGTCGCGAGCGGGCGCTCCTGCCACTTCTCGTCCGGGATCCCGACGACCGCGGCCTCGACGACATCGGGGTGGGCCATGAGCGCGTTCTCGAGGTCGACCGAAGAGATCCACTCCCCGCCGGACTTGATGACGTCCTTCGCGCGGTCGGTGAGCGTGACGTAGCCGCGCGGATCGATCGTGCCGACGTCGCCGGTCCGCAGCCACCCGTCGCGGAACTTCTCCGGGTCGTCGTCGCGGTGGTAGGCGCCGGTGATCCACGGGCCGCGCACCTCGAGCTCGCCGACCGCCTCCCCGTCGTGCGGCAGCGGTTGCCCGTCGTCGCCGACGAGACGTCCCTCGACCCCGCCGAGCATCCTGCCCTGGCTCGCGCGGTATCGCCAGGCCTCCTCGTCGGCGACGCCGACCGGCGGCATGCCCGAGGTCGCCACGGGTGAGGTCTCGGTCATCCCCCACGCCTGCTGGACGCGCACACCGTGCCTCTCCCACAGCGCCTGCTGCAGCGAGAGCGGCACCGCGGACCCACCACAGAGGGCGAGCCTGAGCGAGGTGAGGTCGGCCGGGTGCTCGTCCACCCAGCCGAGGACGTCGTTGAAGATCGTCGGCACCCCGCCCGTGAGCGTGGGACGCGTCTCCTCGATCAACCGCACCAGCGGCTCGGCCTGGAGCCACCGGTCCGGCATCACGAGCGAGGCGCCGACGAGGACAGCCGCGTACGGGAGGCCCCAGGCGTTCGCGTGGAACATCGGCACCACTGGGAGGACGCGATCGTTCGGCCCGATGCCGGCGTTGTCGCCCATCGCCATCGCCATGGAGTGCAGGTACGCCGAACGGTGGCTGTAGACGACACCCTTCGGGTTGCCGGTGGTGCCGCTCGTGTAGCACATCGCCGCCGCGGCACGCTCGTCGATCTCGGGCCACGCGAACCAGTCGGGCTCGAGCGCGAGCGCGTCCTCGTACCGGAGCACGGCCTTGCCCGACGCCTGCAGAGGAGCGAGGTCGATCGTGTCGGAGCCGGGCCCGGTCACGAGCACGTGCGTGACGGTCTCGAACGTCGGCAGCAGCGCCGCGAACGGTGTCACGAGCGACGCGTCGACGAGGACGACGGAGTCCTCGGCGTGGTTGACGACATAGGTGACCTGCTCTGGGAACAGCCGGATGTTGATCGTGTGGAGCACGGCCCCCATCGACGGGACCGCAAGATAGGCCTCCAGGTGCTCGGCGTTGTTCCACATAAACGTGCCGACCCGTTGGTCCCCGGTCACGCCCAGGCGGCGCAGGACGCGTGCGAGGCGGGCCGCGCGACGTCCGATCTCACCGTACGTGGTCGTTCTCGTGCCGTCGGCCGTCGCCGTCACGACCGTGGCCTCGGCGTGCACGGTCGTGCCGTACTGCATGAGCCGGCCTAGCCCGAGCGGGACGTCTTGCATCGTGCTGCGCATCGCAACCTCCGAAGGTGTGACCTGGGAGCGACCTTTTAACATCTCATCGCCCATCTTGTCTTCGATTTTCACGAACTCGGGTTGCCGAGCCTGCTCCGGTCCACGAACGTAAGCGGAACCTCACGTGGCGGCCCCGAGGACAGCACGTCGCTCGGGCACGGTCTGCCACCAGCGAAAGGAACACCCTTGCGCTCCACAAGACCCATCCCCTGGTCCAAGGTTCTCGCCACTGCCGCGGGAGCGGCGCTGGCAGGATCGCTCTTCGCTGCGAGCGGGACGTCGGCCGGCGCCGACCAGCGCGACGACTCCCTCGAGAAGGCCCTCACCGCCGCCGCGGGCAAGGCGCCGGCCACTCTGCAGACCCCGTTCGAGAGGTCGGGTGGTGCGCAGTGGACGACCCACCCCGAGTCGCTCGCGTTCTACCGTCAGCTCGACCAGTCCAGCAAGCGGGTCTCGGTCAGCGACATCGGGCGTACGACGCAGGGCCGCCCGCTCCAGCTCGTCTCGATCGGCGCCCCCGCACCAAAGAACCGAGCGAAGGCCGCGACGGGCTCCGTCGCGATGTTCGTCTGCTCGGTGCACGGCAACGAGCCGTCCGGCCGTGAGGCCTGCATGAAGCTCGCGCGTGACCTCGCCACGAGCAAGTCCTCCACCGTCACCCGGCTCCTCTCGCGTACGACGGTGCTCTTCGTCAACGCCAACCCGGACGGCTGGGTCGCCAACACCCGCGGCAACGCCGACCGCGTCGACGTGAACCGCGACTACCTCGGGCTCGCGACGCCCGAGGCCCGTGCCATCACGAAGGTGATCCGCGACTGGAACCCCGACGTGCTCAACGACCTCCACGAGTACGGTCCGAGCGAGTACTACCGGACCGACCTCCTCCACCTCTGGCCGCGCAACCGCAACGTCGACGACACCATCCACAGCCTGAGTGTGGAGATGAGCGAGGAGTACTCCGCGGCTCAGGCCCGCGACGAAGGCTTCACAGCCGGCATCTACGGTCACTACGTCAAGGACGGCGAGCCGTTCCTCCAGGTCGCCGGTGACGAGCAGGTGCGCATCCTGCGCAACTACGCCGGGCTCGTCAACGTCGTCGGCATGCTGAGCGAGACGGCCACCCGTCCGCTCAACGACGACGAGGCGGCCGACGTCCGTGTCCTCAACAACCGACGAGTCGACACGAACTACGCCAGCGCGCTCGGTTCGGCGCAGATGATCGCGGAGAACCGCCGGACGCTCGCGCGCGAGACGGCGGCGGCCGCCGAGCGGGCGATCGACCTGGGGGCGTCGCAGGGCGGCATCGTCTACTTCGGCGGGCAGGACGACATGGTGCCGACCCTCCCCGAGCAGGTCGAGCCGGAACCGATGTGCGGCTACCGGATCACGCCCGAGGTCTTCGCGCAGGTACGTCAGGCACTCGACCTGCACGACCTCAAGGCCACGCGGGCTGCCGACTCGTACGTCGTGAGCCTCGCGCAGGCCAACCGCGCGCTCGTCCCGCTGATGTTCGACGAGCGCTCCGAGTGGCGTGTCGCCGACGGGACACCGCTCGAGAGCTGCTGAGGCGCACCGGGCTCGCTCGCGGCGCCCGCGCCGCTAGGCTGAACGGCATGTCCGTGAGCGAGCCCGGAGGCGACCAGCCCGGCACCCCGACCCGCCTCACCGTCGGCGTCGGCGCGGGTGCCGCCGGGTTCGGTCACGAGCGGGGCGGCGGCGTCGATCTCGGCACGGCCGACATGGTCCTCAACGTCGGCCCGCAGCATCCGGCGACCCACGGTGTGCTCCGGCTGCGCCTCACCCTCGACGGTGAGCGGATCGTCGGGTGCGAGCCGATCGTCGGCTACATGCACCGCGGCGTCGAGAAGCTCTTCGAGGTCCGCGACTACCGCCAGATCCTCGTGCTCGCCAACCGCCACGACTGGCTCTCGGCGTTCTCCTCCGAGCTCGGTGTGGTCCTCGCGGTCGAGCGGATGCTCGGGCTCGAGGTGCCCGAGCGCGCGACCTGGGCCCGTACGCTGCTGGCCGAGCTCAACCGCGTCCTCAACCACCTGCTCTTCCTCGGCTCCTACCCCCTCGAGCTCGGCGCGATCACGCCGCTGTTCTATGCGACCCGCGAGCGCGAGACGATCCAGGAGGTCATGGAGGAGATCTCCGGGGGCCGGATGCACTACATGTTCAACCGCGTCGGTGGGCTCAAGGAGGACCTCCCGGCCGGTTGGCTCGACCGCGTCACCTCCGCCGTCGGCGCCGTACGGGGCCGTCTCGGCCAGATCGAAGACATGCTCCTCGACAACGAGATCTTCGCGGCCCGGACCAAGGGCGTCGGCGTTCTCAGTCCCGACCTCATCCACGCGTACGGAGTCTCCGGGCCGATCGCTCGAGCGTCCGGTGTCGACTTCGACCTGCGCCGCGACGAGCCCTACCTCGCGTACGCCGAGCTGGCCGCCGACAAGCACCTGAAGGTCGTGACTCGGACCGAGGGCGACAGCTATGCGCGGTTCTCGTGCCTGCTGGACCAGGTGCGGGTCTCGCTCGATCTCGCCGATGCCTGCGTCGCGCGGATGCGCGACCTTCCGCAGGGTCCGATCAATGTGAAGCTCCCCAAGATCGTGAAGGCACCCGAGGGGTCGACGTACGTCTGGACCGAGAACCCGCTCGGCATCAACGGCTACTACCTCGTCTCGCGCGGCGAGAAGACGCCGTGGCGGCTCAAGCTGCGTTCGGCGTCGTTCAACAACATCGCGGTCCTGCCCGAGGTCGTACGAGGCTGCGTCGTGGCCGATCTGATCTCGATCCTCGGCTCGATGTTCTTCGTCGTCGGCGACATCGACAAGTAGCGCCCACCGACCCTCGACGGGCCGCCTCGCGCGGATCGCCCTAGGGTCGGGGGGTGGGAGAGGTCTGGGCGGCGAGCGACATCCATGGGCACCGCGACGAGCTGGAGGCAACGCTGACTGCTGCGGGCCTGTTCGAAGACGGCCACTGGGCAGGCGGTGACGCACGTCTGTGGCTCCTCGGCGACTACGTCGACCGGGGCCCGGACGGGGTCGGCGTGATCGAGCTGGCGATGCGCCTCGAGGACGAGGCGGAGCAAGCCGGCGGCCAGGTGACCGCGCTGCTCGGCAACCACGAGATCCTCATGCTCGGCATGCACCGGTACGGCCCGACACCGGTCCCGGGCGACAACCGTTACAGCTTCGAGGCGAACTGGTTCGGCAACGGCGGCATCGTGAGCGACCTCGAACGTCTCGACGAGCGTCACCTCGACTGGCTCACCACGCGCCCCGCGCTCGGCCAGGACGCCGACCAGCTCCTCCTCCACTCCGACACCACCGCCTACCTCCTGTGGGGCGATGCCGTCGACGAGATCAACGCCGCCGTCCGTGCGGAGCTGCAGATGCCCGACCTCGACACGTGGTGGGAGATGTGGCGGCGGCTGACCTCGCGCTACGCGTTCGCACGGGAGGACGGCGTCGAGACGGCGACCCGAATGCTCGAGGCGCTGGGCGGGCGCCGGATCGTGCACGGCCACACGATCGGCGCGCTCATCCGCGGAGGCACCGTGACGCCGCAGGACGAGCCCGTGCTCTACGCGGACGGGCTCGTCCTCGACATCGACGGCGGGATCTATCTCGGCGGACCGTGCCAGCTCGTCCGCCTGGACGAGCCGGCCTGACGGTCGCCTGCGCGCCTAGCCCAGCAGGCCCTGGTCCTCCAAGTACTCCTTGGCGACGTCGGCAGGCTTCTCGCGGTCGATGTCGACCTTGACGTTGAGCTCGGCCAGATCCTCGGTGGTCAGCGCCGTGGAGAGCTCGTTGAGAGCGGTCGCGACCGTCGGGTTGTCGTCCAGGAACTCCGTGTTGACGGCAGGGATCAGGTTCTGTGCGGGCTGAAGGCCCTTGTCGTCCTCGAGCAGCACCAGCCCGTCGTCCTCGAGAGCACCGTCGGTCGTCGCGACCTGCACGAGCTGGACCTCACCGCTGGTCGCGGCGTCCTTGCCCTCGCGGCTGCCGAAGCCGAGCGGCAGGACCTCGGTGATGTCGATGCCGTAGACCTCACGCAGCCCCTTGGCGCAGTCCTGGCGGTCCTTGCAGTCCTGGGCCGCCGCGAGCTTGACCGGCACCTTGGAAGCCGCGAGGTCGGACAGCGTGGTCAGATCGTGCTCCTTGGCGAAGTCCTCCGTGACCGCGTAGGCATTCTGGTCGGTCGCTGCGGCCGGCTCGAGCAGCGTGATGCCGACGCTCTCGGCGAGCGTGTTGACCGCATCGAGGGTCTGCTCGACGTTGTTGCTGGTCACCGGCTTCGCCGAGGGCCCGTTGGCCTGGGTGTTGAGGTAGTCGCCGATCCCGGCGAGGTATTCCGGGACGACCTGAACCTTGTTGCTCGAGAGCTGGTCTATGTAGACCGCGCGGGTGTCGACGAGCTTCTGGGTGACGTCGTAGCCCTCGTCCTCGAGCATCTGCCCGTACAGCTCGGCGAGGATCTGCATCTCTGTGAAGTTCTGGCCGGACACGGTCACCGGGCCCTTGGACCTGACCCCCGACTCCGGGTCGGGGTCGTCCCCACCGCAGGCGGGCAGGGCGATCAGCGCGGCGGCGCAGGCGAGAGTGGCTGCTGCGCGGCGGACGCGGCGCAGTGTCGTGCTGTCCATGGAGTCCCTTTCGTCGTCACGACCGGCGGCCGCGATGGCTTCTACGGTGTCGTGATCTGCGGTGTCTGGACCAGACCATCATCGCCGGAACCTCTGACACGGCGCATCGGGTCGACCGCCCGCTCGACGAGCGCGGCGATCCCCTCGAGGACGAGGGCACCCAGCGCGACGAGGATCGCCCCGCCGATGACGTACCTGTACGTGTTGTTGCTGAACCCGTACGTGATGGTGTTGCCGAGCCCCGGTCCCGCGACCAGGGCTGCGATGGTGGCCGTCGCCCACAGCTGGACGACCGCGAGGCGTACACCGTTCGCGACCAGCCGCGCAGCCAGCGGCAGCTCGACGGTACGGAACACCTGCCACTCGCTCATCCCGGTGCCGCGCGCGGCCTCCACCACCTCGGGGTCAACCTCGCGCACCCCCACGTACGCGTTGGTGATCACCGGGGGCAGCCCGAACAGCACCAGCGCGATCAGCGTCGCCATGCCGGCACGCCCGTACGGCCCGAGGACGGCCGTCCCGACCGGACCGAGGGACAGCAGCGCGAGCACGGCGAACACGGGGATCGCTCGACCGACGTTGGAGACGTTGATCGCGAACGTCCCGCCGCGTCCTCGGTGCCCCAGCCACAGTCCGAGCGGCAGCCCCACGACCGCGACGACCAGCAGTGCGGTCACCGTGAGGAGCGCCTGCTCGGTCAGCTGCTTGCCAAGACCGTCGGTGCCCGTCCAGCTGGCCGGGTCGAGGAGGAACGCGAACGCCTCGCCGAGCTCGTTCATGTCGCCACCCCCCTCGTCCAGGGAGTGACCAGGCGGGTGAAGGCCACCAGGAGCAGGTCGAGGAGCACGGCGAGGACGACGCACAGCACGCTCGTCGTGAAGACCTGCGCCTTGAAGCTGTCGTCGATCCCGTTGGCGAGCATGTTGCCGAGGCCTCCGTACGCGACGATCGTGCCGAGCGTCACCATCGCCACCGTCGAGACCGTGGCGACCCGCAGGCCTGCCATGACGATCGGCACCGCGAGGGGCGCCTCGACGCGGGTCAGCAGCCGTAGGCGCCCGTACCCGAGCCCTGTCGCCGCCTCGACCACCTCGGCGGGCACTGCGTCGAGACCGGCAAGGACGTTGCGGACGAGGATCGCGAGCGAGTAGAGGCCGAGGCCCACGATCACCGTGGTCGGACTCAGCCCGGTCGCCTGCGCGAGCAGCGAGAACATCGCCAGCGACGGGATCGTGTAGACGATCGTGGTGCTCCCCATGAGCAGCGAGCGCATCCTCGGCCGGCTGCGTGCCACCAGTGCGAGTGCGACGGCGAGCACGAGCCCGAGCGCCACCGACGCCACGGTCAGCATGAGGTGCTGGATCGTCGCGTCGACCAGCTCCGGCGCATAGCGCTCCACGTACTCCGGGCACACCCATGCGTTGACGCTGCGTGCGTAGCACGGTGGGTCGGCCGCGAGGAGTACGGACGAGGTCGCGCCGACGGCTAGGCTCACGACATGCACCGTACCGAGGACGCGATGATCGTGCTCGAAGGCGTCGGCAAGCGGTACGACGACGGCTCCGTCGCCGTACGTGAACTCTCGCTGTCCGTCCCTCAGGGGTCGCTCGTCGCTCTCGTCGGCCCGTCGGGCTGCGGCAAGTCGACCACGCTCAAGATGGTGAACCGCCTCATCGAGCCCACGTCGGGCCGCATCCTCCTGGACGGGCAGGACATCATGAAGGCCGATCCGGTCGCTCTGCGGCGCGGCATCGGCTACGTCATCCAGCAGGTCGGGCTGTTCCCGCACCAGAGCGTCCGCGAGAACGTCGCGACCGTGCCGACGCTGCTGCACTGGGACCGCAAGCGGGCACGGGCCCGCGCCGACGAGCTGCTCGACCTCGTCGGCCTCGACCCTGCCGCGTACGCCGGTCGCTACCCGCACCAGCTCTCCGGCGGGCAGCGACAGCGCGTCGGTGTCGCGCGCGCGCTCGCCGCGGACCCGCCCGTGCTGCTGATGGACGAGCCGTTCGGCGCCGTCGACCCGATCGTCCGCGGGCGTCTTCAGGACGAGTTCCTCCGCCTCCAGCACGAGCTCGGCAAGACCGTCCTGCTCGTCACCCACGACATCGACGAGGCGGTGCGCCTGGGCGACCGGGTCGCGGTGCTCGCCAACGGCGGCGACCTCCGCCAGTACGACTCTCCTGCGGCCGTCCTCGGTGCGCCTGCCGACGACTTCGTCGCGGAGTTCGTCGGCGCCGACCGAGGGCTTCGACGCCTCGCCGTCACACCGATCGACGTCGACGAGCTCGAGGAGGCGCCCGTCGTCCGCGTGGACACGCCACTCGATGAGGTTCGCCGCCGTGCCGCGCGGGCGGACGTGCCGTGGGCGATCGTCGTCGACGAGTCCGAGCGTCTTGTGGGGTGGGTTGCCGCCGAGCACCTCACCACCGCCGAGACCCTGCGCGCGCGTCCGATGGAGGCCACGCTGCACCGCAACGCCACGCTCAAGGAGGCGTGGTCGGTGATGCTGCGCTACGACGCCGGGTGGGTTGCCGTCCTCGACGACGACCGACGCTTCCTAGGCGTCCTCACACCGGAGTCGCTGCACGCGGCGCTGCGCCGGTCCGTACGGACGACGGAGCCGTCCAGCGCCCCGTGAGCCCGAGCCGGCTCAGGCCTCCTTGGCCTCGGGAAGCTCCTCGACGGCGTCCTTGGCATCCTTGTCCTCGGCCTCCGCATCGGCGGCCTCGTCGGCCGCCTGCGCACGCGCAGCGGCGGTCGCCTCCCAGCTGAGCAGGTCGACGATCGTCGGCACGTCGGCGCCGTCCCACAGCGTCATCGTGCTCGGCGCCGCCTCGTCGTCGCCGTCGGTGCGCAGCGTCTCGACCTCGCGCTGCAGCTCCTCGCGGCGCGCGTCGGACTCGTCGGCGCGCGCCTCGGCGAGACGAAGGGTGCCGTTGAGCTCGGTGATGCGCCGGGTGGTGATCGAGAGCGTCTCGTTCACGGCCTCGATGAACTCCATGTTCTCGCGGGTCCGGTCGACCGAGATGTCGCGGTATGCCTGAGCCTGCTCGGCGCGGTCCTTGAACCATGCGCGACGGGTGGTGAGGACCTCGTCGGTGATGACCCGGGCCGCTGCGACTCCGACGATCACCGCTGTCACCGACGCCGCGACCAGCACTCCCTGCGAGGCCGACACGACTGCGACGGCGACGAAGACGGCAGAAGCCGCCAGCATGAGGCTGGCGGCGAGGATGCGCACGGAGCGCTGGCGGCGGCGATCGTTCGACATGGTGAGAACCCTACGCTACGGAAGACCCGTTCTGGCCTACCGACACCAAGCGTTCAGGCCTGTGCGGCCTCGTCGGAATCCTCGTCATCGTGGGGCACCTCGCACGCGCGCTCGAGGGCGAGCGCGGCGGCCAGCGCCACGAGTGCGGCGATGGCCGCAGCGGCAGACCTGACCACCCGTTCACGGGGCAGCGCGAGCTCCATGTCGCCCGCGAACGACAACGCGAACCCGACGTAGTAGCCGGCGATCAGCGCCGTCACGATCGCCGAGGCCTTGGCGAGCGCGAGCAGCCGCAGCGCTCGCGTCGCGTGCATCGTCCGCCGCTCGCGGTGGAGCGACTGGAAGGTCGTCCATGCGAGCACACCGAGGATCGCGGCGAGGAAGAGCATCGTGCCCGCGGCGACCCACGAGACCGTGGGGACGACGGAGTCGCGCCACTCCAGGAAGGGACGCATCGCTCGTCCGACAGCCAGACCGACGACTCCGAGGACGGCGAGCTGGACTGCTGACGACCGGCGCAGCGGACGGCGAGCCATCAGATCAGACGAGGATCTCGAGGTCCTCGCGCCGCGTGACGCCGGAGGTGTCGAGACCCTGCGCGAGGTCGACGACGTAGCCCTTGCCGGGGATCTCGCCCTCGAGGTCGAGCTCGAGCCACGGCATCAGCACGAACGCACGCTCGTGGGCACGCGGGTGCGGGAGCGTCAGTCGGTCGTCGTGCGCGACGCGGTCACCGACGACGATGAGGTCGACGTCGAGCGTGCGCGGCGCGTTCTTCTCACCGCGCTCGCGACCGAACGCGTCCTCGATCGCGAGGCAGCGGTCGAGCAGCGTGTGCACGGTCAGCGTGGTGTCGATGAGGACGGCGGCGTTGAGGAAGTCGCGCGAGCCCGCGGGCGCGCCGACCGGCACCGTCTCGTAGACCGACGACACCGACACGACCGTGACCTCCGGCGTGTCGGCAAGCGCGGCGACGGCACCCTGGACGTTGTTGAGCCGCTCCCCCAGGTTGGACCCGACCGCGATCACGGCCTGCCGGATCGGGCGCATGCCCCCGGTCATCGTGTCCGCGTCGGGGATGTGTGGGTTGGGCGTCTCGGTCACGTACGACTCCGCTCTATCGTCACGGCGACGTCCGAGAACGTCACCGGTATCGGTGCATCCGGCTTGTGAACCGTGACGCTCGCCCACTGCACCGGTGCGAAACCGAAGCAGATCCCGAGGATGCGGAGAGCGAGCGTCTCGATCAGGTCCACGGGGTCCGACGCCACGGCGTCCGCGACCCTCTCCGACAACGTACCGTAATGAACCGACGCTTCTAAGTCCCCTGTCTCCGCCGCACGCCCGAGGTCCAGCCCGAGCACGACGTCGACGACGAACCGCTGGCCCCGGTCGCGCTCGAACGCGAGCAGGCCGTGGTAGCCGTACGCCTCGATCCCGGTCACGGTGATCCGGTCCAGTCCGCTCGGCACGGTCATCCCTCCATCACCGGCCCGGAGTGGTGCGACCAGAGCTTCCACCCGGTCGCGGTCTCGACGAGGACGTCGGTCGCGACGCCGCGCCCGCCGGCGAACACCGTGGGCGCCTCGCCTTCGGCCTCGGAGAGCACGTTCTCGACGCACGACACGATCGCGATGCCGTCACGACGCCGCACCTCGACGTCGGTGAGGATGAACTGGATGTAGCCGACGTTGGCCATGAGCATCGCGAACGACCGCAGGATCGCGCCACGGCCGAGGATCGGCTCGGCGCCAGGGTGCACACACACCGTGTCCTCGCCGGGCAGCCACAGCGACGACATGAGGTCGAGGTCACCGTGCTCGATCGCGTCGTAGAACGCCTGGTGGGTCACGAGGACCGGGTCACGCCGCTCAGCCATCGCGCCACCGCTCGGCGACGCGCACGGCGTCGGCGTTGGGCGCGACGTCGTGGACACGCACGCACCACGCGCCCGCCGCCGCCGCTAGCGCAGTGGTCGCGACCGTCGCGGAGTCGCGCTCCCTCGGAGGCCGCAGGCCGTCGTCGTCCGCGAGCAGCTCGCCGAGGAACCGCTTGCGGCTCGCCGCGACCAGCAGCGGATAGCCGAGCGAGGCGAACGCCTCGAGGTGAGCGAGGACGGTCCAGTTCTGGGGGCCTCGCTTGGAGAAGCCGATGCCGGGATCGACCACGACCTGCTCGGGCCGGACCCCCTTGGCGAGCGCGAGGTCGACGGCGCTGCCCAGCTCGTCGACGACGTCGGGCACGAGATCGTCGTAGTGCGTCGCGGCGTCGCCCTGCATCGTGTCGGAGTGCCCTCGCCAGTGCATGACGACGTACGGGACACCGGTGCGCGCGGCCACCTCGAGGATGTCGGGGTCGGCGAGCCCGCCGGAGACGTCGTTGATGACCCGCGCACCTGCGGCGACAGCACGCTCCGCGACCTCGGCGCGCATGGTGTCGACAGAGACGACGACACCGCGCTCCACAAGAGCACGGACGACCGGCTCGACCCGCGCCAGCTCGGTGGCCGCGTCGACGCGCTGGGCCCCGGGACGGGTCGACTCGCCGCCCACATCGACGAGGTCGGCACCGGCGGCGACGAGCTCGAGGCCGTGACGGACCGCGTCGTCGGCGTCGAGCCACAGCCCCCCGTCCGAGAACGAGTCGGGGGTGACGTTCACGACGCCCATCACCTGGCACCGACCCGCGTCGGGGAGCAGCGGCACCACGCGACGCGCAAACATCAGCGGCCCGTGATCAGGGCCATCGCCTCGGCCCGGGTCGCAGGATCGCGCAGCTGTCCGCGTACGGCGCTGGTGATCGTCTTGGCCCCGGGCTTGCGGACGCCGCGCATCGTCATGCACAGGTGCTCGGCCTCGATCTGGACGATCACACCGAGCGGGCGCAAGGTCTCGGTCAGCGCGTCCGCGATCTGCGTGGTCAGCCGCTCCTGCACCTGCGGGCGGCGGGCGTACACGTCGACGAGCCGCGCGAGCTTGGACAGCCCGACCACGCGGCCGTCCTCGGCGGGGATGTAGCCGACGTGCGCGACCCCCGTGAACGGCACGAGGTGGTGCTCGCACATCGACCACAGCTCGATGTCCTTGACCAGGATCATCTCGTCGTGGTCGACCTCGAAGGTGCGCGACAGCGCCTCCTGGGGATCCCGGCGCATGCCGGCGAAGATCTCCTTGTAGGCGCGGGCGACCCGCTCCGGCGTGTCCTTGAGCCCGTCGCGGTGAGGGTCCTCCCCGATCGCGGCGAGGAGCTCACGGATCGCGGCCTCGGCACGCGGCGTGTCGAACTCGGGCAGCGCCCCGCTCTCGGCCTGCGCCACGTCAGTGCGCTCCGGGCGACGGCGGCTCGGGCGTTCCTCCCGCCGGGTCGGAACCCGGGCCGTGCAGGTCGGTGCCACCTTGACCGGGCGCGAGGACGATCGTGCCCTCGTCGCCGTCACGCTCGGGCTCGTGGCCGTTGATCTCCTTCGGGGAGAGCACCGGCGGCAACGACGACGGCTTGCGGGTCTCCGAACCGGTCCACGCCGGACGCGCGGACCGACGCTTGAGCGACTCGAAGATCGCGGCGACCTCGGCCTTGTTGAGCGTCTCCTTCTCGAGCAGCGCGAGCACCAGGTCGTCGAGGACGGCGCGGTTCTCGGCGAGGATGTCGAACGCCTCCTGGTGGGCGTAGCTGATGAACTTGGTCACCTCTTCGTCGACGATCGCCGCAAGCTCCTCGGAGTAGTTGCGCGAGTGGCCGATGTCGCGGCCGAGGAACGGCTCCGAGCCGTTCTCGCCGAGGCGCACGGCACCGATCCGCTCGGTCATGCCGTACTGGGTGACCATCGCGCGAGCGAGGTTGGTCGCCTTCTCGATGTCGTTGGCGGCGCCGGTCGTCGGGTTGTGGAAGACGAGCTCCTCGGCGGCGCGACCGCCCATCATGTAGGCCAGCTTGTCGAGCATCTCGGCACGCGTCTGGCTGTACTTGTCCTCGTCGGGCAGCACCATCGTGTAACCGAGGGCACGGCCTCGCGGCATGATCGTGATCTTGTGCACGGGGTCGCTGCCGGGCAGCGCTGCGGCGACCAGTGCGTGGCCACCCTCGTGGTACGCGGTGATCTTGCGCTCGTGCTCGCTCATGAGGCGGGTCCGCTTCTGCGGGCCAGCGACGACGCGGTCGATGGCCTCGTCGAGCATGTGGTTGTCGATCAGCGCCTGGTTGCTGCGGGCGGTGAGCAGCGCAGCCTCGTTGAGGACGTTGGCGAGGTCGGCGCCGGAGAAGCCGGGCGTGCGCCGCGCAACCGACTCGAGGTCGACGTCGGGCGCCAGCGGCTTGCCGCGCGAGTGGACCTGCAAGATCTGCAGACGGCCCTTGAGGTCGGGCGCCTCGACCGCGATCTGGCGGTCGAACCGGCCCGGGCGCAGCAGCGCTGGGTCGAGGACGTCGGGACGGTTGGTGGCGGCGATGAGGATCACGCCGCCGCGGACGTCGAAGCCGTCCATCTCGACGAGCAGCTGGTTGAGCGTCTGCTCGCGCTCGTCGTGCCCGCCGCCGAGGCCAGCGCCACGGTGACGCCCGACGGCGTCGATCTCGTCGATGAAGACGATCGCGGGCGCGTTCTCCTTGGCCTGCTCGAACAGGTCACGGACACGGCTCGCACCGACACCGACGAACATCTCGACGAAGTCCGAGCCCGAGATCGAGTAGAACGGCACGCCCGCCTCGCCGGCCACGGCGCGCGCGAGGAGGGTCTTGCCGGTGCCGGGAGGGCCGTACAGGAGGACGCCCTTGGGGATCTTGGCACCGACCGCCTGGAACTTCTGTGGGTCGGCCAGGAACTCCTTGATCTCGCCGAGCTCCTCGACGGCCTCGTCCGCACCCGCGACGTCGGCGAAGGTCGTCTGCGGCGTGTCCTTGGAGATGAGCTTGGCCTTGGACTTCGCGAACTGCATGACGCGTCCGCCGCCGCCCTGCATCGAGTTCATCAAGAAGATGAACAGCAGGAAGATCAGCGCGAACGGCAGCAGGAGTCCGAGCAGGTTGCCGAGGAAGCTCGGCTTGGGGATATCGACGTCGTACGTCTTCATCTCCTTGTCGGAGACGCTCTCATCCGCAAGCTTGCGCAGCTGGTTGCCCTGGTCGCCGAGCCAGTTGGCGCGCACCTTCTTGTCATCGTCGAGCGTGGCGCGGATCTCGTTGTCGCCGGCGCCGACGAAGGTCGCCTCGGCGACCTTGCCCTGCTCGAAGTACCGCACCATCGTCGCGGTCTTGACCTCTTGATAGCCGCTGTTGGACGACACCAGCTGGAGCAGGGCCAGAACCGCGATGACACTGATGATGATCCAGAGCCACGGGCCCTTGAAGATGCGTTTGACGTCCATGATCCGAGGCCGCGCCTCGCTCCTCCTGCGTAGGAATGGGTACGGGAACCGACGGTACACGCCCTCGCCATGAAGGCAGGGCGAGTCTTGTCCCCTGGTGCTTCAACGTCTGGCACCCGTCCACATGTTCCCAGAAGCCGCGCGGATCTTGCTCCGTGACGGCTGCTTGGGTCAGGAGTAGACGTGCGGAGCGAGCGTCGCGATGTCGCGCAGGTTGCGGTAGCGCTCGTCGTAGTCGAGCCCGTAGCCGACCACGAAGGCGTTGGGGATCTCGAAACCGACGTACTTGACGTCGACGGCCATCTTGAGCGCCTCAGGCTTGCGCAGCAGCGTGCAGATCTCGACCGAGGCCGGCTTGCGCGAGCGCAGGTTGGACGTCAGCCACGACAGCGTGAGGCCCGAGTCGATGATGTCCTCGACGATCAGGACGTGCCGGCCCGAGAGGTCGGTGTCGAGGTCCTTGAGGATCCGTACGACGCCGGACGAGGTCGTGCCCGACCCGTACGAGGTGACCGCCATCCAGTCCATCTCGACGTCGCGCTCGAGAGCACGGGCAAGGTCGGCCATCACCATGACCGCACCCTTGAGCACGCCGACGAGCAGCAGGTCCTCGCCCTCGTAGTCGCGCGCGATCTCAGCGGCGAGCTCTCGGAGGCGGGCCTGGATGTCGGCCTCGGGGATGTACGTCTGGTCCAGCGCGAGGTCGCCCTCGATCTGCTTCGCGTCCACGGAGCCAGCCTCGCACAGCGACCCTGACGACGCGTCCGGGGGCCCGCCGCTCACGACGGGATGAAGAGGAGTACACCGCCCGTGCGGCGGACGGTCAGGCCGCCGGGAAGCGCCGGGCCGCCCTGGCCGCGCCAGGCGGTGACCAGCTGCTCGACCCCGGCGACGTGCGCTGCCGTGAGGTCGTTCGCGGTCGATCCGGCGCCGATCGCGGCAGCGCGCAGAACCCGCGTCCGTAGGGCGCGAGGGAGGGCAGCGAGCGCGGCGACGTCGAGCGCCCCGTCGTCGCGGGTGACCTCGCGCGCTGCCGTACGGGCGAGCACGTCGAGGGCGTCGGCGTCGTCGCGCAGGCCGTCAGCCGTACGCGCGAGGGCGGCCGCGACACCCGGTCCGAGCTCGCGCTCGAGCAACGGCAGGACCGTGCGACGGACGCGCACCCGGGCGTAGCGGGCATCGTCGTTGTGAGGGTCGTCCCACCAGGTGAGGCCGACCGCGCGGCAGACCTGCTCGGTGTCGGCGCGGGTGAGGCCGAGGAGCGGGCGCCGCCAGATTCCCGTACGGGGTGCCATGCCGGCGAGCGAGCGTGCACCGGACCCTCGGGCCAGCCCGAGGAGCACGGTCTCGGCTTGGTCGTCGCGGGTGTGCGCGAGCAGGACGGCGGCGGCACCGAGCTCGTCGGCACAGGCCTGCAGCGCCTCACGACGTGCGACGCGCGCCGCACCCTCCGGGCCCCCGTCGGACCCGACGTCGACCCGCTCGACGCGGGCCTCGACCCCGAGGTCGCGCGACTGCGCGGCGGCGCGCTGCGCGACCTGGTCCGACCCCGCCTGCAGGCCGTGGTCGACGACGAGCGCGAGCGCACGACCGCCACGGCCGGCAACGACGAACGACGTCAGCGCGGCCAGCGCGAGCGAGTCGGCGCCGCCCGAGACGCCGAACACGACCGTGGCGTCGCCAGGGAGGTCGGCGAGCGCGTCCGAGACCGCACGGCGCCCGCGCGCGACCACGGGGTCGAGGGGCGGCGTACGGCGCGCGGTCATGGCGACGATCTCATCCGTGAACGCGTGCGACCCACTGGTCGGGCTGCTCGATCTCCTCCGCGGACGGCAGGTTGACCGGCGAGGCCCACACGGCGTCGAAGCCCTCACGACCGACCGACTTCTCGACGGATCGGACGAACGCGGCGCCGTCACGGTACTGGCGGATCTTCGCGTCGAGGCCGAGCACCTGGCGTACGAGCCGGTCGAGCAGACCACCGCCCTGACGGCGCTTGTCGAAGCGACGCCGGATGTGGCGCACGGTCGGGATCACCGAGGGCCCGACCCCGTCCATCACCACGTCGGCGTGGCCCTCCAGGAGCGACATGACGCCGGTGACCTGCGCGATGATCTCGCGCTGGCGATCGTTCTGGAGCACGTCCATCAAGGAGACGCGCTCGCCTCGTACGAAACGGCCTGCTGCCTTCGACGCCTCGCCGAGCGAGCGCGAGACGCCCTCGGGATCGGTGTCGGTGGCGTCGATCAGCCCGTCGACGAGTCCTTGGATGTGCGCCCGCATCCACGGCACGGCCGTGAACTGCACGCGGTGGGTCTCCTCGTGCAGGCAGACCCAGAGCCGGAAGTCGTGCGCGTCCACGTCCAGCTCGCGCTCGACGTGCACGACGTTCGGGGCCACCAGCAGGAGGCGTCCGCCGACCGGGAGCCCGCCGTCTGCTGCGGGCGCGGTGTAGAACGGGTCGAACTGCCCGAGCACCTTCGTCGACATGAAGGCCAGCGCAGCGCCGACCTCCGCCCCCGTCACGCGGGCGCCGATCGCCCGTCCGAAGCGCCCGGGAGCCTGCCCCTTCGCCTCAGCCGCCGCCTGGACCTTCTCGAGCATCGGCCGGAGCACGACCTCGAACGACGACACGTTGGCCGTGACCCAGCCCGGGCGGTCCACGACGAGGACGGGTGCGGTCGCCGACTCCGCCACGAGCCCGGTGAACTCGCGTACGGGGCCTTCCGACCGCGCCGCGCCCTCACGGAGCTCGGCGACGACCTGCTCGGCCTCGGCACTGGCGATCTCGGGACCGGGCCGGGTCATCCGCGCGGCGGTCGTCAGCGCGAAGTCCCAGTCGATCATGCTGTCCGTCATGCCTGCGAGCCTACGCGGAGGCTGCGCAGGAGCAGGCCGACAGCCGCGCAGCGATGCGGTCGAGCATCGTCCGGGCGTCGAGGGTACGCCGATCGGGCACGCGGTCGGTGAAGATCACGAAGCCGACGGGTGTCCCGTCGCGGGTGGCGGTCGTGCCGGCATAGGAGTGGACACCAGACAACGTGCCGGTCTTCACACGGACGACACCGAGCCCCGCCTCCGTACCGCTGTCGGTGAAGCGCGTCGCCAGCGAGCCGTTGAAGCCCGCGATCGGATAGCGGTCGAAGAGCTCCGACGCGGTCGACACGACCTGGAGCATCGAGGCGAGCGTGACGCGGTTGTCGCGCGAGAGCCCGCTCCCGTCGTAGACGCGGTTGCCCTCCCAGTCGACCCCGAGCCCGGTGAGCACGTCCCGGACGGCCTTGGCCCCGCCCTCGAACGTCGCGGGCTGCTTCTCGGCGATCGCGACGTGGCGCAGCAGCACCTCCGCCGCCTGGTTGTCGCTGTGCTCGATCACCGACTGCGCGATCTGCGCGACGGTGCCGCTGCTGACCGCGGCGAGCTCCTCGGACTCCACCGGCCGGCCCGTGCTTGCGACGCCCGTCACCTTCAGGCCGCGCGCCTTCAGCTGCTTGGCGAACGTCGCGGCGGCCTGGCGGGCCGGGTCGGCGGTGCGACGCCACCCGTCACGCCCCTGGTCGACCCACAGGGCGCTGACCGGCGAGGTCACGAACGAGGTGATGTAGCTCGGCTCCCAGGTCGGGTTTGCCGCCGGCCCGGTGAACAGCGAGGTGTCGTACCCGAGCGAGACCTCGGTGACACCGTCGGCCTGCAGCGCTTTGGCTGTCTGGCGGGCGAGTTGTGCGAGGGACGCCTGCTGCGGGTACGACACGCGTGCGGCGGCGTTCGACGTCGCCGTGAGATAAGGGTCGCCGCCCCCGACGAGGACCAGCTTCGCGGGCCCGGGTGCGAGCGCGTCGGCCGTCGGTGCCGCGTCGGTCGCGGACGGCTGCTCCTCTCCGGTGGTGTCACGGAGCACGGTCGTACGGAAGCGGTGCTCCGGCCCCAGCGTCTGCATCGCGGCGAGCGAGGTGAACAGCTTGAGCGTCGACGCGGGGATGAACGCGCCCGTCCCGGAGCTCCAGACCTGCTCCCCCGAAGAGAGATCCGACACGGCGAACCCGACGTGCGTGCCGAGCGCCTTGCGGCCGAGCAGCGGCGCGATCGCGCGCTGCACGCGGTCCGCGTCGAGAGGACGGGACTGCGGCGCGGCGAGAACCGGCGCGAGTTCGGGCTCGGCCGGGGTGACAGGCACTGACGCGGGATCGGCCTCGCGTGACTCGCAGGTGCCGCCCTCGCAGAGCCAGCGGTCGAGGTGGCCGAGGCTGTACGCGGCGACGCCCCCGCCGGTCAGGACGAGCACCACCGCGAGGAGCACGTACGGCCAGGCGCGGCCGCGCTCGGAGTGGTGTGAAGGCATGTTTCGAGCCTAGCCAAGGAGGGGAAGGTCGAGGACGGCGAGCGGCTGACCGTCGTGGAGCAACCGCCAGTGCGGCTCCTGCGCGTACGGGCGCCCGTCGGCGAGGTGCCTGGCGACCAGTGTCCGCAGCGGCTCGGTGAGCTCGTGGACGACGGGCGCACCGCTGACGTGCGGGTACGAGGCGGCGCCCGAGGCACGGTAGCGGCTGACGACGACGTGGAAGTGCTGCGCGTCTCGCAGTGGACGGCCGTCGTACGACAGTGCAGCGATCCGTGCACCGAGCGGGCGCGCGAGGTCGATGTCGTACGTGAGAGGCGCCTCGGCCCCGTACGCGACGTCGTAGTCGAAGTCCGGCGTGCCGTGCGGCGTCCGCGGGGTGGGGGCGTTGGTGAGCGCGTCGGGATGGTGGGGGCCGGGTGCCTGTGTGGCGGCGAAGAACGCGGCCGCGTGCTCGAGGTGCGCACGCAGCTCGGCCCCGGTCATGGCGACCACGACCAGCCCGCTGTCGAACTGGCACAACGCCGCGACGTGGCGCTGGCGCACCGGGCCCGCCGGCACCCTCGCGTACCGGTTGGTCGGGCTCACGAGGCTGAGCAGGGGGAGGTCGCCCGGTAGCATCCCGCGCAGCGCGCCGGATTGTGCGGCGGCGACGAGGGCGAGCGCCGTGGTCGGCCGGTAGCGCGCCGGCTCGGTCTCGATCGGCGCCTCGGCGTGGCCCACCACGCGGTCGCCGCAGGCACGGACGTGTGCGTGCTGGGGCGCGACAAGCGCGACGATCTCGGGGTCTTCCTCGGCATCGGCGGTGTCGACGAGCCGCGAGCGCGCCTCGTGAGCGGCCCAGCCGTCGGCCGTGCGTGCGAGGTCGATCTCGACCACCGCCACCCGCATCCCCCAGCACAGCGGCTCGGTGAGCAGGACCGGACGCCCGTCCGGTCCGGTGACGTGCCGCTCGGCGACCTCGACGTGCGCGTGGCCCGCCACGACGACATCGACGCCAGGGACGCAGCGCGCGAGGTCGAGGGCCGCGTTCTCCGGGGTCGACGGCTCCACGATCCCCGAGTGCACGACCGCGACGACGACGTCCGCGCCGGCCGCCCGCACCTCGGCGACCAGCGGCCCAGCCGCGTCGACGACGTCGGTGAAGCGGAGGTGGGCGCGCACGTCGCGGTTCCAGGAGGTCACCTTCGGCGTGGTGAGCCCGACGATCCCAACCCGTACGGGCGGCTCGCCAGGGATCACGACGACCTCGCGCATGACCGACGCCGCCAACGCAGGCTCGCCTGTCACGGCGTCGTGCGCGTTGCCCGCCAGCAGCGGGGCGTCGAGCTGCTCGCGGAACCGCGCCAGCGCCCGTACGCCGTAGTCGAGCTCGTGGTTGCCCAGGGCCACGGCGTCGTACCCGAGGTGGTTCATCGCGGCCGCCATCGGGTGCAGCGGCACGTCGTCGTCTGCCGCCTCGGCGAGCAGGCGTGCGTACTCGTGCGACAGCGCACTGCCCTCGAGCACGTCACCGGCGTCGACGAGCAGCGCCGTGGGCATGGACTCGCGGAGGCGACGCACCACGCCGGCCACCCGGGCGAGACCGATGCGGTTGCCGTACGCGTCCTCGTACGGACGGTCGGTGCCGTAGTCGTGGTCGCGGACCTGACCGTGCAGATCCGTCGTCGCGAGCACCGTGAGCCGCGGCGTCACCGCGGGCATACGCTGTTGCGTGCGTCACAGGGGCCAACCCCGTGTCCCGTGTCTTTGCCCACGTACGAGAGACTAGACAAGTCTTGCGTGCCCGGGTGGACAGGCCCTGCGTGCGCTGCTCGGACCACTCGCACGAACCAATGGAGGAACAGTGCTGGAATTCGACGTCACGGTCGAGATCCCCAAGGGCGTACGCAACAAGTACGAGGTCGACCACAAGACCGGCCGGATCCGGCTCGACCGCACCCTCTTCACCTCCACCCAGTACCCGGCCGACTACGGCTTCATCGAGAACACCCTCGGCCAGGACAGCGACCCGCTCGACGCGCTGGTCCTGCTGTCCGAGCCGACGTTCCCCGGCTGCCTGATCCGCTGCCGCGCGATCGGCATGTTCCGCATGACCGACGAGGCCGGCGGCGACGACAAGGTCCTGTGCGTGCCCGTCGACGACCCGCGTCAGGAGCACCTCCAGGACATCCGTCACGTCCCGGAGTTCGACCGCCTGGAGATCCAGCACTTCTTCGAGGTCTACAAGGACCTCGAGCCCGGCAAGTCCGTCGAGGGCGCCGAGTGGGTCGGCCGCCGCGAGGCCGAGGACGAGGTCGAGGCCTCGTTCAAGCGCGTCTCCGAGCACGGCGCCGACCACTGAGCCTGCACTGACGTCGTACGAAGGCCGCTGACCCCGCGAGGGTCAGCGGCCTTCGTCGTCCTCGGCGCGGAGCGTGTCCGCGCCTGCCACCGCAAGGACGCGTCGAGGGCGGGGCGGGTCGGCCCTGACGCACCTCTGACGCGTCTTGACGAACCCCAGACGGGACGGAGGTCAGCGCACGCGGGCGGCAAGATCCGGCGCGGTCCACGAGTAGACCGACACCACCTGGACGTTCTTGCCGGGCCGCGGAGCCTCGACCATCCAGCCGTCGCCGAGATAGAGCGCGACGTGGTGGATCGAGTCCGGACCGCCACGGCTCCAGAACAGCAGGTCGCCCCGTCGCGCCTCGGGCACCGCGATCGGCGCCGACACGGCGTACTGCGCGCCGCTGAAGTGCGGGAGTCCCTTGCCTGCGGCCTGCCACGCACGCATCGTCAGGCCCGAGCAGTCCCAGACGTCCGGCCCGGCCCCTGCCCACACGTATGGCTCCCCCACCTGCGTCAGCGCGAAGCGAACCGCCGCCTCGACACCCTTCGCCTGCTTCGGCGGGTCGGCATCAGGGTCCAGCGTCGGGGGCGCAGGAGTCGGCGAGGGCGCCGGGCTGTCTGTCGGTGGCAGGCTGGGCGCGCCCGTCTGCGGGCGGTTGGCTGCCTCCTGGGCCTGCTGGGCGAGCTGTTCGAGAGCCTTTTGACGCCTGCTGGCCAGCTTCACCGAGATGCCGTCCGCGTTGGCGAGCTCGCGGATGAGCTGGTCGCGGTCGCGCTGGAGTCCGGCTCGCGCCGCCGCCGCACCCGCGACCGCCTTCTCGGTGTCGTGCTTGGCCTTCGTGGCAGCAGCCGCCAGCTTCTCGCGACGCGCGAGCGCCGCGTCGGCCTCACGCTTCAGGGTCACGGCGACGGCGCGCTTGGACTCGTACGTGGCGAGCGCCGCACGGCTGGCGTCACCGACCGCGTTGTAAGAGCTCATCTGACCGAGCAGCGAGCTCGGCCCTCCGCCGGAGAAGAAGCTGCGGATGCGGTGGTACGGGGCACGCGCCGTCACCCCGGCAACCGTGAGCCGCTCGACGACCAGCCGCTGGCCCTCCGCGTCGCGGGCGGCGGTCTGCGCAGCCTTCTGGGCGGAGCGCGCGGTGGCTGAGGCCTCTTCGAGGGCGTACTGAGCACCGTTGTATGCCTCAGCGGCCTGAGCAGCCTCCACGGCGAGTGCGTCGACACGGGCCGTCGTGGCGGCGATCCGGGCACGGATGTCGGTGACGTCGCCCGACTTGGTGGCGACCCCGGCCCGCGCGTCACGCACATCGTGGGCGCTGGGCGTCTCATCCGCGTGGACGGCCGGCGTCCCCGCGAGGACCAGCGCGGCCACGGCGAACAGAGGCGCGACCCTGCGCGCACTGCGGTCCGTCGCGAGCCTCACGTATGTCCCCCGTCGTCGCAGGTCAACGAGCTGACCCGCCTTTCTCAGCACTTTACGTCAGCGCCGCGTCCACCGTGGCTCTTGCCGCAGCCTGGACCTCCGCCAGATGGTCGGCTCCTCGGAACGACTCGGCATAGATCTTGTAGACGTCCTCCGTGCCGGAGGGACGGGCGGCGAACCACGCGTCCGCGGTCTCGACCTTGATCCCGCCGATCGGGGCGTCGTTGCCGGGGGCGTGCGACAGGATGCGGGTGATCGGGTCGCCGGCGAGCTCGGTCGCCGTGACCGCTGCCGGGTCGAGCGCACCGAGGCGGGCCTTTTGCTCGCGGGTCGCCGGGGAGTCGACGCGGGCGTACGCGGGATCGCCGTGCCGCGCGGTCAGGCCGGAGTAGTGCTGGCTCGGACTGCGTCCGGTGACCGCCTGGATCTCCGACGCGAGCAGCGCCAGGATGAGGCCGTCCTTGTCGGTCGTCCACACCTGACCGTCGCGCCGCAGGAACGTGGCGCCCGCACTCTCCTCGCCGCCGAAGACGACCGATCCCGAGATGAGCGGGTCGACGAACCACTTGAAGCCGACCGGCACCTCGTACAGGGCACGCCCGGAGTCGGCGACGACCCGGTCGATCATGCTTGAGGAGACGACCGTCTTGCCGACCCCTGCCGCGGCGTCCCAGCCGCGGTGCTCGGTGAGGTACGCGATGGCGACGGCGAGGAAGTGGTTGGGGTTCATCAGGCCTGCGTCAGGCGTGACGATGCCGTGCCGGTCGGCGTCCGCGTCGTTGCCCGTGGCGATGTCGAAGCGGTCGCGCTGCTTGACCAGCGACGCCATCGCGTACGGGGAGGAGCAGTCCATGCGGATCTTGGCGTCGTGGTCGAGGGTCATGAACCCCCACTGCGGATCGACCGCGGTGTTGACGACGGTGAGGTCGAGACCGTACTGCTCGCCGATCCGGCCCCAGTACGCGACCGAGGCGCCGCCGAGCGGGTCGGCCCCGATCCGTACGCCTGCCCGCCCGATCGCCTCCATGTCGACGACCGAGCCCAGGTCGTTGACGTAGTGCGTGAGGAAGTCGTACGCCTGCACCCGGTCACGCGTCTCGTCGGTCGTCGCCCGCTTGACCCCGCGCAGCCCGTCACGCAGCAGCGCGTTGGCACGGTCCTGGATCCAGCCGGTGATGTCGGAGCCGGCCGGGCCGCCGTTGGGCGGGTTGTACTTGAAGCCACCGTCGCGGGGCGGGTTGTGCGACGGCGTGACGACGATGCCATCGACCTGTCCTGCGCCTCCCCCTGCGTGACCGCTCAGCCCGTTGAGGCGAAGGATCGCGTGGGACACGGCGGGCGTCGGGGTGAACCCGTCGTCGGTGTCGACGAGCGTGACGACGTCGTTGCCGACGAGCACCTCCAGCGCGGTATGCCAGGCCGGGAGCGAGAGGGCATGCGTGTCGCGGCCGACGAGCACCGGACCGGCGATGCCCGCCTGCGCGCGATACTCCACGATCGCCTGCGTGGTCGCCAGGATGTGCGCCTCGTTGAACGCGCCGTCGAGGCTCGACCCGCGGTGGCCGCTCGTCCCGAACGCCACCTGCTGGGCGGGGTCGTCAGGGTCAGGGACGCGGTCGTAGTACGCCGCAGCGAGGGCGTCGAGATCGACGAGGTCCTTCGGCTCTGCCGGCGTGCCGGCCCGTGGGTCCACCATGGGGCCAGCCTAGGGGCGGGGTACGGGGACGTCTGCGCGGAGCGGCTCCCTCGGGACCACCACGCCCCGCTCGGTCCAGGCGACCACCCAGCCGCCAGGCCGGACGCTCCCGCGCAGCGTGATCGGATCGCCCACACGGGGCCGATCGCCACGGACCTTCACCCGCGCCACGTACGCGGCAGACCCGGCGGCGACGTGCAGGTCGCCGCGGCGCTCGTCCACCGTGGGCCAGAAACCGTCGACGACCCCGGTGACCTCGGCCCGGCGGCGCAGCAGCGAAGGGAGGGCGCGCGGGGTGAAGCCGAGGATGAGGCGGACGATGCCGTACAGGGCGGCGAGCGGGATCGCGATGCCACGGAGCGCCCCCGGCATCAAGAGTGCCCAGTCGATCACCCGGAGGACGAGGGGATGATCTGCGGGCACCTCGTCGACCAGGAAGGCGAGGTCGCGCCCGGGGAACTCGACAATCTCGATCTCCTCACCTTGCGTCAGGGAAACGCTGCGATCAGGTTGATCCGATCGCCACAACGGCACCGTCCTGCCATCCTCGAGGCGGACGCTCTCGTCGCTGTCCCACGAGAACGACAGTCCCGCCGATGCGTCGTCGTCCGCATGGACGTACGTCCCGACCTGGTGAGGCGCATGCCGGACGAGCGCATCCGCCTTCGCCTGAAGGACCACCGTGTGGTTCGCCACGACGCCGAGCGCGATGAGCCCTGTGATGCCGAGGAGGCCTGCGACGACCGTCGCGACGACGACTCGGGCCCGCAGCAGGGTGGGCAGGCGGCTGAGGGCGGACGCGTTCACGGGCACCCCTGGGGGAAGGCTGGCAGCCGGATCGTACGAGACGCTCGGGGTCGTTGGCTGCGGAAGTGCGCGACCGTTACTTTCCGGCCCCCTGCGACACCGATCCCTGCAGCTGGCGCTGGAAGATCACGTAGACGATCAGCACCGGCACGATCGTGATGATGACCGCCGCGAACAACCGGCCGTAGTCGGTGTTGTAGCCCGCCCGCGACGCGAACGCCGCCATCCCCTGCGACAGCACGTAGTTGTCGCGCTTGGTGTTGAGCGCGACCGGGAGCAGGAACTGGTTCCACAGCCCGAGGAAGTTGAAGATCGCCACGGACGCGATGCCCGGCTTCGCCATCGGGAGCATGACCTGGAAGAACTTCCGCCACTCCCCCGCGCCGTCGATGTCTGCCGCCTCCGAGACGTCCTGCGGCAGGATCCGGAAGAACGGATAGAGGAAGAAGACGGTGAACGGAAGCGCGAACGCCACATAGGTGACGATCAGGCCCGGCAGCGTGTTGAGGATCCCGAAGCCCTTGAGCACGAAGAAGAGCGGGACGATCGCCAAGAAGACCGGGAACGTCAGCCCGACGAGCATCAGGTAGTAGATCAGCCGGTTGCCCCAGAAGGAGAAGCGCGCGAGGACGTACGCGCACATCGAGCCCAGCAGCATCACGATCACCAACGCCGTCCCGACCACCACGACGGTGTTGACGAAGTAGCGGCCGATGCCCTCTGACGTCCATGCCGAGACGTAGTTGTCGAAGCTCCAGCTCGCGGGCAGCGTGAACGGCGACTGGAAGATCTCGCTGCTGGTCTTGAACGACGACAGCAGCGTCCACAGCAGCGGGATGATGACGAGCAGCGCCCAGATGCCGAGGATGACGTGCGCGACCGTCGTCACCGCACGGTCGCCGGAGCCTATGCGCTTCTCGCCTGACGAAGAGGGCTCGCTCGCGGCAGCCGCTCGCTGCGAGGTCTTGGTGTCGGCGCTCGCGGTCATCGGCGCTCTCCCTCGGGTCGGCCGCCCACGAGGCGGTTCACGGTGAAGACGATTGCGGCGAAGATCATCGTCGCGATCGCCATGACGACGCCCATCGCGCTCGCCAGCCCGAACTGGCCCTTCTCGAAGGCGGTGAGGAGCAGACGCTGCGGCATGACCAGCGTCGAGTTCTCGGGACCGCCGCCCGGGTTGAGCGCAACCATGTAGACGAACGCGTCGAGCGCGAGGATGCCGAGATAGATGTATGCGGTCTGGACGTTGTCGCGGATCAGCGGCAGCGTGACCGAGAACGCCGTACGGAGGCGGCCCGCGCCGTCGATGCGCGCCGCGTCGTACAGCTCGCCGGGGACGCTCTTGATCGCGGCCACGAACAGCACCATGTAGAACCCGACGAAGCCCCAGATGATGACGAACATCGACGCCGGCATCGCCGTCCGGGTGTCGCCAAGCCACGGGAACGACTCGAACCCGTCCAGCCCGATCCCTGTGAGGACGCCGTTGAGCAGGCCGTTCGACGGGTCGAACATCTGCAGCCAGATGAGGCCGATGACGATCGCCGGGATCGTGTACGGGAAGAACGACACGACACGGTAGAAGCTCGAACCTTTCAGCCCTCGGGTCGCCCCGTGCGTGGAGCCGCCGACCGTGATCATCGTCGCCAGCGCGAAGGCGAGCACGACGGTCACGAACGGGACGACGAGCGCCAAGATGATGTTGTTGCGCAACGACGTCATGAAGATGTTGTCATCGAGCAGCTTCTGGTAGTTCTCCAGCCCGACGAAGCTCATGTCGGGCGTGAACCCTGACCAGTCCGTCAGGGAGTACCAGAAGGCCTGCACGAAGGGCCACACCACGAACACCGAGAAGAGCGCCAACGGCAGCACGAGGAAGACGAGCACGAAGCTCACTCGGTCGAACGTCAGCGGCCGCCGCTTCTTCTTGCGCGGCGGGAGCTTCCCGGTGTCCGCGGTGGGGACCAGAGGGGACTCGATCACGTGGCGGGGATCTTCGTGACGGAGTCGTCCTCGCGCACCTTGTCCGTGATCTCCTGCAGGCGCGACGTCAAGTCCTTCACGCTCGACTTGCCGGCGAGGAAGCTGTTCCAGACCACCAGCTGGTCGACGTTCATGCCGTACAGGTCGACGAACTTCCAGGTGAAGACGTCCGAGCCTGCCGCCGTGAGCATCTCGCTCTGCGACACGAGCGCGGTCGAGCCGAATCCGTCGGCGGGGACGGTGTCCTTGACGATCGTCGGCGCCAGCTTCGTCTTGGCGAAGTTGGTCGCTGCCTCCTTGGAGAGCATCGTCCGCAGCAGCTCCTTGCCGCCGGGCACGTTCTTGCCCTGCGACGGGATCATGAACGGCTCGCCCGCCGCACTGTGCAGCGCCTCCCACGGCATCGCCGAGTCGGAGTTGACGACCATCTCCGGGAAGCCCTTCATGTCGAACCCGGCCTTGGTCTGGTCCTTCATCTCGTTCTCGATCCAGGACCCGGACGGATAGAGCAGCGCGTCCTGGTTGTTGCTCCACTGCGCCTGAGCCGCCGTGAACTGCGTGCCGGCACCACCGGGCTTGACGTAGCCGGCGTCGACGATCTTGCCCATGGCCTCGAAGACCTGCTGGACGGCGGGGTTGGACCAGCAGTTCGCCTCGAGGTTCTCCAGCGCGAGCCGGACCTCGTCGCCGCCCTGCTTGATCGCCGAGCCGATGGCGAGGGTCTGGTAGTACGTCGCCGCCTCCTTGCCCCAGAGGAAGAGGTACTTCCCTGCGGACTTCGCCTTGGCACCGAGATCGATCGCCTCGTCCCACGTCTTCGGGGGCGTCCACCCGTTCTCCTCGAACAGGCTCGACGAGTACCAGACCGCGTACACCGTCATCACGTAGTTCAGGGCGGCGAGCTTGCCGTCGAAGGTGCCGGGCGCCTCGACGCCACCGAAGAGCGTGTCGCGGATCTTCGTACCCTCGAGGTTGTTGGCGTCCAGGACGTCGGTGAGGTCCTCCACCTGGTCGAGGATCGCGCTGAACCCGATCGAGTTCTCGCCGGAGTTGTCGATCAGGTCCGGCGGGTCACCCGCGACGAAGCGAGGCTGGAGCTCCTGGGAGATCTCAGTGGTCGGAGTGACCTTGACCGTCGAGCCCTTGTGGTTCTTCTGCATGATCGTCGCGGCGAACGCGACGTAGTCGGTGCCGTAGCCGCCGTCGAAGATCACGGCGTCGGTGGTGGAGTCGGCGGCCATGCCGAACGGGTTGTCCGTGCTCTTCTCGCCACCCTTGGTGGAGTTGTCGTCGTCGTTGTTGCTGCTCCCCGCGCATGCAGCCAGGGCGCTGCTGAGGGGGATGACCGCTGCGGCCGCGAGCGCACCTCGGAGCAGGGTGCGCCGGTCGACCGTCTTCCTCTCGATACTCATCTGGAGTGCCTTCCTGTGGTGATGGTGGTGGTGTCAGGCGTGGCGCCGGATCCGGTCGCCGTACATGTCCTCGAGCTGGTGGTTGTGGTCGTCCCCGCCGGGGATGTTGGCGGAGAGGTAGATCGGCGGGACCGAGCCTGCGGCCGCCAGGCGTTCGGCGACCCCGATCGTCAGCAGCTGTGCGACGAAGGCTGCGGTCAAGGACGAGACGGCGCCGACACCGATGTCGTCGCCGGTGGTGAGGGTCGTGTCGCCGTACGGTGCGAGGTTGTCGATGACGACATCGGCGACCTCGCTCAGACGCTTGCCGCTCGGGTGCTTGGGAGTGACCCGGCTCGTGTGGGCGATGCTGGTCACCGCGATCACCGGGTTGCCGTGCGCCTTCGCTTCCAGCGCCATCCCGACGATCGACCCGTTGACGCCAGAGTTGGACGCGATCACGAAGACGTCCTGCGGGCTCGGCGCCGTGATCTCCCACAGCTCCTCGACCACCGACGGGTCCCGCTCGAGCTTGGGGTCGGACAGGATCGACACGTCCTGGCTGCCGAACAGCGCCACGTCGCGCAGCGCGATGTTGTTGGTCGGGATGAGGCCGCCGGCACGCCCGGCGATCTCCATCGCGAACGCCTGCGAGTGACCGGTGCCGAACGCCTGGACGATCCCCCCGTTCTGCAGCGCGCCCGCGATCAGGTCGATGGCCGGGTCGAGGCCGCCCTCTGCCGCGACCGCCGCAAGCCGCTCGAGCCGGCTGGTCGTCTCGTTCAGGAACTGGTGCGAGGTGTCGGACATGCGGCGCTCTCCTGGATCGGTGGTCAGGTCACTGCGTTCGGGACCGGGTGCGTACGGATTTGCGGTGCGGGAGCACAGCCATCGCGGAGGCCGCGAGCTTCGTCGTCGTCCGCGCGAAGTCCTGCTGGGCGACGAGGAGGTAGATCAGGTCGAGGAGGAAGAGCTGGGAGTGCTTGGCCGAGAGGTCGTCCGGCTGGAGGTACTCCTCCGGCGCGGCGGCCACGACGTGCTCGTGGGCGACCGCGGCGAGGGGCGAGTCGGGCCGGTTGGTCAGGGCGACGCTGAACGCGCCGGAGGAGTTCGCCTGGCCGAGCATCTGGATCGTCTCGCTGGTGCGCCCGGTGTTGGAGATCGCGAGCGCCACGCAGGTCTCGTCCTGGATCGCTGCGCTCGCGAGGCCGGCGTGGACCTCCGTCCAGGCGTGGGCGCTGAGGCCGATCCGGTAGAGACGCGACTGGAGCTCGTCGGCCATGAGGCCGCTCCCACCGATGCCGTAGATGTCGAGGTGGCGGCACGTGGCGATCGCGGTCGCGATGCGGTCGATCTGCTCGAGGTCCACCGAGCTCGCCGTGGCCTGGACCGCACGCGTGTGCGAGCCCAGCAGCGCGTGCAGGACGTCGCTGGAGGTGTCGTCGGGGTCGAAGCTCTTGCCGATGTCGGCGTGCCACGAGGCGTGGACGTCCCCGCGTCCGACGTCGGCAGCGACGCCCACCCGCAGCGGGACGTATCCGGAGTAGCCGATCAGCCTGCAGAACCGGGTGACGGTCGCGGCCGAGGTGCCTGCCTGCGCCGCCAGCTCGGTGATGGACATCTCGAGAGGGGCGGTGGGATGCTCGACCAGCAAGGCGGCGATCTTGGCCATCGCGCTCGACATCTGCGGACGTCGAGCCTGGATCCGATCGGCGACTCCGAGCGCGCCGAGAGTCAGCGTCACGCCGTCGATCGGGTGGTCCATGATCACGCTCCGTGAAAATCCATCTCAAAAGATCTGGAATTCGTTGAAAACTATTCCCATGGGGCTGACGTGGTCAAGATCACACGCGGTATCGGATCAGTAACGATGCCGGTGCTCCTCGCCGTCGACGCCGGTGGCACGTCCACGCGCGCGATCGTGGTGGACACCAGCGGCCGCACGCTCGGGTACGGGAGGGCCGGGGGCGGCAACCCGGTCTCGTCGGGTCCTGGCGAGGCGGCGGAGTCGTTGAGCACGGCGGTCCAGGGCGCGATCGCGGGAGCGGGCGCCGACCCCTCGACGATCGCCTCGACGACGATCGCGATGGCCGGGGCGGCGACGCACCTGGCGGCCGACGACCCCCGCAACCGGGTGCTCGTGGACGCGCTCGCCGCGTGCGGGATCCACGCGCCGCTCGCCCTGCGCTCCGACCTGCTGGCGATGTACTGCGCGGGGACTCCTGCGCTCGACGGCTACGCGATGGTCGCCGGGACGGGCGCCGCCGCGATCCGGGTCCGCGACGGGGTTGTCGAGCACGTCGTCGACGGCATGGGCTGGCTGCTCGGCGATGCCGGGTCGGGGTTCTCGATCGGGCACGCGGTCACCCGCGCCGTGGTCGCCGACCTTGACGGCCGCGGACCGGCCACGCCGATGACACCGGCGCTGCTCGAGAGGCTCGGGCTCTCCGCGGCGGCCGGCACGGCGACCACGGCGACCGGACCACGGCTGCCGGTACTGGAGGAGCTCGTCGACGTCGTCTATGCGATGCGTCCGGTCCGCCTCGCCCAGTTCGCCCCGCTGGCCTTCGCCGACCCGGCGGACCCGGTCGCCCGCGCGATCGTGGACGAGACCACCACCGCCCTGTCGCGGACGATCGTCGCCGCCATCGATCAGGACGTCGACGGTCCTCTCGTCCTCGGGGGCAGCGTCCTGCTCCGTCAGGAGACGGCGGCGCGGGCCGTCGAGAAGGCGTGGCGCGCCCGCGGGCGTACGGGCTCGGCGCACCTCGTCGAGGAGGGCACCGCGGGCGCCGCCGTCCTCGCCTTGCGCGAGAGCGGCGCGACCGTCGACGAAGCGGTCTTCGCGCGGGTCGTGCGCAGCCTCGCCGACCTACGCTGACGCGGGGATGCCGGTCAGCGGCTTGCGCAACGCGACGAACGTACGGCCGAGCTCGGCGCCGACGGTCCGGGCATAGAAGTCGACCGGACCGACCCAGGCGATCTCGCAGGTCGTGCGCCCGGCGGCGAGGTAGTCCGACAGGCAGGCCCGCAGGAGCGCCGAGCCGACGCCTCGTCCGCGGGCCGTCGGGGACGAGCCCATCGGCCCGAACCAACCCGCCCGGTTGGTGTCGTACGCAGCGAAGCCGAGGTAGACGCCGTCCTCGACTGTCACGAAGCAGCTGACCGGCCGGCGCCGCAGCGCTCCCCCGGCCTCCGCGGCCCACGTCTCGCCCCACGTCTGCATCATCCACGCCTCGAACGCCGGCCACTCCTCAGGCGTCAGGCGGCGCATCGGCACCTTTGGCGGGGGCGGTTCGGTGATCAGGTCGCGGTGCGCCACGAGGTCGACGTCAAGGTTGGTCGCCACGGAGTCGCCGGGCGGTTCGTACCCGCAGGCGAGGAAGAACGCGGTCGCCTCGTGGTCGGCGGTGTCGACCCCCGGCCACCAGTACGCCGGTGCGCTGCCGCCGGCCTGGAGGTCAGTCGCACCGCGCGCACGCGCCGCGTCCTCGAGCGCGCTCAGGAGCAGCCTGCCAATGCCCGAACGCCGGTGACCGTCGGCCACGGCGACAACCTTCACGTACGCGCGCAGCGCCCCGTCGCGCTCGGCCACGCTCCCGAAGGCGGCGCCGACGAGCTCACCGTCGCGCTCGGCGAGGATGGCCAGGCCGTGGTCGTCCGGGTCACCCCACAGCAGCTTCTCGAGGCCGGCGCCATCGTCGCCCGCGTCGCGAGCGAGCCCAGCGCGCAGCAGGTCGAGGACGCGGGTGCGGTCGTCGGCGGCCGCGGGGAGCACCGTGATCACGGCTGCTACTCCCCCAGCAGCGACCGACGCAGCGTGCCGAGCCCGATGCTGCCGACGGCGAGCGCGCGACGGTGGAAGTCCTTGAGATCCGCGCCGTCTGCGCCGTTGGCCGCGACCCAGTCGTCGCGCAGCTGCTCCCACAGCCGCTGCCCGACCTTGTACGAGGGCGCCTGACCGGGCCAGCCGAGGTAGCGGTTGACCTCGAACCGGACGAACGCCTCGCTCATGTTGACGTGCTCGAGCATGAACGGCAGCGCGTCGTCGCCGGTCCAGGGCCCGGAGCCGTCGGGCTTGGGCAGCCCGAGGTGCACCCCGAGGTCGACGACGACGCGCGCGGCGCGCATCCGCTGCCCGTCGAGCATGCCGAGACGGTCCGCAGGGTCGTCGAGGTAGCCGAGATCAGCCATCAGCCGCTCGGCGTACAGGGCCCAGCCCTCGCCGTGCCCGGAGTTCCAGTTGAGCCGGCGCCAGGCGTTGAGCTCGGCGCTGTTGTAGGTGGCGAGCCCGACCTGGAGGTGGTGCCCCGGCACGCCCTCGTGGTAGACGGTGGTGAGCTCACGCCACGTGTCGAACTCCGTGACTCCCTCGGGCACGGACCACCACATCCGGCCCGGCCGCGAGAAGTCCTCCGTCGGCCCCGTGTAGTAGATGCCGCCTTCCTGCGTCGGCGCGATCAGGCACTCCAGCGTGCGCAGCGGGTCGGGGATGTCGAAGTGCGTCGCCCCCAGCTCGAGGACGGCGCGGTCGCTCGCCGCCTGCATCCACTCGCGCAACGCGTCGGTGCCGTGCAGGCGACGGGCCTCGTCCGCCTCGAGGTACGCGACGGCCTCGGCGACGGTGGCGCCCGGGAAGATCTGGTCGGCGACCACCTCCTGCTCGGCGACCATGCGCGCGAGCTCCTCGACGCCCCAGGCGTAGGTCTCGTCGAGGTCGATCTGCACGCCGACGAAGCCGCGCGACGCCAGCGCGTAGCGCTCCCGCCCCGCCGCGTCGTCGGTCGGCGCCACCGGGGCGAGCTCGTCGGACAGGAACGTCGCGAGCTCTCCGTACGCCTCGGCGGCCGCACGCGCCCCGCGCTCGAGGTCTGCACGCAGCCCCCCAGGCGCGGCGGGGTTCGCGACGAGGGCGCCGAAGAACCCGTCCGGCGCCGCGTAGGTGCGCGCCTGCTCCGCGACCTCACGGACCTGTCGTACGGCCGGGATGTCGCCTGCGGAGATGCCGGCGCGCAACGACGCGACGTATCCGCCGAGGGCTGTCGGAACGTTGCCGAGCCGCTTCGCGACGTGCTCCCAGTCGGCCTCGGACTCGGTCGGCATCAGGTCGAAGATCTCGCGGACGCTCTGCGCGGGCGACGCGATGACGTTGAGGTCGCGCCGCCAGTTGCCGGCGTCGTGCTGCTCCACCTCGAGCTCGAGCGTACGGATGAGCTCGTCGCGCGTGATCGCGTCGGTCTCGTCGCGCACCTCGGTCGTACGGACGCGGGCGAGCGCCCGGCGCGCGGCCTCGGCGTGGGCCTCGGCGCCCTCGGGGGAGAAGTCGGTGTACTCCCCCTCGCGACCCGGCCGGCCGAGCTCGACGTGCAGCTCGGGGTTGAGATCGAGCATCTCGATGAGCCATGCGTCGGCGAGCTGGTCCATGGGCGTGGTCGTACGGGGGGTGGAGTCACTCATGGACCGAAGGTACCCACTCCCCCGCCCGCCCCACGATTTGCGCGGTTATCCACGTTGTTCGGCGTCGAACCGGTGGATGAGGCGTCAAATCGTGGGGCGACCTGGTTCGAAGGTGCCGACTTCTCCGTACGGTCAACAAGGCGCTCGCGTTTGGCGTCTACCCGTACGTCAACGCCGCGGAGTGCCACCTCTATCTCGCGAAGCAGATGTGGGAGGAGGCGAACCACTGCATGTCGTTCGCGTATGCCTCTCACGTCGAGGTGCCGTCGATGGCGGCGAAGGAGGCGTTCGAGGTCCGTGACATCACGCGGATGACCGAGCAGACCCGCGCCCTCACGACCACCGCAGGCAAGCAGGACTTCGTCCGCAACCTCATCGCGTAAAACGTGATCCTGGAGGGCACTGGATCGTGCGTGACGAGAGCCTGCGCCTGAAGTTCGGGATCAACCTCATCCTCACCGTGCTCGACGAGAACCCCGATGTGGCGACGCCTGAGTTCGCCGACGAGATCCGGCAGATGATCCTCGATGCGGTGGAGATGGAGGAGGCGTACAACCGCGACCTGCTGCCCGGCGGGATCCTCGGGCTCAATTCGAGCCGCACTACCGCGCCGCGAATCAAGCGAAGTGGATGGCGACCGCGAACGACTCCTTGCAGCTGGTGAACTCTTCGAGTCGACCAACACCTCGTACGAGGTCAACGCGCGGGCGCACTGATGAGTGCTGGGCGCACAGCACCACCTAGCCTGACGGGATGACCCCGCAGCTGCGTCCCGCCCGCACGGAGGACGCAGCGGCGGTCGCGGCGATCTGGCACGAAGGCTGGGGAGACGGGCACCTCGGCCAGGTCCCGGAGGCGCTGGTCGCCGCGCGGACACGGGCGTCGTTCGAGGAACGGTCGCTCGCGCGCGTGCCTGACACGACCGTCGCGGTGGTCGGGGACGACGTGGCGGGGTTCGTCATGGTCGCCGGCGACGAGGTCGAGCAGGTGTACGTCGACCGCGCGTTCCGTGGCAGCGACGTGGCATCGGCCCTGCTCGCGGAGGCCGAGCGTCGGGTCGCGGCGGCGGGAAACCCACAGGCGTGGCTCGCGGTGGCCCCGGGCAACGCGCGGGCGCGCCGCTTCTACGAGCGGTGCGGGTGGATCGACGCCGAAGGCTTCGCGTACGAGGCGGAGGTGGCCGGCGGGCGGTTCGCAGTGCTGTGCCGCCGGTACGTGAAGGACGTCTGAGCTCCGCCCCGCACGCCTAGGATCGCGTGTCATGGATCCACGAGATGCCGCGTTCGTGACCGCCGCCCACATCGCCGCTGCTCTCCTCACGCGGCCCGAGGTCGCAGCGAAGTGGGGCGAACCGAGCGCGTTGCCGAGGATGACGGTGGGGATGCTCGCGTGCCACCTCGGGCGGCAGACCGTCGCTGCCGGTGACCTCCTTGGGGTCGACGGCGCCACGTCACCGCTGCCGGACACGGCCGAGCACTACCGTCGTGCCGCGTGGGTGACCGCGACGAGCCTCGACGACCCCGCGCACGACCGCACGCGCGACGAGCAGGAGGCGGCCCTTGGCTTCGAAGCGCTTGAGGTCCGATGCGCTGCGGCGCTCGCGAACGTCGAGCGGCTCCTCGAGGACGGCGAGGTCGCTGACGTGGTCGCGATCCCGTGGCAGGGCTGGAGCCTGACGCGCTCCGACTTCCTGCTGACGCGGATGCTCGAGATCGTCGTCCACACCGACGACCTCGCCCGCAGCATCGACCTGCCGACGCCTGAGTTCCCCGACGACGCCTATCTGCCGGTCGTCTATCTCCTCGTCCAGCTCGCCGCCGAGCGCCACGGGCAGGCGGCGCTCACCAGCGCGCTGACGCGGAGCGAGCGGATGCCGGAGGCGATCAGCGCGTTCTGAGCTGCCCGACAACGCTGCAGAGCACGCCGCCGACGGCCGCCCCTACGGCGTACCGAAGCAGGTCAGGCGCCCAGAACGTTGTCCCCAGCACGAGCCGTGCGGCTGGCACGTGCTCCGCCACCGCGACCGGGATGCCGGTGAGCTGGAAGAGCTCGACGGCGACGCACACCGCGAACCCGACGAGCGCAGCCACGGGCGGCGGCGTAGTTGGCCGGACCGCCACCACGAGCAAGACGACCAGGGTCGCGTAGAGCGCGTCACCGGCTGGTCCCGCAATCGGTGCGGGAAGGACGGCTCGTGCGGCCAGCCCAGCCGCGACCACACCGAAGATGGCGACGGACATCGCGGTTCGAGGACTCATCGGGTCGAGATGTTAGGCGGGCCAGGGGTCGCGGCGCTTGTGCTTCGATCGGTGCTCCCCGGTGACACCGATCGACCGCACACGGGGCTCACTGGGGTTGGGTGAGGACGCAGTCGCCGCAGTAGCCGCCGCCCGGGACGCGGTAGTAGAGGCAGCACGACCTGCGTACGAACCTGCCTCGTACGACGTCACCGGTGCCGGCGAACGGGGCGCGGGCGAGAACCGCCGACGCGTACGTGGCGGCTGACGGCGCGAGCTGTGGATGCATGGAGCGGAGCGCGGCCACCGCTCCGAAGAGTGCCGACGTCGCGTTGCCCCACAGGACCGTGCGCGACAACGCGAAGCCCGTGGCGAACCGCTCGACGAGCGGCGTGAGCATCTCACCCGGGTCGACGGCACGCGCGTGCGGCTCAACCGCCAACGGCCACGGGCCGGTCTCGAACGGACGCCACCACGTCGCGTCGAGCGTCACTGGCGGTGCCGGCACGCCGAGCGCGGCGGCGCCAACCGCGGGCGAGAGCAGCCGTGAGAACAATCCGAGCGCCACCGTCGATGCGGCGACCCGCTCCTCGACGTCGGTCCCGCCGAGGGCCTCCCGCGTGGAGACGACCCGCTCCTCCAGCGAGCCCGGCGTGAGCAGGTCCGTGAGCGGTTGCCACCCCGCGGCCGCTGGGTCGGCCGGGAGTGCGTCGACCGCGAAGTACGGGCCGAGCGACGACACGCCCCCCGTACGAAAGCTCACTGCGGCACGCGCAGCAGCGTGACCGCGAAGTCCGCCGTGTCGTCGTACGGCACGAGGTCCCACGTCGCGAACCGCTGCTCGACCTCCAGCCCGACGGCTTCCGCGTCCGCGTCGAGCGCTTCGACCCCGTACGGCCGGTCGGTCCGGAAGCCGAGCACGATCCGGCCGCCGGGGCGTATGTGCGCCCGCAGCCGCTCGAGCACGGCGCGCTCCGAACCGGGCGCGAGGAACACCATGACATTGCCGGCAACGACGGCGAGGTCGAACGGGTCACCGGGGAGGTCGAGCGTGGCGAGATCGGCGACCTGCCACGTCGGACCCGGATGATCGTGCGCGGCGGCCTCGATGAGCGCCGGGTCGACGTCGACGCCGACCACGTCGTGGCCTGCCGCGTACAGGCGCGACCCCACGCGGCCCGGGCCGCACCCGCCGTCGAGGATCCGGGAACCTGGCGGGACGAGCGCGTTCACGAGCCGCGCCTCACCGCCGAGGTCCGCACCCTCGCGCTCCATCGTGCGGAAGCGCTCGATGTACCACTGCGAGTGGCCGTCGGAGGTCTCGCTGAACCAGCGCGGTGTCGAGGTCATGCCTCCATCCTGCCTCGCGCGCTCGACCCACCGCCGCGCGCGTCGGTTGCTCGGTGGCCACGCGAGTCGGGCGCGGTGACCACACACGCGCCAGAGCTCCGCCGGCGCCACGGCGCTCGCTCAGCCGGCCTCCGGCGGGAGGAGCAACGAGCGGATCGTGGCGGTGAACGCGTGCACGTCGATGGTCGGGTCGAGCGAACGCTGCGCCCCCATGCCGATCCCGAGGCTCAGGAGCGCCAGCGCGACCTGGTCGGCGGGCAGCACGAGCCGCATCCCCGTACGGCGCCCGATCTCGAGCAGCAGTGCCGCGATCGCCTCGCGGATCTGGACGTGCCGGGCGGCGAGCTCGGTCGCCACGAACGGGCTCGTCCGCACCACCGCGGCGAACTCGACCTCCAACGCGGTCCAACGCGGCTGCCCGAGCCGTACCTTCAGCCAGCCCTCGAGGCCGTTGATCGCGTCGTCGTACGTGGTAGCGACCCCCACGGCCTCCACGACCTCGGCCACCATCTCGCGGTGGATCTCGTCCAGGACGGCGAGCCCGAGCTCCTCCTTGCTCTTGAAGTTGGAGTAGACCGCCCCCTTGGAGAAGCCGGCCTCGAGCGCCACCCGATCCAGGCTCGTCGCACCGTAGCCGTCGTCGAGGAAGAGGGTGCGCGCCGTCGCCACCAGCGCCGTGCGCGTCATCGCCTGACGTTCTGCCCGAGTGGACATCGAACCCCTCTCGCGAAAAAAGAATATGACATCAAGAGTGTTGCATCCAGCTCAGATACCATTAGTATCTGAGCCGTGATGACCCAAGATATCGTGATCATCGGCACCGGCTTCTCCGGTATGGGCATGGCCATGAAGCTCGAAGAGGCGGGGCGCGACGACTTCGTCATCCTCGAGAAGGCCGACGACGTGGGCGGCACCTGGCGGGACAACACCTATCCCGGCTGCGAGTGCGACGTCCCGAGCCACATGTACTCGTTCTCGTACGAGCTCAACCCGCACTGGTCCAAGTCGTTCTCCGGCCAGGCCGAGATCTGGGACTACATGCGCAAGGTCGCCGACGAGCGCGGCATCCGCAAGCGCATCCACTTCGGCAAGGAGGTCGTCGGCGCCCACTGGGACGAAGCCCGCGAGCGCTGGACGATCAACACCGCCGACGGCGACGTGTACGACGCGCGCGTGCTCGTCGCGGGAGTCGGCGGGCTCCACATCCCCAACATCCCGGAGATCGAGGGCGCCGACACTTTCGCGGGAGCACGTTTCCACTCCGCGGAGTGGGACCACTCGGTCGATCTCACCGGCAAGCGGATCGCCGTGATCGGCACCGGGGCGAGTGCGGTCCAGTTCGTGCCGATCATCGCCGAGCAGGCATCACACCTGACGCTCTTTCAGCGCACCCCCCCGTGGGTCCTGCCGAAGAACGACCGCCCGATCGGCCCGGTCAGGCAGGCGATCTTCGAGAAGGTCCCCGGCGCCAACCGTGTGTACCGCGATGCTCTCTACTGGGTGCTCGAGTCGCGCGCCATCACGTTCAACGGCCATGTCCCGGCGTTCCTGAAGATCGCCGAGAAGGTCGTCCACGCCCACATCGCCCGGCAGGTCGAGGACCCGGCGCTCCGCGAGAAGCTCACCCCCGACTACCGCCTGGGCTGCAAGCGCGTGCTCCAGTCGAACGACTACTACAAGGCGTTCAACCGCGACGACGTGGCGCTCGAGACGACGGGCATCGCCAAGATCGTGCCCGAAGGCGTCGTCGACCGCGACGGGGTGCTCCACGAGGCCGACGTCATCGTGTACGGGACGGGCTTCCACGTCGTCGACGCCTTCGATCACCTCAACTTCACCGGCCGCGGCGGCACCGACCTGGGTCGGCTGTTCGCCGCGCAGGGCGTCGAGACGTACCTCGGCATCACCATCCACCAGTTCCCCAACCTCTTTTTCATGCTCGGCCCCAACACCGCGCTCGGTCACAACTCGGTGGTCTTCATGATCGAGCAGCAGGCGAAGTACATCGTCCGCTCGCTCGACGAGATGGACCGCCAGCGCGCCACGACGATGGAGCCGACCAAGCTCGCCCAGGACGCGTACAACGCCGACATCCAGGCGCGGGTCGAGAAGGGCATCTGGACGCAGGGCGGCTGCACGTCGTGGTACCTCGACGCAGCTGGCAAAAACCGGACGATCTGGCCGAAGTTCACGTTCCAGTACTGGTGGGACACCCGCATGGTGCGCGACCAGGACTACGTGTTCACCCGCGCCCGACGCACGGAGAAGGCGGACCTGGAGAACGCGTCGGCATGACCCTCCCACCCGGACCGCGCTGGCCTTCCGTCGCCCAGACGGTGGCGTTCATCGCGTTCCGCAACCCGCTCCTCGACCATCTCTCGCGCACGTACGGCGACTCGTTCACCCTGCGGATCCTCCCCGGCCCGCGCACGATCGTCGGGATCAGCAGGCCCGACGAGATCAAGCAGGTGTTCGCCGGCAGGTCTGAGGACTTCCACGCCGGCGAGGGCAACGAGATTCTCCGCCCCGTCATGGGAGACCACTCGGTGCTGCTCACCGACGAGAGCGAGCACCTGCGCGCCCGGAAGCTGCTGATGCCCGCGTTCAACGGCGCGTCGCTGCGCGGCTACCGCGGACTCGTCGAGGTCATCGCCAAGAGGGAAGTCGACCGCTGGCACGACGGTCAGCGCCTCGTCACGCACACGCGGATGAACGCGCTCACGCTCGAGATCATCCTCCAGGTCGTCTTCGGGGTGACCGACGAGGAACGCCTCTCCACGCTGCGACCACGGGTGATGCGGATGGTGGAGGTGTCGCCGCTGCTGCTGCTCGGCTGGGCCTACCCGAAGCTGCACCGCTTCGGCCCCTGGAAGGCATACTTCGGCAACCAGGCCGCCGTCGACCGGCTCCTGTACGACGAGATCCGCGACCGGCGCGGCGTCAGCGACCTCGCCGACCGTACGGACGTGCTGTCGCTGCTGCTGCAGGTCGGGGCGACCAGCGAGGACGAGCCGCTGACCGACGCCGAACTGCGCGACCAGCTCGTCACACTGCTCCTCGCGGGCCACGAGACGACAGCGTCCGCACTCTCGTGGACGCTGCACGAGCTCGGCGCCAACCCCGACGTCCAGGCCGAGGCGCTGCGCGCGGCGGACCAGGGTGACGGCGACTTCCTCGAGGCGTGCCTCAAGGAAGCGATGCGGCTCCACCCGATCATCGACCAGGTCGCACGCCGCGTCACCTCGCCGCAGAAGATCGGCCGCTGGTCGTTGCCGACCGGCGCCGTTGTCACGCCGTCGATTGCACTCGCCCACGCGTCGAGCGACAGCTTCGGCGACCCGCAGCGCTACCGTCCTCGCCGCTTCCTCGACGAGACGATCGCGCCGAACACGTGGCTGCCGTTCGGCGGCGGCGTACGACGCTGCATCGGCGCCGGGTTCTCGCTGATGGAGGGGACGGTGGCGCTCAAGGAGGTCCTCACGCGCTACCGCGTCTCCGTCGACGGCGAAGAGGTCTCGATGCTGCGCAACATCACCCACGTCCCGAAGCACAAGGCCGTCGTGACGCTGCACGGGCGCTGACTCAGGCCGTGGACTCGATGACAACTAAGCGCACGCTTAGGTAGGCTCCGAGGATGCGTGCCGTGCAGATCACCTCACTCGAAGGACCGTCCGCCGTCGAGGTCGTCGAGATCGACGCCCCCGAGCCCGGACCCGACCAGGTCGTCATCGACGTCAAGGCGTCGGGGGTGTCGTTCCCCGAGGTGCTCCAGAGCCGCGGGCAGTACCAGTACAAGCCGGACCTCCCGTTCGTCCCCGGATCCGAGGTCGCGGGCGAAGTCGTGTCGGCGCCGTCCGGGTCGGGCTTCTCCACCGGCGACCGCGTCACCGCACTCACGATCCTCGGTGGGTTCGCCGAACGCGCCGTCGCCGACAGCGACGTGACCTTCCACCTGCCCGACAACGTCTCGTACGAGCAGGGGGCGGGCCTGCCCTTCAACTACCTCACCGCGCACTTCGCGCTGCTCAAGCGTGGTCATCTGCGCAACGGCGAGTCCGTGCTCGTCCAGGGCGCGGCCGGCGGCATCGGGACCGCGTCGATCCAGGTCGCGAAGGCGTTCGGCGCGGGCCAGGTCATCGCCGTCGTCTCCACCGACGCCAAGGGCGAGGTCGCCGTGGCCGCCGGCGCGGACGCGTACGTGCTCGTCGACGGGTTCAAGGACGCCGTCAAGGAGCTCACCGGTGGCCACGGCGTCAACATCGTGGTGGACCCGGTCGGCGGCGACCGCTTCACCGACTCGCTGCGCAGCCTCAAGGACGACGGCCGCCTCCTCGTCATCGGGTTCACCGCCGGCACGATCCCCGAGGTGAAGGTGAACCGTCTGCTGCTCAACAACCTCGACGTCCGCGGCGTGGGCTGGGGAGCGTACGTCATGAAGCGCCCCGGCTACATCGCGGCGCAGTGGCAGGAGCTCGTGGCGCACCTGGAGTCCGGTGCGCTGATCCCCCCGATCGGCGGCCGCTTCCCGTTCGAGGATGCGTCTCGCGCACTCGAGGTCATCGACAGCCGCGAGGCCCTCGGCAAGGTCGTGCTCGTCCCCTAGCTCCTCAAGATCCGTACGGGCGACCCCTCGCTCGCTCCACACTCCAGGTTGGCGGCGCCCGACCGCGGTGCCGCGGACAGGAGAGGTGAGATGCGCGGTGCATCGATCGCTGCAGCGACAGTCGGCGCGGGAGCACTCGTGCTCGGTGGCGTCGTCGTCGCGGACGCGGCCACGACGGCACGCACGGTGAAGGTGTGCACGACGAAGAAGGGCGTCGTCGTCAGCGCCACGAAGTCGGGGAAGTGCCGAAAGGGCTTGAAGAAGGTCACGCTCAACACCCGCGGACCCGTCGGTTCGCGCGGACCCGTCGGACCCCGCGGGGCGACCGGCCCTGCGGGGACGACCGCGTTCGGGAACGGCACCGGGACGTTCGCCGCTGGGAAGGGCACCGAGTGCACCATCGGCGAGGTGCGGCTCTTCGCCGGCGCCGTGGGGACCGGCGTCCCCGCGAACGGACAGGTGCTGCCGATCGCCCAGAACACCGCGCTGTTCTCCCTCCTCGGAACCACGTACGGCGGCAACGGGCAGACGACGTTCGCGCTGCCGGACCTGCGCGCAGCAGCGCCGGACGGCATGACGTACTTCCTCTGCGTCGAGGGGGTCTTTCCCAGTCGCGACTGAGCCGAGCCGGATCGACTGACCGACGTGACCCGACCGAGGGAGTGCGCCGCACCGAATCCCCCCGTGATCCGGCGAGGCGCACCCCGGTACGGGGGTCAGTCGGTGTGGCCCTTGAGGATCTCGTCCTCGATGGTCCCGCCGACTCCTTCCTTCTCCGGGTCGTACCCGTGCAGACCGCCGGTCACCGCGTACTCCTCCTCCGGCGACAGCACCAGGCGGTGGCGTCCCCAGAGGGCGAAGAGCAGCAGCATGACCACGTAGATCAGGACGATCGCGATCACGGCCGGGCGGTAGGTCTCGTTGAGCAGCACGCCGATGAACGTGACCGCTGCGATCACTCCGGCGACGACCGCGCCGCCGATCCCGACCGGGCTGACGTACGGGCGGACGGCGTTGGGGAACTTCCGCCGCAGCAGCACGAAAGCGACCATCTGCAGGAAGTACGCGAGGACCGCGCCCCAGACGGCGATGTTGAGGACGATGTCACCGGCCGCGGAGCCGACGATGTCCACGATGACCAGCGCAACAAATCCGATCACCGCTCCCGCCACCAGCGCGACCCATGGCGTTTGGCGCGCACCGGTGAGCGAGAGGAACTTCGGGTAGTAGCCGGCCCGCGACAGGGAGAACATGTTGCGCCCGTACGCGAACATGATGCCCTGCAGGCTCGCCAGCAGACCGATCAGCGCGAACGCCGACAGCAGCGCGGCGAGGTCGGCGGACAGGAACGCGCGGAAGCCGTCGAGCAGAGGCTCTCCGGACTCGCGGATCTCCTGCGACCCGGTGACCGCCGGGTTGAGGAACAGGACGATCGCGGCCGTCGCGATCAGCGTGATCAGACCGCCGATCCCGGCACGCGGGATGTCCTTCTGAGGCTCGTGCGCCTCCTCTGCCGCGAGCGGGAGCTCCTCGATCCCGAGGAAGAACCACATCGCGAACGGCAGCGCGTACAGGACGCCCTCCCACCCGAACGGGAGGAAGCTGGAGTTGCCCTCGTCCGGCGTGATGTTGTTGAGGTTGCTGAAGTCGACGGCGCCATTGGCGAAGGCGAGGATCGCGAAGAGGACCAGGACGCCGATCGAGATGACCGACACGATGATCGCGAACTTGAAGGAGATCTCCGCGCCGAGCGCGTTGAGGCCGACGAACACCGCGTAGAGGACGATCCACCAGATCCACATGTTGTCGCTGAGATCGAGCCCGATGAGCTCGTCGGTGATCGAGTTCGCGTAGATCGCGGAGAACAGCACGATGACGCCGGTGGTGAAGACGTACTCGATCGTCTCGGCGAGCCCGGTGACGAAGCCGCCCCACGGACCCATCGCCGCCCGCGAGAACGAGTACGCGCCGCCGGTGTGCGGCATCGCGGCCGACATCTCGCCGATCGAGAAGAGCATGCCGAAGTACATGACGACGATGACGATGCTCGCGACGAGCAGACCGCCCCACCCTGCGGCGTCCAGACCGAAGTTCCAGCCGGAGAAGTCGCCCGAGATGACCGCGCCGACGCCGATGCCCCAGAGTCCCCAGAAACCGGCGGAGCGCTTGAGCTGACGTTTCTCGAAGTAGCCGTCCTGGGCGTGGGAGTACGTCGCCCCCGACGCCGTGAGCTTGTCACCGGACATCTGGTCTCTCCTGTCGCAGGTCCGTTGCTTGGTCTGACCCTAGACCCGCTATTGGTGGCCTCGACATACCTTTGACTGCACAGTTCTGTTGAACTTGCGGCTGACGCTCGAAAAAACGGGCACTCCAATGGTTGAATCGAGCCATCGACCACGACGGGAGCCACCATGGGAGTGACGTCGGGCAACCTCACGCTGGGGGAGCTCGCTGACGCCATCGCGATCGGCGAGATCGACACGGTGATCGTTGCGTTCGCCGACATGCAGGGCCGCCTCACCGGCAAGCGGGTCTCGGCACGCCTGTTCCTCGAGGAGGTCGCGGAGCACGGCGCGGAGTGCTGCGACTACCTGCTCGCGGTCGACGTCGACATGAACACGGTGAGCGGGTACGCGATGTCGAGCTGGGAGACCGGGTACGGCGACATGGTGATGCGCCCGGACTTCGACACGCTGCGGCGCATCCCGTGGCTCGACGCGACCGCACTCGTCGTCGCCGACCTCGAGGACCACCACCGTGGCCCGGTCGGCCCCGCACCCCGTACGGTCCTGCAGCGCCAGGTCGCGCGTCTCGCCGAGCGGGGGCTCGTGCCGTACGCGGGAACGGAGCTCGAGTTCATGGTGTTCGACACCGGCTACCGCGAGGCGTGGGCCAAGGGCTACCGCGAGCTGACGCCCGCGACCGACTACAACGTCGACTACGCGATGCTCGCCTCGACCCGCATGGAGCCGCTGCTGCACGACATCCGGCGCGGCATGGACGGTGCCGGCATGTACTGCGAAGGCGTCAAGGGCGAGTGCAACCGTGGCCAGCAGGAGATCGCCTTCCGGTACGCCCACGCGCTGGCGACCTGCGACAACCACACGATCTACAAGAACGGTGCCAAGGAGATCGCCGATCTGCACGGCAAGAGCCTGACCTTCATGGCGAAGTATGACGAGCGCGAAGGTAACTCGTGCCACGTCCACCTCTCGCTGCGCGGTGTCGACGGCGCGCCGGTGTTCGCCGACGACGACGGCCCGCACGCCATGTCGCCGATGTTCCGCAGCTTCGTCGCCGGGCAGCTCGCGACCCTACGCGAGCTCACGCTCTTCTCTGCGCCGCACATCAACTCGTACAAGCGCTTCGCGGAGGGCAGCTTCGCTCCGACGGCGGTCGCGTGGGGTCTGGACAACCGGACGTGCGCGCTGCGCGTCGTCGGGCACGGCGACACGATGCGGATGGAGTGCCGTGCCCCCGGCGGCGACGTCAACCCGTACCTCGCCGTGGCCGCGCTGATCGCCGGCGGCCTGCACGGCATCGACGCGGAGCTCGAGCTCGACGCCCCGTGCGAGGGCAACGCCTACACCAGCGACGCCCCGCACCTGCCGACGACGCTGCGCGAGGCGGCGACGTTGTTCGCCGAGTCGAAGGTGGCACGCGAGGCGTTCGGCGACGAGGTCGTCGAGCACTACCTCAACAACGCGCGCGTGGAGCAGACGGCGTTCGACGCGGCGGTCACCGACTGGGAGAGGGTGCGCGGCTTTGAGAGGCTCTGAGCGACCGGTGATCGGACTGACGACCTATCTCGAGCAGTCGGCCACCGGCGTGTGGGACGTCCAGGCATCGTTCCTGCCGCGGATCTACTTCGACGCGATCACCCGGGCCGGTGGCGTCGCCGTGCTGCTGCCGCCCCAGCCGCCCGACGGCGCGGCGCGCGTCCTCGACGGGCTCGACGGCCTCGTCCTCACCGGAGGCAAGGACGTCGACCCCACCTCGTACCGGCAGGAGCCGCACCCACTCACCGACGAGCCGCGGCGCGACCGCGACGCGTGGGAGCGCGCGCTGCTCGACGGCGCGCTCGTACGCGACCTGCCGGTGCTCGGTATCTGCCGTGGCGCGCAGATGCTCAACGTCGCGCTCGGGGGCACGCTTCACCAGCACCTCCCCGACGTCGTCGGGCACGCGCGCCACCAGCTCGGTGACGCCGTGTTCTCCACGACGACCGCCCGGATCGTCCCCGGTACGAGGCTGGCCACGATCGTCGGTGACGCGGTCGACGCCCAGTGCTACCACCACCAGGGCCTCGACCGGCTCGGCGACGGGCTGGTCGTCAGTGCCCGCGCCGACGACGGCACGGTGGAGGCCGTCGAGCTGCCGTCCGCGCCGTTCGTCGTCGCCGTCCAGTGGCATCCCGAGGAGACCCTCGACGACCTCCGACTCTTCGCCGCGCTCGTCGACGCCGCGGCCGACCGCCAGGAGCTCCGCGTATGACCACGACCGACGTCCACAACCCGGCCGACGGCTCGGTCCTCACGACGCTCACGCTGCTCGATGCCGAGGCCGTCGACGACGCCGTCGCGCGCGCCCGTACGGCCCAGCGGGCGTGGGCGCGGCTCGCTCCGGCCGGACGGGGGGAGGCGATGCGGGCGTTCTCCGGCGTCGTCCGCGCGCACGTCGAGGAGCTGGCGGCGCTCGAGGTCGCCAACAGCGGGCACCCGATCGGGCAGGCGCGCTGGGAGGCCGGCCACGTCGCGGACGTGCTGACCTACTACGCGGCGGCGCCCGAGCGGTTGTTCGGGCGGCAGATCCCGGTCGCGGGCGGCGTCGACCTCACGTTCGCCGAGCCGATCGGCGTGGTCGGCGTCATCACGCCGTGGAACTTCCCGATGACGATCGCGTCGTGGGGCTTCGCACCCGCGCTCGCGGCCGGCAACGCGGTGCTGGTCAAACCCGCCGAGTGGACGCCGCTCACGACGATCCGGCTCGGCGAGCTGGCGTCGGAGGCCGGGCTGCCCGAGGGCCTCCTGCAGGTGCTGCCGGGCAAGGGCTCGGTGCTCGGCGAGCGGCTCGTCACGCATCCGGGCGTCGGCAAGGTGGTCTTCACCGGGTCCACGACCACCGGTGCGCGGGTGATGGCCGCGGCCGCACCGACGATCACGAACGTGACATTGGAGCTCGGCGGCAAGAGCGCCAACGTCGTCTTCGCCGACGCCGATCTCGAGCGCGCCGCAGCGACGGCCCCGTACGGGGTCTTCGACAACGCAGGGCAGGACTGCTGCGCCCGCAGCCGCATCCTCGTCCAGGAGTCGGCGTACGAGCGGTTCATGGAGCTGCTCGAGCCTGCCGTCGCGGGAGTGCGCGTCGGCGACCCGGGCGACGAGACGACGGAGATGGGGCCGCTGGTGTCGGCGGCGCACCTGGCGAAGGTCGCCTCGTACGTGCCGGACGACGCGCCCGTCGCCTTCCGCGGATCGGCGCCGGACGGACCGGGCTACTGGTTCGCACCGACCGTGCTCACGCCGTCGTCGCGCACCGACCGGACGGTCGTGGAGGAGATCTTCGGGCCCGTCGTGACGGTGCAGCGGTTCCGCGACGAGGCGGACGCGATCGCGCTCGCGAATGACACCGCGTACGGGCTGTCCGGCTCGATCTGGACGCGTGACGTCTCACGTGCGATGCGGGTCGCTCGTGCGGTCGAGGCGGGCAACCTGTCGGTCAACTCGCACGCGTCGGTGCGCTACTCGACCCCGTTCGGAGGGTTCAAGCAGTCCGGGATCGGGCGTGAGCTCGGACCCGACGCCCCGTTCGCCTTCACCGAGACCAAGAACGTCTTCCTGGCCGTCGAAGACGGGCCAGGAAGCAACCAGCACAGCCTGGCCGTCGAAGACGGGCCAGGAAGCAACCAGCACAGCCTGGCCGTCGAAGACGGGCCAGGAAGCAACCAGCAACGCGTGCTCGTCGAAGAGGACCCAGCATCCGAGGAGTCCGCATGACCGTCGACCTCACCCAGCGCCTCGCCGGCCGCGTCGCCGTCGTCACGGGGGGTGCGAGCGGCATCGGGCTCGCGAGCGCCGCCCGGATGGCCGCCGAGGGCGCGAAGGTCGTCATCGGCGACATCGACCCGGCTGCCGGCAAGGAGGCCGCCGAGACCGTGGGCGGGCTATTCGTCCCCGTCGACGTCGCCGACGAGGCACAGGTGAGCGCGCTGTTCGACGCCGCTGCCGACGCATACGGGGCGGTCGACATCGCGTTCAACAACGCGGGCATCTCGCCTCCCGAGGACGACCTGATCGAGGCGACCGGCATCGACGCGTGGCAGCGGGTGCAGGACGTGAACCTCACGTCCGTCTACTTCTCGTGCCGCGCTGCGCTGCGCCGCATGGTGCCCGCGGGTCGCGGGTCGATCATCAACACGGCCTCGTTCGTCGCGGTGATGGGGTCGGCGACGTCGCAGATCTCCTACACGGCATCCAAGGGCGGCGTGCTCGCGATGTCGCGCGAGCTCGGCGTCCAGTACGCACGTCAGGGCATCCGGGTCAACGCGCTGTGCCCGGGGCCGGTCAACACGCCGCTGCTGCAGGAACTGTTCGCCAAGGACCCGGAGCGGGCGGCACGCCGCCTGGTCCACGTGCCGGTCGGCCGGTTCGGCGAGCCCGAGGAGATGGCGGCGGCGGTCGCGTTCCTCGCCAGCGACGATGCCTCGTTCGTCACCGCCACGACGTTCATGGTCGACGGCGGCATCAGCTCGGCCTACGTGACGCCCCTCTGACACGCCGCCATGAACGTGCCGAGATAGGGTCGCGGCGATGAGCACCGCACCGTCCGACGGGGGCGACGACGGCGGCGTGGAGGACGCGCTGCTGCGCCCCGTGCGTACCGGCAACGCCTTCGAGGACACCGTCTCGCGCCTCTTGCAGACCGTGCGCCTCGGCGTCGTCGCGCCTGGCGGCTCGCTGCCGCCGGAGCGTGAGCTGGCACTGCGCCTCGGCGTCAGCCGCGACACGGTGCGCGAGGCGATCCGGTCGCTGGCGGACGCGGGTTACCTGGTGTCCCGGCGCGGCCGGTACGGCGGCACGTTCGTGGTCGACAAGCTGCCGCCTGCCGCGCACCACGGGACGGACGGCGCGGAGGAGATCGACCTCGACGACGTGCTGCGCCTGCGCGAGATCCTCGAGGTCGGTGCCGTCCGCGCGGCGGCCGGCCGCACGCTCAGTGCCGCCGAGCGCGAGGGGGTGTGGTCACGGCTGCAGGACGTACGCGGCTCCTCGCCTGCGGACTACCGGCGGCTCGACTCGCGGCTGCACCTCACGCTCGCCGAGCTCGCGGGCTCGCCGTCGCTGCTGCCGCTGGTCGCCGATGCCCGGACCAAGGTCAACGTCTTCCTCGACCACATCCCGCTGCTCCCCCGCAACATCGCGCACTCCGACGAGCAGCACGAGACGATCGTGATCGCTGTCCTCACCGGCGACGCGGACCGTGCCGCCGCGGCGATGGAGGAGCATCTCGCGGGCTCCGCCGCGCTGCTGCGGGCGTTCTTGAGCTAGCGCGGCCGTACGCCGGAAGGGCTCGCGGCTGCGCCAAACGTCGGAGTACGGCCGAACGACGCGCGCCGTGCCGCACGCCGCAGCGTGATCAGCACCGCGGGGCCGAGGACGGCGATCGCGACCGCGTTGGTGATCGCGCGGCCGGTGTCCCACGAGCCGGTCGAGGTGAGCAGGGTGAACCAGAAGAACCGCTGCAGGTTCTCCGCGAGCGACGCGCCGGGCACGAACGCGAGGCCCTGCTCGCCGCTCGGGTCGACGCCGGCGAGGTACGGCCAGAAGGACAGGTTGAGCAGCGCGCCGTAGAAGTACGCCGCGAAGACTCCGTACGCGGTGAGCATCGCGATCTCCCAGCGACCGGTGACGTGCTTCGGGAGCAGTCCGGCCCCCATCCCGAGCCACGCCGCGCACATCATCTGGAACGGCAGCCACGGTCCGACGCCGGCGGTGAGCAGCGCCGAGGCGAACAGCGAGGTGCACCCGAGCAAGAAGCCGAATCCGGCGCCGAACACGCGTCCAGCGAGGATCAGCAGGAAAAAGACGAGGTCGAGCCCAGCCGTCCCGGCGCTCAGCGCCCGCATCCCGCACTGGATCGCGGACAGCACGCCGAGCATCGCGAGCGCCTTGGCGTCCATCCCGCCTTCGGACAGCTCGGCCGCGACGACGAGGAGGAGCAGCGGCAGGAGCAGCACGAAGTACATCGGCGCCTGGGCCTCCTGCTGGCCGCTCGACCCGGGCTCGAACAGCAGCGGCCAGGCGAACATCGCGAGCCCTGCGACCGTGGCGAGGACCAGCACGGCGGTGGATCGGGGGCGGAGCGCGATCGCGTTCACGGGCGCTCCCCGAGGGCCGTACGGACGTCGCGGACGGTCAGCCACGGCTCTCCGAGGACCTTCGTGACCTGCGGGGCGAACGCCGGCGAGGTCGCCAGGACCTCGCGGACGTCACCGGCCGCGATGACCTCACCGTCGGCCATCACGGCGGCGCGATCCGCGACGGCGGCGACGAACTCGACGTCGTGCGTCGCGACCAGGACGGCACCGCCGCCCGCCGCGAGGTCGCGCAGGATCGTCGCGAGGGCGTCCTTGGCCGCGTAGTCAAGACCGCGCGTCGGCTCGTCGAGCAGCATCACGCGTGGCGCCGCGGTGAGCTGGACGGCGAGGACGAGCGCGAGCTTCTGGCCCTCGGAGAGGTCGCGCGGGTTGGCCGCGGGGTCGATCGTGCCCGCGAGGCGGGTGAGGAGCGCGGTGCACGTGCCGTCGTCGGCACCCGCCTCGGCATCCGCCGCCGCGCACTCGGACGCCACCGACTCGAGGTAGAGAAGGTCACTCGCGGTCTGCGGGACCAGGCCGATCCGGCGCCGCGCCTGCGTACGGGACAGCCGGGCAGGATCCTTCCCCGCGACCTGGACGTCACCGCCGTGCCGCGATCCCGATCCCTGCAAGGCCCAGAGCAGCGTGGACTTGCCCGAGCCGTTGCGCCCCATCAGTGCCGTGACCGAACCCGCGGGAAGGTCGAGGTCCACCCCTCGTACGGCGAGCAGCGGCCCGTACCGCACCTCGACCCCGCGCGCCGTCAGCAGCGGCCCCGCCGGTCCCGTCCCCGTTGTGTGCACAGATCGGGGACGGAACGGGGGCGGGAGCTCGGCGAGCTCCTTGCGCAGGGTCTTGGAGGTGCGGCGGGCCTCTCGTACGGTCAGCGGGAGCGGGTCCCACCCGGCAAAGCGGCCGAGATCGACGATCGGCGGCGCGATCGGGCTCGTCGCCAGGATCGCCGCGGGCGCACCGGCGGTCACCGAGCCGTCGGTCCCCACGTACACGAGCACGTCCGCGAACGGCACCACCCGCTCGAGCCGGTGCTCGGCGAGCACGACGGTGGTCCCCAGGTCGTGCACGAGGCGCGCCAACGTCGCGAGGACGTCCTCCGCCGACGTCGGGTCGAGCGCGGACGTCGGCTCGTCGAGCACGAGCACGGGCGGGTGCATCGTGAGCACCGCGCCGATCGCGACCCGCTGCTGCTGGCCTCCCGACAGCGACCGAAGCGACCGCGCCCGCAGGTCGGCGATGCCGAGCAGGTCCAACGCCTCCTCGACGCGGCGCCGCATCGCCTGCGGGTCGACGCCGAGCTGCTCCATCCCGTACGCGAGCTCCTCCTCCACCGTGTCGGTGACGAATCCCGCGAGCGGGTCCTGCCCGACCCAGCCGACGGTCGCGGCGAGCTCGCGCGGCGGGTGGTCCTGTGTCCGCAGCCCGGCCACGGTCACGGTCCCGTCGAGATTGCCACCCGTGAAGTGCGGGACGAGTCCGTTGAGCAGCCCGAGCAGCGACGACTTGCCCGCACCCGTCGGCCCTGTGACGACGACGAGCTCGCCCTCGTCGACGAGCAGATCGACGTCGCGCAGCACCGGACGCGTCGCACCGTCGTACGTGACGGTGACGCTTTCGATCTCGATCACGCCGCCACCCCCTCGGCCGCACGGGCGGTGGAGGCGGTCCGCAGCGCGGCGTACGGGGACGTCGGCTCGGGCGTCAGCAGCGCCGGCAGCGCGGCGACGACGAGCCCCGCGAGGACGACCGGCGACAGCGTGTAGTCCACGAAGAAGGTCGCCGCGACGGCGACGCCGCACAGCGCGGTGAACCACTCCCAGCCACGCCACGGGTCGGGCCGATAGCGGGTGTGCCCTACCTTGCGCCCGGAGCGCCAGAACCCGATCCCGGCCACGGCGAAGCCGGCGACCAGCATCGGCGCCGCGAGGATCCGCGGGGCGGTGAGGTCGGCGGTCGCGTACGCACCGACGCAGACGCCGAGCAGTCCTCCGAGCAGCAGGACGCCGGTGAGCCTGCGCGTACGGGCGTCGGCGGTGCCCTTGCGTCCGTACCCGCGCGCGTCCATCGACGCCGCGAGCTGCATCGAGCGGTCGAGCGCGTCCTCCATCACCGGGATCACGATCGACCGCAGCGCCCGCATGTTGCGCGACGAGTCACCCCGCAACCGCCGGGCACGACGGACGCGTCCGACCGACTCGGCGAGCTGCGGGAACAGCGTCATCGCGACCACGACGGCGGCTCCGACCTCGTATAGCGCCGCCGGCAGCGACTTGAGCAGGCGGCGCGGGTTGGCCAGCGAGTTCGCGGCGCCGACGCAGATGATCAGCGCCGCGAGCTGGAGACCCGCCGCGAACGACCGCTGCAGCGACTCCGCCGTGACCGGACCAAGCAGCCGCACGCCGTCGGCCCACGACGGCAGCGGCACCTGGGGCAGATCGAGGATCACGGTCCCGGTGGATGCTCCGCCGAGGAGCACCCCGAACAGCACCCGGATCACGATGACCAGGGCACCGAGGCCCAGATAGAGCCGGAACGACATCGCCCACGGCGCGACCGGCCGACGCGCAAGGACCACCAGCGAGGCCACACCGATCACGAGCCCCAGGAGCAGCACGTCGTACGTGCGGGTGGCCGCGACCGCAAGCCCGAGCGCCCACACCCACCAGGCTCCGGGATGCAGGTCACGCCGGGTACGGCGCTCGGGCACGGCTCAGACGTCCTCGCCGCTGCGGCGTCGCACAAGAGTGACGGCGATCGCGACGGCGAGCAGGATGGCGACCGCGATCCCGATCCAGACGATCGAGGTGCCGTCGTTCTCGTCGTCGGCGTCCTCGTCGCTGGTGTCGGCGGCGGCGTCGGCCTTGTCCGAGGAGTCCGAGGCCGCCGCGGTCGGCGGGTTCGCCGGGTCGAAGTCGGGCATCGGTGTGGACTCAGCCGGCTGGTTGAGCTGGAAGCGCCATCCCTCGTACCCGCCGGGGACGGAGGCGTTGACGTCGGCGCCCTTCGCCGCGTACGCCCAGGTCCCGTCGGCGGGGGCGACATAGAAGGACCAGTACGCCCCGCCGGGCGGGAACTCCTGGCACTTCTCGGTGTAGCGGCGACCATCGAGGTCGAGCGCCTCGTCCTCCGCAGGCTGACCGTCGATGCGGCAGGCGCCCGTCATCCCGCTGCCGGTCACCGGGGTGACCTCGAAGCCCGCGGCCTCGAGCGCCTGCATGCCGGTCATGCCGGCGGAGTCTTCGGCGCACTTGACCTCGACGTCGCCGCCGAGATCGGTGAAGTCGACGACGACGGTGGTGCCCGACGCGTCGGTGCACACCCCGTCGGCGGCGTGGGCGGACTGGGTGGTCCCCAGGACGGGGAGGGCGGCCCCTACGAGAAGAGCGGCGGCAGCGGCGAGCGTGCGCATGCGAGCGGTTCCTTCCTGCTGCGACGGGCGGGGCCCGTTGTCCTCGGCAGCACACGGAGGTGGACTCCGGATCGCGGAGCGGATCGCGGAGCTGGCAGCAGGTGCTCCGGCTCGCCTCTTAGGGGAGGCCTACGGTTGCGGGTCAGCGCCGGACTTCGACCGGCTTTCCCTTTTGCCGCACTCAGCCTAACCGGTCAGCCGGGGAGGCGGTGCACCGTCCAGTCGTCGCCTTCACGCCTGGCCTCGCACCTCGTGCTCGGTCCGTCGTCGTCGCCAGCCCAGAACGTCAGGCGCTGCGGAACGAGGTGGAAGCAGAGCCATGTCGGCGGTGGCACGAGGACGGGATGGGCCTCGTCGAAGCGGCGCCACTCCTCCTGGCGTTCCTCGCGGGGCAGCCGGGCAAGGCGCGGATCGTTGAGCCACGCCAGCAGCTGGAGGTCACGCGGACATGCCTCGAACAGCCGCGCCGCCTCGTCGTCCGTCGCCCGCTCGGTCGCGCCGGCGACCACCAGCTGCCTCGCTTCCTCCGGCCACACGAGGACGCCGACGGCGTACGGGTAGGCCGTGAGCTGGGCGACCTTGCGGGCGCGGCTGTCGCTGTGGAACGAGATCCGCTCGCCGTTGCACCCGTTGACCATGACCGTACGGGCGTCGGGCGCGCCGTCGATCTCGCGCGTGGCGAGCGTCATCAGCGGTGGCTCCGCGCCCGGGACGGGACCGAGCCACGAGGCCAGCAGGTCGAGCGGATCGGGGAGGTCCTCCCCCGGCTCCGGGACGTGCCGATCACGCGCGCTCACGGGGCCGACACTAGCGGCCTCACCAGGGCTGACCCGGACGGCCGGTTGATGTCGCCGTGACTATCCCCCTCTCGGCGCGCTCTTACGCGTGCGAGAACCTCGTCTTCGTCCTCGTCGTGCCGGTGTCGATGGGGCTCCCCCGGCGCTAGTCGTCGTGCTCGGGCTCACGACGATCCTCGTGCTCACCCGGCGACGTCCGGCGTCGCTCGGCCGGCTCACACCGCTCCGCATCGCCATCGACGCAGGCCCGACACCAAGCGCCACTGGCCGCAGCAGCCTCCGTACCGGTAGAACTCGTCCATGACGCTCCCGCCTCGTACCGCCGCCACGCTCGTCGTCGCCGTCGGGGTCTGGGTCCTCGGCGACCTCGTCCGCGTGTGGGCGCCCTCGCTGATCACGATCTTCGGACAGGCCGCGTCGACGCCGCCCGAGCTGATGGGCGCGTACGCGCTCGGATGCGTCGCGGTCGGCGCGGTGGTCGCGCTTCTCGCGCGGCGCCACGCCACGGGCGTGGCCGCGGGCGCGCTGGCCGTCGCGCTCGTGTGCCGGACCGCCCTGCAGCTGACCGACGGCGGGCAGGCTCAGCTCGTCGCCGCCTCGCTCGGGATCGCCGCGGGCATCGCGTGGCTCTCGCTGGCGGCAACCTCGTACGGGGACGTGCTCGTCGTCGGCCTCGCGGCAGGCCTCTCGCTCGGGACGGTGACGCATGCGGCCCTCGGGACGTGGGGTGCGGTCTGGCGCGGTGACGCGTGGGGCTGGGTGCTGCTCGTCGTCCAGGTCGTGGGCGCCGCGGTGGCATGGCGGCTCGCGCGCGACCACCGGTCGAGGGCAGCGGCACGTCGTACGGCCTGGCTGGTGATGCCCGGCCTCCTCCTCGCCGGCATCGTCTTCGCGAACGCGGGCCGCGCGTCGGCGGTCGCGGGGACGGCCGGGCTGGTCGTCGTCGCGCTCGCATCGGTTGCCGCAGTAGCGACAGCGGCCGTGCGGCCGCGCCGCGCGACGGCGTGGGCGGCGGCGGTGATCCTCGTCGCGGCGAGCGCCGTGGCGCTGCTCGTGACCGCCGACGTCGACGGCATTCCGGCGGTGTCGCCGACGTGGACTCTGGCGGCGTACGCCGTCGGGCTTCCCGCGCTCACCCACCTGTGGGCCGCCTCCGACCACGGCCGACCGGCGCGTGCCGCGACCCTGGCGCTCGGCGGGCTCGTGTGGGTGGCGCTGCTGTTCGTCTACTACGCCGGGTACGACCTCGGCTACCGTGCGGACATCGTCGTCGTCCTCGCAGCGGCAGTGCTCGCCGTCGTCGCGGCGACCGGGGCCCCGCGCGCGGCCGGCACCGACCGTACGGGGGCGGCGCGCGTGTCGCCCGTCCTCCTGGGCGGCCTCGGCCTCCTCGCCGGCACCGTCGCGTGGCTCGGCCCCGGGCTCACTGTCCCGGCGCTCGACGACGTCGCGGGCCCCGACCTGCCCGCCTCGGGGAGCGTGCGCGTGACCGCGTACAACCTGCGCATGGGCTACGGCATGGACGGCACGTTCCGCCCCGACCTCGTCGCCGAGACCCTGCGGTCGAGCGAGGTCGCGCTGCTCAGCGAGGTCGACCGCGGGTGGTATCTCAACGGCGGCCAGGACGAGCTCGCGATCCTCGAGCGGATGCTCGACCGCGACGCCGTGTTCGCGCCCGCGGCCGACCCGGTGTGGGGCGACGCGGTGCTCACAGCGCTGCCGGTCGAGGAGTCGGTCGGGACCCCGCTGCCGTCGCACGGCGCGGTGACCGGAGCCCAGGCGTTGTCCGTACGGCTCGACCTCGCGGGGGCACCGACGTGGTTCGTGTCGACGCACCTGCAGCCGAACGACGGCGATGAAGGCGTCGGCCCGCAGACCGAGGATCTCGCCGCGATGCTCCGGACCCGGCTCGCCGACGGTCTCCCGCTCGTCCTCGGCGGTGACCTCAACACGCAGCCGGGCAGCACCTCGTACGCGCTGCTTGTGGGCCTCGGGCTCGTCGACGCCCTCGACGGCGCAGACCCGACCTCGCCGGCGGACCGGCCGACGGCACGCATCGACCACCTGCTCGTCAGCCCCGACCTCGCTCCGTCCGCGCCGCGCGTCGGCGGCTCGCAGGCCTCCGACCACCTACCCGCCTCGGTGACGCTCACGCCACGCGGCTGACCCGCGTACCGTGGCCGGATGAGCGCTCACCGGATGCTCCGCGGCGCGGCCGTCGGCGCCCTCGCGTCGCTGCCCGCGTCGTACGTCAAGGCCGTGACCGAGCCTGCGCTGCAGCGCGCCGCGGAGCAGGTGGTCCCGCCGCAGGTGTGGCAGAAGCGCCTCGTCGGGACTGACCCGAGCGGCCACCCGGAGAACATGCCGCCGGCCGTCGTCGCCGCGGAGGTCGCCGAGCTGCGCGACGGGACCGTGCTCGACACCGCCCAGAAGGTCCGTGCCAGCACGGCGATCCACTACGTGTTCGGTGCCGTGGCCGGCGCCGCGTACGGGGCGCTTGCCGCGCGCTTCCCCGGCGTGACGAGCGGGGGCGGCGCGCCTGCGGGGATCGCGCTCTATGCAGCCACCCACGGGACGGGGCTGCCGGCGGCGGGGATCCAGGAGCCACCGTGGACGCTCCCGGCGTCGGCCGTGCTGTGGGAGAGCGGCAGCCACGCCGTCTATGGGGTGACGCTGGAGGTGTCTCGCCGGCTGCTCGACCGGGTCCTGCCGTAAGTCAGCGCACCGCGCTCCACTGCATGACGGGCCGGGACGGCTTCCAGGCGATCGAGCCGCCGCCCGAGAAGACGGCGTCCACGGCGATCCGGACCAGCTCACCGCCGTGCTTGCGGAAGCGATCGATCAGCGCGGCCTCGTCGTCGAGCGTGACGGCGTGCACGACGAGACGTCCGCCCGGGCGCAGCACGCTCCAGGCGGCTTCGACGAGCGCGGTGTCGGAGCCACGGGCACCGAGAAAGACAGCATCGGGTGCCGCCAGGGCGTCGAGGGCCTCGGGCAGCGTTCCCTCGACGACGCGCAGCTCGGGAACGCCGAGGTCGGCCGCCGACTCCTTCGTGCGGACGAGGCCTGCGCGGTCGGGCTCGACGACGACGCCCGAGGCCAGCGGCTCGGCGCGCACCCACTCGATCGCGACCGAGGCGGCTCCCGGTCCGAGCCCCCAGAGCAGGTCGCCGGCGGCAGGAGCGAGGCGCGCCAGCGCGGCCGTACGGACGTCGCGCGGCACGACCGCGCCTCCCTCTCCAAAGGCGCTGTCCGGCAGACCCGGGACGCTCGACATCGCGGAACGGCGGGACGCGTCGGCGACGCAGTCGAGGCAGACCACGTTGAGCTCGGAGGCGACCCGGACGTTCCACGACGCCGCCGTCGCGTCGGCACGCGACTCGGTGAGCCCGCCGAGGTCTCCGAGCACGGTCATCCTCGTGTCCCCGTACCCCTGGGCGACCAGCAGCGCGGCCACCGACGAGGGCGTGCCGCCGTCGTTCGACAGCACCACCAGCCTGCGCCCGGGCGCGAGGTGCGGGACGAGCTGGCGGACGTCGCGGCCGACGAGCGAGACCAGCGAGGTCTCCTCGTACGACCAGTGCATGCGTGCGCGTGCGAGCGCCTCCGACGACACGGTCGGCACGATCTCGACATACTCGGCGCCGAGCATCCGGACGAGCGTCGTCCCGATCCCGGCGACGAGGGGGTCGCCGGACGAGAGGACGACGACGCGCTTGCCCTCGTGCTCGTCGAGCAGAGCCGGCAGCACCTCGTCGAGCGGGTGCGGCCACTCGACCCGGACCTGCCACCACGCCCACGGAACGGTCTCGAGGTGTCGCTTGCCGCCCATGACCACCTCGGCCTCACGGACGAGCCGGCGCGACTCCATGGCGAGACCCTCCCAGCCGTCCGCGCCCATGCCTACGACCGTGATCCGCTGCATGGGTGCAGACGCTATCCGTCCGAGCGGGCAGAGCCCAAGCCCGGGCGGAGTGTGATCGAGCAGATTGTCCGCGATGCGGCGGGTACGACCCGTGCGGGAATTCCGCGCCTACCATCGAGGACTCATCCGCGAACGAGAGGACGACCGCGCTGATGGCACGCGCCGAGGGGTTCCGAGCCACCCTTCCCGTCTCCGGCCGCCGCGTCCTGGTGGTCGGCGGCGACACCGAAGCGCTCACGCACGTCGCTGCCCTGCGCGACGGCGGCGCCCGCGTCACGGTCGTCGCGCCGCAAACCGTGCAGTCGATCAGCGACCTCGCGGACCGGGGCATCCTGACGTGGCACGCGCGGGCGTACGAGCCCTCCGACGTCACCGGTCACGACCTCGTCGTCCTCGCGACCGGCGATCCCCAGCTCGACGCCCGGGTCTCCTCCGACGCCTCCGAGACCGGCACCTGGTGCTCCGTCCCCGATTCGGGCAGTTCTCCACGTTCTGACGGGGGCGAAAGCGTGGAGAACCGCCCGAATCGCGGACGGGTCGTGCTCGTGGGCGGCGGGCCGGGCGACCCGGGGCTGATCACGGTGGCGGGTCTGGAGGCCGTACGCTCGGCCGACGTCGTCGTCACGGACCGGCTGGCGCCCCTCGGCGTCCTGCACGGCCTCGGCTGCGAGATCGTCGACGTCGGCAAGATCCCTCGCGGGCGCACCACCCCGCAGGAGGAGATCAACCGGATCCTCGTCGCGCACGCCGCGGCCGGCAAGCGTGTCGTACGGCTCAAGGGCGGCGACACCTTCGTCTTCGGGCGGGGCGGCGAGGAGCTCGAGGCGTGCGTGGCCGCCGGCATCCCCGTCGACGTCATCCCCGGCGTCACGTCCGCGATCGCCGGTCCGGCACTGGCCGGCATCCCGGTCACGCACCGCGGGCTGAGCCAGGGCTTCACCGTGGTCTCCGGACACGTGCCGCCGGGAGACCCGCGCTCGACCCTCGACTGGGCAGCGCTCGCCCGCTCCGGCACGGACCTGGTCCTGCTCATGGCCGTGGCGACGCTCCCGGCGATCACCGCGACACTGATCACCGAGGGCCTCGACGCCGCGACCCCCGCCGCGACGGTTGCCGACGCGACGCTGCCGACGCAGCGCGTGGTCCGCGCGGACCTGGCCACGATCGCCGAGCGCATCGCCGAGGCCTGCATCGCCTCTCCGGCGATCACGGTGATCGGCAAGGTCGCGGGCTTCGACCCCGGCTCCGAGACCACCGGCGTTTGATGCTTCCCTGCGCCGGGTACCCGTCCGGTGACGGAGGGAGCGGACGTGCGGATCGTCGTCACCGGAGCCAGCGGCAACGTCGGGAGTGCCGTGGTGCGCGAGCTCACCCGCAGGCGCCACGCCCTGACCGGGGTTGCCCGGCGCTCACCCGAGCGCTCCCGTGGCACGGCGCTGGACGGCGTCGACTGGCACGCCGCGGATGTCGCCCACGAGCCGCTCGACCCGGTCCTCGTCGACACGGACGCGCTCGTGCACCTGGCCTGGATGTTCCAGCCCACCCACGATCCCGACACCACGTGGCGAGCGAACGCGGTCGGCACGAGGAAGGTGCTCGAGGCCGCCTCACGGACCGGCATCGGTGTGGTCGTTTGCGCGTCCTCGGTCGCCGCGTACTCCCCCGCGCGCGGCGACGACCCGGTCGACGAGTCGTGGCCGACCGACGGCCCGTCTCCTGCCGCGTACTGCCGTGAGAAGGCCTACGTCGAGCGGGTGCTCGACGTATTCGAGGCCACCCACCCCGAGGTGCGCGTGGTACGCATACGCCCGGCCTTCGTCTTCCAGCGCTCGGCGGCCTCGGAGCAGCGGCGCATCTTCGGCGCTCCCGCGCTGCGTCCTTGGATGCTCGACCGCCGCCTGCTCCCTCTCCTCCCGATCCCGTCGGGACTGCGTCTGCAGACCGTCCACGCCGACGACCTCGCCCGGGTCTACGCCGAGGCCGTGGAGCGGCCGGTACGGGGAGCGTTCAACGTGGCCGCCGACGGTCTCCTACGACGCGAGGAGCTCGGCGAGGTCTTCGGCGCGCACACGTTCACCGCGCCCCGACGCATCGCGCGCGCCGCGTTGGAGGGAGCGTGGCGCGCGCGGCTCGCCGGCGCACCCGGCGACCTCTTCGACGCGCTCCTGCGAGTCCCCGTGCTGGGGACGGCGCGTGCCAAGACCGAGCTTGGGTGGCAGCCTCGCCACGACGCCGCCGAGGCCCTCGGTGAGATGCTCGCCGGCGCCCGGGAAGGCGCCGGCGGGCCTACACCGCCGCTTGACCCCGACTCATCGCGAGTCTGAGACGCCCTCCACCGACTCGTCGAGCCCCGGCAGCGTCTTCATGACCCTCGGGTCACCCGCGTCGGCGAAGTAGTCGCCCGCGATCGTCTCGTCGGTCCCGTTCGAGACCTTGCCGGCCCGCAGTGCGAGCGTGACGACCGCCGCCACCCCCACGTTGATGACGAACGCCGTCAGCGCGATGTATCCGAGGTGCCCGATGATCGGGATCGGGTCGAGCGACCCTCCGAAGTGCGCGCCCGTGACCGGGTTGACGACCTGGTACGCGCTGATCGTCCCGTACACCATCCCGACGGCCCAGCCGAGGAGCAGACCCCAGCGGTGGAACCACTTCGTGTAGAGGCTGAACACGATCGCCGGCAGCGTCTGCAGGATCCAGATGCCGCCCAGCAGCTGGAAGTTGATCGCGTTCTGCTTGTCGAGCGTCAGCACGAACGCCAGCGCGAACACCTTCACCACGAGCGAGGCGAGCTTGGAGACCTTCGCCTCTTGCTTCGGGGTGGCGTCCGGTCTGACGAACTCCTTGTAGACGTTGCGCGTGAACGTGTTCGCCGCCGCGATCGACATGATCGCCGCAGGCACCAGAGCTCCGATCGCGATCGCCGCCCAGGCCACGCCCGCGAACCACGACGGGAACATGTCCTCGAACAGCTGCGGGATCACCAGCTGCGCGTTCGGCTCACCGTCGAGCCCGACGGGTTGCGTCCCGGCCGCGATCGCGACCCAGCCGAGCAGCGCGAGCAGACCCAGGATGAACGAGTACGCCGGCAGGATCGACGCGTTGCGCCGGATCGTGTTGCGGCTCTGGCTGGACAGCGTCGCCGTGATCGAGTGCGGGTACATGAACAGCGCGAGCGCAGAGCCGAGCGCCAAGGTCGCGTACGCCCAGTGGGCGTCAATGCCGGTCGGGATGAACGAGCCGGTCGGTGCACCGGTCGCAGGGTTGGGTGTGGCCATCTTCTCCTCGGCCGCACCGAAGATCGCCTCCCAGCCGCCGACCTTCGAGGGGAGATAGATGATCGCGACGATGATGACCAGATAGATCAGCGCGTCCTTCACGAACGCGATGACCGCGGGCGCGCGCAGCCCCGACGAGTACGTGTAGGCGGCGAGCAGCGCGAACGCGATGAACAGCGGCGCGTCCTTGGCGACCCAGTTGGAGCCGCCGCCGAGACCCGCGACCTCGAGCACGGCCTGGATGCCGACGAGCTGGAGCGCGATGTACGGCATGGTCGCCAGGAATCCGGTGATCGCGATCGCGAGGGTCAGGCCGCGGCTGCTGTAGCGCCCGCGCACGAAGTCGGCGGGCGTCACGTACCCGTGCCGGTGGCTCACCGACCACAGCCGCGCCATGAACACGAAGATGATCGGATAGAGCACGATCGTGTACGGCACCGCGAAGAAGCCCGCGACGGCGCCGGTTGCGAACATCGCCGCGGGCACGGCGACGAACGTGTACGCCGTGTAGAGGTCGCCGCCGAGAAGGAACCACGTGACCCAGGTGCCGAACTTGCGACCCCCGAGCCCCCACTCGTCGAGCGACTCCATCGAGTGCGGGCGGCGCCAGCGCGCCGCGTAGAAGCCCATCACGGTGACGAGCGCGAAGAGCAGGATCAAGATCGTGAGGGCGACCCCGTTGATGTCGTTCATCGCTCGTCGCCCTCGTGCATCGGACGGTGCGGGCGGGCCACGAGGACGATCCGGTACGACGTGTACGTCAGCGCGGCGGTGATGAAGACCCAGAGGAACTGGTACCAGAAGAAGAACGGCCAGGGACCGAGCTTCGGGTCGACACGTGCGTACGAGTCGACCCACAGCAGGGCGATCACGGGGATGGCGAGCAGCACGGCTGCGAGGGTCAGCAGCGCACGATTCGCCGGTGGAGTGGTTTCGTGCAGGGTCGGGTCGTCGGCCCGGTCGTTTCCGGAGGTCATCACGTCTCGCTCTCTCGAGGCATTGCGGGGTCCCGGGGAGGACGTACCCGGTGTGACTGCGGTCACACAGGCTGGCACCGGCCCCGTGCGCCGTCCACGGCCCGCGCCGTCGACGTCGGTGAGCGGTCGGTACGAGGCGGCAGACGGTCGCGTGCGCCGGTCAGGCGGAGCCGGGCTTAGGCTGAAGGGCCCGTTCGCCCCACTCGGAGGACCACCCGATGACCCGTCCCGACGCCGCAGGCCGCGTCGCTCCCCCGTCCGACCGCGCCCGTACGCAGGCCGCCGAGCGGCTGGCCGGACTCGCGACGCCTGCCGGTGCGCTGGGCCGGCTCGGTGATGCCGCCGTCTGGTTGTCGGCCGTGCAGGACGCATGCCCGCCGCGCCCGCTCGACGACGTCCGCATCGTCGTCTTCGCCGGCGACCACGGGGTGACCTCGCACGGCGTCTCGGCGTACCCGAAGGAGATCACCGCGCTGATGGTGCGGCAGTTCCTGTCCGGCGGTGCCGGGGTCGCGGTGCTCGCCCGCCAGCACGGTGCGGCACTGCGTGTGCTCGACCTCGGCGTCGATGTCGAGCCGGGCGTCCTGCCGGCCGAGGTGAGCGTCCACAAGGTCCGACGCGGCTCGGGTGCCCTCCACCTTGAGGACGCGCTCACGCCTGGCGAGACCGACCAGGCGCTCGCCGTCGGCGCCACCGTCGCCGCGGAGGAGATCGCCGCGGGCGCCGACCTGCTGATCCCGGGCGACATGGGCATCGGCAACACCACGCCGTCCGCCGCCCTGATCGCCGCCACGCTCGGGCTCGACGCTCGTGACGTGACCGGCCGCGGGTCGGGCGTGGACGAGGCGACGCTCGCACACAAGGAGCAGGTCGTCGCGCGGGCCCTCGTACGCGCGGGCGAGCGCGTCGCCGATCCCGTCGACCGCCTCACCGCACTCGGATCGGCAGACCTGGCCGCACAGGTCGGGTTCCTCGCCGAGGCCGCCCGGCAGGGGGTGCCGGTGCTCCTCGACGGGGTCATCTCGGTCGCGTGCGCGCTCGTGGCGGAGGACTACGCGCCCGGCTCGTCGGCGTGGTTCGCGGCGGGCCACCGCTCCCCCGAGCCCGCGCAGGCGCTCGCGCTCAGCAAGCTCGGCCTCGACCCGCTCCTCGACCTCGACATGCGCCTCGGCGAGGGCAGCGGCGCGGTCGCCGCACTGCCGGTGCTGCGCTCGGCCGGGGCGCTGCTCGCCGAGATGTCGTTGCTCGCGGACGTCCTGGGGTCGTGACCGCAGGGGTGCGCCGCGGGGTGCTCCCCGACGGCGTCCTGCTCGCGGTCGGGACGTTCACGGTCTTCCCCGTGGCGCCGCCGTCGACGGTGGATCGGGCCCGTGCACGTGCGGCGATGCTGCTCGCGCCTCTCGCGGTGCTCCCGCTCGCGCTCGGCGTCGCGGCGGTCGTCGCGCTCGGCGACGCGCTGGCCTGGCCCGCCGTGCTGACCGGCGCGCTCGGTGTCGGCACGCTCGCCGTCGGGACGCGGGTGCTGCACCTGGACGGACTCGCGGACACCGTCGACGGGCTCAGCGCCCCGTACGACCGCGAACGCCGGCTCGCGATCATGAAGTCGGGTGACGTCGGGCCCGCCGGCGTCGTTGCGCTCGTCCTCGCGCTGCTCGTCCAGGCCGCAGTGCTCGGCGCCGTCGCCTCACGCCCGTACGGGTGGCTGCTCGCCGGTGTCCTCGTGTGCGTGTCGCGGGCCGTCGTCGTCGTCACGTGCGCGACCCCTGTCCCCGCCGCCACGCCTGGCGGACTGGGTGCGGCCGTCGCCGGCTCCGTCCCGGTTCTGGCCGCCGTCGGCGTCGGCCTCGTCGGCGCCGCTGTCCTCACGCTCGCACTCGCCGCGACCGGCGCACCGTGGTGGCAGGGGTTCGTCGCCGCGGCGGTGGCCGCGGCGGCCGTCGTGCTCCTCGTACGCCGGGCGGTCACGCTCCTCGGCGGGATCACGGGCGACGTGATCGGTGCCGCGGTCGAGCTGGCCCTGGTCGCGCTCTGCGTCGTCACCGCGGCACGATGAGGCCGCGCGACCTCAGAGGTAGAGCACGCGCCCCGCGACGACCAGCGCAACCTCGTCCGAGCACTCTGCGACCCGCTGGTTCACGAGCCCGAGGACGTCGCGGAACACCCGGCCCGAGCGGTGCTCCGGCACCACGCCGAAGCCGACCTCATTGGTGACCGCCACGCTCAGGTGACGACGCGCGCACCACGCCTCGACGAGGCTGTCGATCTGCTTGCCGACCTCCGGTCGCCACTGCGCGTCCGGGGCGTCCCAGGCGCCGAGCTCGTCGAGCATCGCCGTCACCCACGTGCCGAGGCAATCGACGATCACCGGGGTCGATGTGCCCTCGAGCGCGCTCGCGACGTCGGTGGTCTCCGTCGTCACCCACCCGTCCGGGCGGCGGCTCTGGTGGTCGGCGACCCGCGCCGACCACTCGGGATCGCTCCCGTCCGGCGCCGGGCCCGGCGCGATGTAGGTAACCACCGGCTCTTGCTGGAGGAGCGACTCCGCGTACCGGGACTTGCCCGACCGTACGCCTCCGGTCACCAGCACCCTGTGTCCCATGTCCGCCCCTCTCGCCCTGAAGGTCGTCCGTGCGTCACGCGCCGACGGCGCTCCTCCGCAGCCTTGCACGTCGGCCCGCGCGACGCGAGCCTGACCCCGCGACACGGACCGACCGGGCCGATACGGTGCGGAGATGAGCAGGAACCGTCGCGGAGTGATCATCGGCGCGCTGCTGGGCGCCGCGCTCCTCGCAGCAGTCGCGATCGCAGGGACGTGGTGGGTCATGGACGACGCCGATGCCGACGAGTTCTCCGGCGAGTGCGCCCGGATCACATACGACGGCCGTTCCTACTACTCGGTCGGTCGGCCGGTCTCCCGCGACGACCTGGTCACCCCAGACGACCCGCTGAACGCCGGCGAGGGGCCGCGCAGCTGCGATCCGGGCGCGATGGAGACGCTGGAGTTCCGGCCGGCGGGCGTCCGTCACATCCCGGGCGTTGATCCGACCGAGGCCGTCGTGGCCCGGTACGACCTGACCGACGGGCGCGAGGCGCTGTACGTCGCCGACCGCGACTACGCCCGTACGGGCGAGCTCCCCGACGACCTCGCCGAGGCGCTCGGCTCGTCATGACCGAGCCGGGCGGCTGGCGGCGACCGGCGGTCGTGATCGTCGGGCTGGGCGTCCTCCTCGGCTGCTCGTCGGCCGCCGACCTTGCGGGCGACCGCACCACCTCCCCCACCCCGACCACCCCGACCGCCACGCCGTCGACCGCCACGCCGCCGCCCCGTGCGCTGCCGGGCGGCTGGCAGGCCGAGGCCCTGCCCGGGCGGCTGCGACCCGTGGTCATCACCACCGACGGCAGCCGCCTCGTCGTCGGTGGAGGCGCGGGCATCGGCGACGACGCCGAGCCGCGCCTGCTCGTACGGGGCGGCGACGGGTGGGAGGACGTGCCGCTCACGCCGCGGACCGGGTACGGAGAGATCGCCTCCCTCGTCGAGCTCGCGGTCGCCCCGAGCGGCAGGGTCGTCGCGCTCGGCAACGCCACCGGAGGCGCCCATCTGATGCCGCGCTGGACCGCGTGGTCGGGCACGCTGGAAGCGGTGACGGAGACGCCGCAGGTGTTCGAGACGTTCGGCGGTCCGTCGGCGGGCGGACTCGCGGGCGTCGCCTCAGCCCCGGTCGCGACGGTGATCGGCAGCTGGGCGACCTCGTCCCAGCAGCTGTCGCCCGCGGTGTGGCACGAGGATGCCGGGCGATGGCTCCGCCGTACGGACGTCGACGCCTTCGCGGACCGGGGCGGAGTCCAGGCGCTCCCGACGGCGGTGGCCGCCACCCGCACTCAGGTCGTGGTCGTGGGCACCGAGACGATCACCACCGCCACGAGCACGCGACAGACCGCCGTGGCGTGGCGTACCCGCGACCTCCAGCGATGGGACCGGCTCGCGCTGGCCGCAGGCGCCCGCGTCTCCAGCGGGGCGACGGACCTCGCCTGCGGACCGGACGCCTGCGTCGTCGCCGGCTGGGTCGGCGACCGGCTGTCCGCGTGGCGGGTCGACGCGCAGGCCGTGCGGCGTCTCCGGCTGCCGCGTGTCGCGGTCGAGGCGTACGTGGCGCGGCCGCGCGCGGCGTACGACGGGACCTGCATCGCCGTGGCCGCAGGGCAGGAGTCGCGCGACCTCGTCTCGTCCGCCGACGGGGTGCGCTGGAGGTCGACGCCGGTCCCCCAGGCCAAGGTCACCGACCTCGCGGTCGTCAGTCGGCGGCTGTACGCGCTCGCACCCGCGGGCGCGACGCCGCTGGTCTCGCGGGACGACGCGTGCGCGAGGTGAGGTGACGACCTCTCAGGCCGGGATCCCCACGACCTCGCGCGAGCCCTCGACGTCGACGCGCGACCCGGTCGCGACCCGGGGTGACCCCACGATTTGACGGGTTCTCCACCGCATCGCGGGCAGAAAGGGTGGAAAAGGCGTCAAATCGCGGGGCGGACGCGGTCACGCCGGGGCGAGTGCCTCGGCCAGCGGGACCAGCGTCTCGGCGCACCCGGCGTCGACCTTGAGCGTCGCGAGCTCGTCGCCGCGCGTCATCCCACGGTTCACGATCACCACCGGCGTCCCGGCCTTCGCCGCCTGGCGAACGAACCGCAGGCCCGACATCACCTGCAGCGACGACCCCACCACGAGGAGCGCGCCGGCGTCGTCGACGAAGGCACGGCACTGCTCCACCCGCGGCTTCGGGACGTTCTCCCCGAAGAACACCACGTCCGGCTTCAGCCTCCCGCCGCACCGCTCGCACGGGGCGACGACGAACCCGCTCGTCTCCTCGAGGACGGCGTCGCCGTCGGGCGCGATCGCGTGCGCCCCCTCCCCGTACCCGGGGTTCAGTGCTTCCAGCCGCTCGTGCAGCGCGAGCCGCGACGTGCGGTCGCCGCAGTCGAGGCAGACGACGTCGGCAATCCGCCCGTGGAGCGTGACGAGCGCGTCCTGCCCCGCGGCCTCGTGGAGCCCGTCGACGTTCTGCGTGATGACGGCCGACACGACACCGGCGTCCTCGAGCGCGACGAGCGCGTGGTGCGCCGCATTCGGCGCGGCGCCGGTCATGTGGCGCCACCCGACGTGTGCGCGTGCCCAGTAGCGCTGCTGCGCGTGCGGGGTCGCCACGAACTCCTGGTACGTCATCGGCTGGCGTGGCACGGAGTCCGGGCCGCGGTAGTCAGGGATGCCCGAGTCGGTGCTGATCCCGGCCCCGGTCAGCACGACGACGCGGCGCCCGGCCAGCAGCGTACGGGCCTCGGCGAGGGCGGGAGCGGGGGTCAGGGTGTCCACCCTTCGAGGGTACGAGGCCGGGCACACCGCGCTCTCCGTCTACGCTGGCGGGCGTGAGCGACCGGGTCTGGACGAGCAAGGGTGTCGTGATCCCGGCTGTCCTGAGCCTCGCGTGCGCCTCGGCAGGCCTCCTGGCCTGGGCGGGCGCGAGCGCCGGGGCCCAGGTCAGCGAGGCGAGCGTCACGACTCTCGAGGCGCCGAGCATCGCGACCGACGCGCCCGCTCAGCCTCTTGTCACGCCCTATCTCGCGGCGACGTCGCTCGACTCCGGTGTCGGGACATCCGGCTCGGGAGTCGCTCGCGCCTGGGTGTCGGACATGGCCGCCCGTACGGGGATCGGCGACGTCGCCCTTGCCGCGTACGCCGGCGCCGCGCTCCGGATCGGCACGGAACAACCCACCTGCACCCTCGGATGGACCACGCTGGCCGCCATCGGCTGGGTCGAGTCGCAGCACGGCACGATCGACGGCAACGCACTGCTGCCCGACGGCACCACCCGTACCCCGATCCTCGGCCCCGCGCTCGACGGCGGCGACGGCGTCGGCGCCCACCGGGCCCAGAGCGAGGACACCGCCGCCCACGGCAACGCCGAGTGGGACCAGGCCGTCGGCCCGATGCAGTTCATCGGCTCCACGTGGCGCCGGTGGGGTGCTGACGGCGACGACGACGGACGCACCGACCGTACGGACATCGACGACGCCGCGTACGCCGCGGCCCGCTACCTGTGCGCGGACGGACACGACCTGGCCACAGGCCCGGGGTGGACTGCCGCCGTCAGGTCGTACAACCACTCCGACGCCTACGTCGCCTCGGTGCTCGCCACCGCCGACGACTACGGCGCACGCGTGGGCTGACGCGTACGACCAGGGTCGGGTACCCCAGCGAACCTCAGGACACCCGACGGTGCACAGTCGGGGAAGGGTGCGTTCGCTGGGGTACCCCAGCGAACGCACCCTCGACCGACGCAGGTGACGTCAGCGCGTTCCGGCCTCGACCGGCTCCTTCGACTCCTGGGCCTCCAGGCGCTTCGTGAGCTGGTCGCCCTCGATGTCGAGGTTCGGGATCAGCCTGTCGAGCCACTTCGGCAGCCACCACGCCGACTTGCCGACGATCGCCATGAACGCTGGGATCAGCGTCATGCGGACCAGGAACGCGTCGACGAGGATGCCGAACGCCAACCCGAAGCCGATCGGCTTGATCATCGCCATGTCGCTGATGATGAAGCTGCCGAACACCGAGATCATGATGATCGCGGCCGCGGTGACGACACGGGCGCTGTGGCTGAACCCCGTGACCACCGACGCCTGCGCGTCACCGGTGTGGACGAACTCCTCACGCATCCGCGACACCAGGAACACCTGGTAGTCCATCGCCAGGCCGAACAGGATGCCCACCATGAGCAGCGGCAGGATGCTGATGATCGGTCCCGGGGTGTCCACACCGAAGAGCTCCGACAGCCAGCCCCACTGGAAGACCGCCACGGTCGCACCGATCGCCATGCCGATGGTCAGCAGGAAGCCGACCACCGCCGACAGCGGCACCAGGAGCGAGCGGAACACCAAGATCAGCAGGATGAACGCCAGCCCGACCACGAGCGCGAGGTAGACCGGCAGGGCGTCAGCGAGCTTCTCCGACACGTCCACCGACACGGCTGTCTGGCCACTGACCAGGACCTCGGCACCGGTGTCGTCCTGGATGCCTCCCACCGCGTCACGGATCTCGGCGACCAGGTCCTGCGTCGCGGCGTCTGCAGGGCCGCTCTCCGGGATCACGGTGATCGTGGCGAGGTCGGCGTCAGGGATCACCTGGCCGGGAACGACCGCGGCGACATCGGTGTCGATGCCCTCGATCGCCTCGGTGGTCTGGCTGACGGCGGCCTCCGCGTCCGCGGCGTCGCGGGTGTCCACCACGACCAGAAGCGGGCCGTTCGCCCCGGCGCCGAAGCTGTCGGCGATGAGGTCGTACGCCTTGCGCTGGGTGGTGTCCGTCGCTGCGGTGCCGTCGTCGGGCAGGGACTCCTCCAGCGACATCACCGGGATCGACGCGATCGCGGCGACCAGCACCCCGAGCACCGCGACGATCCACTTGCGCCGCGAGACGAAGCCGGCCCAGCGGTGCCCCATCGCGGGCTTGTCGGAGTGGTCGTCGGCTTCGGGGTCGTGCTGGCGCAGGCCCGGGATCTTGCCCTTGATGATGCGCTTCTTCGCGAAGCCGAACAGCGCCGGGAGCAGCGTGAGCGCGATGAGGACGGCGATCGCGACGGTGGCGGCAGCAGCGAGGCCCATCTCCGTGAGGATCGAGATGTTGACGACCGACAGGCCGACCAGCGCGATCACGACGGTGAGGCCGGCGAAGACCACGGCACTGCCGGCGGTGCCGACCGCGCGACCTGTCGCCTCCTCGGGGTCACGGCCGATCATCACCTCGTGGCGGTAGCGCGACACGATGAACAGCGCGTAGTCGATGCCGACCGCGAGGCCGAGCATCGTCGCGAGGATCGGCGTCGTCGAACCCAGCGACATGAAGCCCGTGAGCGTGGTGATGCCCGCGATGCCGATCCCCACGCCGATCAAGGCCGTGAGCAGCGGCATGCCGGCGGCGATCAGTGACCCGAAGGTGAAGATGAGGACCACGAGCGCGACGACGACACCAATCGCCTCCGACGCCCCCGTCTCCGGGATCTCCATGAGCGCGTCGCCGCCGATCTCGACCGTCATCCCGGCCTCGCGTCCGGCTTCGGGCGCCTCCTCGAGCGCCTCGACCTGGGCCTCGCTGAGGTCGACCGACTGCGTGTCGTACGTGATGGTCGTGTAGGCGACGGTCTCGTCCGGCGAGATCTGCTTCGCCTCGAACGGGTCGACGGCGTTGATCACGCCCTCCTCGGCGCCCAGTGACTCGACCGTCTCGCCGATCACGCCGGCGTACTCCGGATCGGTGACCTTCGAGCCCTCCGGCGCCTGGAAGACGATGCGCGCTGTGGCACCGTCCGCGGCCGCGTCGGGGTTGCGTTCCTTCATCAGGTCGAACGCCTCGACGGACTCCAGGCCCGGCATCGAGAAGTTGTCGGAGGTCTTGCCGGACAGCGTCGCCGCGCCGGTGCCGGCGAGGATGAGCGCGATCAACCAGGCGGCGAGGACGCCCTTGCGGTGACGGAACGCCCACCGTCCGAGGCGGTAGAGGTACCAGGACACGGTGTCTCCTGTGGGTCGTGCGCCCGCGGGCGCGTGGTGGGTCAGGGGGTGGGAGAGGTAACGCCGAGCGCCGGCAGCAGCACGGCGTCGAGGATCTCGACGAAGAAGTCGGGTCCGCACTGCTCGTTGGTGAGTGCGTCACGGAGGATCGCCGGCCCGATGAGGACCGGGACGACCAGCGGGATAGCGGGGTTGTCGGCCCTCACCTCGCCGCGTGCGATGGCGCGGTCGACGACCGTGGCGACGACCTGCACCCGCGACGCGACCACGCGGTCGCTGAACGACTGCGCGAGGGACGGGTGCGTCTTGCAGGCGTGGAGGATCGCGCCGGCAAGCGCGATGTCCGGGTCCTCGTCGCGCGGCAGCGCCTCGATGAGCGCGAGGAGGTCACCGCGCAGAGAGCCGGTGTCGACGCTCTGAGGCACCACCGGCGCATCGGCGTCGATCGCCGCGATGACCAGGGCTTCCTTGCTCCCCCACTGCCGGTAGAGCGTGGCCTTGCTGGAGCGCGTGTGCTCGGCGACCTTGTCCATCGTCAGCTTGTCGTAGCCGACCTCGGCCAGCAGGCGCAGCGTGGCGGCGTACAGCTCGTCCGTGCGCTCGGGGGTCAGTCGACTGCTCACGCGGTACGGGCTCCTGCTCAATCGAAACGAAACGGTTTCGTTCTGATGTTAGGTCGGGCCTCGCCAGAACCGCAGCGCCCTGGACGTGGCCTCGCTCACACCGCGACGCCAGGTAGCGTCGGGGTATGGCCGACCTCGCGACCTCCCTCCGCACCGCCCTCGACGGCCCGTACGCCGCAGCACGCGACGCCGCGCGCGACCAGCTGGCGGCGACCGGTGTCCTCACCGACCCCACGCTCTCCCTGGACGAGCAACGCGCCACCATCCGCGAGGCGCTCAAGGGCCTCGCGTCGAGCGGGCTGTCCGCAGCCGGCTTCGCCACCGCGCACGGCGGCACCGGCGACATCGCCGCGACGCTGGTCGGGTTCGAGATGCTCGTCCACTCCGACGTGTCGCTGATGGTGAAGGCCGGGGTCCAGTGGGGCCTGTTCGGCGGTGCCATCGAGAACCTCGGCACCGCGCGCCACCACGCCGCCTACCTTCCCGACGTCATCAGCGGCGACCTTCTCGGCTGCTTTGCGATGACCGAGACCGGGCACGGCAGCGATGTGCAGAGCCTGGAGACGACGGCGACGTACGACCCGGCGACGGGCGAGTTCGTCGTCGACTCCCCCACGCCGACCGCCCGCAAGGACTACATCGGCGGGGCGGCCCACGACGCGACGCTCGCCGCTGTCTTCGCGCAGCTCGTCACCGCCGCGCCGGGCGAGACGCCAGAGTCGAAGGGCGTCCACTGCCTGCTGGTCCCGATCCGTGACGCCGAGGGCAACGACCTCCCGGGCGTCACCACCTCCGACTGCGGGGTCAAGGGCGGCCTCAACGGCGTCGACAACGGCCGGATCGTCTTCGACCAGGTCCGGGTGCCGCGCCAGAACCTGCTCGACCAGTACGCGTCGGTGGCCGAGGACGGCACGTACTCCTCCCCCATCGACAACCCGAACCGCCGCTTCTTCACGATGCTGGGCACCCTCATCCGCGGCCGGGTGAGCATCGCGGGCGCGAGCGGCGCGGCAGCGCGGCACGCACTGGCGCTGGCCGTCCGGTACGCGCTGCAGCGGCGCCAGTTCGGCGCACCCGGGAGCGACGGCGAGGTGCTGCTGATGGACTACCGCACCCACCAGCGCCGCCTGCTCCCCGCGCTCGCCCGCGCGTACGCCCTGCAGACCGCGCAGAACGACCTCGTCGCCACCCTGGCGCGGCTCCAGGGCGGCGGCAGTCCCGCAGACCCGAAGGAGCAGCGCGAGCTCGAGGCGCTGGCCGCCGGCGTGAAGGCGTACGCGTCCTGGCACGCGACCGCGACGATCCAGGAGAGCCGCGAGGCGTGCGGCGGCGCCGGATACCTCGCGGCGAACCGTCTCACCTCCCTCAAGGCCGACACCGACGTCTTCACGACCTTCGAGGGCGACAACACCGTGCTGATGCAGCTCGTCGGCAAGGAGCTACTGACTGGGTACGCCGACGAGGTGCGCGGGCTCGACCCGGTCGGGATGGTGTCGTTCGCGGTGTCCAACGCCGCCGAGGTCGTGCTGGAGCGTACGCCGGTGGCACCGCTGGTCGCCCGGCTGCGCGACGCGACCAGGCGCGAGGGAGACGAACCCGACCTGCTCGACCGCGGGACGCAGCTCAGCCTGCTCACCGACCGCGAGGAGCACCTGCTGGAGACGCTGGCGCGCCGTATGCAGGCGGCACGCAAGGCCTCGAGCGAGGAGGCGTTCGATGCGTTCAACCGCGCTCAGGACCACCTCGTCCACCTGGGACGCGCGCACGTGGAGCGCGTCGTGCTGGAGTCGTTCGTCACCGTCGTCGGCGAGGTCGAGGACGACGAGACGCGCCAGGTCCTCGACGCGCTCTGCGACCTCTACGCCCTGAGCGTCGTCGAGCAGGACAAGGCATGGTTCCTCGAGCACCGCCGGCTGTCCATCAGCCGGGCGAAGAACGTGACGACGTCCGTCAACGCCCTCTGCGGGCGGCTGCGCCCGTACGCCGGCGACCTCGTCGACGCCTTCGGCATCCCCGACGGCCTGCTCGAGGTCGAGATGCTCGGCTAGGAACGGGCGGTCATCGGTCCGCGCGGTCGAGGCGTAGCCGCTCGGGCGTGTGCAGCCGCACCATCGTGCGGGCGACATTTGACGGCCGGCGGTGCTGGGTCGCGAGCGACACCACCACCATCGCGGTGAACGCGAGCGGCACCGACCACGCCGCAGGCCGCGACAGCAGGAGGTCGAGCCAGCCGTCGTCGGTCCCCCGGACGATCGTCGCGACAACCGCGCCGCCCGCCCCGAGGCCGCCGGCGAGCATCCCCGCAACCGCGCCGGCAGCCGTGAGGCGACGCCACCAGATCCCGAGGACGAGCAGCGGGCAGAACGTCGAAGCCGCCACCGCGAACGCGAACCCGACCGAGCTCGCCACCGCGATCTGGTCCGAGGCGAGGGCGAGACCGAGCGGGAACGCCGTCCCGACGACCGCGCCCGCCCGGACGGCGGCGACCGGTCCGAGTGCGCGACGGCCGAGCGATCCCTGGGCGAGCACACCCGCGACCGACATCGTCAGTCCCGAGGACGTCGACAGGAAGGCGGCGAACGCCCCCGCCGTCAGCAGCGCACCGAGCACGTCGCCGAGCGTCCCGCCGATGACGCGCAGCGGCAGCTCGAGGACGACGATGTCGCTGCTGTCGGTCCCGGCCAGGTCTCCGGCGTACACGCGACCGATCACCCCGTACGCCGTCGGCGGCAGGTAGAACGCACCCAGCAGCGCCAGCACGATCAGCGTCGTCCGGCGCGCGGCCCGGCCGTCGGGGTTCGTGTAGAAGCGCACGACGACGTGCGGCAGGCCCATCGTGCCGAGGAACGTGGCGACGATGAGCGAGTACGTCCCGTACAGGGCGAGCGAGGTGTTGTCCCCCGACATCGGCGACAACCAGGCCCCCGTGGCGCCCGCGCCGGACGGGGTGGGGCGACCGTCCTCGGTCCACGCGTGGAGGAGGAAGACGAGCGGGACGAGCAGCGCGGTGAGCTTCAGCCAGTACTGGAAGGCCTGGACGAACGTGATGCTCCGCATGCCTCCGGAGACGACGTTGACGACGACGATCGCCGCGACCAGCACCGACCCGGCCCAGGTCGGCGCCCCGGTGACGGTGTGGAGGACCAGACCGGCCCCTTGGAACTGCGGCATGAGGTAGAGCCACCCGATCACCACCACCAGCACGCTCGCCACGGCACGGGCGACGCTCGACTGGACACGGATCTGGGTGAAGTCCGGCAGCGTGTAGGCCCCGGAGCGGCGCAGCGGCGCGGCCACGAACGCGAGGAGCACGAGATAGCCCGCGGTCCAGCCGACGGGGAACCACAGCATGTCCGCGCCGAAGGTGAGGACGAGCCCGGCGATGCCGAGGTACGAGGCCGCGGAGAGGTACTCCCCTCCGATCGCCGAGGAGTTCCAGAGCGGGCTCACCGACCGCGAGGCGACGTAGAAGTCCGAGGTCGTCCTGCTGAAGCGCAGCCCGAACAGCCCGATCCCCAGCGTCAGCAGCGCCACCGCGGTGACGGCGACGGCGGCGTACGAGCTGTTCACGGCCTCTCGACCAGGTCGCTGAACGCCCGCTCGTTGCGCTCAGACGCGCGGACGAACCCCCACCCGACGACGAACAGCAACGGATAGACCGCCACTCCCAGCAGCCACCACGGCAGCGGGACCGAAGCGACCGTGACGGTCTCGAGGCCGGACAGCACGAAGAGCAGCGGCAGGCTCCCGACGAGGAGGACCAGCAGGGCAGCGACCGCGAGCGCGAGCCGCAGCTGGGAGCGGACGAGCGAGCGCATGTAGACCTCGCCGATCGCGGTGTCCTCGTCGATCTCCTGCTCGACCGTCCGGCGCCGGTGCGGGCGTGCCGTGGTGTGCGGGCTGGCGATCCGGACCCGCGAGGGCGCCTCGTCGGGCGCCACCTCAGCCGCCGCCGGTGCGGGCGCGCTGCTGCACGAGATCGCGGAGGTCGCGGGTGTGGCGGCGCGCGACTTGGAGCTCGACGTACGGAGGGCCGCCCGCGTCGACGAGGACCGAGCAGCGCCCGGAGACCGTCCGTACCTCGTGGACCCGTGCGGACGATACGAGCAGACTCCGGTGGATCCGGACGAACCCGGCCGGCGCCCAGTCGTGCTCGAGCGTCATCAGCGGCGTACGGAGCAGGTGGCTCTCGCCCTCGGTGGTGTGGAGGCGGACGTAGTCGCCCTGCGCCTCCGCGTACGCGACGCTGGAGCGGGGGACGAACCGGGTGACCCCGGCGAGCTCGACCGCGACGACCTCGTCGTCGGAAACCGGCGTCACGGGTTGGGGAGAGCGCGCGCCCACCACGCGGCGTACGGACTCGCGCAGGCGCTCCTCGGCGACCGGCTTGAGGACGTAGTCGACGGCGTCGAGGTCCCACGCGTCGACGGCGTGGTCCTCGTGGGCGGTGACGAACACAACCTTGGGCTGGGTGCGGAACCGCGCCAGGACCCGGGCGACCTCCAGCCCCGAGAGCGCGGGCATCGCGATGTCGAGGAACACGGCGTCGACCGGGTCGGACTCCAGCGCGCGGAGCACGTCAGCGCCGGACCCGACCGCGCGGACCTGGCTCACGCGCTCGTCTCGGCCGAGCAGATAGACCAGCTCGTCGAGGACTGGCTGCTCGTCGTCGGCGACGAGGACGCGGAGACCCATGGCGCACGAGTCTAGGCCGCACCTGTGGTCCCCGTCACGCACCGACTCAGCGGGAGGCACCGGGGGCGTACTTCGGCACCCGGACGCTCACCTTCGTCCCGGCGCCGGGTGCCGTCTCGATGACGATCCCGTACGCGTTGCCGTAGACCGTGCGCATCCGCTCGTCCACGTTGCCCAGACCCACGGAGTCGGTGGACGGGTCGCCCGCCAGTGCACGGCGTACGCGGTCCGGCTCCTCCCCCACCCCGTCGTCCTCGATCGTGATCACGGCCTCGTTGCCCGCATCTCGCGCGATCACGACCACGTTGCCGCCGCCCGCCTTGCGCTCGAGGCCGTGCCGGACTGCGTTCTCGACCAGCGGCTGGATCGAGAGGAACGGCAGCGTCACGCTCAGCACCTCCGGCGCGACCTGGACCGTGACGTGCAGCCGGTCGCCGAAGCGCGCCTTCTCCAGCACCAGGTAGCGCTCGATCGACCGCAGCTCGTCGGCCAGCGTCGTGAACTCGCCGTGCCGCCGGAACGAGTAGCGGGTGAAGTCGGCGAACTCCAGCAGCAGCTCGCGCGCCCGCTCGGGATCGGTCCGGACGAACGACGCGATCGCGCCCAGCGAGTTGTAGACGAAGTGCGGCGAGATCTGCGCCCGCAGCGCCCGCAGCTCGGCCTCCATGAGCGCCGTGCGTGACTTGTCGAGCTCGGCGAGCTCGAGCTGGCTCGACACCCACCGCGCGACCTCGGTCGTCGCTCTCGCCAGGCCCGCCGACGCGGTGGGCGAGCTGACGACGACGGCACCCACCACGGCGTCCTCGACGGTCAACGGGGCGACGATCGCGTGAGGATAGGTGGCCCGCGGCGTGCTGAACGCCTGCGTCGTCCCGGCCGAGATCACCTCGCGGGCCAGCTCCATGACGTCGGTGAGACGCTGACGCGGGCCGTCGGTCGCGAGCACCCGCTCGGTGTCGGTGAGGGCGACGGCCGGCGCTCCGAGGAGGGTGCGCAGGTGCTTGAGCGCCTTCTCAGCGCTGCCCTCGTCGAGACCGCGACGCAGTGCCGGCGCCGCCAACGACGCGGTGTGCAAGGTCTCGTACGTCGCACGGTCTTCGGCGGACCCGAGCGAACGGCGCGACCACGGCGTCCTCACGCGAGCGCCTTCTCCAGACGCACGAGCGTCCCCCACGGCTCCTCGAACGCACGCTCACCGCGCTCGACGAAGCCGCGGTCCCGGTAGTACGTCCGCAGCGCAGCGTTGGCCGCGGCCGTGTCGAGGCGCAGGTATGCCCGCCCCGCCTCGCGGGCACGCGCCTCCGCCCACTCCAGCAGCACCACGCCGAGCCCGCGTCCGCGGTGGAGCCGCCGCACCATCAGCCCGTGCACGTACAGCGCGTCTCCGGAGCCCGGTGCGACGAGGTCGTCCCAGATCTCGGGGTCGTCCTCGAGGATCCGGACGGTGGCGTTGAGCGCACCGTCGTCACGCAGGACCCACCACTGCCCGGCCGCGATCTGGTCGCGCACCGTCGGCACGTCGACCTCGCCAGGCTGCCACTGGTCGATGCCGGCGGACGCCTGCCAGCGAGCGAGCGCGTCACGCAGGGACACGATGGCAGCGGCGTCGAGGACGTACGCACGGGAGGGGATCACGCGCCTCAGCGTAGGACGACCGCGGCCGCAGGTCGACCGTTCGCTAGGCGCCCATCACGGCGGGGATCGTCGCGGTCCACGTCTCGCGCAGCTCGGAGATTGGCACCGTGAACTGTCCCTCGACGGACAGTGCCTCGCCGCCGGTGGTCCCGATCTGTGCGACCGGCACCCCGTACGAGCCGGCGAGCGCTGTGAATGCGTCCACACGCTCGGGCGACACGGTGACCAGCGCCCGCGCCGTCGACTCGGAGAAGAGCCCGACGAACGCGTCGCCGTCGAGCGCGACCGTGGCGCCGACGCCGTTGCGGATCGCTGCCTCGGCGAGCGCGATCGCGAGCCCGCCGTCCGACAGGTCGTGCGCGGCCGTGGCCAGGCCCTGCTTGGCGACGTCGACCATCAGGTCGGCCAGCGCCTTCTCTGCAGCCAGATCGACCTGCGGCGGAAGGCCGCCGAGGTGGTCGTGGGCGACCTGCGACCACGCCGATCCGTCGAGCTCGTCGCGGGTAGTCCCGAGGACGAGCACGGCGTCGCCCTCGGAGGAGAACCCCTGCTTGATGCGCTTGGTGACGTCCTCGACCACGCCCAGGACGCCGACCACGGGCGTGGGGAGGATCGCCGTCTCGCCGGTCTGGTTGTAGAACGACACGTTGCCGCCCGTGACCGGGATGCCGAGCACCTCGCACGCGTCCTTCAGCCCCGACGTGGCGCGCTCGAACTGCCACATGACCGCCGGGTCCTCGGGCGAGCCGAAGTTGAGGCAGTCCGTGACGGCCAGCGGCAGCCCGCCGGAGACACCGACGTTGCGGTACGACTCAGCGAGCGCGAGCTGCGCGCCGGCGTACGGGTCGAGCTTGGCGAACCGTCCGTTGCAGTCGGTCGAGACAGCCACACCGAGGTTGGTCTCGTCGTCGATCCGGATGACACCGGCGTCCTCGGGCTGCGCGAGCACGGTGTTGCCGCGGACGTACCGGTCGTACTGGTCGGTGACCCACGACTTGTCGGCCTGGTTGGGCGAACCGAGCACCCTCAGCACCGTCGTACGGAGCTCGTCGCCGGTCGTCGGCCGCGCAAGGGACGCGGTCGTGTCAGCCTGCAGCGCGTCCTGCCAGTCGGGGCGCGCGTAGGGGCGGTGGTAGGTCGGTCCGTCGTGCGCGACCGACCGCGGCGGCACGTCCACGACGGTCTCGCCGTGCCAGTCGATGACCAGGCGACCGGTCTCCGTGACCTCGCCGACCACGGTCGCCTCGACGTCCCACTTGCGGCAGATGTCCATGAACGCGTCGAGGTGCTGCGGCTCGACCACGGCCATCATGCGCTCCTGCGACTCGCTCATGAGGATCTCCTCCGGCGAGAGCGTCGAGTCGCGAAGCGGCACGGTGTCGAGCTCGACGTGCATGCCGCCGTCGCCCGCGCTGGCCAGCTCGCTCGTCGCGCACGACAGCCCGGCACCGCCGAGATCCTGGATGCCTGCGACGACGCCGGCGTCGAACAGCTCGAGCGTGCACTCGATGAGGAGCTTCTCCATGAACGGGTCACCGACCTGGACGCTCGGGCGCTTCGCGGGACCGCCGCTGGTCGAGCCTGTCGAGGCCTCGAAGGTCTCCGACGCGAGCACCGAGACTCCGCCGATGCCGTCGCCGCCGGTGCGTGCCCCGTACAGGACGACCTTGTTGCCCTCGCCCGAGGCATGGGCGGTGTGGAGCTGCTCGTGGCGCAGGACGCCGACGCAGAGCGCGTTGACGAGCGGGTTGCCGAGATAGGTCTCGTCAAACACGACCTCGCCCCCGATGTTGGGCAGGCCGAGGCAGTTGCCGTAGCCGCCGACGCCCGCGACGATGCCGGGCATCACGCGCTTGGTGTCCGGGGCGTCGAGCGGGCCGAAGCGCAGCGGGTCCATCACGGCGACCGGGCGTGCGCCCATCGCGAGGATGTCGCGGACGATGCCGCCGACGCCGGTCGCCGCACCCTGGTACGGCTCGACGTAGCTCGGGTGATTGTGCGACTCAACCTTGAAGGTGACCGCATAGCCCTGGCCGACGTCGATCACGCCAGCGTTCTCGCCGATGCCCGCCAGCGTCTTGCCCAGCGGCGTCTCCTGCGACAGCTCGCCGAACTTCTTGAGGTGGACCTTGCTCGACTTGTAGGAGCAGTGCTCGCTCCACATCACCGAGTACATCGCGAGCTCGGCACCGGTCGGGCGGCGACCGAGGATCTCGAGGATCTGCTCGTACTCGTCGGGCTTGAGTCCCAGCTCGGCCCACGGCAGCTCCCGGTCAGGAGTGGCGGCGGCATGCTCGACGGTGTCGAGGCGGGTCTGGGGAGTCGGTGCGGTGGCGGCAGGCGCGTCGGTCACGGGACCAGGGTAGTCGTCGCCGCCAGAGGGCTACTCCAGCCAGTCGGTCTCGAACGTGTCGCTGGCGTGGATGTGGGTCGCCCGGTAGCCACCCGGAAGCACGGAGAACTTGTGCGGGGTCTCCGGCGGGACCACGATCACCTGGCCCGCGCGGCCGACGAGCTCGTCGCCGTCGACGGTGAACAGCGCGCTGCCGGCATGGATCACGAAGGTCTCCGCGTACGGATGGGTGTGCAGCCGCGGGCCGCTCCCCTCCACGTCGGTGTCCTCCTGGATGATCGAGATCCCGGCTCCGTACGCCGCGCCCTCGATGTTGTCGGTGGTGGTGACGTCGATCAGGTACATGTCCTCGACGCTAGTCCGACTGCGGCCAGGTGTTCTCCCAGAGCCCGACGATGTTGCCCTCCGGGTCACCGAAGTACGCGGCGTAGGCCATGTCGCCGACCTTCTCCTTCGGGCCGACCACCGCGCCGCCCGCTGAACGGCTCGGTGCCGAGAAAGTCCTTCGACCGTCACCCGGCCGAGCCGCTAGTTTCGACCAGTGGAGATCCGTGACCTCGCTGTCGACGACCTCGACCCCGCCCTCGACGTCCGCTCGCGCTCGTTCGGCCCGCTGTCGGGGGGCGACGTCGACCAGTGGAAGACGATGATGACGCGCGCGATCGGTGCAGGTCGCGTGCTCGCCGCGTACGACGGCGGCACGGTCGTCGCGATCGCCCGCATCAACGCGTTCGGGCAGTGGTGGGGCGGACGACGAGTGCCGATGGCGGGCATCGGCGGGGTGGTCGTGGCCCCTGAGCATCGTGGGTCCGGCGTCGGCCTGGCCCTCATGGAGGCCGTCGTCGGACGCTCCCGTTCACTCGGGTTCACACTCTCCGCGCTGTACCCCGCGACCACTGCCCCCTACCGCCGCGCCGGCTACGAGCTCGCGGGCGTACGCCGCACGGTCGACCTCTCGACCGACGCCCTGCGACGGCTGCCCGGCTCTTCGGTGCCGCTGCGGCGCGGTGGAGCGGAGGACGCGAAGGAGGTCGTGCGGCTCCTCGGCGCCGCCACGCAGGCGCGCGGCGACAGTGGCCCCTTCGACTGGGAGCCGGCCGAGGTCGCGGCCGACCTCGCGGACGACGAGGTGCTGACCTACCTCGCCGACGACGGCGCGCTCCAGTACGGGTTCGCTGGCGACCGCTTTCAGGTCCACGCGATCGGCGCGACGTCGCCCGAGACGCTGCACGCCCTTTGGCGGCTGGTCGGGTCGGGCTCTTCGACGCAGGCGACGACCCGAGTCGCCCTGGGGCCGACCGACCCGGTGTTCTGGATGCTCGCCGACAACGAGATCGCGGCCGCCGCGAGCCAGTGGTGGATGCTCCGGCTGGTCGACGCGGCCGCTGCGGTCGCGGAGCGTGGGTTCCCGGTCGGGCTCACCGTCGAGGTGCCGCTCACGCTCTCCGACCCGCTCGACGCCGCAGGCTCAGGGACGTTCGTGCTCGCGGTCTCAGGCGGCCGCGGAGTCCTGCGTCGTTCGGACGGCCCGGGAGGCATCGCGCTCGGCCCACGCGGCGCAGCGGCGCTGTTCGCAGGGACGCCGGTGTCGACCCTGCGGGCGTCGGGGCTCGCCGAGGACGGCGATCCGTCCAACGACGCGCTGCTCGACGCCGCCTTCGCGGCGACGCCGTTCATGACCGACTACTTCTGAGGACGGACGGTCAGGCCTTCGGCTGAGTCGCCTTCCAGGCGCGGAAGCCCTCCTCGGTCGCGCCCTGCCGCCAGTAGCCCGACAGCGACAGGCGCTCGCGCGGGACGCCACGCTCGGTGAGGAGGTACGAGCGGAGCTGCTTGAGCAGACCGGCCTCACCGTGGACGAACACCTGGGGCGCTCCTGGCGGCCACTCGTCGGCGCGTACGGCATCGGCGATCAGCGTCGTGCTCCCGGGAGCGGCGCCGTCGCGGTGGAGCCAGGTGAGCGTCACGTCGGCCTCGCTGACGACCGGCTGCTCATCGGCGGGCCCGTCGACCTCGACGTAGGCGTGCACGCGCGCACCGGCCGGCATCGCCTCGAGCGCGGCCTGGATCGCGGGCAGTGCTGCCTCGTCTCCGGCGACGAGGTGCCAGGGCGCGATCGGGTCGGGCGAGTAGGCGCCACCGGGACCCAACGCGTGCAGTGTGTCTCCGACCTTGGCCGTAGCGGCCCACGGCCCCGCCACACCGGAATCGCCATGGAGCACGAAGTCGATCGTGATCCGCCCGTGCTCCAGGTCGATCGCCCGCAGCGTGTATGTGCGGACCGTCGGCTGCGCTTCGGGCGGGTAGGACTCCTTGACGAAGTCGAGGTCGAGCGGATCGGGGTAGTCCACACCCTCGGTGAGGAAGACCAGCTTGACGTACGAGTCGGAGAATCCGCCGAACTTGCGGGCGAACTCGTCGAACTGGTGACTCGAGAAGACCACACGCTGCATGTGCCGGGTGAGTCGCTCGCTGGCGACGACCTCGAACCTGAGGGGCGTACGGCGCCCCCGTGCTGCGGATGACTCCGGCTGCGCCGTGATGCTCATATCAGGCAACCCTAACCGCACCCGTCAAGTGCCCTCGCGCGCGTCCGGACGGTCGACTCTGAAGAGCACGTGCCGGTGCAACGGCGACTCCACCGGCAGGGTCGGGTGGTCGAACTCGGCCGCGAGCACCATCCCGAGGCGCCGCATGACGGCCTGCGAGCGAACGTTGGTGCGGGCGGTGAAGGACCACACGCGGTCGAGCCCGGCCGAGCCGAACGCGTGTGCGAGCGCCGCACGTGCGGCCTCGGTGGCATAGCCGCACCCCCAGGCTTCGTACGAGAGTCGCCAGCCGACCTCTGTGCCTGGGGGCTCACCAGCGGCCAGGATCCCCAGCGGGACAGGGTTGAGACCGGTGAATCCGAGGAACCTCCCTGACGCGCGCTCCTCAAGCGCCCACAGGCCGTACCCCTGCGCGGCCATCCGGTCCATGATCCGGTCGACCATCGCGTCAGACTGCTTCCGCGTCAGCGTGCTCGGGAAGTGCTCCATCACGCGAGGATCGGCGTTGAGCGCGGCGAACGCCGGACGGTCGTCGTCGGTCCAGCCCCGCAGGATCAGCCGTGCCGTCGTCAGCACGACCGGCGCGGCGCCGGTCACGGGAGCAGGTCTTGACCGATCGGACCCGGGTTGTACGCGATCTCCCAGGCGAACCCGTCAGGGTCGACGACGTAGCCGCTGTAGCCGCCCCACTCCCGCTCGGCACCGGCCGAACGGAGCGTCGCACCTGCGGCCACAGCCTCCTCGATGACCTCGTCGACGTCGGCGGGAGAGGCGACGTTGTGGGCGAGGGTGAGCGGTGGGACCCCCGTGCCACTGGCGATCGGGCCGACCTCGGCCTCGAAGGCCACCCGGTCCCACAACGAGAGGACGAGACGCTCCCCGACCCGGAGCATGAGCACCTCACCGGGGACGTACAGGCTCTCCTGCCACCCCAGGCCGTCGACGAAGAACGCACGGCTGCGGGCGACGTCGGCGACCGCGAGGGTGATAAAGCTCAGACGTTGGTCCATGTCGGCAGCCTAGGGCTCGGCACCGTCAGGCAAAGGTCAGAACGAGAAGCGCCACGTTGAGCGCGATGACAAGGCCGGCGATGACCGCCGCGACAGCCGTGGTCACACGGCGGTTCACCCACTCCCCCATCACCGACCGGCGCGCCGTCAGCCACAGCAGCGGGACGAGCGCGAACGGGATGCCGACCGACAGCACGACCTGGGACACCACCAGCGCCCACGACGGCTCGATCCCGAGGGCAAGCACGATCAGCGCAGGGATCACGGTGACGATCCGGCGCGCCACCAGCGGGACCCGCCGACGCAGCAGCCCGTGCATCACCTCGGCCCCTGCCGCGCAGCCGACCGACGTCGACGCCAGGCCGGAACCGAGCAGGGCGACCGCGAACAAGAGCGCGACGCCGGTGCCCAGCTCGGAGCTCATCAGCGCGTGCACGCCGTCGAGCGTGTCGGTGCCCTCCTTGCCGGCCAGGCTCGTCGCGGCGGTGAGCAGGAGCGCCAGGTTGAGGGTGCCGGCCACCAGCAGCGCGACGCCGACGTCGATGCGCGTCGCGCCGAGCAGCTCGGCAACCGTCCGGCGCTGGCCGCGGACACCGAGCCGACCCGCGGTCAGACCGGAGTGGAGATAGATGACGTGCGGCATCACGGTCGCACCGATGATCGCCGACGACAGGAGCAGACTCTCCGTCCCCTCGAAACGGGGGACGAGACCCTCGGCGACGGCACCGGCGTCCGGTGGCGCCACGAAGAGGCCGGCGGTGAACCCGGCCGCGATGAGGAGCAGGAACCCGATGACCACGCGCTCGAGGACGCTCTGCCCGAACCGGTCGCCGATGCGCAGGACGACCATCGAGACGACGACCGTGACGACCGCCCCGATCAGCAACGGCAGGTCGAACAGCAGCGACAGCGCGACCGCGCCGCCGACGACCTCGGCGACGTCGGTGGCGATCGCGACGCCCTCGGCCTGCAGCCAGTACGCGAGACGGGCCGGGCGCGGCAGCGTCTCGCCCATGTGCGTGGCCAGCGACTGCCCGGTCACGATGCCGAGCTTGGCGGAGAGGTACTGGACGATCACCGCCATCGCGTTGGCAAGGACGACCACCCACACCAGTGTGTATCCGAAGGTCGCGCCAGCGGTGACGTTGGTCGCGACGTTGCCCGGGTCGACGTAGGCCACGGCCGCCACGAAGGCAGGGCCGAGGAGGCTGACGCTCTTGGGGAGGCGGGGCGCGCGGACGAACACGCCCCCCAGCATGGACCAACGCCGTCTCGGAGGCGACGAGCGTGTCACACCACGACGAACCACGCGCCTCCTGCGCGGACGAGGACGAACACCGCGTTGTGCATCGCGACCGGCGCGTGCGCGAGGTGGCGAGGCTCGACCGTCGCACCGTCTCCCTCGACGAGGGCACCCCGAACCACGACCTCGCGGTACGCGCTCAGCTCACGGGGTTCGAGGTCGTCCAGAAGCCGCCCGAGCCCGTCCTCGCAGCGCTGCAATGCCGTCCCCGTACGGATCGGGAAGCCGTCAGGCGCGGCAACGGAGCAGGCGGCTCCCACGTCACCCTCGCCGAGCGCGTGCAGCATCGTCTCGACGCTGCGCTCGGGCGTCGTCGGGGCGGGTGCCCCGGCCGCCTGTGCGTGCGAGCCGCTCGCACCGATCGTCCCGAGGCTCGTCGTCAGGCTCGCGACCGCGGCCAGCGCGACGCCGGCGACGAGCGCGGCGAGCATCGCCATGGGGCGCGGGAAGGGCTGCTCTCGGTGACGCGGCGCGGTGCCGGTCACGAGGTCGTCACCACCACGTACCAGCGGTCGTCGATCCGTACGAGCTCGAAGAAGCCCTCGTCGAACGGCTGCGTGATCCCGGCGATCCGCTCGCCCGGGATCTCGACGTGCGTCCCCTTCGCTGGGACGTCCGGAACGGAAGCCTGTCGCAGCACCTGGATGGCACCGGGGCGTAGGCCCTCGGCGTATACGCGCATCGTCCTGACGCACTCGGTGAGCGCGTCGCCGTCGACCGGGACGCCGTCCTGCGCGGTGAGCCGGCACGCGTCCTCGTACTCGCGGTTGGCCATCGCCACGAGCATCCTCTCGAGGCTCTCGCCGGGCTCGTCGGCCGGACCTTGGCCCGCACCACCGACGAAACTGAGCGCGGCGATCGCTGACAGGGTGACCGACCACGTCACAAGCTTGGCGACCATCGAGCGGACCCTCCCCGAGCTCGGAATCTCCTACATCGTGGGGGGTCACTCGATCCTCACCCGAGACAGGGCGAGGCGCTACTCGAAGGGCCGGGCGGACCTCAACGCTCGACGACGAGGTCCGCGTACTCGGTGTGCTTCTGCACGTACGAGGCCACGTACGGGCACGTCGGGACGACCTTCAGGCCCTTGGCACGGGCGTCGTCGAGGGCCGCTCTCGCGATGATCGAGGCGAGCCCCTGCCCGCTCAGCTCTGGGCGCACCTCCGTGTGGACGAGCTGCCTCACGCCGGCTCGGGGGTCCCGGTAGACGATCGTGCCGGCGAGCTCACCGTCGACCAGGAGGTCGTACCGCTGGTCCTCGGCGTTGTCGACGACCTCGATGCTGCGAGTGTCCTCAATCATGGCGTCCACCATACTGAGCGCCGTGGCGCTCCTGGAGGTACGAGGTCTGCGACGGCGGTATGCCGAGGTCGACGTCGTGAGCGGTCTCGACCTCGACGTCGACGCCGGGCAGGCGGTCGCGCTGGTCGGCAGCAACGGCAGCGGCAAGTCCACCGTGCTGCGGTGCGTGACCGGTGCCGACGCACCGACCGAGGGCACGGTCACGCTGGACGGCGCGCCGCTCGACGAGCGAGCGGCGCGGGTCCGCGCCGCGCTCGCGATCGTGATGGACGACCTCGACTACTTCCCCGACCTCAGCGTCGTCGAACACCTTGACCTGTTCGCACGGGCCCATCGCGTCAGCGATGCCGAGACGGTCGTCGACGACGTGCTGCGTGACGTCGGGTTGGTGGCGCAGGCGAGCCAGCTGCCCGGCTCCCTGTCCTCCGGTCAGCGTCGGCGGCTCGCCCTGGCCAGCGCGCTGGTACGGCCGCGCCGGCTGCTGATCCTCGACGAGCCCGAGCAGCGGCTCGACGTCGAGGGCGTCGCGTGGCTCGCAGAGCGCCTCCAGCGTGAGAAGGCCGCGGGCACCGCGATCCTCATGGCCAGCCACGAGCCGAGCCTCGTCGACGCCGTCGCCGACCGCGTGATCACTCTCGGGGCCCCGCGCTGAGCACTCACGAGCTCCGTGCACTGCGCGCCGAGATCCGCCACTGGAGACGAGGGCGCGCGTCCGTCCGGCTGGTCGACGCGCTTCAGGACGCCTACGTCGCCGTGTTCGCGACGATCATGCTCGGCGGGATGTTCGTCAACGCGGTCGTCCAGGTCGGTGGCGTCACCGATCAGCTCTGCGCCTCGGCGGCGTGCCGCGACGCCCGCAGCCTCGCGCCCTGGCTCGTCGCTGGCGGCTGCCTGGTCACGATCCTCATCGTGGCCCGACTGTTCGGTCCGGTGTACGTGACGCCGGCCGACGGCTCGTGGCTCCTGTCGAGCCCGCTCGACCGCGCCTCGCTCCTGCGGCCACGGCTCACGCAGATCCTGCTTGCTGCCACCGTCGTGACGCTCGCGACGGTGGGTGTCGGCGTGGTGCTGGCCGGGACCGCCCTCACCTCCGCCGTCGCGTTCGCCGCCGCAACGTCCCTGCTCGCGACTGCGACCGCGGCAGCGGCCGCGTACGCCCAGGAGCAGGACCGACGCGCGCTGGCCACGGCGTCGCAGTGGGTGCTCGTCGTCGTGCTGTGGTGCGCAGTCCTGTCGATCGCCGTCGGCGAAGCTCCCCGGATGCCGCTGCCCGCGGCGGATCACCCGGCATCGGCCGTCGCCGTGGTTGTGGCGGCGGCCGCAGCCGTCCTCGCCGGTACGGCGGCCTGGCGGCGGCTGGGCCGGCTGCGTCACCGCGACGTCGTCACCGGCGGGGAGCTGACCCCCGGACTGTCGGGTGCACTCGCGACCCTCGACCTCGCCCTCGCGTACGACGTCGTCCTCTCGCACCGCTGGAAGGGGCGCGGCAGCGTACGCGCCCGCCGAGGTGGACCCGGCGGCGCGCTCGCGCTCGTGGGGAGCGACGTCCTGCGGCTGCGTCGCAGCCCGCAGCGGCTCGTGGTGCTGGCGGCGACGGCAGCGGTCCCGTACGCGGCGGCCACTGCCGGTGCGGGACGGTTCGTCGTGCTCGTGGCCGCGACTGCCGGATTCGTTGCGTGCCTGCCGCTGCTGAGCGGCCTGCGGGTGATGGCGCGCGGCCCCTCGCTCGCCCGCGCGATGCCGTTCTCGAGCGCGGTCGCCCAGGCGGCGACGGCGGCGGTGCCGACGGTGGCGGCACTGGCGTACGGGATGGCGACAGCGGCGGCGATGCGCCGGGACGTCGCAGCGGACCGTGAGGCTGCGCTGCTGTGCGGGCTCGCAGTAGGCGTCGCCGTCGCGGCCTCGGGGGTGCGCTGGGTGACGCGACGTCCCCCCGACTACAGCAAGCCACTCATCGCGACACCGGCGGGCGCGATCCCGACGAACCTCTACGGGAGCGTGATCGCGGGGTTCGACGTGCTGCTGCTGACGACAACGCCGATGCTGCTCGCCCCGGACCTGCGCGGCGCGTCGGTCTCGCTCGCGCTCGGCGCAGGCGTGTGGGCCTTCCTGGTCAGCCGTTCACCAGCGCGCTGAGCACCGAGGTGAAGAACGGGAGGCCGTCCGTCCCGGGGCCGCAGAGCTCTTCGACAGCGTGCTCGGGGTGCGGCATGAGACCGACGACGTTGCCGCGCTCGTTGGTGATGCCGGCGATGTCGCGCATCGAGCCGTTCGGGTTGTCGTCGAGGTAGCGGGCGACGACGCGCCCCTCCCCCTCGAGAAGGTCCAGGGTGAAGTCGTCGGCGACGAAGCCACCCTCGCCGTTCTTGAGCGGGATCACGATCTCGTCGCCCGCCTCGTACCCGCTGGTCCACGCAGTCGCGGCGTTGTCGATGCGCAGGCGCTGGTCACGGCAGACGAACTTGCGGTGGTCGTTGCGGATCAGTGCACCCGGGAGCAGGTGGGACTCGCACAGGATCTGGAAGCCGTTGCAGATGCCGAGGACGGGCATGCCGCCGTTCGCGGCGTCCACGACCTCGCTCATCACCGGGGCGAAGCGCGCGATCGCCCCGCAGCGCAGGTAGTCGCCGTACGAGAAGCCGCCCGGCAGCACGACCGCGTCGACCGACTTGAGGTCGTGGTCGCCGTGCCAGAGCGCGACTGGCTCGGCACCGGCGAGGCGTACGGCCCGCTGGGCGTCGATGTCGTCGAGCGACCCCGGGAAGGTGACGACGCCGACCCTCATGCGTCGAGCCCGGCCTCGGAGACGGGCTGCTCGATGCGGACCGCAAAGTCCTCGATGACAGGGTTGGAGAGCAGGGTCTCAGCGAGCGTACGGATCTCGGCGAGGCGCTCCTCGGTGATCTCGCCCTCGACCTCGAGCTCGAAGCGCTTGCCCTGGCGGACGTCGGCGACTCCGCCGAAGCCGAGCCGGTCGAGCGCGCCGTGGACGGCCTTGCCCTGGGGGTCGAGGATCTCCGGCTTGGGCATGACGTCGACGACGACACGAGCCACGGTGGCACTCCTTGGGAGGCGGGACGGGATTCCGGGCCAGTCTACCGGCCGCCGTCCCGTCCCCGATTCGGGCGGTTTCCCACCGAGCACCCCGGCGGGAAGGGTGGAGAAGTGCCCAAATCGGGGACGGGACGGGAGGGCGTCAGATCTCGCGCTTGAGGATCTTGCCGGTGGCCGTCATCGGGAGCTCGTCACGGAACTCGACGACGCGCGGGTACTTGTACGCCGCCATCTGCTCCTTGGCCCAGGCGACCAGCTCCTCCTCGGTGGTCTCGTCACCGGCGTTCTTGATGACGACGGCCTTGACCTCCTCGCCGTGGCTGTCGTGGGGGACGCCGATGACCGCGACCAGCGACACCGCCGGGTGGGTCATCAGCACCTCCTCCAGCTCGCGCGGGTACACGTTGAAGCCGCCGCGGATGATCATGTCCTTGGCGCGGTCGACGATGTAGTAGAAGCCGTCCTCGTCCTTGCGGGCAAGGTCGCCCGACCGGAACCAGCCGTCCTTGATGACCTCGGCGGTTGCCTCCGGGCGGTCGTAGTAGCCCTTCATGATGTTCGGGCCCTTGATCGCGATCTCGCCGATCTCGCCGAGCTCGGTGACCTCGGCCCAGTCCGGGTCGATGAGCTTCATCTCGACATCGGGGATCGGGGTGCCGATCGAGCCCGGACGCGGCTCCTCACCGGGCGGGGCGAAGCTGGCGACCGGCGAGGTCTCCGACAGGCCGTACCCCTCGCGGATGTCGATGCCGAAGCGCGACTTGAACTCCCTGATGATCTCGACCGGCAACGACGAACCGCCGGCGGCCGCGATTCGGAGGTTGTCGGCGATCTGCTGCGCCTCGATGCCGCTGCCCTCGAGCGCACCGAGCAGGGCCCAGTACATCGTGGGAACACCGGCGAAGAAGCTGACCTTCTCGCCCACGAGCAGCTGCAGCGCGGCGTTCGGCTCGAAGCGGGGCAGCATCACGATCGTGCCGCCGTACGCGAAGGCGCCGTTCTGGATCACCGTCTGGCCGAACGAGTGGAACAGCGGCAGCACGCACAGGTACGTGTCGGGGTGAGTGGCGTCCGCACCGAAGAGGCGGTCGCCGACGAGGGCGTTGCTCCGCATGTTCTCATGGGTCAGCTCGGCGCCCTTGGGCTGCCCGGTCGTCCCGCTGGTGTAGAGGATGACCGCGGTGTCGTCGTCGGCCGTCTCGACCGAGTCGAACGTGAGGGGCTGGTTCGCGACGGCGGAGGCGAACGTCTCGGCACCCTCGATCGGCGATGGGGCCGTCGGGTCGATCGTGATGAGGAAGAAGTTGTCGCACTCGTCGGCGTCGTTGAAGCCCTTCCAGGCCTCCGCGCCGATCGGCAGGTCGGCGGTGCCCTCGAACGCGAAGAGGGCGCGTGCGTCGGAGTCGTCGAGGTAGTACGTGACCTCACGCGCCTTGTTGAGCACGTTCAGCGGAACGACGGTGGCACCGGTCTTGAGGATGCCGTAGTAGACGATCGAGAAGTACGGGACGTTCGGTGCCGCGAGAGCGACCTTGTCGCCGTGCCCGATCCCGCGGGACGCCAGCAGGTTGGCGACCTGGTTGGCGGCGCCGTCGACCTGCGCGTAGCTGAAGCGCTTGTCACCGAAGACGATCGCGGTCCGCTCGGGGTACTGGGCGGCAGAGTTCTCGAGGAAGGAAGCCAGGTTGCTCACCGCAGGTGCTCCTGTTCTGGGGGGTCGGTCAGAGCGCACGGCTACTGACGAGTACGTTCGGCCCAAGAGTGACACGCGACACATGATGCACGTCACGCTGGGTCGGGCAGCCAGTCTCAGAACGTGGAACCGGTGAGCGTCTCGTACGCCTCCACGTAGCGCGCACGGGTCCGCTCGACGATCTCATCGGGCAGGCGCGGTGGAGGCGTGTCGGACGCGCGGTCCCACCCGGACGCCGGGGACGTCAGCCAGTCGCGGACGAACTGCTTGTCGTACGAGGACTGCGGGTGGCCGGGCTCCCACTGGTCGGCGGGCCAGAAGCGTGACGAGTCGGGCGTGAGCAGCTCGTCGGCGAGCACGAGCGTGCCGTCGGGTCGCAGGCCGATCTCGATCTTGGTGTCGGCGACGATGATGCCGCGTTCGCGCGCGAGCGCCTCGCCACGCACGTACACCTCCAGCGTGAGGTCGCGCAGCTTCGCGGCCAGGCCCTCACCGACCAGGTCCACGACCTGCTCGTACGAGATGGGCTCGTCGTGGCCCCCGTACGCGGCCTTCGTGCTCGGCGTGAAGATCGGCTCGGGCAGCTGCGAGCCGTCGGTCAGGCCGTCCGGGAGCGCGATGCCGGAGACGACGCCCGTCGCGCGGTAGTCGGAGAGGCCGGAGCCGGTGAGGTAGCCACGGGCGATGCACTCGACCTGCACCATGTCGAGCCGCTCGACCTCGATGCCGCGCCCGGCGACCACATCGGGGACGCCGGTCGACACCACGTGGTTGGGGGCGACGTCGCTCAGCTGGTCGAACCACCACAGCGACATGCGGGTGAGGATCTCCCCCTTGTCGGGGATCGGTGGGTCGAGCGCATGGTCGTACGCGGAGATCCGGTCGCTGGCGACCATCAGCAGGTTGCCGTCGGCCAGGTCGTACAGGTCGCGGACCTTGCCGGAGTAGACGTGGGTGGCTCCGGGGATGTCGTACGGCTCGCTCACGCGCTCAGCGTAGACGAGGCCGCAGACCGTCGAGCGCGGTGGCGACGACGCCGTCGGCGTACGCGTGGGTGAGCGGCCCGCTGCGTTGGAGCCAGCGACTGAACAGCGGGCTCCACACGAGGTCGACGACCACGTCCAGGTCGAGGTCGTCGCGCAGCTCGCCGGCGCGCTGGGCACTGCGCAGGCGCTCCTTCTTGAGCGCGCTCATCGGCTCGCCCAGGCGCTCGGCGTAGGTGGCGGCGAGGGCGGGATCGCGCGCGATCTCCAGCATCAGCGCCCGCATCGGGACGTCGTACCGCGGGTCGTTGAGCTCGTCGACGGTCGCACGCAGCACCAGGGCGAGGTCGGCCCGCAGGTCGCCGGTGTCGGGAAGCGCCGGGTCACCGTCGTCGCCCTCGCTGAGCATCAGGAACGCGTCGAAGAGCACCGCGCCCTTGGACGGCCACCAGCGATAGATCGTCTGCTTGCCGACGCCGGCTCGCGAGGCGATGCCCTCGATGCTCAGCCCGGAGTAGCCGACCTCCTGCACGAGGTCGAACGCGGCCGTGAGGATCGCGCGCCGCGAGGACTCGCTGCGGCGGGACGCGTGGGCGGTAGAGGTCGACTTCGGACGCTGGGTCGGCATGGGCTCCACCCTAGCAAGTGACTAGACGAGACGGTCCGTCTTGACGTGGCGACCGAACGCGCCTTAGAGTCAAGGAAGCGAGACGAACCGTCTCGCTTCACCCGACCGCAGGAGTACCGCTGCACACCTCACCGCACTCCCAGCTCGCCCTCCACGACGTCTCCAAGACCTACGACGAGCGCCGCGTGATCGACCGCGTCTCCCTGACGGTCAAGCCCGGCGAAAAGGTCGGCGTCGTCGGCGACAACGGCTCGGGAAAGTCCACACTGCTCCGCCTCCTCGCGGGCCACGAACACCCCGACGACGGCGAGGTCACCGTCCGCGCACCGGGCGGCATCGGCTACCTCGCTCAGGCGCTCGACCTCCCGCCGGAGGCCACCGTGCGGGACGCCGTCGACCTCGCACTCGCCGACCTACGCACTCTCGAGTCCGCGATGCACGCGCTCGAGGACGCCCTCACCCGCGAGCCGCCGGAGCGGTTCGCCTCCTCCTCCGTCGCCGCGACCTACGCCACCCTCACCGCACGGTACGAAGCGCGCGGCGGGTACGAGGCCGACGTCCGGGTGGGCATCGCGCTGCACGGGCTCGGCCTGCCCGACCTGGATCCGGCGCGGCCGCTCGGCACGCTGTCCGGAGGCGAGCGCGCGCGGCTGGCGCTGGCTGCGACCCTAGCCTCGCAGCCGGAGCTGCTCCTGCTCGACGAGCCGACCAACGACCTCGACGACGCGGCGATCGGCTGGCTGGAGGACCACCTGCTGCGCCACTCCGGGACGGTCGTGGTCGTCACCCACGACCGCGTGTTCCTCGAACGGCTCACCACGACCGTCCTCGAGATCGACGGCGGCCGGGTCGCGCGGTTCGGCAACGGGTACGACGGCTACCTCACGGCGAAGGCCGCCGAGCGCCGGCGACGCCTGCAGGAGTACGAGGCCTGGCGCGACGAGCTCGTCCGCAACGAGCGGCTCGCCGCCTCGAACGTCGCCCGGCTGGATGCGATCCCGCGCAAGCTGCCGCTGAGCGTGTTCGGACACAGCGGGTTCCGGACGCGCGGTCGCGGCCACGGCGCCATGGTCCGCATCCGCAACGCGAAGCAGCGTGCCGAGCGGCTGCGAGCGGCGCCGCTGGCTCCGCCGCCAGACCCGCTCACCCTCGCCGCGCGGATCGCGACCGGCGACGGCGGGTCGCACGAGCCGGCAGCCCGACTCGCCGACGTGCGGGTCGGCGAGCGGCTCGACGTGCCGTCGCTGGTGATCCCGGCCGGGGGCCGCGTGCTCGTGACCGGTCCCAACGGCGCCGGCAAGACCACGCTGGTCCGTGTCCTCGCCGGCGAGCTGCGCCCCGACGCCGGCAGCGTCCGGGTCCCGGGCACGGTCGGTCACCTTCGCCAGGACGAGGCGCCGTGGCCGCCGGGGACCACCGTGCTCCAGGCCTTCGCGTACGGGCGGCCGGGCCCTGCGGACGAGCACGCGGAGGCGATGCTGTCGCTCGGGCTGTTCGAGCCGGGGGATCTGCAGAAACGCGTCGACGTGCTGTCGTACGGGCAGCGGCGCCGGATCGAGCTGGCCCGCCTGGTCAGTCAGCCCCTCGACCTGCTGCTGCTCGACGAGCCGACCAACCACCTGTCCCCCGCACTGGTGGAGGACCTGGAGGAGGCGCTGGCCGCGTACGAGGGCGCACTCGTGGTCGTCACGCACGACCGGCGGATGCGTTCGCGCTTCACCGGCATGCACCTCGCGATGCGCGACGGACGGATCGACGACGGCCCGCCCAGGTGATTAGGCGTCCACGCACCCGTACAGCGCGCGCAGATATCCCGCGCCGCGGTGCGAGCCGAGCAGGCCGTTGCCCATCCTGTTCATCACGTAGGTCGCGGTCATCTGTCGGTCGAGGTCGTTGACGACGTATGACCCGCCCCAGCCGCCCCAGTGGCAGATCCGGCCCTCGGGGAGGTAGGGCTGAGTGACCGGGTCGACGAGCGCATAGCCGATCCCCCAGCGCAGCGGCGCGCCGAGCACGAGGTCTGGCCCGGACGCCTGCTCGTCGAAGATCAGCGCGATCGTCTCGTCAGAGAGGAACGTGCGTCCGCCCGCGACGCCGCCGTTGCTGACGGTCGACTGGATCGTCGCCAGCGAGCGGGCGTTGCCGTGGCCGTTCGCGCCGCCGATGTCGGCGCTGCGCCACTCGTCGGTGAGGACGACCGTCGCATGCAGCGGGGGCCCGCCGAGCGTACGGAGCGCCAGCGGGCCCGGCTCCACACCCGGCGGCATCTCGACACCCGTAGGCGCGATGATCGGGCTGACTCGGTCGTACGCGTCCGCTGGCAGGCCGATCGTGAAGTCGGCGCCGAGCGGGCCAGCGACCTCGGCGGCGACGAACTCCTTCAGGCTCTGGCCCGTCACGCGACGGACGACCTCACCGATCAGATGCCCGTAGTTGATCGCGTGATAGCCCGACGCCGTCCCCGGCTCCCACCACGGCTCCTGCGCCGCGAACCGCGCGGCAGCGCTCTCGGCGTCGAACAGGTCGTCGACCGTGCACGGCTGGTCCATCGCCGGGACGCCGGACATGTGCGCGAGCAGATGGCGCACCTCGACGTCAGCCTTGCCGTTGGCGGCGAACTCGGGCCAGTACGTGGCGACCTTCTCGTACACGTCGATCAACCCGCGGTCGTGCAGGACGAGGGCGGCCAGCGCGGTGACCGTCTTGGTGCACGACCAGACGTTGGTGACGGTGTCCTCGCTCCACGGCGTCGTCCGCTCGGCGTCGGCATGGCCTCCCCAGACGTCCACGACCGTACGGCCGTCCTGGACGACCGCAAGCGAGGCGCCCACCTCGTCGCCGACATCGAAGCGACGTGCGAGCTCGTCGATCAGCGGCTGGAAGCGGTCGTCGTACGTGCCGTGGATCTCGGCCATGGGGGCTCCTGAGGGACGAGGCTAAGCGTGCGCTTACCTTGCCAGCCCGCGGCGAGCGTGTCGAGGACCGGCGGTGTGCCCGCTCAGCACGATCACCGCCACGAACGGGGTCAGCCCGGCGCACAGCAGGAGCATCGACCCGGTCGGCCCGAACGCGTCACCGAGCACGAGGGACAGACCCTGCGAGGCGACGAGGTTGCCGCCGGCGTGCAGCATCGCGCCGGGCCACACCGAGCCGGTCTCGGACCACAGCCATCCGATGACGAACTCGAGCAGGATGCTCAGGGGCACCCACAAGACCATGGCCCACACGGCGTCGGCAGGGGTGGTGGTCCCGCCGAGGTAGCCGACCCAGGGCAGCGGCCAGTGCCACACGCCCCACACCAGTCCCGTGAGGAAGGTGGTCGCGACGGGCCGCCCCGGGACGAGACGATCTCGGAGATAGGCGGTCCAGCCGTACTCCTCACCCCAGAAGAGAGGCGCCGCAAGCAGGCACACCAGCGGACCTGCTGCCAGGTAGGCCCATGACGTCGCGCTCAGGTCGACCGACGCCGGCGACCATCCGGCGAGCATCGCGACGGCGACGGCCGCGAGCACCACACCCCACGGCATCGTGATCGCGATCAGGACGTGCCGCCACGACGTGCGTAGGTGCAGACGGAGCCCGGAGTCAGCGAAGCCTTGACGGGTTACCCACTGCCGGACCACGCACGCCGCGATCGCCGGCACGAACGCGGCGGTCGCGAGCTGGATCACCGGATCATCCATCGAACCGCCGGCCAGATGGACCACCAGCCAGGGCACCCACGCACCCAGGAAGGCCAACGCGAGGAACCACCGCACTCCACGGTGACGGACGTGATCGGGCTCGGGCAGTACTGGCGTACGGGGGACGTTCATGTCTCCAGTTCATCGCGGCGGTGGCACGAAATCCCTACCCCGTGGGCCCGTCCAGGGGTAGCGCAGACGCCACCTCGGCGCGCGCTCGAGCGGTGGTCGAGATCAGCCGGCGCCGGAGAGCAGTGCACCCGCGCGCTGCAGGTGCTCGACAAGCGCCGGTGGCTCGACCTGCTCGTACGGGGCACCGACCGAGGCAAGGGTGAACACCACCCAGTCGAAGGTGTCCACGCTCATCGTCACGCAGCACCGCTCGTCGCCGTCGGCCTCGACCGTCCCCCACCAGCGGACGACCCGTGCGACCTTGTCCGCCGGCGCGTGGACGAGGAACGACACGTCGGTCGTCGGTCGCAGCGCGGCGATCTTCTCGTTGACGAACGTCGCCGCGTCCGGCGCGGGCAGCTCGCGCTGACGGAACCGCACGCCGGTGGCTCGCGGCTCGGACATCCGGTCGACGCGGAACGTACGCCAGTCGCTTCGCCCGAGGTCGTAGGCCACGAGGTACCAGCGGCGACCGAGCGAGACAAGCCGGTGGGGCTCGACCGTACGACGGGTCCGCTCGCCGTCGGCGCGGTGGTAGACGAGCTCGAGGCGCTCGTCGTCGCGACAGGTCTGGGCGAGCACCGACAGCAGCACCGCGTCGACCGACGGGCCGTACATCGGGCCTCGGTCGGTGTAGTCCTGCAGCGCCTTCACCCGGCGACGCAGCCGCGGCGGCATCACCTGGACGATCTTGCTCAGCGCGCGGACGGCGGCGTCGTCGAACGCGCTCGCCCCCGTGCCGGCCGACGACTGCAGTCCGACCGCGATGGCGACCGCCTCGTCGTCCGCGACCAGCAGTGGAGGCAGCGACGCGCCGGCCTGGAGCTGGTAGCCACCGGCCGCCCCTCGCGTCGCGTCCACGGGGTAGCCGAGCCCGCGCAGCCGATCGACGTCGCGGCGCAGCGTGCGCTCGCTGACGTCGAGCTTGTCGGCCAGCACGGGGCCCGTCCAGTAGCGGTGGGTCTGCAGCAGAGACAGCAGCCGCAGCATGCGTTCACTCGATCCGGCCATGTTTCTCAGCCTAGGGCACCAATCAGGACAGAACCTGTCCGGAAGCCACGAGACAGTAAGGCCATGGACACGATGATCGAGACACAGGGACTCACCAAGGAGTTCCGTTCCGGCAAGAAGACCGTCACCGCGGTCAAGGACCTCGACCTCCACATCGCGGCGGGTGAGATGGTCGCGCTGCTCGGGCCGAACGGCGCGGGCAAGTCGACCACGCTGCGCATGCTCACGACGCTGCTCGCCCCGACCTCAGGGTCCGCCCGCGTCGCCGGGTTCGACGTGACGAGCGACCAGCACGCCGTCCGTCGGGCGATCGGCTACATCGGCCAGGGCAACAGCGCCGGCCACGCGCAGCGCGTGATCGACGAGCTCGTCGTCAGCGGGCGGGCGTACGGACTGTCGCGCGCCGAGGCACGGACCCGCGCCGACGAGATGCTCGAGTCGCTCGGGCTCACCGACCAGGCGACGCAGAAGGTCATGACGCTCTCGGGCGGGCAACGGCGCCGGCTCGACATCGCGATGGGCCTCATCCACTCGCCGGGGCTGCTCTTCCTCGACGAGCCGTCGACCGGGCTCGACCCGCAGAACCGCGCGAACCTCCAGCAGCACGTCGTGGACCTGCGACACAAGCACGGGGCGACCGTCGTGCTCACGACGCACTACCTCGAAGAGGCCGACAGCCTCGCCGAGCGCATCGTGGTCATCGACGACGGGAAGGTCGTCGCCGACGACTCCCCCGCGGCCCTCAAGTCGCGCCACGCGGGCGACCGCATCGCGATGACGTTCGAGAGCCGCGACGCGGCAGCGCGTGCCGCACGGCGGGCGATCGCCGCGCACCCGGCCGCACAGGTCGCGCACGACGGCACCGCGGTCGATGTCCAGGCCACCGGAGGCGCCGGGCTCGTGAGCGGGCTTGTCACCGACCTCGCTGCGTCAGGCATCGCGCCGTCGACGATCGAGGTGGCGCGCCCGACGCTCGACGACGTCTTCCTCGCGCTCACGGGCCGCAGCCTGCGCGAGGGCCGCACGGACCTTCGTACCGACCTGACCACCGACATCACCGAGGAGGTGGCGGCATGACCGCCCTCGACACCCCCACCCGTACGGCCACAGCACCGGCGCCGACGAGCCGACCGACCAGCCAGCTCCACAACATCGGGCTCGTCTTCGGCCGCGAGCTGCGCCCCGTCGTCCGAGACCCGTTCTCGGTCGTCTTCGGGATCATCCAGCCCTTGTTCTTCCTCGGACTGTTCACGCCGCTGCTCGTCGCGTCGTCGGGTCAGTCGACGGCCGACACACTGCAGTGGTTCGTGCCGGGCGTGATCGTGATGCTGTCGTTGTTCGGCACGTCCACGACCGGGGCCAACCTGCAGTTCGAGATGCAGACCGGCTCGCACGAGCGCACGCTCGTCAGCCCGCTCTCGCGCTCGTCGCTGATGATCGGGCGCGCGCTGAAGGAGATCGTCCCGACGATCGTGCAGGCGCTGGTCATCGTCGGCGTCGCGGTGCCGTTCGGCTTCCGTCCCGACGTCGCCGGGCTGGTCGTCGGTCTCGCGGTGCTGTCGGTGTTCTGCGTCGGGCTCGGCGCGCTGTCATATGCGCTGGCGCTTGCCGTGAAGGAGAACCAGTGGGCGTTCTGGGGTGTGCAGCAGACCCTGCTGTTCCCGCTGATGCTGCTCGCCGGGATCCTCCTGCCGCTCCAGGGGGCTCCGGGATGGCTCGAGGTGGCCTCGAAGATCAACCCGCTGACCTACGTCGTCGACGCCGAGCGCGCCCTGATCGCAGGCACCTGGGACGGCGACGCGGTCGCCGGTGCGGTCGCCGCCGCGATCACCTGCGTCGTCGGGCTCGTCATCGGGGCGAAGGCGATGCGCGCCAGCAGCTGACGCGCGACCCTGCAGGACGACGAGGCATTCCGACCAGATATCGGTCGGAGTGCCTCGACGTCCGTGCGGGTGCTGTCAGAGAATGGAGCCGGGAGAGTACGCCGCAGCCTCCGGGTGCTGCTCGACCACTGCGGCGACCTTCGCGACGACCGCGCCGACCTGCGCGACCGCGGCGCCGGTGAACGTCAGCGGCTCGGCGACCAGGGTCCCGAGGTCGGACTCGGTCAGCCCGAGGCGCGGGTCGGCACCGAGGCGCGCGAACAGCTCGTTCTCGGTCGACCCCTTCTCGCGCATCTCCAGCGCGACGGCGACCGCGTGCTCCTTGATCGCCTCGTGCGCCTCCTCGCGTCCGACGCCGTGACGGACCGCCGCCATCAGCATCTTGGTGGTCGCGAGGAACGGCAGGTAGCGGTCGAGCTCGCGCGCGATCACCGCCGGGAACGCACCGAACTCGTCGAGCACCGTCAGGAACGTCTCGAACAGCCCGTCGGTCGCGTAGAACGCATCCGGCAGCGCGACCCGCCGGACGACGGAGTCCGAGACGTCGCCCTCGTTCCACTGGTCGCCGGCGAGCTCGGAGACCATCGACAGGTGGCCGCGCAGCACGACCGCGAGCCCGTTGACCCGCTCGGACGAGCGCGAGTTCATCTTGTGCGGCATCGCGGACGAGCCGACCTGACCCGGCTTGAAGCCTTCCGTGACCAGCTCGTTGCCGGCCATGAGCCGGATGGTGGTCGCCAGGTTCGAGGGGGCGCTGACGAGCTGGACGAGCGCGCTCACCACGTCGAAGTCGAGCGAGCGGGGATAGACCTGGCCCACCGAAGTGAGCACGTTCTCGAAGCCGACGTGCCCCGCGACCCGCTGCTCGAGCGTCGCGAGCGCGTCTCGGTCTCCGCCCAGCAGGTCGAGCTGGTCCTGCGCGGTGCCGACGGGGCCCTTGATGCCGCGCAGCGGGTAGCGCGCGATCAGTTCTTCGACGCGGGCGTACGCCACCAGCATCTCGTCGGCGACCGTGGCGAACCGCTTGCCGACGGTCGTCGTCTGGGCCGCGACGTTGTGGCTGCGGCCGGTGAGCACCTGGGCCTCGAACTCCGCCGCGCGCTCGGCCAGCCGGGCCAGCACCGCGACGGCACGGTCGCGCACGAGGAGGAGGGACGACCGGATCTGCAGCTGCTCCACGTTCTCGGTGAGGTCGCGCGAGGTCATGCCCTTGTGGATGTGCTCGTGGCCGGCGAGGGCGTTGAACTCCTCGATCCGCGCCTTCACGTCGTGACGCGTCACGCGCTCACGGGCGGCGATCGAGTCGAGGTCGACCTGGTCGACGACGCCCTCGTACGCCTCGATCACGCCGTCGGGCGTCTCGATGCCAAGGTCACGCTGAGCCTCGAGGACGGCGATCCACAGGCGGCGTTCGAGCACGATCTTGTGCTCGGGCGACCAGATGCGGACCATCTCGGGCGAGGCGTAGCGGAGCGCGAGCACGTTCGGAGTCGTCACGCGCCCCATTGTCCCAGGTGCCCCGTACGAGAACCGATCCAGCGTGGCGCCGCGAGACGGTCACCGCTTTCCCTTGCGCAGGTGGAGAACGCTCGCGATAGGTTTCGTCGTCATGGAAAGTGACTCTGAGGTCCGCGACCAGCTCCGGGACCTCGAGCGCGCAGAACCTGCGTCCTACACCGACGCTCCGCCGACTCCCCGGTGGCACCTCCCCACAACCGCGCTCGCGTCCGCTGCCCTCGCGGCTCTCGCGAAGCTGACGTACGGCAACGACCCGTACCGCATCTGGGCCGCCGCCAGCAACGTCGGGTTGTCGGTATTGGTCGGCGTCTACCTGGGCTGGTACCAGCGCTACCACGAGGCGCCGCCCTCGCTGCGCGGCAAGAAGCCGTTCGAGATCCGGAGCGTCGGGCGTAGCTATCTCGTCGGGGCTGCGGTCGCGCTCGCGGTCAACGCGGCCACGGTCGCCGTCGCCCCGTGGTGGTTGTGCGCAGCGGTCGGGTTCGTCACCGTGGGGGCCGGACTGTGGTGGTACGAGCGCGCGTACGCCCGGGCAGCAGCGGCGGCGAAGGAGCGTCTCGGTTGACCCTCGCCGACCTCGACCCGGTGATCCACGCGCCGAAGCGGCTGGCCGCGATGGCCGTGCTGACCTCCTCTGACCACGTGACGTTCCGGTTCCTCCTGGCCACCTCGGCCTCACGGAGTCGGACCTGTCGAAGCAGATGTCTGCGCTCGATGCCGCTGGCTACGTGAAGGTGCACAAGAGCGGACGCGGACGCGGGTCAGGCACGTCCTACTCGCTCACCGCGACCGGCCGGGCGGCCTACCGCCGCTACCGCACGGCGCTCAAGGAGCTCCTCGGCGACTGAGCCGCTCCTACACCGGTTCGGCGAGCAGGACGGGGATCTCGCGGTCGGTGCGGCGCCGGTACTCCGCGTACGGCGGAAACGCCTCGACCGCCCGCTTCCACCACTCCTGGCGCTCGTCACCGTGGAGCTCGCGGACGCGCATGGCACGCTTCTCCGTCCCGTCCTGCAGGTCGATCTCGGGATGCAGGGTCAGCGCGTGGTACCACGCCGGGTGCTGTGGCGCCCCGCCCTTGGACGCGACCAAGGCGTAGGAGCCGTCGTGCTCGACCCGCATCACGGCCGTCTTGTGGACCTTGTGCGAACGACGACTGTGGAACGTCATGACGACGATCGGCTTGTCGAGAGGCGTGCCGGTCGGGACACCCGTCGTCTCCATCTCCTCCACGTGCTTGCGCACGCGTGCCGACGGGCTCGGTTCGTACTCTCCGGTGACTGACATCTGCCCAGTCAAGCACCGGTAACGGGCTCCAGCACGAGGACAGGGATCTCGCGAGTCGTCTTCTTCTGATAGCCGGCGTACGGAGGAAAGGCCTCGACGGCCCGCTCCCACCACAGTGCCTTCTCGTCACCGTGCACCTCGCGCGCGACGAAGTCCGCAGGCTCGGGCCCGTCCTGGAGCATCACGTGCGGGTCGGCGACGACGCTCGCGTACCACTGCGGGTGCTGCGGGGCACCGCCCAGCGACGCGACGATCGCATAGACGCCGTCGTGCTCGACCCGCATCACCGGCGTCTTGCGCACCTTGCCCGTGGTGCGACCGCGATAGGTGACGATGACGACGGGCTTGCCCACGATCGTGCGGTGCGTACGCCCGCCGGACGCCTCGTACCCCTCGACCTGGTCACGCGACATCTTCCACGCGCTCGGGACGTACTCTCCAGTGATCGGCATGTCCGCCAGTGTGCACCCGCCCTCGCGCGTCGCGCGAGGGCTTAGACGGCAGCCGCCTTCGCGGCGATGTCGCGACGCGAGAACCCGCCGTCGATGTGGATCAGGTCCACGGCCTCGTACGCCCGGCGGCGCGCGTCGGCGAGATCGTCCCCGCGTGCCGTCACGGTCAGCACCCGGCCACCGGCGGTGACGAGGTTGCCGTCGGCGTCGCGCGCGGTGCCGGCGTGGATGACGTCGACGCCCTCGAGCGCGTCGGCGGCCTCGACCCCGGTGATGACGTCGCCCTTGCGCGGCGACGCCGGGTAGTCCTCGGCGGCGATGACCACCGTGACCGCAGCCCCGTCGCGCCAGCGCGGTGACGGGACCTGTGCGAGCGTGCCGTCGGCGGCGCCGGCGAGGAGCGCGCCGAGCGGCGACTCGAGCAGCGCCATCAGCGCCTGCGTCTCTGGATCGCCGAAGCGCGCATTGAACTCGACGACCCGCAGGCCACGGCTCGTCAGCGCCAGACCTGCGTAGAGCAGGCCTGTGAACGGGCGACCGCTCTTCGCCATCTCGTCCACCGTCGGCTGGAGGACGCGGCGGGTGACCTCGTCGACGAGGTCGCCAGGCGCCCACGGGAGCGGTGTGTAGGCGCCCATGCCACCGGTGTTCGGGCCGGCGTCGTCGTCGTACGCGCGCTTGAAGTCCTGGGCCGGCTGGAGCGGGACGACGGTCGCGCCGTCCGTCTCGCTCCAGCTGCACAGCGCGAAGAGCGAGACCTCGGGCCCGTCGAGGTACTCCTCGATCACGACCCGCTCGCACTGGGCGGCGTGGTCGACGGCGGCCTCGCGGTCGTCGGTCACCACGACGCCCTTGCCGGCGGCCAGCCCGTCGTCCTTCACGACGTACGGAGGTCCGAAGGCGTCGAGCGCGGCGGCAACCTCGTCGGCCGTCTCGCACACGTGGGCCATCGCGGTCGGCACCTCGGCAGCCGCCATGACCTGCTTGGCGAACGCCTTGGACCCCTCGAGCCGCGCGGCCTCGCCGGACGGTCCGAACACGGCGATCCCGCGCTCACGGACGGCGTCGGCGACACCCGCGACCAGCGGAGCCTCGGGCCCGACGACGACCAGGTCGACGCCGAGCGACGCGGCGAGGTCGGCCACCGCAGCACCGTCGAGTGCGTCGACAGAGTGCAGGGTCGCGACCTGCTCGATGCCGGGATTGCCGGGCGCGGCATGCACCTCGGTGACGGACGGATCGCGGGAGAGCGCGAGCGCGAGCGCGTGCTCACGGCCGCCGGTGCCGATGACGAGGGTCTTCACGGGCGACCAGCCTAGTGGTGGCGTCTTCGCGCCAGCGCATCGCAATCCGCCAGTGCGAGTGTTACATTCCCGATGAGACCTGGCTCACATCCTCGCCAGAAGGAGACCGCGCATGTCGCTGACCACCGACGAGCAGCAGTCGCGCATCGCCGCCCAGCGTGAGGAGTCCGGCCAGCGGCTCCTGAGGTCGTCCGCCGCGCTGTCGTACGACCCCGTCGTCGACCTCGACTGGGACGCCCCGCTGCTCGACGACGCGTTCTTCGCGCCGCCGCACCGGATCACCCTGTACGGGACCGACCTGTGGGACTCGATGTCGCGCGCCCAGCGCATCGACCTGTCGCGCCTCGAGCTCGCGAGCATCGCCTCGATGGGCATCTGGTTCGAGACGCTGCTGATGCAGATGATGGTGCGGCGCCTCTACGACAACGACCCTCGTACGGCCCACGTCCAGTACGGGTTCACCGAGATCGGCGACGAGTGCCGCCACTCGGTGATGTTCGGCAAGCTCCTCTCGACGCTCGACGCGCCGTACTACCGGCCGGTGCGCTTCATGCACGAGGGCGGCCGCTTCCTCAAGGCCACGTCCAACGGCGCCACCTGCTTCGCCGCCGCGCTGTTCGTCGAGGAGGTGCTCGACCAGATGCAGCGCGAGGCGTTTGCCGACGAGTCGCTGCAGCCGCTCGTGCGCGGGGTCTCGCACGTCCATGTCGTCGAAGAAGCGCGGCACATGCGGTTCGCGCGCGAGGAGGCGGCCCTCGAGTACGAAGGTCAGGGCCGTGTCACCCGCGAGTGGTCCAAGCTCGCGATCGCCACGTCGGCGTTCCTCGCCTCGCGTGGCCTGGTCCACCCCCACGTCTATCGCGATGCCGGACTCGACATGCGGACGGCGGTGCGCGTGGCCCGCACCAACCCGTACGCGCGAGCGACCCGCACCTGGGCGGCCCGACGCGTACGCGCGACGCTGGAGGAGATCGGCATGATCACCGGCCCGAGCCGCCTGCTGTGGAAGCGCGCAGGCCTGCTCGACGCGGTTCCGGAGACGGCGTGAGCGACGCGGAGGAGCAGGACGAGGCCACGTACGTCGGGACGCTCGAGCTGGTCGCGGGAGACGAGGTCGTCGCCGCACGGGGGACGTTGTCCGGCGTGATGCAGCCGATCGACGGCGCGTACCACTGGACCGGGCGACTCGAGCCCGCCGACGCGCTCACCGCGCTCGCCACCAAGGTCGGGCGCAAGCCGATCGGCGTACGGGCGCCCGGCGGCACCGAGGTGACCGCACGGCTCGGAGAGCGCAACCCGTGGGGCGGCTACCGCGTCAGCGGGACCGGAGCGCCGCCCGTCCCGCTGACGCGGTGACCCTCAGAGCAGGTCGTGGCAGACGATCGCCTGGTCACGGCCGGGGCCCACACCGATGACGGACATGCGCGCGCCCGACAGCTCCTCGACGCGACGCACGTACGCCTGCGCGTTGGCCGGCAGCTCCTCGAACGTCCGTGCCCCCGAGATGTCCTCGGGCCAGCCCGGCAGCTCCTCGTACACGGGCACCGCGTGGTGGAAGTCGGACTGGTCGACCGGCATCTCGTCGTGACGCACGCCGTCGACGTCGTACGCGACGCAGACCGGGACGGTCTCCAGGCCGGTGAGCACGTCGAGCTTCGTGAGGACGAAGTCGGTGACGCCGTTGATCCGCGCGGCGTAGCGGGCGACGACGGAGTCGTACCAACCGCAGCGACGCGGCCGACCCGTCGTCGTGCCGAACTCGCCGCCCTGCTCGCGCAGGAAGTCGCCGGACGCGTCGAGCAGCTCGGTCGGGAACGGGCCCTCGCCCACACGCGTCGTGTAGGCCTTGACGATGCCGATGACCCGCTCGATGCGCGTCGGGGCGATACCCGAGCCGGTCGCCGCGCCCCCGGAGGTCGCCGACGACGACGTGACGAACGGGTACGTCCCGTGGTCGACGTCGAGCATCGTCGCCTGTCCCGCCTCGAGGAGCACCGTCTTGCCGTCGGCGATCGCGCGATCGAGCACCAAGGTGGTGTCGGTGACGTACGGCGCGAGCCGGTCGGCGTACCCCCGCAGCTCCTCGACGACCTCCTCGACCGTCACGGCGCGGCGGTTGTAGACCTTGGTGAGGATCTGGTTCTTCAGCTCCAGCGCACCCTCGACCTTCTGGGTGAGGATCTTCTCGTCGAAGAGGTCCTGCACGCGGATGCCCAGACGGTTCATCTTGTCGGCGTACGTCGGGCCGATGCCGCGCCCGGTCGTGCCGATCTTGCGCGAGCCGAGGAACCGCTCGGTGACCTTGTCGAGGACCTTGTTGTACTCGGGGATCACGTGCGCGCTCGCGCTGACCTGCAGGGCCGAGGTGTCGACGCCGCGCGCCTCGAGGCCGTCGATCTCTTCGAACAGCACGCCGATGTCGACGACGACGCCGTTGCCGATGACCGGGATGCAGCCCGGCGTGAGGATGCCGCTGGGCAGGAGGTGGAGGGCGTACTTCTCGCTGGTCCCGTCTTCCTGGGGGATCACGACCGTGTGTCCGGCGTTGTTGCCGCCGTTGAACTTGACGACATAGTCGACGCGGCTACCGAGCAGGTCGGTCGCCTTGCCCTTCCCCTCGTCTCCCCACTGGGCTCCGACGATCACGACTGCGGGCATGGACCTGCACCACCTGAGACATGCGACAAGCCCCGTGCGACGGGGCTCTTACGGTCAGAGTCTACCGGGCCGCGCCGACCGACGGCGCCCCCCGAGGTGGTAGACCGTCTCCATGACCTCCGCCCTCCTCATTGCGAACACCTCCGCAGGCAGTGCCGACGACGACGTGCTCGACGAGGTGGTCGCTGTGCTGCGCTCCCGATGGGACGTCGAGGTCGCCCGCACGGCCGAACCGGACGAGCTGCGTGACGTGCTCGCCTCCCTCGCCGATACCGACGTGGTGGTCGCGGCCGGCGGCGACGGTTCGTGGCACGCGGTGGTGCAGGCGCTGCACTCCCTCGGCCGGCTCCCCAAGCAGGTCGTTGCGCTGGTCCCGATGGGCACCGGCAACGACTTCGCGCGCACGCTCGGGCTCCCCGACGATCCTGTCGACGCGGCCCGCGGGCTGCTCGACGCCGAGCCCCAGCCGCTCGACCTCGCCGTAGACGAGGACGGCGCCGTCGTCGTGAACGCCGTCCACGTCGGCGTCGGCGCGCTCGCCGGCGAGGAGGCTGGCCCGTGGAAACGTCGGCTCGGGCCGCTCGGCTATGCGGTGGGCGCCGTCAAGGCAGGTCTGGTCGGGGCGCCCGAACGGCTGCGGGTCGTGGTCGATGGGCGGCTCGTCGACCACGGTGACGACGTCGTCCAGGCCGCGGTCGGGATCGGCCGGTACGTCGGCGGCGGCGCACCGCTGCTCCCCGACGCCGATCCGAGCGACGGGCTGCTCGACATCACGATCTCCCACGCGGACGCCCTGCCACGACGGCTCGCGTACGGGCTGCGCCTCTTGCGGGGCCGGCACACCGAGCGCGACGACGTCGTGTCCGTACGGGGCCGCGAGGTCACCATCTCCGGCGACGCCATGACCTGGAACGCCGACGGCGAGGTCAGCGACGGCATGCGGACGCGGACCTGGCGGATCGAGCAGGCTGGCTACCGCATGCTCGTCTCGGGCCCCGACAAGCCCACCCAGGACGAGTGAAACTCGGTCTTACAGGACATATTGCGGAGTGACCCCATCCGGGTCACAATGGGGTGAGTGGCAGTGGCCGCGACGGAGTCTACCGGGGGATGGCTCCAGTCCGCGGCCACTGTTACGCCTTTCAGGACAGGCTATTCGGCCCCTGCGCGACCGCCCAGGACGAGCACGTCGTACGCCTCCTGGCTCGACTCCCGAAGGAACTCCCGGCAGCGGTGCGCCTCGTCGAGATCGCCGATACGCTCCGAGGCTTCGGCCAGATCGGCCAGCGCCCGCAGGAAGCCCTGGTTGCCGGGGTGCGACCACGGGACCGGGCCGTGACCCTTCCAGCCGCTGCGGCGCAGCGCGTCGAGCCCACGGTGGTAGCCCGTACGGGCGAACGCGTACGCCGTGACGTCGTCGTCGGCCGCGAGCGCCTCGTCCGCGCACAGCGCCCACGCCAGGCTGGACGCCGGGTAGGCCCGCGCGACGTCCTGCGGCGAGCCGTCGGCTCCCGCCGCCGGGTCGTCGGGAAGCAGGGTCTCGGTCGGTTCTCCGAGCAGGTTGGACATGTCCGCCGCCTCAGCCGAGCTTCGTGCCGGTCGAGGACAGGTGCTGGCAGGCCTCGACGACACGCGCCGCCATGCCGGCCTCGGCCGCCTTGCCCCACGAGCGGGGGTCGTACTTCTTCTTGTCGCCGACCTCGCCGTCGACCTTGAGCACGCCGTCGTAGTTGCGGAACATGTGGTCGGCCGCCGGGCGCGTGAAGGCGTACTGGGTGTCGGTGTCGATGTTCATCTTGATGACGCCGTACGAGACCGCCTCGGCGATCTCCTCCGCCGTCGAGCCGGAGCCGCCGTGGAAGACGAAGTCGAACGCGCGCGCGATGCCGTACTTCTCCTGGACCGCCTTCTGGGCGGCGTCGAGGACGGCGGGCCGCAGCTTGACGTTGCCCGGCTTGTAGACGCCGTGGACGTTGCCGAAGGTGAGCGCCGTGAGATAGCGGCCCTTCTCACCCGTGCCGAGCGCGGCGACGGTGGCGAGCGCGTCCCCCGGAGTCGTGTAGAGCTTGTCGTCGATCGCGCCGACGATGCCGTCTTCCTCGCCGCCGACGACACCGACCTCGATCTCGAGGATGACGTTGGCCGCGGCGCACGCGGCGAGCAGCTCCTCGGCGATCTGGAGGTTCTCGTCGAGCGGCACGGCCGAGCCGTCCCACATGTGCGACTGGAAGTAGGGCAGACCGCTCTGCTTCACGCGCTCGGTGGACGCGGCGAGCAGCGGACGGACGAAGCCGTCGAGCTTGTTCTCGGGGCAGTGGTCGGTGTGGAGCGCGACGTTCACCGGGTACTTCTTGGCGACCTCGTGCGCGTACGCGGCGAACGCCAACGAGCCGGTGACCATGTCCTTGACGGTCGGCCCGGAGAGGTACTCGGCGCCGCCGGTCGAGACCTGGATGATGCCGTCGCTCTCGGCCTCGGCGAATCCGGCGAGCGCGGCGTTGAGCGTCTGGGACGAGCTGACGTTGATCGCGGGGTAGGCGAACGCGTCGCGCTTCGCCTTGTCGAGCATCTCGGCGTAGACCTCGGGCGTTGCGACGGGCATGGATGACTCCTCATCGAGCTCGGCTGTGCAGTTCGTGGGGCGGTGAGTTCATGACCCACGCAGTGGGGCCATTATCGCAGGGGCGCGCCGAGCGTCGACACCGCGGCGCGTGCGGCCTGCTGGACGGGGTCCCAGACCGAGGCGAACGGCGGCGCGTAGCCGAGATCAGTCATCATCAGGTCGTCGACGGTCATCTCGTTCCACAGGGCGAGCGCGAACGAGTCGATCCGCAGGGCCGCTCCCTCTCGCCCGACGATCTGGGCGCCCAGGAGCCGCCGGCTCGGACGGTCGGCGACGACCTTGACCGTCAGCGGGCGGGCGTTCGGCATGTATCCGGCGCTCGTCGTCGCCTCGATCGTGACCGCGACGGGCGTGAAGCCCGCGTCGGAGGCGTCCTGCTCCCCCAGCCCCGTACGCGCGATCTCGAGCGTGACGACCTTCGTCATGGCGGTGCCGACGACGCCCGGGAAGGTGACGTCGGACCCGGCGAGATTGCGGCCGGCGACCCACCCCTGCTTGTTGGCGTGCGTGCCGAGCGGGACGTAGACCTGGCGCCCGCTCACCCGGTGGCGCGACTCGACGCAGTCGCCGGCGGCCCAGACGTGCCGGTCGGCGTCGAGCATCCCGCGGGCGTCGACAGGCAGCGCGCTCTTGACCCCGGTCGGCAGACCCGCGCCCGCGGCGAGCTCCGTCCGGGCCCGTACTCCGGCGCCGAGGATCACGAGATCGGTCTCGATCGTGCCGTGGTCGGTCACCACCGCCCGTACGCGGCCGTCGACGTCGGACTCGAAGCCCGTCACCGTGACGGGCGCGCGGACGTCGATGCCGTCCGTGCGCATCTCGGTCGCGATCTGCGCGCCGAGCTCGGCGTCGATCGTCGGCATCGGGGTCGGGTGGCTGCCGACGACGACGGTCTCGAGGCCGCGACGCACGCATGCCTCGGCCATCTCGACGCCGATGTATCCGGCGCCCACGATGACGACGTGCTTCGGGTCCTTCTCGAGCGCGTCGAGCACGCGGCGGCCGTCGGCAAGCGTCTGCACCCCATGGATGCCGTCGGCGTCGACGCCCGGGACGTCGGGGCGTACGGGCTCGGCGCCGGTGGCGATCAGGAGCTCGTCGTACGCGAACGTCTCCGTACCCTCAGGCGTCCGCGCGACGACCTTGCCGGCATCGAGGTCGAGCTCGATCGCCGTCGTCTCCGTACGGACGTCGATGCCGTTGGCGCGGTGCTGCTCGGGCGTACGGGCGACGAGGTCGTCGAGCGTGGCGACGTCGCCGGCGACCCAGTACGGGATGCCGCACGCGGAGTACGACGTCCAGGGCTGGCGCTCGAGGACGACGACGTCGAGCGCGTCTTTGAGCGCGCGCTTCGCGGTGGACGCCGCTGACATCCCGGCGGCGTCACCTCCGACCACGACAAGTCTGCGGGGCATGGGTCGAGCCTAGGCGTCGCCGGCGGTGAGCCCTCGTTGGAAGGCTGGTGGTTGCGGTGCTCGCTGCCGGAATGTCCGGTCAGGACCTTCTGCCAGGACAGATCCCGAGCTGTCGCGCCAAGCGTCCCGCCGGCCAGCCGGCCAGCCGCCCGAGCAGAGCAGCTGCCGCGAAGCGGGGATCCCAGTCGTGGTCCGCCAGCTCCTGGGCGCCCTCGCTGTAGAGCCGGTCAACGTTGGGGCCGTGCGAGGCCGCAACGACGAGCGCGGAGGTCGCCGGCATCTCTGGGATCGCGCCGGTGGCGATCGCGCCACGCGATCAGTTTGAGGACGACCTGCGCCTCCAGGGTCGGGACGGCGATTCGTCCTGCGTGACGCAGCCGCACGACGTCTGCGTTCGCATAGGCCTCAGTGAAGCCCAGCACTGTCATCACGTAGTCATTGGCCCACCCGATGGTGCGGTCCGCACGCTCGACCGCTCTCCCTGCGGAGGTCGCTCGACTCCAGCCGCGAGGTCTCTTGACGGTTCATGCGTTCGGAATAGCCCATTGTTCATGGTTTCTGAACAGACTTGAATCCTGAACAGACCTGAACGCTCAGCCCGAGATCTCCGCGTGCTGCAGGACCCAGGAGTGCATCGCGACGGCGGCCGCGGCGCCGACGTTGATCGAGCGCGTTGAGCCGAACTGCGTGATCTCCAGCACGGCATCGGCCGCCGCGAGCATCTCCTCCGACAGCCCTGGCCCTTCCTGGCCGAACACCAGGGCGCATGCGCGCGGCAGCACGGCGCGCTCGATCGGGCGCGACCGCTCCACGTTGTCGATCGCGACCAGCGGCAGCCCTTCCGTACGGGCCCATGCCACGAAGTCCTCGACCGTCGGATGGTGGCGCACGTGCTGATAGCGGTCCGTCACCATCGCGCCCCGACGGTTCCAGCGACGTCGCCCCACGACGTGCACCTCCGCGGCAAGGAAGGCGTTGGCGGTACGGACAATCGAGCCGATGTTGTGGTCGTGCTGCCAGTTCTCGACGACGACGTGGAACGGGTGCCGGCGCGTGTCGAGGTCGGCGACGATCGCCTCAACCGTCCAGTAACGATAGGCGTCGACCACGTTGCGCCGGTCGCCGTCACGCAGCAGCTCGACGTCGAACCGCGGATCGTCGGGCCACTCCCCCTCCCAGGGGCCGACTCCGACCTCGGTCTCGTGCGCCTCGTCACCGTCCACGGGGCGAGCGTACGGGTCTCGACAGAGCTCGACCGGCGGGAGGCGGGCTCGACCGGCGGGAGGCGGGCTCGACCGGCGGGAGGTCTCGACAGGCTCGACCGGCGCAGGCCAGTGCTCGACCAGCGGAGGACCGGCGAGCCGGACCGCGGGCGCTTGCCCACGCGGCGTACGCTCGTCCCGCTATGTCTGGACTCCCCGGACCGGCAGGCAACGTCCGACCGGTCGTGATTGCACACCGCGGCGCCTCCGGCTATCGCCCGGAGCACACGCTCGCGTCGTACCTCCTCAGCGTCGCGCTCGGCGCCGACGTCATCGAGCCCGACCTCGTCAGCACCGCCGACGGCGTCCTGGTCGCCCGCCACGAAAACGAGATCGGCGGCACCACCGACGTCGCCGCCCACCCCGAGTTCGCCGGCCGCCGGACCACCAGGCGCGTCGACGGCCGCGAGGTGACCGGCTGGTTCACCGAGGACTTCACGCTCGCCGAGCTCAAGACGCTGCGCGCCCGCGAACGGATCCCGCAACTGCGCCCGAGCAACACCTCGTACGACGGCTGGTACGAGGTGCCGACACTCGACGAGATCCTCGGGCTCGCCGAGATGGCGTCGTACCAGTTCGGGCGACGCGTCGGCGTCGTGCCCGAGCTCAAGACGTCCACGTACTTCCGCGAGCGCGACCTGCCGCTCGAAGAGCCGCTCCTGCGGGCCGTGCGCGAATGGGGACTCGACGCCGCCGACTCCGGGTTCGCCGTGCAGTCGTTCGAGGTCGCGAACCTTCAGCGGCTGGCCGCGGACTCGCGGCTGCGACTCGTCCAGCTGGTCGAGCCGGTGGGTGCCCCGTACGACCGTGTGCGCGCGGGCGACCCGCTTACGTACGCCGAGATGGTGCGCCCCACGGGTCTGGCGCGGGTCGCCGAGTACGCGCACGTGCTCGGCGCGCCGAAAGACCTGCTGCTCCCCCGGACGCCGGCAGGCGAGCTCGGGTCACCCAGCGGCCTCACCGGCGACGCACACGCGGCCGGCCTCGAGGTGTACGTCTGGACGGTCCGGCGCGAGAACGCCTTCCTACCCGTCGACCTGCGCTCCAGCGAGATCGGCGGCGACGCCGGAGACGTACGCCGGGAGCTCGACGCGCTGCTCGCGCTCGGCGTGGACGGGATGTTCGCCGACCAGCCGGACGTCGCCGTCGAGGCCGTCGCGGCGCGGGTGGCGCGCTACAGCCCGAGGTCGGTCTTCGAGATCGCGAAGCGGTAGTCGAGGCCCTCGGCGCGCACGCGGTCGGCCGCGTCGGTCTCGCGGTCCACGATCACGGCGACGGCGACGACCTCCGCACCGGCCTCGCGCAGCGCCTCGACGGCAGTGAGCACCGAGCCACCGGTGGTGGAGGTGTCCTCGACGGCGACGACCCGCCGACCGGCGACGTCGGGCCCCTCGATCCGGCGCTGGAGCCCGTGGGCCTTCTCGGCCTTGCGGACCACGAACGCGTCGAGCGCCCGTCCCTGCGCCGCGGCCTGGTGGAGCATCGCCGCTGCGACGGGGTCGGCGCCCATCGTGAGCCCGCCGACCGCGTCGTACTCGAGGTCGCCGAGCAGGTCGAGCATTACGCGTCCGACCAGCGGTGCTGCCTCGTGGTCGAGCGTCACCCGGCGCAGATCGACGTAGTAGTCGGCCTCCTTGCCCGAGGAGAGCGTGACCTTGCCGTGAATGACGGCCTTGTCCTTGACCTGGTCGATGAGGGCGTCGCGATCGCTCATGGCTCGAGGGTATCGAGCCGCTGGCGCCTACTTCGCGACGGCCGACGCCAGCTCGCCGAAGACCACCGACCGCGCGTCGGTGTGGAACAGCTCCGAGCACGTGACGAGGGTGATCAACCGCTCGGTCGGCACCCCGCCCGGCTCCCCGGGCACCGGGTCGAGCACCCACCCTCAGAGAAGTCGAGCTCGCGGTCCGTCCCGTCGTCGCGCAGGACGTACGTGAAAACGTGCGTGCGTGTCTCGACGATGACCTCGTCGCCCTTGCGCAGCCCGAGGAAGTGGCGGAACGGCTCGCCGTGCGTGACCCGATGTCCGCTCGCACGCGTGGACGGCGCGCCTGCCGGTCTCCGCCCTCACCCGACGACTCGCGCCCCACCCGAGGGCGCGACTCGTCAGGGAGCAGGTGCTGGGGCGCGATCGTCGCGGCGTACCGGTGCCCCGCGTACGCCCGTGGGCTGCGAAGCACGTGGTGGCGCCTAGAGTCGGGACGGTGAAGACCAGCAGCGCACGCGTCGCCGGACTCGGCACGACCATCTTCGCCGAGATGTCGGCGCTCGCCGTCCGTACGGGCGCGGTCAACCTGGGCCAGGGCTTCCCCGACACCGACGGTCCGAGCGACGTGATCGACGTGGCGGTCGAGGCGATGCGCGCCGGCGCCAACCAGTATCCGCCGGGCCTCGGGGTCCCCGCGCTGCGCGAGGCGATCGCGGCGCACCAGCGGCGCTGGTACGGGATCGTTCTCGATCCCGAGACCCAGATCGCGGTGTCGACCGGGGCGACCGAAGCGATCGCGGCGGCGATCCTCGGCCTGGTCGACCCCGGCGACGAGGTGGTCGTCCTCGAGCCGTACTACGACTCGTACGTGGCGGTCCTGGAGTTTGCCGGGGGCATCCGCAAACCGGTCACGCTGCGTGCTCCCGACTTCCGGCTCGACCTCGACGCGCTGCGCGCCGCCGTCGGTCCACGCACGACGGCGATGCTGATCAACAGCCCGCACAACCCGACCGGGATGGTGCTGAACGCCGAGGAGCGCGAAGCGATCCGCGACCTCGCCGTCGCGCACGACCTCGTGGTGATCACCGACGAGGTGTACGAGCACCTCACCTTCGACGGGGTCGCGCACGTGCCGCTGGCGACGCTGCCCGGCATGGGCGAGCGGACGTTGACGATCTCCAGCGCCGGCAAGTCGTTCTCGTTCACCGGCTGGAAGATCGGCTGGCTGAGCGGGCCTGCCGCGCTCGTCCGGGCGGCCGTCGGAGCGAAGCAGTTCCTCACCTACACTTCCGGCGCGCCGTTCCAGCCCGCGATCGCGCACGCGCTCGGGCACGACGCGGCGTACTTCGAAGGGTTCGCGGCGACGCTGCAGGCGCGGCGCGACCAGCTCTGCGCCGGGCTAACCGAGATCGGCTTCACGACATACGTGCCGCAGGGGACCTACTTCGCGACGACCGACATCCGCCCGCTCGGCTACGACGACGGCATCGCGTTCTGCCGCGCGCTGCCCGAGCTCGCAGGCGTCGTCGCGGTGCCGACGCAGGTGTTCTACGACGACGAGGACGCGGGTCGTCCCCTCGTACGGTGGGCGTTCTGCAAGCAGGAGCCGGTGATCGCCGAGGCCCTGAGCCGCCTGGACGCCCTCCGCGTCCGCGTGGTGAAAGCAACCTGACCGAATTCGGCAGCAAGAAGGGTCAGGTTCCTTTCACAACGCGGAGAAGGCGTGACGCCCCGCGCGAGCGCCCCTAGCGTCCCCTCATGCGCGCTGCCCTCCGCCGTCTGCTCGTTCCCCTGGCCTCCCCAGAACCCCGCGACCACCACCACGGGCACCGCGACGATGCACGGCGACTCGGCGTCCAGCGACACGACCCCGTACGCAGGTCCGGGCACCGGATCGGTCGCGCTCTGCACCGCGACCTTCGACCGGACGCCGACGGTCCACCTGCTCGACCCGGCGAACGGCAAGAGCCTCGCCTCGCTGCCGCTGACGAAGGGAAGCCTCTTCGGCGGCGTGTACGCCTACCTGGACCACGAGGACCGGCTCGTCGTGGTCGACGGCGACAAGAACCTGCTGCGGATCGGCCACCACCGCGACGGCAGCACGTGGCGCCTCACAGTCGACGAGTCGAGTCCGCTCGCGTCGGCGCTGCCGGCCGGGGCGGCCGTCGTCGGACTCTCCCCGGGCTGGGACCACGAGGTGTGGATCGCTGCGAGCGACGGCACCGTCGGTACGGTCGCCGAGGACGGGACCGTACGGACGATCGCCCTCGGCGAGGCCGTCCAGAACAGCATCTCCACCGTCGAGGGCCGCACCGCCGTCGTCACGGAGCATGCGCTGTACGTCCTCTCCGCACGCGCCGACGGCACACCCGAGGTGCGGTGGCGTGCCCCGTACGCCCGTGGTCCGGGCCGCAAGCCCGGCCAGCTCAGCTGGGGCAGCGGCGCGACGCCGACGTTCTTCGGTCCGCGCCAGGGCACCGAGTACGCGACGATGACCGACAACGCCGCCCCGCACTCGCGACTGCTCGTCTATCCCGCGAACAGCGGCACCGAGGACTCGCCGATCGCGTCGGGGCGCAGCGTCTTCGTCACCAACACCTTCGGCTACCCCTATCCGGCCCTTCCGGACGGCGCGCCAGCGAGCGTGCCGTCGTCAGGGTCGTTTACCGGGGGCATGACCCGCGTCGACGTGCGCGCCGACGAGTCCGGCTGCGACGTCGTCTGGGAGTCCGACGTGAAGTCGGCCGCGCTCCCCCGAACTCTCGCTCGGAGACGACCTGACCTACACCGTCACCGTCAGCGGGCCCACCGACATCGTCGGGAGCCACACGTTCGCCGCGTACTCGTACGCGGTCGTCGACCCTCACACGGGCCGCGTCGTGAAGACGTCGCTGCTCGGCCTCGGGCTGCTCTTCAACCCCCTGCAGATGACCGGCACGACGGGACGCGACGGGACGCTCTACCAGGGGACGGAGACCGGCGTCGTGCACGTACGCCGCAGCTGACGAGTCACCACGCGTCTCGCGCCCTGCGCCGTCGTACCAGGAGCGAGGCGAGCACACCTGCACCGAGCACGAACGAGGCAGTCGGGACGACGTCGGCGACGCGGGACGGAGGCGACGCTCCGTCCCGCCCGGCGGCCACCGCGGATCGTGCCTCGTCAGGCCGCTGCGCGAGATCGGACGAGGGATATGCCACGACCTCGCATGCGTTGGTCGCGAAGTCTTCGCTCGTCCCGACCAGGTAGCGCTCACCCGGCTCCAGCTCTGCGTCGATCGAGCTCGTGGCGGCCCTCCACGAGAACGGCCATGGCGGTGCCTCCTGTCCGGACAGGACCCACACCTCCGGTGCAAGGTCCGGGCCCTTCCAGACCTCTTCGACCGCGAGCCGCGTGAAGCCGCGCTCAGTCTCCGCTGCGACGCCGACGAAGACCACAGGCGCTCTCGTCGGAGCGTTCACGGCACAGATCGCATGGGCAGGAGCCGCAGACGCGACCAGCGCGGCGAACCCGAGACCCGCAGCAACGACGAGCGACCTCACGGGCGCGCCTGGGCGGCAGCCTCCATCTCCTTCGCCGGGGCGAACGTGCGGGCGACGAAGAGGATGGACGGCACGAGGACGAGCGGCACGACGTAGATCCACCGGAGCGCGCCCTCGGTGGCGAGCACCCCGATGAGTCCGGCGCCGATGATGTTGCCCAGATAGTTGAAGAGGTTGAGGCGGGCGATCGCGACGTCGGCGTCGGAGCCGGGCAGGTTGCCGGCCGCGGCGAACGCGAGCGGGATGATCACCGGGAGGCCGAGGCCCATCAGGCCGAACGCGGCGATCGCCAGTGCCGGGGTCGGCGCCACGACGACGAGTGCGAGCGCGACGATGCCGACCACGGTCCCCGCGCGGACGACGGCGACCGCGCCGAACCGGACGACGAACCGGTCACCCGCCAGCCGGGAGATGACGGCACCGACCTGGTAGGCCGCATAACCGAGCGGCGCGACCGACTTCGCGGCGTCGAGGGCGTCGTGGAGGTAGATAGTGCTCCAGCTCATCACCGACGTGTCGGCCAGGTAGAAGACCACGACGACGAGCCCGAGCGCGACGAGCGGGCGCCACGGCACGTGCAGCGGCGGACGCTCCACCTCCGAAACCTCGCTCGCCTCGTGCTCGACGGCCGGACGCACCAGGTAAGGGGAGAGCACCAGGGTGGCTGCCACGCCGACCACTCCGACAGCCACCAGCGACGGCATCAGCCCGATCTCGAGCTTGGCGCAGGCGGCGGCGTATAGGGCTCCGACGATCGCACCGATGCTCCACATCCCGTGGAAGCTGGTCATGATGCTGCGGCCGTACAGCCTCTGGACGGTCACACCCTGCATGTTCGTCGAGGCGTCCGTTGCACCCACACCGATCCCGTACACGGCGAACGCCGCGTACATCGCCGGCTTGGACTCGGCGAACCCGATCACGACCACCATCACGCTGATCGTCAGCAGCGCGAGTCGCAGAGCGAGCGCGCTCGAGCGGCGCACCGCGATCCGTTCGGCCAGCAGCGACCCGCCGCCGGCGATGACCGAGGTCAGCAGCAGGAGGAGCGTGACGTCGCCCTCAGTGACGCCACGCTCGTCCTGGAAGTCGGGCAGCCTAGACAGGATCGTGACGAGGACCGCCGCCTGGAGGAAGAAGCCGACCGAGGTCGCGAGTCGCGCCCGCCGTGCCACAGCATCAGGGGGTTGCGTGATCTTGGACACACGCCCAGTATGTGCCCATGACCGGAGCAGAGGCCAGGGTTTCGACGAGCTCAACCGGCGAGACCGGTGACTTCTGGTGGGGCGCCGCGACCGCGTCGTACCAGGTCGAGGGCGCCGTGGACGAGGACGGACGAGGCCCCAGCATCTGGGACACCTTCAGCGCCGAGGCCGGTCGGATCGCGGACGGCTCGTCGGGCGCGGTCGCCTGCGACTCGTACCACCGGTGGCGCGAGGACCTCGACCTGCTCAGCGGTCTCGGCGCGAACGCCTACCGGTTTTCGATCGCCTGGCCCCGCGTCCAGCCGACCGGATCCGGCCAGGTCAACGCCGCGGGGCTGGCGTACTACGACCGCCTCGTCGACGGCCTGCTCGCACGCGGCATCGCGCCGTTCGCCACCCTCTTCCACTGGGACCTCCCGCAGCCGCTGCAGGACGCCGGCGGGTGGATGGTGCGCGACACGGCGCAGCGGTTCGCCGAGTACGCGGCCGTGATCGCGGAGGCGCTCGGTGACCGGGTGGCTGCCTGGGGAACGCTCAACGAGCCGTTCGTGCACATGGCGCTGGGCTATGCGTTCGGCAGTCACGCGCCGGGCGAGACGCTGCTGCTCGACGCGTTCGCCGCGGGGCACCACCAGCTGCTCGGGCACGGGCTTGCGACGCAGGCGTTGCGGGCGGGGTCTCGACAGGGCTCGACCGGCGGATGGGGCTCGACCGGCGGATGGGGCTCGACCGGCGGACAGGGCTCGACCGGCTCACCGCCGGTGATGCTGGTGAACAACCTGACCCCCGTACGCGCCGCGTCGCCGTCGACGGAGGATGCCGCCGCGGCGGCGGTGTACGACGCGTTCCACAACCGGATGTTCCTCGACACCGTGCTGCGGGGTACCTATCCCGACGAGCTCGCCGACGCAGCCGAGAGGGTCGTGCACGACGGCGACCTCGCGACCATCGCGCAACCGCTCGACCTGCTCGGCGTGAACTACTACAACCCCACGCTCGTGAGAGCGCCCGGCCCGGACAACCCGCTGCCGTTCGAGCTCGTGCCGATCGAGGGCTATCCGCTGACCGGCTTCGGGTGGCCGGTGGTGCCCGAGGGCCTGACCGACCTCCTGACCGGACTACGCCAGACGTATGGCGAGGCGCTGCCGCCGGTAGTGGTCACCGAGAACGGATGCTCCTACCCCGACGAGCCCGGGCCCGACGGCACGGTCGACGACGCGGCACGGATCGCGTACCTCGACAGCCACATCGCGGCGGTCGGCGCCGCCCGTGAGGCAGGTGTCGACGTGCGCGGCTACCTGGCATGGTCGCTGCTCGACAACTTCGAGTGGGCAGAGGGCTACACGCAGCGCTTCGGGATCACGCGCGTCGACTTCGCGACGGGCGAGCGCACCCCGAAGGCCTCGTACGAGTGGTTCCGCGAGCGGATCGCCCGAGGCTGGTGAGGGCAGCCCGGTCGGTCAGGAGGCGAAGAGGCGGTCCGGACCGAATTGGAACCAGATCGTCGCGATCACCGCGACGTACCAGAGCAGCACGATCAGCAGCGACCAGTTGGACACGAGCTTGGTGAAGCCTGACGCCGGCGCCCAAGACCGGAGGTTGCGCGCGGTCACCATGACGAAGAGCGGGATCGTGACCGTCCAGACGACCATGCAGTAGGGGCAGAGCTTCACGAGAGTGAAGATGCTCGTGTACTGGAGGAAGGTGATGAGGCCGATCGCGAACACGACGCCGACCTGCAGGCCGCCCCACATCCACTCCGGCAGGCGGGTGCCCGACAGGAGCAGCACGCCGAGCGTCACGACGACGGCGAATCCGACGAGGCCGAGGAACGTGTTGGGGAACCCGAAGAGCGACGACTGCGAGCTCGAGACGACACCGCCGCAGTCGACCCACGGGTTGAGCGTGCAGGCGAGCTGGCTGTCGGGGTTCTGCAAGAGCTTGATCTTGTCGTAGGTCAGGACGCCCGAGGCGATCAGGCCGATCCCTCCACCCACGACCATCAGCCACGCCAGCACGCTGCGGACGCCGGTCGCCTCCACAGCACCGTCTCGGGGAGCCACCTGCTCGTCGATGTCGATCACGAAGCCATCGTAGGCGGGCAGTCCCACCCCGCGGGGCCGGACGTCGTGATGCGTCTCACCACCGGGCAAGGAAACATGGAGTCACCGAGACCTCGTTGTCTGGTTGTAGGCGATTTGCGCCGCGCGAACGTGGGGAGGGAGCGCATGAGCACCAAGGAACGAACCCCGTGGCCGATGATGGCCGGGCTGGTGACGACCACAGGAGCAGCGGCAATCACGCTCCTGCTGTCGGGGACGGGTCTTCCCGACGTTCTCGTCGTCCCGGTGCTGGTCGTCCTCCTCGCCACCATGGTCGGCGGTCTCGTCGCCGACTTCCTCGTACGCCGTGACGAGCGGCGGACCATCGCCACCCAGCGACGCTGGCTGGCGGGACTCGGCAAGGACCTGCCGACGTACCGGCACCGCGTCGACGACCGGGAGCGGGTGCTGTTCAGCTGGGAGAGCAGCTGGTATCAGCCGCTCGGGACGCTGTTCCTCGTAGCACTGGCGGCCGCGCTCGTCCCGTTCAACCTGATCTTGCCGCTGGCGCCGCGCGCCGGCGTCGAAGCGCTCGTCACTGCCTGGGTGGCCGCCTCGCTGCTGCTGACCGGCGCGCTGGTCGTACGGACGGTGGCCGCGGCACGCAAGGACAGCCGTGGGCTCCTGCTCCCGGGCCCGGCAGTGCCGTGGACCCCGGCGTCTCCTGTGGCGCCGCGCGATCCCGCCAAGCTCGCCGCCGAGGAGAACGCCGCGAGGTATCTGGTCGTCGAGGAGGACGCATCACCGCAGGAGCACCTCTCACGGGAGATCGAGCGGATGACGTCGATCCTCGACAGCCCCGAAGCACCGCAGCCCGTGCTGCCCGTGCCCGCCGATTGGATGCCGCGGCCTCCCGCGCCGCCTGAGGCGCCCGAAGCGACCAAGCCCGAGCCCGAGCAGCCGTCCACGCCGTCCACGCCCGAGACTCCCCCGGCACCGCCGACGGAAGACAGGCCCGAGGGCGAGCTCGACAAGCTCGCCAGGCTCTTCCACAGCGCCGCCTGAGCTCAGGGGCTACTTGGGCTCCTCGGAGTCGTCGGCACCCTGCTCCATCTCGTATCCACGCTCCCACTTCGCACGGGCCTCGGCTGCTGCGGCATCCTCGGCGTCTTGCGCGGTCCGTAGCGCGACCAGCGCCGACGCGACCGCGCCCGACTCCGCGATCTCGTACGGCGTGCCGCCGATGGTGACCTCCGGGACGATCGGGGCGACCGCCCGCGCGAAGTCCTGCAGAGCCTGACCGAGCCCAGACCCGTTCGGGCCGAGGTGGAACGAGCCCACGGAGAGCACCGTGCCGCCGGGGAGGGACTCGAGCCTCTTGTCGAGCACCTCATACCCGATCTCGTGCTTGTCGAGCACGCCGAGCAGCGCCTCCGCGCCGTTCTCGGTGACGGCGACCTCCACCGTCTGCGTCCCGGCCAGCCCGCCGCTGATCCGCAGCTCGACGCCGGTCGATGCCGTCATCGCCGTCCCCTCTCGTCCCCCGTCACGTTCCGTTCATCATGGCGCGGGCGGCCGTACCCCGCCATCGCGCGAACGTCCTGCTCAGCCGTCGCCGGTGGGCCCGAACCGCTCGGTGCGCACCCGGCGTGGGTCGTGGCCCAACGCGACCAGCATGTCGGCGACGGTCTCGACGAACCCCGTGGGGCCGCAGACATAGCAGGTGGGCGCGAAGTCCGGTGGCCACCCGCCGGTGTTGACGTCGGCGACGGTGAGGCGCCCCGCCGGCCGCGGAGCACCCTCCGGCGCCTCACGCGTGTAGGCGATCGTGACGTCGAGTCCCGGATCGGGCGCGCGGAGCTCCCGGCGGTAGAACTGCTCGGCACGTGAGCGTACGGAGTAGATCAGCCGGAACGGCGCCTTGCTGCCGGCGTCACGACGGGCCCGGATCATCGCCATCAGCGGCACGACGCCAGAGCCGCCAGCGACCAGCAGGACGGGCTCGGTCTGCTCGGGCCGCCACACGAACCACCCTCCGATCGGTCCGCGCAGCTCAAGCTCGGCGCCGACCTCGATGTCGTCGACGAGGAACGGCGAGACCTCTCCCCCCTCGATCGCCTGCACGGTGATCTCGGCCCGGTCGAGGTCACCGACGCGCGCGAGCGAGTATTCACGGTCGGCGGTGTAGCCGTCCTCGGCGGTCAGCCGGACCTCCACCCGCTGCCCGGCGACGGCCTGATGGTCACCGTCGACGTGCAGCAGCAGCGTCGCCGCCGTCGGTGTCTCCTCGCGGCGCGCCAGCACCACGGCACGACGCCACGGCATCCCCGCCATCAGTAGCCCGCGTAGCGTTGCTCGCGCCACGGATCGCCGTAGTCGTGGTAGCCCGCGCGCTCCCAGAAGCCGGGCTCGTTCGTGCTCATCAGCTCCAGGCCGCGCACCCACTTGGCCGACTTCCAGAAGTACAGGTGCGGGACGAGCAGTCGTGCGGGTCCGCCGTGCTCGGGCCGCAGCGGCGCGCCGTCGTACGCGAACGCCACCCACGCCTGCCCGTCGCGCAGGTCGGCGAGCGGCAGGTTGGTCGTGTAGCCGCCGTACGAGTGGGCCATCGCGTACGCGGCCTGCGTGTCTACGCCGTCGAGCAGCAGGTCGACGCTGACACCGCGCCAGCGCGTGCCGAGCTTGGACCACTTCGTGACGCAGTGCAGGTCGACGGTCACGTCCTCGGCCGGCATCGCCCGCAGCTCGTCCCAGCTCCACCGGCGTTGTAACCCGGTCTCCGTCGTCACCGTGAACGACCACGCACCCGGTGCGATCTGCGGCGTCGGCCCCGCCGAGAGCACAGGGAACCCGTGCTCGAGGTACTGACCGGGCGGCAGCACGACCTCATCGCGGTCGCGGCGTCCGCGAAAGCCTCGCGTGACGATTCCCATCGCCGTCTCCCTCCGCCCAGGGTCCGAGCGTAGGGCGGTGGCGGTCGCGACGCACGAGGGCGCGCGTCAGCTGTTGCGCAAGGCCGAGATCAGCTCGCCCTTGGTCATCGACGACCGGCCGTCGATCCCGATCTCCTTCGCACGCGCGTACAGGTCGGACTTGGACCAGTCGTCGTAGTCGCCCGCCTTGCCGCCCTTGCGCCCCACTTTCGCGCGCCCCTGCGCTGCGGCGGCGTTCGCGATGCGCGCCGACTTCTGCTTCGAGTTGCCTTCGTCGCGCAGCTCCTCGTACAGGTCCTTGTCCTTGACGCTCGGTCCCGGCGACTTGCGACCCGGCATGGTGCTCCCCTCTCGTACGGGCTCTCCGCTTCCCGATACCCGCACGACCGGTCACCCATGCGCACACTGGTGCTCGTGACCACCGTGCTGGCCGACCTCGACTCCGCCGCAGCGCGCGCCCGCGCCCTCGTACGCGACGGCGGGCGTCTGCTCGGCGTCGCCGGACCGCCCGGTGCAGGCAAGTCGTGGCTGGTCGAGGCGGTCGTCGCGCGCAGCGTGGATCTCGCGGTGGCGCACGTGCCGATGGACGGCTTCCACCTTGCCGACGACTCGCTCGCACGGCTCGGGCTCCTCGACGTGAAGGGCGCACCAGCGACGTTCGACGTCGGCGGGTACGCGGCGGCGCTGCGCCGGATCGCGACGCGCGACGAGGATCTGGTCTACGTCCCGGGGTTCGCGCGCGACCTCGAGCAGCCGATCGCGGCGGCGCTCGCGGTCCCGCGGGAGGCAGGCCTCGTGCTCACGGAGGGCAACTACCTGCTGCTCGACGAGCCGGGGTGGCGCGACGTCCGGTCGCTGCTCGACGAGGTCTGGTACGTCGACGTCCCAGACCACCTGCGCGGACGACGGCTGGTCGCCCGGCACGTCGCGTTCGGGAAGTCGCCGGCGCAGGCCGAGGCGTGGGTACGTCGAAGCGACGAGGCGAACGCGAGGCTCGTCGCCGAGTCACGCGCCCGCGCCGATGTCCAGGTCCGGCTCGGCTGATCAGCTCTGGCGCTGCCGACGGATCAGGTTCGAGCCGATGATGAGGCGCTGGATCTCGCTGGTGCCCTCGTACAGGCGCAGCAGACGCACGTCGCGATAGATCCGCTCGACCGTGCTCTCACGCATGTAGCCCGACCCGCCGTGGACCTGGACGGCAAGGTCCGCGACACGGCCGGCCATCTCCGTGCAGTACAGCTTGGCCGCCGACGGAGCGATCCGACGATCCTCGCCGGACACGTACGCCCGCGCGGCCTCGCGGACCAGGCTGCGACCGGCCATCACGCCCGTCTGCTGGTCGGCGAGCATCGCCTGGACGAGCTGGAAGTCGCCGATCGGCGTCCCGCCCTGTGTCGCCGTCGCGGCGTACGAGACCGACTCGTCGAGCGCGCGCTGGGCCTGCCCGACGGCGAGCGCGGCGATGTGGACGCGGCCCTTGGCCAGCGAGGTCATCGCCGCCCGGTAGCCGACCTCGACCGCGCCGCCGACGAGTGCGTCGTCGTCGACGCGTACGTCGTCAAGGCGCACGTCGGCCGTCCACGCGCCCTCCTGGCCCATCTTCTTGTCGTGCGGGCCGACCGTCAGGCCTGGCGCGTCACCTGGCACGAGGAAGACGGCGATCTGCCCGTCGCCGTCGGCCCCGACGACCCGAGCGAACACCATGAAGAGGTCGGCGAGCGGGGCGTTCGTGATGAACCGCTTCTCGCCGGACAGCGCCCAGCCGCCCTCGACCCGTGCGGCACGGGTGCGCAGGCCGGCAGGGTTGGACCCGGCACCGGCCTCGGTCAGCGCGAACGACGCGACGACCTCGCCGCTCGCGATCCGCTCCAGCCAGGCCGCCTTCTGCGGGTCCGTGCCGAAGTTCACGAGAACCTGGCCGGCGATCCCGTTGTTGGTGCCGAACATCGAGCGGAAGGCCAGCGTCGTGTAGCCCAGCTCCATCGCCAGCTCGACCTCCTGGGTGAGGTCGAGGCCGAGGCCGCCCCACTCCTGGTCGATCGCGTAGCCGAACAGACCCATCTCCCGCGCCATCGCCCGCAGGTCGTCGGGGACCGCGTCGGACTCGACGATCTCGCGCTCGCGGGGAACGACCTCTTTGCGGACGAACTGACGCACCTGCTCGAGGACGTCGTCGAACTCCTCGGGACTCACCTGCTGGGTCATGACGCGATCATCGCCTGACACGGCGACGTGTGCCTAGAGATCACTCCCAGGCGATGCGCCGTCCGCTCACCTCGCTGGGCGTCAGCGCGATCCACAGGATCCGGCTGCCGTCGGCCCACGGCGTCGCCCGGTCGGGTCCCCACAGCTCGCTGAGGACCGCAGGATCGGTCTCGTGCTGGCCCGTCCCGCTCAGGAGCACCGACCATCCCGTCTGGTTGGGGTGGTCGATCATGTCCACCTCGAAGGCGATCGGCGTGTCGGTGACCGCCTGCGCCACGGCTCCGTACGGGGTGGTCCGGAACAGGACGCGGCCCTCGTGGACCTGGAAGTTGACGGGGAAGATCTGCGGCGTGCCGTGGTGGACGAACCCGACCCGTCCCACCTCCTGGTTCTGCAGCAGGTCCCAGCACTCCTCGGCCGACAGCTGGAGGAGCTGTCGGCGTGGTCCTCGGTCGTCGAGCGTGCTCATGGTCGTCCTCTCAGCTGGGGCGTTGCTTCGGGGCGTTGCGGCCGGTCATCGCAGGGTCGCGCACGACCACGTCCGCGAGGACGTCGTCGATCGCGTCCATGATCTCCGCGTCGAGCCGCACCCCGCTCGCGGCGACGTTGTCGCTCACCTGCTCGGGACGGGAGGCCCCGATGATGGCGGCCGAGACGTTGTCGTTCTGGAGCACCCACGCCACCGCCAGCTGTGCCATCGTCAGGCCGGCGTCGGCGGCGACGGGCGCAAGACGCGCGACACGCTCGAGCACGTCGTCGTTGAGCCAGCGGGCGATCGTGTCGGCGCCGCCCTTTGCGTCCGTCGCGCGAGAGCCCGGAGGCACGGGCTGGCCGGGCTGGTACTTGCCAGTGAGCACGCCCTGCGCGATCGGCGACCAGACGATCTGGCTGATGCCGAGCTCCTCGCTCGTCGGGATGACCTCCTCCTCGATCACCCGCCACAGCATCGAGTACTGCGGCTGGCTGGAGATGAGGGAGATGCGCAGCTCCTTCGCCAGGGCCGCACCGGCGCGGAGCTGGTCGGCGGTCCACTCCGAGACGCCGATGTAGAGCGCCTTGCCTGACCGTACGACGTCGGCGAAGGCCTGCATCGTCTCTTCCAGCGGCGTCTCCACGTCGTACCGATGCGCCTGGTAAAGGTCGACGTAGTCGGTGCCGAGGCGACGCAGCGACCCGTCGATCGACTCCATGATGTGCTTGCGGGAGAGGCCGGAGTCATTGGGACCGCCGGGGCCCGTCGGCCAGTAGACCTTGGTGAAGATCTCCAGGGACTCGCGGCGGACGCCGGCCAGCGCCGCCCCGAGGACGGACTCCGCCCTGGTGTTGGCGTAGACGTCCGCGGTGTCGAACGTCGTGATGCCTTCGTCCAGAGCACGGCGTACGCACTCGGTCGCGATGTCGGCCTCCACCTGGGAGCCGTGGGTGAGCCAGTTGCCGTAGGCGATCTCGCTGATCTTCAGACCACTGTCGCCGAGGTAGCGGAATTCCATGCACCCCACGTTAGTGCGACAAGCCCGATGGGGGGCCGGGGACGAGCACGGCCCGCGCAAGGCAGGATGTCGTCCGTGACGACGTTCGACGACGTACCCGAGGGCAGCACGACCGGCACCGCGCGCTGGACGACGCGGATCACGCTCGTGGTGCTCTGCGCGGTCGTCGTCGCCGGAGCCGCCGGGCTGTTCGGCGTCCGCAACCTGACGGCGACGACCGAGGAGGACGGCTGGACCCTGTCGGTCGACTACCCGCGACTCGCCCGCGCCGGGCTCGACACCCCGCTGTCGATCACGGTGTCGAACCCCGACGGTGTCGGTGAGGAGGTCGTCCTCGCGATCTCGCAGGAGTACCTCGAGATCTTCGAGCACCAAGGCATCTTCCCCGACCCCAGCGACTCGAGCACGGACGGAAAGCTCCTCTATCTCACCGTCGCCGCAGCACCAGGTGCCACCGAGGTGCGCATCGACTTCGACGTGTACATCCAGCCTTCCAGCCAACAGGGCGAGCAGGCGACCGTCTCGGTGGTCGACGACGGTCGACGGATCGCGTCGACCCGGATCCGTACGAGCCTGGTTCCCTGACCCCCGACAGAACGAGGACCCGCAGTGGAGATCGTCATCCGAGCGATCGTCGTCTTCGCGTTCCTGTGGCTCATCACACGGGCCGTGGGCCGCTCGACGCTCGGCGAGTTGAGCACGTTCGAGCTGGTGCTCTTCATCGTCATGGGCGACCTCATCCAGGGCGCGGTCACCCAGCAGGACTCCTCCGTCACGGGAGCCGTGCTCGCCGTCGGCACGTTCACCCTCTTGACGGTCGCGCTGTCCTGGCTTTCGTGGCGGTGGCCGCGGCGCCTGCGCTTCATCCGCGGCGAGCCGGTCGTGGTCCTTCGCGACGGAGAGCCGCGCATGAAGGTGCTCGCAGACCAGCGCCTGAGCCTGGCCGATCTGGTCACCTCCGCGCGCCAGCAGGGCGTACGGCGCCTGCGTGACGTCGAGATCGCTGTCCTGGAGACGGACGGCCGGATCTCGTTCTTCACGTACGAGGGCGAGGACGACGGCGCCCCGGAGAGCGGGCCTCAGGCTGCGTGACGTGCGGCGAGCCGCTCAGCCGTACGCCCCAGCGGCGAGCACCGCGGCGCCGATGATGCCCGCCGCGTTGCCGAGTCGCGCCGCGACGATCGGGGCCCGTAGGTGCAGGAGCGGAAGGTAGTGGTCGGCATGCTTGGCGACCCCTCCCCCGACGATGAAGAGGTCGGGCCACAACAGGTCCTCGACCCGCGCGAAGTACGTCTGCAACCGCGCGGCCCACTCCTCCCACGACAGGTCCTCGTTCTCGCGTGCCGCCGACGACGTCGACTTCTCCGCGTCCTCGCCGTCGATGCGCAGGTGGCCGAGCTCGCTGTTGGGGACGAGGACGCCGTCGCTGATGAGGGCGGTGCCGATGCCCGTCCCCAGTGTCGTCATGATCACCAGCCCGGAGGTCCCGCGACCCGCGCCGTACTCCAGCTCCCCGATGCCGGCGGCGTCGGCGTCGTTGGTGACGACGACGGGGCGGTCCAGGCGTCCGGTGAGCAGTCGTGCAGCGTCGGTCCCGATCCAGCTCCGGTCGATGTTGGCCGCCGTACGGACGAGGCCGCGGGTGACGACGGCCGGCACTGTGACCCCGACCGGCGCATCCTTGGCCGGCGCGAAGTGGTCGACGATCTCGGCGACCACCTCCGCCACGGCGTCCGGCGTCGACGGCTGCGGCGTTGCGATCCGCAGTCGGTCATCGGCGAACTCACCCTTCTTCAGGTCGACCGGAGCACCTTTGATGCCGCTGCCACCGATGTCGACCCCGAGAGGACGCGAATGCTTGGCCATGGCACCAACGTGCCATTACCCGGCGCCTCACGCTGGCTCAGAAGTTGCCGCGCCGCTCCTGCTCACGCTCGATCGCCTCGAACAGCGCCTTGAAGTTGCCCTTGCCGAAGCCGAGCGAGCCGTGCCTCTCGATCAGCTCGAAGAACACCGTCGGGCGGTCGCCGACCGGCTTGGTGAAGATCTGCAGCAGATAGCCGTCCTCGTCACGGTCGACGAGGATGCCGCGTGCCTGGAGCTCCTCGATCGGCACTCTGACCTCGCCGATGCGGGCGCGCAGCTCCGGGTCGGTGTAGTAGGACTCCGGCGTCGCGAGGAACTCGACACCCTCAGCACGCAGGATGTCGACCGCACGCACGATGTCGTTCGTCGCGAGCGCGAGATGCTGAGCGCCGGGGCCGCCGTAGAACTCGAGGTACTCGTCAATCTGCGACTTCTTCTTGCCGGCCGCCGGCTCGTTGAGCGGGAACTTCACGCGGTGGTTGCCGCTGGCCACGACCTTGCTCATCAGCGCCGAGTAGTCGGTGGCGATGTCGTCCCCGATGAACTCGGCCATGTTCGTGAAGCCCATGACGCGGTGATAGAAGTCGACCCAGTCGTCCATCCGGCCGAGCTCGACGTTGCCGACGACGTGGTCGAGCGCCTGGAAGATCCGCCGCGGGGCACCGTCCCCCCGCTGGTTGAGCCTGCGCCGTTCTGAGCCTGTCGAAGGGTCGAAACCACTGGTGCGCGCGACGTACCCGGGCAGGTACGGGCCGTCGTAACGCGAGCGGTCGACAAGGGTGTGGCGGGTGTCGCCGTACGTCGCGATCGCGCCGACGCGGACCGTGCCGTGCTCGTCGGTGACGTCGTGCGGCTCCTCGAGGACGGTCGCGCCCTGCTCGCGCGCGTGGGCGACGCAGCGGTCGACATCGGGCACCTCGAGGGCGATGTCGACGATGCCGTCGCCGTGCGCGGCGTGGTGTGCGACGAGGGTGCTGTCGGCAGCGACGGCGCCCTTCAAGACGAAGCGCACCCCGCCGCTGCGCAGCACGTACGCCGCGTGGTCGCGGTTGCCGGTCTCGGGACCGGAGTATGCGACGAGCTCCATCCCGTACGCCGACTGGTAGTAGTGGGCGGCCTGCGCGGCGTTGCCCACGACCCAGACCACCGCGTCCCAGCCGGTCACCGGGAAGGGATCGTTCTGCTCGTCGTACTCGACCAGGCCGACGAGCTGCTTGAGCTGGTCGACGTCGAGTCCGGCGAGAGCTTCCTCACTGGTCAGCGTGTGCTCGATGGTCATCGCGGGTCCCTCCGTGAACGGTTGTGGTCCCGATCACAGCGTCTCGTCGACCCGCTGTGCAACCCGTGCGCCGCGGGCTGGCCAGAACGTGCAGATCGCCCATCCGATCCCCGCTTGTGGTGGACGACCAGCCCAGTTCGTACGACAGTGGGCAGATGACCCTCGACGAGCTGGACCTCGCCCTGATCCGCGCGATGCACGCGCATCCGCGTGCGGGAGTGCTGGAGCTGTCCCGCACCACCTCCGTCGCCCGCGGCACCGTCCAGGCACGCCTGAAGCGGCTCGAGGAGGAGGGCGTGATCACCGGGTACGGACCGGACGTCGACCTGCGGCGTGCCGGGTTCCCGGTCCAGGCCTATGTGACGCTGGAGATCGCGCAGGGCGCGCTCGACGAGGTCCGCGAGGCTCTGGACGCGATCTCGCAGGTGGTCGAGGCGGTCGTGACGACGGGGTCGTTCGATGTGCTGTGCCTCGTGGCCACGGCGTCGCACGAGGACCTCCAGGCGACGCTGCTGCGGCTCGACCAGTCACCGAGCATCGTCCGCTCGACGAGCATCGTCGTGCTGTCGGTGCTCATCGCACGGCGCGTGCAGCCGCTGCTGGAGTCCGCTCCACGCCCCGGCACCACCCGCGCCCCCGCGTACCGGGGATAGGCCGCCGGCCAGGCCGCGCTCAGCGCCGGCGCGTGCTCCGTACGACGAACGTCGGCGCCTCGGTGAAGGCCACCGGTAGGTTGCGCACCTGCGGCATCGCCGCACCGCGCGACTCCAGCTCGTCCTCGAGCTCGGCGACGCGCGACTGCAACGCCATCACCTGGTTCTCGAGCTCGAGGACGCGCTTGACGCCCTCGAGCCCGAGTCCCTCGGCGGTCAGTCGCGCCACCGAGCGCAACAGCTCGATGTCGCGCAGCGAGTAACGACGCCCGCCACCCCCCGTGCGCGCGGGACGGACCAGCCCTAGCCGGTCGTACGTCCGCAGGGTCTGGGGGTGCAGCCCGGACAGCTCGGCGGCGACGCTGATCACGAAGACCTTCGCTTCGGGGCCCGGCGGCACGAAGTCACCGTTGCCGCGCGACATCATCACGCACCTCCCGCGAAGAGCGTCGCGCGTGGGTCGCCGCCGTCGCGCGCATCCCGGTACGACTCGACCGCGGCCCGCTCCCCCTCGGTCGGCGCCGTGGGCACCTGGACCTCGACGGTCACGAGCAGGTCGGCCTTGGTGCCGTCCTTGCGCGGCGCACCCTTGCCCCGGGCCCGGAACGTACGCCCGTTGGGCGTGCCCGCCGGGACCTTGATGCGGACCGGCGCCCCGCCCAGCGTCGGGACCGCGATCTCGGCGCCCAGCACGGCCTCGTCGAACGTGACCGGCACGGTGACCGTGAGGTTGTCACCCTTGCGGCCGAACACCCGGTGCGGCTTCACGTGCACGGTGACGTACAGGTCGCCGTTGGGACCGCCGTTCTCGCCCTTCGTACCCTTGCCCTTGAGGCGGATGCGCTGGCCGTCCTTGACGCCGGCGGGGATGCGGACCTGCATCGTCCGCGACGACGCGGCGCGTCCCGACCCGTGGCACGTGTCGCAGGCCTCGTCGACGACCAGGCCACGGCCGCGGCAGACGTCGCACGGCTCGGTCATCGTGAAGACGCCGCCCGACGCGCTGGTCTGCATGCCACTGCCCTCGCAGCGGGGGCAGACCCGCGGGACGGTGCCCGCCTTGGCCCCGGTGCCGTGGCAGGTCGGGCACGGCTCGTCGCTGGACATCCGCAGCGACACCGTCGTCCCCGAGATCGCGTCCTCGAACGCCAGCGTCGTCTCGGACTCGAGGTCGGCACCGCGACGCGCCGGCGCCGAGCGCGTACGTGCCCCGCCGCCACCAAACACCCCGCCGAGCAGGTCGGAGAAGTCGAACCCCCCGCCGCCGCTCTGGCCGTAGCCAAATCCGCCGGTGCCCGTTCGGCCGCCGCCGAACCCGCCGGAGGAGAACATCGCCCGCTGCTCGTCGTACTCCTTGCGCTTCTCGGCGTTGGAGAGCACGCCGTACGCCTCGGAGATCTCCTTGAACTTGTCCTCGGCGGCCTTGTCGCCGGGCTTGGCATCGGGGTGGTGGTCCCGCGCGAGCTTGCGGTACGCCTTTTTGATGTCGGACGCGCTCGCGTCCTTCGAGATTCCCAGGACCTTGTAGAAGTCCTTCTCGAACCACTCGTTGTTCACGAGACCACCTCCCTACTTCTGATCGATCGAATTCTCGTGCGGATCACTCCGCCGTGGGCTCGGACGCGCCGTCGACCTCCGAGGTTGCCTCGGCCTCGCCGGCGGGATCGTGCTCGACGACCGAGACCCGCGCGGGGCGCAGGATCTTGTCGCCGATCCGGTATCCGACCTGCATGATCGCGTCGACGGTCGGCTCGCCCTCGGGCGCGTCGGCGTCGAGGCGGTGCATGAGCGCCTCGTGGAGCATCGGGTCGAACACGTCGCCGTGCTTGCCGAATGGCTCCAGCCCGTGCGCGCTCGTGGCCTGGACGAGCGAGTCAGCGACGGCCTTGAAGCCGCCCTCCAGCTCACCGTGGTCACGGGCGCGGCCGATGTCGTCGAGCACCGGGAGGAACGAGACGAGGACGGACGCCGTGGCGTTCACCCGCTGCACCTCGCGGTCGCGGTCGACGCGCCGCTTGTAGTTGACGTACTCGGCCTGCAGGCGCTGGAGATCGAGCGTCCGCTCGGCGAGCTGGCGCGCGAGGTCGGACGCGGCGAGCTCCTCCTCCTGGGCCGTGGCCTCGGGGGCCGGAGCAGCCTCCTGCTCCGGCACCCCCTCACCCTCGGGCGTGACGTCGCGCTCCGACGTCACTTGTTCTCACCCTCGTCGTCGACGATCTCGGCCTCGACCACGTCGTCCTCCTCGGCCTGCGCCTGCCCCTCACCGGAGCCGGCGGCGTTGGCCTGGGCCGACGCGGCCTCGTACATCGCCGTCCCCATCTTCTGGCTCGACTCGCCGAGCTTGGCGATGGCGGCCTTGATGGCGTCGGTGTCGTCGCCGTTGAGCGACTCCTTGAGGGCGTCGACGTCGGCCTGGACCTCGGTCTTGACGTCGTCGGAGACCTTGTCGCCGTTCTCGGCGAGGAACTTCTCCGTCGAGTGGACGAGCGTCTCACCCTGGTTGCGGACCTCGACGGCCTCCTTGGCCTTGCGGTCCTCCTCGGCGTACTGCTCGGCCTCGCGGACCATCCTGTCGATGTCGTCCTTGGAGAGGGCCGACCCGCCGGTGATCGTCATCGACTGCTCCTTGCCGGTGCCCCGGTCCTTGGCGGAGACGTTGACGATGCCGTTGGCGTCGATGTCGAAGGTGACCTCGATCTGCGGCACGCCACGCGGGGCCGGCGCGATGCCCGTCAACTCGAACGTGCCGAGCATCTGGTTGTGCGCCGCGATCTCGCGCTCGCCCTGGTAGACCTGGATCGCGACCGACGGCTGGTTGTCGTCGGCGGTCGTGAAGACCTCCGAGCGCCGGGTCGGGATCGTGGTGTTGCGCTCGATGAGCTTGGTCATCACGCCACCCTTGGTCTCGATACCGAGCGACAGCGGGGTGACGTCGAGCAGCAGCACGTCCTTGACCTCGCCCTTGAGGACGCCGGCCTGCAGGCTCGCGCCGACGGCGACGACCTCGTCAGGGTTCACGCCCTTGTTGGGCTCCTTGCCGCCGAGCAGCTCACGGACCAGGTCGGACACGGCCGGCATGCGGGTCGAGCCACCGACGAGGACCACGTGGTCGATGTCGGCGACCTTGATGCTGGCGTCCTTGATGACGTGCTCGAACGGCGCACGGGTGCGCTGGAGCAGGTCGGCGGTGATCTTCTGGAACTCCGCACGCGTCAGCGTCTCGTCGAGGAACACGGGGTTCTTCTCGGCGTCGACGGTGATGTACGGCAGGTTGATCGAGGTCGACTGCGAGCTGGACAGCTCGATCTTGGCGCGCTCGGCAGCCTCACGGACACGCGGCATGGCCATCTTGTCCTTGGTGAGGTCGAGGCCGGTGCTCGCCTTGAACTTGTCGACGATCCAGTCGACGACCTTCTGGTCCCAGTCGTCGCCGCCGAGGTGGTTGTCGCCGCTGGTGGCCTTCACCTCGATGACGCCGTCGCCGATCTCGAGCAGGGACACGTCGAAGGTGCCGCCGCCGAGGTCGAAGACGAGGATCGTCTGGTCGTCGCCCTTGTCGAGCCCGTACGCCAACGCAGCGGCGGTGGGCTCGTTGATGATGCGGCTCACGTTGAGGCCGGCGATCTCGCCCGCCTCCTTGGTGGCCTGGCGCTGAGCGTCGCTGAAGTATGCCGGGACGGTGATCACCGCGTCGGTGACCGGCTCGCCCAGGTATGCCTCTGCGTCGCGCTTGAGCTTCTGCAGCACGAACGCCGAGATCTGCTGCGGGGTGAAGGTCTTGTCGTCGATCTTCACGGACCAGTCGGTGCCCATGTGACGCTTGACCGAACGGATGGTCCGGTCGACGTTGGTAACACCCTGGCGCTTGGCGACCTCTCCGGTCAGCACCTCGCCGTTCTTGGCGAAGGCGACGACGGACGGGGTCGTACGCGCACCCTCGGCGTTCGCAATGACGGTGGGCTCTCCGCCCTCCAGCACGGCGACGACAGAGTTGGTCGTGCCGAGATCGATTCCGACCGCACGGGCCATGAGTTCCTCCTGATGGATCGCGGGGCGGGCTCGCGACCCGCCGATTTGCCTGCACTCAGTTAATTGAGTCTGATCCTATCAACTTATGTGAGCGCGACTTCATTCCACCCTAGCGCCAACGTTTTCGCCCTCGTCGAGTGGTGACCAGACCAGGCGGTCGGTTAGTATCTACGTATGTACGAAGATACGCAGATAGATTCGTTCGATGCCGACAGCCAGTACGCGGAGCTCGCCGCGGAGGTCTTCTCGATGCTGGCTGACCCCACGCGGGTCCGGATCATCCTCGCGCTCCGCAACGGCGAGCTCTCGGTCAACGCGCTCGCCGAAGCCGCTGCGAAGTCCCCGACAGCGGTCTCCCAGCACCTGGCGAAGCTGCGGTGGGGGCGGGTCGTTCGGTCCCGCCAGGAGGGCAACCGGGTCTTCTACTCGCTGACCGACGAGCACGCGCGCACCCTCGTCACCCAGGCCGTGTTCCAAGCACAGCACTCAGTTGACGACATGCCCCCGCACCACGGCAGGCATCCGGGTCGGCAGAACGGCGCGCCATGACCTCCGTCCACGCGCACGGCCACGGGCACCGGCACGGGCTGAGCGGCTGGCTTCACGAGCTGTTCGTCCCGCACTCGCACGACCCGGCAAGATCTGTGGACGACGTCCTGGAGGCAAGCGGGCAGGGCATCCGCGCGGTCACGATCAGCCTCGCCGTCCTCGCCCTGACCGCGATGGCGCAGCTCACGATCGTCGCGGTGAGCGGATCGGTCGCCCTGCTGGCCGACACGGTCCACAACTTCTCCGACGCCCTGACCGCCGTGCCGCTGTGGATCGCTTTCGCCCTCGGCCGCCGGCTGGCCACGGACCGGTACACCTACGGCTTCGGACGCGCCGAGGACCTGGCCGGACTCTGCGTGGTCGCGATGATCGCCCTCTCCGCGGTCGTCGCCGGCGTGGAGTCCGTCCGCCGTCTGGGCACACCGGTGCCGATCGAGAACTTGGGCTGGGTGCTCGTCGCCGGGCTCATCGGGTTCGCCGGCAACGAGGTCGTCGCGGTCTACCGCATCCGGGTCGGTCGCCGGATCGGCTCTGCCGCCCTCGTCGCGGACGGCCTGCACGCCCGTACCGACGGACTCACATCCCTCGCTGTCGTCCTCGGAGTAGTCGGGATCTGGTCCGGGTTCCCGCTCGCAGACCCGATCGTCGGCCTGCTCATCACCCTCGCCATCCTCGTCCTGCTGTGGGGGACGGCCCGCGACGTCGGGCGCCGCCTGCTCGACGGCGTCGACCCGGATCTCACCCACCGCGCCCGTCACGTGCTCGCACACGCTCCTGGCGTCGTGGAGGTCACCGACCTCCGACTCCGCTGGATCGGACACCGGCTCGCCGTCCAAGGTCGGCTGCGGTTCCCTCTCGGCACCCCGCTCGCGGCCGCCGACGCGACCACGGCGACCGTCGCCGACGAGGTACGCCGGGTGCTGCCTGCAGTCGGCACGGTCGACCTGGTCGTCACCGTCAGATGACGAGCTCGGGCTGCAGCTGCTTGGGGGTCCAGACCTTCTGCCGTCGCGCCGCCAGCGCGGTCAGGAGGATCGCGACGACGAACACGCCGAACAGCACCGAGACGTCGCGAACGATGATCCACGCCTCTCCCCCGAAGAGCGTCTGCCGCAGCCCGTTGACCCCGTACGACATCGGCAGAAGCCAGTGCAGCGACCGCAGCGGCTCGGGGATCGTCTCCCACGGGAAGGTGCCACCCGCGGTGACGAGCTGGACGAGCATGAGGACGAGCCCCAGGAACTCGCCCACCTCGCCGAGCCAGGCGTTGAGCGCCTGCAGGATCGCAACGAAGGTCATCGACGCGATCACGAGCAGGGCGACTGTCGCGACCTCGTAGACCGGATCGATGTCGAGTGCGAACCGGACGATCGTGAACATGACCGCGACCTGGATCAGTCCGACGACCGCCGGCGGGATCCACCCGCCGAGCGCTGTCCGGGTCGCCGGGCCGTTCGCCGCGAGGGCACGCGACGACAACGGCCGGACGAGCAGGAAGAGCACGTACGCCCCGATCCATGCCGCGAGCGACATGAAGAACGGGGCGAGGCCGGCACCGTACGACCCGGCGGGCGCGAGCGTGTCCTCCTTGACCGCCACCGGATCACCGATCGTCTCCGCGGTGTCACGCGCGGTCGTCTTGTCCAGGTCGGGGACCTTGCGCAGCCCGTCCTGCAGTCCGTTCCGGAGCTCGCTGGTCCCGGTCTCGAGCCTCGCGCTGCCCTTGCGCAGCGCGAGGCTCGAGGTGGCGAGCCGCTCAGCGCCGTTCGCCACCTCCTCCGTCCCGTCCGCCAGGGTGCCGGCACCACGTGCCAGCGTCTGGGCGCCGCGGTCGACGCGCGCCGACCCCGAGGCGAGCTCGGCTCCTCCCGACGCGGCCTTCCTGACGCCTCGCGTGAGAACGGGGGCCGCGCCCGCGAGCTTCTCGGTGCCGGCGGCGACCTCGGAGGATCCCCTGCTCAGCGCGTCCAGCCGGTCTGCGGCGCTCTCGATCTGCGCTGCCACCGCGTCGACGGGGACTTCGGCGTCGGCGAACAACGCCAGCAGGGCGTCTCTCTCGGCGTCGGTCATCCTCCCCTGCTCGACGAGCGAGTCGAGGCCTTCGTCGAGCGAGGCTCGCGCGGCACGGAACTGGTCGACCACCGCGCCCGCCACCTCCGCCGCGTCGTCACCGACGGCGGCGACCTTCGCGTTTCCCGCGGCGACCTCCTGCGCGCCGTTCGCGAGCTTGCGCGTGTCCGCCGGCAGGCTCCCCGTGCGACGCTTCAGCTCCTCGAGCCCGTTCGAGAGCGTGGTCGCGCCGTTGGCAATACGACGCGTCCCAGTCGCCAGCTCACCGGCACCCGACTCGAGGCGGGCGGCACCGTTCGCTGCCTCCTCAGCGCCACGCGCGAGCGTCGCCGTCCCGTCGACGAGCTCGGCGGTCCCACTGGTGAGCCGACTGGAGCCGGTGACGAGCTCCTGTGCGCCGTTCACCCCCTTGGTGAGATCGGTGTGCACCACGGAGAGGCCGTCGAGGAAGCTGCTCGCGGCGACGGTGCCGACCTGTGTCGCGATCGTGTCCCGCACATCTCCCACGATCGTCTCGGCGACCCGGGTGACGATGTAGTTGTTCGCGTTGTTCGTAATGAGGGTGAGCCCTGCGCGCTCCGGCTCGAACCGGGCGGACGACGTCAGCTCCTCGGAGAACTGTGGACCGATGATGAGCGCGGCGTCGTAGCGTCCGTTCCGCACACCGGACTCCGCCTCGCCCTCCGTCGTCTCGACCCAGCCGAATCCGCCGTCGCCGCGCAAGAGGCGCTCGGCGACCTCGCCTCCGTAGTCGACCTTCTCGGTCGTCCCGTTGATCGCGTTGGTCGTGGTCGCACCACGGTCCTGCACCACGAGGGCCGCCGGTACGCGGTGGAGCTCGCCGTACGGGTCCTCGTTGGCGAACAGGTAGAGCCCTGCGTACAACGAAGGGATCACGGCCATGGCGAGGATCGCCAGCTTGGGCAGCGTGCCTGCACTGATGCGCCGGATCTCCGAGACGGCCAGGCGGATCGCGATCATTGATCCTTCTCCCTCGTACGGGGAGCACCGGGCTCCTGCTGGTCGTCTGCCGGCGCCTCGCCGAACAGCCAGGCGGTGTCGAGCGCCTCGTCGGGGGCCGGACGGTCAGGGTCGGCGGCGGTTGGTCGCGGCGCCGACGGCGGCCGGATCCGGAGGGCCTCCAGTGGTGTCGCCCGGCGCGCACTGTCCCCGCGGGCCGGCGGGATGTCGGCACCGAGGTCCCGCGCCGAGGAGCGGCCGCACTGGACCAGCACCCCGTACCCGAACGACGCATACGCCTGAGCGATCTCCCACCAGTCCGCTGGCTCTCCGCCGTGCCTGTCGGGCAGGGAGAGCACGAGGAAGCGGACCTCCTTCCGCTCGGCAGCCAGCGCGGTGAGCAGCGCCGTACGGACGGCGCCCCCGACCTCGTCGACCCGGACGGTGCGCAGCGCTCCCATGTCGTGCCTGTCCAGCCAGCGCGTCGGCCCGCCCGGCGCGCTACCCCGGCGGGCCAGGGCGAGTCCCTCGGCGGTGACGGTCCCCACCGGGACGGCGTCGTCGGGCTCGGAGACGGCGGGGAGGTCGACGACGGCGGTGAGGCGTCGGCGCTCCGTCCGGTCCTCGGTCTCCGACCCGTCGTCCCTGACGAGGCGGACCCGACCCGAGAAGGGGGCGAGGCGACCGGTCGCGACGAGGGCCATGGCCGTGTGGCCCTGCCCGGGCTCCCCCGCCATGAGCACGCATTCACCGGTCGAGACGGTGAAGCGGTCGAGCTCGAGCAGCGGGCCGCGCCGCCCGTAGACCGTGATGTCCTCCAGCACGAGCTGCACGTCCGCACTCCCTCGGTCAGCGACCGCGTGGGCGTCGTCGCGGCTGGCGCGCGCTCCTGCCCAGCGGCGTCATGGGCGTTTGAGCATCGGGATGAACGCCGCGACCACCAGCAGTACCCAGGTGGTGAGGATGTAGGGCCACGTGTAGTGCGGCTGATCGGTCAGGTCCGTCATGACGAGGGTCGTCACCGCCGTGATCGCCGCACCGACCGCGGCGTACACCCACGAGGCGGCGCTGCTCTTGAGGAACACGACCGACAGCGCGATCGCCGTCAGGACGCCGGAGTATCCGGCCAGGCCCTCAGCGATGGTGGCGTCGGTCTCTCCGAGCGCAAGCGCGTAGAGGCTCCCGATCACGCTGCCCATCACGGCGGCGAGACCGACCTTCCAGGAGGCGATGAAGAGCCCTAGGAGGATCAGCGCGCCGGCCCACACGCTGTTGACCAGCACGACCTCGGAGACGTTGGTGAGCAGCGAGCGCAGCACGGACTCCCCCGTACCGTCGGTGGCGTGCACGGTCGATCCGCTGACGTGCAGGTTGAGGGTCGAGGCGTAGATGATCCCAGCGACCGTGCAGAACGGTGCGGTCGTCGACGGGAGAGCAAAACGCTTGAGCGGCTCGGTGGCGAAGAGCCACACGAAGAACCACGTCACCGGCGCGCACAGGACGCCCCCGATGACGGTGAAGAGGTACGCCCACCCCTCGCCGCCCATCGCGGTGTACATCGCGGCGCCGATGAGCGCGCCGTTGAACCCCTGCATCCCGATCCGGATGTTGTCCGCACCGACGCGCATGAGGGCACCGGCAACTGTCGAGCAGACGGCTCCGATGACGACGAGCAGCGCCATCTGCCAGTCGGCGAAGAAGAAGCCGGCGATGATCAGGAGGCCGGTCCACACGTTGTTCTGGAAGAAGATCTCGGACACCCCGCGCGGCAGCGTGGAGGCCCACGTGACCCAGGTGGTCAGTGGTGACGCAGTGGCTCCGGGCGTCGACATGTCGGCTCCTAGCTCTTACGGATGGCGGGGGCATCGATGCCGGTGAGCAGGCATCGCAGGGCGCGCCAGGCCAGCGTGATCGCATGCAGGACGACCTGAGTGTCATCGCCCAGGAGCCGGACCCAGACGCCGGCGTCAGCGGGGAGCGCGCTGACCCCGAGGACGAGGCCAGCGGCGGAGGACGGCCGTAGCGCCGCGTGAAGGAGGTCGTTGACCTCGCCCACCGAGGCACCTGGCGTGAATACGTACAGCGTGGAGAGGACGTCGTGATCGTCCAGCACCGCGAGTCCACCGGTGACCCCGTCGCTGGGGGTCAGGCGCACGCGGTCCAGTGCGACCATCGCCCCGTCGGGACGACGTACCTCGAGGTCCGACGCGATCGCGGTGTACTGGTGGCGCTCGTCGCGGGCGAGGCGTCCTGAGATGAGCGTCTCGCCCAGGACGAGCGTCCCCGACGGCGCGAGCGTCACCGACGTGCGCTGATAGAGGCGCGCGCCGCCGAAGGCGATGACCGGGTCCGGCAGGTACTCGAGGTAAGCGTCCTCGGCGACCGAGATGTTGGTCTGGGCCACCGCGTAGTCGTGCTCCATCCGCAGCACCTTCGTGTACGCCGATGTCGTCACGTACGCCGACGTGCCCGCTCCGAACGTGAGGTCGGTACGGAGCCGGTCGCCCTGGAGGATCCCGGCCCCGGTCGACATGAGATACGTGTACGGCATGTCGGGACGGGCGAGGTCGTAGTAGAGCGGGCGCATGATCTGCAGCGGCGACTTCTGGTAGTGCTGGACCAGCTCAGTCCCATTGCCGGTCCGGCCGAACTCGAGCTGGAGCACCCCGACCTTCCCGGGGCTGCCGGACGGCAGGGTGTCCGGCACGCCGCTGAAGCGTGCGACCTCGCGCGGCACCCGGTCAGGCTCGTAGTACGAAGGATCGAGCCGGTGCCCGCCGTACCGCGACGCCGGCGCCAGACCGCTCGCGGGTGTGGGCGACACGGCGCGGACGGTGGCGGCTTTCATCGCGACAGCACCGCCGGGCGGGCTTCCCACGCAGCGAGGATCTGGTCCTGCAGCGCGTCGACACCCTCCCCCGTCAGCGAGTTCGTGAGCACCACCGGTTTGCCGTCGCGCACCCGACGGGCATCGGACTCCATGACCTCGAGATCGGTCCGGACATACTGGGCGATGTCGATCTTGTTGATCACAAGGATGTCGGAGTCGGTGATCCCGGGCCCCCTCTTGCGTGGCATCTTCTCCCCCTCGGACGTGTCGAGGACGAAGACGAAGACGTCGGCCAGCGACGGCGAGAACGTGAGCGTCAGGTTGTCCCCGCCCGACTCGTAGACCAGCGTGTCGACCTGCGGAAACCGCTCGAGCATCTCGGCTCCCGCGGCGAGGTTCATCGTCGGGTCGTCGCGGACCGCGGTGTGGGGGCAGGCGCCCGTCTCGACGCCGACCACCCGATCCGGGTCCAGAACCCCCGCGAGCTCACGACGCACATGCTGCGCGTCCTCCTGCGTGTAGATGTCGTTGGTGATGACCGCGGGCTGCCGGCCGGCGGCGAAGAGCCGAGGCACGAGTGCCTCCGTCAGCGCCGTCTTGCCCGAGCCCACCGGTCCTCCGATGCCGATCCGCAGCACGTCCTCGCTCATTCGTCCTCCTCGTTCTCGTCGCTCTTGCCTCGCTGTGGTGTCGTCAGCTCGCGAAGAGTCGTGCCTCCGCGCGCTCGTGCTGGGCGGACATGGCGTCCGCCATCGGGACGCACCCGCCCATGTCCTCGAGGTCACGACCGACCGCCTCGGCGGCCTCCTCGGCGATGACAGGTCCGACCGCGTGCAGCACGACCTGCACGTGCCGATGGTCGGAGAGCCGCAGACGCAGAGCCGCCCCGAGGAAGCTCACCGCGAACGCGAACATGTCCGAGGCGACCGCCTGCTCCGTGCCTACGCCGGTCGCCGCATAGGCGACTGCCGTCGCGACCGGCTGACAGCCCGGCGTCTCCTTGGCGGCCACGGCCCGCTTCCACTCCTCGAGCTCCGGTCCCCCGATCGCCTCGAGTGCGATGTCGGTGAGCTGGTGACCGCTGCGCACCGACGCCCGGCGCATCTCTGCGTTGAGCTTCGCGGCGAACAGCATCTCGTCGACCCGGCGTACGCGCTCCCAGTCACCGTCCTCGACCGCCTCGTGCGCCCGGGCGAGCGCCGTGGCGTCCCCCGGGCCGACGGAGTGCCGCAGCAGTCCGATGAGCAGACCCTCGATCCCGTCCTGGTCGACCGCACGCGCCTGGCTGAACCCCTCGAGCCCGTGCGACATCGTGTAGAAGCCGCTCGGGAACGCGGAGTCGGAGAGCTGGAGGCTCACCAGGAGGTCACGCACTGCGGTCGACGTCATCGCGGTCTCAGGCGAGGAAGAACAGCTGGGTCAGCGGCAAGGACTCCGCCGGCTCGATGTGTGCTGGCTTCCCGTCGTACGTCACCTTGTATGTCTCTGGGTCGACGTCGATGACCGGCAGCTGGTCGTTGTACATCATGTGCTGCTTGCCGATCGCCCGGCACCGCCGCACGGGCAGCACCTGGCTCTCCAGCCCCAGTTGCTCCGGGACGCCCAGGTCGATGGCGGCCTGGGACATGAAGGTGACCCGCGTCTTCTGCTGCGCCTTGCCGTACCCGCCGAACATCGGCCGGTAGTACACCGGCTGAGGCGTCGGCAGCGAGGCGTTGGGGTCCCCCATGAGCGCCCAGTTGATAAGGCCGCCCTTGATGACCATCCGCGGCTTCGCGGCAAAGGAGGAGACCGGCCAGAGCACGATGTCGGCGATCTTCCCGGCCTCGAGCGATCCAATGTAGTCGGAGACGCCTTGGGTGATCGCCGGGTTGATCGTCACCTTGGCGAGGTAGCGCAGCACCCGGAAGTTGTCGTTGCCCTCGTCGTCCTCCGGCAGCGGGCCGCGCACCTCTTTGTTGTGGTGGGCCGTCTGGAACGCGCGCGTCACGGACTCACCGATGCGCCCCATCGCCTGCGAGTCCGACGAGAACATCGACAAGACGCCCTCGTCGTGCAGCACGGTCTCCGCCGAGATGGTCTCCGCACGCACCCGCGAGTCCGCGAAAGCGACATCCTCGGGGATGTCGTGCGACAGGTGGTGGCAGACCATCACCATGTCGAGCAGCTCGTCCACCGAGTTCGCCGTGTACGGGAGCGTCGGGTTCGTCGAGGACGGGAGGATGTTGGGGTAGCCCGCAGCCCTCATGATGTCCGGCGCGTGACCACCGCCCGCACCCTCGGTGTGGTAGGTGTGGATCGTCCGACCGTCGATGGCGGAGATCGTGTCCTCCACGAACCCAGCCTCGTTGAGGCTGTCGGTGTGGATCGACACCTGAACGTCGTACTCGTCGGCCACGGTCAGCGCGTTGTCGATGACCGCTGGCGTCGAGCCCCAGTCCTCGTGCACCTTGAGCGAGGAGGCCCCGGCCTCGATCTGCTCGATGAGCGCCGCTGGCAGGGAGCCGTTGCCCTTGCCGTGAAAGCCCATGTTGACCCCCACGTCCTCCGCAGCCTGGATCATGCGGTGGAGGTTCCATGCACCCGGCGTCGTGGTGACGCCGTTCGTGGCGTCCGTCGGTCCGGTGCCGCCGCCGAACAGCGTCGTGATGCCGTTCGACAGCGCCGCCAGCGCCTGCTGCGGAGAGATGTAGTGCACGTGGCTGTCGATCGCCCCGGCGGTCGCGATGCAGTGCTCCCCCGCGAGCACCTCGGTCACAGCGCCGACGACCAGGCGGGGGTCGACCCCTTCCTGCAGGGCCGGGTTGCCCGATTTGCCGACACCGACGATCTTGCCGTCCTTGACCCCGATGTCGCCCTTGACCACACCGAGGACGGGATCGAGGACGATCGCGTTGGTGATGACGAGGTCGAGGGCACCCTGTGCGCCAGTGGCCTGTGGATCGGCCGCCATGCCGTCGCGTGCGGACTTGCCGCCGCCGTAGACGACCTCGTCGCCGTAGTGCCCCTCGTTGTAGTCCTTCTCGATCTCGATGACGAGGTTGGTGTCGGCGAGCTGAACCCTGTCGCCAGTCGTCGGACCGAAGAGATCCGTGTACTGCTTGCGCGAGACGATAGCCATCAGTTCTTCCTCGCCCTCTTCGCGGCGCCGGTCTTCTTCGCGGCGCCGGTCTTCTTCGCCGCGGTCGACTTCGTCGCCGCGCTGGACTTCTTGGCCGGTCGGGAACGTGCCGCCGGCTTACCGTTCTTGAACTCGCCCTCGGTCATCCGGGCCATCGCGTCGATACGGGTCTGTCCGGCATCGAGCCCGCCGTCGACGAGGTTGTTGAACCCGTAGACGCGCCGCGAACCCGCGTACGCGGTCAGCGTGACGTTGCGCGTGTCGCCCGGCTCAAACCGCACGCCGGTCCCGGCCGGGATGTCGAGATGCATCCCGTACGCCTTCTCCCGCTCGAAGAGCAGGGCGCGATTGACCTCGAAGAAGTGGAAGTGCGACCCGATCTGCACTGCCCGATCACCCGTGTTGCTCACGGCGATCGTGACGCTCTCGCGCCCGGCATTGATCTCGATGTCGTCGTCGAGGTGGTGGTACTTAGGGCTTCCCAGCATGTGGTTCCCTCCGCTCTGTGCGGGCCCGCGCCAGAGGCGTAGCCCGATGGCTCAGTGGGGCGAGGTGAGGACCTCGTCGTGGGAGGCGCCGCGCTCGGCAGACGTCTCGTACGGTGCGTGGTGACGGGGATGCGGGTGGGAATGACCTCCCGCATCGACCTCGAACGCGTGTGAGTGGGCGTACCCGTGACCGTGGTCCGCGAGGAGGCCGGCAGCGATCCCGTCGAGCCCGTGGCTCAGGTCGTGCTGCGCGGCACCCACCCGGCGACGGATGACGTCGAGCACGGCCCGCTCCGAGAGCAGCGGTCCGAAGAACGTCGCGTGCTCGGAGGGCAGCCCCGCCGGTGCGGTCCGCGCGAAGCCGGCCGGCACCACGACCACGTCGTCGGAACCGAGCAGGCGAGCCCGGTCCACGGCGTGTGCCAGGTCCGCCGTGGCAGCGACGCACGCCACCTCGACCTGGACGCCGGCACCGTGCGTGCGCACGAGGTGGGCGATGCGATGCAGCTCCGCGTCGTCGAACGGGTTGGACGACGGCGCGGTGACGAGCATCCCACTGCCGTGGCACTGTCGTGCCGTCTCCGTCGCAGCACGACGCAGCCAGGCAACCATGTGGTCGATGGTCCCGAAGCTCGGGCACAGAGCCACGCGTCCGGCGCCGGCGCTGGCTGCGATCCAGCTCAACGTCTTGGCGGCGTCGGCCACCATGACCGGGTCCCGGCCCCACGTCATGGGAAGGACCGCCACGCGGGCTTCATCCGCAGCGAGGTGCGTCGTGACGGCGTCGCGCAACGCGCGTCCGGGCGGGGTCACCACAGCACCAGGCAGCGCGTCGAGCAGCGACACAAGGTCGCTCCCCTGAGCGCTCTCGTGGCCACCGACGAGAACCGTCGTGACCGCGCCGTGCTCCCCCGTCGGCATTACGTCAGGCCGCCACAGGATCGTGACAGGACACGAGCTTGCTGCCGTCGATGAACGTCGCCTCGACCTGGAGCAAGGCAAGGCGTTCGCGTACGCCGGGCATGCAGTCAGCCTCGGACACGACATGCTTGCCGAGCTCCATGCACTCCGCGACCGACTTGCCGTCACGTGCCGCCTCGAGGATTGCCTCGGAGACGAGAGCCTGGACTTCGCTGAGGTTGAGCTTGGTGCCGCGGTCTCGCCGCCGCCGGGCCAGCTCGGCGACCTGGTACACGTAGAGCTTGTCGATCTCTCGTGGCGTGAGATTCATTGCCTCGACCACCTTTCATGTTCGCGGCTGGCGACGGACAGACACCAACCTGGGTGTGTCGTACCTCATCCGATAGTTCGCTGGGGCCGTGTGCACCGCAAGTCGAAAGAGGCGTCTGACCAGCGCGAAGGATTCGCGAGGCGTATCTCGCCCGCGCCGTTAGCCTGACCGGGTGGAGGCCATCTGGTTCGTCCTGGGCGTCGTCGTCCTGACGGCGACACTGCTCGACGTCTTCCTCACGGCACTGAACTACGACGAGGCCGGGTTCATCAGCGGCGTGGTGACGCGTGTGCAGTGGCGCGTCCTACGTCAGATCACCCGGCGGCTTCCCCGTCGCTGGCGAGCGGTCGGCCTGCGCCAGGTCACCGGCATCCAGATCGTCGTCGTGATCGCCGTCTGGCTGTTCGGGATCATCCTCGGGTTCGGGCTGGTCTACTACGGGCTGATGTCGAAGTCGTCGTTCTCCGTCTCGGGCAGTGGCGCAGGGCTCACGCTCTTCGACGCGCTCTACTTCAGCGCCGCTCAGCTGTCGACCGTCGGCGGCTCGTCGCTGACAGCCGAGACCGACCTGCTGCGCTTCCTCAGCATCACCGAGACGCTGACCGGCGTCATCCTGATCTCCCTCGTCCTCACGTTCCTGCTCGGCGTGTACTCGGTCATCAGCGACCTCAACACCCTGTGCCGCTATTTCTTCACCGTCGAACGTGGTGCAGGCTCCCCCGTCGCGAGTCTCTCGCCCTTCTTCCGCGACGGGCAGCCCAACGGACTCGACGGCCATCTCGATGGCATCGTCGGCGCGTTCGCCGCGTACACCGACGGTCTCCGCTTCCACCACGCCGCGTACTACTTCCAGAGCGGACACGACCAGTTCGCGCTCCCGTACGCGCTCCGCATGCTCGCCGGGACGCTCGGGGCGCTCAGATGGGGCCTGCCTTCGGGGCACCCCGCGTCGACCGACCCCGGACTGGTCCCTCTCACCTTCCAGTTCCTCGAGTTCGGGGAGTACATAAAGAGGGGCGCACCCTGGAAGAGTCGCGACGTACCCGAAGTCGTGAGCGCCGAGGAGTTCACGACCCTCGTCCGGGATCACGGACGTGACGCGGGAGACGGCTGGGTCGGCCAGTTCGTCGACCTCGACGCGTCGATGGCGCGGCTCGCCCAGGTCGAGCCGCTCGCCGACATCGACGACGCCTATCAGCGCTACAGCCAGTGGCTGCCGTTCGCGTACCGGGCCCAGCAGATCGCCCTCGCCGTGAGCAAGGACCTCGACTACCAACCCGCCATCGTCACGGACAGACCGATCTCGCTCTTGCACAGCCACGACACTCTCGCCATGCAGACCGTTCTGGCGGAAGAGTCGTCACCGGTCCGTCCGCAGCCCGACCCGGCGCGCGAGCTCCCGGCCCCCGCAGGCTCCCGCCTCTCGCGCTGGTGGTCGTCGCTGGACCTGCGGCACTCCCAGGTCGATCCCGGGTACGCGCGTCTGCGCGCGGCAAGCCGAGCCGTCCTCGCGGCCGTCAGCGCCGCGCTCCTCCTCTATCTGTTCCTCGACGCGACCGGCCGTACCGCCCTGCAGCCGGCCATCTTCTGCGGGTTCGTGGGCATGCTGAGCACCGGGGCCTCAGGAGGCACGACGCCCCGCGCCGCGAGGATCACCAGTGCCCTCGTCGTCCTCCCGATCGGGGTCGTCGTGCTCCTGGGCGCCCTCGTCTCCGACTCTGTCCTGCTGACCGGAGTCCTCGTCGTCGTGGTCGCCTTGCTGGGCGTCTGGTCAGGGCGGTTCGGCCCTCGCTGGGCATCGCTCGGCCGCGTCACGTTCATGTCGTACTACTTCGCCCTGATCCTGCGGCTGGACATCTCGGAGGTGCTGCCGTACCTCTGCGCGGCCGTGGTCGGCGTCGCGATGGCATTCCTGTTCAACCACGTCCTGCTCCCGCCGCGACCCCGCCGGATCCTCCGCAGCGGGATCGACGGGTTCGGCCACCGCCTCCTGTCTTCGCTGGACCCGCTCCTCGACGCCGTCGCCGGGGCACGGTGGGATCCCGACATCCGTCGGCGTGTCTCTCTCAGCGAGCGCCAGCTCCGCAGAGACGCGGCGTTCCTCGAGGGTCAGCTGAGCGCCGACGAAAGCATGACGGACATCCCCGCCGAACGAGTCGCCGCGCTCCGGCTTCGGGTGTTCGACAGCGAGCTCGCGCTCACGAACCTCGTCATGGCGGCGCGCAACGTCACCGGCACGGTGATCTCGCTGGAGCTGCGTGGCCGACTTGCGGGCCGGATCGAGCTTCTGCAGGCCCACCTCGTCCAGATGGCCAGACAGCCAGGGATCCCGGGCGCGGAGGCGCCCGCACGCGACGTGACCCCGCTCGCCCCATGGAGCGACGACGACCCACCTCCGACATGGCCGAAGGCGGCGCGGCTCCTGTACCAGGCGATCGGCGACCTCCACCGCTCCGCCCGCGAGTTCCGGACCGTCGCGGTGGCGACCCTCGACCCGACCGTCCCGTTCACCGCCGCCCTGAGCGACGACGTCGGCGTCGACAGCGAGCCCGACCGTTCCGTCGCGACGCCGACGCCGGACGCCGCAGCCGGCGGCCGGCCGTTGTCCCCCACGACCCGCCTCGCCACCCAGGCCGCCGTCGCCACGGGCGCCGCGCTGACGATTGGCGAGATCGTCTCCGCGACCCACCAGTACTGGGCTGCGCTCGCGGCGTACCAGGTACTGGGTGGGACCAACGGCGAGACCTTCGTCAAGGGCGCGCAGCGTGTGGCCGGCACCGTCGCGGGCGCCGCGGTCGGCTTCTGGGTCGTGCTCTCGACCGACGCCGACGCCGCAGTGGTGCTCCCGCTGCTCGCCGTCGCGGTCTTCGGGTCGACGTACTACCGCCCGGTGGCCCCGGCGGTGTCGACGTTCTGGACCACGATGATCTTCGCCCTCCTGTACGAGTTCCTCGGTCGGCTCACCACGCTCGCGCTGGAGATCCGGGTCCTGGAGACGCTTTTCGGTGCCGCGATCGCCCTCGTCGTCTCTGTCGTCGTGCTGCCCACACGCACCCGTTCCGTCGTGAACAAGGACATCGCCTCCCTCGCGAAGGACGTCGACGCGATCGTGAGCGCGAGCCTGAGCCGGCTCGCCGGCGACCGGACGATCTCGAGGTCCGCGATCCGTCAGCGGCTCTTCCTCGCCGAGCAGCACGTCCGCACGATCGACACCGCCGCCGCACCGCTGCGACTCGCCCCCAGCGCCTTCGCGGTGGGTGCCTTCGAGGTGGGCGGTGTCGAGAGCCGGCTCACGGCGGTCTGGTCGCTGATGTACCACACCCGCCACCTCGTCGGAGCGGTCGAGCACGCGATCAGTGCAGGCGTCAGCACGACGGCCGAGGACTGGCGCGACCTCGGCGGCGCCACCAGTGAGAACGTCACCGCACTGACGACCGCGCTGAGCGGGAGCCTCCCAGGACCGGTCAACCCCGTCGTCACCGGCGACGACGGGCAGGATGGGGAGGAGGAAGACGGGCTGACGCCTGCGGCCTCCCGCGCCACGAAGGACGTCCTGCGCGAGCTCCAGCTGGTCAACCAGACGGTGCTGGCGCTCACCGAGGACATCTCACCCGGCGCCGTCAACGCCGCAGACAAGGGCGACGCCGTCCGCCTCTGAGGTGCGCGACACCCGACGCGCACCCTCGGTGAAGCCGCACTATGGTCGAATGATGACCACTGGGGCACGGCCGGCGTACCTGAAGGGTGCGTCGATCGCGCTCGTCTTCGTCGGCGGGGTCATCGGCGTAGCGGCACGCGAGGGCTTCATGCTCGCCGTTCCGAACGAGGACAACATCCCCATAGTCGTCCCGATCGTGAACATTCTCGGCGCGTTCGTGCTCGGCTACCTGTACGAGGCACTCACCCGTACCGCCCCTGGTCCGGAGTTGACCTCACGGCTCAAGCTGCTCATCGGCACCGGGTTCTGCGGCGGCCTCACGACCTACAGCTCGCTCGCGACGGACACCGCCGTGCTCTTCGACGACGACCGGGCCGGCATCGGCATCCTGTACGCCGTGGGGACGGTCGTCATCGGCGCGGGCGCGACGTTCGCCGGCATCGCGCTCGCGTCGACCCTTCACGAACGCAAGAGCGAGGGGACGGGGTCCGGCACATGACGTTCGCACTCTTCCTCCTGATGATCGTCTCCGGCGGGCTCGGCGCCACCGTGCGCTACGTGGTCGATGCGATGATCAAGGCCAAGACCACCCACTCGAAGTTCCCCTGGTCGACCGCGATCATCAACCTGACCGGCTCGCTCGTCCTGGGCTTCCTCACCGGCCTGGTCGTGAGCAACATCGCCTCGACCGACGTCAGCGCCGTCATCGGCACGGGATTCCTCGGCGGGTACACGACCTTCAGCACCGCCAGCTACGAGACCGTCAACTTGATCCGCGAGAAGCGCTGGGGGCTCGCCGTCGCGTACGGGTTCGGGATCCTGGCGGCCGCCGTCGCGCTGGCGGTCCTCGGCTACGTGTGGGGCAAGAGCCTCTAGGAAGCGCGCGGCTACTCGGCGAAGATCGCGAGCGTCCGCGCGACACAGACGGGCTTGTCGACGCCCTCGGCCTCGACGGTGAACTCGACCGTGACCCGCTGGCCGAGCGCGACGGGGACGATCTCGATGAGCTTCGCCCGCCCTCGGACCTTGGAGCCGACTGGCAGCGGCGCCGGGAAACGGACCTTGTCAGAGCCGTAGTTGACGCCCATCTTCACGCTCTCGACCTTGTAGGTCTCGGCCGACAGCTTCGGGATCAACGACACCGTGAGGTAGCCGTGCGCGATGGTCCGACCGAATGGCCCCTGTGCGGCCTTCTCCGGGTCGACGTGGATCCACTGGTGGTCGCCGGTCGCCTCGGCGAAGAGGTTGACCTGCTCCTGAGTGACCTCGTGCCAGTCACTGACGCCGAGCTCCTCGCCCGTGCACGACGCGAGCTCGGCGAGGTTCTTGAAGGTGCGCATCCGGAATCCTCCGTACTAAGCGATCGCTTACGGCACGCCGATCCTAGAGTGCCGCCGTGATGTGCGGCACACCGGCCGTCTCACCGTACGAACCACGGGACCGCGGCGAGGAGGACACCGAGCGCGAGCAGGCCGGAGTCTGCAGGCGTCCACGGCGCAGGCTCGGCCCACGTACGGGTCTGCGCGCCGGCGAACCCGCGTGCATCCATCGCCACCGACATCCGCGCGGCGTCACGCAGCGCGCTGACCAGCAGCCCGAACGCGAGCGACACCGCGTGCCGCGCACGAGAGAGCGGGTTGCGGGTCGGCCCGTACCCACGCGCACGTCGCGTTCGGTCGAGCTGTCCCCACGTCTCGCGCAGGGCACCGAAGCGCTGCATCGCCGCGGCGAACGCAACCACCGGCCGCGCCGGCATCCTCAGCCGCTGCCCGAGCTGGTCGGCGAGCCTCGAGGGGTCGACGAAGGCGGCCAGCACCGCTCCTGGCAGAGCGAGGACGACGATCCTGAGACCGGCTGTCAGTGCGACCTCGACGTCGCGGCCGCCAAGCCACCACGTCGACCACACCAGCGAGACCGACGCCACGGCGATCGCCGTGAACCGCGCCAGCGCGAACCGCGGCGACGGCAGCAGCACCGCGCCCGCGAGCACGTAGGCACCCAGGGCCACGACGGCCGTACGAAGGTCGTGTACGGCGAACGACGCCACGATCGCGAGCATGCCCACGGCCAGCAGAACCAAGGGGTTCGCGGCGGGGACGAGGCGTCTCATCGCGCGTCCTCCGCAGTCCTGGCCGGCTCGGCGTTGCGTCCGCCCGCGAGTCGCACCAGGTGATCCGCGCGGGCCGCGAGCACGCCGTCGTGGCTCGCCGCGGCAACTGCCGCGCCTTCCCGGGCCGCCGCGAGCATCCAGCCGGCGACCGCTGCCCAGGTCCCACGGTCCTGCCCGACCGTGGGTTCGTCGAGCAGGAGGACGGGCGGTCGGTGGGCGAGCGCGGCGGCGAGGGCGAGCCGGCGCTGCTCGCCACCGGACAGCCGGTACGGGTTCACCTCGGCCAACGACTCGAGACCGAGGTGCGCGAGCACCGCGTCGACGTCGACCACTGCCCCGACCTGCCGAGACGTCGCCGCGACCTCGTCGCGGACCCGGGTCGTCAAGAATCCGTGCTCGGGATTCTGAGGGACCCACCCGACGACCGCGGCGAGCGCACGAGAGCGCATCCGGTGTGGGGGCACGCCCAGTCCTCGCACCTCCCCCGAGGTCGGGCGCTGCAGTCCGCCGAGCGTCGCGAGCAACGTCGACTTGCCGGCACCGCTCGGCCCACCGAGGACGGTGACGGCTCCCGGTACGAGCACGGCGTCGACCTCACGGAGGGCGGGTGTGCGCGTGGTCCCCCGGACGTCGCTGCGGCGAAGGTCGACGCTCAGCGCGACGGCCTCGAGGGTCGGCGCAGGATCGCGCGGCGTGACGAGGGCAGCCGGTGGCGGGGCCGCCACCGGCGCGGGCGCACCCGGCATCCACACCCCCGCCGACGCGAGGTCGTCACGCATCGTCTCCGCGAACGTCGCCGGATCGGTATCGGCGACCACCGCGCCGTCACGCCCGAGCACGACGACCCGGTCGACGTGGCCGAGCCACGCGGCGAGCCGGTGCTCGACGACGACGAGAGTCGCGCCGGTCTCGGCCACCACCTCGGCAACGCAGTGGCGTACGGCCTCGGCGTTGGCGTCATCGAGCATCGACGTCGGCTCGTCGAGGAGCAGGACGTCGGCCCGCGACGCGAGCACCCCGGCGAGCGCGGCACGTTGGAGCTCGCCGCCGGAGAGCGCCGAGGTCGGGTGCTGGATCCCGTACGGCAGCCGTACGGCCTCGAGGGCGGCGCGGACCCTCGGCCAGATCGCGTCGCGCGGCACGCGGGCGTTCTCCAGACCGAAGGCGACGTCGCGCCCGAGGCGATCGGCGACGCCAGCGTCCCCGGGGTTCTGGAGGAGCAGCCCGACGCGACCCACGGTCTCGACCTCGCCGAGCAGGTCACCGTCGGCGGCGGTCGCGAGCACCCCGGCGGCGGCGCGGAGCACCGTCGACTTGCCGGCGCCGGAGGGGCCCGCGAGAAGCACCCGCTCGCCGGGCTCGATCCGCAGGTCGAGATCGGCCACGACCGACGAACGCCGACCGAGCGGACGCCAGCCGAAGCCGCGGAGGGAGACCGAGCCGGTCACGCCTGTGCGGGGCTGGTCGCTGCCGCGCGCTCGTGGTGCTCGCGGCCCGGACCGAAGGCGTCGAGGGACCCGGTCGAGGCGAGCGCACGCACCAGCGCCCACCCACCGACGCCGGCGACGAGCGCACCCGAGACCACGAGGAACGCGAGGTAGGTGAGCTGGTAGCCGAACGACCAGTCCGCGTAGTACGCGAACCACTCGTACACGGCCTCACCCGCACCGGCCAACGCGCCTGCGAGCGCGGCCGCGACGACACCCCAGCGCCGATAGAGCAGGACCGCGAAGACGAGCTCGGCGCCGAACCCTTGGATCAGCCCCGAGACGACGACGGACATGCCCCACTGGTTGCCGAGCAGCGCCGACATCGTTGCCGCGACGAGCTCGGTGCCGACGGCGGCGCCGGGCTTGCGGACGACGAGACCGCCGACGACGCCGCCGAGCAGCCAGACGCCGCAGATGAGCCCCGAGCTCGGCGGAAACGCGAACAGCGCGGTGCCGCTGACCACGGCGAACAGCTGGTTCCAGCCCCAGAAGACCACGCCGAGCGCGACGCCGAGCATCGCCACGGTGACGAGGTCGACCGTGCGGTAGCGGGTGGTCGCGGACGCGCGAGAACGAATGGCCTCAGCCATGGATGACTCCCTTCGCCGGTGCTAACCGGTGCAGGTTCGGAGGGTCTGCGGCCTTTCCGCACTCTCAGCGCGCCGTGCCCGTAGGCACCCGCGCTCCCCTGTCGTGGGGTCGACTCTAGCCCCCCGCCTGCTCCGCGTACACCGCGTCTCGCGCACACTGCGTCAGCGGGCCGGCAGGACGAACGGCACCTCCTCGCCCCGCGCGAGGGTCACGAGGGGGTCGGAGAGGTCAGGTCAGCAGGCTGTCGCGGCCGAACATCGCAGCCGTCGCACGCGCGGACGGCGTCCCCAGATCCGGGTCTGCACCCGCGCCGATGAGGACCGACACCACCAGGTCCTCGCCCTTGAAGATGGCGCCGGCGAGCGGGCTCTGACCCCGGTCGTTGAGCCGGTTGACGTCCGCGCCGGCGTCGAGCAGCCGCTGCACGATGTCGGCGTGGCCGTGATAGGCCGCGAGCATCAGCAGCGTGTTGCCGCTGGAGTCGGTCAGCTCCACGGGGACTCCGGCGTCGACGTACGCCAGCAGCGTGTCGGCGTCGCCGTCGCGCGCCAGGTCGAACATCCGGTGCGCGAGCTCGACCACCGCCGGATCAGGGCGCGCGCTCTCGCTCATAACGGGGACCCTACCGGGCGATCCCTTCGATGCTCCCTCTCACGAAGTCGCCGAACTCCCGGTGCCCGTCGCGCGTGAGGTGCAGCCCGTCCTCGAGGTAGGCCAGGTCGAGCCCGACCGCCGAGACGTACGAGGCGCCGTGGGCCTCGGCCAGTCTGGCGAGGTCGGCGTCGACGCGCTGCACACCCGCCTCACGGGCAGGGGCGACTGCCGGACCGACCACGACGACGGGCAGCCCCTCGACCGCACGCATCACCCGCGCGAAGCCTGCTCGTACGGCCTCCAGCGGCTGGTCGACGTCGTTGAGCCCACCTTGGACGAGCACGAGGTCGGCACCGCCGGCCACGGCGCGCGCGGCCCGCCCGGCGAACCACGAGCCTTCGCACGAGCTCGCGTACCGGCTGAAGCCCGACCCGGAGAACGCGTCGACGTGGACCTGGCCGGACAGCCGGGCGGTCCATGCGTCACCGGCATCGTCGAGCCCTCGGCCCGCCGACCACGAGTCACCGATCACGACGACCCGCTGGCCGACCGCGGACGGCACCGCCGCGCGGCGCGCCTCCGACTCCGCGGTGAACCGCTCGCACCGCGCGGCGTCGGCACGGCCCCCGCCGAGCTCCAGGAGCAGCACACCGCTCAGCAGCGTGAGCACGAGCACTGCCGCGACCCGCATCCGCCACGACGCGTCGAGCAGGCGCGGTCGGGCAGCACGGAGGACTCTCACCACTCCATGATCCCTCGCGCGCGGCCCTGAGGGGCCAGAACCGCGACGGTCAGGCCACGTAGACCTTGCGCAGCGTCTCGCGGACCTCCCACACCGTACGGTCGCCGGCGTACAGACGTGCGGTGACGCCGGGACGCAGCTCGAGAGCGCTGCCGTCCTCAAAGCGCACGGTTGCGTCTCCGGACAGCACGACGAACACCTCGTCGATCTCGGTGTCGCGCACGGCGCCCGCGGTGATCTCCCAGAGGCCGACCGAGAGGTCACCGAACGTCGCGAGTGCCGTCGACGCGACGGCCGGGGTCCCGTGCACGACGTCGGCCGGGTCGAGGGCGCCGGGCTGCAGGGGGTGCGCCTCGACGTCCCCAGACAGAAGCCGCGCGGCCGCCCATTCGCCCGTCACGAGTCGAACCCCAGGCCGACGGCGTCCATCGCCCGCAGCCACGCGTTGCGTACGCCCTCGTGGTGGTCGGCGCGATCGAGCGACCACCGCGTCAGGTTGATGCCGACCGCGGCGGCAGGCTCCGGCGGGAACGGCAGAGGCTTCTTGCGGACCATCTCGACCTCGGTCCGCGGCGTCCGCTCGCCGGCCAGCCGGTCGAGCATCACGTCGGCCGCGAAGTGGGTCGCGGCGACACCGAGTCCGGTGAAGCCGGCCGCGTACGCGACCCGCCCCTGCTTCGCGAGTCCGAAGAACGCGCAGAACCGCGTCGACGTGTCGATGGCGCCTGCCCACCGGTGGGTGAAGCCGATGCCCTCGAGCTGCGGGAACGTCGTGAGGAAGTGCGACGCGAGCGTCCGATAGGTCTCAGGCCGGTGCTCGTACGCCGATCGGACCTTGCCGCCGTAGTGATAGACCGCGTCGTAGCCGCCGAACAGGATCCGGCCGTCCGCAGACTGCCGGTAGTAGTGGAACTGGTTCGCCATGTCGCTGACGCCCTGCCGGTTGTCCCAGCCGATCGCGTCGCGCTGGGCGGCGGTCAGCGGCTCGGTCATCAGCGCGTAGTCGTAGACCGGCACGGTGAACAGGTCGTACCGCGGGAGCAACGACGGGAACACGTTCGTCGCGAGCGCCACCCGGTCCGCCCGCACCGAACCGCGCGGCGTCCGTACGAGCACCGGCCCGCGGCGCCCGGACGTCTCCAGCGACTCGGCAGCGCTGTACTCGAAGATCTCGACGCCGAGACCCGCCGCGACGCGAGCGAGCTCCTTGGCGAGCTTCGCCGGGTGCAGCATCGCCGTCGAGTCGCGGTGCCAGACGCCGGCGAGGTACGTCGGGCTGTCGACCTGCGCCCGTACGGCGTCGGTGTCCAGGAATTCGCCGGACCCCTCCTCGAGCCACGCCACCTGGTGCGGTTCCACGGCGACGTCGAGCGACCCCGTGCGCTCCAGGTCGCAGTCGATGCCGAGCGCGTCGACCGCCTTGCACAGCGACTCGAGGTTGTCCTGCCCCAGCCGCTCGAGCGTGTCGTACTCGTCGGGCCAGCGTGACCGGCCGTTCTCCTCGCCGTGCGTGAGGCTCGCGTCGCAGAAGCCGCCGTTGCGCCCGGACGCGGCCCAGCCGACCGTCTGCGCCTCCAGGACGGCGACGCGCGTGCCAGGGTTGCGCAGCTTGGCCTTCACCGCCGTCCACAGGCCCGTGTAGCCGCCCCCGACGACGAGCAGGTCGGTCGTGTGCGCACCGGCCAGCGGCGGGTACGCGACGGTGTCACCGACGTCGTCGAGCCAGAAGCAGCCGTCGCGCGTCGCCTCGAGCGACGCGTCGACGATTGCTGCGGGCGGTGCGAGTCGCTCGAAGACGGTCGACCGCACCATGGCTAACGCGCCACGTGGGCGTCGCCGACGGACAGGGCCTCGTCGAGGATCCGCAGGCCGTCGCGCGCGTCGTCGTGGCCGATGTTGAGCGCGGGGACCACGTGGATGCGGTTGTAGTTGACGAACGGGAGCAGCCCGTTCTTCTTGCACGCGGCCACGATCTCGTTCATCGCCGGGCTCGAGCCGCCGTACGGAGCCAGCGGCTCGCGCGTCTGCGGGTCGGCGACCAGCTCCAGCGCCCAGAAGGCCCCGATGCCGCGGACCTCGCCGACACACGCGTGCTTCGCGGCGATCTCGGCGAGACCGGGTCCGAGGACGTCGGTCCCGAGCGTCGCCGCCGCCTCGACGATGCGCTCGTCCTTCATCGTCTCGAGCGTCGCGACGGCGGCCGCGCACGCGAGCGGGTGGCCCGAGTACGTCAGGCCGCCGGGGTAGACGCGCTCGGCGAACGTGTCGTAGATCGGCTCGGAGATGATGACGCCACCGAGCGGGACATAACCCGAGGTGATGCCCTTGGCGAAGGTGATCAGGTCGGGCTTCGCGTCGTACAGGTCGAGCGCGAACCACGTGCCCGTACGCCCGAAGCCGGCCATGACCTCGTCGGCGATCCAGACGATCCCATAGCGGTCGCAGATCTCGCGCACACCCTCGAGGTAGCCCGGCGGCGGCGGCATGATGCCGGCGGTCCCGGGGATGGTCTCGAGGATGATCGCGGCGATCGTGGCCGGACCCTCCATCTGGATCGTGTGCTCGAGGTGGGCGAGGGCGCGCTCGCACTCCAGGGCCTCAGTCGTCGCGTGGAACTCCGAGCGGTAGAGGAACGGCCCGAAGAAGTGGACCACTCCGTCGGCGGCGTAGTCGTTCGGCCAGCGCCGCGGGTCACCGGTGAGGTTGACCGCCGTCTGTGTCCCGCCGTGGTACGACCGGTAGCGGCTCAGCACCTTGCGGCGGCCGGTGTGCAGCCGCGCCATGCGGACCGCGTGCTCGACGGCGTCGGCGCCGCCGTTGGTGAAGAAGACGCGGTCCATCCCCTCGGGAGCGAGCTCGGCGATGAGGTGCGCGGCCTGCGAGCGGGCCGCGTTGGCGTGCTGCGGCGCGATCGTGCACAGCGTCGCCGCCTGGTCCTGGATCGCCTTCACGACGCGCGGGTGCTGGTGGCCGATGTTGGTGTAGACCAGCTGCGACGAGAAGTCGAGGTAGCGCTGGCCCTGGTCGTCGACGAGGTAGCTCCCCTCGGCGCTCTCGACAACCATCGGCGTCAGCGCCGCCTGCGCCGACCACGAGTGGAAGACGTGCGCGCGGTCGAGCTCGTACGTGCGGTTGCTCATCGAGATCCTTTCGCTGGTTGAGCTCTGTCGCTGGTTGAGCTCTGTCGAAACCCGCTCAGCTGTTCTTCGGGAAGGCGAGCTCGAGGCCGCCGACGGGCTTGACCGCGGGGTCGCCCCAACGGGAGGTGACCACCTTGCCACGGGTGAAGAAGTGCACGCCTTCGGTGCCGTGGGCGTGGCTGTCGCCGAACAGCGAGCTCTTCCAGCCGCCGAAGGAGTAGTACGCCATCGGGACCGGGATCGGGACGTTGATGCCGATCATGCCGACCTCGACGTCGTACTCGAACTTGCGTGCCGCACCGCCGTTGCTCGTGAACAGCGCGACGCCGTTGCCGTACTGGTTCGCGTTGATGAGCGCGACAGCCTCGTCGTACGTGTCGACCCGGACGACCGAGAGCACCGGACCGAAGATCTCGTCGGTGTAGACGCTCATGTCGGTGGTGACGTTGTCGAGCAGCGTCGGGCCGAGCCAGAAGCCGTCGGCGCCACCGTCGGCGACGACGTCACGACCGTCCACGACGAGCTTGGCGCCCGCCTCCTCACCGGCGTCGACGTACGAGGCGACCTTGTCGCGGTGCACCTGCGTGACAAGCGGGCCCATGTCGGCGCCCTCGGTCCCGTCGCCCGTACGCAGCGTGCGGGTGCGGTCAGCGATCTTCGCGACGAGCTCGTCGCCGACGCCACCGACGGCGACGACGACCGAGATGGCCATGCAGCGCTCGCCGGCCGAGCCATACCCGGCGCTGACGGCCTGGTCCGCGGCGAGTTCGAGATCGGCGTCGGGCAGGACGACCATGTGGTTCTTGGCCCCGCCGAGGGCCTGGACGCGCTTGCCGGACTGGCTGGCGCGCTCGTAGACGTAGCGGGCGATCGGGGTCGAGCCGACGAAGCTGATGGCCTTGACGTCGGGGCTGTCGAGCAACGCGTCGACGGCCACCTTGTCGCCCTGGAGGACGTTGAAGACACCGTCGGGAAGTCCCGCGTCCTTCCAGCGCTCGGCGATCCAGAGCGCGGCGGACGGGTCCTTCTCACTCGGCTTCAGCACGACGGTGTTGCCCGCGGCGATCGCGATCGGGAAGAACCACATCGGCACCATGGCCGGGAAGTTGAAGGGGCTGATGATGCCGACCACGCCGAGCGGCTGGCGCTTGGAGTGGACGTCGACGCCCGTGGAGACGCCCTCGGAGTAGCCGCCCTTGAGCAGGTGCGGGATGCCGCACGCGAACTCGACGACCTCGATACCCCGGGTCACCTCGCCGAGCGCGTCGTCGAGCACCTTGCCGTGCTCGGCGGTGATCAGGGCGGCAAGTTCCTCCTTGCGCGCATTGAGGATCTCGCGGAACGCGAAGACGATCTGGGTCCGCTTGGTGATCGAGGTTTCGCCCCACGCACGGGCGGCTGCTGCGGCGGCGCCGATGACGCGCTCGGCGTCGGCCTCGTCGGCGAAGGCGACCTGTGCGGTCACGGCGCCGGTGGCGGGGTTCGTGACGTCACCGGTACGGGCGGACGCCGTCTCGGCGCTGCCGAGGTACGGGGCGCCGTCGAGCCAGTGCGGGATCAGGGTCGAAGTGCTCATGGGTACGAGCGTGAGCCCGCAGGCCCCCGTACGGCAACTGACGATGTGTCACCGACAACCTCCCGCAGGAGACGGACTGTCCGGCGCAGCTCACCGGCGCGGGAGGCCACGCTCCACCATGAAAGCGACGGCAGGATTCATCCGTACAGGAATGAGCTCGGTCGAGGGATGTTCGTTCGCCCACACACGGAAGAGCTCATCGACAAACCCCTGACCGACCATGTCCACACGGTCGAAGTCCAGCTCCACCTGATCGAACTCCTCCAGTCCGACCGCAAGCCGCTTCGCTTCGCTCCGACTCACGAACTCCGAGCCGATCTCGAACAGCTCGATCACGGGCCTCGATCGGGCGAACTCATGATTCGTCGTGAACTCGGCGAAGACCTCAGCGAGATGACGCTCGGTCGCGAGCGCGATCGCGAGCCTGACGGTCGTCCCTGTCACCACCTCGGAGATCCCGACCCTGATGTCGTCGCGCAGGTTGTCGACGAACCAGCGCAGACCGTTGCTCGCCAGTTCGAACGTGTCGACCGCCTTGGAGGTGAAGAAGATGCCCTCCCCCGTGTGCGCCTCGCTCATCGTCGTCCGCTTCCCCTTGGTCAGCTCGGCGATCGAAGCGAAGAGGTCAGGGAGCTCGAACGAGTCCCGGAGATGCGCCAGCGTGCCGACCCCGTCATCGGCAATCTCGATCCACAGGACACCGCCGTCGATCCCCACCTGCACGTCGACGTGACACCCGCTCGAGTGATCGATGGCATTGTTGAGGATCTCGGTGAAGGCATAGCCAGCGATCACACGGGCACGCGGCAGCGACTCGAGCTCGCCGAGCGTGAGGCGGACATCGCGCCAGACGAGATCCTCGGCCAGGTCGGCCAGGTCGAGCCTCTGGCGTGACCGAGGCACTCTCGCACGGTCAGGGACCACTTCTGCCAGGCGATGAGCGCGGTACGACGCGACTGCGAGGGCCCGATCGAACCGTCGATGCCCGCCGGCTGTCCGCACCGAGGGGATCACTTCTGCGTCAGCCAACTGCCGCACGCGGCTCACCGACAGCCCGAGAAGCCGCGAAAGCGCACCGATGCCGAGGACCTCTCGATCCACTGCCTACCTCCCTGCGGAATCTACATCTGGGGACTTTTCCTCGGCCAAACCTCCACATACGCGCGCGACCAGCGCTGACCACCGACGATCCGTCGCCCCTCTCACGCGCGGCGGCGACGAACCGTACGCTGATCCCGTGCCTCTCCCGACCTTGCGCGCCGTCCTCGCCTCGGACGCCGTCCGCGCCGCCAAGCCCGAGGTCCTGTCCGGTGCGGACCGGCTCGACCGCCCTGTGCGCTGGGTCCACGTGAGCGAGGTGCGCGAGGTGACCGGGCTGCTCACCGGCGGCGAGCTGCTGCTCTCGACCGGGCTGGCGATGCGCGGCGGCGGCAAGGACGCCGCGGCGTACGTGGCCGATCTCGTCGAGGCCGGTGCAACCGGTCTGATCGTCGAGGTCGGCGACTCGTTCCCGGAGGTCCCCCTCGCCGCGCTTCGCGTGGCTCGCGAGCGCCGCTTCCCCGTGATCGCCCTGCGGCGCAAGACCCGCTTCGTCGAGATCACCGAGCAGGTGCACCGCGCGATCGTCGCCGAGCAGTACGAGCGGGTCGACTTCGCGCGACGGGTGCACGAGCGGTTCACCGCACTCAGCCTCGAAGGCGCCGGCGCGCAGGCGATCGTCGAGGCGACCGCCGAGCTCGCCGGATCCTCCGTCGTCCTGGAGGACCTCTCCCGGCACGTCGTCGCGTACGCGGCCGTCGGCCGGCCAGCCAGCGGTCTGCTCAAGGACTGGGAGAAGCGCTCCCGCCTCGTTGCTCCCACCGGGACCGCGGGGCTGACCGGACCTGAGGGATGGATGGTGACGCCGGTCGGGCTCCAGCAGCGCTGGGGCAGGCTCGTCGTCGTCAACCCCGCGTCCGACCAGGCACGTCTGGCGATGGTCCTCGAACGCGCCGCGCAGGCGCTCGAGCTCGGCCGGATGGCGGAGAGCGACAGGTTCGGGATCGCCCACCAGGCGCAGGGCGGCTTCCTCTCCGAGCTGGCCGACGGTCGCATCCGCGACGACGCCGAAGCCGATGCCCGAGCGCGCTCACTCGGGCTGCCGCCCGCCGCCCCGTACGTCGCGCTCGTGGTGCGATCGGCGCCCCGCGGCACGAGCCCGACCGACCCCGTCGCCGTCCACCGCCGCGCCCGCGGACTCCTCGAGCGCGTCGCCCAGGCGGCACGCACCGTACGGGTCCCCGTCCTCCTCGGCTCGCTCGGCCCGGCCGAGGTCGCCGTCCTCCTCGCCGCCGGCGGCCGCCCCGAAGACACCGCGCTGGAGGCGTTCGCCGATGCGTTGCACGCGCAGGTCCTGCGCCAACCCGACCTCGACGCCGTCGCCGTAGGCGCAGGCGAGCCGGCCGCCACTCTCCTCACCGCCGGCGCGAGCCTGCGGCACGCCCGGCACGTCGCCGAGGTCGCGCACGCGCTCCCGCCCGGCCGTCGGCGCCCGTTCTTCCGCGCCCGTGACGTCCGCCTCCGGGGTCTCGTCGCCCTGCTGCACGACGACCCTCGGGTGCAGGCCTTCGCGGAGTCCGAGCTCGACCACCTGCTCGTCCACGAGGCCACGCACGACGACGGCATGCTCGCCCTGCTCCGCCAGTACCTCGCCGTCGGTGGCAACAAGACCGAGCTCGCCCGGGTCAGCCACCGCAGCCGCCCCGCGCTCTACAAGCGTCTCCACCGGCTCGAGCAGATCCTCGAGGTCGACCTCGACGACCCCGACTCCCGGCTGGCGCTCGGCGTCGCGCTGATGGTGCACGACCAGCGCCGCTGACTAAAGGACTGCGCATGGGCCGCAGCCTCCCGTAGCCGCTCCTGCTGGGGCTCGTCGCTCCGTTTCGATGAGAACGGCAGACGGTCCGACCGGCGACAGGACGTCACGGCGGACCTCGCCGCGGTGACACACCGGCTGTTGTCCGCGCCCGGATGTCGTGCTGGAATCGCCGCATGACCGCACCGCGCGCCTTCGATCCCCGCAGCATCCCCGCCGGCCAGTACGTCGCAGGGCGCTTCCTCGACGGCTCCGGACCCGAGGACGTCGTGGTCACGAACCCGGCGACCGGCGAGGTGGTCCGGAGCTTCGCGTCGGCGACGCAGTCCGACGTCGACGACGCCGTGTCGGCGGCCGAGCAGGCGTATCCCGAGTGGTCCGGCGCGACGCCGGGTGAGCGCAGCGCGGCGATGCACGCCCTGGCGGCCCGCCTGGAGGAGATCGCGAGCGAGCTCGCCGCCGCCGAGACCCTCCAGACCGGCAAGTCGATCCGGATGTCGACGGAGTTCGACGTGCCCGGGACCATCGACAACACCGCCTTCTTCGCCGGCGCAGCGCGCAACCTCGAAGGCAAGGCCACCGGTCGCTACTCCCCCGACCATGCGTCGTCGATCCGCCGTGAGTCGCTCGGCGTCGTCGGCTCGATCGCCCCTTGGAACTACCCGCTCCAGATGGCGGCCTGGAAAGTCCTCCCCGCCATCGCCGCGGGAAACACGATCGTGCTCAAGCCCGCCGAGATCACGCCGTTCACCTCCCTGATGTTCGCCCGCGCGGCAACCGAGGCAGGGATCCCGGACGGCGTCTTCAACGTGGTCAACGGTCCCGGCCGGTCGACGGGCACCGCACTCGTCGGCCACCCCGACGTCCGGATGGTCTCGTTCACCGGCTCCACCGCGGTCGGCAAGCAGATCGCGACGACCGCTGCGGCCTCGGTCAAGCGCGTCCACCTCGAGCTCGGCGGCAAGGCGCCGTTCGTGGTCTTCGACGACGCCGACCTCGAGGCCGCCGTCAGAGGCGCCGTCGCCGGCTCGCTCATCAACGGCGGTCAAGACTGCACGGCGGCTACCCGGGCGTACGTGCACGCGAGCCGCTTCGACGACTTCGTGAACGGGGTGGCGGAGCTGATGCGCAAGGTCGTGATCGGCGATCCGACCGATCCTGCGACCGACCTCGGGGCGCTCAGCTCGGCGGCGCACCGCGACAAGGTGGCCGCGATGGTCGAGCGCGCCCGCGCCGCCGGCGCCGACGTGGTGTGCGGCGGCAGCGCGCCCGACCGCCCGGGCTTCTACTACGAGCCGACGTTGCTGACCGGGCTCCCGCAGGACGCGGAGGCCGTCCAGAACGAGATCTTCGGCCCCGTCCTGGTCGCGCTCCCCTTCGACTCCGACGACGAGGCGATCCGACTGGCGAACGACACTCCGTACGGGCTCGCCGCGTCGGCGTGGACCCGCGACGTCTATCGCGCGCAGCGGGCGGCGGCCGAGATCCAGGCAGGCTGCGTGTGGATCAACGACCACATCTCGATCGTGTCCGAGATGCCGCACGGCGGCTATAAGCAGTCCGGCTACGGCAAGGACATGAGCACCTACTCGTTCGACGAGTACACCCAGGCCAAGCACGTGATGCAGGACCTCACCGGCGAGCCGCGCAAGGGGTGGCACAGCACGGTCCTCACCGCATGACCTCTGACAGGAAAGTCGGCCCTTCCATAGATAGATAGATAATCTACGGGTATCATCCCGTAGCATGAGCCCGTGGATCCCATGCCTCCCATCGACCGGAACGACGTCCGCTTCCAGGTCGGGATGCAGCTGCGCGAGCTGCTCCGCCTCGCCCCGTCGGTCCATGCACGCCTCGCCTCCGACATCGGCATCGGCATCACGGACGCCCAGGCGCTCGACCACGCAATGGCGGCACTCCCGGACCCGATGGGTGTCGGCGACCTCGCCCACAACCTCGGCATCCGCTCGGCCTCTGCGACGGTGGCCGTCGACCGCCTGGTCTCGTCGGGCCACATGGAGCGTGCCGCCCATCCGACGGACAAGCGCCGGACGAGCCTGGTCCCGACCGACTCGGCGTACACCGACGCCGCACGCGCGGCCGCTCCGCTCATCACGGCCATCCGTTCCCTCACCGGAGAGCTCGACGACGAGGTCGCGGACCAGATCCACGTCTTCCTCGCCGAGGCGATCGACCTGCTGCGCGGCTTCGCCGACCACGACGACACAGAAGAGTCGCTCGGGGACCCATCCTCGAGCGCCTGAGCGACGAACCACCTGCATGGGACGACGCAGGGGGGTCCGATGAGGCGCCGCGCGGCGGTGATCGGTGCGGGGGTGTCCGGCCTGACGGCCGCGTACCTGCTCCAACGTGCCTGCGACGTCACGGTGTACGAGGCCGACGACCGTCTGGGGGGCCACGCCCACACGCACGACCTGCTCGACGCGCACGGCCGTACGGTCGGCGTCGACAGCGGCTTCATCGTGCACAACGAGCAGACCTACCCGCACCTCGTCCGGCTCTTCCATGAGCTCGGCGTCGCGACCCAGGCCTCCGAGATGAGCATGTCCGTCCGCTGCGACGGCTGCGGTCTGGAGTACGCAGGGGCACGAGGCCTGCCGGGCCTGCTCCCGACAGCGGGGCACCTGGCCCGCGGCGCGTACCTGCGGATGCTTGCCGACATCCCACGCTTCCACCGTGCCGCGCGCGCCCACCTCGACGACGGCGCCGACACCGGGCTCACGCTCGGCGCCTTCCTCGACCGCCACCGCTTCAGCGCCTACGCCCGTCAGCACTTCGTGGTCCCGCTCGTCTCCGCGGTGTGGTCGTGCGACGCCGAGACCGCCGCCGCCTATCCCGCCCGCTACCTCTTCCAGTTCCTCGCCCACCACGGGATGCTCTCCGTCTCCGGCTCACCGCCGTGGCGGACGGTCGTCGGCGGGTCGGCGCGATACGTCGAGCGGCTCTCGAAGGGGCTGACCGCCACCCACACGTCCCTGCCCGTACGGGCGGTGGCGCGCGTGCACGACGGCGTCCTCGTCCACGACGCCGACGGCGACCACCGCCGTTTCGACGTCGCGGTCGTCGCGACGCACGCCGACGACGCGCTCCGCCTGCTCGCCGATCCGACGCCGGACCAGGTCGCCGCGCTCGGCCCGTGGCGCTACTCGCGCAACGCGACCGTGCTCCATACCGACACCCGGGTGATGCCGCGGCACCCGCGCGCCGCTGCGTCCTGGAACTACCGGATGCCTGCCTGCGACGCCCGGTCGTCGGCGGTCCGCGTCAGCTACGACATGAACCGCCTCCAGCGGCTCGATCCTGAGCCCCGATGGTTCGTCACGCTCAACGACGACGGCGGCGCGGTCGCAGAGGACCGCGTCCTCGCTCGGATGGACTACGCACACCCGGTCTTCACCCCGGAGTCCGTCGGGACTCAGCCGATGCTGCCCACGCTGAACGACGGCGTGCTCGCCTTCGCCGGCGCCTACCACGGCTGGGGCTTCCACGAGGACGGCTGCCGCTCGGGAGTGCAGGCCGCCGAGAGCCTGGGGGTGCGGTGGTGACGGCGCGCTACGACGTCGTGGTCCGACACCAGCGGCACGGGCCCGTCCGGTACGCGCTCCGCTCGCGGCAGGCGTACTGGCTCGTCGACCTCGACGAGGTGCCACGGCTGCCACGTGGGCTGCGCTGGCTGACCGGCTTCCACAGCGCCGACCACCTCGGCGACTCCGCGCGCACGATCCGCGAGAACCTCGACTCCTGGCTCGCAGAGTCCGGTGTTCCTCGGCCCGCTCGGGTGAGGATGCTGGCGCAGCCGCGCATGCTCGGCCACGCGTTCGACCCGCTGACGGTGTTCTGGTGCCACGGGGCCGACGACGCGGTCAGCCACGTCGTCGCCGAGGTGCGCAACACCTACGGCGGTCGCCACTGCTATCTGCTCCAGCCCGACGCCGACGGCCGCGCCGAGACCGACAAGGCGTTCTACGTCTCCCCGTTCAACCCGGTCGAAGGCCGGTATGCGCTGCGCGTCCCCGAGCCCGACGACGCACTGATCGTCGTCATCACGCTCGACCGGCCGGGCCACCCGCCGTTCACCGCGACCATGACAGGCACTCGCAGCGCTAACGCGTCGCTCTGGCGTGCTCCGCTGCGACCGTGGCGCACCCGCGGCGTGAGCGCCGCGATCCGGTGGCACGGCATCCGCCTCTATCTCAAGGGCCTGCGCCCGTTCCCTCGAGGAGGACACGCATGACCACACTGCGACTCGCCCCGACCCACCACCTCGGCGGCGCCGACGTCGACATCGATCCCGCGCGATGGCCGTACGTCGCCGAGGTCCCGCGGAGCCGCCTGCGCGCCGTTGCGGCCCGCGTGGTCGTCGCGGGTGCCGCGCGACGGCTCCCGCTTCGGCTGCGCTGGCCCGACGGGACGGTACGAGGCGCAGGCGGGCCGGACGATCCTGAGCTCCGGCTCGTCCGGCCTGACGCCTTCCACGAGCGGCTCGGCTCCCGCGGGCTGATCGGGTTCGGGGAGTCGTACATGGCGGGCGACTGGGAGGCCGACGACCTCGCCGGAGTCCTCACGGTGCTCGCGGAGCATGCGGCGACGCTCGTCCCGCGTCCGCTCCAACGCCTGCGACGGTTCGCGGTGCCTCGCCGGCCCCGCGGCGACGCCAACACGCGTGACGGGTCGCGCGCGAACATCGCGCACCACTACGACCTGTCGAACGACCTCTTCCGCACCTTCCTCGACCCGACCCTCAGCTACTCCGCGGCCCTCTTCCCGGAGGAGCCCGCGCTCCACGCGCTCGGCGAGCCTGTCGATCTCGGCTCCGAGACGCTCGCCGACGCGCAGCGCCACAAGGTCGGCCGGGCGCTCGACCTCGCCGGAGCCGGACCGGGCACGCGGCTCCTCGAGATCGGCACCGGGTGGGGCGAGCTCGCGCTCGAGGCGGCCGACCGCGGCGCCGAGGTCACGACGATCACGCTGTCGCAGGAGCAGGCGACGCTCGCGCGCAGGCGCCTCCTGGACGCCGGGCTCGGCGACCGCGTGCGGGTGCTGCTGCAGGACTACCGCGACACCCAGGGCAGCTACGACGCGATCGCCAGCGTCGAGATGATCGAGGCCGTCGGCGCGGAGCACTGGGACGAGTACTTCGCGACCCTCTCGCGCCTGCTCGCGCCCGGCGGGCGGGTCGGGCTCCAGGCGATCACGATGCCGCACGACCGAATGCTCGCCAGCCGTGACACCGGCACGTGGGTGCTCACCTACATCTTCCCGGGCGGCGCCCTCCCGTCGAAAGAGGTCGTCGCGGAGTGCACCGAGGCGGCGGGGCTGCGCATCGACTCGGCGTTCTCGATGGGCTTGCACTACGCCGAGACGCTGCGCCGCTGGCGTGCCCGCTTCGAGGCACGCGCCGACGACGTGGCGGCGCTCGGGTTCGATGCGGTGTTCCGGCGGATGTGGTCGTTCTACCTCGCCTACTCCGAGGCCGGCTTCCGCTCCGGCTATCTCGACGTCGTCCAGTACGGCCTGGTGAAGCCGGCCGACGATCCCCAGGAAGGTCCGACCGCATGAGCGAGACCACCCCGTACGGGGCCGCGCACCGGCTCCTCGACCTCGTCACCCCCTTTCTCGGCGCCTCACCGCCCGTCCGGGTCCGGGCGTGGGACGGGAGCACGGCGGGGCCGTCCGACGCGCCGCTGCTGGACGTCCGTTCGCGCCGTGCCTTGCGGCATCTCCTCTGGTCTCCGGGCGAGCTCGGGCTCGCGCGGGCTTACATCGCGGGCGACCTCGACGTCCCGGGCGGGGCCGACGCGCTCGCCGACGGCCTGCGGACAGTGTGGGACGGCGTCGCCGACCGTCCCGCGCCCACGCGGCCGGGCTGGCGCACGTGGGTGGGCGCCTTCCCGGCCGCGCTGCGCCTGGGCGCCTTCGGCCCCAGACCACGTCCACCAGCCGGCGAGATCCGGCTGGACGGCGAACGCCACACCCGCCGCCGCGACGCCGACGTGATCGCCGCCCACTACGACCTGTCGAACGCGTTCTACGCGTTGTTCCTCGACCCGACGATGGCGTACTCGAGCGCCTCCTACCGCGCCGACGACGTCACCCTGGAGCAGGCGCAGACCGCCAAGCTCGATCTGATCTGCGACAAGCTCGGGCTCACTGAGGGACAGACGTTGCTCGACGTCGGGTGCGGCTGGGGCTCGCTGGCGCTGCACGCGGCCGAGCACCGCGGTGCCCGGGGCGTCGGCATCACGCTGTCCGCGCAGCAGCACGCGTACGTCACGGAGCAGGCACAGCGGCGCGGCCTCGCCGACCTCGTCGAGGTTCGGCGCCAGGACTACCGGGCGCTCGACGCCCTCGACCGTACGGCGGACGGGCGCGGCTTCGACGCCGTGGCCTCGATCGAGATGGGCGAGCACGTCGGCGAGGAGAACTATGCGACGTACCTCTCCGTCCTGCGCCACCACGTCCGGCCGGGCGGCCGGGTGCTCGTCCAGCAGATGTCGCGCCGCGCCGGCTCAGCACCGGGTGGAGGGCCCTTCATCGAGACCTACATCGCGCCCGACATGCACATGCGACCGCTGCCGGAGACACTCGCGTACGTCGAGCGGGCAGGATTCGAGATCCTCGACGTCGAGGCGATGCGTGAGGACTACGTCCGTACGGTCGCCGACTGGCAGGCGGCGTACGAGAAGCGCTTCGACGAGGCGGTCGCGCTCGTCGGCGAGGAGCAGGCCCGGATGTGGCGGCTCTATCTCGTCGGCGGCGGACTCGCCTTCGCGCAGGGCCGGATGGGGGTCGACCAGGTGCTCGTCACGAGGTCCGCCGCATGACGTCCCACCTCGACAGCGCCTTCTGGGGCGCGCTGCCGTGGACCGCGCTCGGCGTCGTCGCAGTCCTCGCCGTCACGTACCTCGCGTCGAAGGTCGCCGGCAAGCACGCCGTCATCGACGTGGCGTGGGGGCTGCTGTTCTGCGCGGTCGCGGTGGTCGCGTTCGTCGCCTCGGCGGGGCACGGCGACGATGCGCGCCGCTGGCTCCTCCTCGTGCTGGTGCTTGTGTGGGGTCTGCGGCTCGCGGTCCACATCGGCCGGCGCAGCCGCGGGGCCGGTGAGGATCCGCGCTACGAGGAGTTCCTGCGCGACCGAGGCGAGCTCGGCATCGTCGCCGTCGTGTACGGCTTGCAGGGTGTGCTCGCGTGGGTGATCTCGGCGCCCGTCCAGGTCGGGATGTTCCTCGACGCCCCGCTCGGCGCACTGGCGTACGCGGGTGTCGCGGTCTGGGGCATCGGGATGGTCTTCGAGGCGGTCGGCGACTGGCAGCTCGACCGCTACAAGGCCCAGCCGAAGGATGCGCGCCCGCCGGTGATGGACCGCGGCCTGTGGGCCTGGACGCGGCACCCGAACTACTTCGGCGACGCCTGCGTGTGGGTCGGGCTGTTCCTCGTGACGGCCGACCGCTGGCCGGGCGCGCTGACCGTCTTCGCGCCGGCGCTCATGGTCTACCTGCTGGCGTTCGGGTCCGGCAAGAGGGTGCTCGAGCGCCGGATGTCGCAGCGCCCCGCCTACCGCGACTACATGCGCCGCACTTCCGGCTTCCTCCCTCTCCCGCCGAAGCGCTGACGGGGCCTCACGGCAGGGCGGCGAGTGCGGCGCGGACGAGGGTGTCGTCGCGGTGGCGCAGAACGAGCGCGACCGCCCGCTCCCCACGGACCGCGAGGGCAGCGGCGCGGTCAGCGCCGGGCGAGCTCACCGTGGGTGCGCCGAGCGCCGCCACGAGAGCCGCCACCGCATCGGCGTCGAGAGCCACGGCGCCGGTCACGTCACCCGCCGTGACCTCGACGCTCGTACGGTCACGCTCCGCACGCGCGGCTGCCTGAGCCCGTACGGCCTCCACGAGCGCATCGCGGTCGGCCTCGCGCGACGCCCGTACGTCGAGGACCGCCGTCACGGTCGCGGCGGCGACGCCGGCGGCGGGCACGTCCGTACGCAGCTCGCCGAACGTGGCTCTGGCCTCGTGCAGCCGCGCCTGCTTGGCCGCCGCGAGCACCGTCATCGCGGCCGTGAGGAGCGGGTCGGCCCGCACACCCATCGGAGCCTCGTACGGCACCGGGGTGCCCGTAAAGGTGAACGTCCAGCGCCCGCGCGGCCACGCCGCCCCCACTGTCGCGGCGTCGACGCCCTCCGGCAGCACGCGCGCCAGGTCGTCGACGACCTCGAGGAACGTCCCGCCCTCGGCACGCCACAAAGCCCACCCCGGACCGGACTCCACCACCGACGCCTCCATGCGCGCCATCCTGCCCTGCCGGTGCAGGGACCGCCGCGGCCCGCAGGCGATACTGGACGCCATGCGCATCACGCGGGACGAGGCCGATGCCGTCGAGGAGTCCGACCTCTCGGCGCGCGACAAGGCGGAGAAGCTCATCGAGTTCGCCACGTCCGACGAGTACGAGCTCGTCGACGACGTCAACCCGCGTTCGCTGCTCGTCGCGGCCTCGGAGTACCTCGGCTACGCCGGCGCGTTCGACCGCCAGGAGGAGGTCCTCGCGATGGCCGACGCCGCCGCCGGCGTCTCCGCGATCCATCCCGACGTCGTGCGCGTGGGCGCCGCGCTGAGCCGCGGCCTCGACCCCGCGCCGTACGCCGACCGCTACCGCAAGTCCGGCCACATCACTCCGCTGTCGGCCCACTACATGGGCGACCTGTACGACGAGGCCGGCGAGCCGCTGGCGGCCGAGCGCTGGCTCAACATCGGCATCCGTGCGCTCGAGCACCTCGACCCCGACATGGTCGACACCGGCACGTGGGACCTGCTGCTGATCTCGCGGCGCAACCTTCGCGCCCGGCTCGGCAGGCCGATGGACGGGTACGACGAGGAGGCGGAGGCGGCCGACGCCCACTTCGCGATCGACAGCGACGACCTCGGGGCCTGACGTGGAGCTCCGCGAGGTCGTACGACGCCGGCGGATGGTCCGCTCGTACGACTCCCGCCCGGTGCCTCGCGAGGTCGTCGACCGGATGCTGGAGCATGCGACCCGTGCACCGAGCGCCGGCTTCAGCCAGGGCTGGGCGTTCCTCGTGCTCGACACCCCGGAGGACGTCGCGCGGTTCTGGTCGGCGACGACCCCGCCGGAGCGCGCTGCCTCGCCGTCGCGGTGGCTGCGCGGCATGCGCACGGCCCCCGTCGTGATCGTGCCGCTCGCGCACAAGGAGGCCTACCTCGACCGGTACGCCGAGGCCGACAAGGGCTGGACCGACCGCGACGAGTCGCGATGGGCTGCCCCGTACTGGTACGTCGACACCGGCATGGCCTCGCTCCTCGTCCTCCTCACCGCCGTCGACGAGGGGCTCGGCGCCTGCTTCTTCGGCATCCCGCCGGCGCGTACCGCCGAGCTCCGGGCCGTCTTCGGCGTCCCCGACGGGTACGACCCGGTGGGCGCGATCACCGTCGGGTACCGCGCGGAGGACGACGTCGAGGGCTCCCGTGCACGTGGTCGCCGCCCCCTGTCGGAGGTGGTCCACCGCGGCCGGTGGGGGCAGGACAGGACCTAAGACCCTGGTCTGTGAGCAAGATCACGAGTAGCCTCGCCGCATGCTGGTCGCCGAGGAACTCACCCTGCTCGCGCTCGATCCCGAGAGCGGGAGGATGCGCGCGAATCCATCCGCCGTCGAGCAGGCGCTCGCCGGCGCACTGCTGCTCGACCTCGCTCAGGCCGGCCCTCTGAGCCTCGACTCCGACGGCGTGATCCAGCTCGTCAGCACCGGCCCCAGCCACCCCGTCCTCGGGAGCGGCTTGTCGCGACTCACCGGCCAGATCCCGCTCAAGGTGCGCGACGCGATCCACGTCCTCGCCCCGGGCCTGTCCGAGACCGTCCTCGACACGATGGCCGTGCGGGGGCTGGTCCGCCGCGACGAGCACCGCACGCTCGTCCTCAAGATCCTGGTGCGCTGGCACATGACCGCCCCGGCGATGGCGGACGCGGCGCGCGCCGACCTCACGAGCATCCTGGCCACGTCCTCGGGCACGCCTGCGTCGGCCTCGGACCCGGTGCTCGGTCCGCGCGAGGCGGCGCTGCTCACCGTGCTCGGAGGCGCCGACCTCCTCGCGCTCGCCGAGACCTCGCGCAATCCGGCCTCGGCAGCACGGATGCGGGAGTGGTGCGCCGATGTGGCGTACGGGCGCAACTGCCTCCACAGCGTCCCCGACAACGTGCTGGCCTTCCAGCGCGCGGTGCACGCCGCTCTCGCCACGTCGGCCACCGCCTCGAGCCACGGCGCCCCGCCGGCCCCATCCGCGCCGGAGACCGCCTCCGTCTGAGTCCTCTGGCTCTCTGACCCCTGTCTCTGGCCCTAGCGTTCGGGCCGCGCTCCTCGCGACGACGCCACCGGGTACGGCCGCGGCCCGCAGACGTCGCAGCCCGCCTGCTGCTCGACCGGGATCGCGTGCGTGCTCGGGCGGTCGCGGATCATCGCGAACGCCAGCGCCGCACCTGCGATGAGCAGCCCGACGCACACGAGCATCGCCTGGTCGAACCCCTCGTCGAAGAGCACCGGGTCCGACAGCGCTCCCCCGACGATCCCGACCAGCGGCGGCAGCGCCGCGACGGCAAGCAGCTGCGCCGTCCGCGCGACCGCGTTGTTGACTCCCGACGCGGTGCCGGCGAGGTGGTCCGGAGCGGCCGCGAGCACGGCGGTGGTCAGCGGCGACACCAGGATCGTCAGCCCGACGCCGAACACGACCACCCCGGGGAGGACGTCGACGAGGTACGACGCGTCGCCCCCGATGCGCAGCATGAGCAGCAGGCCGACGGCCGCGACCAGCGGCCCGACCGTCATCGGGAGCCGCGGGCCGATCCGCGTCCCGAGACGTCCCGCCGCCGGCGAGAAGAGCAGCATGAGGACGGTCACCGGCAGCGTCGCGGCACCGGCGGCCAGCGGCGAGTAGCCCGCGACGACCTGCAGCTGCACCACGAGGAAGAAGAAGACGGCGCCCAGTGCCGCATACACGGCGAACGTCACGAGGTTGGCCCCCGCGAACACGCGGTCGGCGAACAGCCCGAGCGGCACGAGCGGGTTGGCGCTGCGGTGCTCTTGCGCGACGAAGAGCAGCAGCACCACGAGCCCTGCCACCGCGATCCACGTGGTCGAGTCGATGAGCCCGTACGTGAGCGCCGCCAGACCGCCCGCGGTGAGCACCACGCCGAGGACGTCGAAGCGCGCGGGCGCGTCGGGGTCTCGGCTCTCCGGCACGTGACGCCCGCAGATCCACACGATCGCGACCGCGAACGGGAGGTTGAGGAGGAACACCGCGCGCCAGCTCACCGCCTCGACGAGCCATCCGCCCAGCAGCGGGCCGAGCGCGGTCGCCACTCCGCCGAGCCCGGACCAGGCGCCGATCGCCGCGCCGCGGTCTTCGGGGTCGAACGACGCCGAGATGAGGGCGAGGCTGCCGGGCGTGAGCAGCGCGCCGCCGACTCCTTGGAGGAGGCGCGCCGCGATCAGCATCTCGACGTTCGGCGCGATCCCGCACAGCAGCGACGCCAGCGCGAACCAGATCACCCCGATCACGAAGACGCGGCGCCTCCCCCACCGGTCGCCGAGCGCGCCACCGAGCAGGATCAGTGAGGCGAGCGCGAGGGTGTAGCCGTTGACCACCCACTGCAGACCACCGACGTCGGCGTCCAGGTCCTCGCCGATCGTCGGCAGCGCGACGTTGACGACTGTCCCGTCGAGCATCGCCATGCTCGATCCGAGCACGGTCGCGAGCAGCAGCCAACGCCCCGGCGCGGTGCGAAGACGAACGACGGCATCCACCTCGTCACCGTACGCACGCTTGTGGCCCCATGGGTAAGGATGGAGCCCATGACGGTACGCACGCCCGATCCCAATCCCGGTTGGCTCTCCGAGGACGACCTCGACGAGGCGCGCAAGCGCGTCCCGATGCTGTACGTCGAGGCGGTCCCGGTCCGCATGGACCCCGACGGTCTCGTCGCCGAGATCGGACTGCTGCTGCGCGGCGCCCAGCACACCGGCACGATCGCGCGCTCGTTCGTCAGCGGCCGCGTGATGCACGGCGAGCGGGTCCGCGACGCGCTCATGCGCCACCTCGAGAAGGACCTCGGTCCCACCGCGTTCCCGGTGCTGCCGGTGAGCACGGTCCCGTTCGCGGTCACCGAGTACTTCCCCTACCCGGGCGCCTCGCAGTTCTCCGACCCGCGTCAGCACGCGGTCGCGCTGGCGTATGTCGTGCCGGTCTCAGGCGAGTGCCACCCGCGTCAGGACGCGCTGGAGATCACCTGGTTCACCCCCGCGGAGGCCGCGACCGACGCCGTTGCCGCCGAGATGGAGGGCGGACGCGGCGCGCTCCTGCGCCAGGCGCTCGGCTACCTGGGGCTGCTGGGCGGCTGACCGCCGGTCGAGCCTGGCTCCCCGCCGGTCGAGCCTGTCGAGACCCGCCCACGCCCCCGCCGGTCGAGACCCACTCCCGCCGGTCGAGCCTGTCGAGACCCGCCCGCCGCCGGTCGAGCCTGTCGAGACCTCAGTGCACGACCTTCAGGCCGACGACCCCTCCGATGATCATCGCGAGGAAGAGGACGCGCAGCGCGGAGACGGGCTCGGCGCCCGTCACCATCGCGTACGCCACGGTGAGGGAGGCGCCGATGCCCACCCACACGGCGTACGCGGTCCCGGTCGGGAGGCTGCGCATCGCGTAGGCGAGACCGACCATGCTGAGCACGACGGTGATGCCGAAGACGACGGTGGGGACGACTCGGGTGAGGCCGTCGGAGCGTCCGAGCGCGGTGGCCCAGACGGCTTCGAGGATGCCGGAGATGATGAGGACGAGCCATGACATGGCGAGCTCCTTGATCGCGGACGAGTCGGTCGCGACGTCTTCGCTTCACCGGGTACGTCACCCTCGTCCGGGGCCTCACGGCCGCCCCCACTCTACGCGAGCAGCACACGCCGTACGATTTCCATATCGTGAGATCGGAGTCTCAACATATGGATGCGCCTGCAGCCGCGCCGTCCCGGATCACGGCACGCCACTGGCTGATGCTCGGCGTCGCCACCTTCGCCCAGGCGGCGGGCGCCTGCTTCGCTCACGGCGTCGCGTTCCTCATCCCCGCACTCCAGGACCGCGAACACTCGCTCACCACCGCCGGGGCCGTCGCCGCGATGCCGCTTGTCGGGACGATGCTCACGCTGGTCGCGTGGGGCGCGATCGCCGACCGGTACGGGGAGCGCGTCGTCCTCGTCGGCGGCACCCTCGGCACCGCGGCGGCAGGTGCGGTCGCGGTCGTCGTCGCCGATCGCCTCGTCCCGCTGTGCCTGGCGCTCCTCGTCGCCGGGATGCTCGCGGCGAGCACCTCGGCGGCATCGGGTCGCGTGGTCGCGGGGTGGTTCCCCGCGCACCGCCGTGGCCTCGCAATGGGGATCCGTCAGATGGCGCAGCCGCTCGGTGTCGGGCTCGCTGCCGCGACAATGGCTCCGCTCGCGGCCGGCGCCGGGCTCGGCGCTGCCTTGTGGGTCCCCGTCGCCGCCGCCGCGATCGCGGGCGTCGCGTGCGCCACGGCCGTCACCGACCCGCCCCGTCCGAGCCGTGCGACCGCCCAGGCGTCCGGCCACCTCAGCCACCCGTACACGAGCCCGTATCTCCCCCGCATCCACCTCGCCTCGATGCTGCTGGTCGTCCCCCAGTTCACGGTCTGGACGTTCGCGCTCGTCTGGCTCGTCGGCGACCTCGGCTGGTCACCGGGCGCGGCGGGCGGCCTGGTCGCCGCGACCCAGCTCCTCGGCGCACTGGGCCGGATCGGCGCCGGACAGGTCTCCGACCTCGTCGCCAGCCGCCTGCGTCCGATGCGCTGGGTCGCGGTCGCGGCTGCCGTCACGATGGCAGGGCTGGCGGTGACCGACCGGCTCGGCTGGGATGCCGTCGCCGTCGCGCTGCTGGTCGTCGCGACGGTGGTGACGGTCGCCGACAACGGGCTCGCGTTCACGGCCATCGCCGAGCGGGCCGGCCCGTACTGGTCGGGTCGTGCGCTCGGCGTCCAGAACACCGGCCAGTACCTCGCGGCGGCCGCCGTACCTCCGGTCCTCGGAGCCGTGGCGACAGCGGCCGGGTTCCCCGTGATGTTCGCCCTGGTCGCACTGTTCCCGGTCGTCGCGGCACCGCTCGTACCGGCCAAAGAGGAGCGCCCGCTCACGTGACCCTCCCCGCCAGGGAGACACAAGATGTTACCGACGGGTAGTGTTTGGATAGCCTCACCCGTAGGAGCGCCATCACCTCGGGCTAAAGTTCGCTTGACTGGAGATCTCTCGGCAGGAGAAGAGCATGCAGGTCGTCGCGATCATCGTGTCGCTGGCCATCACCGCCGTCGCCGTCGCGCTCGCCGCCAAGGCGGTCACGCAGATGGTGCGCGTCGTACGGATGGGTGGGCCCACGCCTGGCACGCGCACCGACGACAAGGGCGCGCGCTGGAAGAACATGTTGGTCGAGACCATCGGCCACACCCGGATGCTCCAGTGGCACTGGATCGGCATCATGCACTGGTTCGTGTTCGCGGGCTTCATCCTGCTGAGCTCGATGGTCGCCGCGGCCTACTTCCAGGTCTTCGACGCCCACGCCGTGCTTCCGATCATCGGGCACTGGGTCGTCTACCAGTGGGTCGCCGACCTGTTCTCCTGGCTGACGCTGATCGGCATCCTCTATCTGATCTTCGTCCGGCAGCGCAACAAGCCCAACGCGCTCGGACGCAAGTCGCGCTTCTTCGGCTCGACGTTCTGGCAGGCGTACTTCGTCGAGGCCGTGATCCTTGCCGTGGTGGTCTGCGGCTTCCTGCTGCGCGGCCTCGAGTACGCGCTGTTCTCGCACGACGCCCCCTCCGACGCGACGTTCGTGCAATTCCCCGGCACGTTCTGGCTCGGCGAGATCTTCTCCGGCATGTCGGCCAGCGCCCTCGAGACGACCATCTACGCCGTCGCGATGGTCAAGATCGTCATCTCGATGACCTGGCTCATCACGATCTCGCTCAACATCACGATGGGCGTCGCCTGGCACCGTTTCACCGCGTGGTTCAACATCTGGTTCAAGCGCGAGTCCTCGGGCCGTACGGCACTGGGCGCGCTGCAGCCGATCTACATCAAGGGCGAGCCGCTCGACCTCGAGAAGATGGAGGACCTCGAGGAGGAGGACTTCAACAAGCTCGGCGTCGGCGCGGTCGAGGACTTCTCCTGGAAGGGCATCCTCGACTTCACGACGTGCACCGAGTGTGGCCGCTGCCAGAGCCAGTGCCCCGCCTGGAACACCGACAAGCCGCTGTCGCCCAAGCTGCTCATGATGGGCCTGCGCGAGCACGCGTACGCGAAGTCCCCGTACGTCCTCGCCGGCGAGGACGGCCGCGAGGGTCTGCCCGAAGAGGTCGTCAAGGAGGGCGAGCGCCCACTGATCGGCGACGAGTCGATGTACGGCGTGATCGACCCCGACGTCCTGTGGTCGTGCACCAACTGCGGCGCGTGCGTCCAGCAGTGCCCGGTCGACATCGAGCACGTCGACCACATCGTCGACATGCGCCGCTACCAGGTGCTCGTCGAGTCCAACTTCCCCACCGAGCTCAACAACATCTTCAAGGGCCTCGAGCGCAAGGGGAACCCTTGGGGCATGTCGCCCAAGAACCGCATGGACTGGGCGAAGGACCTCGACTTCGAGGTCAAGCAGGTCGGTGTCGACGTCGAGGACCTCGACGAGGTCGACTGGCTGTTCTGGGTCGGCTGCGCCGGCGCGTACGAGGACCGCGCCAAGAAGACGACGCAAGCGGTCGCCGAGCTGCTCGACACCGCGGGCGTGACCTTCGCGGTGCTCGGCGACGGCGAGACCTGCACCGGTGACCCGGCGCGCCGGGCGGGCAACGAGATCGTCTTCGCCCAGCTCGCCATGCAGAACGCCGAGGTCTTCAAGGAGACCAAGGTCAAGAAGGTCGTCTCGACCTGTGCGCACTGCTTCAACACGCTCAAGAACGAGTACGCCGAGTTCGGCGTCGAGCTCGAGGTCGTCCACCACACGCAGCTGCTCAACCGCCTCGTGCGCGAGGGCAGGCTGACTCCGGTGGCGCCGACCGCGGGCGCCGTGGGCGGCAAGACGATCACCTACCACGACCCGTGCTTCCTCGGCCGCCACAACCAGGTGTACGAGGCGCCGCGCGAGCTGCTCAGCGTCATCCCGAACGCCGAGTTCAAGGAGATGCCGCGCAACTCCGAGCGCTCGTTCTGCTGCGGTGCCGGCGGCGCCCGGATGTGGATGGAGGAGACGCTCGGCGAGCGCATCAACCTCAACCGCACCCAGGAGGCCATCGACACTGGGGCCGACCAGATCGCGGTCGGTTGCCCATTCTGCCGGGTGATGCTCGCCGACGGCCTGACGGCCAAGCAGGCCGACGGTGACGCCCGCGAGGAGGTCGAGGTCCTCGACGTCGCGCAACTGTTGCTCGCCGGCGTCAAGCGCGGCTCGGATGCCGCAGCGGCGACCGAGCCAGGCCCGGACGCGACTGCCGCCGATGCCGGGATGGCCGCGACCGCGACCGCGGTGCTGGAGCGCCCCGAGGGGCGGGGTGAGGAGCTCGACGCGCCCCAGGCCGGCACGGCTGCCGAGAACGCGGCGATCGCCGAGGAGTCCAACGTCCACGTCGACGACGAGGGCCACGGTCACCCGAAGGCCTGATCTCCTTCACGGCCCGCGCAACGCGTGCACGAACGATGAGGGGTTCCGCCCATCTGCTGGGCGGAACCCCTCATCTTTGTCACCGGGCCAGGCTCAGGCGTCGCGTCGGCGCAGCGAGACCGCGGCCAGCGTCATCAGCACCGCGATCTGACCGGCGAAGATCGCGAAGCTCGGCCACGGGTCCAGCAGGTTCGGGTTGAACGACACCGGCGTCGCGATCACCGCTCCGGCGTTGCCCGGCATGACACGCTCGAGGAACAGGCCGAAGTCGCCAGGGATCAGCGCGACCATGTTGCTCACCACGAAACAGACGGCGATGGTGATCGTGATCGCCGCCGCCGTGTGCCGCAGCAGCGTCCCGACGGCGACCGCAAGCAGGCCGAGGCCGGCCATGTAGAGACCGCTGCCGTACATCGACCGCAGCACGTCACCCTCGAGCGCCATGCCGATGCCCTCACGGTCGAGGAAGTAGTTGCCCCCGAAGTAGCCGATCAGAGCCGTCGCCGTGCCCACCACGAACAGAAGACCCGCGACCAGCAGCGACTTCGCGGCCAGGACGCGCCCCCGTCGCGGGACCGCGGCGAACGTCGCCCGGATCATCCCCGTGCCGTACTCGCTCGTCACCGCGAGCACCCCGAGCACGATGGCCGTGATCTGCGCGATCATCATGCCCCAGGTGATGAAGGCACCGGGCGACTCGTCGGCGTCCGCGCTGGCGAGCCAGTCGGCGTTGCCCCAGCACATCACGATCGTGAGTCCTGCGCCGAGACCGACCAGCGCGGCGATCGTCCACCACGTCGAGCGGACCGAGCGCAGCTTGATCCACTCGGCGTTCAGCACCTGGGGGAAGCCCTGACGGGCCACTGTGTCCTCCGTGGCCACCGCCACGGCCGTGGTCGCTGCCGTGCTCATGCCGCCACCTCCTCGCGGGTCTTCGACGCGTACTCGACGTGAGAGGCGGTGAGGGTCATGAACGCGTCCTCCAGCGAGGACCGGACCAGTGCCAGCTCGTGCAGGGCCAGCCCCTGCGCGTGGACGAGGTCGCCGATCGCTGCGGCGTCGATCCCCTGGACGTGGAGCGCGTCGTCGACCGCGGCGACGTCGGCTCCCGCACGCTCGAGCAGCGCACCGACCTCGGCACGTGCGGGCGACTTGACCCGCACGTACGAGGTGGCGTGCCTCGCGATGAAGTCCTCCGTCGAGCAGTCGGCGAGGATCTGGCCCCGCCCGATGACCAGGAGGTGGTCCGCGGTGAGCGCCATCTCCGCCATGAGGTGGCTCGAGATGAACACGGTCCTTCCCTCGTCGGCCAGGCGGCGCGCGAGCGAGCGCACCCAACGGATGCCCTCCGGGTCCAGGCCGTTGACAGGCTCGTCGAGCACGACGACCGGGGGATCCCCGATGAGGGCGGCGGCGATGCCGAGCCGCTGGCCCATGCCGAGCGAGTAACGACCGGCACGCTGGCCGGCGACGTTCTCGAGCCCGACGAGCTCGAGCACCTCACCGACGCGGGCGGCGGGGATGCCGTTGCTCGCCGCGAGCCAGCGCAGGTGGTCGCGGGCCGAGCGTCCCGGATGGAACCCCTGGGCCTCGACGAGCGCACCGATCGAGCGCAGCGGCGCGCGCGACGTCAGGTGTCGGTGGCCGTTAACCGTCACCGAGCCCGCCGTCGGGGCATCGAGGCCGAGGATCATCCGCATGGTGGTCGACTTGCCAGCGCCGTTGGGCCCGAGGAATCCGGTGACCTTGCCGGGCTTGACCGTGAAGTCGATCGCATCGACAGCGGTCTTGTCTCCGAACGTCTTGGTGAGTGCCTGGGCGCGGATCATACGATCGCCGCCCGGATGCCTGAGGTATCCATGAGACCACCGTGCCCGGGCCTGATCGCCCCCGACATCAGGGAATGACCCCGGTACGGCCCTGACCCGACCCCGAACCGATCCCCGCCCTAGAGCGCGGACCTGACCTCGCCGAGGACAGGGCGCGCGCCCGTACGGGACACCGCGATCGCGGCCGCCTCGGCACCCCGACGCAGCGCCTGCTGCGGTTCGAGGCCGTCCGCACTCGCGGCGATGAACCCCGCGGCGAACGCGTCGCCGGCACCGGTGAGGTCTTCGACCTCGGCGACCTCGGCACGCTGCCGTACGAGGAAGCCGTCGGGCGTCATCTGCACCGATCCCGACGCACCGAGCGTCGCGACGACCGTCGGATACCAACGGGACAGCTCCAGCACCGCACGGTCGGGCTCGTCCTCCCCGGTCATGCACCGCAGCTCGTCGAGGTTGGGCAGCACGACGTCGACGCCTGACGTCCACCGCGCGAACTCCTCCACCCCCGCCTCGCGCAGGAACGCGACCGAGCCCGGGTCCAGAGACACCGTCACCCCGCGGTCCCGAGCACGGGCGACCAGCTCCTGCGCGACCGGACGGGTCACCGGGTCGAAGAACGTGTAGCCGGTCAGGTGGAGCCAGCGCACGTCCTTCCACGCCGACAGCGGCACGTCCTTGGTCGTGAGGGCGCTGTTGGCGCCGCGGTCGACGTACATGGTCCGCTCACCGACCGCGTCGAGCGTGATCACGATCGTCGCGGTGTCTTGCTCCCCGTCCGCGGCGATGCGCGCCTGGACGTCGAAGCGCGCCAGCGCCTCGGTGTGCCGCTCCGCGCCGTCATGGCCCGCCCTGCCGACGAACATGACGTCGGCGCCCTGCCAGCCGAGCCAGGCCGAGACGTTGGCCGCGGATCCACCGTCGCGGCGGCGGATCACGGCAGGAGTGTCGCTCGCCGGGGTGACGGCGGTGAGCGGACGGACGATGAGGTCGTCGACCACGTCACCGACCACGAGGATGCGCGCCATGCACGGAACGGTACCGCCGAATAATCGGATGCGGAGGAGGCGGCCCTCCCCCTAGGCTCTGTGCAGTCGCACAAGAACGAGTGCCGAAAGGGGGGCTAGAGATGGACGACTACACCCACGAGATCCTTGCGCGTCAGCGCGAGGCCCGGCTGCGCCGACTGCACGGACGCAGGGGAGCCGACACCATCGACCACGCCTCCTGGCGCGGACGCGCGGCCGACGCTCTGCGCCGGTTCGCCGACACGGTGGACGTCGATCCCCGAGGGACGACGACCCCGGCTCGTCCGATGTGACTCCTGGCCCGCCAGCCGCATCGCGCACCGCTCCACCCAGCGGTGACCCACGACCTCTTTGAGGTCTGCCTCACTTCCGTCCGCCGCACGCGTCTGCGCGCGGACACACGCACGACCCGATGACGAGGGCACTCGCTATGACCGAACACACCCATCTCCTCCTCGAGCGCATGCGCGAGGACGAGTTCTACCGCACGCTCGAGCAGCGGCAACGGCGTCACTCCGAGCCGCGCCACGCCTGGCGCGTCCGGCTTGCCACAACGCTGCGCCACACGGCAGACCTGCTCGACGACAACCGCCGTACGCCCACCCGGGACCTCACCGCCACCCGGTGAACCCGTGACCGTACGGCTCGCACCATCGAGACCGGTGACACCTGCAGGGGAGGTGTCACCGGTCTCGTGCGTACGGGGCGGTGACGCTAGCGAGCGCTCCAGGCCCGCGCGATCTCGGCGCCCACCGCGATGTTGTTGGCCGCGATGTCGAGGTTGACCTCGAGGCTCGAGCCGCTGGTGAGCTCGACGATGCGTGCGAGGAGGTACGGGCTGACGTCCTTGCCGGTGATCGCGTCCCGCTCGGCCTCGGCGAGCGCCTGGGCCAACGCGTCGTGGTGCACCTGTGGATCGAGCTGCTTGTCGTACGGCAGCGGGTTGGCGACGAGGACGGCGCTGCTGCGGCCGAGGGCGTCGTTGGCCGCCATCACCGCGGCCACACCCCCCGCGTCGGGGACGGCCCAGTCGAGGGTCTCCCCGGACTCCGTCAGCCAGAAGCTCGGGAACTGGTCCGTCCCGTAGCCGACGACGGTCACGCTGAGCGTCTCGAGCCGCTCGAGCGTCGCGGGGATGTCGAGGATCGACTTCACTCCCGCCGAGACGACGGTGATCGGGGTGTGCGCGAGCACGGTGAGGTCGGCCGACTCGTCGAACGTCGTGCTGGCCCCGCGGTGCACTCCCCCGAGGCCGCCGGTGGAGAAGACCCGGATGCCCGCCTGCGCAGCCAGGTAGGCCGTGGCCGCCACCGTGGTCGCGCCGGACGCGCCGGTCGCTATCGCCACGGGGAGATCCCGGACGCTGACCTTCACCACGGACTCGTCGAGCGCGATCTTCTCCAGCGCCTTCTCGTCCAGCCCCACACGCGGTTCGCCATCGACGACCGCGATCGTGGCGGGGACGACGTCGCGGTCGCGGAGGATCTGCTCGAAGTCACGAGCGGCCTGGAGGTTTCGGGGGCGCGGGAGTCCGTGCGAGATGATCGTGGACTCGAGCGCGACGACGGGTCGACCGGCAGCGATGGCGTCGGCGACCTCAGGAAGGATCTGCATCCTCCCAGTCTGACCTCAGATCTGCGTGCGGTGAAAATTCGCGTACGAGCGCGACGGGGTCGGACCGCGCTGGCCCTGGTAGCGCGAGCCGTACTTCTCCGATCCGTACGGGTGCTCGGCCGGCGACGAGAGCCGGAAGAAGCAGAGCTGGCCGATCTTCATGCCCGGGTAGAGCTTGATCGGGAGCGTCGCGACGTTCGCGAGCTCGAGGGTCACGTGGCCGTTGAACCCAGGATCGACGAACCCGGCGGTCGCATGCGTGAGCAGGCCGAGGCGTCCGAGAGACGACTTGCCCTCGACCCGCGCCGCCACGTCGACCGGCAGCGCGACGCGCTCGTAGGTCGACCCGAGGACGAACTCGCCGGGATGCAGGATGAACGGCGCCCCGTCGGCTGCGGTGACCTCCTTGGTGAGGTCAGACTGGTCCTCGGCGGGGTCGATGTGCGGGTAACGGTGGTTCTCGAAGACGCGGAAGAACTTGTCGAGACGGACGTCGATGCTCGACGGCTGCATCATCGCGTCGTCGTAGGGATCGAGCTCGATCCGTCCGTTGTCGAGCTCGGTACGGATGTCGCGGTCGGAGAGCAGCACAGACCGACCGTAGCGCAGGGCCCGAAGCGACCCGCGCTGCAAGGCCGCCCGACGTGATCCCGACCCTTTCGTACGGTCGTGGACATCTCGGACAAACTGTGCCATTCGACTCATCGCCACGGTCTGAAATGGCCGATGACCGGGGGCAAGCGGTGCGGCTTTCGGACCCTCCTGAACCGGCTTCTCCCGGACCAGCCTGTGCAGGACCCCTTGGCTCGGCCGGGGAGGATGTGCTTCACTTCCGTGGTCCCCCTGCAGTCCACGGAAGGTGAATCTTGTGGCTACCCCCGGCCGCAGGAAGGCACACCGCGCGCCACGCAAGCTCCTGGTCACCCGCACGTCGTCCAGGACCCGTCCCCCCAAGACGGCGGCACGCGAGACCCCGCAGGCACGCCTCGAGGCGCTGCCGCTGCGCTCCACCCGTCGTCGGCCCGCGACCCTGGCCGGCCTCCTGATCGCGGGGGTCGCCACCGTCGCCGCGTCCGCCCCGCAGGTGGTCACGACGACCGCGGCGAGTGTCGGCGGGACGACAGACGCAGGCCAGACCCACGTGCTCGCGTCGCCCCCGAGCCTCGAGCAGCACATCGCCGAGCGCCGCGAGGTCGCGGTCAGCCGCTCCAGCGAGCGCCAGGCCCTCCCTCAGGCACGCGCGGGCCTGGTCGCCGGCGTCGCTGAGGCGACCGCCGAGCCCGAGGAGGACGGGGAGTCCGCCGACGGCAGCGAGTCCGACTCGCCGAGCACGTCGGTCTCCGGCAAGCCCTGCGCGAGCGGCTCGTCCGTCGAGAGCGGTCTCACGTCCAACGCGATCAAGGTCCACCGCGCGGTGTGCGCCGAGTTCCCCAGCGTCACGTCGTACGGAGGCGTCCGCTCGGGCGACGGCGGCGAGCACGGCAGCGGACGCGCCCTCGACATCATGGTGAGCGGTGCGACGGGCGACCAGATCGCCGACTACGTCCGTGCCAACGCCTCGCGCCTCGGCGTCACCGAGGTGCTCTGGGCCCAGCAGATCTGGACCACGCAGCGCGCCTCAGAGGGCTGGCGATCCATGGAGGATCGCGGCTCATCGACGGCCAACCATTACGACCACGTCCACGTGACGGTGGGCTGACAAGGTCGTATAGAGTGGTCCGCGTCGCCTCGGCGGCAACGCATCGCGGGCGTAGTTCAATGGCAGAACATCAGCTTCCCAAGCTGATAGTGCGGGTTCGATTCCCGTCGCCCGCTCTCCCGCACGAAGGCCCCGGACCGATGGTCCGGGGCCTTCGTCGTTGTCACACCGTCCTCGCGAGTACGCACAAATTTCACGATCACCCCTGGGCATGTGACGTAGGTCTCACCTACGTTGGGCGGGTCACACCCGACTCAACGAGGAGGTCCGACGTGAACAAAACACTCACCGGAGCCCTGGGAGCGGTGGTCGCCGCAACCCTGGTGACCACCGCGACACCCGCAGCGGCAATCGACGACGTCAACACGAGCCAGCTCCGCAAAGCTGTCACCGTCAACGGCATCCTGAAGCACGCGCGCGCGCTCCAGGTCATCGCCAACCAGAACGAAGGAACGCGCGCATCCGGACTCCCGGGCTACGAGGCCTCCGTCGACTACGTCGCCAAGCAGCTGCGTCGATCGGGCTACTCGGTCACGAAGCAAGCGTTCACGTTCTCGTTCTTCCGGTCGCTCTCCGACCCGACCCTGTCCCAGGTGTCACCCACACCGACCGACTACACGACGGACATCTTCGACTACTCGGGCGGCGGTGACGTCACCGGAGTCGTGGTCCCGGCCACCAACAACGTCGTCCCTGCAACCCCGGAGCCCAGCAGCACCGCGGGCTGCGCCGCCGGCGACTTCACCGCCGCACCGGCAGAGCCCTCGGTCGCGCTCGTCCAGCGCGGCGGCTGCGACTTCGCCGACAAAGTCGACAACGCCGTGGCCGCCGGCTACGACGCCGTGATCATCTTCAACGAGGGCAACCCGGGCCGTACGGAGCTGTCCATCGGCACGCTCGGTGACCCGAAGTCGGTCCCGGTCGTGGGCCTGTCGTACGACGACGCCGTCGCCCTTCTCGGGCAGGTCGCCGCCGGTCCCGTCACCGTGAACGTCTCGACCGAGGTCGAGACCGATCCCAACCGGACCACCTGGAACGTGATCGCGGACCTCCCGGCGAAGAACCTCAAGAAGATCAAGAACAAGGACCAGGTCGTCGTGGTCGGGGCACACCTCGACTCGGTCGCGGCCGGCGCGGGCATCAACGACAACGGCAGCGGCACGGCCGGCATCCTGACGATCGCGCAGGAGATGTCCAAGCTCAAGCTGACCAAGAAGCTCGCCCGCCCGGTGCGCTTCGCGTTCTGGGGAGCAGAGGAGGCCAACCTGCTCGGGTCCGAGCACTACGTCGCCTCGCTCACCGACCAGCAGCGGTCGAAGATCTACGCGAACCTCAACTTCGACATGATCGGCTCGCCGAACTACGTCCGGTTCGTGTACGACGGCGACGGCTCCGACGGCGGCCCTGTCGGACCGCCTGGGTCCGACGTCATCGAGACCGTCTTCACGGACTACTTCGACAGCAAGGGACTGGCCAGCGACCCGACCGCCTTCGACGGACGCTCTGACTACGGGCCGTTCATCGCGGCGGGCATCCCGGCCGGCGGCCTCTTCTCGGGCGCCGAGGGCATCAAGACGGAGGAGCAGGCGGCGGTCTACGGCGGCACGGCCGGTGAGCCGTACGACCCGTGCTACCACCAGGCCTGCGACGACATCACCAACCTCAGCGTGAAGTCGCTCAACGAACTCGGCGACGCCGCCGCGCACGCCACGCTGACGCTGACGAAGTCGAGGTCGGGACTGTTCCCCGACGGCAGCCGCAAGGCCAAGGCGGCAGCGGCCGCCAAGGCGCAGGCGCTCTCCGCGCCGAGCACGGCCACGCGGAGCGGTCACGCCTTGATCCGCTGACCGGCCTCGGAGAAACCGGCGCCCCTGCACCCACGTGGGTGCAGGGGCGCCGGCGCGTCAGCGCCGTGGCACTCGCTCAGCCCTTGTCGCTCCGCTCGACCCGAAGCAGTGCCTCACCGAGGTCGTTGAGCCGGTCCTCGCCGAGCACGTCACCGAGCAGACCGAGGAAGGCGCCGTCGAGCGCGCGCTCCGCGTCTCGCCAGCGCGCACCGTCACCAGGACGCTGATGGGTCTTCGCCTCGTCGATCTCCTCCTCGTTCCATCCGAGCGACGTCATCCGGTCCGGCCCGGCCCCGGGGTCCGCGAGCATCGCGCGGTGCACGGGGAGCCCCACGAGCGCGAGCGCCGCGAAGTAGAGCCCGCCGCGGATCTCGCGTACCGCCATGGCGGCCTGGGCCAGCCGCGCGGGGACGTCGTCGGCACGCGGCGCGCGCTGCCAGCCCTGCGCGAGCAGCATCGGCGCGAGCTCGGCCTCGTCCAGCACGCACTCGAGCAGCTCCGCCGCGCGGGTGGCCGCCGCGTTCTCGCCGAGGTTCTCCCGACCCCAGCGCCGACAGGCGTCGACGTAGAGCTCGACCGCCTTGTCGGAGGTGACGTCGGCGCTGCGCTCCCAGATCGTGTCGACGACACGACGGGAGAAGATCGCCTGGACGTCGTACGCCGTCTGGGTCGAGACGTCACCCAGGATGCCGACGCGTCCGCGGAAGTAGAGCGCCGAGCCCGGCATCCCCGCCTCCTTCGACGCCGAGCGAATGATCGTGGAGGTCATGAAGGCGCTGCCGAGTGCGTTGAGCGCCTCGCGCCAGGGGTTCGCGGTCGTCGTCATGGAAGCAACGCTAGCCGCCCCGCCGTACGGGGCGAAGAGGCGCACTACTAGGCTCGGGAGGACCCCTTCCCCCGAGGAGGTCCCCCGTGCTCGTGCTGCGAATCCTCGCTGCCTACGCCGCGTTGGTCGTGGTGTGGTCCGGCGCGCTCGCCCTGTTGGGCTTCCGCCCGATCCCGCTCCAGATCGCGCTCCTCGCGCTGGGGCTGATCACGTCATCTGTCCTGGTGACCCGCATCCTGCTCGAACGCGAACGCGGGCGCGTGAGCGCTCCCCCGCTCACCCTCGAGGACGGCGTGTCGCCCGAGGGCTGAGCCCCGTCGTCCACGCCGACGCGTCAGTGCGGCTGCCAGGCGTCGTCGTCCTTCGTGAGCGCCTCGACCGCATCGGGGAGGATGCCGTCGGCGAGATGCTGGATGGTCACCGACTCGAACACGTCGCGCAGGCTCGCACGGGCGGCGATCCACACGTGCTGGAGGACCTCCGCGCCGCCCTTGTACGAGACGGCCTCGGGCCGCAGGCCGTACACACTGACGAGCGGGCCGTCGACCGCCCTGATCACGTCGGCGACGGTGATGTTGTCGGCCGGGCGGGCGAGGCGCCAGCCGCCGGACTGGCCGCGCTGGCTCACGACGATCCCGGACCGGCGCAGATCAGCGAGGATCGCCTGCAAGAACCCGTGCGGGATGTCCTGCTGTCGGCCGATCTCCTCGGCGGAGACGGGACCCGCGTCATCGCGGCTGGTGATCTCGATCAGGCCGCGAAGGGCGTAGTCGGACTTGGTGGAAACCCGCATGCGTGAAGTCTCCCAGATCCGTACGAGAACTCTGGTTGGCCGCCCCGGGCTTGCGTGGGTTACCGGCGAGTAGGACACTGGTGTTACCGACTAGTAAGTGCGCTGGCCTCCCGAGGCAGCACCAACCACGAAGGAACACGTCGCCGTGAGCCACTACAAGAGCAACCTTCGCGACATCGAGTTCAACCTCTTCGAGGTCTTCGGCCGCGACGAGGTCCTCGGTACAGGTCTCTTCGAGGACCTCGACATGGTCACCGCGAAGAGCATCCTGAGCGAGATCGACCGGATGGCTCGCGAGGACCTCGCCGTGTCGTTCGCCGAGGCCGACCGCACGCCTCCGGTCTACGACCCCGAGGCCTGCACCGTCACGATGCCGGCCGGCTTCGCGAAGAGCTACAAGACGTGGATGGACTCGGAGTGGTTCCGCCTGCAGCTCCCCGTCGAGCTCGGCGGCCAGCCCGCGCCGCCTTCGCTCGTCTGGTCCACGGCGGAGCTGGTGCTCGGCGCCAACCCGGCGGTCTGGATGTACTCGGCCGGCCCGAACTTCGGCTCGATCGTCTACCGCAACGGCACCGAGCGGGACAAGTTGATCGCGCAGCACATGGTCGACCGTCAGTGGGGCGCCACGATGGTCCTCACCGAGCCCGATGCGGGCTCCGACGTAGGCGCCGGCCGCACCAAGGCGTACCTCCAGGAGGACGGCACCTGGCACATCGAGGGCGTCAAGCGCTTCATCACTTCGGCCGAGCACGACATGAGCGAGAACATCATCCACCTGGTGCTCGCCCGCCCGGTCGGCATCGAGGGCGTCGGCGGCCCCGGCACCAAGGGTCTCTCGCTGTTCGTCGTCCCGAAGTACGGCTTCGACCTCGAGACTGGTGAGCTCGACGGCACCCGCAACGGTGCGTACGTCACCAACGTCGAGAAGAAGATGGGCATCAAGGTCTCGACGACGTGCGAGGTCACCTTCGGCGATCCGTCGGTCGGCAACGGCGCACCGGCCAAGGGCTGGCTGCTCGGCGAGGTCCACGACGGCATCGCCCAGATGTTCCAGGTCATCGAGAACGCGCGCATGCTGGTCGGCACGAAGGCCATCGCGACGCTGTCGACTGGCTACCTCAATGCACTCGAGTACGCCAAGGAGCGCATCCAGGGCGCCGACATGCTCGATCCTGCCAAGGACGCCCCGCGCGTGACCATCACGCACCACCCGGACGTGCGTCGCTCGCTCATGACGCAGAAGGCGTACTCCGAGGCGCTGCGTTCGCTGGTCATCTACACGGCGACGTGGCAGGACCGCGTCATGCAGGCCGAGGCCGACGGCGAGGAGGACAAGCTCGCCGAGCGCGTCAACGACCTCCTGCTGCCGATCGTCAAGGGCTACGGCTCCGAGCGGTCCTGGGTCCTGCTGGGCACCGAGTCGTTGCAGACCTTCGGCGGCTCGGGCTTCCTCCAGGAATACCCAATCGAGCAGTACGTCCGCGACGCCAAGATCGACACCCTGTACGAGGGCACCACGGCGATCCAGGGTCAGGACCTCTTCTTCCGCAAGATCGTCCGGGACCAGGGGCAGGCCATCGCGCACGTCGCTCAGGAGATCCAGGGCTTCATCGCCTCCGAGGCCGGCAACGGCCGCCTCAAGCTCGAGCGCGAGCTGCTCGCCAAGGGGCTGGAGGACGCCCAGGGCATCCTCGGCGCGGTCTTCGGTCAGATGATGTCGGCGAACCCGGCCGACGGTGGCGACCCGAAGAACGTCTACAAGGTGGGGCTCAACTCCACCCGCCTCCTCATGGCACTCGGCGACGTCGTCTGCGCGTGGCTGCTGCTGCGCGGGGCCGAGGTCGCTCTCGAGGCGCTCGACGGTGAGGTCTCGCCGTCGGACAAGCACTTCTACGAGGGCAAGGTCGCCGCGGCGCAGTTCTTCGCTCGCCAGGTGCTCCCGAAGCTTGCCGCCGAGAAGGCGATCGCCGAGGCCGTCGATCTCGACGTGATGGACCTCGACGAGGCCGCGTTCTGATCTGACGCAAGACCCGACACAAGGACCCGGCGTTCCGACCACCATGGTCGGAACGGCCGGGTCCTTTGTCGCTCAAGGGGTGAGCGAGACGTCGAGCGAGGCTGCGGCTCTCGACAGCGCCTGGTCGGCAGTGACGAGCGGGATCTCCTCACCGAGTGCGAGTGCGAGGTAGGTCGCGTCGTACGAGGAGATCTCGAGAGCGAGCGCGAGCTCGAGAAGCACCTGGCCGTGCGGGATCGCGGGCGAGACGTGGATCGGAAGTCGCGTGAGGCGCGCAAGAACCTCGGGCGCGTCGTCTCGCGCCAGCCGTCCCCGTCGGACCGCGACAGCGACGGCGTTGGAGATCTCCTGGAGGAACAGCGGCGGGACGACGGCCCGCTGTCCGGTCCGAAACGCCACCTCCGCCACCTCACCGTCCTCATCATCGAACAGCAGGCCAAGCGCGGCCGAGGCGTCGAGGACGAACACTCCTAGGCCCGACCCTCGTCGATCATCTCCCTGATCGAGAGGTCACCGTCTCGGCCAGGCACCCGGCGGTGGCGAAGGTCGTCGAGGACGACCTCGATCGGGGTCCACGAGGCATCGCCGATCGGGACGAGCCGGGCGACCGGACGACCGTGCTTGGTGATCGTGACCGTGTCGCCGTGCTCTACCTGGTCGAGAAGAGCGGACAGGCGTGTCTTGGCCTCGTACGCGCCGATCTCGTGTGCGTTCGCCGTCATGGGTTCAGACTAGTCGCCGACCGGTCTGACGGCCAGGCCTCAGCCCAGGCAGGTGGAGGAGCTGGCGCCGGAGGCCGGCAGGCTGCAGAGGTCCCGGCTGCGATCGTCCGTACGGGTGGTCCCGGGGTTGCGGGTGATCCCTCCCCCGTGCTTCTGCTCGCCCGGCGCGTCGAGGAGTTCGCCGTCCCCGTCGAGCACCTGCGTCTCCAGGTGCAGCGCCCCCACGCCGTCGAGCGCGGACGCGGCGATCCTCGCCTGCAGATAGACGTATCCGTCGACGGCCGGGGCCACGTGCCACGGACCCGGCTCGCCGTCGACGACGAACCGCTGGCGCATCGACGCGACGCGCTCGTCGACCTGGTACGTGCCGCCCGCGTAGCCGAGCGAGTATCCGCCCGGGCCGTCGGTCGGGATCGCCGGATGCGTGGCGTCGTTGCTGTTCACGGTGGACTTGCTTCCCGGACCACCCATCAGTGCCGCTCCGAGGACCTCGGGGGCACGCTTCGGGCGCAGGGCGATCTCGCACCCGAGACGCTCGCCGGTCGCGGTGTCCTCGGCGATGACGACGGCCACCGGACCGCGACCGACCAGTGCGCGATGCACCTGCGCGGACAGCACCTCGCCCGCCTCGAACACCGAGCGGGTGCTCCCCATCCCGGTCCCGCACTGGGTCGCAAGGGTTGCCGCCTCGTCGTGCGGGAGGTCACGCAGCCACAGTGCGACGTCGGGCTCCGCAGGCTCGGGTGCTGCCGTCGGTGCTGCCGCGACCTCGGGCTCGGGTGCTGCGACCCCCGTACCGGCCGGGTCGTCGCCCCCGAGCACGAGGCTCACGCCGATGACGGTCGCCGCGGCCACGGAGGCGACGATCGGGGCAGCCCAGCGGAGTGCGCGGGTACGACGGCCCCGAGATGCCGTCGCGACGATCCGCGCAGCCCGCTCGTCCTTGTCGGGAAGCGTCCGCTCGGGCGGAAGGTCGATCCTCATGCCAGTTCCTCTCGTCGCACGATCACGGACTGCTCGCCGAGTCGCGCGCGGGCGCGGGCGAGGCGGGACTTCACGGTGCCGACGGGCACGCCGAGCGCGTCGGCGGCCTCCTGCATCGAGCAACCCGACCACCAGACGAGCTCGACGACGGCCCTCTGGCCTGCCGGCAGGTGGTTGACCACCGCGCGGATCTCCCGCATCCGCCGCTCGCTGTCGACGTCGGCCGCGACCCCGTCGGCGTGGTCGCGGTCGACCTCCTCGGCGGGCACCTTGCGCCGCAGGGCGGCGAGCCGGCGCCGTCCACGCAGTGCGTTGGCGCACTCCTGCGACGCCATCGCGAGCAGCACGCTCCGCGCCGAGTCGCCTCGCAGCTCCTCGACCCGGCCCTCGCTCGCCCGCCGCCACAGCGCCACGAACGTGGCCTGCGTGACGTCGTCGGCGGTCGCCCAGCACGCCACGCGCCGGAACGCGAAGTTGTAGACGGCGTCGCCGTACCGGGAGAACAGCTCACCGAAGGCCGCCTCGCTGCCCGTACGGAGCTGAGCCCACGTCCCGTGGTCGGCGCGCGGGTCGAGGCGGTCTCCTGCATGGATGCTCACACCCAGAAGAGTCCACCACGGGCGTCCGGGTTCCCTCAGCCGCTCCCCGACCGCCTAGTCTCGGGGCATGCCGTCGCGCGCGTGGTACGGAGTCGGGGTGGCGCTCGCGCTGGTCGGTGTCGTGGGCGCCGTGCTGCTCGGTCTGGCAGCCGCGGGAGTGGCCCGCGACGCGGAGGTGACCCGTCTGCCGGCGGACGGTGCGCTGACGGTGCCGGACCACCGGTTCGCCGTGTGGGTCAAGGCCGACGTGCCGTCCGACAGCACCGGCGACGACCTCGGTGTCTCCTGCGCGCTGACGCCGGAGGGCGGACCCACGCTCGACGTGCCCGCACTGCGCAACCAGTCCGCGTCGGTCGTGGGGTGGCACCTCGTCGCCCTGTCGGCGAAGGACTCGCTGCGCACCTGGGAAGGTGCCCCGGCAACACTGTCGTGCGGCGCGGAGGACGCGCGCCTGACCGACGCGCAGTGGGGTACGGGCAAGCAGCCGCAGGTGCTCGGCGTGCTCGCCCTGTCCGTGGGTGCGCTCTTGGTCGGGACCGGCGGCGTGGTCCTCGGCGTGTTCGCGGCGCTGCTCGTGTGGTTCCTGCGGCGGCGGAGCGCGCAGCGGCACGCGCCCGTCTGAGGCCGGTGCTGCGGCGTCCTTTTCCCGCCAGTTCGCGGGGCCCGTCACTGCTGGGATAGAGGTCGCACCGCGGCCGCCGAGGACCGCGGCCCTCACGTCTCGGAAGGACATCACCCATGAAGATCGCACTCATCACCGGCGCCAACAGAGGAATCGGGTTCGCCGCTGCACGCCGCCTCGCGAGGGACGGTCACCACGTGATCGTGGCGTCGCGCAACGCGGCGGACGGCGAGGAGGCGGCGCAGCTCCTGGTCGAGGAAGGACACTCCGCCAGCAGCCTCCCCTTGGACGTCACCGAGCCAGCCCAGATCCGGTCGGCGGCCGCCCACATCGGTGAGGAGTTCGGGCACCTCGACGTGCTGGTCAACAACGCCGGCATCCTCCCCGAGGCGACCGAGGCCGAACCGGGGAGCATTCTGGACCGCGCGATGTTCGAGAAGACCTTCGCCACGAACGTCTTCGGGCCCGTCGCGGTCTCGTCCGCCTTCTTGCCGTTGCTGCGCAAGAGCGCGGCTGGCCGGATCGTCAACGTCTCGAGCACGATGGGATCGCTGACCGACCAGTCCGATCCCGAGTCGCCGTACTACCCGATGGTGCTGCCGGCGTACCAAGCCTCGAAGGCCGCCCTGAACAACGTCACGGTCGCGCTGGCGAAGGCGTTGGCGCAGACACCGATCAAGGTCACGTCCGTGTGCCCCGGATGGGTCCAGACCGATCTCGCTCCCGGCAACCGCGAGCAGGCACCCACGACGACCGAGGCCGCAGCCGAGGTGATCGGTGCGGCGGCCACACTCCCCGAGGACGCCGCGTCAGGCACCTTCGTCGATGCCGGGGGGACGGTCCCGTGGTGAGCGGTGGTGTCCCGTCCGTCGGGCCTAGGTCGTCCCGCCGAGCGGGAGGTCGATGCGGGCGGCGCCGTCGTCGGTGAGGCGCACCGGCACTCCCCAGTCCTGCTGGTGGACGTGGCACGCCGCACCGATCTCGTCGCCGTCGTCGCATGAGGCCGCCATCGCCGCGATGTGGAGGACACCGTCACCGACAGCCGGATCGAGGACGAGGCGTCGTACGAGGCCGGTGCCGCGGCCCTCGCCCTCGCGCAGCAGCGCGGGCGGGGTCGCGGTAACGACGAGACGGGTCGCCGGACCGTACCGCTCGTCGAGGTGCTGTCCGGGAGGCGGCGTGAACGCGATCGCGAGCTCGACCTCGCCGCTTCGCACCTCGGTCGCAGGGCGGCCGGTGGTGTGGCTCGCGCCGGTGGCCCGCGCCGAGGCGCCGAGCGGCACACGGGTGAGGCGGTGCGCGGCCGACTCGACGACGAGCAGGTCGGCGCCGTCGAGGAGCAGTCCGGACGGCTCGGCGAGGTCGGCCGCGAGCGTGCTGACCTCGCCGGTCGCCGGGTCGTAGCGGCGGACGGCACCGTTGTAGGTGTCGGCGATCGCGACCGACCCGTCCGGGAGCACGGCGAGGCCGAGCGGGTGCTGGAGGAGCGCGTCGCCGGCAGGACCGTCGACGAACCCGAAGTCGAACAGCCCCTTGCCGATGACCGTCTCGGCGACGAGTGCGCCACCGTTCTCGACGATCCGACGCAACGCGCTCGTCTCGGGGTCGGCGAGCCAGAAGGTGTCGCCGTCGGGTGCGAGGCGAGAGGGCTGCGCGAACCACGCCTCGGCGAGCGGGCCGTCGACCATGCCTTCGTTGGTCGTCCCGGCGACGATCTCGACGTCGCCGGACATCGGGTCGTACGTCCAGAGCTGGTGGATGCCCGCCATCGCGATCCACACGCGGTCGCGCCACCACGCGACGTCCCACGGAGAGGAGAGCGAGCCCGTGCCGTCGCCCTGCATCCACTGACGGCCGTCGCCGGCGAGGACCTGCAGGGCGCCGTCGGCGAGGTTCAGCCCCAGGAGCCGGTGCGCCACCGTGTCGGCGACGACGACGTCGTACCCGAGGACGTCACGCAGCTCGTCCGGGAGCACGAGCAGGCCGTTCGGCTCACGGAACCCTTCGTACCGGCGCAGCACGGTCGTGGCGTCTGCCGCGAGCTCGACGAGGCTGCCGCTCCCGGCGTCGGCGACCAGCAGCGAGCCCGACGGCAGCCGGATCACGGACGCGGGGAAGCGCAGGTCCCCCGGCTCGGGCGTGGGGGCGACGTACGGCGAGCGGCCGCGGGTGAGCGTGCCGCGCGCCTCGTACTCCGGCACGAGCCGTGCGAGCAGCGCGTCGATGGCGTGCACGTGGCCCTCCCCCGCGTACTGGGCGATGACGTATCCCTCAGGGTCGATCAGCACGAGCGTCGGCCAGGCGCGGGCGGTGTACGCCTGCCAGGTCGTGAGCGCGGGGTCGTCGAGGACGGGGTGCGTGATGCCGTTGCGAGCGACGGCGGCCGCGAGGGCGTCGGCGTCGGCCTCGTGCGCGAACTTCGGTGAGTGGACGCTCACGACGACCAGCGCATCGGCGTACGTCGACTCGAGCGGCCGCATCTCGTCGAGGACGTGCAGGCAGTTCACGCAGCCGGAGGTCCAGAAGTCGAGGATCACGAAGCGGCCTCGTAGGTCGGCCAACGTCAGGGGCTCACCGCCGGTGCCGAGCCAGCCGCGACCCCGCAGCTCGGGAGCACGTACGCGAGGCTTGAGTCCGTCCGTCACCTCTCTATTGTCATGCGGAGGGGCGCCAGGGGACCACCGCGTCCCCTAGGCTGCCGCGCATGGATCTCTCGTTGTACGTCGACGCCTGGGCCGAGTCGGCCGAGCGCACGCTCGCCCTCCTCGCGAACCTGCCCGCCGAGGCATGGGCCGCACCCACCGGGTGCCCGGGCTGGACGGTCCGCGACGTGGTCGCGCACCTCGCTGCGCTCGAGTCCGAGCTCTCGCACACCGGCCGGGGCGGCCCTAGCGAGTTCCACGCCGAGGGCAGTGAGGTCGAGGCCGCTTACACCGAGGCAGGAGTCCGTCAGCGCGACGACATGTCGACCGCCGAGCTCCTCGACGAGCTGCGTATCGCGGTCGCCGTACGCCGCGACGTGCTCGCCACCGTGCCCGAAGACCCACGGGCACCGGCCGAGGACACCCCCGGGGGCATCGGCTGGAGCAACGAGGTGCTGCTGCGCAACCGGATGATCGACATGTGGGTCCACGAGCAGGACATCCGGGTCGCCGCCGGCGTCGCGGGCGGGTACGACGGCAAGGCGGCGGTACTGGTCGTGAGCGGGTTCCTGCTTGCGCTCCCGTACGTGCTCGCCAAGAAGCTCAAGGCCGCTCGGGGCACCAGCCTGGTCCTCGAGCTCACCACGCCGATCACGCGTACGGTCACGGTCGGGGTCGGCGACGACGGGCGCGGCCGGCTCCACGACGGCGCGAGCGACGATGCCGACGTCCGGATCACGATGACGGCCGACACGTTCGTCACGCTCGTCGCCGGTCGCGAGGCCCTCCAGCCTCTGAGCCTGACCTGGACCGGCGACTCCACCCTCGTCGGCGACCTGCTCGCCGAGATCGCGGTGACGCCGTGAGCGGAGATCCCGCCGGAGCAAGCGGCGCTCCCGGGGGCACAGCGCGCGGTGCCGACGCCGCGTCCTGGAGCACCGAGGACATCCCTGACCTGACAGGCAAGGCCGTCGTCCTCACCGGTGTCACCGGCGGCCTCGGCACCGAGGCGGCCTACCAGCTCGCCCACCACGGCGCCCGCATCGTGGCCACCGGCCGTGACCTCGCCAAGGTCGAGGAGGCGCTGACCGCCTTGCGCCACGGCGTCCACGACCTCGACGCGACAGCCGTCCGCATCGACCTGGCCGACCTCGGCTCCGTGCGCGAGGGCGCTGCGGAGATCATGGCGCACGCCGGTACCATCGACGTCCTCCTCAACAACGCCGGCGTCATGGCGTCGCCGCGCCGCACCTCCGCGCAGGGCTTCGAGCTCCAGATGGCCACCAACCACCTCGGCCACTTCGCGCTCACCGCGCACCTGTGGCCGATGCTCGTCGCGAGCCGCGCGCGCGTCGTGTCGGTGTCGTCGTTGATGCACTCATTCGCCCGCGGCATCGACCTCAAGACGCTGCAGCCGCACGCCGAGCTGCGCCGGTACGGCCGGTGGACGGCGTACTACCAGTCCAAGCTCGCGAACCTGCTGTTCATGCGCGAGCTCGACCGCCGTGTGCGGGCCGCGGGGATCGACGTCACGAGCGTCGCGGCCCATCCCGGCTGGGCCCTCACCCACCTCGATCGATCGGGGTTCGAGCTCGGCGGGCGTTCCTTCCAGCGCGTCCTCGTTCACCAGGTCAGCCGAGCGATCGCGCAGTCGGCCGCCGCCGGCGCCTGGCCCCTGGAGCGCGCCGCGACGGAGCCGGGCCTGCCCGGCGGCTCGTACGTCGGGCCGTCCGGACCGCGTCAGCTGCGCGGCCGGCCCCGGCTCGTCGGGATGACCTCGACGGCGCGTGACCCGCAGCTCGCCGCCGACCTGTGGGCCGCGTCCGAGGCCGCGGCGGGCTTGACGTTCGACGCAACCTGACGGTGTTCCCGAGTATTTCTCTCCCGCTGGCGCCGCGAGGCGGTTAGGCTCCGGCCATGCTCGTACGACGGATGGAAGACTCCGACCTCGACGCGGTCCTCGCCCTCAACCAGAGTGCGATCGACGGTGTCGGGGCGCTGACGGCCGACAGGCTCCGTGAGATCGTCGGGTACGCCGACCAGTCGGTCGTGAGCACCGACGCGGACGGTGTGCTCACCGGGTTCGCGCTGACGCTGCCGCCCGGCACGCCGTACGACAGCATCAACTACCAGTGGTACAAGGACGAGTACGACGCCCAGGACTATGCGTACCTCGACCGCGTCGTCGTCGCCCCCGACTTCCGGCGACGTGGCGTCGGCACCCTCCTCTACAACGTGCTCGAGGAGCGGGCGCGTGCCCGCGAGCTCGTGGCACTCGAGGTCTATGTCGACCCACCGAACGAGCCGTCGCTCGCGTTCCACCGCGCCCGCGGCTACACCGAGGTCGGCCGCCTCGACCATCCGAACGGCAAGAAGGTCGCGATGCTGGTCAAGCGCGTCGGCTGATCCTCCCGCCGCCGCTCCGGACGTCATACGTTTCGTGGTCCCCGACCCGCAATCGGTATGACGTCCCGGGTGGGGGATCAGACGGAGACCGACTCGCCGCGCCGCATCGCCTCCAGCATCTCGGGCGCCGTCGCCGCGAGCTTGCGCCGCATCACGCCGCGGTGCCGCAGGATCATGGTGATCCCGAGCGCCCACGGCACCGCCTGCACGGCCATCGCCCAGCCGAACGCGTCCGACGGGTAGGCATCGGTCCCGGCCGGCGTCAGGACGTCGAGCACCACCCCGATCGCGAGCATCGTGCACAGCGACGCGATGAAGCCGCCGGTGTTGACCAGCGAGGTCGCGAGCCCCGCCCGCTCGGCGCTGCCGAAGGTGCGGACGAAGTCGAACCCGACCATCGACGCCGGTCCCCCGACCGCCGTGACGACCACCATCACGACGAGCAGCCAGTACGGAGCGTCGCCGGGCCACAGCAGGACCGCCGCCCACGAGCACGCGATCGCGGCGATGATCGCCACCGTCGTGGACGAGCGGTGGTACGGCCGGTGGGAGGTGAGCCACGCCAGGAACGGGCCCGAGGCCATCGTCGCCAGCGTCAGCAGGGTGAGCAGGAACGCCGCGAACGCCGGCGAGGCGTGCTCGCCGCGCACGAAGAACGGGTAGCCCCAGAGGATGCCGAGGACGGTGCCGCTGAACTGCGTCGAGAAGTGCGTCCAGAAGCCGAGCCGGGTGCCGTCGTCGGCCCACGCGTCACGGACCCGGCGCCCGAGTCCCCGCACCTCCAGCGGCGGACCGAGGTGACGACGCATGCCCGGCCGGTCATGCACGACGACGACCAGCGCGAACGCGAGCACCAGACCGACCGCTGCCGTCACGAGGTAGGCGGTAGTCCAGCCGACGTGGTGCAGCGCCCAGGTCATCGGGACTGCGGCGAGGATCATGCCGGCCTGCCCGCTGATCCCGGTGAGCTGGGTCATCAGCGGGACCCTGTGCGGAGCGAACCAGTTGGCCACGAGGCGCAGCACGCACACGAACACCATCGCGTCGCCCGCACCGACTGCGATGCGGGCCGCGAGCGCCACCGGGTACGAGGTCGCGAACGCGAACCCGACCTGCGCCACGCTCAGCGTCAGCACACCGGTCAGGATCACGGCGCGAGGGCCGAACCGGTCGAGCGCGAGCCCCACAGGGATCTGCATCCCGGCATAGACGACGAGCTGCAGGACGGTGAACGTCGAGAGCTGCGCGGCGCCGATGCCGAACCGCTCGGTCGCGTCGAGCCCCGCGACCGCGAGCGACGACCGGTGGAAGACGGCGAGGACGTAGACGAGCAGCGCCACGACCCACACCGCGTAGGCGCCACGCCGCAGGCCGAGACGTCGCGAGACGGTCGCGATCACGCGTCGACCGCCGCGTCGCCGTTGGCGTCGCCCTGGACCGCGTGCCGCGACGTCGCGAGGTGCCGGTCGTTCGCCGCGACGAAGGCGCCGAGGTCGTCCCCCGCGATGAGCATGGCCAGCTCACGGTGGTCCCGGATCGCGCGATCCATCCGCGCCGGCGAGGGGCCCATCGCCGTCGCGTTGATCATCATCTGCCGCTCCCGCAGGCTCCGGTAGAAGCGCGACAGGTGCGCGTTGCCCGCGGCGTCGACGACGACCTCATGGAACAGACGGTCAGACTCCGTGAACGCGGCGAGGTCGTCGTCGGCACGGTGCTCCTCCATCGCCTCCACCTGCGCGTCCATGGCGGGACGGACCCGCGCCCCCTCGGCGAAGGCCCGCGGCGCCGCCCACTGCTCGACCAGGGCACGCGCCTCCCACATCGAACCGGCCTCGGCACTCGTGACCGGGAGGACGATCGCGCCCTTCTTCGGGTAGATCCGCACGAGCCCCTCCGCCTGCAGCCGCAGCAGCGCTTCGCGGACCGGAGTGCGCGAGCAGCCGAACCGCTCTGCCAGCACCACCTCGCCGAGCTCGTCCCCGCCCGGCAGGTCGCCGACGAGGATCGCGCGCTTGATCGCCGCGTACGTGCGCTCGGTCGCGGAGGTACGGGCGGTGGGGACGGTGGGTGGAAGGGCAGAGGCCGGTGATGCACACATGTTGCATACATGTTCGCAGGCGGCCGGCGCTGCCAGCGGAGCGGGTACGGTTTGGCACCTTTCGCCGTACGGGGCCGTGTGCCGCAGGTGTGAGGATGGTCGGGCCCCGCACCCGAACCCAGGAGCCGTGATGCTGTCCGACATCGTCGTCGTCGATCTCACCCGTGCCCTCGCCGGCCCGCACGCCGCGATGATGCTCGGCGACCTGGGAGCGACGGTGATCAAGGTCGAGTCGCCCGGCGGCGACGACACCCGCCAGTGGGGTCCTCCGTTCGTGACGGGGAGCGAGGGCGACGAGCAGGCGACCTACTACCTCTCGTGCAACCGCAACAAGCTCTCGGTCACCGCCGACCTCAAGAGCGAGAAGGGTCGGCGCCTGCTCGAGCGGCTCGTCCTCCAGGCCGATGTCCTCCTCGAGAACTTCCGGCCGGGCGTGCTCGAGCGGCTCGGGTTCGGTTACGAGCACCTGCAGGAGCTCAACCCGCGGCTCGTCATCTGCCAGATCACCGGATTCGGGCACGACGGACCGGAGTCGACACGTGCCGGCTACGACCAGATCGCGCAGGGCGAGGGCGGCCTGATGAGCATGACCGGCCCCGACGCCGAGCACCCGACGAAGGTCGGCGTCCCGATCGCCGACCTCCTCGCCGGGATGAACGCCGCGTACGGCATCGCGGCCGCGCTGCACGAGCGCGACCGTACGGGGCGTGGCCGCGTGGTGCGGACAAGCCTCCTCGCGGGCATGGTCGGCGTGCACGCGTTCCAAGGCACCCGCTGGACCGTCGCCGGTGAGCTCCCGCGCGCCGCCGGCAACCACCACCCGTCGATCTCCCCGTACGGACTTTTCCGCACCGCCGACGCTCCCGTACAGCTCTCCGTGGGATCCGAGGGGCTCTGGCGACGCTTCGCCCCGCTCATCGGCGTCGACGTCGACGACCCCGCGTTCTCGTCGAACCCGCTGCGCGTCCGCAACCGCGACGCGCTGACGGCGCGGATCGAGTCGGCCTTCGCCTCCGAGGGCGCCGAGGTCTGGTTGGCGCGGCTCGCCGAGGCCGGCGTCCCTGCGGGCAAGGTGCGCCAGCTCGACGACGTCTATGCCTGGGACCAGACCCTGTCGCAGGGCCTTCTCGTGGAGGTCGACCACGAGACCCTCGGGCCGATCGAGATCCCCGGTCCCGTCCTGCGGCTCGACGACAACCCGTACGCGGGTGCGCGCGAGAAGAACCTGGCGCCGCCGCGGCTCGGTCAGCACAACGCCGAGGTCGACGCCTGGCTCGACGAGCAGGAGTCCACCGCTCGCTGAGCGGCTTCGGTGGTCCGCGCTCGAGCGTCAGCCCGCGTCGCGGCGCGCGGTGAGCACCGCGATCACCCGCTCGGTCCAGGCGAGGTTCTCGCGCTCGAAGGCGAGGCCGCGCTCAAGGGTCAGGTACGGCCCCACCCGGTCAGCCTCACGGAGGTAGGTCTCCGAGTCGCGACCGTCGAGCATCCGCTCGCGGACGACCTCGAACAGGTGCTGCTTGGCCCGGAACTCCTCGGCCTGCTGCGCGACCGCGGCGAGGAGCGCGTCGAGATCGGCGACATCCGCAGCCTGGACCTTCACCATGAGGTCGCTGCGGATCGCCTGCGAACGGGCCGGCGCCGACGCGTACGCGCGCAGCGCCGCGAGGCCGGTTTCGTTGAGCGAGAGCACCTTCTTGGTCGGACGCCGCTCCTGCGGCACCACCTCGACGTCCACCAGACCGTCGTTCTCGAGCCGATCGAGCTCGCGATAGAGCTGCTGCGGCGTCGCCGACCAGAAGTGCGCCGACGACACGTCGAACACCTTGCTCAGCTCGTACCCGGACGCGTCGCCTTCGAGCAGAGCGGCGAGCAGCGCGAACCTCAACGACACGACGCCAACCTAGCCCGCCGTGCTGCCGTACGCCCCGAGGGCACCGAGCAGTCAGGTGACCCGCGCGTCGTCGACGCGGCCGCCGTGCTCGAGCCACCACCGCGCACCCGCGCGCATCTCGGCTGATCGGCGGCGATCTCGGGACAACCTCGCAAGGACGGGGTCCTGCTGCATCCCGGCGGCGAACAGCGCCGCGTGCGCGACACCTTGGTCAGCGTGGCCCAGCAGCGGCGCCACTCCCGCGACCGGCCCACCGGGCACGTGCGCGAGCGTCACCAAGGTCTGGCGCAGGTCGGCTCCGGACTCGTCGAGCCGCGTGATCAGCGCGTCGCGCTCGGCCTTGCCCACGACGTACGGGAGCACTCCCGGCGCTCCGTCGAAGCACCGGTTGGGATGCGTCTGCTCGATCAGCACCTCGGCGAGCACCGGGGCGTACGGGCTGCGCGCGAGGAGCATCGCGGACTGGTGGCGTACGTCGTGGCTGGTGGCGCTGTAGGCGTCCTCGATGACCGCGCGCCCGACGGCGTCGACCTCGCGTCCCGTCACGGACTCGATGCGGGCGGTCGCTCCGCGGACCGCCGTCGCGAGCATCGTCGCGCGGCTCGTCGCCGAGCCGGCCACGCCGCGTGGACGCGTCGGGAAGAGCTGCGGGCGCAGCCTCCGCAACCGCTCGGCGGTCTGCGGAGGGAGGACGTCGAACAACGGCACGATGCGGACGAGGGCGTTCTCGTTAGACCCGTCGAACAGGATCTGCGCAAGCTGTGCCTCGAGCGCAGCCATCGATGACGGCGTGACCTCGTGCCGGGTGAGCTTGCGGTGCAGCCCCCACGTCGCGCCGAGCTGCAGCTGCGCCGACGGCTGACCGAGCAGGGAGATGAGCGTGTTGACGGCCTTCTCCGCCCGCACCTCGGCGATCAGGATGACGGGGATCAGCGTCGCCTGCGCGGTCGGGTCGATCACCTGGGCGCCGATCGTCTGCATCACCCGCCCCTGGTGGGTGGGCGACTCGATCAACCGCCGCAGCGCCTCGTAGCGGGTCACGAGCGCGAGGCCGTTGGCGCGCGACGCCTCGCTGACCAACCGGGCCACGAGCGGACCCGTCTCAGCGGCGAGGGTGTCGTCGACGGCGTGGCGTGCCGCGACGCAGCCCGCCCACTCGAACCAGTCGACACCCTCGACGACCGAGCCCTGCACCGTCGCGAACGCCTCGCTCAGGATCTCGTCGGACACCTCGGTCGTACGGGTCGGGGGCCGTGCACCCCAGGAGCGCGCCACGCCTTCGCACAGCGCCGCGAGGCCGGCCCGGGGCAGCCCGAGGATCTCCTCGTACGACCGCAGGACCGACTCGGGGACACGAAGCCTGCCGGACTCCCATCTCGAGATGCGAGAGGCGTCTGCGCGGTGGCCGTGGCGCGCGAGCACCTCGGCGTACGGCTGCAGCTTGCGGAGGTTCGTGTCGGCAGACATCAACCGCCATTGGCGCAGCAGCCAGCCGACGCGTTCGTACGCGCTGACGTCACGTGACTCACCTGTCACCGGATCACCCCTTCGCCCCCCGGCCCCGGTTGTCCTCAAGCAACGTAACGAGTGGAGGGCAGAGCGGAGAGGAAAACGGCAGAAGTGGCGCATTCACGACATCCGTATGTCAGGTCCGCGCCGTCATCGACCCGCCATAGGGCGATGTCAGAGCGTCATGGCGCTCGCCGGGTCCTCCAGCAGGCGGCCGACGTCGGCGAGGAACCGCGATCCTTGTGCGCCGTCGACGACGCGGTGGTCGAACGAGACCGCCAGCGTCGTCACCCACCGGGGCACGATCTCGTCGTCGACGATCCAGGGCCGGCGGTTGATCGCCCCGACAGCAAGGATCCCGGTCTGGCCCGGGACGAGGATCGGCGTCCCCGCATCCACGCCGAAGACCCCGACGTTGGTGATGCTGAACGTCCCGCCCGTCAACGCCTCGGGCTGCGTCTTGCCCTCGCGGGCGGTCCGGACCACGTCGCCGATCGCGGCCGCGAGGTCGGGCATCGTCAGCCGGTCCGCGTCACGGACCACCGGCACGAGGAGCCCCCGCGAAGTTGCCGTGGCGATGCCGAGGTGGACGTCGTGCTTGAGAACGATCTCCTGCGCGGCACCGTCGAAGGTCGCGTTCATCTCCGGCGTACGCCGAAGCGCGAGGCAGACGGCACGGATGACGAGCAGGAGCGGCGAGACCTTGGCCTCTGCGAGGTCGGGGTCGAGGCGCATCCGGTCGACGAGCTCCATCGACCGGGTGACGTCGGCCGTGAGCCACTCGGTGACGTGCGGAGCGGTGAACGCCGAGGCCACCATCGCCTCCGCGGTGGCCTTGCGGACACCCTTGACCGGAATGCGGGTCTCGCGCTCGGCCGACGGTGGCGCAGCGGCGGGGGCGAGAGGGGCGGGGGCGAGAGGGGCGCTCGCTGGCGTCTCGGCTCCCTTCGCGTACGCCTCGAGATCCGCTCGCCGCACGATCCCGCCCTCGCCGGGCGGCACCTCGCGGAGGTCGATGCCGAGGTCCTTCGCGAGCTTGCGGACGGGCGGCTTGGCGAGCATCCGGAGCGGGAGGTCGTGGCCTCGATACGCGCCTCGCTCCTCGACGGCCGGACGGCGGCGGCGCCGTACGGACTGCCGCTCGCGCGGGCCGTACCCGACCAGCGTCGCCACGGGCGTGGGCTCCTCGGCCGACGGGGTCTCGACAGGCTCGACCGACGGAGTCTCGGCCGGCGGGGTCTCGACAGGCTCGACCGACGGAACGTCCGCGTCATCGGCGACCGCGAGGATCGGGGTCCCGACCGCGACGGTCTCCCCCTCAGGGACGAGCAGGGCGGTGACCGTGCCGGCGTACGGGGTCGGGAGCTCGACGACCGACTTCGCGGTCTCGATCTCGCAGACGATGTCGTTGACCTTGACGGTGTCGCCGACGGCGACGTGCCAGGAGAGCATCTCGGCCTCGGTCAGTCCCTCGCCGGGGTCGGGCAGGTTGTACTCGTGGGTCGTCACGGGCCTCACCACGCCAGGCTTCGGTCGACGGCGTCGAGGACCTGGTCGAGGTCCGGCAGGTAGGACTCCTCGACGCGGCTCGGCGGGTACGGGATGTCGTACGCGCCGACGCGCAGCACTGGCGCCTCGAGGGAGTAGAAGCACTCCTCGCTGATGCGGGCCGCGAGCTCGGCACCCATCCCGAGGTTGCGGTACGCCTCGTGGACGACGACCACGCGTCCGGTCTTGCGCACGGACTCGTACACCGGCCCCATGTCGAGCGGCGAGAGCGTCCGCAGGTCGATGACCTCGAGGTCGAGCCCGTCGGCGATCCCCGCCTCCGCAGCACCCATCGCGACGGACACCGACGGCCCGTACGCGAGGACCGTCGCCGTGCTCCCGGCCCGGACGACGCGTGAGCTGAACAGCGGCGGCGGTGTCGCGTCGAGGTCGATCTCGGCCTTCGTCGAGTGGTAGAGCCGCTTGGGCTCCAGGAAGATCACCGGGTCCGGCGAGGCGACGGCCTGCTGGATCATCGCGTACGCGTCGCGCGGGTTGGAGCACGCGACGACCTTGAGGCCGGGCGTGTGCGCAAACTGCGCCTCGGGGCTCTCGGAGTGGTGCTCGACCGCCCCGATCCCGCCACCGAACGGGATGCGGACGACCAGCGGCATCGAGACGCGACCGCCGGAGCGGTAGCGGTACTTCGCGACCTGGCTGACGATCTGGTCGTACGCGGGATAGACGAAGCCGTCGAACTGGATCTCGACCACCGGCCGGTATCCGCGCAGGGCGAGGCCGACGGCCGTACCGAGGATCCCCGACTCCGCCAGAGGCGTGTCGATCACGCGATCCTCGCCGAAGTCCTTCTGGAGGCCGTCGGTGATGCGGAAGACGCCGCCGAGCTTGCCGATGTCCTCCCCCATCAGCACGACCTTGGAGTCGCGGTCCATCGCCGCACGCAGACCGGCGTTGAGCGCCTTGGCCATCGTCATCGTCACCGTGCGGCTCATCGCGCGACCTCCTCCTCCAGGCTCGCCGACCAGGACCGGAACTCCTCCTGCTCGGCGGCGATCTCCGAGGTCTGCTCTACGAAGACCTGGTCGAAGAGCGTCGTCGGATCCGGGTCCGGGAGCGCCCGCACCTCCGCGCGCAGCCTCTCGCCCAGGGCCTCCGCCTCGGCCTCGACGTCGGTGAAGAACTGCTCGTCGACGGCGTGGACCCGCCGCAGGTACGCCCGTACGCGCTCGAGCGGATCACGCAGCTTCCAGCGCTCGACCTCGTCGGAGTGGCGGTATCGGGTCGGGTCGTCGGTCGTGGTGTGCGCCCCCATGCGATAGGTGAAGGCCTCGATCAGGCTCGGCCCGCTCCCCTCGCGGGCTCGTTGCAGCGCCTCGGTCGTGACCGCGTGCACGGCGAGGACGTCGTTGCCGTCGACCCGCACACCGGGGAAGCCGAAGCCCGCCGCGCGCTGGTAGATCGGCACCCGCGTCTGGCGCGCCGTCGGCTCGGAGATGGCCCACTGGTTGTTCTGGCAGAAGAAGACAACCGGCGCGTTGGTCACGGCCGCGTACACGAACGCTTCGTTGACGTCGCCCTGGCTGGTCGCACCGTCGCCGAAGTACGCGATCACCGCCGCGTCCCGCCCGTCCTCACCGGTCCCGACCGCGCCGTCGCGCTGCAGACCCATCGCGTAGCCGGTCGCGTGGAGCGTCTGCGCGCCGATGACGATCGCGTAGAGGCCGAAGTTGTGCTCGTCGGGGTCCCACGTCCCCTGGTCGGTGCCGCGGAAGAGCCGCAGCAGCGCGATCGGGTCCACGCCGCGGCACCAGGCGACACCGTGCTCTCGGTATGTCGGGAAGGCGTAGTCCTGGGCTGCCAGTGCACGACCCGAACCGATCTGCGCAGCCTCTTGGCCGAGGAGTGACGCCCAGATGCCGAGCTCTCCGTGGCGCTGGAGCGCTGTGGCCTCGGTGTCGATGCGGCGGGTGAGCACCAGGTCGCGGTAGAGGCCCGCGACGACCTCGTCATCGCCGTCGTACTGGTAGTCGGGGTGCTCGACCCGCTCGCCCTCAGGGGTGAGCAGCTGGACGAGCGGAGGGTCGACGGGGTCGGCCATGCGGCACTCCTCGCGTTCGGCGGCCCGGGGTCACCGCGGCCGGCGGATGTGAGTCGTGGGGCGCCTACCTGTTGGTGTTTGGCGCGCACCCCACCGGTGTGAGCATGCTCACACCGTGCAGTCAGGCTAGCACTGGGGAGCGCCGCACGGCCCCGTCATCAGGAGGTCTGGCTGGTCACCGTCACCCCGTTGTCGGAGGCGTCGCCGGTGGAGAACACGTAGTCGGCAGCCGCCGCGTCACCGAGCTGCGCCTTGAGGAACAGCGCCGCCCAGCGGGCAGACGTCGCGATGCTCGCCGCCTGCGAGATCGGCTGAGCGCTCGCATCGGGATCGGCGCCGGCAGGGTTCTGCGCGTTGGTGATGCCGTAGTGGTTGGCACCGGCGACGCGGACGATCTGCTTCGGTCCGTTCTCGAGCTTCGTGTACGAGGTCTCCGCGTCGGCCGGAAGCGCGACGCCGTCGACCGTGCCCTGGACGAGCTGGACCGGGATCTGGTTGTCCATGCTCGCGGAGTTGCCGAACAGCGGGGACTTGTTGTTGGTGCCGAACAGCGACGCCGCCTTCACCTCGCTGGGCAGCGAGTAGCCGAGCGTGGTGCAGAACGGGATGCCACAGCTCTCCTCAGCGACACCGAGCGCAGCGGCGCCCCCGAAGGAGTGACCGAGCAGCACGAGCGTGTCGGTGTCGATCTTGCCAGCGAGCGGCGAGGAAGAGTTCGCGTTCTCGTCGTCCATCCAGCCGATCGCCTCCGCGGGCATCTTCTGGGACGGGTAGTAGTCCTGGTCGAAGAAGACGAGGCGCTTGTGGTTCGGGACGACGACCACGAAGCCGTACGAGGCGACGGCACGTGCGTACGCCGCGTAGTGCATGCGGTGGACCTGAGCCCCCTGCATGAGCAGCGCGACCGGCAGCTCACCCTGCGCGTCGGACGGGTAGTAGACGTCGGCGCCGTCGTTCACCACCTGGCTCGAGTAGTGCGCGACGGTGGGCTCCGCAGAGGCTGGGGCCGGGGAGACGGCCAGGACGCTACCGGCAAGTGCGGCGGCAGCGGCGAGGCGGGCGGGACGGGCAAGGCGGGCGGGACGGGCAAGGCGCATGTGACCCTCCATATGTTGGAACGGCGTTCCATCGGTGTCGCGTACCCTTCCGCGCCCGACCGACGTCGGTCAAGAGGTATGGCCGAACAGTCCGGCGTACGGTCATCTCATGCCGTCCGCGTGGATCGCGCCGATGCTCGCGACCCTGTCGTCGCGGCGCTTCGACGACCCCGCCTGGGTGTTCGAGCGCAAGCTCGACGGCGAGCGCCTGATGGCGGTCCGCGACGGCACCGACGTACGGCTGTGGACGCGCAACCGGCTCGACGTGAGCGCGAGCTATCCCGAGATCGTCGAGGCCCTGCGAACACTGGACGGCGCGAAGGACTGGGTCGTCGACGGTGAGCTGTGCGCGATGCGGGGCGACCAGACGAGCTTCGAGGACCTCCAGAAGCGGATGCACGTCACCGATCCCCGCACGATCGCGAACGCGGGCGTCACGCTCGCATACTGGGCCTTCGACCTGCCACGTTTCGACGGCCACGACCTGTGCCCGCTCCCGCTGACCGCCCGCAAGGACGCCCTGCGTGACGCCTTCTCGTTCTCGGACACGATCCTGCTCAGCGAGCACGAGGATGAGCACGGGCTCGCGCTGTTCCACCACGCCGAGGAGGCCGGATGGGAGGGCGTGATGGCCAAGCGCGCCGCGTCGTCGTACCAGCCCGGACGGCGCTCGGCGGACTGGCTCAAGTTCAAGGTCGTACGGGGCCAGGAGCTCGTGGTCGGCGGCTGGACCGACCCGCAGGGATCGCGGTCGGGCCTCGGAGCCCTGCTGCTCGGCTACTACGACGGCGACGCGCTGCGGTACGCCGGCAAGGTCGGCACCGGCTTCGACGAGCGCACGCTCGCCCAGCTCGGCTCGTTGCTGGTGCCGCTGGCCACCGACACGAACCCGTTCGCAGAGTCGGCCGCCGAGATCCGCAAGGCCAGCCGTTCGAGCCCCTCGCAGACCCACTGGGTGGAGCCGCGGCTCGTCGTCGAGATCGGCTTCAGCGAGTGGACGGGCGCGGGCCGACTGCGTCACCCCCGCTATCAGGGGCTGCGCGACGACAAGGACCCGCGCGAGGTCGTCCGCGAGGAGCCCCGCCCGATCGGTCCGTGACCGAGACCTTCGACCGGCGGCGCCGTCAGCGCGTGGCGGAGACCAGGGTGGACACCCCGAGCGTGGTAATGATGCCGGCCGTGCCGCGGTCGATCGCGCGCTGCACCCGCGGGCGCCGCAGCCACGTCAGCGCCCGCCCCGCGACGGTCGCGATCGCGGCGAAGTAGACGAACCCGACCGCAGCGAAGATCGTGCCGAGCACCAGCGTCGCACCGAGCGAGGCCTCGTGGCCGGGCAGGAACTGCGGCACGACCGCGACGAAGAACAGGCCGACCTTCGGGTTGAGGACGTTCGAGATCAACCCCGCCCGCATCGCGGCGCCGGCCTTGACCCCGTACGCGCCCTCGACGTCGCCGAGCCCCTGCCCACGGCGCAGCAGCGCCCGCAGACCGAGCCACAGCAGATACAGCCCGCCCGCGATCTTGACGACCCGGTACGCCCCGGCCGACTGCTCGAGCAGCGTCGCGAGACCTGCGGCGACGGCGAGCGCCCAGAGCAGGGAGCCGGTCGCCGAGCCGAGCGCGGCCGCCAGCCCTGTACGGGTGCCGCCGAGGCTGAAGCGCAGCACCAGGAACGTGTCGGGACCGGGCGTCAGCGCGAGGAGCACGCACAGGCCCGCGAAGCCGAGGAGAAGCGAGGGATCCATTTTTTCCTGAGAAACAACAAAATAGGCAACCTGAAAAACAAGACAGTCCAGAGCATAGCAACCTGCGATCGAGATGAGCGAATCAGTCGGCATTCTGCACCCCGCGTCACCGAACGGACTCCAGTTTGCTACCCCGATGCCACACCTGTGGGAGGCGACCAGCCCACCTGCCCGCCTACGCTCGTCCTGTGCCTTCCCTCGCCGACCTCCAGGTCTCCTCCCTCGGCCCATGCACGTACGAGTCACCGCTCAGCAGCTACGTCGCCGGGCGCAAGACCAACGAGTACTACGTCTCCGAGGGCGACCGCGTCCTGTACGACGACACGATCTCCCTCCTGGAGCAGCGCGGCGAGCCCGTCGAACGCTGGCCGTCCTTCGAGCCGGGAGGCCCGCGCCCCGCGATCTTCCACGACCCCGCGACGACCCACGTCGGGGTCGTGACCTGCGGCGGCCTGTGCCCCGGCCTCAACGACGTGATCCGCGCAGTCACGCTGGAGCTCTACACGCACTACGGCGTGACCCAGGTGACCGGCTTCCGCAACGGCTACGCCGGCTTCGACAAGGAGCTCGGGTACGAGCCGATCCCCCTCACGCCCGGCCTCGTCGGCTCGATCAACGAGCGCGGCGGCACGATCCTCGGCACCTCGCGCGGAGCCCAGGACGCGGCGGTGATCGTCGACCGTCTCGTCGAGCTCGAGATCAACGCGCTCATCGTCATCGGCGGCGACGGTTCCATGCACGGCGCGCACGGCATCGTCGAGGAGATCACCCGGCGCGCGCTCGCGATCGGCGTGGTCGGGATCCCGAAGACGATCGACAACGACATCCCCCACATCGGCCAGAGCTTCGGTTTCGCCACCGCGTTCGCGGAGGCGTCGAAGGCGATCGCGGCCGCCCACATCGAGGCCGAGTCGGCGTACAACGGCGTCGGTCTCGTCAAGGTGATGGGCCGGCACGCGGGCTTCATCGCCTGCTACGCCGCCCTCGCGAACCATGACGCCGACTTCGTGCTGATCCCCGAGGTCCCGTTCAGCCTCGAGGGCGAGAACGGCCTGCTGCGCTCGCTCGAGCGCCGGATCCGCCAGCACGGCAGCGCCGTGATCGTCCTCGCCGAGGGCGCCGGGCAGGAGCACACGCTCGCCACCGGCAAGTCCGACGCCTCGGGCAACAGCCGTCTCGGCGACATCGCGACGATCGTGCGCGAGGCCATCGAGAAGGACTTCCGCAACCGCGGCGAGGCACTGACGCTGAAGTTCCTCGACCCCGGCTACGGCATCCGCGCCATCCCCGCCGACGCCTCCGACTCGGTCTACTGCGCGCGCCTCGCGCAGGTCGCCGTCCATGCCGTGATGGCCGGCCGTACCGACATGGTGGTCGGCCGACGTCGCCACCGGTTCGTCCACGTGCCGATCCCGCTGGTCATCGAGCGCCGCCACTCGGTCTCGCCCGAGGGCGACCTGTGGCTCTCGGTGCTCGAGTCGACGTCGCAGCCGCTCGACATGCGCTGAGGCCCCGCTCTAGCCTGCGAGCCGCCGCAGCACCTCGATCACGCGGTCGTTGGCGTCCGGCTCGCCGATGGTGATCCGGATGCCGTCCCCGGCGAACGGCCGTACGGCCAGCCCGTCGTGGGCGAACACCTCCGCCACCTCCAGCGTCCGCTCCCCCGTCGGCAGCCAGAAGAAGTTGGCCTGCGTGTCCGGGACGGCCCAGCCGAGGTCGCGTACGGCCATGACGGTCCGGTCACGCTCGGCGACCAACGCGTCGACGCGGGCCAAGAGCTCTTTCTCGGCGTCCAGCGAGGCGACCGCCGCCGCCTGCGCCACGTCCGACACCCCGAACGGCAGCGCGACCTTGCGCACGGCCGACGCGATCCGGGCCGGTGCGACGGCGTACCCGACGCGCAGGCCCGCCAGGCCGTACGCCTTCGAGAAGGTCCGCAGCACGACGACGTTGTCGCGCGCACGCGTCAGCTCGAGCGCCCGGGTCGGGGTCGAGGCGAACTCCGCGTAGGCCTCGTCGACCACGACGAGCACGTCCTCGGGCACGCGCGCGACGAACGCGGCGAGCGCGTCGCCACCGACGCCGGGTCCGGTGGGGTTGTTGGGGGTGCACACGATCACCACGCGCGTACGGTCGCTCAGCGCGCCGAGCATCGCGTCGAGGTCGTGCTCCGCGGTCGGGGTCAGCGGCACCTCGACCGGGGTCGCGCCGACCAGACGGACCGCGATCGGGTACGCCTCGAACGACCGCCAGGCGTACACGACCTCGTCGCCGCTCTCGCAGGTCGCCTGGAGCAGGTGGTAGAGGACAGCGACGGAGCCGGTCGCCGCCGCCAGATCGGGCACCGGGACCTGGTGATGGCGCGACAGCGCGGCGTACAGGTCGATCGCGCCCATGTCGGGGTAGCGGTTCAGGTGCCCGCACGCCTCCTGGACGGCCTCGAGCACGCTCGGCAGCGGCGGGTACGGGTTCTCGTTGCTGGACAGCTTGTACGGCACTCGGTCGTCGGCCGCGCTCGGTGGTCGCCCCGGACGGTAGTCGGGTACGCCGTCGAGCGCCGCTCTGATGCGGGGTTCGCCCATGCCCGCACCCTAGGCCCGCCGCCGTCCGATGGTCGAGATGTCGACGGCTGCTAGCCTCCCGGCGTGCCCTCCTCGACCTTCCTCGCCGGAGTCGCCGTCTTCGTGGTGCTGCTCGTGCTGGACCAGCGGCGGCGGCGCGCGGCGATGCGGCGGCGGGCCGAGCGGGGAGAGAAGCCGCGGGGCGGCGGGTCCGAGGACTGGCTGGCGACCCGGCTGGTGCTCGAGACCGATCCCGAGACCGCGGGCGAGATCGTCGCCAAGGTGGCGCGGGCCGCCGTGTCCAAGCCCCTCGCTGCCGGCCGCTGGGCGCTCGTGACCGGGTTCGACCGGTACGACGCGTCCGCAGGCGTCGTCCGTACGGACTCCGGCTCCGTCACCCTTGCACCGCTCAGCGCTCCTGACGACGGAGGCACTCCCGACGGGGCCGCGTGGCTCGACTTCCGCGACCGCGTCGCCAAGGCGGCGCGCAAGGCGGGCATCGAGACCCGGACGGAGCCGTCGCCGCCCTTCGTCGCGACGGCGGGGCCCGGCGGCACCTCGCGATGGGTCCCGCGGGCGTAGCCCGGAGCCCTGTCGCCCGTCATTGCGTGAGAGCATCCCGAGGTGGCACGCGGTGAGTCGTCGGCAGGGATCGGGTACGGCCTCGTCGTCGGCGGCGCCGCCCTCTTCATCGTCAACGCGGGGGTGTCCCGGGTCGCGATGCGGGCCGGCGTCGACCCCGCACTGCTCACGAGCCTGAGGACGACGGGCTCGGCGCTCCTCTTCCTCGCGTTCGCTGCCCTCACCGACCGGTCGGCGCTGCGGCTGCCGCGTGGGCGCGAGCTCGCGATGCTGCTGCTCCTCGGCATCGTCGGGGTCGCCGGCGTCCAGTGGACCTACAACATCGCGATCGACCGCATCCCCGTCGGCATGGCGCTGCTCCTCGAGTACCTCGCCCCCGTCCTCGTCGTCCTGTGGGCCCGCTTCGTCCAGAAGCAGCAGGTCCGTCGCACGATGTGGGTCGCCGTCGCGATGACCTTGCTCGGGCTCGCTCTCGTGGCCCAGATCTCCGAGGGCCTGGCGTTCGACGGGCTCGGGATGCTCGCGGGCCTCGGCGCCGCGGTCTGCTTCGCGGTCTACTTCCTCGTCGGCGAGCAGGGTGTGCGCGACGCCGACCCGATCCGCGTGGTCCTGTGGGCGTTCACGTTCGCGGCGCTCGCGATGAACGTCATCAGCCCGGTCTGGACCGTCGAAGGCCTCGGCGCTCCTGCCAACCTGCTTGGCGCCCTCGACGCCTACGAGGTCCCGCTGTGGCTCGTGCTCGGATGGGTGATCGTGCTCGGCACTCTCGCGCCGTTCTTCATGGAGCTCAGCGCGCTGCAGTACCTCCCCGCGACGGTCGTGACGGTGGTCGCGACGCTCGAGCCGGTGGGCGCCTCCGCGCTCGGCTGGGCATGGTTCGGGGAGTCGCTCGACGGGGTGCAGATCGTGGGCGGACTGCTCGTCGTCGCCGGCATCGCCGTCGCCCAGCTCTCCCGTACGTCGAGCCCCGCGCCCGTCCCGGAGGTGGCCGGCTGACACCGGTCCGGCGCCGTACGGGCGTCTGCTTGGATGGACCCATGAAGCTCGTCCTCACTTGGTTGTGCAACGCCGCCGCCATCGCCGTGGCGGCCTGGATCTTCAGCGGCATCAGCATCGGAGACGCGGGACAGGACGGCTGGGAGAAGGCCGGCGCGCTGCTCATCGTCGCCGCCGTCTTCACGGCGATCAACCTGACGGTCGGACGCCTCCTCAAGCTCGTCTCGATCCCGTTCATCGTGCTGACGCTCGGCATCCTGCTGCTCGTCCTCAACGCGCTCCTGCTGAGGTTCACCGCCTGGGTGACCGACGCGCTGCCGGTGCTGGTCGAGTTCCACGTCGACGGGTTCTGGGTCGCGTTGTGGGGCTCGATCGTGATCTCCCTCGTCAACATGGCGCTGCGGCTGTTCATTGATGCGGACTAGCGTGGATGCGGACTAGCGTGAGGGCATGACCTCGCCCGGCGACGCCGACCACCCGCTCCGCATCGCCGTCGTCTGTCTGGGCAACATCTGCCGCTCCCCGATGGCCGACGTGGTGCTGGAGCAGAAGCTCGACGACGCCGGACTGTCCGACAAGGTCCGCGTGGACTCGGCAGGCACGGGCGGATGGCACCGTGGCGAGCCGATGGACCCGCGGGCCGCCGCCGTCCTCGCCGAGCACGGCTACGACCCCACCCGGCACCGCGCGCAGCAGATCACGCGCGAGTGGTTCAAGGACCACGACCTCATCCTCACGATGGACGAGTCCAACTTCGACGACGTCGCCGCGCTCGCCCGCGACGCGAGCGACCGCGCCAAGATCCAGATGTTCCGTTCGTACGACCCGGCGGCCACACCGGGTGACGACGAGGTCCCCGACCCCTGGTACGGCGGGCCGGAGGGATTCGAGCACGTGCTCGGCCTCATCGAGCGCACCGCGGACGCGATCGTCGCCAGCGCCCCTCAGCTGGTGCAACAGCTTCCGCACTGAGCCCGGCGCGCGGACGCCGCGCTGTGTAGCGTCAGCACATGGCGCGCATGGGGGGCATAGCAGCGAAGGCGGAGGCCCTGCTCGGAGCAGGGGTCGTCGCCACCACACCCGTAGCCGGCGGGGACACCAACACGGCGATCAGACTCCGACTCACCGACGGGCGCAGTGCGGTGCTCAAGACACGACCGCACGCGCCGCACGACTTCTACACGTCCGAGGCCGAGGCGCTCGGCTGGCTGGCCGAGGCCGGCGGTGCTCCGGTGCCCGAAGTGCTCGGCGTCGCCGAGGACTGCCTGATCGTGTCGTGGGTGGAGCCGGCCAAGGCGACCGCCGACGCCGCGGAGGCGTTCGGGCGCGCCCTGGCCGTGACCCACGCCGCGGGTTCCGAGGAGTTCGGGTTCCCGCGGGACGGCTACATCGGCCTGGCCCCGCTGCCCAACAAGCCCGCAGCGACGTGGACCGAGTTCTACGCGACCCGCCGCGTGCTGCCGTACCTCAAGGTCGCCGTCGACCGAGGAGCGATGACCGCCGAGCAGGCGGCGCCGATCGAGGAGGTCGTCCGTCGCCTCGACGACCTCGCAGGACCGCCCGAGCCACCGGCACGCGTCCACGGAGACCTGTGGTCGGGCAACGTCGTGTGGTCGACGGAGGATCGGGCGTTCCTCATCGACCCGGCCGCGTACGGAGGCCACCGCGAGACCGACCTCGCGATGCTCGCCCTGTTCGGCATCCAGCACCTGCAGCGGATCCTGGACAGCTACGACGAGGCGACCCCGCTGGCCGACGGCTGGCGTGAACGGGTTCCGCTGCACCAGCTCCACCCGCTCCTCGTGCACGCCGCACTGTTCGGTGGCGGTTACGGGGCACGGGCGAGCGCCGCGGCGGAGCAGCTTCTCGCCGGAACCGACGCAGCGACGTCCTGACCGCGCCACCGACTCACCGGTGGTGCTGGGCCCGACCTGGCACGCTGGCACCATGCGCATCCTCGTGGTCGACGACGACCGGGCTGTCCGTGACTCGCTCCGGCGCTCGCTGGAGTTCAACGGCTACACCGTCGACGTCGCCTCCGACGGTGCCGAGGCGCTCGCGCGCGTCCCGATGATCAACCCCGACGCGATCATCATGGATGTGATGATGCCGCGGCTCGACGGCCTCGAGGCGACGCGGGCGCTGCGCGCGGCCGGCAACGACGTGCCGATCCTGGTCCTCACCGCCAAAGACGCCGTCGACGAGCGCGTGGACGGCCTCGACGCCGGAGCCGACGACTACCTCACCAAGCCGTTCGCGCTCGCCGAGCTGCTCGCGCGTGTCCGCGCCCTGCTGCGCCGCGCCGCACGCTCGAGGTCGGCCGACGAGGACGAAGAGGTCGTGCTGGAGTTCTCCGACCTTACGATGAACACCGCCACCCGCGAGGTCACCCGCGGCGAGCGCTCCATCTCGCTGACCCGTACGGAGTTCGCGCTGCTCGAGCTGTTCATGGAGCGCCCGAAGCGCGTGCTGGAGCGCTCGTTCATCCTCGAAGAGGTCTGGGGCTTCGACTTCCCGACGACGGCCAACTCCCTGGAGGTGTACGTCGGGTACGTGCGCCGCAAGCTCGAGGCCGACGGCGAGCCGCGCCTGCTCCACACCGTGCGCGGCGTCGGGTACGTCCTGCGCGAGACCGCGCCGTGATCGCGGAGCACCGCTGATGGCGCGTGATATCGCCTCGGCCCGGCGCTGGCTGCACGACAAGGCCGAGGGGCTCCCTCTCGCGACCCGCATCTCCCTGCTCACCACCGCAGCGGTGGGCATCACGCTCGCGTTCGTGAGCATGATCGTCTACGTCAGCGTGAAGGCCGAGTTCACCTCCAGCCTCGACGAGAACCTCCAGCGCCGCGCCGTGGCCGCCGTGCAGGCCGGCATCGCCACCGAGTGGGAGATCCGCGGGATCCCCCAGTCGGCCCTCCTCGCCACCGACGTCAAGATGACCGTCATCACGTACGGCGAACCCGACCCGCGGCTCGCCGACTACGTAGGACCAGACGAGGAGGAGGTCGCCTCGGGCAAGCGGACCCACTCTCTGCGCACGGCCGACATCGACGGCACTCCGTACCGGGTCGTCGCCGTGTACGCAGGCTCGGGGCGCGCGCTCGTGGTCGCGCAGTCGATGGAGAGCATGGACGCCGCGCTCGACCGGCTCGGCGTCGTCCTGTGGGCGGTGGGGATCTTCGGCGTCCTGATCGCCGGGCTCCTCGGCTCGGTGATCGCCAGCGGTGGCCTGCGCCCCGTACGACGCCTGACCACCGCCGTCGAGCACGTCGCCCGTACCGGCGAGCTGCGCCCGATCGCCGTCCACGGCGCCGACGACCTCGGGCGCCTGACGGTGGCGTACAACCAGATGATGGTCGCCCTCGACGCCTCCCGTGAGCGCGAACGTCAGCTCGTCGCCGACGCCGGCCACGAGCTGCGTACCCCACTGACCTCGCTCAAGACCAACATCGAGCTGCTCGGTCAGGCCGAAACCCGCGGTGGGATGCCGCAGCCGGCCCGCCTCGAGCTCATCAACGATGTTGGTGCCCAGGTCGACGAGCTCGCCACCCTGGTCGGCGACCTTGTCGAGCTCGCCCGCGACGAGGGGACCCCCGACCCCGAGCCGATCGATCTGTCGGAGGTCGTCGCGACCGCCGTCGAACGCGTGCAGCGTCGGGCCCCCGGCATCGCGTTCGAGGTCGACACCGAGCCGTGGATCGTGGTCGGCGAGTCTCGCACGCTCGAGCGGGCCGTCACCAACCTCCTCGACAACGCCGCGAAATGGAGCCCGCCGCTCGGGGAGGTCCGCGTACGGCTGCGCGACGGCACTCTCACCGTCGAGGACGCGGGGCCGGGGATCAACGACGAGGATCTGCCGCACGTGTTCGAGCGGTTCTACCGCTCGCGCGACGCCCGACGGCTCCCCGGTTCGGGCCTCGGGCTCGCGATCGTCGCCCAGGCCGCGTACCGTCATCACGGGCAGGTCAGCGCGGGCCATGCGTCCTCGGGCGGCGCGCTGATGACGCTGCGGATTCCCGGCCGACCGGGCGAGCCCGAGGGTCGCGGACTCTCAGCAGATCCCCAGTAACCTCTTCCGGTCGTCCCAGATCTGTCTCAGCGGCCTCTTAGTCGTACGCGGCATGCTGGTGCACATGAACGATCAGTCCCGTCCTACAGACCCGCAGGGTTCGGCCCCGCAGCAGGCGCCGCAGCCCACCACTCCGTACGCGGCGCCCGCCAGCGGCGCCAGTACGGGATACCCGAGCAGCACGCCGTACACGCACCGTTACGGCGCCGCCTCTGACACCACCGACCGTCCGGGCGAGCAGACCCAGGCGTACCCCTTCGGCTTCACGCCGCAGGAGCCCGGCAAGCCCGCGCCCAAGAAGCAGCGCAGCGGCGGCTTCGCGGCGGCGGTCGTGGCAGGCGCCCTGGTCGCCGGCCTCGTCGGCGGCATCGGCGGTGCGGCCGGATACCAGGCGCTCAATGACGACAGCACCGGCACGTCGCCCTCGACCTCCTCGCTCGACAACACCTCGACCTCGAGCGCCTCGCTCTCCGAGGGCGAGATCGAGAAGGTCGCCCAGAAGGTGCTCCCCTCGACCGTCCAGCTGAACGTCCGCGGTGGCGACAGCAGCGGCAGCGGCACGGGCATCATCATCAGCTCCGACGGCGAGATCCTCACCAACAACCACGTGGTCGAGGCCGCCGCCGACAGCGGCGAGATCACCGTCTCCTTCAGCGACGGCTCGATCGCGCGCGCCCAGATCGTCGGCCGTGACCCGGTCACCGACCTCGCCGTCGTCAAGGCCGAGGGCAAGAGCGGCCTGACCCCGGCGACGCTCGGCAACTCCGCCGACCTGCGCGTCGGCCAGGACGTCGTCGCGATCGGCTCCCCGTACGGCCTGGAGAGCACCGTGACCTCCGGCATCGTGTCGGCGCTCAACCGTCCGGTGACCGCGGGCGAGACCAACGAGTCGCGCAACGTGTTCCCCGCGATCCAGACCGACGCCGCGATCAACCCGGGCAACTCCGGTGGCCCGCTGGTCGACCTCAACGGGTCGGTGATCGGTATCAACACCGCGATCCGCACCAGCGGGGGCAGCGAGTCCGGCTCGATCGGCCTCGGCTTCGCGATCCCGATCGACCTCGCCAAGAACGTCGCGTCGCAGCTCGTCAAGGGCGACACGGTCGCTCACTCCCGGATCGGCGTGACGGTCGCCGACGCCGTCGAGTCGGACGGCATGACGACGATCGGCGCCGAGGTGAAGTCGGTGACCGACGGCAGCGCCGCCGCCAAGGCCGGCCTCAAGACCGGCGACGTGATCATCCGTGTGGGCGACCAGCCGGTCGCGAGCTCGGACGCGCTCGTGGCGACGATCCGCGGCTACCAGCCGGGCGAGAAGGTCGAGCTGACCTACACCCGTGGCGGCGAGCAGCACACCGCCGACGTCACCCTCGACTCCGACGGCGGTTCGTTGGGGTCCTAAGACTCCTGGTCGCACCAGGAACGCAGGGGCCACGCGCATTTCCCCCGGTGCGCGTGGCCCCTTTTTGCGTTCCGTGCGGCCGGGGTGTCAGACGAGCAGCTCGGCGACGAGGTCGCGGATGATGCGGTCGCCGTGCTGGGTGAGGATCGACTCCGCGTGGAACTGGATCCCGCGGAACCCCGGCCCGGCAACGGTGTGCACGTCGCCCGTCTCAGCGTCGGTCTCGACGCTCACGCCCTCGGGCAGTCCCGACCCAGGAACCCGGGCGACGAACGTGTTGTAGAACCCGACCGTCTCCGTACGACCACGCAGCGGCAGCGCGCTCTGCGTGCCCTGGAAGACGATGTCCTTGTACGCGAGGTCGAGCCCGAGCGCGCCGCACAGCACCTGGTGGCCGAGGCACACCGCGAGGAACGGGCGTCCGGCGGCGAGCAGGTCGTCGACGGCGCGTCGTACGGTCGCGATCTTGGGGTCGTCGAGCTCGCGTGGATCGCCGGGGCCGGGACCGACGAGGACGAGATCGTAGCCGTCGAACACCTCCGGCCCCGCGTAGTCCTCGTGCCGCAGCACGTCGGTCGTGATCCCCAGAACGCCGAGGACGTGGCCGAGCATGTTGACGAAGTCGTCCTCGTTGTCGAGGATCACTGCCCGCTTGCCGGCGAGCGGGTCGGTCGGTGCCGCGCCCGACTGGTCGGACAGCCAGAACTGGCTGAGGCGCTGGTTGCGCGACCCGAGCGCGATCAGCACGTCGTCGTCGTGCGCGAACGCGTCGAACCCTTCGGACGGCAGCGGCGCCGCCTCGACGAGCCCGAACGCGCTGAGGACACCGGCCGCTTTCGCGTGCGTCTCCGCGGTCTCGTAGTCGGGGTCGGAGTCTCGTACGAGCGTCGCCCCCGCCGTGACCTTGAGGTTGCCCTCGAGGTCGACGTCGGCGGTCCGGATGAGGATCGGCGAGTCCGCCGTGGGGCGCCCCTCGTCGTCGCGCCCGAGCAGCGCCGCAGCCGCCGCGTAGTAGCCACGCCCTTCGGCCTCGTACTTCTTGATGAGCTTGCACGCGTTCTCGACCGGGCTGCCGGTGACCGTCGCCGCGAACATCGAGTCGCGCAGCACCTCGCGCACGTCGCGGTGGGTGCGACCGGCGAGCAGGTACTCGGTGTGGACGAGATGCGTCATCGGCTTGAGGTACGGACCGAGGACCATGCCACCCTCGCTGCAGATGTCGCACATCATCTTGAGCTCCTCGTCGACGACCATGAAGAGCTCGTAGATCTCCTTCTCGTCGTCGAGGAAGCGCAGCAGCTCGCGCTTGCGGTCGGCCTGCGTCTCGAGCCCGCGCAGCCGGAACGTGCCCGAGATCGGGTTCATCCGGACCTGGCCCGCGTCGATGCTCACGTGCCGCTCAGGGCTCGCGCCGATCAGGTAGCGCTCGCCGGTGAAGATCACGAACGTCCAGTGCGCCCCGCGCTCGCGCTCGAGCAGGCGCCGCAGCACCGTCAGCGCGCCGGTCGGCCCCCACTCGGCGAGACGCGCCCGGTAGTGCCGGCCGATCACGAGGTTCGCGCCCTCGCCCTGCCCGATCTCGGAGTCGATCACCTCGCGGACCATGCCGGCGTACGTCGCGTCGTCCGTCTCGAACCCGCCCCTGTCGGCGAGCGCGACCTCACCGTCGGGGAGAGCGGCGAGCAGGTCGTCCAGGGCGACCTCCAGGGACGTCTCGGCGGCGATCACCGAGAGCGGGGTGCCGTCGTCGTGCGCCTCGAAGCCGCGTTCGCGGACCTGGCGGAACGGGACGAGCACGAGGTTGTCGTACTGGGCGGGCAGCCCGGGCACCGGATCGGGGACGGGCACGTCCATGAGCGAGTCGACGTCCGTACGGGCTCCGCCGAGCAGGATCACGCGGTCGGAGTCGCGCACGCGGATGATCGCGTACGACGGGAGCGTGACGAGGTGCGCGAGCGCTGCGGAGACATCGAGAGCTGCGCCGTCATGAGGTGGCATCGTCGGTCCTTTGATTCGTCGGCCGACGGGTTGCCCAGACGCGGCCGAGAGGCGGGTCTGGGGGATGAAGCACGAGACGCCACCTAGAGGTGGCGCCACCAACCGAGCGTGGTGCGTGCGTTCATGGGCGCGAGCGTAGCGCACGTGCCGAGCAGAGGACCACGCCGTGAGCGGTTCAGCGCTGGACGACGGGTGAACCCGAGGGCAGCGGGAGGCGCAGCGACGTCAGCGGCGCCAGACCGAGCAGGACGAGCGAGGCGGCGAACGGCATCAGGTCGACCTGCCAGGCGACGGCGAGTGCCCCGGTCACGACGGCCGCCGGACTCCACCACGCCAGCGCGCCGTGCTCGACAAGCAGGAGCAGCAAGGTCGCAAGACCTGCGACGAGCAGCGTGGCGGCAGCCCCCGAGACCGACCCTGGCAGGTGGGCGGCCGCGGCGCTCTCGGGCGCAAGGGCCGCGACCGCCACCCACATAGAGCCGACGGCACCGAGGAGCCCGACGGCGACCGCCGCCTCGGTCACCCCGCGGCCGGATCCGGTGATGGGCGGGACGCTGCGCGCCAGGCCCACGACCAGCACGGCGAGCAGGAGGAAGGCGAACAGGAGCGCGGCGTGACCGAGGTCCCACGCGGGCCCATCGCCGTACCCGCCGTCCATCACGTCGACGAGACGAAGGAGGCCGGCGACGAGCACCAGCAGCGGTGCGACGAGCGCCGGGCCCACGACGAGCGGGTGGCGTGGACCGAGAGGCGCCGCGGGAGTCATCTCACCACGGTGCACCGCGGAGGCTGCTGCGCCCATCGGTGACACCACGGAGACGACCCCGAGCGACCCCCGGCACCTCACTCCTCCGGCGTGGTCGTGGCCGTCGGCGTCGTGGCCGTCGGCTCGGGCGGCGTCGTGGTCGGGATGTCCGCGGGCGACGGCTCCGACGCCAGGTCGAAGACGACGTAGTCGGCGACAGCGATCGTGCCGTCGGGGTTGAAGTTGACCGGCTGCAACCCGACCGGACGCCCGTCCCGGTAGGTGATGAGCGTCGTCTGTGCCTGCCGACGCAGCTTGCTGCCCAGCGCGAACGCGAACGCCGCACCACCGGTGCTCGCGTTCGTGTACGAGACCGTACGACGTCCGTCGGGTGCCGTGGTCACCGTCGGCCCGCGCTGCACGTGGAGGTGGCCGGACAGGACGAGGTCGACGCACCCGGAGGCCGCGACCTCCTCCCCCGTCGTCGGGCTGTGCACGACGACCGTGCTGACGTCGCCGTCGTCGCAGGCGGTCTCCGTGAGCTCCTTGCCCTGCTCGCGGATGGACGTCGAACCCTGCTCCCAGCCTGCCGTCAAGCCGGAGCTGCGGGGGTCGCTGTAGCCGAGGAAGCGGATGCCTTCGACGTCGGTGGGCTCGCCGTCGAGGACGGTGAAGCCCTCCTTCTTCATCTGCTCGGCGACGAAGTCGCCCTCGTCGTGGTTGCCCGCGACAGCGACCGTCGGGATGTCGCGGAACTGGCGTGCGAGCGAGCGGATGCTGAACCCCTCCCACGAGGCACCGGTCGACGTGTCGTCGCCGGCGTCGATGAGCAGCGACGCATCGACCTCGTCGGCCACGGCCCGGACGACCGAGTCCATGCCGACGTTGTCGTGACGGTCCGCGACGAGCACTGCGACGATCTCGCCCTCCGCCGGCTGACGCAGCTGCGGGGCGATCTCGGGTACGCGGTCCTTCATCGCACCGTAGAACTTCACCGACGTGTCGTACGTGGTGATCGCGGACTCGACGATCGCGCGGCTGGCATCGGTGGCGCTGCCCGACGAGATCTCGACGGCGCCGAGGTCGAGGTCGTCAGGGATCTCGGGGTACACCTCCTCGATCGGCCGCCACCGCTTGTCGGCGACCTCCTCGACGGCCGGCTGCGGCCACGTGAGGAGGACGAGCGCGAGCACGCCCGCGAGCGCGAACGCGACGAGCGCCCGTACGGGTGAGTGGGGAGCCTGGCGACGACGGAAGGCGCCCCGGACGCGCGCCGCGATCTCGTGGCGGCGCCGCCGGCCGACGAGCATCCACACGGCCATGAGAATGAGGACGACCGCGAGGCCGGCACCGAGACCACGCAGGGCGGACGCCACCGCGACGTCACGTACGACCGTGCGGATCTGCTCGACCTCAGCCTCGGGCTGCGACGCGATCACGGCGTCGCGGGCGACGAGCTCGTCGAGGCTGTCGGCCTCGGTGTCGCCGATGTCGATCGAGACGCCGACCCCGAGCGGGGCGTCGATGGGCATCCGGATCTGCGGGAGGACGGATCCGAAGTCGAGCGTCGCGTGGCCGTCGAAGGTCGGGGTCACGACACCGGAGTGGGCACCGACGAGCACAGTGCGGTGGGCGTTGGTGAACGTCGCCAGAGCGACGACGCTCCCGACCGCGAGCCCGACGGCGACCAGGAGGACGACGGGGATCCAGCGGCGACGGCGACGGGCGGTGACGGTCGAGGGATCGGCGGGTACGGGAGACTCGTTCGGCACAGACATCGCCTTCAGTCTGTCGCATCGGGCAACGGCGCGTCAGCGACGGGCGTCGCATCTCGGGCACCTGCACAACTTGGACTGGCGCCCAAGATGTGACGCACCTAACATTCCGGGTCAAGTGGAGGGACCTGGACGAAGGGCGGGACGCGATGAGAGCGAGCAGCAGACGGAGCAGAGGGCTCCCGAGACGAGGCATTGGTGCGATCGCGGCAGCGGTGGCGCTCACGGTCGCGGCGGCGGGTGCGCCGGCCGCCGCGCAAGGCGAGTGGTGGGAGCCGACGAACCCGCCCGCAGTCGAATCCGAGGTCAACGTGACGGGTGCACCGTTCACCGGCACCGCCCCGAACGGCGACGTCCGCGGGTTCGTCGACGCGCACACCCACATGTTCTCCGACGAGGGCTTCGGCGGGCACGCCGTCTGCGGTGAGACGTTCGACCCGCGGGGCATCGCGGCCGCACTGCAGGACTGCGACGGCCACGGCGCCTCGCTGCTGGAGAACCTCACGAACTCCGTCAAGGGCGCCGGGCCGCTCGACAAGCACGACACGACGGGTTGGCCGACGTTCCCCGAGTGGCCGACGTACTCGTCCTTCACGCACCAGCAGATGTACTACAAGTGGGTCGAGCGGGCGTGGCGCGGCGGCCAGCGGATCATGGTCAACGACCTCGTCTCCAACACCGGTCTCTGCACGATCCTCGGTGTCGTCGCAGGGCCGAACGAAGCACCGTGCAACGACATGGACGCGGTGCGGCGCGAGGCGCGCAAGACGTACGCGCTCCAGGACTACATCGACGGCCAGTACGGCGGCGCGGGCAAGGGCTGGTTCCGTGTCGTCACGACGCCCCAGCAGGCCCGCAGCGTCGTCGAGCAGGGCAAGCTCGCGGTGGTGCTGGGCGTCGAGGTGTCCGAGCCGTTCGGCTGCAAGCAGGTCCTCGGGGTCGCACAGTGCAACAAGAGCGACATCGACCGTGGCCTCGACGAGCTCAAGGGCCTCGGCGTGAGCAGCATGTTCCTCTGCCACAAGTTCGACAACGCGCTCTGCGGCGTGCGCTACGACGCCGGCACCACAGGGCTGATCGTCAACGTCGGGCAGTTCCTCACCACCGGCACCTGGTGGAACCCGCAGCCGTGCAAACCGGGTCAGACGCCCGACAACACGGTCATCGGAGGGGTGATCCCGAAGGAGCTGTCGATCATTCCGGGGTTGCCGGCCGTGCTGCCCGTCTATCCGACCGGGCCTCACTGCAACCCCCGCGGGCTCTCGGACCTCGGCGAGTATGCGCTCAAGGGCATGATGCAGCGCAACATGATGGTCGAGCTGGACCACATGAGTGCCAAGTCGGCCGACCGTGCGTTCGAGCTCATGGAGGCGTCGGGCTACCCCGGTTCCCTCTCGAGCCACAGCTGGCTCGCCGGCACGTCGACGGAGCGGCTCTACAAGCTCGGCGGCTTCGCGACGCAGTACGGCCACTCGGTCGGTGAGTACGTCGCCGACTGGCAGGCGACCCGCTCGCTGCGCGCGAAGTACGGCGTCGGGTACGGCTACGGGACGGACATGAACGGCTTCGGAGGCACACCCGCTCCCCCGGCGAACGACGGCCAGAAGATCACGTACCCGTTCACCTCCGTCGATGGCGGCGCGGTGCTCGACCGGCAGCGTACGGGTCAGCGGGTGTGGGACTACAACACCGAGGGCGTCTCGCACTACGGCATGGTCCCCGACTGGATCGAGAGCCTGCGCCGCACGGCCGGGTCGGCGATCACCGACGACCTCATGGCCGGCGCGCAGTCCTACCTCGACACCTGGAACGCCTCGGCGGCCTGGGCTCCGGGACTCAACCTCGCCCGCGGGGCAGCGGCAAGCGCGAGCTCCACCGAGTGGACGGTGCTCGGTCGCTTGAAGCCGGCCCAGGCGGTCGACGGATCGCTGTCGACGCGGTGGGCCAGCCGGTGGGGCCATGACGACGAGTGGTTCCAGGTCGATCTCAACACCGCACGGCAGGTGTCGCGGGTGACGATCGACTGGGAGGCGGCGTACGCACCTCGCTACCGCGTGGAGGTGTCGACGAACGGGAGCACGTGGCGCACGGCCGCGACCGTGGACGCCTCGAACGGCGGGTCGGACACGGTGACGTTCACGCCGCGGTCGGCGCGGTACGTGCGGGTGCAGGGGGTGAGTCGCGCGACGGACTACGGGATCTCGATCCGAGAGCTCGGCATCTTCAGCTAGTCCGCTCGCGAGGCTCCGGTTTTGTGCACCGAGCGACGGGTATCCGCGTCGCTCGGTGCACGAAAGCGGCGCCTCGTCCGACTCAGCCGTCAACGGCACGGCGAGGGAGCCTGCGCAATCGGAGCCACCGTCGCACGTCCTCGCGTGAGCCCAGGGGTGTCGCCGATGGCACGCGTCCAGGTGGTCGACGAATCGATCTGGGGCAACACCGGGGCCATCGCCAGAGCGATCGGTGAAGGGATTGCCGTACGCCTCGGCAACCGACGCCGTCACGATCGAGGAGGCGTCCGCGCAGGTCACGCTCGATCCGGACACCGAGCTGCTCGTCGTCGGAGGTCCGACCCACGCGTTCGGGATGTCGAAGGCGGCGACGCGCAGGTCGGCCCAGACCGCGGCGCGACCTTCGACACGCTCACCGTCTCGGCGGCCAAGAAGGCGCTCAAGCGCCTTGTCCACCGAGCTCGCCGCGTGCGTACCGCAGTGACTCGCGAGCGTCAGGGCGCGTCGATGCGGTCCAGCCACTTGCGGGTCGACCCGACCGTGAGCAGCAGCTGGGTCGCACGCGTGAGCACGACGTACAGCGTGCGCCACCCCGCGACGGACTCAGCGACGATCTGGTCGGGCTCCACCACGAGCACCGCGTCGAACTCCAGGCCCTTGGTGTCGAGACCGTCGAGCACCCGTAGGCGCTCGAACTCCTCGCGCTCCTCGGACAACGCCTCCGTCAGCTCGTCACGACGGGCGGACGGGACCACCACGGCGACCGAGCCGTCGACCGCGCCGAGCAGGTCGCGCACCCCGCTGCGGACCTCGGCGTGCAGCAGGTCCGGCGAGACGATCTCGTGGCGCGGCTCCTGGCCCGTACGACGCACCGCGTCCGGAGTGTCGGCGCCCGGGATCGTCGCGTGCGCGACCGCTGCGGCCAGGTCGTAGATCTCGGCCGAGTTGCGGTAGTTCGTGGACAGCCGGAAGAAGTGCTCGTCCTTGCCGTCGAGAGCTGCCGCCCGCGCCGCCGCGGCCTCGTCGGGGTACGGCCAGGACGACTGCGCCGGGTCGCCGACGATCGTCCAGCTCGCATACTTTCCGCGACGTCCGAGCATCCGCCACTGCATCGGGGACAGGTCCTGGGCCTCATCGACGAGCACGTGCGCGTAGGAGTCGTCCTCGATCGACTGGGTCGACCGCTGCTTGCGCACGGACTGGTCCTCGCGCTCGAACGACATCAGCTGCTTGACGTCGTACGGGTCGTCGTCGGCGTCGGCCGGCGGCACCTCGCCGAGCAGGTAGCGCAGCTCGTCGATGAGCGGCACGTCCTCGATCGACGGCACGCCGTCCGCCTCCTGCCAGGCGCGCGCGAGCAGCTCGATCTCCCGGCGCTTGAGGACGCCATCGGCGTAGCGGCGCAGGACGTCGATGTCGGCGAGCGACTCCCACACGTCGACCGCGTCGAGCGGCGGCCACCACGCGGCGGCGAACTCGAGGAACGCGTCGTCGCCGGTGAGGACCTTGTCGAACTCGTCGCGCTCCTTCTCGAGCGCGCGCTCACCCTCGACCTGTGCCCAGAGCGCGTCGAGCAGCGTCTTCTGGACGCGCCCGTACGCACGGTTGCGCTGCTGCCCAGAAATGAGCTGGCGGCGCAGCCGGTGGAGTGCGGCGGCGTCGAGGCGCAGGACGTCGTCGCGGTAGAAGTAGCGGAACCCGGTCGGCTCCCCCGGCTGCGCGGCGCGCGCGGCACGGGTCAGGACCTCGAGCATGCGGGCGGAGCCCTTGACGGCCGCCACGTCGGCGGGGTCGTGCGCGCGCCCCGAGACGCCGTCGACGACCTCCCCGAGCGAGCGCAGCGTCACGGACGTCTCGCCGAGGCTCGGAAGGACCCGCTCGATGTAGTTCATGAAGACGCCCGACGGCCCGACGACGAGCACGCCGCCCGACTCGAAACGGCGACGATCGACGTAAAGAAGGTAGGCGGCGCGGTGCAGCGCGACGACGGTCTTGCCCGTGCCCGGCCCGCCGCCGATCGTGGTGGCGCCGCGGCTGGGTGCGCGGATCGCCTCGTCCTGCTCCTTCTGGATCGTCGCGACGACCGAGTGCATGGACGCGTCACGGGCGCGCGACAGGCTCGCGAGCAGCGCTCCCTCGCCGACGACCACCATGTCGTCGGGGGCGTGGTCGCCGTCGAGCAGGTCGTCCTCGACCCCGACCACGGTCGAACCGCGGCTGCGCAGCACGCGCCGCCGCACGACGCCCGCCGGGTCTTGCGCGGTCGCCTGGTAGAACACCGACGCCGCGGGCGCCCGCCAGTCGATGAGCAGCACCTCGCGCTCGGCGTCACGGACACCGATTCGGCCGATGTAGCGCTTGTCGCCGTCGAGGAGGTCGAGGCGACCGAAGACCAACCCCTCGTGGGCGGCGTTCAGCGCGGCGATGCGCTTGGACGCTTGGTAGACCATCGCGTCGCGCTCCACCAGCCCACCCTCGTGGCCTACGTGCCCGCGCGCGTAGCCCTCTCGGGCCAGCGCCTGCGCCGCCTTCGTCGACTCCTCGAGACGTCCGTAGACGACGTCGACGTATGCCTGCTCGTCAGCGATCTCACGCTGCTCGGCCGACGGCTGGGTGGGGTGCTCTGGCACGTTGCTCCTCGTTCGCGACACCAGGGACAGAACTGTCAAGTGTATCGGGCCGTCTGGCATTCCCTGCGTCGTCCCGGCATGGCCCCCACATCGCCCTCGCCGTGCCTGTACACACGGTCTCTGCGACGGTGTAGCCATGGTCGAGTTCCTGACCGACACCGCCGTTCTTGCCATGCTGCGGGCCCGCGATGCCGTGCAGTGGATGAAGGACGCCGCCGTCGCGGCGCACCGCGGACAGCTCCATGCGCCGGCCCGCATCCGGGCCGACATCGGCGCCGGCTCATTGGTCGTGACGGCCGGGCACCTCGACGGTCACTGGTACGGCTACCGCGCGTACGACACCTTCGGCCTCGTCGCCGGCGACCAGGTCGTCGTCGTCCACGACGCGGAGCTCGGACGGGTCCACGCGATGGCCGTCGGCGCCGAGCTCGGCCCGCGTCGTACGGGCGCGATCGGAGGCGCCGCCGCCGACACGTTCGCGACCGCCGACGCGTCCCGCCTCGCGCTGATCGGCGCGGGCACCCAGGCCTGGACTCAGCTGTGGGCGATCGACGCCGTACGGGATCTCTCCGAGGTCCGCGTGTTCACCCGCGACCCCGTCCATGCGGAGGGCTTCGCGCGACGCGCCCGCGAGCAACTGGGGCTCGACTGCACCCCGAGCCGCTCGGCCCGCGACGCGGTCGACGGCGCCGACCTCGTCGTCTGCGCGACGCCGAGCAACGAGCCGGTCCTCGCGTACGACTGGCTGACGCCCGGCGCGTACGTCGCCACGCTCGGCCCCAAGCAGATGGGGCGGCACGAGGTCGACGCCGAGTTCCTCGAGGCCGCTGACGTGGTCGTCACCGACTCGCGCGCCCAGGCGCTGGAGCACGACCCGCCGACCACCGTCGTCGGCACGCGCGTCGAGGACCACCTCCAGGAGTTGGGGGCGGTCCTCGACGGGGCCGCGACGGGACGGACCTCGCACGACCAGGTGTGCGTCTTCTACTCGGTCGGCCTCGCCGGCACGGAGCCCTACCTGCTGGCGAAGCTCACCGGGCTCGCCTGACGCGGACGGTCAGGACGCCGAGGCGATCCAGGTGTCGGGCCCGAAGACCTCGTAGTGGATGCGCTCGGCGGGGACGTCGCGCGCGACCAGCGCATCGCGCACGCCGAGCATGAACGGCAGCGGCCCGCACAGGTAAGCCGTCGCGCCGGCCGGGAGCTCGACCGACTCGAGATCGACCCGTCCCGCACGGACACGCCCCTGAGGCTCGCGTGTGCCGAGGTCCTCGTACCAGGTGTGCAGCGTGGCGCCAGGGATGCGCGCGACCAGGGCGGAGAGCTCGGCGCGGTGGGCATGTCGGGCAGGCGTGCGGTCAGCGTGGATGACCTCGACGCGACGCTCCGCACGCGCGCTCGCCAGGTGGTCGAGCATGCCGAGGATCGGCGTGACACCGATGCCCGCCGAGACCAGGACCAGAGGCTCGGCCGAGTCGTCGAGCGTCAGGTCGCCGAACGGGAGCGAGACGCGGACGCGGTCGCCCTCGAAGAGGTTGTTGTACAGGTGGTTGGACACCTCCCCGGCCGGCTGCGGGGTGCCGTCGGGCGCGTTTGCGGGGATCCGCCGCACGCCGATGCGCCAGGCGCCGGAGCCAGGCGCGGCCGACAGGCTGTACTGCCGGATCTGATGGGCGCCGTCGGGCAGCTCGACCTGCACCGACACGTATTGCCCGGGCAGGAAGTCCGGCAGCGCCAGGCCGTCGGGATCCGCGAGCGTGAAGGCGACGGTGTCGGTGGAGACGAGCTGACGGTCGGCGACGACGAGCGTGCGCCAGACGTCGCCCGACTCCACACCCGCCGTCTCGTACAAGCCCTTCTCGGCGGCGATCAGGGCGTCCGCCATGTGCCAGTAGACCTCGTCCCAGGCCGCGGCCACCTCGGGTGTGACGGCCTCACCGAGCACCTCCACGATCGCAGCGAACAGGTGCTCGTGCACGATCGCGTACTGCTCGGGCAGGATGCCGAGGGACGCGTGCTTGTGCGCGATCCGCGACATCAGTGCCGACGCCGGCGTCGCGTCCGGGTCGACGAGGAGGGTCGCGTACGCCGCGATGGCACCGGCGAGCGCACGCTGCTGGTCGCCCTGCGCCTGGTTGCCACGGTTGAACACGTCGCGCAACAGCTCGGGATGGGCGGCGAACATCCGTCGGTAGAAGATCGGAGTGATCTCGCCGATCGCGCCGCCGACGGCGGGCAGGGTGGCGCGGACGACCTCGGTGGAGGTGGCAGACAGCATGGAGCTCCCTTCGTAGGGGTGGAAGCGGCGCCGGGTGGGCCGCGGAGCCGGTGACGGCGAGGTCATCGCGCCGCCAACGTGAGGAGGACGGTCCCTGTCGGGTGGCCGGCGATCTCGGCCATCGTGTGTCCGTCGAGGGTCGTGAAGAAGGCCTCGCGCGCCTGCGCGAGGAGACCGCGCAGGCGGCACGCGTCGCGCAGGGGGCACGGAACGCCGCCCTCGCAGTCGACGACCTCGCCCACCCCCTCGAGCTGACGCGCGAGCCAGCCGACGGACGTCTCGCGTCCGGCGTCGGTCAGCGAGAGACCGCCGGTACGACCGCGTCGGGTCTCGACGACTCCGAGCGAGGCGAGGCGGGCGACGACCTTGGCAGCGTGGGTCGGGGAGACGTCGATCTGAGCGGCGACATCCTGCGTACGCCTCGTCTCGCCGGCGGGGAGCACCGCGAGGCCCATCACGATCCGGAGTCCCAGATCGGTGAACTGCGCCAGCTGCATGGCACGACGCTACTTAAATCGGAATCTGGAGTGCAAGATATGGCGGCGTCGGGAACGTCACATCGACGCTCGTACGACCTACGCCTCCGCGGGAACGTTCAGCAGGGTCAGCAACCGTCGTCGCAGCGCCCCGAACGCCGGGGCGTCGGCGGCGCGAGGATGCGGGAGCGAGACCTCGATCTCCTCGATGAGCCGGCCGTCCTCGAGGACGAGCAGGCGGTCCGCGAGCAGGACCGCCTCGTCGACGTCGTGGGTCACGAGGAGTGCCGCGAAGTCGTGCGCGGTCTGGAGCTCGCGGAAGAGCCGCTGCATCTTGAGGCGGTTGAGGGCGTCGAGCGCGCCGAACGGCTCGTCGAGCAGCAGCAGCTCGGGCCGTCGGACGAGCGCACGGGCGATCGCGACCCGCTGGGACTGCCCGCCCGAGAGCTCGCCGGGCCACGCCCGCTCGCGATCGGCCAGGCCGACCTCGGCCAGCGCCGCCGAGACCCGCTCCGCCACGTCCGCGCCCCGCACGCCGAGTGCGACGTTGCCCGCGACCCGCTTCCACGGGAGGAGCCGGTGCTCCTGGAAGACGACCGCGTGGGACGACGGCACGTCGAGCTCGCCGGTCGCCTCGTCGTCGAGCCCGGCGAGGATCCGCAGCAGCGTGCTCTTGCCGGACCCGCTCGCGCCCAGCAGCGCGACGACCTCGCCGCGCTCGATGTGCAGGTCGATCCCGTCGAGCACGACCGTGTCGCCGAAGCTGCGGCGTACGTCTCGCGCCGCTACGAAGCCTGCAGTCCGCGTCGCCACGACAGCGCCCTCCTCTCGGCTGCGCGCAGCGCGACGTCGGACAGCAGCCCGAGCACCGCGTACGCGAAGAGTCCGAGGAGCACGATCTCCGTCTGGGAGAACTCGCGCGCCTCCATCATCATGAAACCGAGCCCCGAGTCGGTGTTGACCTGCTCGCCGACCACCAGGCTCAACCAGCCCGCCGCGAACGCGAGGCGCAGCCCGAGGAACAGCGACGGCATCGCCCCCGGGATCACCACGTGCCGGACACGTCCGAGTGCCGACAGGCCGCAGGTCCGGGCGGCCTCGACCAGACGTTCGTCGATGTTGCGGATGCCGGCGTAGAGGTTGAGATAGATCGGGAAGAACGCGCCGAGCGCCACCAGCGTGATCTTGAGCGGCTCCCCGATGCCGAGCCAGATGATGAGCAGCGGGACGAGACCGAGGTGCGGGAGCATCCGCGCCATCTGGACGGTCGGGTCGACGAGCGCATCACCGACCCGCAGGAGCCCGGCGAACGCGCCGAGCACAAGCGCGAGACCACCTCCGATCGCCAGGCCGATCACGGCGCGCGTCAGCGACTCGTACACGTGCGCGGGCAGGCTGCCGTCCTGCGTCAGACGCCAGCCCGCTGCGAGGACCTCGCTGGGCGGCGGCAGTTTGTCCGGAGACAGGATGCCCGTACGGGCGAGGAGCTCCCACGCGCCGACGAGGAGGAGCGGAGTGGCCAGGCGAAGCCGGCGGAGCCGGACGTCCGTACGGGAGCGCCGGCGCGCGGACCCCGTACGAACGACTGCGGCCACCACGGGCTCCGCGCCCACCCCGGACTGTGCGGGTGCGGGCGCGGGCGCGGATGCGGCCAGCGGTGCTCGGCTCACTCGAGGATGTCCGAGTAGCGGTCGTCGACCCGACCCGCGATGTCGACCGGACCGGGGATCAGCTCAAGGTCGGCGAAGCCGTCGGCGATCTCCTGGAGCTCGGCACCGATCTCCGGTGTGAGCGCGGCCAGCGGCTGGGCGCTGCGTGCGAGGGCGCGCGTTGTGGTGTCGAGCGGGATCTTGAGCTCCGGCGCGAGAAGGTCCGCGCGCTCTGCCGGGTGAGCGAGGCCCCAGTCGGTCGTCTCGCGGTACGTGCGGAGGAACTCCTCGATCTGCTCGGGCTTCTCCTTCAGCGCCTCCGGGGTCACGAGCACGTACTCGCGGTTGTTCGCCAGGCCGGTCGCGTCGACGAGCACCTTGACGCCCGGCTGCTCGGCGAGCGCGAAGTATGGGTCCCAGATGATCCAGGCGTCGACCTGGTCGTTGTCGAAGGCCGGTCGTGCCTCGGCGGGCTTGAGGTACTTGACGTCGATGTCGTCGATCGTCATGTCGTTGGCCTCGAGGAGCTTCACGAGCAGCCAGTTGACGTTGGAGCCCTTGTTGAGCGCGACGGTCCTGCCCTTGAGGTCCTTGAACGTGCTGAAGCCGCTCTCCTCCTTGACGAGGACCGCCTCGCCCTTCGGGACGGGCGCGGACGTCGCGATGATCGTGAAGTCGGTCTTGCCGGCGGCGGCGAAGATCGGCGGCGCCTCACCGGTCTGGCCGATGTCGATCGCGCCGGCCTTGAGGGCCTCGGTCAGCGCCGGGCCGCTCTCGAACAGCGACCACTTCGCGTCCGGCGCCGCATCCTTGGCCTTGACCAGGCTCAGGCCGCCGAAGCGCTGATAGCCGACGTTGAGTGGCTCGTCGGCGTCGGCCTCCTCCGCGCCACCGCAGGCCGACAGCCAGCTCGACATCAGCAGCGCGACGGCGGCGGTCAGGGTGGCGGTGGTTCTGCGCATGGGGGTCCTCGGAGGATCGGGGCGGAGCAACGGCGGTCAGTCTTCCGAGGGCCGCAGGGTCGGGCCAGGGTTGCGCTCGCCCCGACATAAAGGGGGACCTCGACGGGCGTGTTTACGTTCCTGACACACTGTCGTCACCGTCACGGTCTCGTACGAGACGCCGAGCGCGAAGAAGCTGCGCCTGAGGGTCGTCAACAGCGGTGACCCGCGGCGAAAACCCTCATCGTTTCGCACGGTTACGGTTCGGAAACAGGGTTCCTCTTCACTGATCGTCGGCCCTACGCTGAGCGGCGCACGCCAACCCGGCGAGCACGATCCCCGCCGAGGAATACCGCATGCGCCGCACCCTTGTCCCTGCCCTCGCCGTCGCCTTGTTGCCGTTCACGGCCGTGTCGCCCGCTCACGCCGGCGTCTCGACACCTGCCGTCATCACGCCCGGCAAGACGGCGACCCTCACCTTCACGCTCCCCGAGGCACTGCCGTCGGCCGTCGTCGAGATCCGCCCCGCAGGCCGTTCCGAGGTCGTCTCCTCCCGGCCGCTGGCGGACCTTCCGGCCGGTGACACGAGCACGACGTGGGACGGCCGCACCACCGGCGGCACTGCGGTGGCCGACGGCGCGTACACCGCCAGCATCCGCCCCGCCATCGACGGCTCCACGCCCCTCGACTACGCCACAGTCCGCACCAACGTCACGCCTCCGCGCGCCGGCGTGGCCCCGAGCGTGTCCGCCGGCGCCGTCTTCCCCTGGACGGACGGGTACGGCGATGCCATCACCCTCACCGGCCCCGCCGCAACGAGCGAGATCACCGCGACCTCATCGCTCCAGGTCCTCAACAGCGCCGGCACCGTCGTCTGGTCCAGCGCCGCACGCAGCGCTCGCTGGACCGGTCGCTCCAGCGCCGGGGCGATCCTGCCGAAGGGGACGTACCGAGTCCGCTCCCGCTTCCTCGACACCGACGGTCTCACTGGCCACAGCCCGACCCGCAACGTCACGGTCTCGGCCGCCCGGCTCGTGACACGCAAGGTCGTCGAGAAGGTGGAGCCACGCCGGTACGCGACCGGCACGTACACCGGCAAGTGCGGCAAGGTCTTCCGCCCCGCCCGTAAGGGCAGGACGTGGAAGAAGTCGGTCGGTCTCGCGAGTCGCCACAAGTGCGGCGGCGGCAAGTACGACGGCGCGGTCGAGGTGACGTTCGGAGCATGGTGGCCGACCCTGCACGACGTGAGTTCGCTGAGGCTGGAGGTCGTCGGCGGCGGGCACACCCGCGCCAAGCGCAACGTCGCCGTGGGGTACTCCGTGAAGAAGAACCGCGAGCTCGGGAAGGTGCGCCGACTCCCGGCGCGGTACGGCACGCGGACGATGCTCGCCGCCACCGGAGCGCGGGCGCGGTCCTACGTCAACGACCGCGGGGAGTTCTACTGGGGCGTCATCGCCTACGAAGGCAGCCGGTACGACGTCAAGTCGTTCCGCATCACCCTCACGATCCGGCAGCTGGTCGACCCGAATGCCCGCGTCGCGGGTGCCGCGGGCGGCGTGCAGCCGCTCGGCTGACCTCCCGCCGTGCGCACCGAAGGCAAAGTTCGCTAACGTGACGCCCTCGTCCGCCGACCCCGCGGCGGACATGTCATGCAGGAGGCCTCCATGGCGAGAACGTCCAGCAAAGCGTCCACCCGTCAGATCGTCACCGTCATCGTCGTCGTGTGGCTCGTGATCGGCGCCCTCGCGGCCGCCCAGCGCGGATACTTCCGCGGCTCGGACGCGAACTGCGCCAAGCTCGGCACGATCGCGGTGACGATCATCGCCGGCCCGCTCAACTATGTGGGTGCCAACCCGAAGATCGACTGCGACATCGAACCCAGCAAGTGAGCGTACGAAGGGCCCGGCACGTCATGTGACGTGCCGGGCCCTTCGCCGTACGGGGTACGGGGTCAGCGCCGCAGGACCTTGCGGGCCAGGTAGTTCCCGCCGAACTGCACCACCTGCACGATGATCACGATCATGATCACCGCGGACCACGTCACTATCGGGTCGAACTGCCGGTAGCCGTACTGCAGCGCGAAGTTGCCCAGCGTGTTGCCGCCGATCACACCCGCGATCGCCGACATGTCCACGACCGCGACGAACGCGAACGTATAGCCGAGGATCAGTGGACCGAGGGCTTCGGGGACGATGACGGTCCGGATGATCCGCAGCCGGCTCGCGCCCATCGACCGCGCGGCCTCGATGACGCCGGGATCCACGGTGACGAGGTTCTGCTCCACGATGCGCGAGATCCCGAACGCCGCCGCAAAGGTCATCGCAAAGATGATCGCCTTGTTGCCGATCCCGATGCCGACGACCACGCGCGCAAGAGGTTGGAGCGCGGCGATCAGGATGACGAACGGGATCGGGCGGAAGAAGTTGACGAGCACGTTCAGGATGAGGGCGACGACGCGGTTCGGGTAGAGCCCCGAGGGACGCGTGACGTACAGCGCCATGCCGAGGACGAGGCCGACGGCACCGCCGATCGCGAGCGCGATGACGACGATGTAGAGCGTCTGCCAGGTCGACTCCCAGAAGATCGGCCAGAGCTCGCCCATCTGGGTGTCGGCGGCGAGGATCTCGACGGCGCTCATCGCAGCTCCCGCGTCTCTATGCGTGCGCCGATCGCGTCGAGGGCCGCATCGACGTCGGGGTCGGCGCCCCGCAGCGACAGCGTGAGGTTGCCGAAGGTCCTGCCGCCGACATCCTCCATACCGCCGTGGACGAGCTCGAAGGTCACGTCCCGCCGGATCAGCTCGGCGAACACGTCGGCCTGTCGTAAGCCCTCGTCGCGGAACGCGAGCCGGACGAACCGCCCGGGGTGGCGAGCCTGCAGGGCGACCAGCGCCTCCGGGTCAGGCACGTCGTCGATGATCGTCGAGACGAAACGCCGCGTGACCGGCTGCTGAGGATCGGAGAACACGTTGAAGACGGGGCCGCGCTCGACGATGCGCCCCGCTTCCATCACGGCCACCCTGTTGGCGATCGTCTTCACGACCTCCAGCTCGTGCGTGATGACCATGATCGTGATCCCGAGCTCGTCGTTGACGCGACGCAGGAGCGCGAGGACCTCCTGCGTCGTCTCGGGGTCGAGCGCGCTCGTCGACTCGTCCGCGAGCAACAGCTTGGGCGAGGTCGCGAGCGCACGGGCGATGCCGACGCGCTGCTTCTGACCACCCGAGAGCTGGTCGGTGTAGGTGTGCGCCTTCTCCGCGAGCCCGACGAACTGGAGCAGCTCGGCGACGCGCGCGTGCGCCTCGTCCTTGCCGACGCCGGCGACCTGCAGCGGATACATCACGTTGCCGTACACGGTGCGCGACCGCAGCAGGTTGAACTGCTGGAAGATCATCCCGATCCCCAGCCGTACCTTCTGCAGCTGCCGCTCGCGCAGCCCGGTGATCTCCGTGCCGTCCACCCTGATCGACCCGGCCGTCGCGCTCTCGAGTGCGTTGACCAGGCGGATCAGGGTGGACTTGCCGGCGCCGGAGTAGCCGACGATCCCGTAGATGTCCCCGGCCTCGACGTCGAGGTCGACGTCGTCGATCGCACGCACGGATGAGCCGTCGCGCGACGGGGCCGGGAACACCTTCGAGACGCCGCGCATCTCGACAAGAGCCATGGCGACTACTGTGCCTGGATCTTCGACTCGACGTCCTTCAGGGTGCCGTCGAGCTCGGCGCCCGGGAGCTTGACGATCTCCGCCGTGTTGCCGGAGACCTCCTGCAGGCCGTCGATGACCGGCTGGCTGTTCTGGAAGATCTCGACGAGCTTGCGGTAGGTCGCGTTGTCCTTGTCCTCGGCGCGGACGGCGAAGATGTTGACGTACGGCTGCGCGCTCGGGTCCTTCGCGTCGTCGGTGACGAGCGCGTCGGCGAACGTCAGGCCGGCCTTCTCGACGAAGTCGTTGTTGATGACGGCCGCCGCGACGTCCGGCAGCGAGGTCGGGGTGAGGTCGGCCTTGATGGCCTGGACCTTCACGCGCGAGGAGTCCTCGACGTCGTTCAGGGTGGAGAACGGGCTGCCGCCGTCCTTCAGCGAGATCAGGCCCGCCGACTGGAGCAGCAGCAGGGCGCGCGCCTGGTTGGTGTCGTCGTCCGGCACGACGACGGTGTCGCCGTCCTTGATCGCCTCGACCGAGTCGACCTTCTGCGAGTAGAGGCCGAGCGGATAGATCGCCGTCGACCCGATCGGATAGAGGTCGTCGTCGTTCTTCACGTTGTAGTCGGCGAGGTAGATGATGTGCTGGAACTGGTTGATGTCGATCTCGCCCTCGCTGACCGACGGGTTCGGCTGCGCGTAGTCGGCGAAGTCGATCACCTCGACATCGATGTCTTCCTTGGCGGCCTCGTCCTTGAAGGTCTTCCAGTACGGGTCGCTCGCACCGACGACTCCGAGCTTGACCTTGGTCATCCCGGCAGCCTCGTCGTCGCCACCTCGGACGGCGAAGAAGACGCCGACGACCACGGCGAGTGCGACGACCGCAGCAACGATCCACACCCCCTTGCGGGACTTCGGCGGTGCGACCTGCGGGACCTGCTCGGACATCGTGTGCTCCTCGTTCGGGTGGGTACGGGGATGTTCGCCCCTCCCTCGAGATTGCGCCGCAGTCCCGCATTCTGGCCGCCCGTCTCGCATCGCGAGATGGACGCGACGTTCGAAATCCCTCGGAAACACGGGGATCGGCCTGAATCAGCGTGACTGACACCACGCATTTGCGGTCATCCCGAGTCGAATCGACTCAGATCCGCAAGGCCGCTCAGAGGCTCCACAGACCGGCCGAGATCGGCAGCTGAACGAGGCCGGCGACGATCGCGACGGCCGCGAGCGAACGCCGTACGACAGGGTTGCCGCCCCTCATCCGCAGCCGCTTGACGCCGATCCCGATCGCGAGCGCGGCGAGCAGCAGGCCGAGGAGGTTGAGGCTCTGCTCCGAGACGACCTCGCCGTTGACCGTCGTCGTGCTCGACGAGCCACCGAACACCCAGAAGGGCATCACGGCCAGGGCGATGGCGACCAGGGGCCAGACCACGTCGTCGCGGAGGTCCAGAGGTGCCGGTGTCGGCTCGCGCGTCTCACTCATGTGCGGATCGTAGACGTCTGCTCGGCAACCCCACCGCAGAGCACGTGCCCCACCGGAAACAACCGGTGGGGCACGCACGTTGAGTGGGGGCCAACGCAAAGTGCGCTGGCGCCGGGGGCCGGGGCTGCTACTTCTGCAGGTCGTCGATCGCGCGCTGCGAGCCGGGGTGGACGGGGACGGGGTCCGACAGCGTGGCGTCCGCGAGGCGGATGTCCTTTGCCGCGGGGTGGACCGCGACCAGCGCCTCGGTGTCTTCGAAGACCACCGTCGTCAGTGCGCAGGCGACGTTGTCGGCCATGTCGTTGCGCGCGAGCAGGACGTTCGGGACAACGACCGTCGGCACGTCCGCGTCAAGCTCGTACGTGGCCGCCGGGATGCTTCCCTCCTCGTACACGGGGTTGATCTCCTGCAGCGCCGGGAGCTCCGGCGTGATGTCGAGGAAGGTGACCTTGTCGCCCATCGACGTGAAGAGGTCGGTGATCGCCGGAGTCGGGAGACCGCCGGACCACACGAGCCCGTCGATCGAGCCGTCCTTCATGCCGTCGACGGTCTTGGTCAGGTCGAGGCGCTGCGCCGACACGTCGTCCTGCGACAGCCCAGCGGCCTCGATCAGCCGCTGGGCGATGACCTCGGTGCCGGACTTCGGCGAGCCGGTCGAGATGCGCTTGCCCTTGAAGTCGGCGATCGACGTGATGCCGGAGTCGGCGCGGACGACGACCTGGGTGTAGTTCGGGTAGATGCGCCCGATCGACGAGACCTCCTGCTTCTCGGTGAACGAGCCCGTGCCAGACACCGCGTCCGCCGCGGTGTCGGCCAGGGAGAAGGCGAGGTCGTAGTCGCCTGCGACGAGCTGCTGCACGTTCTGCACCGACGCCCCGGTCTCGGCCGCGGTGGCCTTGAGCTCGGTCTCGTCGCTGATGATCTTGGCGAGGCCACCGCCGACGACGTAGTAGACGCCCGTCGAGTTGCCGGTCGCGATCCCGATCCGACCGGAGCCGGCGTCGCAGCTGTCGGTGTCGCCGTCGGCCTGGTTGTTGTCCTGCTGCCCCCCGCACGCCGCGAGGGCGAGGGAGGCGGTCAGCGCGCCGGCGGCGAGCAGCGTACGGGTCTGTCTCATGGGTTCTTCACTCCTGGGTGATGGGTGTGGCGGACGGTGACGTGGTGGGGCGCTGCGTACGGCGGCCCACGAGGTGGAGGACCACCGCGGCCGCAAACAGCGCGAGGCCGATCGCGATCGAGACCGGGACGAGGTAGAGGAGCAGCAGTGCCGCGGGGATGCACAGCAGGCGTTCGAGGCGACGCGTAGGCCCGAACATCCAGCCGGACGTCGCGACGGCGAGCGCGGCGACAGCGAGGGCGGCGACAGCGGTCGTCCACACGACGTCGATCAGCGCGCCGCGCCCGAGCAGGTGCGTGCCGTTATCGGTCATGATGAACGCCATCGGCGCAAGGAAGGCCGGCAGCGTGTACTTGCACGCCTGCCACATCGTCGCCATCACCTTGCCGCCGGTGATCGCCGCAGAAGCGACCGCCGCCAGCGCGGTCGGCGGCGACACCTCCGACAGGACCGCGTAGTAGAAGATGAACATCGCGACCTCGGGCCCCTCTGCGCCGAGGCTGATGAGGGCGGGGCCGATGATGATCCAGCTGAGGATGAACGACGCGGTCACCGGGACGGCGAGCCCGAGCACGATGATCGCGACGGCGGAGAACAGCGCGCTCAGCACGACCAACGACGCGTGGTTGGGAGCGAGCGCGTCGGCAGCGTCGATGAGCAGGGATGAGAGCACCTGCCCGAGTCCGGTCTTGGCGATCGTCGAGGTGATCACGCCCGCCGCGGCGCACACCGCGATCACGGGGACCGCCCCGCGGATCCCGGTCGCGAGCGCCACGTACAGACGGGCGACGTAGTCCCGCAGCGACTCCCCCACCGGCAGCTGCTCGGCGTCCTCGGGCCGCTCGTCGATGCCACCGACGAACCGGCGCCGCGACAGGACGGCCTCGAGCAGCCCGAAGGCGGCGGCCACGGCGGTGGCGTACACGACGGCCTTGAACGGCGGCACGTCCATCGCGAGGAACACGATGATGACGCCGAGGCTCACGAAGTGGTAGCCGAACCGGCCGAGCAGCGCCCACGGGCTGTTGACGTCGATGTCCACGCGCCGGGCGCCGAAGCGGCGGGCGTCGATCTCGACGGCGAGGAAGATGCCGAGGTAGTAGAGCAGGGTGGGGACGAGGGCCCAGCCGAGCACCTGCAGGTAGGAGACGCCGAGGTACTCCGCGATGATGAACGCCGCCGCGCCGAGCGTCGGCGGCGACAGGATCGCCCCGATGCCGGAGGCGGCGAGCATGCCGCCCGCGGCCTCGCGCGGATAGCCGGCACGCTTGAGGATCGGCCACGCGAACGACCCGAGCGTCACCGCGGTCGCCGTCCCGGAGCCCGACACCGTGCCGAGCAGGAAGCCCGAGGTCGCGACCGTACGACCGGGCGCCGTGCCCGACTTCCGGAACAGCGAGAAGCTGAACTCGACGAAGAAGCGCCCCGCGCCCATCCGGTCGAGGACGGCGCCATAGATCGTGAAGAGCACGATGTACGTCGCAGCGACGTCGAGCGGGACGCCGAAGAAGCCGCTGGCCTCGTTGTAGAGCGCGTTGATGATCTGGTCGATGTCCTCGCCGCGGTGCGAGATCGCCCACGAGATCGGGAGGAAGCCGCCGTAGTAGGCGTACGCGAGGAACACCGCGCAGACGATCGGCAGCACCCACCCGGTCGTACGGCGGGTCGCCTCCAGCACGAGCAGGAGCAGCAGGAGCCCGGCGACGACGTCGATCGTGCCCAGCGCGCCCTGGCGATCGAGGAACGCGCTGAACCCTCCCCCACCCTGCCCCCAGTCGGGCAGCGGGAGGACCGGGTAGAGACCGACCACGAGGGCGACCAGGGCGAGCAGCCAGTCGACCGGACCAGGGTCGTCGCGGCCGTCCGTGCTGCGCCGCGCGCGACCGCGGTAGAGGAGGAACGCCAGCGGCAGCGTGACGCCCAGGAAGACGACGAGATAGAACTGGTTGCCCTCGCGCAGAGGGAAGAAGACCTGCCGCAGCACGAACACCGCGACGACGAAGCACCAGAGCGTGATCAGGTGCTCCCAGCGGCGGGACAGGCGGCGCGACGGGCGCTCCTCGTCGTACTCGGAGGCGAGGTGTTCGAGGTCGGTCTGGTCGACCGGGGTGTCGCGCTCGGCGGTGGGCATGGCGGGTAACGTACTCGTGATCCGTGTCACATCCGTGGCCGCGAACCCCAGGCTTTACACAGTCTTGACGTCGCCCCGTGGCCGGGAGGTCCGTGGTGGGCGTTCTCCTCCCTGAATCGTCATCGTTCGGTGGGTTCCAGCTGCCGCGAGGCAAGCTTTCCGCTGAGTATCGTCGAGAGCGCGACCACCGCGATCACGAGACCGATGAGCGTCCAGGGAATCACGAGGTCGTACCGCGGGACTCTTGCAACCGTGACCACCAGTGATGCGACCGCGACTGAGGCCCCGACTCCGACGGACAACGTGGTGATCCAGACATGCTGACGGCTGATGGCTCGGGCTGCCCATCGTCGCCGCACGCCCACCTGGGTGAGTTTGCTGGCCCACCCCCGCATGGCGCGGACCTGGGCGCGGGTGGCCAGGACCGAAACACCCACGAGCAACGCGACCAGCAAGACGACCGATCCCACGATCGCGGCAGGCGGAACCACGGGCACGGGCGTCTCGTAGACACCGATCGATCGCGGATCGAGGCCCCTGTCGCGCAAAGCCGTGCGCGCAGCGCGGCGGTCGTCGGCGGAGATGTCCTTGAACAGCATCGCAGCGGGGGTCGTCGCCATCCCCAGACGCTGCGCGGTGGCTCTGAGCATGACGAAGGGAACAGCTTGGGTCCACCGGGTCTGCGCAGGATCGACGATGCGTGCCGGCACGTTCGCCACGCTCTTGCCGGTCGCGTTGTCGATCAGCGTCAGCCGTCCGCGCGCCACCCGAACGAGGTCGGGGTTGATCACCAGAGCGCCATCATCGGCGAGCAGCTCCCGGTCGGCCGATGTCAGCACGACGCCGAGCGCTCCCTCGAGATCGTCCGCGGAGTCGAAGGCGAACGCCACTCCCGGCCGGTCTCGCGTACCGACCGTCTCCTCGGACTCGAGCACTCCGGTGGACGGGTCCACTCTTCGCTTGCCGATGAGGAAGAACTGAATCGGCTCTGCCCGCTTGATCGAGTGCACTGTCTCGACGGCTGCAACGACAGCCGGGTCGGGCTTCAGGAACGGGGTGCCGAAGCTGTCCATCAGCACGTCTCCGGAGGGCACCGATACGGGTCGCCGGGCGCGTTCTAGCGCGACCTCGCTCGAAAGGATGGTGAGCATCCCGACCGTCGCAGCAACGATCACGATATAGATGCCAGCCACGACAGCCAACCGTTGATGGTTCGTCGAGATCTGTCGTGCCACAAGCCGTTGGGTCAGGGTGCGGCGAGGCATCACCCGCAGCAGGCCGTCGATCAGCTCGGGGCCGAGGGCTGCCGCCGTCAGCGCCATGAGGCCGATCAGCGCCATCGCTCCACTCGGCTCGCGCATGGTCAGCGCCTGCCAGAGCGTAGTGCTCGCACACGCGACGCCGAGGAGTTGCCGAGCTGAACGCAGCCTGCCACGCGTACCCGCCGACAGCTGGCGTCGGCCGGAGACGAGGATCCGGTCCCGGAGCGCGGCGAGTCCAAGCGTGAGACCGAGCACGACCCCCACCGCGCTGACCTCGATAGCGGCCCACGGGACGCGGACATTCGTGACGAAATATCCCCACCGACCCTCGCCCCAGAAGGCCGCGGCATAACCGATCGCCGTGCCTCCCGCGGCGGCGACGAGCGCGCTGACCACGATGAGAGGCAGCGGGACGAGCCAGACCGCGAGCAGAGCGTCGCGCCGCTCGACGCCTTGCGCCATCGCCACGCTTGCCGACGACTCCAGTCGCCTCGCGAGGATCACGTATCCCATCACCAGCAAGGCCGGCAGCGCCAAGAGCCCGGGAATCCAGAGGCTGAGCGGCGACTGCGCGGTCCACGGACGAGGCGACTCCGCCTCGAGGTCGGCGCGGATCTGAACACGTTCACCGATCGCCGCCCTGGAGATCGCCGCACCCTCGCCGGACGCGGAGAGGGCGGTACTTCCCACAGCCTGGTCGACGGCGTCGATGAGCGCCGCCGCGTCGTCTTGCGTCGTCTCGAAGGTGGGAAAGGCCAGCAGTGGTGAGCCGTCGCTCCCCCGAACCTCCGCCATCTGGCGCCAGGTCCCCGGGGCGCCCAGCAGCTTTGGCCAGCGGTCGAGCTTTGCCCGCGCGAGCCCTACGATGCGAAGATCAGGCGCCGCGCCTGCAGTCGGAATTTCGTCGCCGACACGCATGCCCGTCAACCCTGCGCCGGCAAGCACCACGTCACCGGCGTCGCGCGGCCACCTGCCGTTGGTCAAGCTGAACTGGCGTGTCGCCGGACTGCGGACCCAGTCCTTTTCGGTGTAGTAGACCCCGTCCAGGCCCCATCGGAAGAGCGGGAAGTCGATCACGTTCAACGCCATGGTGAACCCTGAGCCCTGCGACTCGAAAGCGCCCCGGAGCCTGTCGCCGTCGTCAGTGCTCGCACGAAGCTCGACGTCGAACATGGTGACGGCGGCTGAGGCACTCCCCAGCTCGGCGTCGGCAGTCTGAGCCGGTGTCAGGCCCTGCGCGTCCATGAAGCTGTTGGTAGCGAAAAGGAAGGCAATGAACAGGATCGGTGCCGCGAAGACGGTCGCGACGATGGTGCGTGACCGCAGACGCCGCCGAATCGTCCCGATCATGCGAGGGACGTCACGTCGCCGTGCACCACGCCGTCGAGCATCTCGATGCTCCGCGACGCTCGCTCCCGGCATGCGGGATCGTGCGACGCCACGATGACCAAGACACCTTTGCCCGACATCACCCCCAGCAGGTCGAAGATGGCGCCAGCGTTGCGGCTGTCCAGCGAGCCCGTCGGCTCATCGGCCAGCAGGATCTTGCGCCCGCCCGAGAGCGCCCGGGCGATCCCGACACGCTGCTGCTGCCCGCCGCTCAGCTCGTCGGGGTAGCGACGTCCGTAACCGGCGAGACCCACCGACTCGAGCAGCCGTTCTGCCTCGTCGAGAGCCTCAACGGTCTTCGTCCCTCGAGCCTCGATCGGGAGGGCGACGTTCTCCGCTGCGGTGAACTCCGAGATGAGCTGGTGCGACTGGTGCACCATCCCGACCTCGTCACGACGCAGCCGGATGCGGCCCTCGGCGCCGATCTGCGCAAGATCGTGCCCGGCCACCACGACACGACCCGAGGTCGGGAGGTCCAGCCCCGCAAGGAGATTGAGCATCGTCGTCTTTCCCGAGCCGCTGTGCCCGAACAAGCACACGAACTCCCCGGAATCCGCCTCGAAGTCGACTCCCCCCACCGCCCTCACGGTCTCGGCAGGGGAGACGAACTCTCGCTCGACCCCGACCGCCCTGACCAGCGGACCTGGACCCCCCATGCTCAGCATCCCTTGTTGGTCCTCATGCTCGAGGTCTTGTCCGAATCGAAGACCGACATGTTGTCGTCCCGGCTCGCGATCCCCATGGTCAGCAAGGCACCGGTGCCGTTGCGTCCGTCATAGAGACAGCCCTTGTAGTCGTTGGAGCGGTTCTGCCACGAGTCGGCCTGGTTGTCCTCACCGTTAGCATCGTTGAAGACATCGACAACGCCCTGGCCGTCGGCCTGCGCAGCGATCAGCAGCTTGTAGTCGTTGTTCCCCCAGACACACATCTTGCTACCCGTGCACTCGAAAGCGATGCCTGCGCGGTCATTGGCGCAACGACCGCGACGGCGAACAACGCCCCCGCAGTGGCAAGTGAACGGACCATTCTCATCTTCGACCTCATATCGTCGCGGCCGGCCCGTGTGGCCGGCCCGTGTGGCCGGCCCGTGTGGCCGGCCCGTGTGGCCGGCCCGTGTGGCCGGCCCGTGTGGCCGGCCCGTGTGGCCGGCCCGTGTGGCCGGCCCGTGTGGCCGGCCCGTGTGGCCGGACATTATCGAACCCAGAGTGTCAACGCGGCTGACCATGCTCACAGCTCTGTAATTCCTTCCCGGACAGGGTCGTCGGGTCGAAGCACAACGTGCTTGATCGGGGCACTCCGTCGCCCTCCCGAGGGCGCGCCGGTTAACGTACCGGTGGCGTGGATCACAACGCCCTGACGTTCCCCCGTCGCCAAGGAGGTCCGTAGTGCGCGTGCTGCTCGTCGAGGACGACGACGCGGTCGCCGGCGCCCTCGGCGCAGCGCTCCACCGCGTCGGGCTGGCGGTCGACCGGGCCGCCGACGCCGAAGAGGGCTGGTGCAAGCACGGCGACGCCTCGCTCGTCCTGCTCGACATGGGCCTGCCCGACTCCGACGGGCTCGCACTGGCCCGACGGATCCGTGCCGCGAGCGAGGTGCCGATCATCGCCGTCACCGCCCGGCGTGGCGAGTCGTCGGTGGTCGCCGCGCTCCAGTCGGGCGTCGACGACTACGTCACCAAGCCGTACAGCACGCAGGTCCTGCTGGCCCGGATCGACGCCGTCATGCGCAGGAGCGGGCGCGGTGTGGTCATCGGCGACATCCGGGTCGGAGACCTGGTGCTGGAGCCGCAGGAGCAGCGGGCGACGTACGACGGGGCGCTGCTCGACCTCTCTCCCAAGGAGTTCGCTCTGCTGCTCGTCCTCGCCCAGAACGCCGGTCACGTCGTCACGCGCGCGGCGCTGATGGAGCGGATCTGGCACACCACCTGGGTCGGCGGCTCACGCACCCTCGACGTCCACGTCGCGAGCCTGCGCGCCAAGCTCAGGCACGCAGAGCTCGTCGAGACCGTACGAGGGACCGGCTACCGCCTCCGCGACACCGGGTGATCGCGTGCGCCGCCGCCTCCTCGCCCTCTCGACGCTGGCTCTGTCGATCCTGCTCGCCGCGCTCCTCGGGCCGCTGATCAGCACCTACGCGTCGGACCGTACGCAGGAGCTCTTCGTGACGCGGCAGGCCGACCTCAACCGCTTCGCCGTGGTCGCGGCCAACGCGCTCGAGACGGGGTCGGTGTCGTCGCTGCGCTCCGAGCTCGACCGGTACGAGGAGGTGCACGGGGCGCGCGTCGTCGTGGTCGACGCCGACCGCCGTACGATCGCCGCGTCCTCGGGCGACCTCGAACCCGCGTCCGTCCCTCGCCAGGTGGCCCGCGCGCTCGCGGGCAACAGCGCAGAGAAGCCGGCCCCGGTCTGGCCGTGGTCGGACGACACCTTCGTGCTCGCCTCCCCCATCGGACGCGACGCGCACGTCCTCGGGGCGGTCCTCATGGAGGCGCCGACGCAGGGGGTGCGCGACGACGTCGCGGCCCGGCTCGCCCTGCTGGTCGTCGCCGGCCTCGCCGTCCTTCTCGTCGCCGCCGTGGGTGTCGCCGTCCCGCTCGTGCGTTGGATCCTCCGACCGGTCGACGACCTCGACGAGGCCGCCCGCCGCGTCGCGCACGGCGACCTGGCGACGCGCGTCCCCGCGAGTGCCGGTCCGCCCGAGCTGCGCCGGCTCGCGACCTCCTTCAACGCCATGGCCAACCACGTCCAGGTCGCGCAGCGCCAGCAGAGCGACCTCGTCGCAGACGCCTCCCATCAGCTCGGCAACCCGCTGACGGCGCTGCGGTTGCGCGTCGAGACCCTCAGCGCCGACGCCGAGCCCGAGGATGCGGCACAGCTCGACCTCGTCCTCGCCGAGACCGACCGCCTCACGCGGATCGTGGACTCGCTGCTCGACCTGGGTCAGATCGGCGCCGAGCCACCACCGGTGACGGAGGTGGACGTCGCCGCCGCCGTCCGCGCCCGCTGCCGGATCTGGGAGCAGGCGGTGCCCGGCCTGACGGTCGGCGCGCCGGACCGGATCCTCGCCCTCGCGACCGTCGAGGTCGTCGATGTCGTCCTCGACGCGACACTCGACAACGCGACGAAGTTCGCGTTGGGCTCGCCCGTCGAGGTGACGGTCGGGGAGGTCACGATCAGGGCTGCCGACGCCACGGAGACTGCAGCCGTCGAGATCCGCGTCCGCGACAACGGCTCCGGAGTGCGCGACGAGGACCTTGCGAAGGTCGGAGCCCGGTTCTTCCGGGGCGCGCAGCACCAGAACGTGCACGGGACCGGCCTCGGGCTCGCCATCGTCCGTGCCCACGTGGTCCAGCTCGGGGGGACCTTCGCGGTCGGACGTCCGCCCGGCGGCGGCTTCGAGGTGAGGGTGACCCTCAGGAGCCCCGCTCCCGGTAGTAGCGCAGCGCGCCGGGGTGCAGCTCCAGCGGCGCGGTGAAGATCGCCGCACCGAGCGTCGGCTGCCCGACTCCTGGCTCGAGCCGCTCGATCTCGTCCTGCCGCTCGAACACGATCCGTGTCACCGCGTACGCCAAGGGCTCGGGCAAGGCCGGGTTCGCGACGAGGTAGTTCTTCACGCTGAGCGTGCTCACCGCCTCGCGCAGGCCGTACGCCGACGGCGGGATCGGCGCCCGTACGTACTGGGGGCCGAACGCGGCCACCATCGGCTCGACGACGTCACCGAGGTCGAGGAGCCGGACGGGCGTCTCGCGGGCGAGCGCGGCGATCGCCTGGTTGGGCAGCCCGCTCACGAAGAAGAAGGCGTCGATCCGGCCGGCCCTCAGCGCGTCGGCCGAGGTTTCGAGCGCGGCGTCGACGAACCTCGCCCCGGGACTGCGGACGTCGTGGACCTCGAGGACGCGGGACGCGATCACCTGCGTTCCGGAACCGTGGGCGCCGATGCCGATCCGGGCGCGCGCGAGGTCCGAGACCTGGCGGTACGGCGAGTTCTCGCGGACGACGAGGTGGACGAAGCTGTCGTACATCCGGGCCAGTGCGACGAGGTCGTACGACCGGGCTGCACCGCCGGGCGCGGCGGGGGCGACCGCGTGGGCCGCTGCATCACCGAGGGAGAACCCGGCGTCGCACGCGCCCTCGGCGACGAGGCGAAGGTTCTCCAGCGAGGCGTTGGTGGTCCGGGTGCGAGCTCGCACTCCGTCGAGGTCACGCGCGATCACCGTCGTCAGCGCACGGCCGTAGCGGACGAAGACGCCACCGGGGTTGCCCGTCGCGATCGTCAGCGCGGTCTCGTCCAGCGCGTCCCATCCGCGCGGGACGCAGCCGAAAAGCCCGGCGAGCACGGGCAGGCCGAGCGCGGCGAGGACGCGGCGTCGACTGAGCTCCTGCACAGACGGATCGTAGCCTCTTGACTATCGTACGTGTGTTCTAATAATCTGCTCTCAGGCGTGGCAGCCTGACCCCGGGCACACCCGTGGGCACGACCGGACGGGGGACCGGTCGTGCCCACGGGTGTCGTGGCATTCAGCTCTTCTTGCGGTTGAGGAACGCCAGCATCGCCGTGCGTGCCTCGTCTGACCCGAAGAGGCGGCCCGACTGCTCGGCGACCTCGTCCCCCAGCCGGTCGATCCGCGCGACGAGGTCGGCGTTGAGGAGCGCCTTCGTCTCGCGCAGACCCTGCGGGTACGCCTTGCGGAGCCCGTCGAGGATCTCGCCGAGCGCCGCGTCGAGCGCATCGGGGGCGACCGCCTCCGTGACGAGTCCGTACTCCACAGCCTGGGCCGCAGAGAACTTCGCCCCCGTCAGGAAGGTCCGCGCCGCCGCACGGGGCGTCATGCGCTCGAGCGTCGTCAGCGAGATCACGGCAGGCGCGAGCGCCAGGCGTACCTCGGTGAACGCGAACGTCACGTCGTCGGCGCAGACGACGACGTCGGCCGCACCCACGATCCCCAGCCCGCCGGCGCGGACCGGACCGTGCAGGCGTACGACGACGGGCTTCGGCAGGGTGACGATGAGGCGCTGCAGGGCAACCAGGCCCTTCGCCCCCTCGACCATGCCGCCACCTGCCGCCTCGGACAGGTCGGCGCCGGAGCAGAACACCGGCCCGGCCGCCGCGATCACGACGACGAGCGCGTCGGGATCCGCGGCCGCGGTCTCGAGGTGCCCGACGAGCTCCGTGACGAGCTGCGCCGACAGGGCGTTGCGGTTGTGCTGGCTGTCCAGGGTGATCGTGGCGACCTGGTCGGCGACCTCGAGGCGGACGAGCTCGGTCATGCGGTGACTCCTTCGACGTGGGGGCCGGACGGGACGGACGTGGGCATCAGTACGACTTCGGCAGGCCGAGCGAGAACTGCGCGATGAAGTTGAGCACCATCTCACGGCTCACGGGCGCGATCCGCGACAGGCGCGACCCCGCCAGCATCTGCACGAGCCCGTACTCCTCGGCGAGCCCGTTGCCACCGTGGGTCTGGATGGCCCGGTCCACCGCCGCGCACACGACCTCGCCGGCGGCGTATTTCGCCATGTTCGCCGCCTCGCCCGCGCCCATGTGGTCACCGACCGCATAGAGCGCGGCCGCCTTCTGCGTCATGAGGCGTGCCAGCTCGATCTCGATGTGGGTCTGCGCGAGCGGGTGAGCGACCGCCTGGTGCGCACCGATCGGCGCCTTCCACACCTGGCGGGTCTTTGCGTACTCGGTCGCGAGCTCGAGCGCGAGCCGCGCCGTGCCCGTGGCGAAGGACGCCGCCATGATCCGCTCGGGGTTGAGCCCGGCGAAGAGCTGCTCGATCCCGGCGTCCTCGCTGCCGATGAGGGCGTCCTGCGGCAGGACGACGTCGTCGAAGAACAGCGTGAACTGCTTCTCCGGGCTGACGATCCCCATCGGGATCTCCTGCCACGTGAAGCCCGGCGTGTCCGTCGGCACGAGGAACAGCGCCGGCTTGAGGTTGCCGGTCTTGTGGTCCTCCGTACGGGCGACGACCAGGACGTGGCTCGCCTCGTCGACTCCGGAGATGAAGGTCTTGCCACCGGTCAGGCGCCAGCCACCGTCTTCCTGCCGGTACGCGGTCGTGGTGATCTTGTGCGAGTTCGACCCGGCATCCGGCTCGGTGATCGAGAACGCGAACGTGCTCGTCCCGTCCGCAAGCCCGGGCAGCCAGCGCTGCTTCTGGTCGTCCGTCCCGTACTGGGCGATGATCGTGCCGACGATCGCCGGCGAGACGACCATGAGCAGCAGCGGGCAGCCGGCCGCGGCCAGCTCCTCGCACACGGCGGCGAGGTCACCGATCTCGCCGCCACCGCCCCCGTACTCCTCCGGGACGGCGACACCGAGGTAGCCGAGCTTGCCGGCCTCCTCCCAGAGCTCCGTGGTCTTGCGACCCTCCCGGTAGGCGGTGTTGAAGTAGTCGCGCCCATACTTGCGGCCCAGGTCGGAGACGGCCTTGCGGAGCGCCTGGCGCTCCTCGGACTCGGCGAATGCGGTGGTGGTCATGCGGGTTCTCCTTCGACGTTCTCCTGGGCGGCCGCGTCGTCGATCACCGCGAGGACGGCGCCGGACTCGACCTGGCTCCCCGCGGTGACCGCGAGCTCGACGACGACGCCGTCGGTCGGTGCGGTGATGGTGTGCTGCATCTTCATGGCCTCGAGCACGAGGACGACGTCGCCCTTCGCGACCGGCTGCCCCTGCTCCACGGCGACCGACACGACGGACCCGGGCATCGGCGCGAGCAGCGACCCTTCGGCCACCTGGTCGGCGGGGTCGGTGAAGCGCGGCACGACCACGAGGTCGAGCGGGCCCTGCGGACCGTCCACGTCGACGACGCCCCCGCCGAGCCGGATCTCGTACGTCTCCTCGACGCCGTCATAGACCAGCACCACGCGGTCCGTGCCGACGTGCACCGCAGTCGTCGCCTCGTCCACGCCGACCGGGACGAGCCGCCCGCGCCGCGACGCGTACGCGACGGCGAGCTCCTCGCCGGCGACGGCGTACGTCGCGGTGATCGGCTGCGACGGCACGTTGCGGAACCCGGCGGGGATGCGCGAGAGCACCGGCGCCGCCTTCGCTGCCGCGGTGGCCGACGCGAGCGCGGCAGCGACCGCGTACCGGCGCTTGGCGGCGTCGTCGCCGCGGGCCTGCGACCAGGCGTCGAGCTCCTCCTCGAGCAGCAAGGTGCTCAGCGCCGCCGCGTCGGCGAACTCGGGGGCGCCAAGGATGCCGCGCAGCAGATCGAGGTTGGTGGCGACCCCGTGCACGGTCGTACGGTCGAGGGCGCCGCGCAGCATGCGGGTCACCGACGCGCGGTCGGGCCCGTACGCGACGAGCTTGGCGAGCATCGCGTCGTAGTGGATGCCGACGTCGCTGCCGCTCTCGACGCCGGAGTCGAGACGCAGGCCCGAACCGGTGAGCGCGCCGAAGCGGACGGTGGCCCCGGGGACGTCGAAGGCTCGTACGGTGCCGGTCTGCGGCGCGAAGCCGTCGGCCGGGTCCTCTGCGTACACGCGGACCTCGATCGCATGGCCTCGGGACGTCGGCGGCTCGGTGAGTCCGGTGGCCTCGTGCAGCGCGCGCCCTTCGGCGACGGCGATCTGGAGCGCCACGAGGTCGAGGCCCGTGACGGCCTCGGTGACGGGGTGCTCGACCTGCAGGCGGGTGTTCATCTCCAGGAAGGAGACGAGCGCGGGCTGGTCGGCGCCGCGCTCGGCGACCAGGAACTCGACCGTGCCGGCACCGGTGTAGCCGACCTGCTTGACCAGCGCGCGTGCCGCGTCGTGCAGCGTCGCGCGGGTCGCCTGCGAGAGACCGGGCGCCGGCGCCTCCTCGACGACCTTCTGGTGGCGCCGCTGCAGCGAGCAGTCGCGGTCGCCGAGCACCCAGCAGGTGCCGTGCACGTCGGCCATCACCTGGACCTCGACGTGGCGCGCGTGCTCGAGGTAGTGCTCGACGAACACGGTGGCGTCACCGAACGCGGAGCCCGCCTCGGCCGCCGCCTGCTCGAGGGCCGCCGGCAGCGCGTCGAGGTCGCGGACGACACGCATGCCGCGGCCGCCGCCACCCGAGGACGCCTTGACCACGAGCGGCAGGTCGGAGGTCGTCATCGCCTCGGGCTCCAGCAGCCCGGCGACCGGACCGCCCGCCTCGGCCATCAGCTCCTTGGAGCGGACCTTCGAGCCCATCGCGGCGATCGCGTCCGGGTCCGGGCCGATCCACGTCAGACCCGCGTCGCGGACCGCTGCCGCAAACTCCGCGTTCTCCGACAAGAACCCATACCCGGGGTGGATCGCGTCCGCACCGGTCGCGCGTGCGGCGGCGATGACGAGGTCACCGCGCAGGTACGTCTCGCTGGGCGCGTTGCCGGGCAACCGGACCGCCGTGTCTGCGTCCTTCACGAACGGCGCGTCCGCATCGGCGTCCGAGTGCACCGCGACCGTCGCGATGCCGAGCGCACGGCAGGTCGCGAAGACCCGGCGCGCGATCTCGCCGCGGTTGGCGACGAGCACCTTCTGAATCATCTTTCTCCTCCGTCTCGTCCCCGATTTGGGCGGTTCCCCACTGTTTTCGCCGCTCGATTTCGTGCCGAATTGCCCGAATCGCGGACGGGGCGTGCGCCGGTCACAGCCGGAACACCCCGTAGCCACGGGCCCCTTCGATCGGCGCGGTCGCGATCGCGCTCAGGCAGATGCCGAGCACGGTGCGGGTGTCGCGCGGGTCGATCACGCCGTCGTCATAGAGGAGCCCGGAGGTGAAGTACGCCAGCGACTGCTCCTCGATCTGCTTCTCGACGAAGGCGCGCATCTGCTTGTCGCCGTCCTCGTCGTACGGCATGCCCTTCGCCTCGGCGGCACCGCGCGCGACGATCGAGATCACGCCGGCGAGCTGCGCCGGGCCCATCACCGCCGACTTCGCGTTGGGCCAGCTGAACATGAAGCGCGGGTCGTACGCGCGCCCGCTCATGCCGTAGTGGCCGGCCCCGTACGAGGCGCCCATGACGACGGAGATGTGCGGCACCGTCGAGTTGGAGACGGCGTTGATCATCTGCGCGCCGTGCTTGATGATGCCGCCCTGCTCGTACTCGGCGCCGACCATGTAGCCGGTCGTGTTGTGCAGGAACAGCAGTGGCGTGTCGATCTGGTTGGCGAGCTGGATGAACTGCGTCGCCTTCTGCGCCTCCTCGCTGAACAGCACGCCCTGGGCGTTGGCGAGGATGCCGATCGGGTAGCCGTGGATCTGCGCGAACCCGGTCACGAGCGACGTGCCGTAGAGCGGCTTGAACTCGTCGAACCCCGTTCCGCCGTCCACACTGGGCCCATCAACGATGCGGGCGATCACCTCGCGCGGGTCGAACGGGACCTTGAGGTCGCTCGGGACGATGCCGAGCAGCTCCTCGGGGTTGAAGGCCGGCTCCGCGTACGAGGCCTTCGGTGCCGGGCCCTGCTTGCGCCAGTTCAGGCGGCGGACGATCTGACGGCCGAGGCGGATCGCGTCGTACTCGTCGACCGCGAGATAGTCAGCGAGACCCGAGACGCGGGCGTGCATCTCGGCACCGCCGAGCGACTCGTCGTCGGACTCCTCGCCGGTCGCCATCTTGACCAGCGGCGGCCCGCCGAGGAAGACCTTCGCGCCCTCCTTGACCATCACGACGTAGTCGCTCATGCCCGGGACGTACGCACCACCGGCGGTCGAGTTGCCGAACACCAGCGCGACCGTCGGGACGCGCGCGGCGCTCGACCTGGTGATGTTGCGGAACGTCGCGCCGCCGGGGATGAAGATGTCCTTCTGGGTCGGCAGGTCGGCGCCGCCGGACTCGACGAGGTTGATCGTCGGGAGCCGGTTCTCGGCCGCGATCTGCGCGGCGCGCAGGCCCTTCTTGACCGTGAGCGGATTGCTGGAGCCGCCCTTCACGGTCGGGTCGTTCGCGATGATCATGCACTCGACGCCCTCGACGACGCCGATGCCGGCGACGAGCGAGCCGCCCACGGGGAAGTCGGTCCCCCACGCCGCGAGCGTCGACAGCTCGAGGAACGGTGCGCCTTCGTCGATCAGCAGCTCGATTCGCTCGCGCGCGAGGAGCTTGCCACGCTTGTGGTGGCGGGCGACGTACTTCTCACCGCCGCCCGCGAGCGCCTTCGCATGCTGCTCGGCGAGGTCGTCGATCTTCTCGAGCAACGCCTCGCGGTTGTCGGTGTACGTGGGTGACGCGGTGTCCACCGTCGTCGTCATCGTGGTGCCTCCATGGTCAGCTCGACGGGGATGTCGAGGTATCGGGAGAAGCGATCGGCCTGCACCGCGAACCTGTCGCGGACGGCCGAGGTCGTGGGGGTGAGGAGCGTGAGGGTGAGCCGCACCGGGTCGTCCTTGCGCGTGGGGCGGGACCACTTCCAGCCGCCGACGACGCGCCCCTCGTCGAGGGCGAGGCCCCAGAAGAAGAGGCCTTCGATCGGCTCGCGGACGTAGTCCTCGCTGGCGTCGACGGCCTGGCGGTTCTTGTACGAGATGAGGTACTCGTCGTACGGAGGAAGCAGATGGCTGATGCCCTCCCCGCCGGTCGAGGACGTCTCGAGACCCGGCAGCTCGTAGTACGTCAGCCCCTCGGCCTCGTACGACGCCGCGCCCGCCGCCTCGTACCCGCGACGCGCGTCGGTGACCGTGATGCCGCCCCACCACGACAGGTCGTGCGGCGTCGCCGGCCCGTGGCTGCGCAGGTAGCGCTCCGCCAGACGGGCCACCGCCTCGTCGTGCTCCAGCGGGTCCGACGCCGGCACCCGGTCGTCGAACGCCGCGAACGTCTGCTGCTTGCCCTGCGGTGCCCCGCTGATCGCGACCCGCTCCAGCTCCGCGGCGAGCGTGATGAAGCTGATCCGTTTGGTCGTGTCGACGCCACTCGCCTCGAGCCGCTCGGCGAGCTGCTTGCGGGTGAGGTGCTCGCCGTCACCGAGGACCTCTGCGACGGCATCGAGCACCCTCGCACGCTCATCCGGCTCGTCGAGGCCGGTCGCGCGCCATGCCGATGCCATCGTGCGGACCACCCGCGGACCCGTGAGCTCCAGCATCCAGCGGGCATCGGCCGGCCGGACGAAGTGCCACGTCGGACGCAGCACGTGCGTCCGCAGGATCTCGCCGGACGCGACCAGCGCCTCGACCTCGCCCGCGGTGGGAGCATCCTCGCTGCGCTGCGACAGCGCCCAGCCGGCGTCGACGTACTCCTGCGCCTGCACCGCGCCCAGCCACTCGACCACGTCGACCGGCGAGGCGAACGGCTCGCCCACGAGCCGCTGTCGGCTCATGCGGGCGCTGCGCAACGGCGACCAGTCACCGTCGGCAGGATGCCCCCTTCCCGGCGGTCGAGCGTGTCGAGACCTCTCCATCAGAACCCCAGGATCTTGGCGACCAGGTCGTTCATGACCTCGGTCGCGCCGCCCCCGATGCCGAGGATGCGCGCGTCGCGGTAGTGGCGATCGATCTCGGACTCGCGCATGTATCCCATGCCACCGTGAATCTGCACTGCCTCGTCCACCACGAACGCGCAGGCCGCGACGGCGTCGTTCTTGGCGATCGCGGCGTCGGCGGCCAGGCGCATCGGGTCGACGTCCGCGCCCGCGGACGCGGCGGCGGCACGCTCGACGACCTGGCGCGTGTACGCCCGTGCCGTCGTCGTCGCGCGGTGCATCTCGACCAGCTTGTGGCGGATCACCTGGCGGCTCGCGAGCGGACGACCAAACGTCTCGCGCTCCTTCGCGTACGCGACCGCGAGGTCGAGTGCGCGCTGCGCGGTCGCGTACGACTGCACCGCCAAGCTGAGGCGCTCATTGACGAACTGCTGCATGACGAGGACGAAGCCGCCGTTCTCCTCACCGACAAGGTTCTCGGCAGGGACACGGGCATCGTCGAACGCCAGCTCGGCGGTGTCAGAGCAGTGCCAGCCCATCTTGCGCAGCGGGCGCTGCACTGTGAAGCCGGGAGTGCCCTTGTCGACGACGAGCAGCGAGATGCCGCCGAACCCGTCGCCACCGGTCCGGACGGCCGTCGTCACGAAGTCGGCGCGAACACCGGAGGTGATGAAGGTCTTGGCGCCGTTGACGACGTACCCGTCGCCTTCACGCGCGGCGCGTGTGCGCAGGTTCGCGACGTCGGAGCCACCGCTCGGCTCGGTCACGCCGAGCGCGCCGATCATCTCCCCTGCGAGCGTCGGGCGGACGTAGCGGTCGACGAGCGCCGCGCTGCGCTCGGACGGCGCTGAGAGGTGCGCGGACACGATGTGAGGCAGTGCGATGCCGTGGGTGAACAGCGCGGCCATCAGGCCCGACGATCCTCCCGACTCGATGACCGCCTCGGTGAGCACGGAGATGTCGACGACGTCACCGCCCTGTCCACCGACGTCCTCGGGGAAGCCGATGCCGAGGAACCCGGCGGCCGCCGCCTTCTTGTGCAGCTCGCGCGGGATCTCGCCGTCGTCCTCCCACCCGGCCAGGTTCGGGACGATCTCGTGGGTCGTGAAGCGCGTGACCGCGTCGCGCAGCGCCGTGCGCTCGGGCGTCGACCAGGCGTCGTACGGGGCAGCGGTCATCGCAGGAGCTCCTCAGGAACGTCGACCACACGGGCGCGAAGCCACTCGCCGAGCGCCTTGGCCTGCGGGTCGAACCGGGTGGAGGCGGCCACGCCGTCGCCGAGGAAGCCGTGGGCGACGACGTTGACCGCGCGGAGGTTGGGCAGCGAGTGGATCTCGAGGTCGAGACCCGCAGCCTCGGGGATCAGCGTCACGAACGTGTCAGCGTCGAGCAGGTCGACAAGCCACGCGTACGCGGCGTCGGGGTCGGCGACGTCGCTGCGGACCCAGACGCCGACGTTGGCGTCGCCCCCCTTGTCGCCGCTGCGCGCATGCACGACCCGGCCGAGGGCGACGGCTTGGGTGGTCTCGCTACGGGCTCCGTTGGTCGAGTAGTCCGAGCCGCTAGGCAAGGACGTATCGACACCCGGCGACGACGTCTCGAGGCCCGCCGGTGGTGGCACGTCGATTCGCGTGCCGTCGGCGAGCACGACGGTGTGCGGCACGAGCTCCTGCGGCACGTACGCTGGGGTGTAGACCCCGTACGGGGTCCCGGCTGCGGGCGGTCGCGTCACGGTGAACCCCGGGTACGAGGCCAGTGCGAGCTCGACGGCCGCGGACGAGAACGCGCGTCCGACCGGGTCGGGGGACATCGCCTTCACGTGGCAGCGCAGCAGCGCCGTCGCCTGCCCCTGGGTCCGGGGGTCTGCGACGTCCGTGCGGTCGAGGTCCCAGACGACCTCGTCCGGCATCCCGGCCGGCGACTGCGCGAGCGCGTCCTCGACCTGGAGGCGCACCAGCGCGGCCTTCTCCTCGATGTCGAGGCCGGTCAGCACGAGCTCGACGGTGTTGCGGAACCCGCCGAAGGAGTTGAGCGCGACCTTCGTGGTCGCCGGCGGAGCGGACCCGCGTACACCGGAGACGGCCACCCTGTCCTCGCCGTCCTGCGTGAGGACGATCGAGTCCAGATGGGTGACGACGTCTGGTCCGGCGTACGCGGGCCCGCCGATCTCGTACACGAGCTGGGCCGTGACGGTGTCGACGGTGACCACGCCCCCGGTCCCCTCGTGCTTGGTGATGACGCTGCTGCCGTCCGACGCGACCTCCGCGATCGGGAAGCCGGGGTGCAGCAGGACCTTGGGGTCGAGCGTCGCGAACCCGGAGAAGTTGCCGCCCGTCGCCTGCGCCCCGCACTCGACGACGTGCCCGGCGACCACGGCGCCGGCGAGCGCGTCGTAGTCCTCACGCCCCCACCCGTACGCGTGGATGGCAGGCCCGACGACAACCGACGCGTCGGTGACACGACCGGTCACGACGACGTCCGCGCCGGCCTCGAGCGCCGCGGCGATGCCGAACGCGCCGAGATAGGCGTTGGCGGTGATCGGCGGCTGTCCGCCGTGTCCGACGAGGCCGAGCTCGTCGGCGCGCGGACGCAGGTCGTCGCCCTCGACATGGGCGACGACGATCTCGAGCCCCTGCTCGGCAGCGATCTCGCGCAGCTTGTCGGCGAGCCCTGCGGGGTTGAGACCGCCGGCGTTGGTGACGATGCGGACACCGCGCTCCTTGGCCAGGCCCATGCACTCGGTCATCTGGCGGACGAACGTCTTGGCGTAGCCGAGCGAAGGGTCCTTGAGGCGGTCGCGGCCGAGGATGAGCATCGTGAGCTCGGCGAGGTAGTCGCCCGTGAGGTAGTCGAGGTCACCCTCGGTGAGCATCTCGCGCATCGCCGCGAGACGGTCGCCGTAGAAGCCCGAGCAGTTGCCGATGCGGATCATGCCGACCCCTCCGCCGGTCGAGCCTGTCGAGACCCCTCCGCCGGTCGAGCCGCACCTTCCGCCGGTCGAGCCTGTCGAGACCCCACCGGCACCGGGTCGGGACCCGGGAGCCCCGCGAAGGCCTGCACGATGTCGAGCCACTCGTCGGCGGCGGCACCGTGGGCGACCACGTCGACGTCGTCGCGGGTACGACGGCGCGTCGCGAGCAGCGCGAAGTCGTAGCCGTCGCCGGTGACGCGGTCCTCGGCGTCCTCCGGCCCCCACGCCCACGTCTCGCCGTCGGTGCCGACGAGCTCGACACGGACCGGTGTCGAGGGGATGTCGCGACCGCGGACGAGATAGGCGAAGGCGCGGGTACGGAAACCGAGGTTCGCGACGTGCTTCGCGCGGGCGGTGCGCGGCAGCTCGATGCCGAAGGCCTCCGCGACGTCACGTCCGTGCGCCCAGGTCTCCATCAGCCGTGCGGTCGCCATTGAGGCCGGGCTCATCGGCGGGCCGAACCAGGCGATCTTCTCGCCCGCGGGCACCGCCCGGAGAGCGTCGGCCAGCTGTCGGCGCCCGTCGCGCCATGTGGCGAGCAGCTCCTGCGGCGCGAGCGCGGCGAGCCGGTCGGCCTCGGCGTCGACGTAGCCGGTCGGGTTCTCGACCGCGTTCTTGATCAGTGTCGCGAACGCCTCGCCGCCCTCGATCGCCGCGAGCGAGGCGCTGTCGGTCCAGTGCAGGTGTGCGATCTGGTGCGCGACGTCCCAGCCCGGCGCGGGCGTCGCGGTGGCCCATCCGGCGTCGTCCAGGTCGGCGACGATCGCGTCGAGCTGCTGGCTCTCCGCGTGGAGGTCGGCGAGGACGGCCTCGAGGACCGCGTGGCGGGCCGCGTCGGGCGTCGGGTCGGGCGAGGTGTCGGTGCTCATCAGCGTTCCAGCTCCGTGTCGAGGGTGATCGCCCACGCGTCGAGGATCGACGTGCGGCGTGCGGTGTCATCCGAGAGAGAGGCGGCGAGCCCGAGCCCGCGCATGAGGTCGAGGGTGGCTTGGACGAGCTGCCGGTTGCGGCCCCGGTTGTCGTCGATGCCGAGCAGGTCGACCGCGTAGGCGTGGGTCTCGCGGCCGACGCGGCGCTCCAACGGGCCGACTGCGGCCCGCAGCTCGTCGTCGGTGCGGGCGGCGACCCACAGCTCGAGCGCCGCGAAGAAGACCGGCGAGACGAACTGTGCGGCGAGCACGTCGAGCACCGCCCGCGTACGACCTTGGGCCGGCAGCCCTCGCACGGCTGCGGCGAGGTCGTCGCGGCGCCGCTCGGTCAGGTGGTCGACGGCAGCGATGACGAGGGCCTGCTTGCTCGGGAAGTGGTGCAGCTGCGCTCCGCGCGAGACGCCGGCGCGCTGCGAGACGACGGTCGTGCTGGTGCCCGACCAGCCGAGCTCGACGAGCGAGTCGACGGTCGCCTCCAGCAGCCGCTGGCGCATGAGGCGGCTGCGCTCGCCCTGCGTCGTGCGTGTGGTCGCGGTCACGCCCTCATCATCGCTCCGCAACTAACAAACAGTCAACCCTGTCTTTTTCTGCGAAAGGCCCACCCGCCCAGGAATGCGGTCGAGGCGCAGCCCGCTGCGCCCCTACGCTGACCCCGTGCGCATCGCGTCCCTGCACCTCTATCCCGTCAAGTCCACCGCCCCTCACGACGTGGACCGCGCGACGGTCGAACCGTGGGGTCTAGCCGGCGACCGGCGGTGGCTCGTGATCGGACCGGACGGCCGCAAGGTCGACGCCCTCGCCCACCCCCGGATCCTCGCCGTGCACGCCACCCCGACGGTCGACGGTCTCCTCCTGCGTTCCGGCGGCCTCCCCGACCTCCTCGCGCCTCGACCGGTGCACGGTGTCGACATCCCCGTCGGCATCTCCCGCCAGGACGCCCTGCGGTACGCGGGCGAGGATGCCGAGACGTGGATCTCCAAGGCGATCGGCACCGCGGCTCGGCTCGTGTGGCAGGAGGACCCCACCCTCCGCCCGATGTCGGCGACCCACGGAGGGACGAGCGGCGAGCCGTTGACGCTCGCCGACACCGCACCGATCCTCCTCACCACCACGTCCTCGCTCGACCAGCTCAACGCGTGGGTCGCCGAGACCCCGGACCCGAATCCGCTCTCCATGCGCCGGTTTCGCCCCAACGTCGTCGTGGAGGCCGACCCCGACGAGCTCGCCCCGTTCGAGGAGGACGGCTGGCGTACGGTCACGCTCGGCGACGTCCCGTTCCGCTTCGCCGAGCTCTGCGACCGCTGCGCGATCACGCTGATCGACCCGCGGACGCTCGTACGCGGCAAGGAACCGATCCGGACGCTGTCGCGCACGCGAAAGTGGGACGGGGTCACGTGGTTCGGTGTCCGCATGGTCCCGACCACGATCGGGACGCTTCAGGTCGGCGATCCGGTGAGCGTGACCCGCGCACTACCGTGACGCCATGCCCGAGCGTGAGATCACCAGCCCCGTCGACCTCTGCGGCCCCGACGGCCGCCTGAACCCCGACGCCGTCGGCTGGACGCGACGGCCCTTGCACCGCGCGAACCTCCGCGGCTGGGGGCGTACGAAGCGCTGGGAGTACTGGGGGGTGGTCTCCCCCACCCACGTGATCGGCATCCAGGTGTCGTCGCTCGACTACGCCGCCGTGCACGGCCTGTACGTCCTGGACCGCCGCAGCGGCCAGGAGTGGCGTCACGACGTCACCGTCCCGCTCGGGCGCGGCGTCGCCCTGCCCGACCGGGCCGGCAGCGGACGCGTCGCGGTGGTCGCGAAGGACCTGACGGTCGACATCGACCAGCCCACCGCCGGCACGACGGGTCCGACGACGATCCGTGCCACCTCGCCGCAGATCACGCTCACACTCACGGTCGAGCAGCCGGAGGGTCACGAGTCGATGGGCGTGGTCGTGCCGTGGAGCACGCGCCGGTTCCAGTACACGGTCAAAGACCTCGCCCGCCCCGTACGCGGCACGCTCGGGATCGACGGTGTCGCTCACCCGCTCACCGACGCGTACGCCGTGCTCGACCACGGGCGCGGCGTCTGGCCGTACCGGATGACCTGGAACTGGGGCGCCGGATCCGGTCCCGGCGGCAATGCCGTCCAGCTCGGCGGCCGGTGGACCGACGGCACCGGGTCGACCGAGAACGCGATCGTCGTCGACGGCATCGTCCACAAGATCGGAGCCACGCTCACCTGGTCGTACGACCGCGACGACTGGCGTGCACCGTGGCGGGTCACCGGCGACGGCGTGGACGCGACCTTTGTCCCCGAGCACGTCCGCGAGGCGCGCACCGAGCTCGTGGTCCTCGGCAACTCCACCCACCAGGCGTTCGGGACGTGGGCGGGCACGGCGCGCGCCGACGACGGCACCACCCTGGCGCTCGACGGGCTCGTGGGATGGGCCGAGGAGGCCAGCAACCGCTGGTGAGACCGGGTGATCTGCGCGAACCCCGTCGCGTGGTTACAGTCACCGACAGGTTCACACGTCGATCGGGGGGACGATGTCGGGGGACGATTCCGTGCGCACAGGAGACCCTGTCGCGCGACTGACCCTGGAGCAGAAGGCCTCGCTCACCTCGGGGAGCGACTTCTGGCACACGCAGCCGGTCGAGGAGGCCGGCGTCGCGGCGATCATGCTGGCCGACGGGCCGACCGGGCTCCGCAAGCAGGCGGGCGAGAGCGGACTCTCGCTCGGGATGGGCCAGAGCGTGCCCGCCACCTGCTTCCCGACGGCGACGACGCTGGGGTCCTCCTGGGACCCCGACCTCGTCGAGCGCGTCGCGGCCGCGATCGCCCGCGAGGCGCGTGCCGAAGGCGTCTCGGTCGTCCTCGCGCCCGGCGTGAACATCAAGCGCTCACCGCTGTGCGGACGCAACTTCGAGTACCTCTCGGAGGATCCGTACCTGTCCGGCGAGCTCGGCCTCGCGTTCGTCCGCGGCCTGCAGACCCAGGGCGTCGGCGCCTCGGTGAAGCACTTCGCGGCCAACAACGCCGAGACCGACCGCATGCGGCTGTCGGCCGACGTGGACGAGAGGACGCTGCACGAGATCTACCTGGCCGCGTTCGAGCGCGTCGTCACCGCCGGCGACCCGTGGACGGTGATGGCCTCGTACAACAAGATCAACGGCACGTACGCCACCGAGAACGCGTGGCTGCTGCGCGACGTGCTGCGCGACACCTGGGGCTTCGACGGCGTCGTGGTCTCCGACTGGGGCGCCGTGCACGACCGGGCGGCGGCGCTGCGGGGCGGCACCGACCTGGCGATGCCGCCGTTCGGGGACGATGACACGGTCGTGGACGCCGTCCACGCCGGGACGCTCTCGGAGTCCGTGGTCGACGAGGCCGTACGCCGGGTGCTGGCGCTGGTCGCGCGCGCGGGGGCGGCAGCCGGGGACGACGATCCCGACGAAAAGAACACCTTCTCCGAGGAGGCCCGCCTCTCCCATCACGAGCTCGCTCGCGAGGCCGCAGTCGCAGGGTCGGTGCTGCTCAAGAACGACCCCGTCGGTGGTGCTCCCCTGCTGCCGCTGAGCGAGTCGGCCGACGTGCTCGTCGTCGGCGAGCTCGCCCGCACCCCGCGCTTCCAAGGCTCGGGATCCTCACGGGTCAATCCGACGCAGGTCGACGTCCCGCTGGACGCGCTGCGCGCGACGTGGGGCGCCGACCTCCCCTTCGAGCCGGGCTACACCCTCGACGGCACGCCCGAGGAGGACCGGACGCTGCGGGCGGCCGCCGTCGAGGCCGCACGCGCCGACCGTACGGTCGTGTGTCTGCTGGGGCTGCCCGAGTCGTACGAGTCGGAGGGGTACGACCGCACGCACCTGGATCTGCCGCCCGCCCAGGTCGAGCTGGTCCAGGAGCTCGTCGCCGCCAACCCGCGGGTCGTGGTGGTGCTCGCCAACGGAGGCATCATCACCCCCGTCGCGTGGTCGCGCGAGGTGCCTGCCCTGCTCGAGGCATGGCTCGCCGGTCAGGCCGTCGGCTCCGCGATCGCCGACCTGCTCTCCGGCCGTGCCGAGCCCACCGGACGGCTGGCCGAGACGATCCCGTTCCGCCTCGAGGACACCCCGGCCTACCTCGACTTCCCCGGTCACCTCGGCCACTCCCGCTACGGCGAAGGTGTCTTCGTCGGCTACCGGTACTACGACGTGAAGCACATCCCGCCGGCGTACCCGTTCGGCCACGGCCTCGGCTACACGACGTTCGCCCAGGGCGACCTGGCCGTCGACGTCGCGGGCGAGGGCGACGAGGTGCGGGCGACGGTGTCGGTGACCGTCACGAACACAGGCTCGCGTACGGGTACGGAGGTCGTGCAGGTCTACGTCAGCGACCTCGAGTCGCCCGTCGCGCGGCCCGAGCGTGAGCTCAAGGGGTTCGCCCGGGTCACGCTCGACCCCGGCGCGTCGCAGCGGGTCGTGCTGGAGCTCGGCCCGCGCGCGTTCGCGTACTGGCACCCCGTCCTGCGCCGGTGGGTGGTCGAGCCCGGCACGTTCACCGTGTCGATCGGCGCCTCGTCGGCAGACCTGCGGCGCAGCATCACGGTCACGGTGGAGGGGACGCGGGTCCGGACCCCGCTGAGTGCCGAGTCGACGGTCGCCGAGTGGAGTGCCGACCCGGTCGGCGGCCCGCTCCTCGCGAGGGCGTTCGGAGGGGGCGCGGCGCTCACGGACAACCCGATGGCCGCCGAGGTGCCGCTCGGCGTCCTCGCCGGTCTCGCCGGGTTCCCCCGCGCGAATGTCGACGTGCTCGTCGACGCTGCGAACCCCGACGACGAGGGCGACGGCGCTACTCGCTGATGTCGGCGCGCTGCGCGCCGAGGACGTCGGCCAGCGCGTCGGCGTCCACGGTGAGGCCTACCCCGTGGCCGCCACCGCCGACCGAGATCTCACCCGCGATCCCTGCATCCATCACCACCGGCCACGCCGTCGTGCTCCCGAGTGGCGTGATCGTGCCCCGCTCGTATCCGGTGACCGCCTGCGCCGTGTCCGCGTCGGGCATCGAGACGCGGTTGACGCCCAGCAACGCACGCAGCTTGGGCCACGAGAACTCGCGGTCGCCCGGCACCATGACGAAGCGGTAGTCGCCCTCGCGCACGCGGACCACCAGCGTCTTGACCAGGGCGCGCGGGGCGATCCCTCGTGCGGCCGCGGCCTCCTCCAGCGAGCGCACGCGTCCGTGCCGCGTGACGGTGTGCGCGAGGCCGAGCGCCTCGGCGGCGGCGATCGCGCGGGCCGAGTTGTCGGAGGGGTCCGGGGTGTCGGTCATGGGTCCATCGAAGCATGGCGGTTTCGACAGGCTCAACCAACGGCAGGCGCGGTTTCGACAGGCTCAACCAACGGTGACGGGCATCGGCCGGTCGGCCAGCGCCTTCGCGACCGAGACGAGGTTCGAGGCCATCGTCCGACCGGTCGCGTATGACCAGGCGTGGCCTTCCGAGATCTCGCTGAAGGACGGGCCCGGCCCGGGGCCACGGTTCCAGTACGTCCAGGCCTGGCCGGGGATGGTGAACCCGATGTCGACGAGCGCGCCTGCGATCTCGGAGATCACGTGGTGCGCGCCGTCCTCGTTGCCGGTGACGACGACGCCCGCCACCCGGTCGTACGCGATCGGGCGGCCGTCCTCGTCGGTCTCGGCGATCATCGCGTCCATCCGCTCGATCGCCTGCTGGGCGAGCGAGCTCGGATGCCCGACCCACGTCGGCGTCGCGACGATCAGGATCTGGCTCGTCGTGATCGCGGCGTGCACTCTCGGCCAGTCGTCGCCCGCACCGAGGTCGGTCGCGACCCCGTGCGCGAGCCGCAGGTCCACGAGGCGGTACGACGTCGTCTCGACGCCCCACCCCTTCATCGCCGCGACGACGGACTCGGCGAGCATCTGGGTGTGCGACGGTTCGGGCGATCTCTTCAGCGAGCAGTTGAGCAGCGTGGCACGCACGGTCTCCCCCTCGGTCGATTCACCCGAGGCGTACCCACCCTGGCTCAGACCATGCGGCGGACGATCCCGAGAGGCAGGTGGCGGATCAGGAACGCGACCGGACGCCATGGCCACGCCGGCACGATGCGTTCGGGTTTCTCGCTGTCGATCGCGGCGACGAGGGCACGCGAGCCGGTCTCCGTGTCGACCATGCCCTTCGGCTTCTGCTCGACCTTGTCGTTCATCTCCGACGCGATATAGCCGGGGAACACGGTCGTGACGGCGATGTCGTGGCCCTTGCGGTTCACCAGGTCCGAGCGGATGCCCTCGGCGAGGAGCGCGATGCCGGCCTTCGTCGCGGCGTACGTCGTCATCGAGCTCGGCATCCCGCGCATCGCCGACACCGAGGAAACCACCACGAGGTGGCCGGAGCGCCGCTCGTAGAAGTGCTCCATCGCCGCCTCGCACTGCGCCAGCGCAGCGACGAAGTTGGTCTCGGCGGTCTCGCGGTTGGCCTCGAACTTCCCGGTCCCGATCCGGGCGCCCTTGCCGAGCCCGGCGTTGACGACGACGCGGTCGAGCCCGCCGAGGTCATCGGCGGCGCGCTTGACGACGGCGAAGACCTGCTCGTGGTCGGTGACGTCGAGCGCATGGACGACGACCCGGATCGTCGGGTGTGCGGCCTCGAGCTCGGCCTTGAGCGCTTCCAGACGGTCGAGGCGGCGTGCGGTGAGGGCGAGGTCGTGGCCCTTGGCGGCCCAGACGCGGGCCATGCCGGCTCCGAGTCCAGAGCTGGCGCCTGTGATGAGGATCGTCTTGCGCATGTCGCTCCAGTCAGCGGTAGGTGACGAGGTCGGGAGGTAGGTGGGTGTGCTCGTTGAACGACAGCAGCGTGCGACCCGACGATCCGGTGACGACGGTCGTCACGCCCGCGTTGATCGTGACCGTGTTGAGCCGCGGCCAGAGGGCATGCGCCTGCGGGGTCCACTCCGGCGCGTCACCGGCGAGCAGGTGCGCGGCGACGACGGCGAGCGGTCCACCGGAGGTGAACACGACGGCGCTCTCGCCGCTGCCGAGGGAGTCGGCGAGACGGTCGAAGGCGCCGAGGACCCGGGCCGTGAAGTGGGCGTACGGCTCGAGGTACTCGTCGTCGTGCTCGCCCCCCGCCCAGCGCCCGACCGCCGAGACGAAGATCCTCTGGAACTCCTTGGGGTCCTCGCTCACGAACCCCGGGGCGTACGCCTCCACGACCGACTCGTGCGGGAACTCGTCCCAGCCTCCGTCCACGTCGTAGCCGTCGGACGGACCCGCGGCGTCGAGCGCGGCGATCGCCGTCTGCGCGTGCCTCTTCATAGAGCCTGCGACCGCGTGCGCGGGAAGGAAGGCCGAGGCTTCCCAGGACTGACCGAGTGCCGTCGCCTGCGCGTAGCCACGCTCGGACAGCTGGTCGTAGTCGTCGGCGCCGAACGACGCCTGCCCGTGCCGGACCAGGTAGATCGCGCTCACCGAACCACCTGCGCGCCCGTGGTGCGGGCACCGCCGGCGGCTGCCTCGTCCGCAGCGGCCTTGCGCGCGGCGCGACGCATCGCGGCGGCGTACAGCCACGGTGCGAACCGCTTCACCGCATACGCCGCGCGGGCCTCACGGTCGGGCAGGATCAGGTGCTTGCCTGCGTCGAGCTGCTTCAGCACCTCGCGTGCCACGGTGTCGGCGCTGCGCTTCGAGCCGTCGATGAGCGTGCGGGCGGACGCCTCGGCGGTCGGGTCGGCGCTGCGGATCGAGTCGGCGAGGTTGGTCTTGAAGAACGTCGGGCAGATCACCGAGACCGCGACCCCGTACGGCTCGAGCTCCCACCGCAGCGTCTCGCTCAGCGCGACCACCCCCGCCTTCACCGCGTTGTACTCGCTCATGCGCGGCGGATGGACCAGCCCTGCCGCCGAGGCGGTGTTCACGAGGTGTCCGGTGCGCTGCGCCTTGAGCATTGGCGCGAAGGTCCGGCAGCCGCGGGCGACGCCGAGCAGGTTGATCTGAGTGATCCAGTCCCACTCGTCGGTGGTCGTGAGCTCGATCCTCCCGCCCGACGCGACGCCGGCGTTGTTGACGACGAGGTCGATGCCCTTCCAGGTGTCCTCGACCCACGCGCGGGCGGCATCCCAGTCGGCGTCGCTGCGGACGTCGAGGGGCCGGTACGTGACGCGGTCGCCGAGGGCGGAGACGGCGTCGGGAGTCTCGGGGTGGACGTCGGTGGCGAGGACGCGGCAGCCCCGCTCGGCGAGCCTGGTCGCGAGCGCGAGGCCGAGCCCGGAGGCGGCACCGGTGACAAGGACGCGATCGCCCGTACGTACGGTCATGCGGCCGAGCGTACCGAGCGAGCGCTTACCTCCCGCCCCGACCGCCCCGCGCCCCTCCACTTTCCGTTGGGGCCAACGAAGCGCGCGTGCCCCACCGGACGGTTCCGGTGGGGCAGGCACTTTCCGTTGGGGCCAACGGAAAGTGTGAGGACGGCGGGAGTGATCACGGTTGCGTAACGACGCATGGGAGCGCTCCCAACGCTCTTGACCCTAAGGTGTGAGCCAGGCCACAGTGCATGGGAGCGCTCCCACCGGCGGGAGCGGCGAAGGAGAGGGTCACCGTGTCACACACACGCCGTTCGCGCTGGCTGGCTGGGGCAGCCGCGCTCGCCAGCTTGTCCATGCTCGCCACCGCATGTGGCGGCTCGGACTCGGACAACGAGTCCGGAGAAGACGTCACGCTTCGCGTGAACCTGTTCGGGAAGTTCGGGTACACCGAGCTCTACAAGCAGTTCGAGAAGGAGCACCCGGGCGTCAAGATCGTCGAGACCGCCGAGGGCGACCTCGGGAAGTACAACACCGCACTCACCCAGCGCATCGCTGCGGGGACCGGCGCGGGCGACGTGGTGGCCATCGAGGAGGGTCAGGCGGTCAACTTCCTCGCGAGCGCCGACAAGTTCGTCAACCTGCAGGACCACGGCGCGAACGACCTCACCGACCAGTACCTGCCCTGGAAGTTCGAGGGCGCCACCACGGCCGACGGCGAGACCACCATCGGTCTCGGGACGGACGTCGGCGGGCTTGCGATGTGCTACCGCCGCGACCTGTTCGAGAAGGCCGGACTGCCCACCGACCGCGAGGCGGTGGCTGCGCTCTGGCCGACCTGGGACGCGTTCATCGCGACCGGCGAGAAGTTCCAGGACGGGATCGGCGACGCCAAGGCGAAGTTCATCGACAGCGCCACCAACACGTACAACTCGATCCTCATGCAGGGCGCCGACCACACCTACTTCGACCGCGATGGCGAGCTCGTGATCGAGAGCAACCCCGCCGTCAAGGCCGCGTGGGACAAGGCTCTCGAGATGGACGAGAAGGGCATCTCCGCCGAGCTCAAGTCGTTCTCGCCGGAGTGGAACGCCGGGTTCAAGAACGGCGACTTCGCCACGATCGCCTGCCCCGCCTGGATGACGGGCTACATCAAGGACCAGGCCGGCGAGGAGAACGCTGGCAAGTGGGACATCGCCACCGTGCCGGGCGGCAGCGGCAACTGGGGCGGATCGTGGCTCGCCGTGCCCGAGGCCAGCGAGAACCAGGACGTCGCGATCGAGCTCGTGAAGTTCCTCAGCAGCGCCGACGGCCAGCTCGCCGCGTTCAAGGAGGTCGGCAACCTGCCGTCCAACCCGAACCTGTACGAGGATCCTGCGCTCCAGGAGGCCACGAACCCGTACTTCAGCGACGCACCGGTCGGACAGCTGTTCGTCGCCGGCGCCGCCAACCTCGAGCCGGTCTTCCTCGGCGCGAAGAACCAGCCCGTCCGCGATGCGGTCGAGAACGCGATGCGGTCGGTCGAGAACGGCCAGCGCAGCTCGTCTGAGGCCTGGTCGACGGCGGTCAGCGATGCCGAGAAGGCCGCAGGCTAGGTCGTACGACCTGGTCTCGAGACCTCCGAGCCCGTGGTGCCCGCGCCGCGACCCCTACCGCGACGCGGGCGCCACGACGCCACCTCTGTCCGCCCCCTCGACCTCAGGAGCACTCCATGCACCTGCGCGACCGGCTCGCTCGGTTCGACATCAACGGCGCGCCCTACGTATTCATCGCCCCGTTCTTCGTGCTCTTCGGCATCTTCGGGCTCTTCCCGCTCGGATACACGCTCTGGGTGTCGCTGCACGACTGGAGCCTGCTGGGCGGCAACGAGGGGTGGGTCGGGTTCGCCAACTACACCGAGCTGGTCGGTGACGAGTACTTCTGGAACAGCCTGCTCAACACCTTCGCGATCTTCGTGATCGCGACCGTCCCGCAGATCCTCGCGGCGCTCGCGCTCGCGCAGGTGCTCAACACCAGCCTGCGCGCGCTCACCTTCTGGCGGATCGGCGTGATCATCCCGACGGCAACCTCGATCGCCGCGGTCGGGATCATCTTCACGATGATGTTCTCCCGCGACTTCGGGATCATCAACTGGCTCATCGGGCTCGTCGGCGTCGAGCCGATCGCCTGGAACCAGGAGCGTCTGCCCTCGTGGCTGGCGATCGCCACGATGGTCGACTGGCGGTGGACAGGCTACAACGCCCTCATCCTGCTGGCCGCCCTCCAGGCCGTCCCCAAGGAGCTGTACGAGTCCGCACGGCTCGACGGCGCGTCGGCCCTGCGGCAGTTCCGCTCGATCACCATCCCGATGCTGCGCCCGACACTGATGTTCGTCGTGACGGTCGCGACCATCGGTGGCATCCAGCTCTTCACCGAGCCGCTGCTGTTCAACCCCGGCGCCAACGCGATCACCGGGGGCGACACCCGCCAGTTCCAGACGAGCGCGATGTACGTCGTGGAGCAGGCGTTCACGGGTCAACGGTTCGGGTACGCCGCCACGGTCGCCTGGATCCTGTTCGCGATCATCGTCGTCGTCTCGCTCGTGAACTCCCTGCTCGTACGCCGCATCCGCTCGGTCGACTGAGGAGCCTCGTATGACCACACCCCTCATCCCGGTGGACAGGATCCTCCCGGTCCTGGACGAACCGGAGCCCGTCCGACGACGCCGTCGCCGCGCCCTCGGCAAGGCGTCGCCGCTGACCTACCTGGTCCTGACGTTCGTCATCCTCGCCTCCGTGGCACCGCTCTACTACATGGTCGTGATGGCGTCGCGGCCCAACAGCGACATCACCTCCACCCCGCCACCGCTCACGCCCGGCGACCAGCTCGGCGAGAACGCCACCCGCGTCTTCGCGAACCCCGACGTGATGTTCGCGCAGTCGCTGCTCAACTCGCTGATGGTCTCGCTCGTCGCGACGATCACCGTGGTGACGCTCTCCTCGCTCGCGGGGTTCGCGTTCGCCAAGCTCCGCTTCCGCGGCAAGAACGTCTTCCTGCTCGCGGTGATCGGCACGATGATGGTCCCGGTCCAGCTCGGCCTGGTCCCCCTCTACATGCTGATGGGCTGGCTCGGCCTCGCCGGCAGCCTGTGGTCGGCGGTCCTGCCCTTCCTCGTCACCGGCTTCGGCGTGTTCTTCATGCGCCAGTACGTCAGCCAGGCGATCCCAGACGAGCTGATCGAGGCCGCGCGCGTCGACGGCGCCTCGACCCTGCGGATCTTCGCGCAGGTCGTCTTCCCTGCGATGCGCCCTGCCGTCGCGGTCCTGGGGCTGCTCACGTTCATGGAGCGCTGGAACGACTTCATGTGGCCCTACCTCACGCTCTCCCCCGAGAACCCGACCGTCCAGGTGGCGCTGTCGCGGCTGTCGGGCGGCTACTACACCGATCAGGCGCTGGTGATGGCGGGCACGCTGCTCGCGACCGTCCCGCTGGTCCTGGTCTTCATCCTCTTCGGTCGCCGCATCGTCGGCGGAATCATGGAAGGTGGGCTCAAGGGATGACCGACGTCGTCACCGATCCCCTCACCACGCTCGCAGCGTCGTTCCCGTCCGGCTTCACCTTCGGCGCCGCCACCGCGGCCTACCAGATCGAAGGTGCCGTCGCGGAGGACGGCCGTACCCCGTCGATCTGGGACGCGTTCTCCGCGCAGCCCGGCCGCGTCGCGAACGGCGACACGGGCGAGGTCGCCGTCGACCACTACCACCGGATGCCCACCGACGTGGACCTGATGAGCGACCTCGGCCTCGGGGCGTACCGGTTCTCCGTCTCGTGGCCGCGCGTTCAGCCCGGCGGCGCCGGACCGGTCAACCCGAAGGGGATCGACTTCTACGACCGGCTGGTCGACACCCTGCTGGACCGGGGCGTCGCACCGTGGGCGACCCTCTACCACTGGGACCTGCCGCTCGCGCTCGAGCAGGCGGGCGGTTGGCCGGCACGCGACACGGCGGCGCGGTTCGCCGAGTACGCCGGAGTCGTCGCCGACGCCCTCGGCGACCGCCTCCACGGCCTGATCACGCTGAACGAACCATGGTGCTCAGCGTTCCTCGGCTACGGCAACGGCGTGCACGCGCCGGGTCGTGCCGACGGGGCGACCGCGCTCGCCGCGTCGCACCACCTGCTGCTCGGGCACGGCCTGGCCGCACAGGCGATCCGCGCGATCGCGCCCGAGACGCCGCTCGGCCTCACGGTCAACCTCTATCCGACCTCGCCTGCGCTCCCCGAGGGCTATGACGGCCCTGACCGCGCGGCGTACGACGATGCCGTGCGACGCGTCGACGGACTGTGCAACCGGTGGTTCCTCGACCCGGTGTTCGGCCGCGGATACCCGGCCGACGTCGTCGAGGACGTCCGGCCGATGTCGGCGCTGGAGTTCGTCCGGGGCGGAGACACCGACGTGATCGCGGCGCCGCTGGACTTCCTCGGCGTCAACTACTACACGCGTCACGTGGTCGCTCCGGGCGCGCACCCGGGCGCGGCGACGGTGGAGTTCCGCAAGCGCGGACTGCCGACGACAGCCATGGGCTGGGAGGTCGACCCGGACGGCCTGTACGACGTGGTCCGCCGCGTGCACGACGACTACCCGGCGATCCCGATCTATCTGACCGAGAACGGCTCCGCGTACGAGGACGTCGTCTCCGCCGACGGCCAGGTCCACGACCCGGAGCGGCTCGCGTACCTCCGGGAGCATCTCGAGGCGATGGCACGCCTGTCCGCCGACGGTGTCGCGGTCGCGGGCTACTTCGCGTGGTCGCTGGTGGACAACTTCGAGTGGGCCGAGGGCTACGCGAAGCGGTTCGGGTTGGTGCACGTCGACTACGACACGCAGGTGCGGACCCCCAAGGACAGCGCGCGCTGGTATGCCGCACTCCTTGCGGCCCACCGGGACGGGATACTGGGCGCATGACGGGTGGGCCGGAGGCTGGCAAGCGCCCGACGCTCGAGCAGGTCGCCGCGCTCGCCGGCGTCGGGCGTGGCACCGCGTCCCGCGTCATCAACGGCTCCCCCTCGGTCGCGCCACAGACCCGCGACGCGGTGATGAAGGCGGTCGCCGAGCTCGGCTACGTCCCCAACCAGGCCGCGCGCTCGCTGGTCACCCGCCGTACGGGCGCGATCGCCCTGGTGATCTCCGAGCCCGAGGAGCGCCTGTTCAGCGAGCCGTTCTTCGCCGGTGTCGTCCGCGGGATCTCACAAGTGATGGACGAGCGCGACCGCCAGCTCGTGCTCGTGCTCGTGCACGGACCGGCCGAGCGACGCGACGAACCCGCCGCCTACCTGAGCCCGCAGCACGTCGACGGTGCGCTGCTGCTCTCGCAGCACGAGGGCGACGACCTTCCGCAGCAGCTGCGCGACCGCGGGCTGATGCTCGTGCACGGCGGCCGGCCGCCGGGCGTCGAGGGCGCCAGCTATGTGGACGTCGACAACGTCGGCGGCGCACGCGCGGCCCTGCGTCATCTGCTCGAGCGCGGGCGGCACCGGGTGGCGACGATCGCAGGACCGCCCGACATGCAGGCCGGACGCGACCGCTTGCGCGGCTACCGCGAGGCGCTCGAGGCCGGCGGGATCGCATACGACCCGAGCCTGATCGAACAGGGTGACTTCACCGAGCCCGGCGGGTGGCAGGCGATGCGTCGCCTGCTCGCGCGCCACCCGGACGTCGACGCGGTGTTCGCCGCATCCGACCCGATGGCGCTCGGCGCCCTGCGCGCACTGCGCGAGGCGGGGAGCGCGGTGCCTGCCGACGTCGCCGTGGTCGGCTTCGACGACTCGCCGATGGCGGCGATGAGCGACCCGCCGCTGACGACCATCAACCAGCCGGCCGACGTCCTCGGCCGCGAGATGGCCGAGATGCTCCTGGCGGCTCTGGCCGACCCGGAGAACGACGAGGCGCGCAGCCTCGTCCTGCCGACGAGCCTCGTCGTCCGCGGGACGACCTGAGTCACGGCGTCTCCGGAGGGGCCGGGCTGATCAGGTCGTGAACGCCTCGCCGGTCTCCCCCGGCTCGGCCGGCGTCGAAAGGATGCCCGTGCACGCCGCGGCCGCGGCTTCAGGATCACCTCGGACGACGGCGACCGCGAGATCGTCGAGCAGCGATCGGAGCATCGGCGTCTCCTCGGGGTCAGGACACTGGACGGCGAGCATGTCCTCCAGCTCGCCGAGGAGGCTGTTGCCCGCCAGACGGCGTACGCACCGCCAGACCTCGTCGAACGTCGGGACGGTGCCGTCGTCGCCGAGCATCGCGATCCGCATCGCCTTCTGCGGGTGGCTCGCCGCCGCACGAGCGACCCCGCCCATGACCGCCTCGCGGGCGGCCGCCACCTCCGAGCGAGGGTGGGCAGCAATCCGGCCGGGGAGATCCTCGGCGACCGGTGCCTTCCGGACGAGGGCGCCCACGCCGTGCCGGACCTCGACCCGTCCCTGGGTCTCGAGGGCGGCGAGCGCCTGCGCGAGCGTGGCGCGGCTGACCCCGAGGTCGCGCGCCAGCTGACGCTCCGAGGGGAGCCGGTCACCTGGCACCAGGCCCTGCGCGTCGATGAAGTCCGCGATGTGCTGCGCGAGGTGCTCGTACAGCCTCGGACGCTGCACGGGACGGGGCCCGCGCTGATCGTCGCCCTGGCTCATGAGGGGAGCGTACTTGACATTTGCGCCAGTGGACCAGAGGCTAGGCCACTGAACCTGTGGTCTGCACCACATGACGTAGCACACACCTGGAAGGGGACCCCGTGTCCACCGAAATCGTCGCGCTGGCCGCGCTCGCGCTGGTCTTCCTGATCGCGACCGTCCGCAGCATCAACATGGGTGCGCTCGCGCTCGTGGCCGCCTTCATCGTGGGCCTCAGCGTCTTCGGCGACGACACGGACGCGATCATCGCCGGATTCCCGGGCGAGTTGTTCGTCATCCTGGTCGGCGTCACCTACCTGTTTGCGCTCGCCAAGAACAACGGCACCGTCGACTGGATCGTCCACGGCGCCGTCCGCGCCGTCCGCGGACGGGTCGCGCTCGTTCCGTGGGCGATGTTCTTCGTCTGCGCGGTCGTCACCGGCATCGGCGCCGTCAGCCCCGCCGCGGTCGCGATCGTCGCACCGGTGGCGATGGGCTTCGCGCACCGCTACCGCATCCACCCGGTGATGATGGGCATGATGGTGGTCCAGGGCGCGACCGGCGGCAGCTTCTCGCCGATCGGCATCTTCGGCAGCATCACCAACGGCGTCGTCGACTCCAACGACCTCGAGGGCAGCCCGACCTTCCTCTTCCTGGCCGCGATGACTGCCGCCACGCTCGTCGCCGCGATCACCTACGTGGTCTTCGGCGGTCGTGAGCTGATCCGCCGTGGCAAGGACGAGCGCGCGCTCGTCGACGTCGGCGCGACCGCCGAGGCCGCGAGCAGCGCGGCGACCCGTGGCGCGGTTACGGGGACGCCCGGCTCCGCCATCGAGCAGGGCCTCGGTCGCACCGACGACCTCGACGACCTCGACGACGACACCCGCCTCAACCTCGAGCGTTCGAGCACCCTCCTCGGTCTGGTCGCACTCATCGTGGGCGCGCTCGCGTTCGACCTCGATGTCGGCTTCACGGCGCTCACCGTCGCGGTGGTCCTCACCCTGCTCTTCCCGCCGTCGGCACGTGGCGCGGTCGAGAAGATCAGCTGGGGCACGATCCTCCTGGTCGGCGGCATCGTCACCTATGTCAACCTCCTGCAGAACCACGGCGTCGTGACCTGGCTGGGCGACCGCGTCGCCGAGGTCGGCGCACCCCTCATCGCAGCACTGCTGATCTGCTTCATCGGTGCAGTCGTCTCGGCGTTCGCCTCGACCACGGGCATCATCGGCGCCCTGATCCCGCTGGCGGTCCCCTTCCTGCTCACCGACCAGGTCAGCGCGATCGGACTCATCGCCGCGCTCGCGATCTCGAGCTCGGTCGTCGACTGCAGCCCCTTCTCGACCAACGGCGCCCTGATCGTCGCGAACTCCGACGAGAGCCAGCGCGAGATGGTGTTCAAGCGCCTCATGCAGTGGGGCATGTCCATCGTCGTGATCGCTCCCCTGCTGACCTGGGCAATCCTCGTGCTCCCGACGACGTGAGCAAAACGGTGTCCGGAGACGAGCCCGAGGCGGGCGGCGACCACGCCGCCCGCCTCCGGGCGTCCTTCACCGCCCAGGCCGACACGTTCGAGGAGCCCACGCTCAACGCGGCGTTCACCTCTGCGCTCGACTGGGTCGTCGAGGCGGCTCAGCCCCATGCGGGCGACCAGTGCCTCGACCTCGCGTCGGGCACCGGGCTCGTCGGGCGGGCACTCGCGCCGCAGATCGCCCACGTCACCTGCGTGGACAGCACCCCGGCCATGCTCGCGCGCGGACGCGCGGCGGCCGCCGCCGAAGGCCTCACGAACATCACCTTCGTCCTCGGCGACGCGACCATCCCGGTCGTCCCCGCAGGGAGCGTCGATCTCGGCGTGACCCGGTTCTCCCTCCACCACGTCCCCGATCCGCTGGCCGTCCTGCGCACGATGGTCGAGGCCTGCCGGCCGGGCGGTCGTGTCGTCGTGCACGACCTCGCGTCGTCGACCGACCCGACGCTCGCCGCCCGTCAGGACGCGATCGAGACCTGGCGCGACGACTCCCATCTGCGCACCCCCGTGCTCGGTGAGGTCGCGGCCTGGCTGCGCGACCTCGGCGCCGTGGTCGACCGCACCGACCAGCGGACGTACGAGCGACCGCTCGAGCCGTGGCTGGCGCAGTCCCTTACACCGCCCGACCGTGCCGTCCACGTGCGGCAGGCGTTCGCCGACGAGCTCGCCGGCGGCGAGCCCACCGGATTCGCGCCGACGCAGCGCGACGACGACGTCTGGTTCACCCAGACCTGGGAGCTCACCGTCGCCCACCGCCCCTGACCGACGACCTGCACCACCGCCGTACCCGCCACGCCCGCACGACCAGGAGCACCGCATGCTGACCGACATCGTCGTCCTCGACCTCACCCGCGCCCTCGCCGGCCCGCACGCCGCGATGATGCTCGGCGACCTCGGCGCCCGGGTCGTCAAGGTCGAGTCGCCGACCGGAGACGACACCCGTGGCTGGGGACCGCCGTTCGTGGGTGAGCCCGGCGACGAGGAGTCGACGTACTTCCTGTCGTGCAACCGCAACAAGGAGTCGGTGACCGCCGACCTCAAGAGCGACGCCGGCAAGGAGCTGCTGACGCGGCTCGTACGACAGGCCGACGTGCTGCTGGAGAACTTCCGACCCGGTGTCCTCGCACGCCTCGGCTTCTCCGAGGAGCGTCTCCACGAGCTCAACCCCCGACTGGTGATCTGCTCGATCACCGGGTTCGGGCACGACGGGCCGGAGGGTGGGCGTGCCGGGTACGACCAGATCGCGCAGGGCGAGGCCGGGCTGATGAGCATCACCGGCCCGTCGCCCGAGGAGCCGACCAAGGTCGGGGTCCCGATCGGCGACCTGCTCGCCGGGATGAACGCCGCGTACGGGGTGGTCGCCGCGCTGCACGAGCGCCACGCCACCGGCCGGGGGCGGGTCGTGCGGACGAGCCTGCTCGCGAGCATCGTCGGCGTTCACGCCTTCCAGGGCACCCGGTGGACGGTCGCCGGCGAGGTGCCGCGCGGGATGGGCAACCACCACCCGTCGATCGCTCCGTACGGGCTGTTCCGTACGGCCGACTCGCCCGTGCAGATCGCAGTCGGCAGCGAAGGGCTGTGGACGCGGTTCGCACCGTTGATCGGGCTCGACCCCGCCGCCGCGCCGTACGCGACCAACCCCGACCGGGTCGGCGGGCGTGAGGGACTGACCGCGCTGATCGAGGAGCGTTTCGCCGACGAGGGTGCCGAGGTGTGGCTGGCTCGGCTGGCCAACGCGGGCGTCCCCGCCGGCAAGGTGCGCACGCTCGACGACGTCTATGCGTGGGACCAGACCCGCTCGCAGGGGCTGCTCATCGACGTCGAGCACGAGAGCCTCGGCTCCGTCTCGCTGCCGGGCCCTGCACTGCGGCTCGACGACAACCCGTATGCCGGCGCGCGTGAGACGCACCTGGCTCCCCCGCGACTTGGACAGCACAACGCATCGATCGCCGCGTGGCTCGACGCCTGCGAGACGGACGACGCGCGCGGTGGGTCGGAGGCGACGGCGTGAGCACCCGGTTGAGCGCGCAGGCGCTGATCGACCTCGTGCTCGACGACGGGTCCTTCGGGTCCTGGGACACGCCGGTCGTCCGAGGCGAGGTGGCGCCCGACTACGCCGCGGACCTCGCCCGTGCACAGGAGCGCTCCGGCACCGACGAGTCCGTCGTGACCGGCGAGGGCACGATCCACGGGCGCCGGGTGGCGGTGCTCGTCGGCGAGTTCGGGTTCCTCGCCGGGTCGATCGGCGTCGATGCGGCCGAACGGCTCACGGTCGCCGTGGAGCGGGCGACCACCGAGGGACTCCCCCTGCTCGCCGCGCCGGTCTCGGGCGGGACGCGGATGCAGGAGGGCACCCCGGCGTTCGTCCGGATGGTCCAGATCACCGCGGCGATCTGCGCGCACAAGGACGCTGGCCTCCCGTACCTGGTGTATCTGCGCAACCCCACCACCGGCGGCGTCATGGCGTCGTGGGGATCGCTGGGCCACATCACGGTCGCGGAGCCGGGTGCGCTGCTGGGGTTCCTCGGGCCGCGCGTATACGAGGCGCTGTACGGGGAGCCGTTCCCCGAGGGCGTGCAGACGTCGGAGAACCTGTACGCGCACGGCATCGTCGACGCGGTGCTCCCGCCGGAGGAGCTGGCCGGGATCGTGGACCGGACGCTGCGCATCCTGCAGTCGCCACGGCCGACTGCTCCGGGTCTCGATACGTCCTCGCCTAGCGGCTCGGACTACTCGACCAGTGGGGTCGGCTCGGATCCGTGGGAGTCCGTCCTCGCTTCGCGCAGCGACGATCGCCCGGGGGTCCGCGCCCTCCTGCGCCACGGCGCGAGCGACGTCGTCCCGCTCAACGGCACCGGCCAGGGCGAGGCGGGCCACGGGCTGGTGCTCGCGCTCGCCCGCTTCGGGGCGTCGCCCGCCGTGCTCCTCGGTCAGGACCGGCGCGCGCAGACCGCCGACCGGCCGCTCGGCCCGGACGCCCTGCGTGAGGCGCGCCGCGGCATGCGGCTGGCCGCCGAGCTCGGGCTCCCGCTCGTCAGCGTGATCGACACCCCCGGCGCTGCGCTGTCCGTCGACGCCGAGCAGGGTGGGCTCGCCGGCGAGATCGCGCGCAGCCTCGCGGACATGGTGACACTCCCCGTCCCGACTCTGACCGTTCTGCTCGGCCAGGGCACCGGCGGCGGCGCGCTCGCGCTGCTGCCCGCCGACCGCGTCGTGGCCGCGCAGCACGCGTGGCTGTCACCGCTGCCGCCGGAGGGTGCGAGCGCGATCGTGCACCGCGTCCCCGACCGGGCAGCGGAGATGGCACGCGCCCAGCGCGTCGGCGCCGCCGCACTCGTCGAGGACGGGACCGTCGACCGCGTCATCGCCGAGTCGCCCGATGCCGCGCAGGAGCCGGAGGCGTTCTGCCGCCGGGTCAGCGAGGTCGTCGAGGACGAGCTCACGCAGCTGTGGGCGGCCGACGACGTGGCACGCCGCGCCGCGCGACGAGCGCGCTTCCGCCGCGGACTCGCCGGCGCCTGACGGTCACGCGCGGGCGAAGGTCAGGACGTCGTCGCGATCGGCGAGAGTCTTGCCGCGCAGACTGGGCGGCACCGTCATCGACAACCAGGGCGCGAGCTCGTACGCGATCCCTTCGACGGTCGTGGCACGTGCCCACACCTGTGCGGCCGGCGCCGGGAGGACGACGCGGCGGTCGATGACGGGCACTCCTACCTCCGGGGAAGCGTGAGGACGGGCACGGGCACGTGACCCATGATGCGCGGTGCGTTCGATCCGAGGAAGATCCGGCGGACCGGACCTTCGCGGCTCGACGTCATCACCAGCATGTCCCCCTCGCGCCAGTGCACCTTGTTCACGGCGCCGCGCCACGAGTCGGCGACCGCGACGATCCTGTCGGTGACCGGCACTCCGGTCTCCTCCACGAGCGACGCGGCACGCGCCTGGAAGGCGTCGATCTGCTCGCGCCACGCCTCGTACACCGCGTCGTCCGCCCGGCGCCCTCCTCCGTCCGGCAGCGCCGGCAGGCGTCGTACGCCGAAGGTCACGAGCCCGAGACCGACGCCTGCGCGCCGCGCCAGCAGCGTCGTCGCGTCGAGGGCGGAGTCCACGGCGGCGTCGGAGTCGACGGCGAGGACGAGGCGTTCGAGCCGGTCGGTCGGCTCTGACCAGAACGAGCGCGGGGAGAGCGCGACGGGAAGCGATGCCCGGTGGAGCAGCCAGGTGCTGACGTTGCCGAGCGCGACGTGGCCCATGAGCGCGTCGCCCGCCGATCCGACGACGAGAATCGACGCGTCTGCGCGTTCGGACGCGGTCACCAGCTCGCGAGGCACCGACCGCGCGGTACGGACGACGGCGTCGACCCGCACCTCAGGCGGCGGGATCGTCCGCGCCTCGGCCATCGCCTCGGTTGCCATCCCCTCCAGGTGGCGCCGCCAGTCGGCATCCGCACCGGACGCCGCACTCCCCCGGCCCCACGCGTCGGAGACCACGCAGCACAGCAGCAGGTCCTCCTCGGTGGACGCCGCGATCCGGCCGGCCAGGTGGACGGCGTGCATGCCTCGCCCGTCGGGGCCGATCCCCGCCACGACGGTCACGACGTCGCCTCCTCGTCGCCGGCTCCGGTGCGCAGCGTCGAGCGCCGGAACCCGTACGAGAAGTAGAACGCGAGCGCGACCGCCACCCAGATGAGGAACACCACCCACGTCACGAGTGCGAGCCCCGTGAGCACGTAGATGCACGCGGCGATCGACAGCAGCGGCAGCACGGGATACAGCGGCACCTTGAACGTGCGCTCGAGGTCGGGTGCGCGCCGGCGCAAGATGATGACACCGAGCGAGACCACCATGAAGGCGACGAGCGTCCCGATGCTCACCGTGTCGAGCAACCAGTTGAGCGGGATGAAGCCCGCGATGAGCGCGACGACGGTGGCGACGATGATCGTGTTGGGGATCGGGGTGAGCGTCCGGGGGTTCACCCGGGCGAAGATCGGAGGCAGCATCCGGTCACGGCCCATCGTGAAGAGGATGCGCGTCTGCCCGTACATGACGACGAGGGTGATGCTGAAGATCGAGATGACCGCGCCCGCGGCAAGCACCGTGCTCGGCCAGGTCGAGCCGGTGACATTCTCCAGGATCTGCGCCAGCCCTGCCTGCTGCCCCTCGAAGTCCTGCCACGGCTGTGCGGCGACGGCGGTGAGCGCCACGGCGACGTACAGGGTGGACACGATGATCAGCGAGATGATGATCGCCTTCGGCATCGTGCGTGCCGGGTCCTTCACCTCGTCCCCGGCCGTCGACACGGCGTCGAGTCCGATGTAGGAGAAGAAGATGGTCGCCGACGCCGCCTGGATCCCTGCGACACCGAACGGGGCGAAGTCGGCGAGGTTGTCGCTGTTCCAGCCCGTCGCCGCGATCGCGATGAACAGGAGGAGCACGGCCACCTTGATGCCGACCATGATCGTGTTGACGGTCGCGGACTCGCTCGCGCCACGGATCAGCAGCAGCGCGCACAGGACGACGAGGACCATCGCGGGCAGGTTGACGACGCCGCCGGCCTCGGGCGCGTACGACAGGTCGTGCGGGATCTGGACGCCGAAGAGGTTGTCGAGGAGCTGGTTGAGGTACTCCGACCAGCCGACCGCCACCGCGGACGCAGACACGCCGTACTCGAGCAGCAGGCACGCCGCGACGACCATCGCGACGACCTCGCCGAGGGTGGCGTACGCGTAGGAGTACGACGATCCCGACACGGGGACGCTGCCAGCGAGCTCGGCATAGCAGAGCGCAGTGAGTCCCGCCGTGACCGCGGCGATCACGAACGACACGACGACACCTGGCCCGGCATTCGGAACGGCCTCGGTCAGGACGAAGAAGATGCCCGTACCGACCGTCGCGCCGACGCCGAACCCGACCAGCTGGACGAGCCCGATGGTGCGCTTGAGGCCCTCCTCGGTGTGCGGACGTCGACCCACCGGCATGCGTCGGAAGATCTGCGCGGCGAACGACGACTGCTGCGCCCCCATGTCCGATGAAACGCACGCCGATGCCGAGGCCGCAAGTCGGACGCTAGCGGTTTGAACCGCCTGTAAGTCTTGGTGACGGTCGGCCTGGGGCTGGCTGGCAGGGTTAGCGCCGGTCACCCGTGCGCGTTGTGACCGCGGCGACGACAGCGCCTAGGGTCACGACAACCGCGGCGCTAACGGTGCGCGCGGCCGGTCGGCGGCGTTCGGTCAACGGCCCGACGAGTGCTAGGACGATGGGGAGTGCGCCGACCACGGTGCCGATCATTGCGGGGCTCGCGTGCCGGGTGGCTTCGACCAGGAAGATGTTGAAGCCCGCCAGGCCGGTGGCGGCCAGCGCTAGAAGGAGCAGAACGTCACGGGCGGTTCAGACCGCTAGCGTCCGACTTGCGGCCTCGGCATCGGCGTGCGTTTCATCGGACATGGGGGCGCAGCAATCGTCGCAGAGACGGCCGTCGAGGAGCCAACGAGCAGCATCGCGGCGGCGGCACCCGCAGCGGGAGCGTTGGAAGAATTCATGCCGCGTACTCCTTCGGGTGCGGGGCGGTGCCCGCCGCGGGGCTGAGTACTTGACGGGTAACGCGCTCGGCCATGGCGGCAACCAGGGTGCGCGGCCGGCGCGGCAGCAGATGCGCGGACAGAGCATTGCCGAGTCCGGGAGTGACGTATCCCCGGTCCCGGTCGAGCGCGCGTAGAGCGGCGCGTACAACCGGTTCGGGCGTGGTCATCGAGCCGTTGACGGCCGCCTTGCGGGTGCCGATGGCCTCGAAGAAGGGGGTGTCGACCGGGCCGGGGCACAGAGTAAGTACGCGAATGCCGCGACCGCGGTACTCCTGGCGCAGGGCCAGCCCGAAGTTCAGCACGAAGCCCTTGGCCGCCCCGTAGACGGCGAAGTAGGGGGAGGGCTGAAACCCCGCGGTGGAAGCGACGTTCAAGACTGCTCCCGTGCCGCGCTCCAGCATGTCGGGGAGCAGCGCGTGGGTGAGGTCTACGAGCGCGACGACGTTGACCATCAGCTGATCGTGGTCACGCTCTGCGGCGATCTCCTCAAAGCGACCGCAAGTGCCGAAGCCGGCGTTGTTGACCAGCAGGTCGACGCGGAGGTCACGGGCGGAAAGCTGACCAGCGATCTGCCGGGCCGCATCGGGGTCGGAGAGGTCCTGGACTAGGACGTGGGCCCGGATGTCGTGCTCCGCGGCGAGGCGCTCTGCGAGAGCGGTGAGCCTGCCCTCGGAACGCGCCACCAGGATCAGGTCGTGTCCGCGGGCGGCGAGTTGTGCGGCGAACTCTGCCCCGAGTCCGGATGAAGCCCCGGTGATGAGCGCTGTACTGTGCATGGATTTCTCCTTGAGTGGCAGTAAACTAAGACACAAGCGTTGCTCATAATGACCGTAAATGCAACACTGACGATGCAGTTAATTCGGGAGCAGCGCAGTTCCGTGTCGTTTTGGGGCTGAGCAGATAGGTGGGAGGCGCCATGGGTGAGACAGCGGCACGGCCGTTGCGGGCGGACGCGGAGCGCAGTGTGCGCGCAATTTTGGAGGCAGCCGAACGCGTGCTCTCCACGGATCCCGGCGCGTCGATGGAGCAGATCGCGACTGCGGCGGGGGTGGCCAGGACAACGATCCACCGGCGGTTCGCCCATCGGCAGGCACTGATCGATGCCTTGGCATCTTCGGCCGCCCGCCAGCTCGTCCAAGCCGTGGAGGACGGCCGGCCCGACACCGCCCCTCCCCTGGTGGCATTGCACCGGATCACGGCCAATGTGCTCGAGGTGAAAGGCGCCTGGGCGTTCGCGCTGGGACTACCTGCCCATCCCGACAGCGAAGCGGCGGCCCTTCACGAGGACATCGGCCAGCGTTGCATCACAGTGCTGGAACGAGCCCGGGCGGACAAGCTCATCGACGAGACGGCTGACCTCGACTGGGTGCGGCGGGTCTACTACGCGCTCCTCGGGGAATCCCTGCGCGGAAGCCCGGACGATACCGACATCGACACTGACACCCTCGCCGCCCGCATCATCGATGCCCTACTGCATGGCGCAGGTCCGCGCACCTAAGCTCGGCCGAGCCGTCGGCTACCGCGGCGTCGGCCGACGTCCCGTCTGGTGCTCAACCCGATGCCGAAACGACGCCGCCTTGCAGCGGCTCGGCGCCCGCAAGGGCGCCCTCGAGGTCCGGCTCGTCGAGGTCCCCCGCCACCGACCGAGAGCCCAAGCGGATACCCCCCAACCCGCCGTCCTCGGCCCCGACCCAGCAGCCGCTAGGGCCCGAAAAGACGCAGGCAGACGGACGCTCTCCCCAGTCGAGCGGGAGAGTGGCCGCTCCGGTATCAGCCCTTACCGAGGGTGCTACCGGCCTTCGATTTTGCGCCCTTGGACGATCCGTCGGACGCGAGGGTCTTGCCCGCCTTCGACAGCGCGGCCTTGCTCGGCTTGCTGCTGGCCATGTCGCCACCTCCTCTCATCACCAGCATGAGTGGAGCCACCGACATTTTGGTTGGCAGCAAGGGTTCGCGGGTGTGCTCCGGGCCACCGACCGGGACACGGTGTGATCTCTGACCGCTGAGTGAGTCGCCCGCGGACTGGTGTCCGGTCGATGCGGTGGTCCTGTTCGGGAACTTGGAGTCCGTGACCCCACAGGGTCGCGAGACTTCTGCTTAGAGAATGTCTGGACCGTGGCCGTGCCGCTCAGTCATTTCTGATCCGAACCAATGACTGACGGGAGCACGAGAGATGACGATGACCTTGGGTATCGACGTGGCGTGCCGTGCCGGGCCGACCAACAGGCCAACCTTTGCGGTGGACGGACGGCCCGTGTGGCGGTAGAGAGTTCCGATCCCAGGCTGGGCCAGCTACTTCCACCACTCCTGGGGACTCACCCTATGCCGGAATGACGGAGTTCTTCGCCACCGCATCTTGACCGGTCTGCAGTGCCTCGCGTCAGACCAAGGAAGGGTTCACTCGGCAGGGGGCAGACCCGTCTGCAGGCTGAGAGGGTCTAGCGTACGCTCTATCGCCGTCCGCCCGGCTTCGAACGCGGCTTTGAGGATCTTCGCGTCGCGAGTGAGGCGCCCGACTCGCGGCGAGTCCGGTCCGGGACGCACGGACAGCACTGCGGATTTGGCCTTGGTCCGCCGGTCGACGGATGTTGGCCCCCCCGGCAGCACGGCTTGGTCGTATTGCGCGAGCAACGCTTCGTCTTCCAGAAGGCGGCGGTCCCGTGCTAGGAAGCTGTGCCGCACGGGGTCGGGATAGATCCGCAGCGCGGTCGCGGAGGTTAGGCGCGCCCTGTATGACGGGCGCGTGCGTGGGCCGGGGTCAGATTTACCGGCGGCGAGTGGCGGCGCTGGCCGGGACCGCAGAACCAGAACGTGACTGGCGCCCTGGGCGAGGGCGGTGCGGTAGGGGATGGACTCGGAGAGGCCGGCATCAGAGAAGCGCCGGCCTGCTAGCTCAATCGGTGGACCGGCGAGGAAGGGCAGTGCAGCGCTGGCGCGCAGGGCCAGTCGCAGTTCGGCCGGACTGGTCAGATGAGGGCGTAGATCAGTGGCTTGGCCAGTGTGGAAGTCGGTCGCCAGTGGGTGGTACTCGACGGGGTTGGCCAGGATGGCGTTGAAGTCCATTCGGGCCACCTCGCAATAGAGGTACTCGACGAGGTTCTGCACATCGACCATCGGCCGGCCGCGCCAAACGTTGGACGGACGGATCATCGCTGTCACATACGCCGGTTCAGCCCATCCGGTCAGGTTCTCAGGGGCTCCGCTCAGCAGCCACGCTCCAGTGATCGCGCCCGCAGAGGCGCCGTAGACGGCGTCGAAGGCGTGCGCCGCCCCCATCTCGTGCAGGGCTAGGGCCATCCCGGCGGAGATTGTGCCGCGCATGCCGCCGCCCTCGATGGCCAGCGCTACCCGTTGGCCGTCCTGGCGTTCGCCGGGACGGCTTCCGTGGCGCACGCGGTCGGCTAGGACGCGCAGGACTTCGTGGCAGCCGTCCCCGGTCATCAATTCTTCTTGCATGTGCTCTCTCGTCTCGTATCGCTGATCCCGCCGCAGCTATGACGGTTCTGTCTCAGATGGCGGGTAGTTGACATGCTGGACCCGACCGCCCTACTGGCCGTGGCTTGCTGTGCCGGGTTCGCCGCCGGCCAGGTATGACCGCGCCTGGACCCAGATAGCGGGGTCAGGCTGGGTGCCGGCCCAGGTGGCAGACCTGACCTTTCCCCGTCCGCGATAGCGGCGCATGATCGTGACGTGGTCAGGCCAGGCCACGAACCGGTGCAGGGCCTCCTCGTCCTGCCAGATCGACACCGAGCCGCACCTGGCCTGCAGGGGGGCTGTCCATAGCCACATGCCGACCGCGCCCGCATGGAGGGGCCAGGATCGGCGCAGCGTGAAGCCGGCCTGGTAGATGCCAGGCAAGTCGAGGTGGCGACTGGCCTGGAAGTCGGTGACGCTGATCAGCACTGGGCCTGTGGTGCTGGCGGCTGGGCCGGGCGTCCACCGGGTTCTCAAAATGGTCGAGTCCACAGTGGGGAGCGGCCCAGGAGCCCAAGCAGTCGCTCGAAGTCGGCGGCATCGGTGGACACCGGGACCTGAGGGCTGAACGCGGCACCGGGACCGCGGGAGCTCGGTGTATCCGGCCACTGGCGCGCGATCGTCAGCGCAGCGGCGGTCAACTCCGGGTCGGGATGGTAGGGCGCACCGATGGTCGCGGCGACATCCCATCCGTGAACGAGGACGTCCACGAAGTGCATGCTCAGAGCGACCCGGCCCCGGAAGATGCCGAACTCGCGCACTTCGACCTGACGGTCGTAGGCGTCCGGGGCGGCGAACGCCTCCGTGACCGCGTCCGCAGAGTCCTGGAAGGCGCGATACGCGTCGGTGCGGAGGTCGCCGCTGTCCCATATGGATCGGTCTACCGGTGCACTCATGGCGTTGGCGGCGAAGCCGCGATTCTCGCCAACAATGTGTCGTAGTAGTTCAGCCAGGTTCCAGGAAGCGCAGGGTGTGGGTCGCACAAGATCTGCGCCCTGGACCTGCGCGATCACTCCACTGGCCAGCGCCAACGCCTGGCGGTCCAGGTCGCGGACGTCCGCGGTTCTTTGCCTCGTCACAATGATCCTTTCCAAGCACGAACGTTCGTACTAGAAACGCACGCTAACACAGACAGGAGAGGCGTCGGGTATCATTTACCGAACGTTCGTGCGCAAGGAGGTGGAGAAGGTGGGGCGACCGCGAAATGACCAAGCGCGGACTGCGATCCTGCGCAGGGCGGCAGACCTCGCCTCCCAAGACGGGTTGGACGGGCTGTCGATCGGCCGGCTCGCCACGGACCTCGGCGTGAGCAAGAGCGGACTGTTCGGCTACTTCGGCTCAAAGGAGGAACTGCAGCTCGCCACGATCCGCGCCGCGGCAGGCGTGTACCTCGAGGAGGTTATCCAGCCCGCATTGGCCGTGCCGCCGGGCGTGGGGCGGGTGCGCCGACTGTGCGAGAACTGGCTGAGCTATTCAGAACGACGGACATTCCCTGGCGGGTGCTTCTTCTTCGCCGTTGCTGCCGAGTACGACGCTCGATCTGGCCGGGTACGCGACACCGTGGCCGCTGCCAGTCTGGACTGGAGCAACCTGGTCACACGCACCATCCACGACGCCCGCCAGCTCGGCGAACTCCCTGACGACACGGACGCCGACCAACTCGCGTTCGAGCTGATCGCCTTTCTGGAGACTGCCAATGCCGCATCTCTCCTGCACAACGATCCGGAGCCTTACGCGCGAGCCAGGACTGCGGTGCGCAAATGTCTCGAGCCCGCTACCGCAGAGCCTGCGAACACAGACTGAGCTCCACCTCTCGCGCTGACTGTCCCGTACGCCGTTTACGCGATTGAATCGGTCCTCCCTCGTCATGCCGTTGACGATGCTGCGTGACCGCCGCGCCGGCGAGGCACACATGGCGCTGCGCGTGCTGACCGTCGCGCGCGACCACATCAACGTCGAGCGGGTCCGGTGCATCAACGCGCGACCGCGCTCGTGCGCAGCCACGACCTTGGCATCGACGCCCGCAAGTCCCTGACCTCGCAACAGATCGCCACGATCGCGGGCTGGCGACGCCGCGAGGAGCCCTTCGGTGTCGCGACCGCACGAGCTGAGGCCGTCCGTCTGGCCAAGCGAGTCGTGAGCCTCGACGAGGAACTGGCCGAGAACCGCGCCACCATCACGAACCTCGTAGCTGTCGAAGCACCCGAACTTCTCGAGCAGCACGGAGTCGGAGCGATCACCGCTGCGGTCGTGCTGACGGTCTGGTCCCACCCCGGCCGGATCCGCAGCGAGGCGGCCTTCGCGCAGATCGCGGGCGCCGCGCCGATCCCAGCGTCGTCAGGGAACACAGTCCGCCATCGCCTCAACCGCGGCGGCGATCGCCAACTCAACCGAGCGTTGAACACCATCGTTCTGACCCGGATGCGGACCGACCCCAACACGCGGGCCTACATCGAGCGGCGCTTGGCCGAGGGCAAGAGGACCAAGGAGATCAGGCGCTGCCTCAAGCGCTACGTCGGGCGGCAGATCTTCCGGACCCTGGCCGCCGCTCACCCGGTGCCGGAGGTCCTCGCGTCAGCGGCTTGACACGACATAGAAGCATCCTGGGTGGTCACGGCGTGCATAACGGCGCCGCGCGCGTGCGCCACGACGAGGGCGACCGCACCCTCGACGTCGGCCGCGACCAGCGCGTCGTACAGGGCCGCGTGCTCGGCGTGGATGGGCGCCGGATCGGTGTGCTGGCGCATGAGCCAGCGCCGCCGTTCACCAATCGTCACCAGCACCTCGCCCACGATGGTCCCGCGGCCGAGCTCCTCGAGAACCTCGTGGAAGCGTGCATTGGCAACGACGGCCGCAGGCACGTCGCCCGCGGCGATGGAAGCTGCTGCCTCGGCGAGCACTTCGCGAAGCGGCTCGAGATCCGACGGCCGTGCGTAGGTCGCGAGCCTGCGCACGAGCACCGCCTCGAGCGCCCCGCCGACCTGCGCCAGATCGGCGATCTGCGCGGCGTCGTAGCTGCGCACGGCGATGCCTCGGGTCAGGCGGTCCTCGGCGAAGCCCTCGAGCACGAGCGCGTGGAGCGCCTCACGGACCGGCACGCGCGAGACGCCGAGCTCGCTGGCGATGGTGCGTTCGACGAGGCGGAAGCCGGGAGCGTACGCGCCGCTGGTGATGCGCGAGCGGAGCTCGTCGCGGACCTCCTCACGCAGGGGGCGAGACTGGGTGAGATCAGACATGCCGCTGAGGGTATACCGGCCTGAGGACACGGGCTCGCCGGTCGACGTGGTTGGTTCAGCGCGCGTGCGGGTCGTCGCCGACGAGGCGGTGGAGGAGGTCATGGATGACCGGGTCGGCGAGCGAGTAGTAGATGCTGCGCCCGTCGCGTTCGGTCGAGACGGCCTCGGCAGCGCGCAGGACCCGCAGCGCCTGAGAGACGGTGCCCTCGCGGATGCCGGTCTGGTCGGCGAGGTCGGAGACTCTGATCGGGCCGGCGAAGTGGATGCGCAGCAGCAGGCGCAGACGCGTCGGGTCCGACATCAGGTCGAAGACCTTCGCCCATGCCTCGATGCTCGTCGTGGAGGTCGCCGACGACGACCGCGGGTCGACGACGGACTCGTCCTCGGGAGCGGGGTCGTGATCTGACACGTCCCGCATCCTTCCACAACGACGCACGGAGCCCCGGGACCGTACGGTCCCGGGGCTCTGTGGAGTGGTCGCCGGGCATGGCCGCACCTCGCCCGGGTACCAGATCGGGTGCCGCCGACGGAGGAGAGAGTTCTCGATGACCACGTCCACCAGCTCGCGCGACGCGCGACAGATCCCGGCAGACCGTCCTCCGTCGCTCGTCCTGCCGGGGATGGTCCTCGGGGCCGGGCTCGGAGGGTTCGTCGACGGGATCCTCCTGCACCAGATCTTGCAGTGGCACCACATGCTCACGTCGACGGGCACCGCGAACATCGACCTCCCTCCGTACCCGGCCGACACGGTGCACGGACTGGAGATCAACACCCTCTGGGACGGCATCTTCCATGCCACCACCTGGCTGCTGGTCCTGACCGGCCTCGCCCTCCTCTACTCGCGGGTCCAGCACTCGCGGGGGCGCGTGTGGGCCTCGCGTGCGCTGTGGGGCTGGGTGCTCGTCGGGTTCGGCGTCTTCAACCTCGTCGAGGGGACCGTGAACCACCACCTCCTCGGGATCCACCACGTGCGGAGCGGACCCCACGAGCTCGAGTGGGACCTCGGATTCCTCGCCCTGGGCGCGATTCTGGTGCTCGTCGGGTGGCTGCTCCAGCGCGGCGCCACGTTCTCTGACACCGGCGCTCGAGGCGCGGCCGACCGGACATGATGCAGGTGAGCGGGATGCCGTGGACCGGGACGCTGGGGGCGAGCGTGCGTGCGCACGACCCCTCGGACGAGGAGGGGGCCGGTCGTCAGGTCCTCCAGGCGGTCACGACGTTCGGTCCGCTCGCGGTCGTGACGGTCCTCGCCCTCGCCTACGTCGTGGCTGCCGTCGCCGAGGGAGGCCGCCGCGGGTGGGCGAGCATGCGGACCGTCTCGTTCGTCGCAGGGTCGGCGGTCCTCCTGGTCGCCCTGTCGCCGGGGTTCGACCGCTATGCCGACGCGAGCTTCGCCGGCCATGCCGCCCAGCACCTTCTCATCGCCATGCTCGCCCCGCTGCTTCTCGTCCTCGCCGCTCCGGTCACCCTTCTCCTCAGGGCCCTGCCCCATCGCGGCGCTGTGCGGGTGGGGCGGATGCTCCGCTCCCGGCCGGTCGGTCTCCTCACCTGTCCCGTCGTCGCCCTCGCCCTTAGCAGCGGCGGGCTCGTCCTGCTCTACTTCACCCCGTTGTACGACCTGAGCACCCGCAACGGGCTCGTGCACGGTCTCGTGCACCTCCACATGGTGCTGGCGGGCCTGCTCTTCGCCTGGGTCATCGCGGGCCTCGACCCGGCACCGCGGCGGGCGTCCGTGCCCGTACGGCTCGTGGTTCTCGGGCTGGCGATCCTCGTCCACGCCTTGGTCGCGCAGCTGCTTTACGCCGGTCTTCTGGTGCAGGTCCGCGAGCCGGTCGCGGAGATGCGGGCGGCGGGCAACCTCATGTACTTCGGCGGCGACCTCATCGAGCTGCTGCTCGCCCTTGCTCTGCTCCTCACCTGGCGTACCAAGCACGGACGGGCGCACGAAGGCCCCGGGACCGTGCGGTCCCGGGGCCCTGTGGCGGTCAGCTGATCAGGCGAACTTCTCGCCCTTCGACGCCTTCTCGAGCAGCAGCGCCGGCGGGCTGAAGCGCTCGCCGTACGACGCAGCGAGCTCCTGCGCACGCTCGGTGAACGCCTCGACGCCGATCCGGCCGTCAGCAGCCTCGTACCCGTTGATGTACTGCAGCGCGCCGCCGTACAGCGGGGGGAAGCCGATGCCGAAGATCGAGCCGATGTTGGCGTCGGCGACCGTACGGAGCACGCCCTCCTCGAGGCAGCGGACCGTCTCGATGGCCATGATGAACGTGTAGCGCTCCTGCATGTCCTCCCACGGGATCTCGGCGCCGTCCTTGCGGAACTGCGACAGACCCGACCAGAGGTGCTTCTTGGCGTCGGCCGGGTACTCGTAGAACCCGGCGCCGGCGGCCTTGCCCTTGCGATCCTGCGAGACCAGCGCGTTGATGACGTCCATCGCGGGGCTGTCCGGGAACGCCTTGCCCTCGCCCTCGGCGGCAGCCTTGGCCTCCGCGTTGATCTTCTGCGGGAGGGTGAGCGTGACCTCGTCGATCATCGCCAGCGGCGGGGCCGGGAAGCCCTTGGTCGTCGCGGCGCGCTCGATCGCGACCGGGTCGAGGCCCTCGGCGAGCATCTCGGCGCCCTCCATCGTGAGGGTGCCGAAGACGCGGCTGGTGAAGAACCCGCGGCTGTCGTTGACGACGATCGGGGTCTTCTTGATCTGCTTGACGTAGTCGAGCGAGCGCGCGATGGCCTCGTCCGAAGTCTTCTCGCCCACGATGATCTCGACCAGCGGCATCTTGTCGACCGGCGAGAAGAAGTGGATCCCGATGAAGTCCTCGGGACGCTTCACGCCGTCGGCGAGGATCGTGATCGGCAGCGTCGACGTGTTGGAGCCGAGCAGCGCGTCCGACTTCACGACGGGCTCGAGATCGCCGAAGACCTGCTTCTTGAGGTCGACCGACTCGAAGACGGCCTCGATGACGAAGTCGCAGCCCTCGAGGTCGGCGTAGTCGGCGGTCGGGTGGATGCGCGCGAGGATCTCGTCACGCTTCTCCGCGGTCAGGCGGCCCTTCTCGACCTGCTTGTCGAGAAGATTGGTGCTGTAAGCCTTGCCCTTCTCGGCGGCCTCGATCGTGACGTCCTTGAGCACGACCTCGATGCCCGCGCGAGCGGACACGTATGCCACGCCGGCGCCCATCATGCCCGCGCCGAGGATGGCGAGCTTGGTGGCCTTCGTCTTGTCGATGCCCGCCGGACGTGAGCCGCCGGCGTTGATGGCGTTGAGGTCGAAGAAGAACGCCTGCGTCATGTTCTTGAACTGCTGGCCGGTGACCAGGTCCACGAAGTAGCGCGACTCGATCCGCGATGCGGTGTCGAAGTCGACCTGCGCACCCTCGACGGCGGCCGCCATGATGTTGCGCGGCGCCTTCATCGGCGCGCCCTTGGTCTGCTTGCGCAGGTTCGACGGGAACGCGGGGAGGAACTGCGCGAGCTTCGGCGAGGACGGCGTGCCGCCCGGCATCCGGTAGCCCTTCTTGTCCCACGCCTGCGTGAACGCGTCGGCGTCGTCCTTGTGCGCGAGGATCCACGCCTTGGCGGCGGGGATCAGCTCGTCCTGCGTCGCGACGAGCGCGTCGACCAGGCCGGTCTCCATGGCACGGGCCGGCTTCATGCGCGGGCCCTGGAGGAGCACCTCCATGAGCGCCTTCTGGAGGCCGAACATGCGCACCGTACGAGTCACGCCGCCACCGGCGGGCAGCAGGCCGAGGGTGACCTCGGGCAAGCCGATCTCGTAGCGGCCGTCGACCGCGACGCGGTGGTGCGTGGCCAGCGCGATCTCGAGACCGCCACCGAGGGCGGCGCCGTTGATCGCGGCGACGACGGGCTTGCCGAGCGTCTCGAGCGTGCGCAGCGTCGCCTTCATCGACTCGACCTCGGTGAAGACGGCCTCGGCGTCGGCCGGGGTCATCTGCGTCATGAGCTTGAGGTCGCCGCCGGCGAAGAAGGTGCTCTTGGCGCTGGCGACGATGACGCCGACGACGTCGTCCTTCTCGGCGACGAGCCGCTCGACGGCCTTGGCCATCGAGGACTGGTATGCCGCGTTCATCGTGTTGGCGCTCTGGTTCGGGTCGTCGAGGACCAGGGTGACGATGCCGTCCTCGCCACGCTCGTAACGGACGGCCTCGGCCGCCGACGGCACAGTGTTGTCAGTCATGTGAATCTGCTCCGTGTGTGAGTCGGTGGGCGAGGGGGTCAGAGACGCTCGACGACAGTGGCGATGCCCATGCCGCCACCGACGCACAGGGTCGCGACGCCGTAGCGCTGGTCGCGACGCTCGAGCTCGTCGACGAGAGTGCCGATAATCATTGCGCCGGTCGCGCCGAGCGGGTGACCGAGAGCGATCGCGCCGCCGTTGACGTTGACGATGTCGTGCGGGACCGACATGTCCTTCATGAAGCGCAGGACAACCGCGGCGAACGCCTCGTTCATCTCGAACAGGTCGATGTCGCTCGCCTCGAGGCCGGCCTTGGCCAGCGCCTTGCGGGTCGCCGGCGCGGGGCCGGTGAGCATGATCGTCGGCTCGGAGCCGGAGACGGCGGTCGCCAGGATGCGCGCACGCGGGGTCAGGCCGTTGCGCTTGCCTGCCTCCTCGTTGCCGATGACGACGATCGCCGCGCCGTCCACGATGCCCGAGCTGTTGCCGGCGTGGTGGACGTGGTTGATCTTCTCGACCTCGTGGTACTTCTCGAGCGCGACGGCGTCGAACCCGCCGAAGTTGCCGATCGCCTCGAACGACGGCGCCAGGCTGGCCAGCGACTCGGCGGTCGTGCCGGGGCGGACGAACTCGTCGTGGTCGAGGATCGTGAGGCCGTTGATGTCCGTCACCGGGACGACGGACTTGGCGAAGTAGCCGTTGGCGATCGCCTTGGCGGCACGCGCCTGCGACTCGGCCGCGTACGTGTCGACGTCGGTACGAGTGAAGCCCTCGATCGTCGCGATGAGGTCGGCGCCGATGCCCTGCGGCACGAAGTCGGTGTCGAACGCGGTCTGCGGATCCATTGCCCAGGCGCCGCCGTCGGAGGCCATCGGCACGCGGCTCATGGACTCGACACCGCCGGCGAGGATCAGGTCTTCCCAGCCGGAGCGCACACGCTGCGCGGCCTGGTTGACGGCCTCGAGACCCGAGGCGCAGAAGCGGTTGAGCTGGACACCGGCGACGGTGTCGGGGAGGCCGGCAGCGAGCGCGGCGGTCTTCGCGATGTCGGCGCCCTGGTCACCGACGGGCGTGACACAGCCGAGGACGACGTCCTCGACCTGTCCGGCGTCCAGCGTCGGATTGCGCTTCTGGACCTCCTCGAGGAGGCCGGTCACGAGGCTGATGGGCTTCACCTCGTGCAGGGATCCGGTCTTCTTGCCGCGCCCGCGCGGGGTGCGGATCGCGTCGTAGATGAATGCCTCAGTCATGGCGGTCCTTCGTTCGTTGACGACCCGGCAAAGTAGGTGTCCAAAGAAAGTTACTTGCGAGTAACGAGTAAGTCAATGATACCCACACCACTATGACAGCACGACTGTCACGGTGCCAAGACGCCGGGAGGCCACTCAGGGACGGGCCGGACGGCTCCACTCGCCGATGAGGCTCTGGAGCGCCGTGATCAGCGCGACCGGCTGGTCGAGCATGATGTGGTGCCCCGCATCTGGGACCACCGTGACCGGAACATGCCCGCCCAGACGCTCGGCGACGGTCGACGTGATGTCCGTGGTCGCGAGCCCCCGCTCACCCCGGATCAGCGCGGTTGGGCACACGGTCTTCGCCAGGTCCTCGGGCTCCATCTGGGCGCCGAAGAACACGTTCGGATCGAACTTCCAGGTCCAGCCGCCCTCGACCTCGCGGACGGAGGCCGGCGCCAGGTGGTCGCGAACGTACGGTAGCGCCGGGCCGTCCTCGGGAAGGGGGCGGAAGCGGGCGACGACGGCCTCGCGCGACGGATAGACCTTGTTGCCGGGGGCGTGCCTGCCGGACGCCCGCCAGGCACGTGCCTCGGGAGACATCTGCTGGACCGGTGAGTCGATCGCACAGACTCCCGCGAGACGCACGCCGTGCTCGCGCGCGGCGGTCAGCACGACGAACCCGCCCATGCTGTGACCGATCACGGCGGGCTTCTCGCCCGAGCGCGCCGCCTCTGCGTCGGCGACCGCGAGCACCTCGGCGGCGTACGTCTCCAGGTCGTACGAGGCTCGCCGGTCGGACTCGCCGTGCCCCGACAGGTCGAGCGCGACCACGCGGTGGGCGGCGGTCAGGAACGGGGCGACGTGGTCCCACCAGCCGGCGTGCGCTGCACCGCCGTGCACGAGGACGACGACCGGCGCCCCGGCCCTCCCCCATGCCCGGTACGTGATCCGAGCTCCCTCGACCTTGACCTCACGCTCGTCGTACGGCGTCGCGACCGCCTCGGCGAACCAGCGGGGCACCCCGGACATGACGCCTCCTCAACGACGAACGACCCATGCAGATGGTTGCGCCGACACACTACGTGCGGCGACGCACCGTCTCGCGCTTGGTCTCGTTGACCGCACTCTCGTACGCGGTGACCAACGCCTGCACGGTCAGCGGCTTGAAGCGCTCGACCATCGCGGTGATCGCCTCGGCGGACTCGCCGCTCGCGCGATAGTGCGGCAGAACCTTCTGGCGGAAGATGTCGGTCAGCTCCTGGGCGATGTCACGGGCGTGGGACTCGAAGAGACGCTCGGCCTCGACCGCCGCGTCGAGCGGGAGCCCGAGGTCGATCATCGCCACCCCGACCGACAGGTGCGCAGGTGAGACCCGGAAGACGTCCTCGTCCGGGGTGGGCTCGACGACGCGCAGCGCGACGAGCAGCTCGACGTCGTCGTCGCTGAGCGGGCGACCGGCGCGGGCCTCGAGGACCTCGCGCGCAACGGTCTCGGGGAGGTCCGACAACCACGGGGCGAGCATCGTCCGCTGGAGGGCGACGTCGGCGGGCGAGGCCGTCGCAGGGAGCCGCTCCAGGTAGCCCTCGATCGCCGAGAGCGTGAAGCCGTGCGCCTGGAGCTCGCGCACCAGTTCGAGGCGGGCCAGGTGGTCGGGCCCATAGAAACCGTTGCGGCCCTCTCGTACGGGCGGAGGGATGAGCCCACGGCCCGCGTAGAAGCGGATCGTACGGACAGTCATGCCGACCCGGTCGGCGAGCTGCTCGACCGTCATCCGCTCAGACGTTGACTGGGACATGTCCGCACCTTAGACCGCGCGACTCAGACCGGCGCCCACCGGAACTCGGCGTCCCCCAGCCCTCGCCGCTAGGTCATACGGATCGGGGGTTCCAGCCCTCGATCCGTATGACGTCCCGGCCGCGCTTCCCGCGATCCGTCAGGCAGCACCCATGGGCAGGATCACGACGGGGCACGGCGCGGTACGGGCGAGCACGTCGCTGACCGAGCCGAGCGCGTTGTGCCGGATCGAGGACGTGCCGTGGCTCCCGATGACGAGCATCTGCGCGCCGGCCGCCTCCGAGAGCAGCACGTCGACCGGCATGCCCTTGTGCACCCCGACGGTCACCTCGGCGTCGCCGTCGTGGAGCGCGGCCACCTCGGCCGTCTCGGCGGCGATCCGCTCACCGTCGGCGATCGTCTCGACCGAGGAGCGCGTGGAGTCGACGGTGACCACGACCCGTACGGCCGCGCCGCGCAGATCCGCCTCGGTCATCGCCCAGTGGAGCGCGCGCCGAGCGCCTGCGGAGCCGTCGCTGCCGACGAGGATCGTGCCGGTCTTCTGAGGAGATTCGCTCATGGCGCCATCCTGTCGGGTCCGCGAGCCGCAAGCGACCCCGAAAGCCGCACCATCCGTACGGCCGCGTCAGATCCCCATCGTGCGGCCGATGATCTCCTTCATGATCTCGGTCGTGCCGCCGTAGATCGTCTGGATGCGCGTGTCCGCGTACGCCTTGGAGATCGGGTACTCCGACATGAACCCGTACCCGCCGAACAGCTGCAGGCACTTGTCGACCGTCTTCTTCTGCAGCTCAGTCGTCCACCACTTGCCCATCGCCGCGTCGGAGACCGAGAGCGTGCCAGCGTTGAGCTCCATGATCGAGCGGTCGACGAAGACCTGGGCGATCTGCGCCTCGGTCTCGAGCTCGGCGAGCACGAAGCGGCTGTTCTGGAAGGAGCCGATCGGACGTCCGAACGCCTTGCGCTCTTTGACGTACTCGAGCGTCATGTCGATCACCGCACGGCACGCGGCGGCGGCGGTGACCGAGAGCGTGAGGCGCTCCTGCGGCAGCTTCTCCATCAGATAGATGAAGCCTTTGCCCTCCTCGCCGAGCAGGTTCTCCTTGGGCACCTTGACGTTCGTGAAGAACAGCTCGGCGGTGTCCTGTGCTTTCAGGCCGAGCTTCTCGAGGTTGCGTCCGCGCTCGAAGCCCTCCATGCCGCGCTCGAGCACGATCAGCGACAAGCCCCGAGCGCCGGCGCTCGGGTCGGTCTTGACCGCGACGATCACGAGGTCGGCGAGGATGCCGTTGGAGATGAACGTCTTCTGGCCGTTGACCAGGTAGTGGTCGCCCTGGTCGATTGCCGTGGTCGCGATCGACTGCAGGTCGGAGCCGGTGCCGGGCTCGGTCATCGCGATGGCGGTGATCGTCTCGCCCGTGCAGAACTTCGGGAGCCAGCGCGCCTTCTGCTCGTCGGTCGCGTACGACAGGAGGTAGCCCGACACGAGATCGTTGTGCAGCGCGAAGCCGACGCCCGTCGCGCTCGCGTGCGCCAGCTCCTCCTCGACGATGGCGTTGTAGCGGAAGTCGGTGACACCGCCGCCCCCGTACTCCTCCGGCATCATGAAGCCGAGGAAACCCTGCTTGCCCGCGGCGAGCCACATGTCGCGCGAGACGATGCCGTCCTTCTCCCACTGGTCGTGGTGCGGGCGGATCTCCTTGTCGACGAACGTCCGGAACGCGTCACGGAACGCGTCGTGGTCAGCGGTGAAGATGTTGCGCTGCATGGTGCTCCTCGAAGTGCGGGGTCTCGACAGGGCTCGACCGGCGGGGATGACGTCTACTTGTCCTCGCGCTGGACGACGGCGCCGGAGGCGATGAGGGCGTCGACGTCGTCGATCCCCCAGGCCGCGAGCGCCTCACGCGTGTCGGCGCCGGACTTGGAAGGGGTACGGCCCAGCGTCGCGGGCGTGCGCGAGAAGCGGGGCGCGGGCGCCGCCTGGACGACGCCCTCGTGCTCGACGTAGGTCCCGCGGGCGACGAGGTGAGGGTGCTGCGGGGCGTCGCGCATCGGCACGACCGGAGCGACGCAGGCGTCCGTCCCGGCGAACAGCTCGGCCCACTCGGCCTGCGTCCGCTCGGCGAAGCGCGCCGCGAGTCGCTCGCGCAGCTGCGGCCAGGCCGCGAGGTCGTAGCGATCGGGCAGCGGTTGGCCAGGCACCGTGTCGAGCTCGAGCAGCTTGACCATCTCGTCGTAGAACTGCGGCTCCAGGGCGCCGACCGACATCCACAGCCCGTCGGCCGTCTCGTACACGTCGTAGAACGGGGAGCCGCTGTCGAGCAGGTTGGTGCCGCGGGCGTCGCTCCAGGCACCGACTTGCTGGAGGTTCGTGATCATCGAGAGCAGGTGGGCGGTGCCGTCGACGATCGCGGCGTCGACGACCTGGCCGTGGCCCGAGTCGCGGGCCTCGACGAGCGCGGCGAGCACGCCGACGACGAGGTACATCGAGCCGCCGGCGAAGTCGCCGAGGAGGTTCATCGGGATCTGCGGCGGACCGCCCGCGCGGCCGATCGGGTCGAGCGCGCCCGCGACGGAGATGTAGTTGACGTCGTGCCCGGCACTGGTGGCGAGCGGGCCGTCCTGCCCCCAGCCGGTCATCCGTCCGTAGACGAGACGCGGGTTGCGGGCGAGGCACGCGTCGGGCCCGAAGCCGAGACGCTCCGCGACACCGGGGCGGAAGCCCTCGATCAGCACGTCAGCTCGCTCCACGAGGTCGAGCAGGACGGCGACGCCCTCGGGACGCTTGAGGTCGACCGCGACCGAGCGACGGCCCCGCGCGAGGACGTCCTTGTCCTGCGGAACGACGGCGAGGCCTCCCGGGGTCACCCGGTCGACGCGCAGCACGTCGGCGCCGAGGTCGGCGAGCAGCATCGCCGCGAACGGGCCGGGGCCGATGCCCGCGATCTCGACGACGCGAAGGCCGGCGAGCGGACCGCGGGCCGGGGTGTCCGGGAACGACGTGGTGTGGGTCACGCTCCGATTGTGACAGTAGCACTGTCAGGGTTGTCAACCCTTCTCCGAGCGCGGCGAGGTGGGCTACGATCCGGCGAGACATGACATGCTGCATGTCACATCAGGAGTGACGGGAGAGAGCGATGGGCGAGATCGTCTACAGCCGGAAGGGGACGGGCGATCCCCTCGTGCTCATCCACGGCATCGGCCACCGCAAAGAGGCGTGGAACCCCGTGTCCGACCGGCTCGCCGCGCACCACGACGTCATCGTCCTCGACCTCCCGGGCTTCGGCGCCTCAGGCCAGCTACCCCGGCACGGACGCGACCGCATGGACCACCTTGCCGACGCGCTCGAGACGTTCTTCGCCGAGCTCGGGATCGACCGACCGCACGTCGTCGGCAACTCGCTCGGCGGCGCGATCGCGCTGGAGCTGGCGGCGCGAGGCTCGGTCCGCAGCGCGACAGCCCTCTCCCCCGCGGGCTTCTGGACCGAGGGAGGGCGGCTGTGGGCGTTCGCGGTGCTCATGTCGATCCGCCTCTCGGCGTTCATGCCGTCCGCCGTGGCGCAGCAGATCGCGCGACGGCGCTGGGCGCGGGGTCTCGCGATGGCGAGCCTGCACACGCACGGGCGGCGCCTCGCCCCGGACGCGTTCCTCGCCGACCTTCGCGCGCTGCGAGAGTGCACCGCGTTCAACCGCGTGCTGAGGGCCGGCGCCCGCTACGCGTACCGCACGCACCCGACGGTGCCCGCGACGATCGCGTGGGGCACCAAGGACCGCATCCTCCTCCCGTCGCAGGCCACGCGTGCCCGCACGCTGCTGCCGAACGTCACCCACGTCCCGCTCCCCGGCGCGGGTCACGTGCCGATGATCGACGAGCCGGAGCTGGTGACGCGGGTGATCCTCGAGCAGGTCCGCAGCGCCTAGCCCTCGCGGGTCGCCTTTCGGCGGTGCGGATGACGCTGGCCCACCGACGGCACGGGGCCGCGCCGCCTACGAGCGTCAGGTGGCCTTGCGGCGTCCGCCTGGGCGCTCGCGCAGCCCGAACAACGTGTAGAGGAACACCAGCGCGGCCGTGACGCAGAGCAGCAGGAGACCGGTCGTGTAGGTCCGGTCGTCCTCGTTGTACGTCGCGCCCATGACCAGCGGCGGGAAGAATCCGCCGAGCCCACCGGCTGCTCCGACGATGCCCGTCACCGAGCCCGTCTTGTCCGCCGGCGCCCGCAGCGCGACCCACGTGAACACTGAGCCCGCACCGAGGCCGAGGAACATCGCCATCAGGACGAACGAGATCCCTGCCGGCCACTCGGGCTCCGGTCGCAGCGCCAGCACGACCGCCATCACGGCTGTGCCCCCGAGCGAGACCAGAGTGATCAGGCGAGGTCCGAACTTGTCCGACAGCGTGCCGCCGATCGGGCGCGCAACCACGGCGGCGATCGCGAAGCCCGCCGTACGCTCACCGGCTGCCGTGAGGTCGTACCCGTAGGTCACCACGTCTCCGAGGTACGTCGGCAGGTAGGTCGAGAACGCGACGAAGCCGCCGAACGCGATCGCGTACAGAAGCGACATCTGCCAGGTCACGGGCTCCTTCAGCGCCGCGACCAGCTTCGGTGTCGCCGCCTGCGTCGACGGCGTCCAGCGCGGCGAGTCCCGCATCACGACCCAGCACAGCACCGCCGTGACCAGCAGCGCGGCCGCGATGATCACGTGCGTCACCATGTAGCCGAACCAGTCGACGAAGCGGGGCGTGAAGAACGACGACAGCGCGGTGCCGCCCATGCCCGCACCGAACAGGCCGGTCGCGAACCCCTGCCTCGGCTTCTCGTACCAGGCCTTCACCATCGGGATGCCGACCGCGAACGTCGTGCCGGCGATGCCGAGGAAGAAGCCGAAGATCACGAGCAGCAGGTACGAGTCGGCGTTGCCGGCCACCGCGACGAGCACGACGAAGGGTGCCGAGAGGACGAGCAGCACCGTGAACATCAACCGGCCACCGTATTTGTCCGTCAGCGTGCCGACGGCGATGCGGCCGAGCGCGCCGACGATCACCGGGACCGCGACCAGGAAGGACTTCTGCGTCGCACTGAGGTCCATCTGCGTCGCGTAGCGGGCCGCGAGCGGGCCGATGAGGTTCCACGCCCAGAAGCTGATCGCGAACGCCCACGTGGCGAGGATCAGGTTGCGAGTCTGGTCGGCCTTCGGAAGCGCCGGTAGTTCGGTAGCGGTGCTCATCGCAATCCTCTTCCGGGGTCAACGCTCACGGTCACGGGTCCCGACGGGTGCCCACCCAGGGCGCGGGGCACGCGAGCCCGACACGTTTTCGCGGCTGCGGTAGACGATGTAGGGACGGAAGAGATAGTGCAGTGGCGCGGTGAACGCGTGCACGAGTCGCGTGAACGGCCAGATCGCGAACAGCGCCAGGCCGACCAGCGCGTGCACCTGGAACGACGTGGACGCTGCCGCCATCGCGTCGACGTCGGGCTGGAGAGTGAACAGCGAGCGGAACCACGGCGACACGGTGTGCCGGTAGTCGGTGACGTTCTTGTCGAAGACGCTCACGACGGTGGTCGCGAGCCCGGCGACGATCGCGGCGAGCAGCACGACGTACATGGTCTTGTCGTTCTTGGTGGTCGCCATGAACACGGGCCCGGTCTTGCGGCGGCGGTAGATCAGCATCCCGACACCAACGAGCGTGGCGAAGCCCGCGATCGCGCCCATCGACAGCGCCATCACGTGGTACATGGTCTCGCTGACGCCGATCGCATCGGTCCAGGACTCCGGGATCAGTAGCCCCACGACGTGCCCGATCACCACGACCAGGATGCCGAAGTGGAACAGCGGGGACGCGACGCGCAGGAGCTTCGACTCGTACAGCTGCGACGAGCGGGTCGTCCAGCCGAACTGGTCGTACTGGTAGCGCCAGATCAGCCCACCCACGAAGACGACCAGGACCAGATAGGGAATGACGCCCCACAGCATCGTGCTCATGACGATTCTCCTGACAGGGGCAGCAGGCGCGGATCGTAGGCGTCGAGGCCGACCGTCTCCGTCGGTGGACCCGCCATCGCCATCGCCGCCGCGCGGTCGATCGGTCCTGCTCCTTCGTACGTGGCGCACACGCCGCGCAGCACGTGGAACCAGGGCGCGGGCGACTTCTTGTCGGAATCCTCGAGCGCAAGGCGGAGCAGCTCGACGCTCGGCCGGTACTTGTCCAGCAGCTCAGTGCCCCGTACGGGGTCGTGGGCTGCGAGCTCGAGCACCATCGGCAGGTAGTCCGGCAGCTCGCCGTGCGTGTCCGCGACGAGCCCCGAGTCGCGGTAGGTCTGCTTGAAGCCCGCGAGCACCTCACCACGTCGACGCGTGTCGCCGTCGGTGAAGTACGAGAGATAGAGCGGGTGCTTGCGGTCCAGGTCGAAGACCTCGACGTAGCGCCGCGCGAGGGCGTCGACCTCGGTGGCCTCAGCGACGTCCACGAAGGCGAGGAGGTCGAGAGGCGCGCTCGTTCCTCGTGCTCCTCGACCAGCGGTCGCTTCCTCGAGGGCGGCGCGGACCAGCGGGAGGCGCTCGTACATCTGGTCGGTCGGGTACGCGAGGAGGATTGCCGCGGCCCGATGGACGACCCGGGCGCCGCTCCTCTCGGTGGTCGAGGGCTTCATTGCCGCTCCTCTCCCGTCGGGAACAACCCCTCGGTGCTGCCAGCGCCGTCCCAGTTGAGCAGGTTCACCTGACCGCTGTGCTGAGGATCCGGGGCGGCCATCGTGTCGGCCTCCTGACGCTGCTTGAGCGCGTGGAACGTCTCGACCGCAACCGGGACGGACCGTCCGCTCGCCTCGCCGACCGGGCCCGACTCGTACATACCTGGTCCCTCGTCGAAGTCGAGCGAGCAGCCCAGCTCCTCGAGGTCGTGCGCCTGCTCAGTGTGCGCCGTCGGGATCACGTAGCGCTCTTCATACTTAGCGATCGCCATCAGGCGGTACATCGCGTACATCGCCTCCTCGGTCATCCCCACCGACGCCGGGATCGATGCGTCGGACTGCCTGCCGAGGTTGATGCCGCGCATGTACGAGCGCATCGCCGCAAGCTTGCGGAGCACGTCGGTGACGACTTCGGTGTCACCGGCGGTGAAGAGCTCGGCGAGGTACTCGACAGGGATGCGCAACGCCTCGATGGCTCCGAACAGCGTGCCTGCCTCCTCCGCGTCGTGACCCTGCTCAGCGAGCAGGTCGACGATCGGGGACAGCGGCGGGACGTACCAGACCATCGGCATCGTGCGGTACTCCGGATGCAGCGGCAGCGCGACGCGATACTTCTTGGCCAGCGCGTACACCGGCGAGCGCTGCGCGCCGGTGATCCAGTCTTCGGGGATCCCCTGCGCCCGTGCCTCCGCGATCACCCGCGGGTCCTCCGCGTCGAGCATCAGGTCGAGCTGCGCCTCGTACAGGTCCTGCTCGTTCTCGACCGACGCCGCCTCGGTGACACGGTCAGCGTCGTACAGGAACACGCCGATGTAGCGGAGCCGCCCGACGCACGTCTCGGCACACACCGTCGGGATGCCGACCTCCACGCGCGGGTAGCAGAACGTGCACTTCTCGGCCTTGCCGGACTTGTGGTTGAAGTAGATCTTCTTGTACGGGCACCCGGTGATGCACTGCCGCCAGCCGCGGCACTTGTCCTGGTCGACGAGCACGATGCCGTCCTCGGACCGCTTGTAGATCGCGCCGCTGGGGCACGACGCCATGCACGACGGGTTGAGGCAGTGCTCGCAGATCCGCGGCAGGTAGAACATGAACGTCCGCTCGAGGTCGAACCTGATCTTGTCCTCCGACTCGCGGCGGACCTTCTCGACGATCGGGTCCTGCAGCACGGACGAGGGACCGCCGCCGAGGTTGTCGTCCCAGTTCGCCGACCACGTGATCGCCATGTCGTCGCCGGTGATCAGCGACTTCGGGCGCGCGACCGGGAAGTCGTCCCCGAGGGGCGCGCGCGTCAGGTTCTCGTAGTCGTACGTCCACGGCTCGTAGTAGTCCGACAGCTCCGGCTGCACCGGGCTCGCGAAGATGCTCATCAGACGCCGGCCACGGCTGCCGGTGCGCAGCGAGATCCGGCCGCGCCGGTTGCGCACCCACCCGCCTCGCCAGCGGTCCTGGTCCTCGTACCGGCGTGGGTAACCCTGGCCAGGACGGGTCTCGACGTTGTTGAACCACACATACTCGACCCCGGCACGGTTGGTCCATGCCTGCTTGCACGTCACCGAGCAGGTGTGACACCCGATGCACTTGTCGAGGTTCATCACCATCGCGACCTGCGCCATGACCTTCATGTCTGCTCCTCCCGCGAAGCCTGCCTCAATAGCGCACCGGCGCGGTCCGCTTGCGCACCGTGCAGACGATGTCGCGCTGGTTGCCGGTCGGGCCGAGGTAGTTGAATGTGTACGACAGCTGGGCGTACCCGCCGATCATGTGCGTCGGCTTGACCAGCAACCGCGTCACGGAGTTGTGGATCCCGCCACGGCGCCCGGTCTTCTGCGACTTCGGGACGTCGATCGTGCGCTCCTGCGCGTGGTGGACGTAGACGACACCCGTCGGCATCCGGTGGCTCACGATCGCCCGCCCGACGAAGACGCCGTTGGCGTTGTCGCACTCCACCCAATCGTTGTCGGCAACGCTGATCGCCTCTGCGTCGTCGACGCTCATCCACACCGTCGGACCGCCACGCGACAGCGAGAGCATGAGCAGGTTGTCCTGGTACTCCGAGTGGATCGACCACTTGCTGTGCGGGGTCAGATAACGCACAGCGATCTGGAGCGCGCCGTCGCTGGTCCTCCCGGGGTCCTCGCCCAGCCGTGCGTCACCGTACATGAGGTGCATGTCCAGCGGCGGCCGGTACGTCGGGAGCTGCTCGCCGTAGTCGCGGATCCAGTCGTGGTCGAGGAAGAAGTGCATCCGGCCGGTGAGGGTGTGGAACGGCTTGAGGCGCTCGATGTTGATCGTGAATGGCGCGTACCGTCTCCCCCCGGTCTCCGAACCGGACCACTCCGGCGACGTGATGACCTGCTGCGGCGAGTCCTGCGTCATGGCGAAGGTGATCTTCTTGTCGTGCGCGCCCTCCGCCAGGTCGGCGAGCCGCTGCCCCGTGCGGCGCTCGAGGTCACGGAAGCCCTGGACTGCCAGTGCCCCGTTCGTGGTGCCCGAGAACAACAGGATCGCCTCCGCGAGCCGCGCGTCGGTGTCGATCGCCGGACGCCCCGCGCCCGCGCCCGAAGACATCACGCCGTACTTGGCCCCCAACCTGGCCACGGCGTCGTTCATGTCGTACGTGACGTTCTTGACGGTGAACCCGAGCTGCTCCGCCTTCGGCCCGACGGTGACGAGCTTGTCGGCGATCGCGGTGTAGTCGCGCTCGACGAGCGTCACGGCAGGCATCGTCTTGCCTGCAACCGGGTCCACCTCACCCGCGCGCCAGTCCAGGTCGCGTCCGCCTGGCTGCGCGATCTGACCCGGGGTGTCGTGCTGCAGCGGGACGGTGACGAGGTCCTTGCGGGTGCCGAGGTGGGTCTTGGCCAGCTCGGACAGCTTGCGCGCCAGCGCGACGAACGTGTCGTAGTCGCTGCGCGCCTCCCACGGCGGGTTGATCGCCGGCGTGAACGCATGGACGTACGGGTGCATGTCGGTTGAGCTCAGGTCGTACTTCTCGTACCACGTGGCGGCTGGGAAGACGATGTCCGACAGCAGCGTCGTCGACGTCATGCGGAAGTCGGCGGACACCAGCAGGTCGAGCTTGCCCTGCGGCGCTTCGGGTCGCATACGGATCGTCTTCGGCGGCTCGGCGGCATCGGGTGCGTCGACGTTGGACTGCGTGCCGAGAAGGTACTGGAGGAAGTACTCGTTGCCCTTCGCTGAGCTGCCGAACAGGTTCGAGCGCCACAGCACCAGCGTGCGCGGCCAGTTCTCCGGGGCGTCGACGTCGTCGATGGCGGCGTTGAGGCTGCCGTCCTGGAGCCTGTCGGCGATCCACGCGCCCGCGTCGGTCGCACTCCCGTCCGCGGTCGCAGCACTCGCCTCGTCGGCGAGGTCGAGCGGGTTGCGGTCGAACTGCGGGTAGAACGGCATCCAGCCGAGCCGCGCCGACTTCGCGATCACGTCCGCCGTGTGGAGCCCTGCGAGGTGCCCTTCGGCGAGCGGCGAAGTGAGCACGTCCTGGTGCGAGCCGTCGGAGCGCCACTGGTCCGTGTGCATGTACCAGTACGAGGTTCCCGTCATCGTGCGCGGTGGCCGCGACCAGTCGAGCGCGTTCGCGAGCGAGATCCAGCCGGTGATAGGGCGGGTCTTCTCCTGGCCGACGTAGTGTGCCCATCCGCCGCCGTTGCGCCCCATCGCGCCGGTCGCCATGAGCAGCGTGAGGATCGCCCGGTACGTCGCGTCACCGTGGAACCACTGGCAGACGCCGGCGCCGAGGATGATCATCGACCGTCCGCCGGACTCCTCGGAGTTGCGCGCGAGCTCGCGCGCGATCCGGATGCACTGCGCGGCCGGGACGGAGGTGATCTCCTCCTGCCACGCCGGCGTGTACGGCGAGGACACGTCGTCGTACCCGCTGGGCCACTCGCCGGGGAGGCCGTCACGCCCCACGGCGTACTGGGCGAGCATCAGGTCGAGGACGGTCGTGACCATGTGCCCGCCGACCTCGCGCACGGGGATTCCGCGACGGACCACGCTGCCCGAGCCGTCTGGCGAGTCGAACGCCGCCATCAACACCTCGCCCGGCTGAGCGTCGGGACCGATCACCGACAGCACGGGATCGACCTCCCCGAGGTCGAGGTTCCACTTTCCTTCGCCTGTCTCGCCGTACCGGAAGCCCATCGACCCGTTGGGGACGACCGACTCGTTCGTGCGGGAGTCGAGGACGACCGTCTTCCAGGCCGCGTTCTCGGACGCCTCCCCGGTGGTTGAGCCTGTCGAAACCAGGTCCGCCTCCGTCAGGAACTTCTCCGGCACCCACGCGCCGTCGTCGCTCTGCTTCAGCCGGACGAGGAACGGCAGGTCCGTGTACTGCTTCACGTAGTCGGTGAAGAAGGGCACCTGGCGCTCGAGGTAGAACTCCTTGAAGATCACGTGGCCCATCGCCATCGCGAGCGCGGCGTCCGTACCGGCCTGCGCGGGCATCCACTCGTCGGCGAACTTCGTGTTGTCGGAGTAGTCCGGCGACACCGAGACGACCTTGGTGCCGCGGTAGCGCGCCTCCGCCATCCAGTGGGCGTCGGGCGTACGGGTGACCGGGACGTTGGAGCCCCACATCATCAGGTACGAGGCGTCCCACCAGTCGCCGGACTCCGGGACGTCGGTCTGGTCGCCGAAGACCTGCGGGCTCGCGACCGGGAGGTCGGCGTACCAGTCGTAGAACGAGGTCATCACACCGCCGATGAGCTGGATGAACCGCGTGCCGATGCAGTGCGACACTATCGACATCGCCGGGATCGGCGAGAATCCCGCGCAGCGGTCCGGGCCGTACGTCTTGATGGTGTTGACGTGCGCGGCGGCCGCAATCTCGATCGCCTCGTCCCACGAGATCCGGACGAGACCGCCCTTGCCGCGCGCAGACTGGTAGCGGCGGCGCTTCTCCGGGTCGGCGGCGATCTCGGCGAACGCGAGCACCGGGTCGCCGAGGCGCTTCTTGGCCTCGCGGTACATCTCGATCAGCACACCGCGCCCGTACGGGTAGCGGACGCGAGTCGGCGAGTACGTGTACCAGGAGAACGCGGCACCGCGCGGGCAGCCGCGCGGCTCATACTCCGGCCGGTCGGGACCCGTGCTCGGGTAGTCGGTCTGCTGCGCCTCCCACGTGATGATGCCGTCCTTGACGTACACCTTCCACGAGCACGACCCCGTGCAGTTCACGCCATGTGTCGACCGGACGACCTTGTCGTGGCTCCACCGATCCCGATAAAACACGTCGCCGCGGCGGCCGCCTTCTCGATAGACCGCCCGCCGGTCGGGACTCTCGTCCCAGCGGGTAAAGAAGTCACCGAGCGCAAGCAGCGCCTCGGATGCGGGGCCGTCGGTGCCTGACGACGCTCCACGGCGTCGCGATCGTGCGCGTCCCTCATGGGTCGTCTCGGTCATTTCAGACCTCCTCGCGCCCAACCTAGAACCGCGACAGGCGGCTCGCACCCGGAAGCCGCAGCGGTCGACACGCGCTACGCTCGCGGGACCGTTAAGTCCTCGCCGGAGAGGGAGAAGCGCGATGCGCGACGTCGCCGCACTGACCGAGGAGTACCTCGAGGCGGCCAGGGCCGCACCGCACGGACGCGGCGCCGAGCTCGTCCTCCAGGACGGCCCGCTGCGTCAGAGCGTGCTCGGCCTCGCCGAGGGCGCCGTGCTTGCCGAGCACGACGCGCCGCCGGCAGGGAGCGTGCTCGTGCTCAGGGGCGCCATCGAGATCGTGAGCCGGTCTGGGACGATCGCGCTCGAGACCGGGATGCTGGCAGAGATCCCGCGCGAGAGACACTCCGTACGGGCGTTGGTGGACTCCGCGTTCCTGCTGACCGCGGTCACTGACATCTGAGGGTGTCCGGTGGAACCCACGCGACCGGGTCGCTCCTTCTGCTGACGTAGGATCTTCCGGACTGTGATCGAAGGGTGTACCGATGGCCGAAATGCCGAGCGAGGTGGCGAGCTCGCCCACCCCGGCTCATGGCGCTCGGAGGCACCAGCGGACACCGCCTCAGGTTCCGCCCGCACGCCGCGTTCCGGCCGAGCCGGCCGACCTCGCGAGCATGCATGGACGGGTCGTCGACCACCTCGGCGTCCGGATCGCCTCGGGTGAGCTGAACGGGACCATCGACCCCGACCAGATTGGTGACGAGCTCGGTGTCTCCCGTTCGCTGGTACGCGAGTGCCTGCGCACCCTGGCTGCGAAAGGCATGGTTCGAGCGCGCCAGCGTACTGGCACCACCGTCACCGATCCCAGCAGCTGGGCGCTACTGGACGAGCAGGTCATCCGGTGGCGGGCCTCCGGGCCGTGGCGCTTCACCCAGCTGGAGGAGTCGCTCCAGCTCCGGGAGAGGCTGGAACCCCTCGCGGCCAGCCTCATCGCCGCACGCCGGCCCGACCACATCCTGGCCGAGCTGTCGGATGCCACGGCCCGGATCGCTCACGCGACGGCTGCCCGCGACCCGCAACTGATGATCGAGGCGGACACGGTCTTCCACAAGCTGCTCTACGTCGGCTCCGGGAACGACATGCTCGCGCGCCTGGCCGGCACCGTCCAGGCCTGCCTGCGCGTCCCCGACTTCCAGCACTACCGACATTTCACCACCGACACCGCCAACCGGCACCGGAGCCTGCTCGACCTGATCCGGGCGGGTGACCGCGACGGCGCCGAACGCGTGTGCGGAGAGCTGATGGACCAGACCAGCCAGCTCTTCCTCGGTGCCCAGGACACGATCCTGGGCACCGAGGGTGTCAGCCCCGACGAGCGGGCCGGGTGATCAGCTCCACCTGCTCCGACCGGAGACGTAGTCTGCCGTGTCGCCCAGCGTCGCCGGGCGCTCGTCGGCGAACATGTTCGGCGGGAACCTGCTGACGTAGCCGTCGAACACGTCGCGGTAGAGGTCCCAGTGGATGTCCGGCGGCAGGTGACGGCTCCGGAAGCTCGCGATCGGGATGCGGGCCTGCAGCAGCGTCTCGTGCTTGCCCTCCGCCCGGACGATCGCGCGACCGTCCGGTCCGAAGATCGCGGACCCTCCCGCGCCGGTGTCCTCGAAGTACGGCCCCTTGCGCAGGAGGAGGGCGTTGTTGGCGATCGCGACATAGACGCGGTTGTGCAGCGCCGTCGAGGCCACGTCGACCTCGGTGAAGCTGCCGCTCGCCGTGCGAAGGATCACCTCCGCCCCCTTGATCGCCAACGCGCGCATCAGCTCGGGCTCCAGCTGGGTGGAGGAGAGGCTGATGTTCCCCAGTGAGGTACGGGCGACCGGCAGGACCGCGTCGGCCCCGTAGCGCGCCACGTACTCGTCGAGGACGTCGTAGATCGTGGTGGTGAACAGCTCGAAGCCCGGGAACAGCCCGCGGACGTTGCGTGCCTTCCAGTGGCTCGCGATCAGCTCGCCGTCCGGTCCGATCAGGTTGGTCAGGCTCAGGACGTGCCCGGGCCAGTCGGGATCGGACACGTACGCACCGAACGCGATGTGGGCGCCGTACTGCCGCGCTTTCTGCGCGATCGCCGCCACCTCCGGACCGTCCAGGCTGATGCAGCGCTCGAGGGCCTCCTCACGGGTCCAGGTGTCCCACCCGCTGATCGGGAACTCGTGGAAGAGCAGCAGGTCGGGCCCGGCACCGTAGTGATAGGCGTTGTCGATCAGATGGAGCATGTGCGCCAGGTTGTCGTCCATCTCCGCACGGTCACGCGCGGGATGGATCCTGGACTGCACGACACCGAGCGTCCAGTCGTCCTTCGCCAGCGGAGCAGTGGGATAGCGGCCGGGAGACGTGTCCTCACCCATGGTGACCTCAGGCCTTCTTGTACTCGCGGATGACCGTGCGGCGCACCAGACGGTCCTCCTCCATCCAGTGCCACGTACGCACCTTCTGCTGACCATCACGACTCAGCTGGATCAGCTCGTACAGATAGTTCCCCGGCTTCAACAGCTCGTTGTACGTCCACGTCAACAAGATCGTCAGCTCATCGGACTGGTGCATGTGCCCCTCGATCCGATCGGTCGAGAAGAACACATCCTTCCCCTTGAGGATCCCAGGAAACTCCACCGCCTCCTGACGACCATCAGGCCACGTGTACGTGTTGATCTGCTTGATGTCACACGAACCGTCCTCCGGCACCCACATCCGCAGATGCGACGCATGACGATCAACCTCGTTGCCGTCGGGATCCAGGTGGACGTACTCGCCCTCCCACTCACCAAGGTGACGGTCGAGAATCGGAAAATCCTTGTCCCAGGCGCTCATGCCGGGTTCCTTCCTGTCATGGTGCTGCTACTGATGTCGCCGAGAAGCTCGTCGAGCCGCAGGCATGCCGCGGCTCGGCCCTCGGGGCGCCCGCGGAGCGCGGGTGATTCGTGGGAGCAGTCGTCGACCGCGACGGGGCAGCGGGTGTGGAACCTGCACCCCGTCGGGACGTCGATCGCAGAGGGGACCTCCCCCGTCAGGCCGCCGCTGGAGAGGCGACCGACGACCAGCTCGGTCGGTGCGGCTTCGAGCAGCGCGCGGGAGTAGGGGTGCTCGGGCGCGGTGAAGACCTTCTCGATGGGGCCGCTCTCGACCACCTCGCCGAGGTACATGACCGCCACGTCGTCCGCCACGTGCCGGGCGATGTCCAGCTCGTGGGTGATCAGCACATAGGTCAGGTCGAGCTCGACCCGCAGGTCGGCGAGCAGGTTGACGATCGTGGCCTTCACGCTGACGTCGAGGCTCGCGGTGGGCTCGTCGAGCACGAGCACGTCCGGGCCGGTGGCGAGCGCCCGTGCGATCGTGACGCGCTGGAGCTCGCCGCCGCTGAGGTCGCGCGGCCGTCGGGACAAATAGTCCGTCGGCAGACCGACCATCGCGAGCAGCTCGGTGCAGCGTTGGTTCACCGCCGCGCGATCCGACACCCCCCCGTGCAGCCGGACCGGCTGCGCCAGGATGTGCCGGAGGCTGCGGGCGCGGTTGAGCGCCGACCACGGGTTCTGCGACACCAGCTGCACGCGTCGCCGTGCTGCCAGGTCGTTGCGGGTCACGGGCACGACGTCGTGCCCGCCGATGCGGACGCGTCCCGACGTCGGCTCCACGAGCCCGACCAGCGCCTTCGCGATCGTGGACTTCCCGCACCCGGACTCGCCGACCAGCGCGAGCGCACCGCCCTTCTTCACCTGGAGGTCGACCCCGTCGACCGCGTGGACGACCTCCACCTCTGCGCCGCGGGCCCGCTTGCCGGACAGCCGGTAGTGCTTGACGAGACCCTCGACCTCGACGAGCGGCGCCGTCTGCGCGCTCATTCCGTACCTCCCGGGTGATGGCAGCGCACCGTCGCCGCGGCCGACTCCACCGGAAGGGGGTCGACCTCGCGGCAGACGTGGTCCGCACGCGCGCAACGCGGCGCGAAGGGGCAACCTGGGAGCGCGTGAGCGCCGCTCACCGAACCAGGGATCGGGTTCAACCGGGCGCCGGCCGGACGGTTGCTCGGCATCGCCGCCAGCAGCGCCTGCGTGTACGGATGCTGAGGGTTGTCGAACAGGTCCTGTGTCCGGGCGACCTCGACCAGACGGCCTCCGTACATGACCCCGACCCGGTCGCACACCTGCGCCACGACGCCGAGGTCGTGGGTGACGAGCACGACGGTGTTCCCGAGGCGCTCCCGCAGGTCGACCATCAGCCGCAGCACCTGCGCCTGCACCGTCGCGTCCAGGGTGGTGGTGGGCTCGTCGGCGAGGACGAGGCCCGGCTCCCTGGCGAGGATGGCGACCGCGATCAGCATCCGCTGCAGCTGACCGCCCGAGAACTGGAACGGGTAGTCGCCGAGCCGCCGCTTCAGCCCGCCCAGCCCGACGTCGGTCAGCAGCTCGTGCATCCGCTCGTCGTCGACCTCCCCGCCGGTGAGCCGGCGCAGCTGGGCTGCGACCGGCGTCACCGGCGAGAGGGAGGTCATCGGACGTTGGGGGACGAGCCCGATCTCGCGGCCGCGCAGCTTGCGCAGCCGTCCCTCGGACATGCCGAGCAGGTCCGTCCCGTTGAGCTCCAGACGGTCGGCGGTGACCCCGGTCCCGTGGGGAAGCAGGCGCATCAGGGCGGTGAGCAGTGTGCTCTTGCCCGAACCCGACTCCCCCACGAGGCCGAAGATCTCACCGCGGGCGACGTCGAACGACGCGTCCCGCACCGCCCGGAGCTGACCACCGGCGAGCCGGTAGGTGACGTTCAGCCCCTCGACCCGCAGCAGCGGGGTGGTCTCGCTGTCTTCGGCGAGGGCGTCACCAGGACGCGCGACGGTGGTGTTCATGCTCACTCCAGCCGCTGCAGCGATGCCACGTCGAGGCGACCGAGCGCGAGCTGCTCCGGGTCGAGCTCGCTCACGTCGTTGCGCTGGGCGACGATCAGCTTCGGGTAGACCGGCGGGATCGCGACCGCGTCCTCGGCGAGGATCGTGTTGGCCTGGCGCGTGAGATCCCCACGCTCCTTGGCGTCGGTGGTCGTCCACGCCTCGTTGAGCAGCTTGTCGAGCTGGTCGTTGGCGTACCCGAAGTTCATCGGGTTGGTGGAGGCGTACGAGGTGAACAGCGGGAACGCGCTGTCGCCCGCGCTGACACCGGTGACGAAGGTCGTCATCGACAGCTGGTAGTCACCCTGCATCCACTTGGTCGCCCAGGTGCCTGCGTCGGTGCTCTCGATCTTGACGCGGATGCCGGCCTTCTCCCAGCCCTGCGCCAGCGCCTCCGCCATCTTCACGGTCGACTCCGAGGAGCTGCTGATGGACAGCGTGAAGTCGATCCCTTCCGCGTGCCCGGCCTCGGCGAGCAGCTCCTTGGCCTTGTCGACGTCCGGCGTGGTCGGGTAGAGGTCCAGGTCCTTGTCGTACGCCTCGAGCGCCGGTCCGGCCGGTCCCTGGGCGGTGTCCGCCGTGCCGGCGTAGACCAGCTCGGAGACGCCGTCACGATCCATCGAGTACGCGAGCGCCTGCCGCACCCGCTCGTCGTCGAACGGCGCCTTCTTGAGGTTGAAGAAGGTGAGGATGGAGATCGGGGCATCGACCACGTCGACCGACAGCGAGTCGTCCTTCTCCACGACGCCGACGTTGCTGGCGGGCACGTCGGTCATCACGTCGATCTTGCCCTCGCGCAGGTTGACCAGTCGGGTCCCGGCGTCGGGGACCGCGCGGAACTCGAGGGTGTCCGCACCCTCGAACTCCTCGCGATACGCCTCGTTGCGGGCGAGGGTGACCGACTGACCCTGCGTCACCTTGTCGATGACGTACGGGCCGGTGCCAATCGTCGTGTCGTTCTTCTCCAGCGTGGAGCTGTGGATGATCGGCAGGTTGTTCAGGTGCGAGCGGAGGACGCCGTACGGCTGGGCGAGCGAGATCTCGACCGTCTTGTCGTCCTTCGCCTTCGCCCCCTTCACGAAGTACGCGAAGTAGCTGGTCCAGTCGGTGTACGCCTTCGGGTCGGAGACCTTGTTGATCACCGCGGCGACGTGGTCCGCGGTCAGCGGGTCGCCGTTCGAGAACGTGACGCCCTCGGCCAGCGTGACGGTCCAGGTCAGACCGTCGGCGGAGATCACCGGCTCGGCGGCCGCGAGCTGCGGCACCGAGGTGCCCTTGTCGTCGTACGTGTAGAGCGTCTCGGCGATAGGCGCCGTCACCCACGCGAGGGGGTTGGTCGTGGCCACGAGGGGGTTGAGGTAGTCGGAGATCGACGGCATGCCGACCACCACGGTGCCGCCGTCGACGGGCTTGCCGGCCACGGCATCGCCGGAGCCGGAGCTGCAGCTGCAGAGCGCGAGGGCGACGGCGGTGGCGCCGACGACCCCGACTGCGCGACGGCGCAGCGGGCGCGAGGAGAGGGACTTCATGAGAGCTCCTGGGGGATGGAGGGGAGGGTGTGGGGGGAACAGGGGTTCATCGACGGCCACCGAGAAGCCGCTCGACCTCGTCACCGAGCAGATTGATCCCGATCGTGACGAACAGGATCGCCAGGCCCGGTACGACCGAGAGCCACCAGCCGCCGATCATCAGCGAGCTGGTCGCGTCCGAGAGCAGGTTGCCCAGGCTCGCCTCGGGGGGCTGGATTCCGAGACCGAGGAAGCTGAGTGCGCTCTCGGAGAAGATCGCGATGCCGACCCAGAGGAAGGCCTGCACCAGGACGGGCGGCGCGACGTTGGGCAGCAGCTCCCCGAGGAGGATGTGGCGGCGCGAGACACCGACGACACGCAGGGCGTCGACGTACTCCTCCTGGACCTCGACGAGCGTCGCCGCGCGGGTGACGCGGGCGAAGAACGGGAGGAAGGACACGGCGAGGAGCAGCACGACCTTGGCCTCGGGCGCGAGCGTGAGCGGGCCGATCTCGCTGGATCCGGTCCCTGTCATGCCGACCACGAAGAGGGCGAGGACGAACACGGGCAGCGCCTGGAGGGCTTCCATGACCCGCATCAGGAGGTCGTCCACCCACGTGCCGCCGCGGTAGCCGGCGAGCAACCCGATCGGGACCGCCACCACGAGCCCCGCGACGACCGAGCACACCGCCACGATGAGCGAGAGCCGTGCACCCACCGCCGTACGGGCGAACAGGTCGCGCCCCAGGTCGTCGGTGCCGAACCAGTGCGCAGCGCTCGGGGGCTCCAGCGGGCCGCCGGTGCGCTCGTTCGGCGGCAGCGAGATCAGCGGGCCGACGAGCGCGAGCAGGCAGAAGACGAGGACGAGGACGAAGCCGACCCAGCCGAGCGCGCTCATCTGAGGAAGGCGCAGCCTGATCCGCCGGCGGCTGACGCGGGTGGGCATGGTGGTCGCACTCATCGAGCCGTGCCTCCGAGGAACTGGGCGCGGATGCGCGGGTCGATCGCGAAGTAGAGCAGGTCGACGACCAGCGTGGCGATGAGGAAGGCACCCGCCGTCCAGACCGTCGCGGCGATCGCGACGGGGTAGTCGTGCGCGAGGAAGGAGCTCACGACGAGCTGGCCGACCCCCGGCACGTTGAAGACGTTCTCGACGAGGACCGCACCACCGATGAATGTCCCGAGCATCATGCCGACGACGGTGACGGTGGGGATCACGGCGTTGCGGAGCGCGAGCCGCGAGAGCAGCGTGCGCTCGCGCAGTCCCATCGCGCGTCCGAACCTGACGTGGTCGGCGCCGAGCGCCTCGATCATGGACGCGCGCAGCGTACGGGCGATGACGGCCGACGCGGCGAGGCCCAGCGTGAAGGCGGGGAGCACCATCGACTGGAGATGGAGTCCGGCCCCCTCACCCCACGTCGCCCAACCCGAGCTCGGGAGCACCCCGGGCAGGTAGAGGCCGAAGATGAGGACGAGCACGAGGCCGAGCCAGAAGCTGGGCACGGAGAGGGCGATCACGCTGCCGACCCGGACGATCGCGTCGAGGGAGCCTCCGCGGCGCGCGCCGGCCAGGGCGCCGAGCAGCATGCCGATCGCGGTCCAGATCACGAAGGCGGTCAGACCCAGCTCCAGCGTCACCAGCATCCGGTCACCGAGGAGCTCGGAGACCGGCGTCTGCGTCGTCAGCGACTCGCCGAGGTCGAACGTGACGATGTTGCAGACGAACGTGAGGTACTGAGCCCACAGCGGGCGGTCGAGGCCGAGCTGTTCGAGCACCGCAGCCCGCTTCTCCGGGGTGGGGTTGTTGCCGAGGTACGCGGTTTCCGGGCCGCCGGGCGCGGCATGCAGCATGAGGAAGACGAGGGTCAGGACGAGGAAGAGAACGATCACGGCACCGCCCATACGCCGCATCAGGTACGACAACATTCGGCCTCCTCTCTCACGGTTTTGTTCCGCTGTCTGAAATACTGTTTCGGTAACACTAAGGTCGGCAGGACCGGTTCGGAATAAAGTCAGACAAAAGCGGGGCGCCTCCCGCCGGGGCCGCCGAAGACGACGCACGCGCCCCCGGGACGACCGCCGTGTGCGGCCGACTCGAGGGCGCGTGAACGTTGCTGTCGGTATGGCGGCGAACAGCTCCGCGGTCGGCTAACCGACGACGGTCTCGCCGGTGGTGAGGGACTTCGCGACGACGGTCCGAAGGATGTCGTTCGTGCCCTCGCCGATGCTCATGAGGATCGCGTCGCGGTAGAGCCGCTCGACCTCGAACTCGGTGGAGTAGCCGTAGCCGCCATGGACCTTCATGGCGTCGATCGCAGCCTGGAGGGCGACCTCGGAGCAGAAGATCTTGGCCATCCCGGTGGCGCCGTCGGCGCGCCCGTTGCGGACGGCGTCGGCGGCCCAGTACGCCATGAGGCGGGCAGCCTGGACCTGGGTGCCGAGCTCGCCGAGCTTGAGCTGGATCGCCTGGAACTCGGAGATCGGCTTGCCGAAGGCGTGCCGCTGCTGCGCGTAGGCGAGGGCTTCGTCGTGGGCGCGTTGGGCGATGCCGACCGAGCGCGCCGCGATGTTGACCCGGCCCCACTCCAGCGCCGACAGGACCTGCTGCATGCCGCGACCCTCGATGCCGCCGACGAGTTGGCTCACCGGCACGTGGACGTCGTCGAGCAGGATCTCGCAGGACTCCGTGCCCTTGTAGCCGAGCTTGGGGATGTCCTTGGTGACGGTGAAGCCGGGGGTGTCGGCCTCGATGAGCAGCACGCTCATGCCCTTGTGCGCCGGCGTCGCGGTCGGGTCGGTCTTGACCAGCACCGGGAGCGGGTCGGCGTAGCGGGCGTTGGTGATCCACATCTTCGCGCCGTTGACCACGTAGTACGGCTCGCTGCCGTCGTCGGGGGTGACCAGGCGGGCGGTGGTGCGGATGCCCTGCAGGTCCGTGCCGGCATCGGGCTCGGTCAGCCCGATGCCGGAGCGACGCTTCCCGGTCGCGAGGTCGGGTAGGTACTTCTCCTTCTGCGCGTCGGTGGCGTGCATCGCGATCAGCCGGCACGCCAGGGAGTGGCTGCCGAGGATGCCGGCGATGCCCATCCAGCCGCGCGCGATCTCCTCGAACACCAGCGCGAAGGAGACGGGGTCCAGGTCGAGGCCGCCGTACTGCTCAGGGACCGTGATGCCGAACAGGCCCATGTCGGCCATCCCGGCGACGATCTCGGTCGGGTACCGGCCGGACTGCTCCCAGTCGCGGGCCACCGGAACGATCTCGTTGTCGACGAACTGCCGCAGCAGCGCCTTGAACTCGCGCTGGTCCTCGTCGAGCTCGAACTTCATCGGGTCTCCTCGGTCGGGATGGTGGGGGCGCCGCCCTCGGTCACGAAGCGGGCAAGGGCACGGCCGTCGGGAAGGTCGGTCCAGGCGACGGTGACCGCGTCCCCGAGGGCCCACGACTCGGGATCGTCGTGGCCGTCGAGGCGCGTGAGCACGAGTGGCCCCTCGGCCAGCCGCACCCGCGCGAGCACGTACGGCACCGGGACGTCCGGGCGCGGGGCGCGGTGGACGACGGTGAAGGTGTCGACGCTGCCGGCACCTGAGGTGTCGACCTGGGCGAGCGCGTCGGTGCCGCCGCACCCGGTGCACAGCGCACGCGGCGGGTGCTGATGGTGGCCGCAGGTGCCGCACCGCTGGACGGTGAGGCGGTGCTCGCGCGTGGCGTCCCAGTAGGCCGCGGTGACCTCGTCCGCGGGCGGGACGTCATCGGGGACCCAGCTGCTCGGCGTGGTCATCGATCGCCTCCCAGGACGACGGTGGCGTGGGTGGACAGGATGCCGCCGGTGCCGTGCGCGACCGCGATCTCGGCGTCCGGCACCTGCCGTTCACCGCACTCGCCGCGCAACTGGCGGACGGCCTCGACGAGCAGCAGGACTCCGTACTGGCCCGGGTGGCAGTACGACAGCCCGCCACCGCTGGTGTTCAGCGGGAGCGAGCCGCCGGGACGGATCGTGCCGTCGGCGATGAAGTCGAGCACCTCGCCCGGGCCGCAGAAGCCGAGCGCCTCGACCGACAGCGCCGCGGTGATCGTGAACGAGTCGTACACCTCGAGCACGTCGACGTCGGCAGCGGTGATCCCCGCGCGGGCGAACGCGTCCGCGCCTGCTCCGGCGGCACCGGGACGAGTGAGGTCGTCGACCGCGGTGAACGACGTGTTGGTGGTGCGCTCGCCGTAGCCGAGCACCTGCACCGGCTTCTGGCGAAGGTCGCGGGCACGCTCCAGCGAGGTCAGCACCACCGCGCCGCCGCCGTCGGTGACCAAGCAGCAGTCCGCGGCGGTCAGCGGCGAGGAGATCATCGTGGAACCGACGACGTCGTCGACGGTGAGCGAGCCCTTGCCGTAGCGGAACGCCTTCGGGTTGAGCAGTGCCCACTCGCGGGCGGCGACCGCGATCTCGGCGAGCTGCTCACGGGTCTTGCCGTAGCGGTCGAGGTACTGCCGGGCGGCCATCGCGTAGTACGACAGCGGATAGAGGATGTCGTACGGCTCCTCGAACTGCGCCTCAGGGATCCACGGCTCGTGGACGCCGCCGAGCTTGCGCGAGCGCGCCGAGCGTTGGTTGGACGCGAACGAGATCACCACGACCTCGCACTGCCCGGCCTCGATCGCCTGGGCTGCGCGGGCGACGAACATCTCGAAGGCCGATCCGCCGGCGAACGTCGAGTCCGTCCACGTCGGCACGATCCCGAGGTAGTCGGCCAGCTGCGTGGCGGAGAACCGCGAGATCCCGGTGGTCGCGATCCCGTCCACGTCGAACAGGCTCAGGCCGGCGTCAGCGAGCGCGCGCGTGACCGCCTGGGTCTGGAGGCCGAGGATCGACAGGTCGGTCACCCCGAGGTCGGACTCGGCGGCACCGACGATCGCGACCCCGCTCACGGGCGCCCGGTCCCGTCGGTGCGGCCGAGCAGCACCCGAGCCGAGGCGGGCTTGACCGCATACCGGTCGTCGGCGCCGCCGACCCCGAGGATGGTGACCGTCATCGTCACGTCGACCGTCGGTGCGGTCGGGTCTGCGTCGTCGACCGCGACGACCTCGCCCTCACAACGGATCGTCTCGCCGGCGAACATCAGGTTGCGGAACGAGAAGTCGAGCGTCTGGACGAAGCAGTCCGGTCCGAGCCCGTCCTGCAGCATCTCGACCAGGTACGCACCGAAGACCTGACCGTCGACGATCGGACCCGGCAGGCCCTTGGCCGCCGCGTACTCGGGGTCGTAGTGAAGGCGGTGCCAGTCCCAGGTGGCGCCGGCGTACGCGACCATGTCGGTCAGCGTGATCGTGCGCTCCAGCGGGGCGATCGCGTCGCCCACCGCCGGCCGATCCGGACTCGCGCTCACGCTGCGCCTCCCAACGAGATGAAGATGAGCGTCTCCTCGTTCTCGGCCAGGAACTCGCCGTCCTGGTTCGTGTACGTCACACGCGAGCCGACGACCAGCATGTCAGCGCCCGCGCGGTTGGTCTTCTCGGTCGCGTCGGTGATCTCCCACGTGGCGGTGACGACGTCGTCGGGACGGATCCGGCGCCCGAACACATACCGGTTGCCACCGCGCACCTGCCGCGTCCCCGGGAGCTCCAACCCCCACGTGTGCCCGGCGTAGCCCTCGGCGTCGGCGGGCAGCGCGGCGTACTGGTTGGTCTCGCACACCAGGGTCGGCGGGAGGGTCACTCCCGCCAATCCGTGGCTTCGCGCGAACTCGGGATCGGAGTACAAAGGGTTGTCGTCTCCGATCGCGAGCCCGAAGTAGCGGCCGGCCGCAGCCCCGAAGGCCTCAGGCGCCGTGTAGACGCGCCGGGTCCCGACCAGCGCGCGGATCTCGTCGGTGAGCAGACCCACGTCAGGCCTCCTCGCCGTCGTGCGCCTCGGGGTAGAGCGCGGTCGGGAACACCTCGAGCAGGAACTCCGGACGCAGCAGCCCCTGGCAGATCGCCCCGGTCGAGGACGGCCACGGCGGGGAGAGGAGCCGCTCGCGCACACCCGCGACCGCACGGTAGTCGCCCAACGCGGACTCGACGCAGTACTCCGTCGTCTCCAGCAGGTCGGTCGGTCCGAGCCCGGCGTGGGCGAGGAGCTCGAGGATGGCCCCGTACGTGACCTCCGCCTGCGCGCCGATGTCGCCCGGGTGGAGCGCCTCCTGCGTCTTCATGTCCAGCGCGGCGAACCCCGACATGAACAGCGTGCGTCCCGCCCGCACGCCCGGCGCGTAGGTGAGGGTGTCGTAGCGGTCCCAGCCCGGGTTCACCAGCTCCAGCGGGTGGCGCGACGCCGTGACGTCGATCGCCACCAGCTGGCCGTCCTGGTGCAGCCGGCTCATCAGGATGCCGCCGGCGCCGGGGTAGACGCCCGCGCCTCCCAGCAGCTCCTTGCGGACCCGGTGCGTCGACCGGTAGACGTCACGCGTCTCCGGCGTCGAATAGTCGAAGGTCGTGACGGCGTTGTCGAGCGAGAGCCCGACCCCGCGGAGCAGGCCGTCCGCCTTCTCCAGGCAGTAGCGGTACTGAGCGGCGAAGTCGCCAGGTGCAACGAGGTCGCCGTGCTCGTCGACCGGCACCACGGTCGGCAGGTAGACGGTGCCGTCGTGGCCCTCGGTGATGCTCGACGCCTGCCAGGTGCCGGCCTCACGCGCCTCGCTCGCGACCCGCAGCTGCTCGCCGCCGCCCTTGACCGCGTGCAGCTCGACCTCGAGCCACGCCGCGCGTCGGACCAACCGCTCCACCACGACCGTCCGCACGGTCGCGTGCTCGCCCAGCAGCTCGCGCCGCACCCCGGCCGCCGTCTCGTACTCGGGCAGACCGGCGATCGTCACGTTCTCGCTCACCCGCGTGACGTCGGCCGGACCGAAGCCGGCCGCGTCGAGGATCGCGAGGCACTTCTCGTACGCGATCCGCGCCTGCTGCTCCATCGTGCCCTGGACGGTCATCTTGCCGACGGCGGGATCGTGCCGGGCCGAGGTGTGACCCGAGGTCCACGCGGCATCCCCTTCGCTGAGTCCCAGACAGAAGGTGAAGCCCTCGTACGGGAACCAGGGGAAGTGCTCGGGTCGGATAGCGGACAGGGTCATGGGGCGCCCTCCTCGGACGATGCGGGTACGGCGGCCGTCTCGGCCGCCAGGGAAAGCAGTGTGGAGAAGTCAGGCGCCTGCGGCAGCGCTTGCACGGCAGCAGCGAGGCGCTCGGCGCCCGGGCCGACGTTGCCCTCGAGCTTGGCGAACAACGCCTCGTCACTGAGCGGGGCGGAGCCGCCCCCGGGGCTGCGGTCGACGTGACCGGCGACCGTACGGCCGTCGGCGAGGGTGAGGACGACGTCGCCGGCGGCGTCCGCCGCGACCCCGTCGCCCGGTGTGAGGTCCCAGGTGACGCGCGCCGCGAGTCCGGTGATGTCGGCACGGTCCAGGTTGTCGGGGTCGTACGTGTCGGTGCCGACGCGGCCATCGAGGAGCATCACGGCCACGCTCCACGGCAGGCTGAACTTCGCCGCGTACGGGCTTGCCGGGCGGGTGAGGTCTCGGTCGGGAGCGCACACGACCGAGGCCGAGTCGGGGTGGACGCCCGCCCGTACGGCGACGATCTCGTCCACGCTCGCCCCTGCCCGCGCGAGCGCGTCCTGCGCGGCCGCCATCGTGGCGTGCGCGAGCTGGCAGGTCGGCCAGGGCTTGATCCCGATCTGGGTCGTCTCCCACCGCTCCCCCAGCGCGTCGACGATCGACGACGGTGTCGCGACGCCTTCGCTCAGGGCGTCGAAGACGCCGTCCGGGCCGTCGAAGACGGTCTCGGGGCCGGTCGCGCCGGCGGCTGCCAGCCGTGCCGCGAGGATGCCGGCCTGCGAGGCGAGGCCGGGGTGGAGCTGCTTGGTGCTGGCCCCCGTCGCGAGGAAGGCCAGCAGCCCTCCCGCCTGACTGCCGGCGATGCCCAGCGCGTGGCACGTGGTCGTCGCGTCCAGGCCCATGAGCCGGGAGGCCACCGCCGCGGAGGAGAACACGCCGGCGACCATCGTCGCGTGCAGCCCGCGCCGGTGGAACCCGTGCGGGGCCGCCGCGGCGACGCGGCAGGCGACCTCGTAGCCGACGATCGCGGCGTCGAGCACCGCGCGACCGGTGGCGCCGCGCTCCTCGCCGACGGCGAGCGCCGCCGGGAGGACGACGGCCGTGGCGTGCACGAGCCCGCCTGCGTGGGTGTCGTCGAAGTCGAGGGCGTGGACGAGCGTCCCGTCCGCGAGCGCCGCCGCAGGAGCGGACACCCGCGTCGACGTCCCGAGGATGGTCGCCTCAGGTGGCCCGCCCAGCCCACCTGCCACCTCGACGGCAGGACGCGCCGCGCCGGTGCGCGCGGCCGCGATCGCGTTGCCGAGACCGTCGAGGAGGTGGCGCAGCGCCGCCGCGTCGACCTCGGCGGGCGCGTCGAGCGGCGCGACCACCCAGCGGGCCAGCTCGGGGGCGATCATCAGTCGGTCCCGGGGGCGCCGAACGCGCCCGCGGCGGCCAGCTCGGCGACCTTGTCGGCCGACAGACCGAGCAGGCCGCCGACCACGTCGTCGAAGTGCTCGTTGCGCTGCGGCGCCCGGACGTAGTCGGGGATCTCCGAGCCCACGCGCACGGGCGACGACAGCTGGGTCACGGTGCCGTAGCGCGGGTGCTCGGTCTCGACCAGCAGGTTGCGCGCCACGGTGTGCGGCTCCTTCAGTGCCGCCGCCACGTCGTTGATCGGCCCGCACGGGATGGACGCCGCGTAGCACTCTCCGAGCCACTCGTCGATCGTGCGGGTCTTGAAGATCTCCTCGAGCGCCCCGACCACCTCGTCCTTGTGCTGCTGGCGCAGCGCGAACGTCGCGTACGGCGACCCCTCCTCGGCCCACTCGGGGTGGCCGACGACGACCGCGAGACGGGCCCAGAACTTCTCCTTGGCGCAGCCCACGACGAACCAGCCGTCGGAGGCCTCGAACGCCTGGAACGGCACCAGCGACGGGTGCGCCGAGTGGCGCGTCCGCACCGGCTCGAAGCCCGCGTTGAGGTGCCACGTGGCCGGATAGGTGAGCATCGACATCGCCGTGTCGTACAGGCTGACGTCGCAGTCCATGCCGACACCGTCACGGCGAGCCGCGTGCAGACCGACCATCATCGACAGCGCGGCGACGTAGCCACCGGAGAAGTCGACGAGCGACAGGCCTGACTTCGTCGGTGGGCCGTCGGGCTCACCGGTCAGGTCCATCCAGCCGGCCAGACCCTGCAGCACGTAGTCGTAGCCGGGCTCCTTCTGGCGGGGACCGGTCATGCCGAATCCGGTCAGCGAGCAGCAGACGATCGCCGGGTTGAGGTGCTTGAGCTGGTCGTACGTGATGCCGATCTTTTCCGGCACGTCGCCGCGCAGGTTGGAGTAGACGACGTCGGCGACCTTCACCAGCTCCTCGAAGACCTCCCGCCCGGCGGGCGTGGAGATGTCGAGCGACAGCGAGCGCTTGTTGCGGTTGAAGGTCTCGAAGAAGAGCGAGTCCTCCTCCTCGGCGTACGGCGGGACGTAGCGGCCGACGTCGCCGCCGACCCGCGGGTCCTCGATCTTGATGACCTCGGCGCCGAGGTCGGCGAGGTGGACGCTGCCGAAGGGGCCGGCGCCGTACTGCTCGAGCGAGATGATCCTGACGTCCTGCAGCGGCTTCACGAACGACCTCCGGTGATGTGCGCGATGAGTTCGATGATCCGGTCCTGGGCCGCACGGGTCTCCGCCGCCGCGATGCCGTGGGTCGGCGGGCTGAGCTTGACCGCGTCGGCGAGCCCGTCGTACGCGTGGATCCGCTCGGCGACCCGCTCGACGTCACCGGTGAGGGTCAGCGCGTCGACCATCTGGTCATCGACCGCGTCGGCCAGGTAGTCGGCGCCCTTGCCGGAGCGGAAGGCGTCGATCACCTGCTGCTGCTCGTCGGCGAGCCCATGGAAGGCGAAGAAGTCGGCGTACGTCCGCACGCTCGCGTAGAACCCGACGAGTCCCGCCACCCGCCGCGTCGCGACCTGGTGGTCGGGGTCGACCGAGCAGCAGGCCGACACGACGAGCTCGATGTCCTTGCGCGTGCGTCCCTCGACCGCGTCGATCCCGGCCTCGATCTCGGGCAGGATGCGCTCGGCGAGGTAGGACGGGGAGCACAGCTCGTGGCTGATCCACCCGTCGCCGATCCGGCCGGCCAGGCGGGTCATCGCCGGACCCATGGCCGCGAGATAGATGGGGATGTCCGGGCGCACGATCGGGTACGGGCGCTCGTAGCCGCGGATCCGCATCGGCTCCCACTCGCCCTCGAGGTCGATCGGCTCCCCGGTCGTCGCGGTCGCCCAGAAGTGGCGGATGTTGCGGACGGTCTCGCGGAGGTGACCCACCGGCTTGCCCCAGCGGGCGTGGTGCCAGTCCTCGTTGAGCCGCTGCACGCCCGTGCCGAGCCCGAGGACGAACCGTCCTCCCGACAGCTCGTCGAGGTCGAGCGCCTCGAGCGCGGTGACCATCGGGCTGCGGGTGAACGCCAGCGCGATCGCCGTGCCGATCTGGGCCGTCTCGGTCGCTGCGGCGATCGCGGCCGCGCTCACGGTCGCCGAGCGGTGCAGCTCGGGGACCCACAGTGCCTCTGCCCCAGCCTGCTCGGCCCGCCGCGCAGCATCGGCCAGCTCGTCGAGGGTCTCGCCCCACGGGGCGTACGTGATCCGCATCCGACTCACGCGCCGGCGAACGGCGTGTTGTCGGTCAGCGCGACCTTGCCCTCAGGGAAGACCCCTTCGAGCTGCTCGACGCCGCGCCGGTAGACGTAGAACGTCCGCTTGAACGAGCAGACCTCGTCGCCGTCCTGGTTCACCGTCCGCGTCTTCACGGTGACGATCCCGGCGTGCGGCCGCGAGGCCGACTCGCGCTTCTCCAGGACGAGCGACTCGCTATAGAGCGTGTCACCGGCGAAGACGGGGTGCGTCATCCGGATCTCGTCCCACCCCAGGTTGGCGAACGCGTTCTGGGTGATGTCGGTGACGCTCTGCCCGACGGCGATCGCGACCGTCAGCGTCGAGACCACCAGGGGCTTGCCGAACTCCGACTTCTTCGCGTACTCGGAGTTGAAGTGCATCTGGTTCGTGTTCATCGTCATCAACGAGAACGAGATGTTGTCGTGCTCGGTCACCGTCCGCCCCAGCGGGTGCTGGTAGACGTCTCCGATCTCGAAGTCCTCGAAGAATCGTCCGGTCCAACCCGTCTTCACGCCCACGGCGCACTCCCTTCAACGTCTGCCTTCGCGCCTCACTGTAAAGATCAGACATATAGGCGTCAATGCTTGCGGCCAGATTTTGGAACGCCGTTTCAGTGCGAGCGGTAGACGCCGCGCAGCCTGATGAGGTGCTCCGCCATCAGCCGGGCCGCCTCCTCGGCGTCCTGCTCGGCGATCGCCACGAAGATCGCCTCGTGGTCCTCGTCGACCCCGGCGTACGCGTCCTCGACGACTCCGGGCTCGAGAAACTGCGCCCGCAGGACCCGGAACACTGGCTCGGCGACGATCGACAGCATCGGGTTCTGGGCCGCCTCGACGATCACCTGGTGGAACGTGCGATGCTCGACGAAACGCCCCTCGCGGCCGCGCGACACGAGTTCGCGGTCGAGCGCATCGCGCAGCGCAGCCAGGTGCGCGTCCTCGCGCCGGCTGGCCGCCAGCCGGGCCGACGGCACCTCGAGGATCTCGCGCGCCTCGAGCATGTCGTGCAGCGAGAGGCGGTCGCGGCCGGTCATCAGCCCGAGGCTCGCCTCCAGCAGCGCGGACACGTGCTCGGCGACGACGTCGCTGACGAACGTCCCCCCGGTGACCCCGCGACGGGTCTCGACGAGGCCTTGCGAGGACAGCACGCGCAGCGCCTCGCGCACGGTGCTGCGGCTCACGCCGAAGTGCACGACCATCTCGGCCTCGCTGGGCAACCGGTCGCCCGACACCAGCTCGCCGCGCAGGACGAGCGTGCGCAGCTGGTCGGCGACCTGCTGGTAGGCAGGCTTGACCCGGTTCACCGCCAGGGCCGCGGCCGGCAACCGCTTCTCCTCGCCTGGCTCGCTCACGAGAGCACGCTCCCCTCCGGCGCGACGGCCGTCCGCCACACCACCTCGTCCGCCGACCCTCCGGGCCACTGCTCGCGCGAGGAGGACCACCACCGCCGGTCGAACCCGTCCGAGCCGGCGGGCCATCGCGAGACGGAGCCGGCGGACCACTGGGCGACCGGGGTACGGACAGGCAGGGCCTCGGCCAGCGTCCAGACGTCCAGCCCGGCATCCGGGTCGGCGTCGAACCGCTCCGCGTGCACGAAGTCCGGCGCGCCGCCGAACCAGACCAGCACCTCGCACGCTCGCGGCGCCACGAGCTCCCGGCGAAGCCTGCGCGCGCCGACGTGGACCAGGGAGCCGGCGCCGATCTCGATCCCGTCGAGCACCAGCCCGCCGGAGAGGACCACGAACTCCTCGGCCGCGGCGTACCCGCCCTCGGCCGTCCTCGCGAACCCGGCCGGGAACCGCCCACGCAGGGCGAACGGCGCGCTGGCGCCGGCCAGCGCCACCGCGTCGATCGGGCCGTTGGCGCCCGGCATCGGCACCGGACGCCACGACGGTCGCTCGCGCGTCAGGGAAGTGCTGGCCGGACGTGGCATGTCAGGTCTCCGGTGCAAGAGGCGGAACGGCGACGGTGCCACCGCTGCAGCGACGATAAATGTCCGATGTATTCAGGTCAAGGCCCCGGCCGGCGCTCAGGCCCAGCGCTTGACGACGACCTGGCCAGGAACGGCCGGCGCCACCTCACCCGCGGCGAGGTGGACCCACCGCTGCTGAGACGCCCAGAGCAGGTCCACATCGACGTCGAACACCGCACCCGCCACCTCCTCGCGCACCTCGATGGAGCCGTTCAGGCCGGGCTCGGCGGGACGCACCACGCCTGGCGCGAGGTCGACGACGCGCATCTCACACGGAGGGTCGGCCGGCCCCTCGCTCCAGCCGCCGGACTGTCCGGAGAACCAGACGATCACCCTCGTGCCGTCCTCGTTCGAGGTCTCCGCACGCGTGGCGCGCGGAGGCCCGACGAGCAGCTCTCCCACACCGGCACGCAGTCCGCTCACCCTCATCGCGCCCGACAGCGCGACCATCTCCTCCTGCGCCGGCTGGTTGCCGGTCGCGTCACGGTGCCAACCGTCCGGGAAGTCGACGAGCACCGTGCGCAGTCCGCGCTCGTCGTCGCTCCACAGCGCGCACATCCTCGTCGACTGGTCGGCGCCAGCCGGAACGAGGTCGAACCAGGAAAGATCCTGCTGGTCGAGGTCGAGGATGGGCACGGGTGCTCCTTCGTGCGAGTCGTCCGGCGCCGCGGCGATGTCTCGGCACCTCTGGTCTGACCATTGCACTCTATGGAACACTGTTCCAGTTCGTCGAGATCCCAGCACAGGAGGATGCATGGCCATCCAGTCCGGCGGTGCCCCGCTGTCCATCGCCCACGGGATCCGGGAGTTCGCTCACGCCACCCCGGCCGCAACCGCAGTGATCGACCGCGACCGCAGGCAGACGTACGCCGAGCTCCACGAGCGGTCGAGCCGCCTCGCTCAGCACCTGCTGAGCTCCGGGCACGCGATCGGGGACAAGGTCGCCGTGCTGCTGGGCAACCGCCTGGAGTTCCCGGAGATCGCGGCCGGCCTCGCAAAGGCGGGCCTCGTGATGGTTCCGCTGAACCCGCGCCTGACCGCCGCCGAGGCGACGTACATCGTCGAGCACAGCGACGTGCGGACGGTCGTGCTCGACGGCGCGCTCAGCCCGATCGTCGAGCCCGTCGCGACGAGCCGCGACCTGTCCGTGCTCACGCTCGACGCGGGACCGCTCGGGACGTCGTACGAGGACGCGCTGGCTGCCGCCGACCCGTCCGACCCCGAGATCCGGGTCGACGAGCGCGACCCGTTCTGCATCACCTACACCTCCGGGACCACGGGCAAGCCCAAGGGTGTGCTCATCTCGCACCGCAGCCGCGTGCTCACCATCTACATGAGCGCGCTGGAGTGGGGCCTGGGGACCGGCCGCGTCTCGGCTGCCGTCGCACCGATGTACCACGGCGCGGGCTTCGCGTTCGGCTACGCGCCGGTCTTCACCGGCGGCACGGTGACCATGCTCAACCGCTGGGACCCCGCGGCCTTCCTCGACCTGGTCGAGCGCGACGGCGTGCAATCGGCGTTCCTCATCCCGACCCACGCCCAGGGCTTGCGCGCGCTCGGACCCGACGCGATCGCCGCGCGCGACCTGACCAGCCTCGACACCCTCTACTTCAACGCGGCCGCGCTGCCGTGGGCGCTCAAGCAGTGGGTCATGGAGACCTTCGCGCAGTGCGGCGTCCACGAGCTGTACGGCTCGACCGAGGCCGGCATCGTCACCAACCTGCGGCCGGCCGACATGCGGCGCAAGCCCGGGTCGGTGGGTCACCCGTGGTTCATGACGGAAGTGCGGGTCGTCGACGACGCGGGCAACCCCGTCGGCCCCGGCGAGCCCGGCGAGCTGTTCAGCCGGTCGCCGTACCTGATGAACGGCTATCTCAACGACCCTGAGGCCACCGCGGCGTGCACGACCGAGGACGGGTTCGTCACCTGCGGCGATATCGTCACGGTCGACGAGGAGGGCTACATCTCCATCGTCGACCGCAAGAAGGACCTGATCATCTCGGGCGGGACGAACGTCTACCCGCGCGAGATCGAAGAGGTGCTGGCAAGTCACGCAGCGGTCGTGGAGTGCGCAGTCGTGGGCGAGCCCGACGAGGAGTGGGGCGAGCGCGTGGTGGCGCACGTCGTGCTCACCTCCGGAGCCTCGCTCGACTCGGCTGGCCTGGAGGCGCACTGCCGGGCCCAGCTGGCGGGCTACAAGCTTCCGCGCCGCTGGTACGCGATCGAGGCGCTCCCCCGCAATGCGGGAGGCAAGATCCTCAAGCGCGCCCTGACGCCGCCCGCGGTTCCGGCCCCCTGACACCGGCACCCCGTGCGGCCGCAGCGAGCCGCGCCTGCGTCGCGAAGCGGAACGCCTCCGCAGAGGAGTGGCGATAGCTCGGACCGCTCTTGAGGAACTCCTTGACGACCTCGTGCAGCTCGTCGACCGGCGGCGGCACGGTGGGGCGCGCGGCGTCGGCCGTCGCGCGACACCACGGCCACCACAGGAAGACGTCACGGATGACGTGCCAGGCATGGACGAGATGCTCGCCGTGCGTCTGCGGCGTGAGGTCGATGTAGTAGCGGGTCAGCAGCTCGTCCCGCAGGTCCTCGTCGAGGACAGGCAGGCCGTCGGCGACCAGTCGTGCGATCAGGTCGGACGTTCAAGCACTCAGCCCTCCCAGCCGAAGCTGCGCGACATCACCCGCGCGGTCGCGACGAGCTCCTCACGGCACTCATCGACGTGCGACCGGAACCGCTCCTCCGGACCGCACACGCTGACGACGGCCACCGGGAACCCGTCGTGGCTGAGGACCGGAGCTGCGACCGCCGCCGCACCCGTCTTGCGCTCGCCGCCGGACGACGACCACCCTTGACTGCGCACGTCCTCGAGGACCTTGCGCAGCTCGTCGACGTCGACGAGCGTGCGGTCGGTGAGCGCCTGGAGCGAGCCGTCGTCGAGATACTTCTCGCGCACCTCGGGAGACATGAAGGCGAGGAACGCGCGGCCGGACGCACCCGCGTGCAACGGGTAGGGCTCACCCAGGCTGACCGACATGATGACCTCACGATCAGGAGTCACCTGGTCGACGTAGATGCGCTCGTGCTGCCCGAGGAGGACCGAGAGCGTCGCAGTCTCGCCCGTCTGCTCGGAGAGCTGTTCCAGCGCCGGGCGACCGAGACGCCGGACGTCGATGCGGTCGAGGTAGGCAAGTCCGATCCGCAGCGCACCCACCCCGAGCGAGTATCGCCGTGAGCGCTCGTCGACCTCGATGAGACCGCGCCCCTTCAACGAGGCGAGCACACGATGGACCGCTGCCTTGGACATCGACAGGTCCTCGGCGAGCTCGGTGATCCCGAAGTCGGGGCCGGGAGCACTCGCGATGTGGAGCAAGAGGTCGACCGCCCGCTCGACGGTCGCGATCGTCGCGCCGGACGAGCCGGCCGGCTGACGGGCCGGCGTTGCGGGGGAAGCGTCGGACACCGGGCCCCTCTTGCTGATACGAGGCGACATCGTTGAACTCCTGGTCTGGTCGTATGGACAGGCGAAGTGGGCCCGCGCCCACCCGGAAACCGAGTTTGCACCCCGAGGTACGTCGCGTCACGGAGACCACGCCGAATGCGTGTTCCGCACACCGTAACGCCCTTTCTCCCACGTCGTGGGGTGCGATGCAAACCTCGAACGGAGACGAACCGACGGCATTCGAGACTGGACGACCGCGCCACGCAATGGAACACTGTTTCGCAGATCGGATCACCATAGTCGCAGGGCATCCGGGTCACCCGAACGCCCCTGCACCCCGAACGGAGCGACCATGCACCTTGCTGCCGCCCTCGAGCCCGTGGCCGGGTTCGACCTGCACAGCGCTGCCATCTTCCTGCACATCCTGCTTCTCACCTACTGGCTCGGGAGCGACATCGGGGTCTTCTACTCCTCCAAGTTCGTGGTGGACCCTGACGTCTCCCCGGCGGGGCGGGCAGTCGCGATGAAGGTGATGCACATGGTCGACCTCGCGCCGCGGGTCTGCCTCATCCTCATGCTCCCCAGCGGCGTCACCCTGATGGCGGCGAGCGACTTCGGGCGCGACCTCTTCCTCGGCTGGCCGCTCGCGTTGGCTTGGATCGGCGGCTTGTGCTGGCTCGCGGTCATGCTCGTCTCGTTCTTCAAGTCCCCCGCGCGCCACGCCGGGCTCGCTGAGCGCACGGACTGGATCGTCCGCGGCGCCCTGACAGTCGGCCTGCTCCTCTCGGCCGGCTACGCGTTCGTCGTCGCCGAGCCGTTCGGGGTGGAGACGAACCCGAAGTGGCTGGCGGCCAAGGTCGCGGCGTACGCGCTGTGCATCCTGTGCGGAATGATGATCCGCGTGAGCCTGCGGCCGTTCGGCCCCGCGTTCGGGCAGCTGATGGCTTCGGGCTCCACCCCGGAGGTCGAGTCCGCCATCGGCGGAGCGATGAAGCGCGCAGTGCCCTGGGTGTACTCGATCTGGGCCCTCGTCCTGGTCGCCGCGTTCCTGGGAGTCTTCAAGCCGGGCGCCAACGTCTGACCGGTGCGGGAACGACGAAAAGGGGGTTCGCCGGTCGGCGGGCCCCTTTCGTCGTTCCCGTCCCATAGGGGTCCTCCAGGGGCTGCGACCCGTTCGCCAGCGGCCGGGGTTCACCCGCGCCCTCGAAGGCGTACTCGACGACCCCGCACACCGTGGCCAGTCGCCGACCTCGTTGGTCCAGCGCGGCCCTTCGACAGCGAGTCGAGCATCAGCGCCGCGGTCTCCACCGGGCTTCGCTCGGGTGAACCGATCATGGTCGTCTCCTTCGGCGCGCTGGTCAGGCGTACCAGTACGGCTGCAGGGCAGGCGTCTGGCGGGAGAGCAGCACGCGCTGGCGACGGAAGCGCCGCAAGGCGGCCGGGCCCATCCGGCTCGGCCCCATGCCGGAGTCCTTGAACGCCTGCTTCTCCCCCTCGGGAACGATGCCCGTGAGGAGGACGTCGTTGATGCTGATGCCGCCGGCATCGATCCGACGCGCGACGTCGAGCGCCACCTGCTCCGGCCCGAACACCGCGCCGGACAGCCCGTAGCGGGTGGCGTTCGCGAGGCGGACCGCCTCGTCAAGGTCTCCGACCGCCATCACCGGGAGCACCGGTCCGAACGTCTCCTCGGTCATCAGCGCCATCGTGTGGTCGACGCCCGTCACCACGGTGGGACGCAGGTACGACCGCCCGTCGTGGACCTCGATCGTCCCGCCCGTCTGGATGGTCGCCCCCTTGGCGACCGCGTCGTCGAGCTGTGCCTTCACGACGTCCGCCTGGCGAGGATCGATGAACGGGCCGACCTGCCCGCCGGCGTCGACCCCGACGAGCCCCACCTTTTCCGCACGTGCCACCAAGCGACCGACCAGGTCGTCGGCGACCGCCTGCTCGGCGTAGATCCGCTCGATCGACATGCACGACTGCCCCGTGTTGGCCGTGCCGCCCCACAGCAGCGCTGCGGCGGCGACCTCGAGGTCGGCCCCCTCGGCGACGATGGCGGCGTCCTTGCCACCGAGCTCGAGGAAGGCGGGGACGAAGGCCTCGGCCGCTGCGGCAGCGACCTTCCGCCCCGTCGCGACGCTGCCGGTGAAGCACACGACGTCGACGCTGCGCACGATCTCGCTCCCGACCTCGGGTCCGCCCTCGACCAGCCGGAGGACCGCGGCGAGCTCCGGCACCGCGGCGATGCTCTCACGCAGCGGCCCGACGAACTGGGGACACAGCTCCGTGGGCTTGATGAGGGTGGGGCACCCCATGAGCAAGGCGGGGACGGCATCGATCAACGCCAGCTGCAACGGGAAGTTCCACGGCGAGATCACGCCCACCACGCCCATCGGCACCGACGCCTCGGTGATGCGGACGTCGGGGTCGGAGCTCTCACGGGCCTGCTCGGCACCGAGCACGTCGGCGGACCAGCCGCTGTGGCGCTCGATCGAGCCGAGCACGGCGTCGATCTCCATGTCGGACAGCGCGACACGGCCGGTGTCTCGCGCGAGCGCGTCGCGGACGACGGTCCGTCGCGCCCGAAGCTCGTCGGCCCATCGGCGCAGGATCTGCGTCCGTTCGGCGAGGCCGCGGGCCTCCCACGCGGCAGCCTCCGCGCGAAGCGCGTCTACCTGATCGCGGACTTCACTCACAAGATCACGCCTTCTTGCGCTCGCGGATGACCGTGCGGCGCACCAGACGGTCCTCCTCCATCCAGTGCCACGTACGCACCTTCTGCTGACCATCACGACTCAGCTGGATCAGCTCGTACAGATAGTTCCCCGGCTTCAACAGCTCGTTGTACGTCCACGTCAACAAGATCGTCAGCTCATCGGACTGGTGCATGTGCCCCTCGATCCGATCGGTCGAGAAGAACACATCCTTCCCCTTCAGGATCCCAGGAAACTCCACCGCCTCCTGACGACCATCAGGCCACGTGTACGTGTTGATCTGCTTGATGTCACACGAACCGTCCTCCGGCACCCACATCCGCAGATGCGACGCATGACGATCAACCTCGTTGCCATCGGGATCCAGGTGGACGTACTCGCCCTCCCACTCACCAAGGTGACGGGTCAGCAGCGGGAACTCCTCGTCCCAGGGATTCATCGTTCGTTCCTCTCTTCAGAGGTCGCGTCCTCATGACGCGACCGATTGGGCAAACCTTGCGGCGACGGCGACGGCCGTCTCACCCCCAGCGGAGCCACCTCCTGCCGGAGGGCGTCGGAGAGGCCCCTCAGGCCGAACTTCGAGGCCGCGTAGGCCGCACCCGTCGCGATAGCCGGTGAGGCCGGCACCCGAGTTGACGTTGATCGCCAGGGTCTCGTCCCAGTCCGCGGGATCGAGCCCGCTGGCCGTCCCGCGACGTGCACCCGGTCACCGAGCGAGGCTGCGACGCCCGTCGTCGGTGCTCATACGCCGGCGGCGCTCGGATCCCACTCGACCGCTAGGGCCCCGGGGACGCGACGCTCCTCTATGATGCGTTCGTCGGGTCGCTCGTGCCGGCCGAACGAGAAGATCACGGCCTCGGCACCCACCCGGCTGGTCTCGCCCCACATATTCGTGTTGCGGAACGCCACCTCGTCACCATCCACGGTCGCGGAGTACCAGTGCTCGTACGGGTCCTCACCCTCGCGCAGGTAGGTCACACGCTCGGTCCAGGCCGTTCCCTCCATCCGGCCTTCCTGCCGGCTGTCGAAGCGCTCGAGCACGGTGCCGTCCGGCTGCAGCACCGTGTAGGTCCCGGCCCACACCCCGGCGACCTTCTCGCGCAGGATGTCGTTGATCGTCATCAGATGACTCCCCGGTCGACCAGGTCGGTGATCACGCGCTGCTGGGTCGCCCGGAAGTCCTGGCGTGACGGCACTCCGTCGAGCTGGTTCGCGGGGTGGACGACCGTTCCCGCGTACGTCGGCGCGTACAGCTCGAACCGTTGCCTCGCCAGCACGTTCTCCATCGCGACCCGCCGCCGGAAGGCCCGCAGCCCGCCGAGATCGATCTCCGCGTTCGCCGCCATCGACGCACCGGACGCCGCCTCCGCGAGGACGAGGCCTCGGTGGTCGACGACCTTGCTCGACCCGTCGCCCGACATCTCCGGCAGCCCGCTGCCGTACAGGCCGGCCGTGTTCGCCGACACCACGTACGCGCTGTTCTCCACCGCGCGCGCGAGCTTGGCGATGTTCTTGGGCGACAGCAGCGCCGAGGCGACTTCGGACGAGTTGTGCACGAAGACCTCCGCGCCGCGCACCGCGAAGCACCGTGCGACCTCGGGATACAAGATCTCCTCCGACGCCATCGGCGCCAGCCGCCCGATCGGCGTGTCGGCGACCGGGAACAGCGAGTCCGGGCCGTACAGCTCTAGGTAGCGGTCGAGCACGTCGTGCGGCGTCACCGACCACATCGAGTTCAGCCGCCGGTAGCGCAGCACGACCTCGCCCGCCGGGTCGAAGATCACGCATGCCTGGAAGTAGAGGTCGGGGAAGTGCTCGTCGAGCTCGTAGGCGTTGACCGACAGATAGACCCCGACGTCGGCGGCCACCTCACCGAGCCGCGCGTACTCCGTCCCGTCCACCGCGAGCGCGGCACGCTCCGCCCACTGCGGGACCGACTCCCCGCGCGGGGGCCCGGTGAGGACGTACTCCGGGAGGACGACGAGCCTGGTGTCGGCGCCGGAGGTCGCCACCGAGGCGGTGATCTCGCGGTGCAGCCGGTCGATGCCTGCCCGGATCGTCGACCGCGCGGACGCGGTGTCGGGGCAGTCGTTGACCGAGTGGCACGCCGTCTGCAGGGCGAGCGCGCGGTAGCGCGGGGCGTCTGTCACACCAGTGCCTTCGCCTCGTCGACCGCCTGGCCGATCGGCGTCGCCGTCAGCGACGCCTCCTGCATCGCGGCGTGCTCAAACATGCCGATATCCCCTTTCCGGTGAGCGAAACGCCATTTCAAATCGATGTGCTCATCCTTGACAACAAGGGGCTCCGAGGGGAAGGTTTCCGCGATATGTCAGGTAATTCGCCCCGTGACGGGCGACGACATCAGCGCTCGGCGAGCCGCGAACCGAGCAGGCGACCGAACGTCAGTGCGGGAGTCATGAGCATGCCGCTGCAGAAGGTGTTGCCGCATGTCGCGCCGGCACCGATCACCTCGCCGACGGCATAGAGACCCGGGATCGGGTCGCCACCGTTGGAGCGCACCGCGAACGAGTCGTCGATGTCGAGGCCCTGGAACGTCACCAACGTGATCGCGTGGTTGCGAAGCGCGTAGAACGGGCCCTTCTCGATCGGGGCGGGCAGATAGGTGCGCCCGAACTCAGGATCGTCCTGCGCGGCGACGTACGCGTTGTAGTCGGACACCGTCGTCGCAAGCCCCTCGACGTCGATCCCCGCCTTGTCCGCAAGCTCGGCCAGCGTGTCCGCCGAGTGGAGCCCCGGACGGGTGTCGACGACCGCGCGCACCTGGTCGGGATCCTTGCCGACGATCATCTCGTTGAGGTCGCCCGTGGACAGCGCCAGCGCCGCGTCGTCGAAGATCGTCCAGAAGGTCTGGTCCGCGATCGTCGCCAGCGCCCGTTCTTTCTCGTCGATGGACTCCTCGTCCTCGCGCACCCAGCGCTTGCCGTGCAGGTCGACGTAGATCTCGCGCGGCGGCCGCTCGCTGGTGAGGCGCTGACGGTCGTTCCAGTTGGCGCGCGTGGGGTTCTGCGGGTCCGGGAGACCACCGAACGTCGGCAGGTGGGTGCCCGCACCCTGCAGTCCGGCACCGGCTGCCAGGCCGAGCTGCAACCCGTCGCCGGTCGAGGTCTTGGCTGCGGCCGACACCAGCGGCGCCCCCTCGAGCTCCTCGAAGAGCTCCGGCTCGGCGGCGTAGCCACCGGTCGCGAGCACGACCGCGTCGGCGTCGACGGCGATCTCGTCACTGCCGCGCAGCACGCTGACGCCGACGACGGCACCGGTCTCGTCCTGACGCAGCTCCACGACCGGGGTCTTGGTCCAGACGGTCAGGTCGTGCTCGGCGACCGTACGGTCGAGCTCCTCCTTGAGCACCTCGAAGACCGAGAGCCCTTCGTCCTTGCCGTAGTACGTCCGTGCGACCGTGTACGGCTCGTGGCCGTACACGAGCCTCGGCGTCTCTGGAGCGAAGGGGAAGTCGCGGTCCTGCAGCCACTCGATCGTGTCGGCGGCGTTCATGGCCACGATGCTGATCAGGTCGTCGCGGGCCGTGCCGCGGGTGATGCGGCGGATGTCGGCCAGGTGGGCCTCGGCGGAGTCCTCGACACCCTTCTCCGCCTGGCGGCGCGTCCCTCCGGCGGCCATGTGGCCACCGGTGACGTGCAACGTCCCCCCGACACGGGCGTCCTTGTCGACGAGGAGCACACGTGCTCCCCCCTGCGCGGCGTGGATGGCGCACGGGATGCCTGCGGTGCCGGCACCCACCACCACGACATCGAAGCGGGACTCGGTGCTGATGGAACTCACTCCTCGTAGACGCCGAGCAAGAGTCGGCAGATCGTCATTCGCGCGGTCCGTAAAGGGCGTGGTCCGCCCCGCGCCGAAGCGCGGGGCGGACCACACGCTCACATGCCGTCGCCGTCCCAGCGGCCGCGCGAGCGGCTGCGGACGGGCATGCTCGACAGGATCGGCGCCGGGATCGGGTCGCCGGCCTTCCAGACCCGTCCCGCGCCCCAGTTGTGCGCCTGGGTGTCGGTGCGCTCGTCGGCGTGCTCGGTGGCCTTGCCGACCCAGCCCCAGTCGAGGTTGATCGACTCACGCGCCGGCTCGGCGTGCTCGTGGTCGTGGTCGTGCTCGTGCTCGTGGTCGTGGCTGTGGTCGTGGTCGTGGCTGTGGTCGTGGTCGTGGCTGTGACCGTCGCCGTGGCCGTCGTGGCCGCCCTGCAGGTTGTAGGCGTCCATCGCCTTGGCGATCGCGATCGCGGCCTTGTCGACGCCCGAGCCGTGGTGCGCGACCGGCGCGTCGTACTGGCCCTGGTCCTTCTGGAACTGCCACGAGGCGGTCAGCTGACGCATGTCCTCATCGGTGCGCCACGGCTGCGCCATCGCGTGCGTCGAGTGCGCCCACCGGGTCGCCGGGTGCGGCGTCTCGTCCAGTCCCTCGGGACCGTAGTTGACGCCCTCGCCACCCCACATCACCCATTCGTTCTGGGTGTACCAGTTGGCCAGCTCGCCGTCCGAGCGCAGCAGCCAGGTCGCGCCACCCTCCATGGTGGTGAAGTGACCGTGCTTGACCCGCGCGGGGCGGAAGAAGTAGGTGCCGAGATCCAGGGTGCCGAAGTTGTACTCCATGTGGCCCTGGGTCGTGTACGCCTCCTCATAGCACGGGTGGTGCGCGAGACGGTGGTCTGCCCAGCCCTCCTGCGCGTGCACGAGCCGGGTGTAGAACCCGGTCGTCGGATCGACGTGGAGGTACTTGATGAACAGGCCGGGCATCGGGCCGGGGTTCGGCACCGCGTCCCACTGCATCGCGTCGGAGTCGATGACGATGACGTCCTCGCGGGCGTCGGCCCAGCGCGGCGCACCGGCCAGCGCCTCGACCGGGTCGAACCCGGCGTCACCGTACTCGCGGTAGTGCAGGATCTTGGTGCCCTCGGCGATCCGCAGGTAGTCGATCGGCACACCCTTGGGCGCGTACACGTAGCCGCCCTTGCCGATCTTGCGGCCGCCGTAGTCGATCTCGCCCTCGAGCACGTAGTACTCGGTGTTGGCGTGGTGGATGCCCGGACCACGGCCCCAGTCGGTGTGGAAGTCGACGCGCAGCGAGGACGAACCGTCCTCCTCGTCGACCGACAGCCGCCGCTCGCTGGCCCGCCCTTCGCCACCGGGCAGCTCCGCGGCGTGCCAGACGTAGTCGTCTTCCTGAATCAGCTCAACATGAGGTCGCACAGTCTTTCCTTCTCTCTCGCTCTTCTCGGTTCGGGTCGCCCGTGCCGGGCCGGAGGGACCGGGACCTACCCCGTCTCCTCGACGAAGGTGACGGGGAGCCCGTTCGGGGTGTCGACGAACGCGACTCGTCCACCACCGAAGATCGCCCCCGCTGCGCGGTGCGCCTCGGAGAGCACGCTACCGCCGAGGCGGCGCACTTGGAACAGTGTTTCGTCCAAATCGCCCACCACGAGCAGCCACCCGGTGTGGCCCAGGTGCTGTCCGGTGCGCTGGACGGCACGGCGGTCCACCCCCAGCGTCTGATCGTCCAGCCGGGTGACCTCCACGCGTGCCGTCGTCGGTCCCGCCAGGAACGACAGGCGCATCGTCGACCCGGGCGGCAGCTGCGCCATCTCGTCGAGGCCCGGGTGGGTGAACGAGACGTCGTACCAGCTGTCGAGCCCGAGACCGTCCGGGCCCCAGAAGGCCGCCTCCGCCTCGAAGTCGGGCACGTGGCACACGACGGAGGTGAGCTCGGTGTAGTGACGGTCCGGATCGGCGTCCCACGCGGCCGTGCCGCGCGCGGCGGCCGGCTCGACGAAGACCACGTCGACGCCCTCGGGCGCCAGCAGGAAGCCCTGGGTCACCGAGACGAGCGTGTCTCCCAGGGGCACCGCCCAGGTGGCCGGGGGCGTACGGAACCGCAGACCGGCCCCGGTGAGGTCGCTATGGCTCTGCGTGATGTCACGGGTATAGGTGTTGATCGCGATCAGCCCGGTGTCGGCCTGCATCGGGTGCTCCGGCGCGTCCTGGTCGGGGACCCGCAGGAGGATCAGGCGGCCGTGGCCCGCTCCGGCGGCCCTCAGCTCGGTGTACGGCAGGGCGCCGACGCCCTCGCCCCACAGGCGCTCGGCCTCGTCGGCCAGGAGCGTCCCCTCGGACGCGATCTCCCAACCGAGCTGACCGACGTACAGGTCGAGGTGCGCCTGCAGGTCGTTGACGCCGAGGAACGCGGCGTTGACGCCGCCGACCAGGGTGCTGCTCATCGGTTCTCCTCCTGGACGAGGGCGATCTCGAGCCCGGCAGGGCCACGCAGCGTGCCGTCGTCGGCCTGCTCCGCGCCGGCGGCGATCAGTGCCTCACGCGTCGCCGCGACGTCGTCGCAGAAGTAGACGATGCGCTGGACGCCACCCCCGGCGTCCGTCCGCTGCCCTGCGACACCGGTGAACGACATGATCTCGAGCCGCGCCGGCCGGTGCTCGGGTCCACCCATGAAGGTCAGGCGCAGCTCAGCCCCGGCCGGCATCCCGACCAGCTCCTCGAACTCCGAGCCGGCCATCGTGCCGTCGAAGACCGTGCCGAGGCCACCGGCCTCGAAGAAGGCCACGGCGTCGTCGTGGTCGTCGACGACCAGGACCACGCTGTGGAGCTCGGAGTGGAGACGCTGCGGGTCCGCCGCGTACGCGTCGCTGGGGCGGTGGGCGCCGGTGACGGCCTGCGGGACGGTCCACCAGACGCCGTCGCGGCCGTAGCCGACCAGCTCGGACAGCGTGGCCGCTCCGTACGGATAGCTCACCGGGCGTCGCGACGCTCCACCGGCCGACTCGATCGCTTCGACGGTCTGCTCGAGGTCGCGGCTGTAGATGCCCAGGAGGCGGACGCCCAGGTCCCACACGGCGGCGTCCTGCGGCACGGCCCCGGGCTGCGCGATGAGGCGCAGCCGACCCGCGGGCGCACCGGCCGCAGCGAGAAGCGCCCCGCCGTCGGTCTCCTCGACGACCTCGAACCCGAAGGCGCGACGGAGGAACGCGACGGCGGCAGGGAGGTCGGCGGTGGCGACGACGGCCTCACGGATACCGAGCAGGGTCATTACTCTCCTTCACCGGGATGTCGCGCTGTCACCGTCCGGGGTGCCACTCACGGGTTTCGCTGGCCGAAACGCTGTTCCGAGATTAGACGGATCACCGGCCGCCGTCAATGGCACTACCCTGTCTGGAACGCCGTTTCAGAGCGGAGTCCCCCACCTTTTGCGCCCCACAGAGGAGCCCACGTGTCGATCACGACCGCGACCGGAGCACATGTCCCCGCCGTCACGCTGGCGCGACGCCCGGACGGAGTCCCTCGTCCCGAGGACTTCGCCGTCACGACGACCTCCGTACGCACACCGGGACCGGGCGAGGTCCGCGTCCGCGCGCTCGACCTCTCGCTCGACCCGTACATCCGGTCCGTCCTCGGCGACGGCCACCTCGCCGAGCCCGCACTGCCGATCGGCGGCGTGGTGCCGGGCACGGCGGTGGCCGAGATCGTCGATCCCGGAGACAGCGGCCTGGCCATCGGCGACCTCGTGATGGCCAGCACCGGGTGGGCCGCCGAGGCGGTGGTCTCGGCGAGCGGGCTCGTCCCCGTACGGGCGACCGCAGGCGTCCCGCTGTCGGCCGTCCTCGGACCGCTGGGGATGCCCGGACTCACCGCGTACGCCGCCCATGTCCGCCACGTGCGCCCCCAGCCCGGCGAGACCGTCGTCGTCACCGCGGCGACCGGCGGGGTCGGCGCGGTGGCCGCCGCGCTCGCCCGCGGCGCCGGCGCCCGCACGGTCGCCGTGGTCGGCAGCGACGCGAAAGCGACGGTCGCCCTCGAGCGGCTCGGGTATGACGCCGCGGTCGTCGGTCGCCGCGACGGCTGGCTCGACGCGCTGCACGAGGCGTGCCCCTCCGGGATCGACGGCTACCTGCACATGGCTGACCAGGCGACGCTGGACGGCGTCGCCGAGCACCTCGCGCGAGGTGCGCGCGTCTCGCTCATCGGGCTGATCGACCAGACCAACGGGGCGAGCCCGACGCGCCTGCGGGCGGGCGCCGTCATGGCCGCCCGAGCCGTCGTCCACGGGATGGTCGTCTACGACCACACCGACCTGATCGCGGACCAGGTCGCGGCCGTGTCGGCGATGATCCAGGACGGATCGTTCACGGTGCTCGAGGACCGCGTGCACGGGCTCGAGCACGCACCCGAGGCGTTCGCACGCCTGATGGCCGGCGAGAACATCGGCAAGGTCGTGGTCGAGGTCGCTCAGCCGACGCACCACTGAGAAGTGGAGCCGGGCTGGGCTGCGGTCGTCGCCGTCAGCGATGACCGCAGCCCAGCCGCTCGGATCAGCGTGCCGGACGCGACAGGTACTGACCGCCGCCCTGCGCCGTCACCACGCCGTCGGTGAAGACCTGCTGGCCGCGCACGAACGTGTCGGTGACCTTCGCGGTGAGCTCGACGCCCTCGAACGGCGTGTACTCCTGCGTCGACTCCGAGTCCTCGGCACGCACCGTCCACGTACGGTCGAGGTCGACGAGCGCGAGGTCGGCGTCCATGCCGACGGCGATCGCGCCCTTCCGGCCGCCCAGGCCATAGCGCTGAGCCGGGTTGGTCGCGGTCAGCTGCGCGATGCGGTCGAACCCGATGCCGCGCTTGCGGCCCTCGGTCAGCATGCCGGCGAGGAGGTACTCGGCTCCGCCGAAGCCGGACTTGGCGAGGAACACGTCGTCACGGTCGGCGCCGAACTTCTGCTCGTCGCGGCAGCACGCGTGGTCGCTCACGACCCAGTCGATCGTCCCGTCGGCGATGTAGTCCCACAGCGCCTCGACGTCCTCGCGCGGACGCAGCGGCGGGTTGACCTTGCCGCCGACGCCGTGCGCGGTGTGGCAGTCGGCGACCAGGTGGCCGACGGTGACCTCACGGCGGAAGTCGATGTGCGGGAACGTCTTGGCCATGAGCACGGCGGCCTCGACCGCCTTGCGCGAGGTGAGGTGGAGCAGGTTGATCGTCGGCAGGCCGGTCTCGTGCGCGAGGTACGAGGCGATTGACACGGCGAGGCCTTCGGAGTGCGGCGGCCGCGACGCGTGATAGGCCTCGAGCCCGGAGAGCGAGCCGTCCTCCTCGACAAGTTTGGTGTAGGCGCTCATGATCTCGGCGGTCTCGCAGTGCAGGGACAGCGAGATCTCGTCGGCGATGTCGGGAAACTGCTCACGCGCCGCCTGGATGCCGCGCATGATGAACTCGAAGTGGGCGTAGTCGTACCGCTCCCCCTCCGGGGTCATCAGAAACTCGCTCTGGTCGGTCGAGCGACCGTGCAGACCGTGGCTGCCGTAGAACATGAAGATCTTGAACGACGTCACCCCGTGCTCCTTGATGAGCGACGGGATCTCGTCGATGTGCCCCTTCGTCATCGGGGCGAGATGGAACGCGTAGTCGACGATCGCGCTGTCCTTGGTCTGCTCGAGCACCTCGGGGAAGAAGTCGGCGTACGTCCCTCCCTTGTTGAGGTAGTACTGCCCCGTGCGCATGTAGTTCAGCGCCGTCGTGACGCCGCCCTGTGCGCACGCTCGGCTCTCGCTCGCCGCATCTTCGCGCAGCGGGTTGTAGATGCCCCAGTGCTGGTGGGCGTCGACGACGCCGGGGAAGACCGTGCGTCCCGTCGCATCGACGACGCGGGCGCCCTCGGTCGGGAGGTCGGGCTCGAGGCGGACGATCCGCCCGCCGGCGATGCCGATGTCGACCCGCTGCGGGGCCGACTCGCCGCTCAGTACGACATCGGCATTCTTGATGACCAGGTCCAGGTCGGTCATGGGGTCCTCCGAAGGTCTCGTCGTCTCACGAGGAGAAGGTTAGGGCGGTCAGGGGCTGCAGGACGGACGCGACGGCAGGCTGCTCGTCGAGCGTCTCCACGAGCGCGCGTACGCGGTTCGCGGCGTCTTCGTCGAGGCGACCCTCGACGTTGTCACGGAACTTGCGGGCCAGCTCGTCGCCGGTCAGCGGGCGGGCCGGGCCGCCCCGGTTGGTGAGGACCTCCTCGACCAGCGTCTCGCCGGACGTCGTCGTCACGGTCACGACGGCGGGGAACTGGTGCGGATAGATCGCGTCGCACCGTGCGTCCGGCACGACGTCGACCTTCGCCATCAGGGCACGGCGCACCGGGTCCTGGGCGAGCGCGTCGGTGTAGTCGTCGAGGCCGGTGCCCAGACCGCCACCGCCGAGCAGGCCGGCGACGACCGCGTACGGGCCGCTGAACTGCGCCTGGTAGCCGGTCTGCGGAGCACGCTTGGTCTCCAGCGGCGCACCGATCGTCCGGATCACCGCGGTGGGTGCACCGATCGTGATGCTCGCGACGTCTTCGGGGCGCACGCCACGGGCGCGCAGCGCGAGCCCGGCGTCGACGGAGGTGTGCGTGAAGTGGTTGGCCGGGTACGGCTTGAAGAAGATGTCCGGGACCGCCCAGCTCGTCCCGAGCCCCTCGGTGACCGCGTCCAGGTTGGGGCGGCTGCCGTGCAGCCACGCCTCGAGGAAGCCGAAGCGTCCCTCGATGACCGTCGGCGGTCCGGTGAAGCCGTGCCGGACGAGCTGCGCCGCGCTCACGCCGGCCTGGGCGGCGAACCCGCAGTGCAGGCGCTTGACGGTGCCACCGGTGCGGTTGGCCTCGATGATGCCCGCCGCCATCGACGCCGCGATGCCGAGTGCGTCGAGGACGCCCTGCTCGTCGGCCCCGTACGCGAGCGAGGCCGCCACGGCGCTGCCCATCGCCCCGGTGATCGAGGTGGCGTGCTGGCCGTGCTCGAAGAAGACGGAGTTGCCGAGCTCGTGGTCGTAGCCGGCCATGCCGAGACGGACGGCCACCTCGATCCCGACCGCGGCCGCACGGACGGCGAGCGCCCCGTCGGCGCCGGCGTGCTCGGCCGCGGCGAGCGTCGCCGGGACGACGCTCGCGCTGGGGTGCAGCACGGACGGCAGGTGGGTGTCGTCGTAGTCGAGGGAGTGCGCGAGGACGCCGTTGACGAGCGCGGCCTGCGCGGCCGTGACGCGATCGGGCACACCGACGGCGCTCGCCTGCGCGTGGCCGCCCTGGTCGGCGACGTACGCCACGATCGCGGCGCTGGTGTCGAGCCGGTGCGCGGCGACGCAGAGCCCGAGGACGTCGAGGATCCGCTGCTTCGCGCTCGCGGTCACCGCGGCGGGGATGCTGTCGCGTGCTGCCGAGACGGCGAAGCGCGCGATCTCCTGGCCGAGCGTCTCGGCTTCGGTCGTCGCCTGCGCGGGCGTGGCCTGCGCGGGTCGTGCCGGCGCCTCAGTCACGACCGACCACCGCCAGCGGGCGTACGGGGGACCCGGTCGCACCGAACAGCGGCAGCGGGGCGAGCACGAACATGAAGCTCGTGACCTGCTCGGCGGCAAGCTGCTCGAGGTCCATCGCCTCGATGATGTAGATGCCGTTCTGCACGAGCAGGACGCGGTGCGCCGGCAGCGTGGCGTGCCCGGCACCCGGCGGCAGGCACTCGTACGCGATGGTGTCGGCGCCGGTGGCGTGCACCTTGTGATCGGCGAGCCACTGCGCGCCCGCCGCACCCACTCCCGGCACGCCGGCGTCCAGACCGCGGTACATCGCGCCGTCGCCGGAGTCGAAGTGCTGCCCCCAGCCGCTGCGCACGAGCACGACGTCGCCCTCGTTGATCGGCGTCTGCTGCGCCGCGACGGTCGCCTCGAGGTCGGCGACCGTGATCTCGTAGCCAGGCTCCAGCCGTCCGACGCCCACGGTCCGCGGCACGTCGAGGAGCACCCCACGACGCACCATCGGGGCGATCGTGTGCGCACCGAGCTCGACGTAGCGACCGCCCTCGAGTGCGTCGGCGACGTCGATGTCGCCGTAGAGCTTGCCGTCTTGCGACACGTGCACGAGCGCGTCGATGTGGGTGCCGACGTGGGTGCCCATCGAGATGATGTCGTTGGCCGCCGACCCGCCGTCCGCGCGCACCATGTCGCCATGGCGACGCGGGTGGGCGTGCCAGTAGGCGGGGTGGTTCGGCGACTGCGGCATGCCCACAGTCAGCTGACGGCCGAGGTCGATGACCCGGACGCCGCTCTGCAGCACGTCGAGCAGGCGGTCGGTGGTCGAGGCGGTGCCTGGAGTGGTGGTCATGTGCTCCTCGTCGAGTACGGGGCGCGGCGTCATCGCACGACGCCGCGGCTACGGAGTTCGGCGACGTGGTCGGCGTCGACGCCGAGCTCGTCGCACAAGATGGCGTCGGTGTCGGCGCCCGGGGAACGTCCGGTGAAGCGGATCCGACCTGCGGTCTCGGACATGCGCCACATGACGTTGTGCTGCAGGACGGGACCGAGGTCGGCGTCGTCGACCTCGACGAGCATCTCGGTCTCGCGGACGTGGACGTCCTCGGCGAGGTCCTTCGCCGAGTAGATCGGCGCCACGGCGGCACCGGCCTCGGTGAACGCCGTGACGACCTCGTCGCGGGTGCGTGCACCGATCCACCCGCCGACGTAGCCGTCGAGCAGGTCCGCGTGCTCGGCGCGGCTGTGGCCGGAGGCGAACCACGGCTCGTCCAGCACCTCGGGGTGTCCGACCAGCCGGAGCACGCGCTCGGCGATCGCTTGGGCGCTGGTGGAGATCGCGACCCAGTGCCCGTCCTTGGTCTGGTAGGTATTGCGTGGGGAGTTGTGGTGCGAGCGGTTGCCGTTCCTGCGGCCGACGGTGCCCAGCTGCTGGAAGACGGTGGGTCCGGGGCCGACGGCCGCCATGATCGGCTCGAGCAGGCTGAGGTCGATCACCTGGCCACGACCGCCGTTGCGCTCGCGCTCGAGCAGCGCCATCGAAACCGCCGACGACGCGGCGATGCCGCAGATCGAGTCGGCGAGCCCGAAGGCCGGGAGGGTGGGCGGACCGTCAGGCTGACCCGTGAGGTGCGCGAAGCCGCTCATCGCCTCGGCGAGCGTGCCGAAGCCCGCGCGCGACGCGTACGGACCGGTCTGCCCGAACCCGGTGATGCGGGTGAGGATCAGCCCCGGGTTGATCTCGAGGAGCCGCTCGGGACCGATGCCCCAGCGCTCCAGCGTGCCGGGGCGGAAGTTCTCGACGACGACGTCGGCGGTCGCGACCAGCCGCTCGAACACCTCGGCGCCCTCGCGTGCCGAGAGGCTCAGGCCGATCGTGCGCTTGTTGCGCGAGATCTCCTTCCACCACAGCGGCACGCCGTCCTTGCTCTCGCCGTGCCCTCGCATGCTGTCGCCGCGCTCGGGGTGCTCGATCTTGATCACCTCGGCACCGAAGTCGCCGAGGATCTGGCAGCAGAGCGGTCCTGCGAGGATCGACGACGCGTCGATGACGCGAAGTCCGGTGAGCGGGCCGTCCGACATCCGTGAGCATCCTTCCACCCGGACGTTCCACAAAATGGAACGCTGTTTCAGACAGCGTAGGGGCGCGCGCGGATCGCCGTCAACCTGCCTGCACACGTCTCGAAGGGCGTGCAGGGGTCAACGGGTGTCGTGCCTGGAACATAGTTCCAGGCAGGGCGGTGGGTGGCGGCGCGTCTCAGACGAGGAACTGGAAGGCCGGGTCGTCCGGCGACAGCTTCTGGGCGCGCAGCGGCGACTCCGCGAGGCGCTGGACGAGCCCCGGCAGCTCTGCGGGCGAGCCGAGCTCGATGCCGACGAGCGCCGGCCCCGTCTCACGGTTGTGCCGCTTCACGTACTCGAAGAGCGTGATGTCGTCGTCCGGCCCCAGCACCACGTCGAGGAAGCGACGCAGCGCGCCCGGCTCCTGCGGGAAGTCGACGAGCCAGTAGTGCTTGACGCCCTTGGACACGAGTGCCCGCTCGATCACCTCGGCGTAGCGGCTCACGTCATGGTTGCCGCCGGACACCACGACGACGGCGGACTCGCCCGGCGCCACGACTCCGGGGAGCCGCAGGGCCGCGGCCGCCAGCGCGCCCGCAGGCTCCGCGATTACGCCATCGACCTCGAACAGGTCGAGCATCTCCTCGCTCACGCGCCCCGGGTCCACCGACACGAGCTCGACCGGGTGCCCGTCGCGCGCCAGCGCCGCGAACACGGCATAGGCGTGGTCGCCCACGCGCCGGACCGCGGCGCCGTCGACGAACGCGTCCACCTCGTCCAACGTCACCGGACCACCGTGCTGCACCGCGGCAGCCATGCTCGCCGCGCCTGACGGCTCCACCCCCACGACACGGGTCTGCGGGTGGCGCGCGGCGAGCCACGCCGCCATCCCCGCGATCAGGCCGCCGCCGCCGACCGGGACCACGACCACGTCCGGCGCGGACCCCGACGCCGCCTGCGCCTCGTACTGCGTCACGACCTCCATGGCCACGGTGCCCTGTCCCGCGATCACGTGCGGGTGGTCGAAGGCCGGGACCACGGTGGCTCCGCTGCGCGCCGCATCGGCGGACGCGGCCGCGCTCGCCGCGTCGTACGTGTCGCCCCCGACGATGACCTCGACGTGCTCGCCACCGAGGACGGCGATGCGCTCGCGCTTCTGGCGCGGCGTGGTGCGGGGCAGGTAGATGCGGGCGGTGGCGCCGAGAGCCCGCGCCGCGTAGGCGACGCCCTGCGCGTGGTTGCCGGCGCTCGCGGCGACGAGGCCACGTCCACGCTCCTCGGCGGTGAGGCGGGAGATCATGTGGAACGCGCCGCGCAGCTTGTACGAACGAACGGCCTGCAGGTCCTCGCGCTTGACCCACACGTCGGCCCCCGTCCGCTCGCCGAGCCGGGTGGCGCGCTCGAGCGGGGTCCGGATCGCGACCCGCGAGACGGGTGCGTACGCGGCTTCGATGTCGTCGGCGGTCACAGGCACGCCGTCCACATTAGGGACCCCGCAAGGTCCCGTCGGCAGCCGGGTGAGGCGCCGTGGCGCCGCGCATCAAGATCGCGTCAACGCCGGTCAAGGTCACGTCAAGGCCGCACCGATCGCCGAGACGGCGACGTTGACTCGACCTCATGAGTCTTGACACCGGCCTCCTGATCACCCTGGTGGCCCTTCTGATCGGCTATCTGGTCGCCTCCCTCATCCACCCGGAGCGGTTCTGATGAGCGACGGTCTCGCAGGCGTGCTGAGCCTGCTCACCGTGGTCGGCCTGCTGGCCCTTGCCTACCGACCCCTCGGCGACTACATCGCCCGGACGCTCGAGAGCCCGCGGCACAGCCGCGTCGAGCGCCCGCTGTACCGGCTCGCCGGCGTCAACCCGGACGCGACGCAGAGCACCCGCGCGTACGCGCTCGCCGTCATCGGGTTCTCCGTCGTGAGCCTGGTCCTCCTCTCTCTCCTGCTGGTGCTGCAGTCCTTCCTGCCGTACTCGCGCGACATGGACGGCATGCCGTGGGAGATGGCACTCAACACGGCCGCCTCCTTCGTGGCCAACACGAACTGGCAGTCGTACGCCGGTGAGTCGACGCTCGGCTGGACGGCCCAGACCGCCGGCCTCGCCGTGCAGAACTTCGTCTCGGCTGCCGTCGGCATCGCCGTCGCCGTCGCGCTCATCCGTGGTTTCACGAGAAACCGTTCGGACCAGCTCGGCAACTTCTGGGTCGATCTCGTCCGCGTGAGCCTGCGGGTCCTCCTCCCGATCGCCTTCATCGGAGCCGTGCTGCTCGTGATCGCGGGCACCGTGCAGAGCTTCGGTGCCGACCAGGTCGTGGACACGATCACCGGTGGGCAGCAGACGATCACGACCGGCCCGGCGGCGAGCCAGGAGGCGATCAAGGAGCTCGGCACCAACGGCGGAGGGTTCTACAACGCCAACTCGGCCCACCCCTTCGAGAATCCGAACGGCTTCTCGAACCTGCTGGAGATCTTCCTCATGCTGCTGATCCCCGTCGCCCTCACCCGGACGCTGGGCACGATGCTCGGCAACCGCAAGCAGGGGTACGCGGTGCTGGGCGCGATGGCCGGCCTCTTCTTCACCTCGCTCGCGATCACCACGTGGGCCGAGGTCGGCGCGCACGGCGACTCCGCCCAGGCTGCGGGCGCCGCGATGGAGGGCAAGGAGACCAGGATCGGGGAATGGGCGTCGGCCCTCTTCGCCACGGTGACGACCGGAACGTCCACCGGCGCGGTCAACTCCGCCCACGACTCGTACACGCCGACCGGCGGCGGCGCCGTCCTCGTGAACATGATGCTCGGCGAGGTCACGCCGGGCGGTGTCGGCGCCGGGATCTACGGCGTCCTCGTGATGGCGATCCTCGCGGTCTTCGTCGCGGGCCTCATGGTCGGTCGTACGCCCGAGCTGCTCGGCAAGAAGATCCGGTCGACCGAGATGCGCTACGTCGCGCTCTACACGCTGACCACGCCGACCCTCGTCCTCGTCGGTGTCGGGATCGCGATCGCGCTGCCCAGCACCGCGGCGGCGATGGGCAACCCGGGAGGCCACGGCTTCTCCGAGGTCGTCTACGCCTTCACGTCGGCGGCGAACAACAACGGCAGCGCGTTCGGCGGCATCACGGTCACGTCCACGTTCTTCCAGCTGATGCTCGCCGCGGCGATGCTGCTCGGCCGGTTCGTGCCGATCCTGTTCGTCCTCGCCCTGGCCGGCTCGCTGGCACGCCAGGGGAAGGTCCCCGCGACCGCCGGCACCCTTCCCACCCACACTCCCCTGTTCGCGGGCCTGCTGGTCGGGGTCATCCTCGTGATGACCGGGCTGACCTACTTCCCCGCGCTCGCCCTCGGTCCGATTGCGGAGGCCCTCGCATGACCCTCTCCCAGCTCGTGAGCCAGGTGCCCACGGCCCTGGCCAAGCTCGACCCGCGCCACATGTGGCGCAACCCGGTGATGTTCGTGGTGCTCGTCGGGTCCGTCCTCACCACCGTCCTCGCGCTCGCCGACCCCGACTTCTTCACGATCGCGATCGCGGTCTGGCTGTGGTTGACGGTGATCTTCGGCAACCTCGCCGAGGCCGTCGCCGAAGGGCGCGGCAAGGCGCAGGCCGCGTCGCTGCGCGCTGCCCGCAAGGACACCGTCGCGCGCCGCCTCGAGCGCGACGGCACCGAGACCGCGGTGCCCGGCACCGACCTCAAGATCGGCGACCGGGTGGTCGTCGAGGCCGGCGAGGTCATCCCCGGCGACGGCGACGTCGTCGAGGGCATCGCGTCGGTCGACGAGTCCGCGATCACCGGCGAGTCCGCACCCGTGATCCGCGAGGCCGGCGGAGACCGATCTGCGGTGACCGGCGGCACCACCGTGCTGTCCGACCGGATCGTCGTGAAGATCACCGCGGCCCCCGGCAGCACGTTCCTCGACACGATGATCGCGCTTGTGGAGGGCACATCGAGGCGCAAGACCCCCAACGAGAACGCGCTGACGATCCTCCTCTCCAGCCTCACGATCGTCTTCCTGCTCGCCGTGGCGACGCTGGCGCCGATGGCCGACTACGCCGGTGCGCCGCAACGCACGCTCGTCCTCGTCGCGCTGCTCGTCTGCCTGATCCCGACCACGATCGGGGCGCTGCTCTCGGCGATCGGCATCGCCGGCATGGACCGGCTCGTCCGCGTCAACGTCCTCGCGATGTCGGGGCGTGCGGTCGAGGCCGCGGGCGACGTCGGCACGCTGCTGCTCGACAAGACCGGCACGATCACGTACGGCAACCGGCGCGCGACGTCCTTCGTCCCGCAGGCGGGTCTGGACCGCGAGGTCCTGCGGGACACGGCACGGCTCTCGAGCCTCGCCGACCCCACGCCCGAAGGTCGTTCGATCGTGGAGCTCGCCCTCACGCAGGGTGCTCCTGACGTGCCGCTCCCGGCCGGGGCGCAGGTCGTCGAGTTCTCCGCATCGACCCGCATGTCCGGGGTCGACCTCGCCGACAGGACGGTGGTCCGCAAGGGCGCCGCGTCGGCCGTCCTCGCCTGGCTCGACCAGACCGCACTGCCGCCCAGCGTCGAGTCGGCCGTCGAGCGGATCAGCGCGGACGGCGGCACGCCGCTGGTCGTCGCCGTCCGTCCCCCGCACGGTGCGGGACAGGTCCTCGGTGTGGTCCACCTCAAGGACGTCGTGAAGCCCGGCATGGCCGAACGGTTCGCCGAGCTGCGCCGGATGGGCATCCGTACGGTCATGGTGACCGGCGACAACGCGATCACCGCGAAGGCGATCGCCGCGGAGGCCGGTGTGGACGACGTCCTCGCCGAGGCGACGCCCGAGGAGAAGATGGCCTTCATCCGTCAGGAGCAGGCCGGCGGCCGCCTGGTCGCGATGACGGGTGACGGCACGAACGACGCCCCCGCGCTGGCCGCAGCCGACGTCGGCGTCGCGATGAGCTCGGGTACGTCGGCCGCCAAAGAGGCCGGCAACATGGTCGACCTCGACTCCGACCCGACGAAGCTCATCGACATCGTCGAGATCGGCAAGCAGCTGCTCATCACGCGCGGTGCGCTCACGACCTTCTCGGTCGCGAACGACGTCGCCAAGTACTTCGCGATCATCCCTGCGATGTTCGTCGCGGCGTACCCGAGCCTCGAGAGTCTCGACATCATGCGGCTGCACAGCCCCGAGTCGGCGATCCTCTCGGCGGTCGTCTTCAACGCGCTCATCATCGTCGCGCTGATCCCGCTGTCGCTCAAGGGCGTGAAGTACCGCGTGACCACGGCGGCCGGGCTGCTGCGCCGCAACCTCCTGGTCTACGGACTCGGCGGCCTGATCGCGCCCTTCCTCGGGATCAAGATCATCGACCTCCTCCTCGCGAGCCTCTTCGGCTCCGCACTCTGAGCCCGTACGACTGAGCCCATAGAAGGACACACGCATGACCACCACCACGACCACCACCTCCCCGGACCGCGACTCCGACCCAGCACCCGCCCGCGTCCCGCTCGGCACCGGACTCCTGCGCCAGACCGCCACCGGGTTGCGCATCCTGCTCGTCCTCACGGTGATCCTCGGGATCGGCTATCCCGCCGCCGTCTGGGCCGTGGGCCTGGTCGTCGCTCATGACCAGGCGAACGGGCAGATCGTCGAGGTCGATGGCAGCCCTGTCGGTTCCCGGATCATCGGGCAGACGTTCGACGACCCGACGCTGTTCCACACCCGCCCGTCGGCCACCGAGTACGACGGGCTCGCCAGCGCCGCCAGCAACCTCGGCCCGTCGAACCCGGACCTCCTCGCCCTGATCGAGGAGCGGAGGGCCGCCGTCGCCGAGGAGGAGGGTGTCGCGCCGTCCGACGTCCCGCCCGACGCCCTCACCGCCTCAGGCTCCGGGCTCGACCCGCACATCTCGACCGCGTACGCCGACCTCCAGGTGGCGCGCGTCGCCGAGGCCCACGGCCTCGAGCCGTCGACCGTGCGTGACCTCGTCGCCGAGCACACCGCCGGGCGCACGCTCGGCTTCCTCGGCGAGGAGGGCGTCAACGTCCTGCTGCTCAACCTTGCGATCCTCGACGCCGCGAAGGGCTGACAGGATGGCGGGCATGGACCACCCGCCCACGCGCCGCGGGCGGCTCCGGGTCTATCTCGGAGCCGCTCCTGGCGTGGGCAAGACCTACAAGATGCTCGACGAAGGACAGCGCCGCGCCGCCCGCGGCACCGACGTCGTGGTCGGCTACGTCGACACGCACGGGCGGGTACGCACAGCCGAGCAGCTCGACGGCCTCGAGGTCGTCCCCCGACAACGTCTCGCCTACGGCGGCTCCACGTACGAGGAGATGGACCTCGCTGCGGTGCTCGCCCGCCGCCCCGAGGTCGCGCTGGTCGACGAGCTCGCGCACACCAACGTCGCCGGCGCCGGCCACGTCAAGCGGTGGGAGGACGTCGAGGCGCTCCTCGACGCCGGCATCGACGTCGTGACGACCGTCAACGTGCAGCACCTCGAGTCGCTCAACGACGTCGTCGAGTCGATCACCGGCATCCGCCAGCGCGAGACCGTCCCCGACCAGGTCGTCCGCAGCGCCGACGCGGTCGAGCTCGTCGACATGAGCCCGCAGGCGCTGCGACGACGTCTGGCCCACGGCAACGTGTACGCCGCCGACAAGGTCGACGCGGCGCTCTCCCGCTACTTCCGCGAGGGCAACCTGTCGGCGCTGCGCGAGCTCGCCCTGCTCTGGGTCGCCGACCAGGTCGACGAGGGGCTGGCGCGCTATCGCCAGCAGCACCGGATCGACGCGACCTGGCCCACCCGTGAACGCATCGTCGTGGCCGTGACCGGCGGGCCCGAGTCACCGACGCTCCTGCGTCGAGCAGCGCTCATCGCCGGCCGGACGACCCGCGGCGAGTGGATGGCGGTCTACGTGACCCGCCGCGACGGCCTCTCGGGGACGTCCCCCGACCAGCTCGCACGCCAGCACGCGATGGTGCACGACATGGGAGGCAGCTTCCACACGGTGGTCGCGGACGACGTCGCGGGCGGTCTCCTCGAGTTCGCCCGCGCCGAGAACGCCTCCCAGATCCTCATAGGCGCGTCCCGACGACCCCGGTGGTCGGCGGCGTTCCGCCCCGGTGTCGGCGAGCGGGTCATCGCGGGATCGGGCGACATCGACGTGCACATCGTGAGCCACGATGAGGCACGGCGTGGTGCCCGCGACCGTGACCGGCGCCCCGACCTCGGGCGGGGGCGCACGATCCTCGGCTACGTCCTCGCGCTGGTCGCGCCGGCGCTGACCGCCCTCCTGCTCTACACGACCAACGATCTCCACGACCTCACGCTGGAGTCGATGCTCATGCTGAGCGTCGTCGTCGTGGTGGCGCTGGTCGGCGGGCTGGTCCCGGCCATGCTGGCGGCGGTGCTGTCGGCGATCCTTCTCAACTGGTTCTTCGTCGCCCCCGTCCACACGCTCACGATCGCGCAGGGACAGTACGTCGCCGTGATCGCGGTCTTCGTCGTCGTCGGGGTCGCGGTCGCCTCCGTGGTCGACCTCGCCGCCGGCCGTGCGGCGCAGGCGCGGCGCGCGTCCGCGGAGGCCGACGCCCTCTCGGTGCTCTCGCACAGCCTCCTGCGCGCCGGCGAGAGCCTGCCCGCCCTCCTCGCCCAGGCGACCGAGGTGTTCGGGATGAGGGGTGCGGCGATCCTCACCCGTACCGGCGACGGCTGGGCGACGACGGTCGCGCACGGCGACGCCCCCGAGAGTGTGGCCGACGCCGACGTGGACGTGCCGATCGACGAGTCGACGTTCCTCGTCCTGCGGGGACGCACGCTCGACGCCTCCGACCGGCGGCTCGTCACGGCGTACGCGGCGCACGCCGGCGTCGTGATCGAGCGCACCCACGCCGCCGAGGAGCACGCGCGGGCCCACGAGCTGGCCGAGGCGGACCGGACCCGTACGGCGCTGCTGGCCGCCGTCTCCCACGACCTTCGGAGTCCGCTGGCCGCGATCAAGGCAGCCGTGACGAGCCTGCGCAACGACGACATCACGTGGTCGGAGCAGGACGAGGCAGACCTGTTGATGACGATCGAGGAGTCCGCGGACCGTCTCGACGCGCTGGTCGCGAACCTCCTCGACATGAGCCGCTTGCGCACCGGCGCGCTCACCGTGCTCGCGACCGACGTCGACGTGGTCGAGCTGGCCCGGATCGCCGTCGCCCCGTTGGCCGACGCCGACCGCGTGGAGGTGCGGGGCGAGCAGGGCGTCCCGCCCGCCTACGCCGACCCCGGGCTCCTCGAGCGGGTGCTGGCCAACCTCTGCGAGAACGCGCTGAAGCACACCACGAGCCGTGTCCTGGTCCAGGTCTCGGGCTACGTCGAGTCCGACGGCGCACCGCGCACCTGTATCCGCGTCGTCGACCACGGCCCGGGCGTGGACGACTCCGACCTCGATCGCCTCTTCGCTCCCTTCCAGCGACTCGGCGACGTCCCGCAGGGCGACGGCGTCGGCCTCGGGCTCGCTGTGGCGCGTGGCCTCACCGAGGCGATGTCGGGAAGGTTGGAGGCGGAGGAGACACCGGGCGGTGGACTCACGTTCGTCCTGACGCTCCCCCAGGCCGTGGTGCGCAGCCCGGCGACCCCCGAGGAGGAGACGCGATGACGTTCGTGCTGGCGGTCGACGACGACCCCGCGATCCTGCGTACCCTGCGGATCAACCTGCGTGCCCGCGACTACGAGGTCGAGACGGCCGGGGACGGACGGTCCGCGCTGCAGATCGCGGCCGAGCGCGAGCCCGACGTCGTGCTGCTGGACCTCGGGCTCCCCGACCTCGGCGGCGTGGCGGTGATCCGCCGGATCCGTGCGGCCAGCGCGGTCCCGATCGTCGTCCTGTCGGCACGGCACGAGTCCGACGACAAGGTCGAGGCGCTCGACGCCGGAGCCGACGACTACGTCACGAAGCCGTTCGGGATGGAGGAGCTGCTGGCGCGGCTGCGCGCCGCGGTCCGCCGGGGCGCGCCCACGCCGTCGTCGACCGAACGTGTCGCGGTCGGTGACCTCGTCCTGGATGTCGACGACGGGACCGCCACGAAGGACGGCGTCGAGGTTCACCTCACGCCCACCGAGTGGCGGATCGTGGCTGCGCTGCTGCGCCGGAGGGGCCGACTCGTCCGGCAGGCCGAGCTGCTCCGTGAGGTGTGGGGACCCGCGTACGAGCGCGAGACTCACTATCTGCGGGTGTATCTCGCGCAGATCCGCCGCAAGCTCGAGGACGACCCGGCACACCCGGCGTACTTCATCACCGAGCCCGGTCTCGGCTATCGCTTCGTCGGGTGAGCCTCACCGCACGCTCGGGCGGTCGATGATCCACCGCCACGTGCCGTCGGGCTGCCGGCGTGCGACCTCGCACGTCGCACCACCGGCCCCGGCGCTGCGCGGGAGCACGGTGGTCGTGAGCGCGAGGTCGCCCTGCACGAGGGGACGGCGCTGAACCCCCGCCCGTACGGCCGCGTGCCTCGAGAGCGTCCGCTCGTAGAACGCCCGGATCTCGTCGTGACCCGTCGCCACCGAGCCGTCGGGCAGCTCGAGGACGGCCGACGGCTCGTACAGGGCGACCAGACCGTCGACGTCGCGGGCGTGCAGGCGGTCGACGAGCTCGGCACCGAGCGCGTCGGGCGTGCGGGGAGCGGGACGGCTCTTCACGGGAGCCAGACGAGGCGCGGTGGACATGTGTTCGAGGCTACGGACGAGCGCTGACAGTTGTCGGTGCGGAGGTCTAGCGTGACGGCATGACCGAGATCGTGCTCTTCCACCACGCCCTGGGGCAGACCGACGGCTTTCTCGCGTTCGCCGACGATCTTCGCGCGACTGGCTCGCTCGTGCACACTCCTGACGTCTTCGCCGGCCGGACGTTCCCGACGGTCGACGAGGGAGTGGCGCACGGTGACGAGGTCGGACGTCCCGAGTTGCGCCGGCGTGCCGCGGAGGGGGTCGCCGAGCTGCCGCCCGACGTGGTCTGGGCCGGCGCGTCCCTCGGTGTCGTGTTCGCCCAGGAGTACGCACAGACCCGACCGGGCGCACGAGGCGCGCTCCTCTTGTACGCAGCGCTGCCGGTCGAGGCGTTCGAAACGCCGTGGCCCGACGGACTCCCTGTCCAGGTGCACGGCATGGCCGACGACCCGTGGATGGACTGGGACGCGGAGGTCGCGCCGTTCGCTGCCGCGTCGGGCGCCGAGGTGTTCCGCTATCCCGGCTCGGGGCACGTGTTCGCCGAGGTCGGCAACGTCGACCACGACGCCGATGCGGCTGCGCTCCTGCGCGAGCGGGTGCTGGCCTTCCTCGCAGAGCTGCCGCAGAGATGAGCAGCTTCAGCGACGCACCCCGGCTGCCGATGGACTCCGCAGAGGAGTGGCGCTCCTGGCTGTCCGAGCACCACGACGACCCCGACCCCGGCGTGTGGATCGTCTGGCGACGGCGCGAGACCGAGCGGCCGGAGCTGTCGTACGAGGCGCTGGTCGAGGAGGCGCTGGCGTTCGGCTGGATCGACGGCCAGGCCAAAGGGCTCGACGACGACCACTCGATGCTGTGGATGACCCGCCGGCGGCCGGGCTCGGTGTGGAGCCGCCTGTCCAAGGAGCGTGTCGACCGCGTCGTCGCCTCCGGACGCATGACCCCGGCGGGTCAGGCGGCGATCGACCGCGCAAAGGCGGACGGGTCGTGGTCGCACCTCGACAGCGTGGAGGCGATGGAGGTCCCTGACGACCTTGCCGCTGCGCTCGACGCCGACCCCGAGGCGCGGCGTCAGTTCGACGCGTTCACGCCCGGGCGGCGCAAGGAGATCCTCCGTTGGCTCGTCGACGCCAAGCGTGCGGCCACGCGCGAGGCGCGCATCGCCGAGGTCGTCCGGCTCGCTGCCCAGGGCATCGCCGCGCGCGACCGCTGAGCACGCGGGCTTCAGGCGTCGGGCTGCAAGAACTCGAGCCGGTTGCCGAAGGGGTCCGCGGCATAGAAGCGCCGGTGCCCCGGGAACCCGTCGTCCCACGTCACGTCGGTGCCGGAGGCGACCAGTCGGGCCGCGACGTCGTCGATGCGCGCGACGAGGATGCCAGGGTGGGCCTTGCGTGCCGGCTCGAAGTCGTCCTCGACCCCGAGGTGGACCTCGACGCCGCCCAAACGGAACCAGCAGCCGCCACGCGCGGCAAGGACCGGCGGCTTCTCGAGCTCGTGCATGCCGAGCACGTCGCGCCAGAACGCCCGGCACTCCGCCTCCCCGCCTCGCGGGATCGCCAGCTGGACGTGGTGGAGGTGGACGAACGCGAGGTGGTCCGGGTCGGAGTGGGGGTCCGTCATGCGGTCCACGCTAGCCGTGACGGGGGCCTCGGAACACCGGCCGCCGTGTCGCGGTTGACCCGTACGTGACCACCTCCCCCGCTGCCGTCGTACCGTCTCGACCCGGTGACGCCCGTACGGTCGACGTCGTGGTCGTGGGGGCGGGACAGGCGGGACTGTCCGCGGCGTACCACCTAGCCCGCTTCGGAGCCCGCTTCGTCGTCCTCGACGCGAACGCTGCGCCGGGAGGCGCCTGGCAGCACCGGTGGCGCACCCTGACGATGCGCGACGTCCACGGGATCGCGATGCTTCCCGGGCTCGACGTCCCGGACGCCGACGGCGAGGCGCCGGCGCAGGCGTTCGTCCCGGCGTACTACGCGGCGTACGAGGAACGGTTCGCGCTGCCCGTGGTCAGACCGGTGCGGGTCCGCTCCGTCCGCGACGCCGTCCCCGGCGACTCCCACGGCGACCTCCTCGTCGTCACCGATGCGGGCACGTGGCGTACGCGTGCGCTCGTCAACGCGACCGGGACCTGGGAGCGACCGTTCTGGCCGAGCTATCCGGGGGCCGGGACCTTCCGCGGGCGACAGCTGCACACCGTCGACTACGCGGGGCCGGAGGACCTGGCCGACCTCGACATCGTGGTGGTCGGGGGTGGCGCGTCGGCGGTGCAGATCCTCGGGGAGGTCGCGCCGCTCGCCGCATCGACGACCTGGGTGACCCGGCGGGAGCCGATCTGGCGTGGCGACGACTTCGACCCCGAGGCCGGGCGGGCGGCGGTCGCGCTCGTCGAGGACCGGGTGACACGCGGCCTGCCGCCGCAGAGCGTCGTGAGCGTGACCGGGCTGTTGCTTCGTCCGCAGGAGCAGCGGGCCGCCACCTTCGGGGCGTACGAGCGCCACCCGATGTTCACGCGGATCGAGCCCGACGGCGTCCGGATGGCCGACGGATCGCTCCAGCGCGCCGACGTGATCGTGTGGGCGACGGGATTCCGTGCCGTGCTCGGGCACCTCGCGCCGTTGCACCTGCGCGAGGACACGGGCGGCGTGCGGCTCGTCGCCCGTGTGGACGCCCACACCCCGACGACAGCGGCGCGCGACCACCGGGTGCAGCTCGTCGGGTACGGACCGTCGGCGTCGACCATCGGCGCCAACCGTGCCGGACGCGTCGCCGCCCGCGCCGCCCTCCGTACGGTGAGCGCCCGGGCCGCCGCCTGAGTTTGCCGGTCGGGGGATGTGACATGGGTGCATCTCGACGCAGTGCATCGAGATGCATATACTCCTCGCCATGGCCCTGGAGCACGCGATCCTCGTCTCGCTCGCCGAGCGTTCGGCGAGCGGGTACGACCTGACGCGCCGCTTCGACAAGTCGATCGGCCACTTCTGGAGGGCGAGCCACCAGCAGATCTACAAGGTGCTCGGTCGCATGGAGACCGGCGGCCTGGTCGCCTCGACGGCGGTGCCGCAGGAGGGCCGCCCTGACAAGAAGATCTACGTGATCACCGACGAGGGGCGCGACGCCCTGCGCGAGTGGTCACGCGAGCCGAGCCCGATCGAGACCGCGCGCAGCGACTTCGCGGTCAAGCTGCGCGGGCTCCCGTTCGGCGACCGCGACGCGATTCTCGCCGACATCGCCCGCCGCGCCGACGCGCATCGCGAGCGGCTGGCCTTCTACCGCGCCGACGCGGCTCGCACGTTCCCCGACGTCGCGGCGCTCGACGAGGGGCAGCGGGCGCAGTACGCGGTGCTGCGCGGCGGCATCCTTCTCGAGGAGGCCGGGCTCGCGTGGTGCGAGGAGGTCGCGGAGCTGCTGGGGTCTCGACAGGCTGCGGGGTCTCGACAGGCTCGACCGGCGGAGGCGGCTCGACCGGCGGAGGCGGCTCGACCGGCGGAAGCAGCGGAGGGCGGGGCTACCGGCGGCGGGAGCGCAGCGCCGTGACCGCGACCCACAGCACGCCGACCGCGATCGAGACCGCCGCGACGATGAGCACCGCGTGCACCCACAAGAACCCGGTCGGTGTGCTGTCACCGATCGCGCCTTCCCACGCCCGCTCGTCGTTCCAGATGGCCATGCCGAACCGCGGCCAGATCACGATGTTGAACAGCCCGGCGAGCACCAGGAACCACGCAGCGCGTCGAGAGATCACCCCTCCAGTAGACACCAGAGGTCCCCGATGATTGAACGCAGCCCTGAGCAGCCGACCACCCCGTACCCGCACCTCCTGCGCCCCCTCGAGGTCGCCGGGTTCACGCTGCGCAACCGCGTGATGATGGGCTCGATGCACACCAAGCTCGAGGACCGAGCCAGTGACATCCCCAAGCTCGCCGCGTTCTTCGCCGAGCGCGCCAAGGGCGGCGCCGCGCTCCTCGTCACCGGCGGGTACGCCCCGAGCTGGCGCGGCTGGCTGTCGCCGATGGGCTCGACCATGGCGAGCCGGCGGATGGCCGACAAGCACCGTACGGTCACCGAGGCGGTGCACGAGCACGACAGCCGCATCCTCATGCAGGTGCTGCACGCCGGCCGGTACGGCTACTCGCCGTTCTCCAAGGGTGTCTCGTCGAAGCAGTCGCCGATCACCCCGTTCAAGCCGAGCGCGATGAGCACCCGCGAGGTCGAGGGGACCGTCGACGACTTCGTGCGCGCGGCCAAGCTGGCGCAGCGTGCCGGGTACGACGGTGTCGAGGTGATGGGGTCCGAGGGCTACCTCATCAACCAGTTCCTCGCGGCCCGCACCAACGACCGTACGGACGCCTGGGGAGGCAGCGCAGAGAAGCGGATGCGCTTCCCCGTTGAGGTCGTGCGCCGCATCCGCGAGGAGGTCGGCGCGCACTTCATCGTCCAGTACCGCATCTCGCTGCTCGACCTCGTCGACGACTCCCAGACCTGGGACGAGACGCTCGAGCTCGCCCACAGGATCGAGGCGGCGGGCGCCTCGCTGCTCAACACCGGCATCGGCTGGCACGAGGCGCGCATTCCGACGATCGTCACGTCCGTCCCGCGCGGCGCGTTCGCGTGGGTGACCGGCAAGCTGCGCCCCCAGGTCGGCATCCCCGTCATCGCCTCGAACCGGATCAACACCCCGGAAATCGCCGAGCAGATCCTCGCCGAGGGCCAGGCCGACATGGTCTCGCTCGCACGCCCGATGCTTGCCGACCCCGAGTTCGTCACCAAGGCCGCGCAGGGCCGCGCCGACGAGATCAACACCTGCATCGGCTGCAACCAGGCCTGCCTCGACCACACGTTCAAGAACCAGCGCTGCACCTGCCTGGTGAACCCCCGTGCCGGGTACGAGACAGAGCTGCGACTGCTGCCCGTCCCCCGGCTGCGCCGCAAGCAGATCGCCGTCGTCGGTGCCGGCCCCGCGGGCCTCGCCGCCGCGACCGAGCTCGCCGGGCGCGGACATGGCGTCACGCTGTACGAGGCCGACGGCCAGATCGGCGGCCAGTTCCGGCTGGCACGTCTGATCCCGGGCAAGGAGGAGTTCGCGGAGACGCTGCGCTACTACGCGCGACGCCTCGAGGTCACCGGCGTCGACGTGCGGCTCGGGGCGCGGGCGACCGCCGACGACCTGCGCGCGTACGACGACGTCGTGATCGCCACCGGCGTCGTACCGCGGGTGCCGGAGATCAAGGGCATGGACCACGCCAGCGTCGCCTCGTACGCCGACGTCATCGACGGCCGCGTCGAGGCCGGCGCGAAGGTCGCGATCATCGGCGCCGGCGGCATCGGGTTCGACGTCGCGGAGTTCCTGCTCCATCAGGCGGACGAGCCGCTCGACGCGTGGATGGCCCGCTGGGGCGTCACTGATCCGGCGCTCGAGCCGGGCGGCGTCGGCACGAAGGTCACGCCCGTCCCGCCGCGCGAGGTGTGGCTGCTCCAGCGCAAGCCCGCACCGCTCGGCAAGGGCCTCGGCAAGACCTCAGGCTGGGTGCACCGCGCCACGCTCAAGGACTCCGGCGTGCACATGCTCGGCGGCATCACGTACGACTTCGTCGACGACGCCGGGCTGCACATCCGCGACGAGCACGGCACCGCGCACGTCCTCGAGGTCGACACGGTCGTCGTGTGCGCGGGGCAGGAGTCGGTGACCGATCTCGCGGAGCCGCTGCGTGCAGCCGGCGTGAGCGTGCACGTGATCGGGGGCGCCGACGTCGCGGCCGAGCTCGACGCCAAACGCGCGATCCGCCAGGCCACGGAACTCGCCGCGCGACTCTGAATTGATCTCAAGTGCGCTTGAGGTTCTACGTTGACGGCATGACGACGAGCACGCAAGACGACCTGCGGGACTACCCCGCCGACGTGATCGCGAAGCAGCCGATCGGCGCCTGGACCGGTGACGCGTACCGCCGCGTCGTCGGCGGGCTTCGCGACGCCCTCGCGACCGAGGACCTGACGCAGCCGCACTGGTGGACGCTCAACCACGCCGCCGGCGACCCCGGCCGCTGGACGCGCCCCACCCTGACCGAGCGGCTCACGCCGTACGAGGACCTCGGGATCGACTTCGACGAGGTGTACGACGACCTGGTCGCGCGCGGATGGCTCCGCGAGGACGGCGGCGCCATGACGCTGACCGACGCCGGCGTGGCCGGACTCGAACGCGCCCGCGAGCGCAACGCGCGGGTCCATGAACAGACGCTCGACGGCATCTCGGAGGAGGACTACGTGACGATGATCAACGTGCTGCGCCGCGTCGTCACGAACCTCGGCGGGGACGGCAACATCCCTGAGTGACGTGGCGCTGCGCGCAGCGGGCCCCAAGCGGTGAAGATGGGGGCATGAGACTCGCGTACGGCTGCATGGGGCTCGCCGACCTCGAGCGTGCCGACGCGGCGGTGACGACGGCGTACGAGATCGGCATCCGGCTGTTCGACCACGCCGACATCTACGGCGGCGGCACGTCCGAGTCGGTGTTCGGGGAGGTGCTCGCCCGCCACCCCGGGCTGCGCGACGAGATCGAGATCCAGACGAAGTGCGGGATCGTGCTCGGCGGCGCGGAGGGCGGCAACGCGTACGACCTCTCGCGCGAGCACCTCCTGCGCTCCGTCGACGACAGCCTCGCGCGCCTCGGCACCGACCATGTCGACCGCCTCCTCCTCCATCGACCGGACCCGCTCGCCCGTCCTGCCGAGATCGCGGACGCCTTCGACACGCTCGTCGCCGAAGGCAAGGTCGCGGCGTTCGGCGTCTCCAACATGGACGCGACCCAGATCGGACACCTGCGCACGGCCGTACGACAGCCGCTCGACGTGAACCAGCTCGAGCTCGGGCTGCACCACCGCGACCTGATCGAGGCCGGCGTCCTCGTGAACCACCCGGACGCGACGTCGTACACGCCGGTCGCCGGGACGCTCGAGCGCTGCATCGACCTCGGCATCACGGTCCAGGCGTACGGCGCACTCGCCCAGGGCCGCTACACCGGACGTCCGCGCGGCCCGGAGGACGAGGCGACGGCGGTGCTGGTGCGCCGGTACGCCGACGCGCTCGGCACCACTCCGGAGGCCGTCGTCCTCGGCTGGCTCCTCAAGCACCCGGCCGACATCGTCGCGGTGATCGGCACGACCGACCCCGGCCGCATCCGCGCGTGCGCCGACGCGGAGCAGGTCGCCGACGCGATGACCCGCCGCCAGTGGTGGTCCCTGTGGACCGCCGCGCGTGATAAGCCGGTGCCGTGACCGCGACCCCCCAGCTCCTCCAGCCGAACCTCGTGCACCACTTCTATGCAGGCGGCGCACGCATCGCCGCCCTCCGCGGGCTCCCGCCGGTCGAGCGTTGCCCTGAGGAGTGGGTCGGCGCGACCGTGTCGCGTGCGGACTCCCCGACGGTCGGACTCGCCCGTACGGCTGCCGGTGCGCTCTTCAGCGACCTCGTCGAAGCCGATCCCGTCGGCTGGGTCGGCACCGACTCCGTACGGGGCGGCGACACCGGCATCCTCCTCAAGCTCCTCGACGCCGGCCAGCGGCTCCCCGTCCACGTCCACCCCGACCGCGCGTTCGCGGCCCAGCACCTCGACTGCCCGTACGGCAAGACCGAGGCGTGGCTCGTGCTCGAGACCGCCGACGACGCGGTGGTCTACCTCGGCTGGAGCGGCGACGTCGATCCTGACGAGCTCGCCGCGCGCCGCGACGCGCAGGACGGAGACTGGCTGCTGAGCCACCTCAACCGCATCCCCGTACGACCCGGCGACGGCTTCGTGGTCCCGGCGGGCACCCCGCACGCGATCGGCGCCGGCGTGTTCGTCGCCGAGGTGCAGGAGCCGACCGACTTCTCGATCCTGCTGGAGTGGTCGATCACGACCTCGACGCGCGACGAGTCGCACCTCGGGCTCGGCTTCGACCTCGCGATGGACGCGGTGTCGACGACCGCGCTCGGGGCAGACGACCTGGCGCGACTCACCGTCCGTCACGACCTCACCGCCCGTACGGGAGCTCCCGTCCCGCTGCTGCCGGAGGCGGGCGACCCGTACTTCCGGCTCCACCTTCTCGCCCCACCCCCGGGCGAGTCTTCTCAGATCGCTGCCGGCTTCGCTGCGCTGGTCGTGCTCTCGGGGACCGGGGTGATCGAGGGCGCCGGCTCCCTCCCGGTCGGCGGCGGCCAGTCGCTCGTCGTCCCCGCCGCCTTCGGCCCGTGGCGCCTCGTCGGCGACGCCCGGGTGCTGGTGGCCCGTCCTGGAGAGGGGTGGCGCGGCTCGCCCGACGGGCGCATCGTGGGGTGATGACCCCCCGCGCCGTCACGCTCGTCGCCGTCACCGCCCTCTTTGCGGCGGTCCCGGCCACGACCGCCGCGGCGAGCACCGCCCGTGCCGCGGACACCGTGCGCCTCGACGGCGTCACCGTCCACCTTCGCGCGGGCACGACGCAGGTCGTGACCGTCAACCGCACGCGCTCGTACCGCGCACGCGTCACGTACTGGGTCCGCCGTGACAGCCAGTGGGTCGCCAAGCGCCGGTCGACCAACGGTCGGATCGGGTACGGCGGGCTGGTCGCCGCGTCGAAGCGCAAGCAGTCGACCGGGACGACGCCCCTCGGGACCTTCACGATGACGGAGGCGTTCGGTCTCCGGGCGAAGCCGACCGGTAGCCGGCTGCCGTACCGGAAGGTGCGTCGCGGTGACTACTGGGTGCAGGACAACCGCTCGGCGTACTACAACACGCTGCGCAACAAGGCGTCCGGCGGCTTCCGCTGGTGGCTGCCGGCGTCGCACCGCAACGCCTCGGAGCGACTGCGCGACTACCGCAAGCAGTACGTGTGGTCGGTCGTCGTCGATTTCAACCGCCCGCCCCGCGCGGTCCGCTATCGCGGCTCGGGCATCTTCTTGCACGCGAACGGCAAGGGCGCGACCGCCGGATGTGTGTCCGCTCCCTCCCGCTTCATCCGATACGTCCTGAAACGTCTACGGCCCGACAGGCAACCAGTCATCGCAATAGGTCGCTAAACGGCGTTTGAACCCGCTGACGCAGGGCACCTGTACTACGGTCACAAACGTGTGACGACTGTGTGTTGCACATGAGCCGGGCCCCCCGCCCGGAGAACGGAGTGAAGCAATGACGTTCTTGCTCTGGATCCTTGCCGTCATCCTCGTGGTGTCGGGAATTGTCGCCCTTGTTCGCAAGCAGATGCTCTGGGGCATCGTCCTCATCGTCGTCGGCCTTCTTGTCGGCCCGGGCGGCGTGAGCGTGTTCGGCTAACCAAAGAACCCGTAGGCTGGCGGCATGGAGCTCGTGATCCTCGTCGTCATCGCCGCGATTGCCCTGTACCTGGTCAGCGACCGTCGCAAGACGAAGGCACGCGAGCAGTCTGAGCTCGCTGACCAGGTGCAGGCGGTTCGCAAGACCGCGTTCGAGGACGTCACCGCCCTCGGCGAGGAGCTCCAGAAGCTCGACGCAGACCTGGTCGGTGCCCCCCTCGACGAGGGCGCGCAGGCCGACTACCAACGGGCGCTCGACGCGTACGAGTCCGCGAAGTCCGCGGTCGACGCCCTCCAGAAGCCCGAGGACGTCCGGCACGTTACCGAGATCCTCGAAGACGGGCGCTACGCCATCGCGTGCGTCGAGGCCCGTGTGACCAACAGCCCGCTTCCTGCGAAGCGGGCGATGTGCTTCTTCGACCCGCGGCACGGCCTGTCCGTGGAGGACGTCCAGTTCTCCCCCGACGGCGGCACCGTTCGCGAGGTCCCTGCCTGCGCCCTCGACGCCGAGCGCGTCAAGGCCGGCGCTGAGCCCGACACCCGCAAGGTGATGGTCGGCCCGCAGCGCCTCCCCTACTGGCAGGCCGGCCCGGCCTACGCGCCGTACGCCGCCGGCTACTTCTCGGCCTTCGCGTTCATGCCCGCACTGTTCATGGGCACCATGCTCGGCGGCATGTTCGCCTCGGACGCGGGCCTCGACGCGGCCGAGTACGGCGACGGCAGCGAGAGCGGCGGCGACGGCGGCGGAGATGCCGGTGGCGACGGCGGTGGAGACGCGGGTGGAGATGCTGGCGGAGACGGCGGCGGGTTCGACTTCGGCGGCGGCGGTGACGGCGGAGGGTTCGACTTCGGTGGCGGCTTCGACTTCTGAGAAGGTCGCCTACCTCCTCAGAGCCGTGAACGTCGGCGGCAACAAGGTCCCGATGGCCGAGCTCCGTACGCTCGCGTCCGACCTCGGCGCCGAAGACGTCGCGACGTACGTGAACAGCGGCAACCTCGTCTGCGTCCCGCCCGGGGACGCAGACGACTTCGGCACCGCGCTGGCGAAGGGGATCGCCGACCAGATGGGCGTCACGACCGATGCGGTCGCGCGGACAGGGGCTGAACTTCGGGCTGCACAGGAGGCGTACCCGTTCGAGATCCACGACCCGAAGTTCTGCCACGTCTGGTTCTTCACCATCGCACCCTCACGCAAGGCCGCCGAGGCGGTCGAGGCGTACGACTTCGGCGACGACCGCCTGCGCGTGCTCGGGCGCGAGCTGCACCTCTGGTACGCCGACGGCGCGGGGCGCAGCGCGGTCACCGCGCCGCGCCTCCTCAAGCTCGCCGGGGTCCCCGGGACCGGGCGCAACCTCCGCACGGTCGAGAAGCTCGCCGCGATGGCGCAGTGACCCTCACAGGTCCGCGACGGGTGCGGCGGTGGGCGGCGGCGTACCGATGCTCTCGACCGGGACGTCGACCGCGACCTGCGCGGTGACCCTCGCGCGCTCGACCCGGTCGAGCCTGAACCAGCGCAGGTCGTCGCGACGTCGGCAGCGTGCGACCAGGTACCACGAGCCCCGAGTGAACGCGAGGATCTGCGGATCGACCCGACGGTCGGTCACGGTGTCGTCGGCGTCGCGATAGCGCAGCGACAGGACGCGACGCTCATGCAGCGCCTGCTCGATGGCGCGCCGTGAGCGCGGGTCGCCGGCGGTGTCAGCGCGGTCGATCCACACCCGCTCGGTGAGCGCGGTCGCGCCGAGCCGCGCCTTCGGCTCCATCACGCTGAGCACCTTGGCGAGGGCCGTACGGGCCTGCCCGTCGAACGGCTGGCCCCGGTGCGCAGCGATCGCGGCGGCCAGACCCGACACCTCGGCGGCGGTGACGTTCATCGGCGGAAGGGTGGCTGCCGGGTCGACCACGTAGCCACCGTGGCGGCCCAGGCGTGCCCAGATCGGGAAGCCCGCATGTTGGAGGGCCGCGACGTCGCGCTTGATCGTACGAGGGCTCACCTCGTACGTCGCCGCGAGCTGCTCGGCCGTGCGTCCCCGCGTCCCGGCACGGCGCAGCTCCTCGCGGATCCCGTACAGCCGATCGGTGCGGTTCACCCGAGAAATGGTGACATAAGGATGACAAGACTGCCCGTGAGGATGGATCCATGACCTCCTCGGACGAACCCGTGCTCCTGCTCAGCGGCGCCGGCCTGCCCTCCTGGATCTGGGAGGGGACGCGCGAGCTGCTCGCCCCCCGCCCGACGGCGGTCGCACCGCGCCCGTCCCCTGACGGAGCCGCGCTGGCGGACTACGTCGAGGCCGCACTGGGCGCCGCCCCGTGGGAGCGGTTCGCGGTCGTGGCGCACTCGGCGGGCGCGGTGGTGGGGGCGGAGCTGGCACGCCGTGCGCCGGAGCGGGTCCGCGCACTGCTCGCCGTCTGCGCCGTCGTCCCGCGACCGGGTGGGTCGTTCGTGTCGTCGATGCCCTTCCCGCAGCGCCACGTGCTGAGTCTGGCGATGCGGTTCGCGGGGACGCGACCGCCGGACAGCGCCATCCGCCGAGGCCTGACCACCGGGCTCGACGACGGTACGGCGGAGCGCATCGTCGACGCGTTCGTCCCGGAAGCGGTCGGCCTCTACCGGGGGCAGGTCGGCGACGGCGAGCTGAGACTGCCCCGCGGATACGTGACGACGCTCGAGGACCGCGAGATCGCCCCGGCCCTCCAGCGCCGGTTCGCCGCGAACCTCGGCTCCCCGTGGCAGGCGAGTCTCGACACCGGCCACCTCCCGATGCTCGAGGACACCGCCTCGTTCACCCGCGCCGTCACCCGGTTCCTCGACGCGCGCGGGTGAGAGTCAGCTCAGCTGGCGGAGCCGGATCGTCTCCGGCAAGGTGCCGAGCGCGTTGAGCGTCTCGGGCTCGAGCTGCTTGTCGATGTCGGTCAGCACGTAGCCGATCTCGCCGCGGGTCCCGAGCGTCTGCCCCTCGATGTTGACGCCGTGGTCGCCGAGGATCACGTTGATCGCCGACAGCACCCCCGGGACGTTGTGGTGGAGGTGCGCGAGCCGGTGGTGGTCGCGGTACGACGGCAGCTGCTGGTGCGGCATGTTCGGCGAGAGGTCGGTCGACCCCTCGGCGAGGTAGGTGTGGAGCTTGCCGGCCACGAAACGGCCGATGTCCTGCTGCGCCTCCATCGTCGAGCCGCCGACATGGGGGGTGAGGATGACGTTCGGAAGGCCGCGCAGGTCGGACTCGAACGGGTCGCCCTGCTTCTTGGGCTCGACCGGGAACACGTCGACCGCGGCACCCGCGATGTGGCCGGACTCGAGGTGGGCGCGTAGCGCCTTGGTGTCCACGAGGATGCCGCGCGAGAGGTTGAGGAACAGCGAGCGCGGGCGCATGCGCGCGAACTCCTCGGCACCGAACAGCCCGGCGTTGCCGGGACGGCCGTCAACGTGCAGCGTCACGACGTCGACGGTCTCGAGCAGCTCGTCGAGGGTCGCGCAGCGCCTGGCGTTGCCGAGGGCGAGCTTGTCGGCGACGTCGAAGTAGTACACCTGCATGCCGAGCGCCTCGGCGATCACCGAGAGCTGGCTGCCGATGTTGCCGTAGCCGACGATGCCGAGCTTGCGGCCGCGGATCTCGTGGCTGCCCTGGGCGGACTTGTTCCAGACGCCCGCGTGCATGTCGTTGGTCTTCTCGTTGAGGCGACGCGCCAGCGAGATGATCTCGCCGATCGCGAGCTCGACGACCGAGCGGGTGTTGGAGTATGGCGCGTTGAAGACCGTGACCCCACGCTGCGCAGCGGCCTTGAGATCGATCTGGTTGGTGCCGATGCAGAAGGCACCGATCGCGAGCAGGTCGGGAGCGTGGGCGAGGACGCGCTCGGTGACGTACGTGGTCGAGCGGATGCCGAGCAGGTGGACTCCCTGCACGGCCTCGATCAGCTCGTCCTCGCCGAGGGCGCCCTTGCGGGTCTCGACCTGGTAGCCCTGGGCGCGCAAGAACTCGGCGCCGTCCTCGTGGATGTTCTCGAGGAGCAGGACGCGGATGTCGCCGTCGTTGAGCCGGGGCGTGGTCACGGGAAGGTCAGCGGTCATCGTGTAGAGCGTCTGTGTCGTCACGGGCAACGTCCTCCTGGTCAGGTCGTCCCACCGGCTGGTGGCGGTCGACCCAGGGCCCAGGCGAACGGTCCCGCGGTCTTCGTTGGTCGTGTCGCTCCCCGGTGGTATCCACCTGAACGCCAGTCGCGACCCGTTCAGTGTAGGCGGTCGCGCGAACTCCCGACGTACGTCTCGACATTCGCGCCGTCATTGCAACGCAGAGGTCGAGACGTTCGTCAGGCTCCGCCGAGGTGCGCGAGGAACTCCGCTGGCGGCGAGCCGTCGAGGTTCGCGAGGCGGACCTGGCCGCGCGAGACAAGCTTGCCCTCGGCGTTCGTGGTCGAGATCTCCCACAGCTGCGAGGTGCGGCCGCGGTGGATCGGGGTCGCGACGGTACGCAGGGCGTCGCCGGCATGCGCCTGACGCAGGAAGTCGGTGTTGTTGTTCACGCCGACGACGATTCCCTTGTCGCGCAGCCACGCCTGGCCCGCCGTGCTCGCGGCGCTCTCGTGGACCGCGCAGTAGACGCCGCCGTGCACGATCCCGAACGGCTGGAGGTGCTCCGGACCGACGGTCCAGGTGACCACGACGCGATCGCCGGACACCTCGTCGTACGAGAAGCCGAGGACACCGCCGAGGCCGGGCTCAGACGTGGTTGCATCAGTCATCCGACGATTGTGCTCCCCGACCCTCTTGAACTTGATACCCCCTAGGGGTATAGTCGACGGCATGGACACCCACGCACCCGGTTACAGCGCCGACAAGGACGCCGTCCTCAAGCGGCTCCGGCGCATCGAGGGCCAGGTCCGCGGCCTGCAACGCATGGTCGAGGAGGACACCTACTGCATCGACGTCCTGACCCAGGTCTCCGCCGCCACCAAGGCGCTGGAGTCGGTGGCCCTGAGCCTGCTCGACCAGCACCTCGCCCACTGCGTCCACGACGCGATCGCCTCGGGTGATGGCGCCGAGGCCAAGATCGCCGAGGCATCGGCCGCCATCGCCCGCCTCGTCCGCTCCTAGCTCCCGACGCCGCCCAGCACCCGACGGTCGAGCCCGACACCCGCCGGTCGAGCCCTGTCGAGACCATACCCTTACCCCGTATCAGTACCCCACGAAGGGAACACGTCATGAAGAAGACCTACTCCGTCACCGGGATGACCTGCGGACACTGCGCGGGCGCCGTCACCGAGGAGATCGGCGCGCTCGACGGAGTCGAGGCCGTCGAGGTCGAGCTCGTCGCCGGCGGCACCTCGACCGTCCACGTGACCAGCACCGCCCCGTTGGACGACGCCGCCGTCGCGGCCGCGGTCGACGAGGCAGGGAACTACCAGGTCGTCTCGTGAGCGGGGGCGCGACCGACCTCGTCCCGTACGAGCTCGAGATCGGCGGCATGACCTGCGCGTCCTGCGCTGCACGCGTCGAGAAGAAGCTCAACAAGCTCGACGGGGTCGAGGCGTCGGTCAATTTCGCGACGGAGCGGGCGTACGTCTCCGCTCCCGCGTTCGTCGACGTCGCCGACCTGATCGCGACGGTCGAGAAGACGGGCTACACCGCCGAGCCCGTCCGCGCGGTGGCCACGGCCGAGACTGACGGCGGAACCGACAAGCCCGTCGACGATCCCGAGCTCACCTCGCTGCGCCAGCGCCTGATCATCTCCGCGCTGCTGTCCGCGCCGGTGCTCGTGCTCTCGATGATCCCCGCCTGGCAGTTCGACAACTGGCAGTGGCTCACCCTCACGCTCGCGTCACCTGTCGCGGTCTGGGGCGCGTGGCCGTTCCACCGTGCCGCGTGGATCAACGCCCGGCACGGCGCCGCGACGATGGACACCCTCATCTCGCTCGGCGTCACCGCCGCCTACGCATGGTCGGTTTACGCGCTGTTCTGGGGCGACGCCGGGATGACCGGCATGCGCATGGAGATCAGCTGGTTCGCCGAGGGCTCGGGCCCCGACGAGATCTATCTCGAGGTCGCGAGCGTCGTCACCGTGTTCCTCCTGCTCGGCCGCTATCTCGAGCACCGCGCCAAGCGCGACTCCGGTGCCGCGCTGCGCGCGCTGCTGTCGCTCGGGGCCAAGGAGGTCACGGTGCTGCGCGACGGCCGCGAGGTCGCCGTGCCGATCGGCGACCTGGCGATCGGCGACACGTTCGTCGTCCGTCCCGGCGAGAAGGTCGCCACCGACGGCGAGGTCGTCTCGGGGTCCGCGACGATCGATGCCTCGATGCTCACCGGAGAGAGCGTGCCGGTGGAGACCGGACCGGGCGACCGCGTCGTCGGCGGCACGGTCGCCGACGGAGGTCGCCTCCTCGTCCGTGCCACCGCGGTCGGCGAGGGCACACAGCTCGCGCAGATGGCCCGGCTCGTCGAGAACGCACAGAGCGGCAAGGCGCCGGTCCAGCGGCTCGCCGACCGCATCTCGGCGGTCTTCGTCCCGATCGTCATCGTGCTCGCCCTCGGCACGTGGGCCGGGTGGCTCCTCGTGGGCGGGACGGTCAACGAGGCGTTCACCGCGGCGGTCGCCGTGCTGATCATCGCCTGCCCCTGCGCGCTCGGTCTCGCGACGCCGACGGCGCTGCTCGCCGGTACGGGGCGGGGCGCGCAGCGCGGCATCCTCGTGAAGGGTCCCGAGATCCTCGAGTCGACGCGCAAGGTCGACACGATCGTGCTCGACAAGACCGGCACCGTGACCGAGGGCGCGATGCATGTCGTCGCCACCGCGGCCGCACCAGGTCACGACGGAGCCGAGGTCCTGCGGCTGGCCGGTGCGGTCGAGGCCGCGTCGGAGCACCCGCTCGCCCGCGCGGTCACCGCCGCGGCGCGCGAAGCCGGCGACCTCCCGGAGGTGCACGAGTTCGTCACCACCACCGGGCTCGGTGTCGGAGGCGTGGTCGAGGATCGCAAGGTGCTCGTCGGGCGGCTGCCGTGGCTGATCGAGCAGGGCGCGCTCGTCCCTGACGACCTGCCCGAGGTCGACCCCGCGACCACTCCCGTCCACGTGGCCATCGACGGGACCGTACGCGGCGTGGTCGCGGTCGCGGACCGGGTCAAGCCCACGTCGGCACAGGCCGTCACGGAGCTTCGCGCACTCGGCCTCGACCCGGTGCTGCTCACCGGCGACCGCCGCTCGGTCGCCGACGCGGTGGCCGCCGAGGTGGGGATCACCGAGGTGGTCGCGGAGGTGATGCCCGAGGACAAGGTGCGGGTCGTCGCCGACCTGCAGGCCCAGGGCCGTACGGTCGCGATGGTCGGCGACGGCATCAACGACGCCCCTGCCCTCGCGACCGCCGACCTCGGCATCGCGATGGGTACGGGCACCGACGTGGCGATCGAGGCGTCGGACCTCACCCTCGTACGGGGTGACCTGCGGCTGGCCCCTCAGGCGATCGAGCTGTCGCGCGCGACGCTGCGCACGATCAAGCAGAACCTCGGATGGGCGTTCGGCTACAACGTCGCGGCGATCCCGCTCGCGGCGGCCGGGCTGCTCAACCCGTTGATCGCGGGTGCGGCGATGGCGGCGAGCTCGGTGCTGGTCGTCACGAACTCGCTGCGCCTGCGCCGCCTCTGACCGCACACCCCGGACGTCATACGGATCGTGGGTTCCGACCCTCCCTCCGTATGACGTCCGGGTGTCGCGGTGCTCAGACGGTCGCGAAGGTCCGGCGGTACTCCCCTGGCGTGACGCCGACGAGGCGCCGGAAGTGGTGCCGCAGGAGCGTCGCCGACGAGAACCCGCACCGGTGCGCGACATGGTCGACGTCGAGGTCAGTCGACTCCAGGAGCGTCCGTGCGGCGAAGATCCGCTGCTGGACGAGCCACTGCACGGGGGTCGTCCCGGTCTCGGCGGAGAAGCGCCGTGCGAAAGTCCGGGTCGACAAGCCGGCCAGCTCGGCCAGCCGGGCGACAGGCTGCTGCTCGTCGAGGTGCTCGACCATCCAGTCGAGGACCTCGGCGAACACGTCGTCGCTGCACGTCGGCACCGGCCGCTCGATGAACTGCCGCTGACCCCCGTCGCGCTGCGGCGGGACGACCATACGGCGGGCGATGGCGTTGGCGGCGTCGCTGCCGATCTCGCGGCGTACGAGGTGCAGCGCGGCGTCGATGCCGGCGGCGGTGCCCGCGCTCGTGACGACATCACCGTCGTCGACGAAGAGGACGTCCTCGTCGACCTTCGCCACGGGGTACATCTCGCGCAGGTGCGCCGCGTGCCGCCAGTGGGTCGTGCACGGCCGGCCGTCGAGCAGCCCGGCGGCCGCGAGGATGAAGGCCCCGCTGCACATGCTGAGCATGATCGCGCCGTCGGAGTGAGCGGCGCGCAGGGCGTCGAGGATCACCGGGTCCATGTCGGTGAGCTCTTCGCCCGTCCGTCGCCACGACGGGACGACGACGACGAGGTCGGCACCGCGCAGGCCCTCGAGCCCGTGCTCGGGGACGACCGCCGAGCCCACCGAGAGCCGCAGCGGAACGCCCGCCTCCGGACCGCAGATGCGGAAGTCGAACGGGGGCACGCCGTCCTCGGTCCGGTCGATCCCGAACACCTCGCACGCGACGCCGAGCTCGAAGGTCGCGACGTCGTCGAGGACCAGGGCTGCCACTGTCCGAATCATCCCCTCACCGTACGTGGCAGGATCTTCATGGTCAATGACCTTTCCGCCACTGGTGGCAGGATCTCGCTCGTCGCAAACTGAGTGCCATGAGGTTCTTCAAGAAGCACCACAGCACCCACACCCCGCGATTCCCGGCCTACCGGACGGGCAACGGCAACCGTGACCGCCAGCGCATCGGTGCCGAGCTCGACGCGATGCGCGTGCACAGCGGGCGCTGATCGGCCGTGACACGATCGCTGCATGACGACGCTGCGGGCGATCACCGGCGCGAGCGGCCATGTCGGAGGGATGACGGCACGCCACCTCGCCGATGCGGGGCTGCCGATCCGGCTCGTCGTCCGTGATCCGAGCCGGGCACCGTCCCTGCTCGGAGCGGACGTCGCGGTCGCGTCGTACGACGACGGGGACGCATGCCTCACCGCCTTCGAAGGCGTGGACACGCTGTTCCTCGTGTCCGCCACGGAGTCGGCCGACCGTGTCCAGCAGCACCAGACCGCGATCGATGCCGCCGTCGCTGCGGGCGTCCGTCAGGTCGTCTATCTGTCGTTCGCCGGCGCCGGGGCCGACGCGACGTTCCTGCTGGCCCGCGACCACGGCGCCACCGAGGAATATCTCAAGGCGACCCCGTTGGAGTGGACCTTCTTGCGCGACAACCTCTACACGGAGGCGCTGCGGGCGTTCGCGACGGACGGGGCCATCCGCGGGCCTGGCGGCCAAGGGCGGGTCGCGTCCGTGAGCCAGGTCGACGTCGCCGCTGCGGCCGCACACGTCCTCGCCGACCCGACCGGCCACGTCGGGCGGGCGTACACGCTGACCGGACCGGAGGCGCTCACGCTCGGCGAGGTCGCCGCGCTGCTCTCCGAGGCCACCGGCGTGCCGGTCACGTACGTGGACGAGACCATCGAAGAGGCGTTCGCGTCGCGGGCACACTACGGGGCGCCGCGGTGGATGGTCGAGGCCTGGATCAGCACCTACACCGCGATCCGCGACGGCGAGCTCGCTCACGTGACGAGCGACCTTCCCGACCTGCTCGGACGACCGGCATTGTCGGTCGCGGAGGTCTTCAGCGGCCGTCGCTGACCGCATCCAGACTGACCGCGTCCAAGACGCGCAGCGCGTTGCCTCCCGCCACCGCCGCGATCTCGTCGGCGCTCCAGCCGCGGGCGGCGAGCGCCTCGAGGATCCGCGGATAGCCCGACACGTCCTCGATCCCGGCAGGGAACACGGCGAAGCCGTCGTAGTCGCCGCCCAGCCCGACGTGCTCGACCCCCATCACGTCGCGTGCGTGCTCGAGGTGCGCGACCACCGCATCCACGCCGACGACCGGCTCGGGCCCGGTCTCGCCGTCGTGGCGCCACGCGGCCCACTCCTCGCTCAGGAAGCTCGGCACGAACGCCACCATCAGCACGCCTCCGTTGTCGCGCAGCCGGACGAGGACCTCGTCGGGGACGTTGCGCGGGTGCTCGGTCACGGCTCGGCAGCCCGAGTGGCTGAAGACCACCGGCGCCGTGGTCACGTCGAGTGCGTCGTGCATCGTCGCCGGCGCCACGTGCGAGAGGTCGACGAGCATGCCAAGACGGTTCATCTCACGGACCACGTCACGCCCGACGTCAGTGAGCCCGCCGTGCACCGGCTCGTCGGTGGCGGAGTCCGCCCACGGGGTGTTGTCGTTGTGGGTGAGCGTCATGTAGGCGACGCCGAGCCGCGCGAAGGTCCGCAGCACGGCGAGCGACCCGTCGATGCTGTGCCCACCCTCGGCTCCGAGCAACGACGCGATCTTTCCTGCCGCCCAGGCGGCGCGGACGTCGTCCCCCGTACGGGCGAGCGCGAAGTCCTCCGGATAGTCCTCAACCAGGCGGTGCACGAAGTCGATCTGCTCCAGCGTCGCCTCCACCGCGTCCGCGCCGTCGAGGTCGGTCGGCACGTACACGGACCAGAACTGCGCCCCGACGCCTCCCCGACGCAGCCGCGGCACATCGGTCTGGAAGCGCCCGTGCGGGTCGCGCGTCCCGAGGCCGTCGGTCGCGTACGAGGCCGCGGTGCGCGACTCCCAGGCGAGGTCGTTGTGCCCGTCGAAGACCAGGGCACGCCCCAGCGCCTCGCGTACGGTCAGGTCGGTCGTGTCGGCGAGGGCCGCCGCAGGAAGGGGAGACGTCACCGTCCCACCTTCTCGTACGCGGGGGGCGCCACGCGCGGGCCTCGTGCGTGAGCGTGTCGCGCACAAGGCCCGCGCGCAGGTCAGGTGCCGGCGAGGACGCGACCGACTTCGCCGAGGAACGGGTCGAGATCCTTCGGTGTGCGCGAGGTCACCAGGACGGGACTGCCGGAGTCGTCCCTGACCACCGCCTGGTCGACCCAGGACCCACCGGCGTTGCGGATGTCCGTGGCCAGCGAGGCGTACGACGTCAGGCGCCGACCGTCGACCACGCCCGCCTCGACCAGCGCCCACGGGCCGTGACAGATCGCGGCGATCGGCCTGCCGCTGCCAGCGAACGCCTTGACGATCGTGACGGCGTCACCGTCGAGGCGCAGCGAGTCGGCGTTGAGTGTGCCGCCAGGAACGAGCAGGAGGTCGTACGCCGAGGCGTCGACGTCGGCCAGCGTCGTCGTCGGACTCACCGTCTTGCCGGGGTTCTTGTCGCCCACCAGCGTCTCGATCGGTTCGTCGGAGACGGCGGCGACGTCCACGTGTGCACCCCTCGCGCGCAGGTGCTCCACCGGGACGACGAGCTCGTCCTGCTCGACTCCGTAGTTGGTCGCGATCGCCAGGACGCGGCGACCGTTGAGATCCGGGTCGGTCATCGTGCTCCCTTCCGCTCCGGGTGGCTTCGGGCATTCGGTACCCGATCGTGGCGACTTCACACCCGGTCACGTGCCGCACGCGGACCTAGGCTCGTCCCATGAGGTCGGAGATCGAGGAGGCCGCGCGGGCCGAACGTCGCGCCGAGGCACGGGCGGATGCGTCGCGGGTACTGCCACGGATTGCGCAGCTGCTGGCTCCGTACAAGGGCAAGATGCTCCTGGTCGCCCTCGCGGTCGTGACCGGCGCAATCCTCAGCTCGCTGGCGCCGTTCCTCACCAAGGCGGTCTTCGACGACGCCCTCTTCCCGGTGGACGGAGGCAGCGCTGACCTGGGGCTGCTCGGCTGGCTCGTCGCGGGGCTGTGCCTCATCCCGATCGTCACCGCACTGATCGGGATTGGGCAGAACTACCTCACGTCCACGATTGGCAACTCGGCGATGGCCGACCTGCGCAGCCGGCTGTTCGCGCACCTGCAGACGATGGAGCTCGGCTTCTTCACCGCGACCAAGACCGGCGCGATCCAGTCACGCCTGGCCAACGATGTCAGCGGCGTCCGTACGGTGCTCACCGACACCGCGACCACGATCCTGCAGAACGTCGTGACCGTGAGCTCGGCGCTGGTCGCGATGGTGATCTTGTCGTGGCAGCTGACGCTCATCACACTGATCCTGATGCCGCTGTTCGTGGTGATCCAGGTCCGGGTGGGGCGACGGCGGCAGCGACTGGCCCGCAAGACGCAGGAGTCGCTCTCGGAGATGACGGCCATCACCGAGGAGGCGCTGTCGGTCTCCGGCATCCTGCTGGCGAAGGTGTTCAACCGCGCCGAGAGCGAGACCCTGCGCTATCGCGAGGAGAACCAGCGCCAGACGCACCTGCAGGTGACGGCGGCGATGACTGGCCGCACGTTCTTCGCGATGGTGCAGACGTTCTTCGCGATCACCCCGGCGATCATCTACCTGGTCGCCGGCTTCATGCTCACCGGACGCATGGACTTCTCCGGCGGCGGACTCACCGCCGGCACGCTCGTCGCCTTCACGACGCTGCAGTCACGCCTGCAGATGCCGCTGATCCAGCTCATGCGGGTCACGCTCGACGTCCAGACATCGCTCGCACTGTTCCGCCGGATCTTCGAGTACCTCGACCTCGAGCCCGCGATCATCGAGCGTCCGGACGCGCGACCGCTGCCCGACACCGGGCAGGGCGGGCGGGTCGAGTTCCGCGCGGTGTCGTTCCGCTATCCGCCGCCGCGACTGCTCGGCGTCCCGCCTCGTGGCACCGACGAGCACGACCCGGTCACCGAGGAGCGCTGGACGCTGCGGGAGGTCTCGCTCGCGGTCGAACCGGGCCAGCTCGCCGCGATCGTCGGACCGTCGGGGTCGGGCAAGACGACGATGACGTACCTCGTGCCGCGCTTCTACGACGTCACCGAGGGCGCGGTGCTCATCGACGGCGTGGACGTCCGGGACGCGACCGAGCACTCGCTGGCAACGACCGTCGGGATGGTGACGCAGGAGCCGTACCTCTTCCACGGCACGATCTTCGCCAACATCGCGTACGCCAAGGAGGGTGCGACACCTGCGGAGGTCGAGCAGGCTGCCCGCGACGCCAACATCCACGACCGGATCATGAGCTTCGCCGAGGGGTACGAGACGATCACCGGCGAGCGCGGCTACCGCCTGTCGGGAGGCGAGAAGCAGCGGATCGCGATCGCGCGCGTGTTCTTGATGAACCCGCGCGTGCTCATCCTCGACGAGGCGACGTCGGCGCTGGACACGGAGACGGAGCGGCTGGTGCAGGACGCGCTGGAGCGCGCGACCGTCGGGCGTACGACGATCGCCATCGCGCACCGGCTCTCGACGATCCAGAACGCCGACGTGATCTTCGGCCTCGAGGACGGCCGGCTGGTCGAGCGGGGCACGCACGCCGAGCTGCTCGCGGAGGGCGGGCTGTACTCGCGGCTGTACGTCGAGCAGTTCGGCGGCGGCGAGGTGGAAGGGCGCTTCCGCGACGGCGTGCTGTTCCGGGACGGGACGTGCGTCCGCGACCGCGAAGGCCACGTCCGCGCCGACGTCCCCCTCTAGGCTCGCGAGCTATTCCTGGATGACGGACAGCACGTTGCCGGCGGGGTCGGTGAACCACGCGATGAGCGGCCCGCCCCCGCGGAACACTCCCTTCTCGTCGGTCGCCATCGGCGTCCCCTCGTACTTCTCGAACACGACTCCGCGCGCGCTCAGTCCGTCCACGGCGGCCTCGACGTCGGGCACCGGGAAGTTGAGGATCGTGTACGAGGCCGGCTCGTGCTGGTCGCCCTTCGGATAGACGAGCGTGTCGCGACCTCCGGCGAGGTGGAGCCGCAGCATCCCGTCCTCCTCGTCGACGTCCAGACCGAGCACATCGGCATAGAAGTCACGGGCCTTCGGAATGTCGTCGACGGAAAAGCCCTGGAAGGCGGGTGATTCGGCGAGCATGACGTTCTCCTGTCCCGGGCCCATGGACGGGCCCTCGTACGGTGGACCGCTCGGGCCGCGCGAACTCAGCGGCGCCGCAGCGGTCGCGTGGCCGGCCCCTCGATCACCGATCCGTCGTCGGCGAACCGAGACCCGTGCAGCGGGCAGTCCCAGGTGCGCTCGGCGTCGTTCCACTCCACGACCCCGCCGAGGTGCGTGCAGACCGCGCTCAGCCGCGTGCCGTCTCCGGAGTCCGCGCACGGCGGAAGCCCCCGTACGGACGGCGGGTCCTCGTCGCGCGACAGTGCTGCCGACACCCAGCCCTTGCCCAGCTCGGCCCCGACCTCCGCATTGACCACCGCCGCCGTCGTCGCGTCCCGGAGGGCGGGTCGCCGCCAGGCCCGTACGGAGTCGCGCCAGCCTGGCGCCTCACCGAGGAGGTCCCCGGCGAGCGCGAGGCCTGCGGCAGCGCCCATCGCCATCCCCCACTTGTCGAACCCGGTCGCGACGTGGACGTGCGGGTCGACCGGCAGCAGACGTCCGACGTACGGCAGCCCGCCCGTCGGGGAGTAGTCCTGCGCCGACCAGGTCGCCAGCGGTGTCCCCACCCCGAACGTCTCTCGTGCCCACGCGACCAGCTCGTCGAGCTTCGCGGCCTCCGAACGCGCACGCCCGGTCGTGTGCCCGTTGCCGCCGACCAGGAGCACGGATCCGTCCGGTGTCGACGTCCGCAACGACCGCGTCGGGGCGTCGATCGACAGGTGCATGGCGTCGACCGCCGGGCCCTCGGTGCGGAACGCGGCGGCGTACGACCGCTTCGGCGACAGCCTTGCGAAGAATCCCCCACGGTCGAGGATCGGTGTGCCGGTGGCGAGCACGACGTCCTGGGCCTCAATCGTCGCGTGCGCGGTTCGGACTCGGCGGCGGGGTCCCCTCTCCACGCCGAGCACGCGAGTGCCCTCGAAGATCCGCGCACCGGCGTCGACGGCATCGGCAGCGACGCGGGCGGTCAGTGCAACGGCGTCGACCTGTCCTTGCCCCACCAACCGGATCGCCCCGCGCACCTCGTACGGCAAGCCAGGCTCGCCGTCCCACACCACAGGCAGGTCGGCCTCTACGCATGCCTCCTGCTCCTGGCGCAGCCGACGCTCACCAGCGGCCGTGGTGGCGTAGGTGACCGCGTCACGCTCGTCGTACGACAGACCGCTGGTCTGGCAGTACGCGCGGATCCAGTCCTGCCCGGCACGGTTCGCGCCGACGTACCCGCGCAGGCTCTCGGCGTGGTGCTGCTGGATCGTCGAGAGCCGCGTCCCCTGCAGCAGGCTGACCTTGCCGGTCGTCCCGCCCGTCGTTCCAGCCGCCACCGTTCGCGCTTCGACGACGACTACCGACGTGCCCGCACGGGCCAGCGCCAGCGCTGTGGTCACCCCCACCAGGCCCGCGCCCACCACGACGACGTCGCAAGCGAGGTCGTCGGTGAGCGGCTCGTACGTCGGGCGGTCAGGGTTCTGGTCGTACCACCAGGAATGCATCGGGATCCTTCCGTCGGACCTCCGGTACCCAACCGCGTCGAGGGCAGTCGATGTTTTGGGTCGCCCGCCGGCGGGTACCGCCTCAACGCCGCCATCCACGAGTGCACGAGGAGTCGACGTGGGCACGAACGCGTACGACGTGGTGGTCGTCGGTGCAGGTCCGAACGGTCTGGTCGCGGCCAACCTGCTTGCTGACGCCGGGCTCGATGTGGTCGTCCTCGAGGCGCAGTCCGATCTGGGCGGCGCGGTCCGCAGCGCGCGGGACGTGCACCCCGACTACGTGCACGACACCTTCAGCTCTTTCTATCCGCTGGCCGCGGCGTCGCGGGCGATGCGGGGCCTCGACCTCGAGCGCTACGGGCTCGAGTGGAGCCACGCTCCTGCTGTACTCGGGCACCCGCTCCCGGACGGAGCCTGGGTGATGCTTCACCGCGACGTCGACGCGACGGCTCGGTCCCTCGAGGCGCTCGGAACGGGCGATGGCGACCTCTGGCACGAGTGGGTCGGCGACTGGGCGCACGTCGGCGATGCCGTGGTCGACGCGCTCACGTCGCCGTTCCCGCCCGTGCGCGCAGGAGTACGGACCCTGTGGGCGCTGCGCTCGGTCGGCGGCCTCGACTACGTGCGGCGCCTGCTGGAGCCGGCGACCGCGCTCGGGCGCGACGGCTTCCGAGGGCCAGGGGCGGCGCTGCTGATCGCCGGCAACGCCGGACACGCCGACATCCCCACCGACGCCGCCGGGTCCGGCCTGATGGGTCTGCTGATGACGATGCTCGGTCAGACGGTCGGGTTCCCCGTTCCCCGCGGTGGCGCCGGGCAGCTCACCGCCGCACTCGCCTCGCGATTCGTGTCCCTGGGCGGCGAGGTCCGGACCTCGACACGCGTGGAGCGCGTGCAGCTGCAGGACGGCCAGGCGGTCGGCGTGCGTCTCGACGACGGCCAGACCGTACGGGCGGACCGCGCAGTCGTCGCCGACGTCGTGGCGTCCTCGTTGTACGGCAAGCTGATCTCGGTCGACGACCTCCCGGCGCGGCTGCGGCGGCGGATGCGCCACTTCACACTCGACCCGGGCACGGTCAAGGTCGACTGGGCGCTCGACGGGCCGGTGCCGTGGTCGTCGCCACCACCGACCGCCCCGGGCACCGTCCATCTCGCCGACTCCGTCACCGCGATGGCCGAGACCCACGCCCAGATCGCGGGGTCCACGATCCCGGCCGAGCCGTTCCTCGTCGTGGGGCAGATGTCAACTGCCGACCCGACGCGCTCGGCCGCAGGAACGGAGGCGCTGTGGGCGTACACGCACGTGCCGCAGGAGGTCCGCCACGACGCCGGAGGCGAGGGCCTCACGGGGCGGTGGGATCACGACGAGGTCGAGCGGTTCGCCGATCGCGTGCAGCGGCGGTTGGAGGCGTACGCGCCTGACCTCGCGAGCCGCGTGGTGGCGCGTCGGGTGCTCGGCCCGCGCGAGCTGGAGTCCCGTGACGCGAACCTCGTCGGCGGCGCGATCAACGGCGGCACGTCGGCGATCCACCAGCAGCTCGTGTTCCGACCGGTCCCCGGCAACGGCCGCGCATCGACCCCGGTCCCGGGGCTCTTCCTAGCCTCCGCGTCCGCCCATCCCGGTGGCGGTGTCCACGGCGCGCCCGGCGCGAACGCGGCCCGCGCCGTCCTCGCCGAGCCGACGCTGCTGCGCCGGCTGCGAGCCTCGAGAAGGAGCCCATGATGACCCTCGTCACCCGTGAGATCCACGCCCCTGCGGACCAGGTGTTCGCCGTCCTCGCCGACGGCTGGACGTACGCGTCCTGGGTCGTCGGAGCCTCACGCATCCGCGACGTCGACGAGGGCTTCCCCTCGCCCGGGACGAAGATCTACCACTCGGTCGGCACGTGGCCGATACTCATCGACGACACCACCTCCGTCCTCGCGTGCGAGCCTGGGAAGCGACTCGAGCTGCAGGTACGCGCGTGGCCCATGGGCGAGGGATACGTCGGTCTCACCCTCCGCGAACGCGACGGGACGACGACGGTGGAGATGGAGGAGCACACCGTCAGCGGGCCCGCGAAGCTCCTGCCCGGCCCGGTCGAGGCGCTCAGCCTGCGCGCACGCAACCGCGAGGCGCTGCGTCGGCTGGCCTACTTGGCCGAGGGCCGCAGCCGCTAGCGCGGCGTCCGTGCTCGCCGCGTTGGTCGCCCTCGTGACCCAGCGCCGCGAGTCCGCATGGGGGAACGCGACCCCGGAGCCGGTCGTACAGGAGGTCTGAGCACCGCACGCGAAAGGCTCAGCCGGACAGGGCAGTGGCCTTCGCGGCGTACACCTCGCGCTCCCGCAGGTTGCCCGACAGCGCAGCCGCCTGCTCGTACGCCTCCCGCGCCTCCGTGGTGCGACCGAGGCGGGCGAGCAGGTCGGCGCGGACCGCGGGGAGCTGCGGGTACGAGGCCATCGCGGGCGTTCCGGCGATCGCGTCGACGACGGCGAGCCCCCGCTCGGGACCTTCGGCAAAACCGACGGCGACCGCGCGGTTGAGCTCGACGACCGGCGACGGCCAGGCGTGCCGCAGAAGGACGTAAAGGGCGGCGATGCGCCTCCAGTCGGTGTCGTCCGCGTGTGCCGCACGCGCGTGGCAGGCGGCGATCTCGGCCTGGATCGCGTATGGGCCGAGCGCGGGCCCGTCCGGTCCGGGGGCGCTCGCGAGCTCCTCCGCGCGGGCGAGCGCCTCGAGCCCTCGACGGAGGAGCGTGCGATCCCAGCGCCGCCGGTCCTGGTCGAGGAGGAGGACGGGATGTCCATCGGGAGTGGTCCGGGCCGGGAGGCGTGAGGCCTGGAGCTCAAGGAGGGCGACGAACCCGTGACCCTCGGGATCATCCGGTACGAGTGTCGTGAGCAACCGGGCGAGGCGCAGCGCCTCGTGGCACAGCGCCGGGCGCATCCAGTCGTCGCCTGCCTGCGCGGCGTACCCCTCGTTGAAGATGAGGAAGACGACCTCCCTCACCGAGCGCAGCCGTGCTGCCCGCTCGGCCGCATCGGGCATCGCGAAGACGACGCCGCGGTCGGTCAGCGCCTTCTTCGCCCGCGAGATGCGTTGGCCCGCGGTCTTCTCCGGGATCAGGAAACCGCGCGCAATCTCGCTCGTGCTCAGCCCGCCGACGCACCGCAGGGTCAGCGCGACGCGGGACTCCACCGACAGCGCCGGATGGCACGCGGTGAAGATCAGCCGCAGGAGGTCGTCGCCGATGTCGTCGTCGAGCGCGTCCTCGACCTCGTCGCCGGGGTGCGTCGCGATCTCGGTGTCGCGTCCGACCTGCTCGAGCTTGCGCTGGTAGGTGGCGCGACGCCGCGCGCCGTCGATCGCGCGGTTCTTGGCGGTGGTCATCAGCCACCCTGTGGGGTTCGGCGGGATGCCCGCCGTCGGCCACTGCTCGAGCGCGACGACGAGGGCATCCTGCGCGAGCTCCTCGGCGAGCCCGACGTCACCGGTCACGCGTGCGAGTCCGGCGACGAGCCGGCCGGCCTCGATCCGCCACACCGCCTCGACCGCAGCGCGCGCCGCCCCCTCGCCGGATGTCACACCGCCGATCCAAGCACACACCCCGCTCCGCCCCACGATTTGACGGGTTAGCCACCGTTCTCGGCAAGAAAGCGGTGGGCAACCCGTCAAATCGTGGGGCGGAGCGGGGACGGGGGGTCAGGCGGGGGGCGCGAAGTCCTCCGGGCCGAAGATCTTCACGACGCGGGCACTCCCCTCCCACGCGGGCCAGTGCTCCTGGTGGACCGCGAGGAACCGGCGCGCCCACTCGACCGCCTCTTCCTTCGTACGGACCTCGTACAGCGCATAGCTGATGAGTTCCTTCGCCTCGGTGAACGGGCCGTCGGCGACGGTGATCTCGCCGCCGGTGAGGTCCACACGGGCGCCGAACGCGCTGGGGGCGAGCCCGGCGTTGTCGAGCATCGCGCCCGAGCTGGTCGCCTCGGCACCGAGGGTCATGATCGCCTCCATGAGCTCGGGCGGCGGGGGGCCTTCGGGCGGGGTTCCGTCGAGAATGACGAGGTAACGCATGGTGATCTCCTTCGAAGTGGTTCTGGTGTGTGTTTTGGTCAGGACGGGGAGACGGTGCGGCGGTAGCGGTCCAGCGCGACGGCGGTGATCCACCCGAAGACGAGGACGATGGCGGCGGTGAACGCGAGGTTAGCGGCGGCAGCGCCCGCGCCGACGGCAACAGCACCGAAGCCGGCGAGGAAGACGACTCCGACGATCCGCGAGAAGACGGCCCACGTGAGACGCCCGTCGGCCGTGTAGCGCCGGGCCAGCACGAAGCACGCGACGGCGAGGCAGGTGAAGCCGACTGCACCCGCGGCGAGATGGAGCATCCCGTGCCACGAGATGTCGCCAGGCCCCTCGGCGGTGCCGACCGGGAACCCGTACGCCGCGTCGGCGCGGAAGGCACCCGCCGCGACCAGCGAGATCCCGTACGCCGCCACGAGGCGCGGGGCCCAGCGAGCTCCGCGTCCAGGGGTCAGCGCCCGCCCCAGGCCGACCGCGAAGGCGACGAGCATGAGGCCCGTGAGGGTGAGGTTCGCGACCTGGATCCAGCCGTGGTCGCCGAGCGCCAGCATGCTCCACTGATGGACTGCCGGGTCGAAGCCGTCCCGCGTGAACACCTGGGCGAGCGCGACGCTCACGTAGAACGGGCCGGCGAGCACGCCGTACCCGAGGAGCGACCTGGTGACGCGGGTCGCGGGGTCGCAGTCGTTGTGCGTACGGGTGGTGCCGTGGGTCTCGGGTGTGCGTGTCGTGGTGGCCATCGTGGTCTCCTGCGGTTGTCGGCCGCCGCCCTGCGCGTCGGCCTCTCACGACCTCCACGAACGACGGCGGCCGACTTCTACAGCGACCACAGAAGTTTTTTCCCGCGCTACAGCGCGAGCCCCACGTACTTCACCTCGAGGTACTCGTCGATCCCCTCGGCGCCGCCCTCGCGGCCGAAGCCCGACGACTTCACGCCGCCGAACGGCGCGGCCGGGTTGGACACCACGCCCTGGTTGATGCCGACCATCCCGGTCTGCAGCCCCTCGTACACCCGCACCGCACGCTCGAGCGACTCGGTGAACGCGTACGCGACGAGGCCGTACTCGGTGTCGTTGGCCAGCCGCAGCGCCTCCTCGTCGGAGGAGAACGTGAACACCGGCGCGACCGGGCCGAAGATCTCCTCGCGGAAGACCTGCGCATCCGTCGAGACACCGGCGAGCACCGTCGGCGGATAGAACCACCCCGGCCCCTCCGGCACCTCGCCGCCGGTCAGCACCTCCGCGCCCGACCCGACGGCGTCCGCGACCAGCTCGGCAACCTTCGTGCGGGCTTTCTCCTCGACCAGCGGGCCGACCTGCACACCCTCCTCGGAGCCGCGTCCGACCGACATCGCGCCCATCCGCTCCGACAGGCGCCGCGAGAACTCGTCAGCCACGGACTCGTGCACGAGGAACCGGTTGGCCGCGGTGCACGCCTCGCCGATGTTGCGCATCTTGGCGAGCATCGCGCCGTCGACCGCGCGGTCGAGGTCGGCGTCCTCGAAGACGAGGAACGGCGCGTTGCCGCCGAGCTCCATCGACACCCGGAGGATGCCTTCGGCGCTCTGCTCGATGAGCCGGCGCCCGACCTCGGTGGAGCCGGTGAACGTGAGCTTGCGCAGGCGCGGGTCACGGACCAGCGGCTCCATGACCTCGCCGGTCGACTGGGTGGTGATGACGTTGAGGACGCCTTCGGGCAGCCCGGCCTCGACGAGGATGTCGGCGAGCGCGAGCATCGTGAGCGGCGTCAGCGCGGCCGGCTTGACGACCATCGTGCAGCCCGCGGCGATGGCCGGGCCGATCTTGCGGGTGCCCATCGCCAGCGGGAAGTTCCACGGGGTGATCATCAGGCAGGGGCCGACCGGCTGCTTGAGCGTGAGCAGGCGCGTCGCCCCGTTGGGCGCGACCGCGTACCGGCCGGTGATGCGCACGGCCTCCTCGGAGAACCAGCGGAAGAACTCCGCCCCGTACGCGATCTCGGCCTTCGACTCCGACAGCGGCTTGCCCATCTCGAGCGTCATCAGCAGCGCGAGATCGTCGGCGCGCTCGGTGATGATCTCGAACGCCTTACGGAGGATCTCGCCGCGGTCGCGCGGCGGCGTCTTGGCCCAGTCGTCCTGCGCGGCGACGGCGGCATCGAGTGCGGCGCGCCCGTCGGCCACCGACGCGTTCGCGACGTGCGCGATCGTCTCGCCGGTCGACGGGTCGTGCACGGCGAAGGTCTTGGCGCCCTCGGCGTCGCGCCACTTCCCGGCGACGAACAGCTGGGGGTGCACCCCGGCGACGACCTCGGCCTCGCGACCCTGAAGCACTCCACCGTCCACAGGCATGACGACCTCCTCGTACGTGGCTCTCCTGCCGATCCTCTCGCGTCCGCGCTGTGAAAGGAACCTGACCGTTCTGGGCCCGCGATTCGGTCAGGTTGCTTTCACCACGCGGACGGGGGCGCGGACGGGGGCACGAAGACCCAGGGCGTACGGGGCAGCGCCGCGGGGTCGAACTCCGCCAGCATCCCCGCCGCGTCGCGCGCGGCCATGCCGAGCGAGTCCGCGATCGTCGCGACCACGTCGGCCGTGCTCCATCCGAGCGCGTGCAGGTCCGCGAGCGTCACGGCGCCGTCGCGCTTGGCGAGCCGCTTGCCGTCGACGTTCAGCGCCAGCGGCACGTGCGCGTAGACCGGCGGCGTGAGGCCGAGGAGTGCCGCGAGGTAGGCCTGACGAGGTGCCGACGCCAGCAGGTCGTCGCCTCGTACGACCTGGTCGACGCCCATCGCACCGTCGTCCACGACCACCGCCAGGTTGTACGCGGGGACGCCGTCGTTGCGGACGAGGACGAGGTCGTCGACCGGACCCGTGTACGCGCCGTGGAGCAGGTCGCGAACCGTGAACTGGGCGACGCCCGCACGCAGGCGCAGCGCGGCGGGCCGTTCGGCGCGGCGCTCCTCGCGCTCGGCCTCGCTGAGCCGGCGGCACGTCCCCGGATAGAGGCCCGGCGTCCCGTGCGGCGCGGACGTCGCCTCGGCGATCTCGCGGCGGGTGCAGAAGCACTCGTACGTCAGGCCGCGCGCGACCAGAGCGGCGACCGCCTCGTCGTACACGGAGCGGCGCTCGGACTGCCGGACAACCGGCGGGTCCCAGTCGATCCCGAGCGCGGCGAGGTCCGCGAGCTGGCGCTCCTCGGCCCCCTCGCGCACGCGGTCGAGGTCCTCCACACGCATGAGGAATCCCCGTCCGGTCGAACGGGCGAACATCCACGCGAGCAGCGCCGTACGGAGGTTGCCGATGTGCAGATCCCCCGAAGGGCTCGGGGCGTACCGCCCGCTCACGCCACCCGCCGGACGCCGGCGTGCTCGGCCACCGCACCCGCGTGCAGCACCGACGCAAGCGCCTCCACGCCGTCCACGAGCCGCGGCCCCGGCCGTACGATCAGCGCGTCGGCGTCGATCGCCCACACCGGCACCGGCCCGACCATCTCGGCCACGCGCGCGGCGACCTCCTCGGCCTGCTTGGCGGCGCCGTCCAGGTCGTACCCGCACGGCGCGACCACCACGATGTCCGGCCGGGCCGTGCGCAGCGTCTTCCAGCCGGTCGGGTGCGACGGTGCTCCGGGATGACCCGCTGCGCAGATTCCGCCCGCGAGCGCGACCATGTCCGGGATCCAATGGCCGGCGAGATACAACGGGTCGGTCCACTCCACGACCGCGACGCGCGGCCGTTCGCGCCCCTCGACGGCGAGGCAGACGTCCGCGAGACGGCTGCGCAGCTGCGCGACCAGGGCCTCTCCGCGCTGCGGGACCCCGGCGCACTGCGCGACCTCGGCGATGCCGACGAGGACGTCGGCGAGCGAGTGCGGGTCGAGCGTGACGACGGCCGCGTCGGAGCCGAGCCGTGCGAGCGCAAGGTCTACATCGCCGGCGGGGACGGCGCAGACCGCGCAGAGGTCCTGGGTGAGGATCAGCGCCGGGTCGAGCCCGGCCAACGCGTCCACGTCGAGGACCGAGCGGGTGTGGCCGGCGCGGACGACGACCTGACGCCCCGTACGGGCCCGCTCGTCGCACTCGTGAGTCACCGCGACGAGGTCGTCGCCCAGGGCGAGGGCGAGGACGATGTCTGTGGCGGCCGGCAGCAGGGACACGATGCCGCTCATGACGATTCCCTCATAGACCGGGCATCCTACGCACGCCCTGACCGGCGGCGACAGGCGCGAGGGCTAGTCGTGACGGATCCCACAGCCGCCGGCCTGTCAGGATCGCGTGCCACGATCGAAGGGTGAGCACGTCCGGTCCCCCGCGCCCCGACGCCGTCCGCACCTGGCGTCCGGACGGGCCCGTCAACGTGCGCCGTACCCTCGCGATGCTCGCCAAGGGCCCGTACGACCCTGCGCACCACGTGACCCCCGACGGTGCGGTGTGGCGTGCGAGCCGGATGCCCGACGGCGCCGTTACCTACCGCGTCACGTCCGTCGACGGCGAGATCCGGGTCGAGGCCTGGGGGCCGGGCTCCGGCACCCTGGTCGCCGACGCCCCCACGCTTCTCGGCGCCGACGACGACTGGACAGGCTTCGATCCGCTCATCCCTCTCGTTGCCCGAGCCCGCCAGCGCCACCCCGGGCTACGCTTCCCCCGCCAGCGTCGCGTGCTCGAGGTGCTCGTCCCCGCGATCCTCGAGCAGCGCGTCCCCGGCGTCGACGCGTTCGCCGCATGGCGCCGCCTGCTGCGCGCCCACGGCGAGCCCGCACCCGGCCCGACGCCACGGCCGATGTCGGTCCCGTTGCCGCCCGAGCAGTGGCGGACGCTGCCGTCGTGGGTCTGGCACCGCGCCGGCGTCGATCCCGCACGCTCCCGCACCGTCATCCGCGTCGCCGAGCGCGCCACGGCCCTCGCGCGGCTCGTCGACCGTCCGTACGACGAGGTCGCCGCTGGCCTGCGCTCGCTCCCCGGTGTCGGGGTGTGGACGGCGGCGGAGGTGACGCTGCGTCTCGGCGACCCCGATGCGGTCTCGGTCGGCGACTACAACCTGGCCAAGGACGTCGGCACCACGTTCGATGGCGCACCGGTGGACGACGCGAGGATGCTCGAGATCCTCGAGCCGTGGCGTGGCCACCGGGGCCGCGTCGTGCACCTGCTGTACGCCGACGGGGTGCTCGGGCGACCGCGTCGCGGCCCGCGGATCACCCGGATGGACCACCGCACGCGCTGAGCCGCCCTGCGCGACCCTGCGCAACCGACCTGCCGACCGCGCCCGCGCGGGGGATGATGACGGCATGCGACGCCTGGGGGACGTCGCGTGGAGGGTCGCCGCCCTCGTCGCCGTATGGGTCATCCTCGGACGAGCCGTCGGAACGTTGGCCGGTGACACCCCCGACGCGACGATCGGTTCCGCGGTCGCGACCACGGCGCTGTGGTACGCGACGGCCGGCGCCGTCGCGCTCCGAGACGGTCACCGTCAGGCGTTGGCGACCCCGTACCCCGCCTGGGCGTTCATCGGTCTGCTCGCCTCGCTCCTCTGCGTGGTCTGGCAGTGGGCCGCTCGCGCCCTCAGCGAGGGAGTGGCCGTGGACCCGCTGCTGCTGCGTGACGACATCGCCCTTCTCGCACCCGGCCTCGTGGCCGGGGTGTGGGCGTGCGCCGCAGCGGGCCTGGCGCTGGGACGGCACGACCTGGCGGTACGGCAGCGGACCGCGGCCGACCTCGCCGAGACGACGCTGCGGGCTCAGCGGCCGCTGACGACGTCGGCGGCCCGGGCGATCCACGAGGTCGGGCCGCCGCGCCTGTCCTCGCGACGGTCCGCGGCGCGGTAGGCGGCGTACATCGCTTGGACCCCCAGCCACCGCAACGGCTCGGGCTCCCACCGACGCGTGCGGTGGCCGACCCACGGGAGGGCGGTGAGCGCGGTCGGCTCCCCGAGGACGAGGTCGCGCAGCGTCCGCCCCGCGAGGTTGGTGGTCGTCACCCCGTGGCCGGTGTAGCCGCCGGCCGCGGCCAACCCTGTCGTACGGTCGAGCGTCACAGCCGCGCACCAGTCTCGGGGGACGCCGAGCACGCCCGCCCACGCATGGTCGAGCCTCGCGCCGGCCGCCTGCGGGAACCGCTGCGCGAGGATCGCGCGCAGGCTGTCGATCGTGGCCTGCTGGGTGGCGCCGTCATGGTCGGTGCGCGAGCCGTAGCGGTACGGGACTCCGCGGCCGCCGATCGCGATCCGTCCGTCGGCGGTGCGCTGGGCGTACATGTAGGCGTGCGCCATGTCGCCGACCGTCTCGTAGCCGTCCCACCCGATCGCTTCCCACACCGCGTCGGCGAGCGGCTCGGTGACGACCATCGCGGAGTTCATCGGGAGCCAGGTGCGGCGCAGCCCGGGCAGGCGTGGGGTGAACCCCTCCGTCGCGCGGACGACGTAGGTCGCGTCCACCCGCCCGGCCCGCAGCACGGCGCGACGCGGCTCGATCGCCACGACCTCCGTGTCCTCGTAGATCTCGACCCCGAGCCACTCGACGACCTCGGCAAGACCCGTCACGAGCTTCGCCGGGTGGAGGCGGGCGCAGTGCGGGGTCCACAGCGCGCTGACTGCCTCGGCGATCCGGACGCGCCCGGCGAGCGCGGAGGCGTCAAGGAGCTGGTGGTCGTGGTCGCCCCACGTGAGGGCGTGCTCGTGCTCGGCGCGCAGCCGCTCGTCCTGCGCCGGACTGCACGCGACGGTGAGCTCGCCACCCTTCACGATGTCGGCGTCGACACCCTCGGCGGCAGCGACCGCGATCACCTCGTCGACGGACCCCTTCATCTCCTCGGCGAGCGCGACCACGGCGTCGCGGCCGTGCGTACGCGCGTACCGCTCCGGCGAGCCGGCCATCGCCGCGGTCAGCCACCCGCCGTTGCGCCCGGACGCGCCGTAGCCGCACAGCGCCTTCTCGAGGACCGCGATCCGCAGGCTCGGATCGGCCTTGGCGAGGTAGTACGCCGTCCACAGTCCGGTCAGCCCGCCGCCGACGATCGCCACGTCGACACGGTGGTCGTGCGTGAGCGGAGGACGTGTGGGTGCGGTGCGCCCGAGGCTGTCCATCCAGAACGAGATCCGGCCGTTGACGCATGGGCCTTCGGCGCCCGACGTGCTCAGAGCACGACCGCCTTGCCGCTGACCCGTACACGCGACGTATCGGGGCTCAGGTTCACGTGGATCAGGCTCGGACGCCCCATGTCGACGCCCTGCTCGATCGAGAATGCGGCGTCGGAGGCGACGAGCCCGTGGTGGGCGAGGTAGGCGCCGAACGCGGCGGCCGCGGCCCCGGTCGCGGGATCCTCGAAGACGCCGCCGACCGGGAACGGGTTGCGCGACTGGAACGTGCCGAAGTGGTCGGGCCAGACGAGCTGGAGCGTCGTCAGGTCCGCCTCGCGCATGAGCGCCGCCAGCCGCGGCAGGTCGTACGACAGCCGGGCGAGCCGCTCGCGGGTACGGGTCACGAGCACGAGGTGCCAGACACCGGCGTTCGCGCGCGAGAGCGGATAGCGCGGGTCGAGGTCGTCGCGGGACCAGCCCAGCGCGTCGAGCACGTCGTCGACGAGATCGGCGTCGGCCGGCTCGACCTGCGGCTCCACGCTGGTCAGCGTGGCCCAGAGCCGGCCGCCGCGCGCGACGGTGTCGACCGCGATCTCGCCCGCCGGCGTGTGGAACGCCAGCGGCCCGGGACCGATCCGATCGGCGAGCGCGACCGCGGTGGCCACGGTGGCGTGCCCGCAGAACGCGACCTCGGACGCCGGAGCGAAGTAGCGCACGTCGTACGTCCGACCGTCGCCGTCGCGCGGGACCAGGAAGGCCGTCTCGGAGTAGCCGACATCCGCAGCCGTCGCGCGCATCTCGTCAGCGCTCATGCCGGTGGCGTCGAGCACGACCCCCGCAGGGTTGCCGCCGGCGGGGTCGTCGGAGAACGCGGTGTAGCGCAGGATCTCGGCCATGGGATCACGCTAGCGCGCGGCGACGCCGGGGCTACGGATGTCGCCCGAGGAAGGCCACGAGCTGCTCGGTCGGCGACGCGTCGGGGCCGACCTCGACCTCGGTGCCGATCTGGCCGCTGGTGCGCATGAGGTCGCCGAGCGTGTCGGTGCGGCGGCGGACCCACGCGATGTCGGCGTCGGGGATCGTGTCGTCGACGCCGAGGGCGCGGGCGAGGTCCTACCCGTGGACGACGAAGTCGAAGCTCAGGAACCCGTCGACCATCGCCTCGAATGTCGTCGCCCCGAAGATCGGACTCTCGTACGGGGTGCCTGCCACCTCCGGGTCGCGCAGGTCGGCGAGGACGGTGCCGGTGGCGTGGTCGTACGCGGCGCGGAGGCCGTCGCTCGGCGCCGGGGGGATCGTGCGTCCGACCAACGACTCGAACAGACCCTGGGTGTCGACGACGTGCTGCACCAGCGCCCGGACCGACCAGTCCTCGCACGGCGTCGGGTTGTCCCACGCGTCGTCGGGCACGCCCCGCAGGGTCGCGCCGAACCGCTCACGCAGGCGGGCGTAGCGGTCGGCGGGAGTCTCGTCAGTCATGGCTCCGACCGTAGGGAAAGGCGCAGACACTCCCCCTCAACGCGGGACGTGCGCCATCCAGTCGGGCGGCACGCGCCCGGCCGGCCCTGGTGACGGCTGGTCCGCGGGGTGCGAGGTCGGGGGTGCGAGGTCCGGGCCCGTTGCGAGGGTCTCGTCCTGGTAGTCGTAGAACCAGTCCTCCCCCGGCTCGAACGACTGCACGTAGCGGTGGCCGGTCGCCTTCCAGTGGGCGGTCGCATGACGGGCTGGTGAGGAGTCGCAGCACCCGACGTGCCCGCATTGCGCGCAGCGGCGAAGGTGGAACCACCAGCCCCGCGGGTCAGCGGTTTCGCACTCGACGCATCCCGGCCCGCTCGGCGTCACGTCCACGTCGATCCCCTCGGTCATCAGATCGCCCTCCCGTCGGCGCAGCGGTCCCGCCAGGTTACGCCGGAGGACGCCGCCGGGCCCGCCGAAGCCGTGCCACCATGGACGGTATGGCACCGGAGCAGCCTCACGACGCCCACGAGCCGCACGATGCGCCGACCACGGCGCCGTACGTGCCCGAAGTCGACGGGCGAGAGACCGAGGAGTTCGTCGAGCGCTGGTCGTACGGCAACCCGGAGGCCCCGCACACCATCGTCGAGTTCGGTGACTTCGAGTGCCCGTACTGCGGCGCCGCGAAGCCCGTCCTGCACGACCTCATCTCAGGCTCCGACGGCGAGGTGCGCCTGGTGTGGCGGCACTTCCCGCTCTACACGGTGCACCCGTTCGCGTTGACCGCCGCGCTCGCCGCCGAGGCCGCCGGGCAGCAGGGCGCGTTCTGGCCGATGGCCGGACTGCTGTTCAAGCACCAGGACCGGCTCGACGACGCCTCGATCCTCGCGTACGGCGAGCAGCTCGACCTCGACACCAGCACGCTGGTCGGCGACGCCGCACAGGTGTACGCCGACGCGGTCCGTCGCGACTACGCCGACGGGATCGCGCTCGGGGTGCACGGCACGCCGACGCTGTTCCTCGACGGCGAGCCGTACCTCGACGGGGTCACCGTGCCCGACCTGCGCAAGGCGCTCGGCCTGTCACGCCGGGGATCGCCACGGTCCGTCCGGTAGCGGCGGCGGGCCGTCCTCCTCATCCGGCGAGCACAACGACATGCGCTCGCCGAAGAACCTGAGGATCACGGCGCCGACCAGTCCCGACGCGAGCGAGCCGACGAGGATGCCGATCTTCGCCTCGTTGCGCAGCGCCTCGTCGGCAAACGCGAGCTCGCTGACGAACAGCGCGATCGTGAACCCGATGCCGCACAGGAACGCGCCCCCGATCAGGTGGCCGTACCGGACCCGCCCGGGCAGCGTGCCGAGTCCGGTCTGCAGCGCGATCGCCGCACCTGCCACGACGCCGAGCGCCTTGCCGACGAACAGGCCGAGCACCACGCCGAGCGTGACGGGACTGCCGAGCGCATCACTGAGCGCGTCACCGCTGAGAACGATGCCGGCATTGGCGAGTCCGAACGCGGGGACGACGAGGTACGAGCTGAGCGGGTGCAGCGCGTCCTGGAGGCGGTCGGCGGTCGGCACGGCGGAGCGTACGGCACTGACGGCCAGCCGCGAGCGCGTCGCGTCCCGGTCCTCGATCAGCGCCCGCCCATAGAACATCAGCCGCAGCCGCACCTCCTCCGTACGCGAGCTGTGGCGGACGGGGACGCTCAGGCCGACCGCGACGCCGGCGAGGGTCGGGTGCAGTCCTGACTCAAGGACGGCCAGCCACAGCGCGACCCCGACGAAAAGGTACGGGGCGACCTGCCAGATGCCCACCCACCGCATCGCGACGAGCAGAGCGACGAGCGCCGCGCTGATCGCGAGCGCCGTGAACGAGACGTCGTCGGAGTAGAAGATGCCGAGCAGCGCGATCGCGCCGATGTCGTCGAAGATCGCGAGCGTCAGCAAGAACACGCGCAGCTGGTCCGGGCACCGGGGGCCGACCAGCGCCAGGACGCCAACGACGAATGCGGTGTCGGTCGACATCGGGACGCCCCAGCCGTCGAAGTCCGCACCGGAGGGGTTGACGAGGATGAAGAGCAGGATCGGGATCGCCAGGCCGCCGACCGCGCCGAACAGCGGCACCGACGCCGCGCGGAAGCTCCGCAGCTCGCCGACAGTCAACTCGCGGTTGACCTCGAGGCCGACGACGAGGAAGAAGATCGCCATCGCGCCGTCGTTGATCCAGTGGTGCAGCGAGAGGTCGATGCTCCCGTCGCCGATCGCAATGCTGGCCGGCGTCGACCAGAACTCCTCGTACGAGTGGCCCGCGACGTTGGCCCAGACCAGCGCGGCCGCGGACAGCGCGAGCAGCAGCATCGCTCCGCCGGACTCGGTCGAGAGATAGCGTCGAAGGCCTGCCGACAGCCGGGGGTACGGCACGACGACGTGGGGCTTGGGGCCCGGCCTCGTCGGGACTCCGGTGGGGATCGGATCGTTCACGCGTCAAGCCTCGCAGAGCAGGCGCGGCGGCGAGTCCGTACGGGCGCGCGTGCCGCGATCTGGACGTTGGCGCGATCTGTCCCTGCACCTGGCGGTTAACGCGTGGCGCACTGTCGGTCCCGCTCCGTAACGTCGGCTCGTGACCACCTCTACGGACGACACCGACACCAGCACGACCTCGCACGCCGCACGCGACCTCTCCTTCGCCGCACTCGTCGTGACCGTGGTGCTGTGGGCCTCGGCGTTCGTCGGGATCCGCGCGATCGGCGAGACCTTCTCACCCGGAGCACTCTCGCTCGGCCGGCTGCTCGTCGCCGCTCTCGCCCTCTCGGTCCTGTTCGTCCCGCGACAGCTCTCCGCGACCCGCCGCGAGGCGATGCCCCGCGGACGCACGGCGTGGCTGATCCTCGGCTACGGCGTCCTGTGGTTCGGCGCCTACAACATCGCGCTCAACGCCGGCGAGCGCCACATCGACGCCGGCACGGCAGCGATGCTCGTCCAGCTCGGGCCCATCATCATCGCCGTGATCGCCGGCCTGTTCCTCGGCGAGGGCTTCCCCCGCACCCTCGTGCTCGGGCTCGCGGTCGCGTTCTCCGGCGTCGCCCTGATCGCCCTAGGCGGCGACGGCTCTGGCAACGAGCTCGTCGGCGTCGTGCTCTGCGTGCTGGCCGCCGTCCTGTACGCCGCGGGCGTGCTGCTGCAGAAGCCGGTGATGGGCAGCGTCAGCCCGCTGCTGGTCACCTGGCTCGGCTGCGTCATCGGCGTGGTGGTGTGCCTGCCGTTCGTCGGCCAGCTCGTGGCCGAGGCGCGCGACGCCTCGACGGGCGCGATCCTCGGCGTGGCCTATCTCGGGCTGTTCCCGACGGCGCTGGCGTTCACGACGTGGGCATACGCGCTGCGACGCGTCGGCGCAGGGCCCGCCAGCGCGACGACGTACGCCGCCCCTGCGACCGCGATCCTGCTGTCCTGGCTGTTCCTGTCGGAGGTCCCGACCGCACTCGGGTTCACTGGCGGAGTGCTCTGCCTCCTCGGCGTCGCGATCACGCGGATGCGCCGCCGCGCCCCCCGCTGAGCAGCCCCTCGGACGCCGCAGGTCAGACCAGCAGTCCAGCGACCAGTCGTGCGAGCACCTCGGAGCACTCGTCCTTCACGCGTGGACGGTCCTCAGGCGCCGCGGCGGCGAGCGCCATGCCGCAGCCTCCGAGCATGGTGAACGTGATCGCCGCCGTCGTCGCGATCGGCAGCGGCGGAAGTCTCCCCGCCGAGACGAGGGCCGTGATGATCTGCTCGATCAGGCCCGCGGCGTACTGCTCCTCGCACGCCTTCCACTCCTCCCAACCGAGCGCGATCGGCCCCTGCCGAAGCACGATCTCGGCGTAGTCGGAGTCGACCGCGTGGTCGAGGTAGGCGTTCATCGCCGCCAGCGCGCCTGCAACCGGGTCCTCGTGCACGAGGTAGGCCTCGCGGATCGCCGCCATGCCGTCGGTCTCGGTGCGCTCGAGGACGGCGCGATAGAGGTCCTGCTTGTCCTTGAAGTGGTGGTAGACCGCGCCTCGGGTCACCTGCGCCGCCGATGCCACCTCGGACAGGGCGGTCTTGGCGAATCCTCGCTCGGCGAACAGGCCCGCGGCCGTCGTGAGCAACGCCTCACGCGTCTCATCGGAGTACTGCTCGCGCCTGCTGCGGGGACGTGACATACTCCCAGGATAAGACATACACTGTGTATGTGACCGACGCCGAGAACGTCACAAGCACTGCGTCGGTCGACCTTGATCTTCATGGGAGGAGACCCAGATGACGAGCTCCACGACCACCCGCTCCGCCTGGGAGCGGACCACCCAGCGCCAACGCGCTCTCCGCACCCTGACCTCGTCCGTCGAGAAGGACCCGGCCACGCTGCAGGACGCCGTGCGCCGCGCGAGGACGCAGACCTTCGGCTCGCTCGAGACGCTGCTGCTCGAGGCGCACGCCCAGTGGGTGCGGACCTTCGACGCGCGACTCGACACGCTGATGGAGAACGGGGCGTACGGCGACCAGGAGGCCGTCGACGCCCTGTGGACCCAGACCGCGACGGCGCTCCCGGGCACTGCGCGCGTGCTCGACGCCTACGCTGACCATCCCGAGCTGGTGCGGGCCCACGCGCAGCACGTCCGGCGGACCCGCCGCTCGATGGCGACCGAGCTGCCCTCGCGGTGGACGCCCCCGACGACGGTACGGCGCGGCAGCGAGCAGTGCGGTTGGCGCCGACGCGCGATGTCCCTCCTGCCGCACTAGCCGGGACGTCATACGGATCGTGGGTCAGAACCCCCGATTCGTATGACGTCCGGTGGGGGCGAGCGCGGCGGGGCCCAGCCGCCGCAGGCTCAGTGCACGTCGCTGAGCTTGTCGGGATTGCGGACGATGTCGACGGCTGCCACCCGGCCGTCGACCACCACGAACGACGTCACCGACCACGCACCCGTCGCGTCACACATGACGATGCCGTAGGACCCGTTGACGAGGACGGGGCGCACCTCGAGGGGTGGACGTCGGAGGAACCCGAACAGGATGCGGGCTACCTGTTCCGCTCCGTGCTGGATGTCACGCACGGCCGGAACCTTGCCGCCGCCGTCGGAGCGCATCACGACGTCCGGGTCAAGCAGGCTGACGAGCGCCGCGAGATCGCCGCCCGCACACGCCGCGACGAACGCCGTGACGACCTTGCGCTGCTCGTGGACCGACGGGGTTGCCCTCGGAGCCCGCTCGCGGACGTCCTTGCGAGCCCGTGCGGCGAGCTGCCGGACGGCGGCGGGTGAGCGTCCGACCACGTCGGCCACGTCGTCGAAGGACATCCCGAACACGTCGTGCAGCAGGTAGGCAACCCGCTGGGCCGGAGACAGTCGCTCGAGGACGACGAGCAGCGCGATGCTCAGCGACTCGTCGAGCGTGACGCGGTCGGCCGGGTCGGCCGGTGGCGGCGCGACGAACGGCGGAAGGGGCTCGACCACCGGCTCCGGCAGCCACGTCCCGACGTACTGCTCACGGCGGACCCGCGCGCTCCCCAGGTGGTCGAGCGCCAGGTGCGCGACCACGGTCGTCGCCCACGCCCGAAGGTCGTCGATGGCCTCGGAGTCCGCGCACTGCAGTCGCAGCCACGCCTCCTGGACGCAGTCCTCCGCGGCCGCGCGCGAACCCGTCACCGCGTACGCCACGCGCTCGAGGTGGGCGCGATGCGTCTCGAAGTCGGCGGCGAGGTCGTCGAGGGTCATGCGTACCGACGCTCGAGCCATGACTCGAAGCCGACCTTGCCCCGGGCGTACGGGTCGACCGACGTCAGCGCACCGTCGTGAAGCGCCCGCCCGGTCTTGCCCCAGAACGGGATGCGGAGCGGCACGCGGCCGCGTCCGGAAGCGCGGCGCCACGCCCGCCCGAGGTCGCGCAGCGACACGACCTCGGGACCGACGACCTCGAGCGTGCGCCCCTCGCCCGTGCCCTCGGCGACCCCGGCGACCACGTCGGCGAGATCGTCCACGTCGACGGGCTGCAGCGGCATCGACGACGACGGACGCAGCCCGACCTTTGCAGCGGCGCCGAAGACCCTGTCGAGGAACCCGTGGAACTGCGTCGCCCGGACCACCGTCCACGGCACGGACCCGGAGCGTACGACGCCTTCTTGGGCGACCTTGGCGCGGTAGTAGCCGAACGACGGCACGAGGTCGCACCCGACGATCGAGATCGCGATGTGGTGTCCGACGCCGGCAGCAGCCTCTGCATCCAGCAGCCGGCGCGACCCGTCGACGAGGACCGCCTGAGCGGCCTTGCCCTGCCCGTTGCTCGCGTCGACGACTGCGTCGCAGCCCGCGAGCGCCTCTCGCAGCCCCTCACCCGTGCTCAGGTCGACGGGGAAGTCGGCGCTCGAGCGGCTCAGCGCCCGCGCCTCGTGTCCCCGCGAGGCCAGGGCCTCGCAGACCTGTGCACCCAGCATGCCGGTGCCTCCGGCGACGGCGACTCTCATGACGCGCTCCTTCCGTGCGGTGTCGTCTCTGCGAGAAAGACACGCAGGCCACGAGAACGTGACATCTGCTCACTCGGGCGGCGTCTCCGGGAGGCCGAGCAGCGTGAACAGCCGGGTGTCGAGGAACGTCGAGATGTTGGTGACCATGCCGTCTCGGACGTCGAGGGCGTACAACGCCCACGGAACGTAGCCCCCCTCGGGCGCGGCTCGCCACTGCGCCAACCCCGGGGAGCCGTTGAGGGTGAGGCGGACCACCCGCGACCCCCGGCACTCCGCCCCGGGCCCGAGCATCCAGGTCCGGATGTCGTCACGGCCCTGGAGCCACATCTCGTACGGCGGCATGCTCTGGGTCGCGTCCTCGCGCAGTAGCGTGACGAGGGTGTCGATGTCGTACGCCTCGAAGGCGTCGACGTACTTGTCGAGGAGCTCCTGCTGATCCTCGTCGAGCGGGTCGAAGCCCTCACCCGATTCGCCCTGCGCGTCGGCGAGGGTCGCACGGGCCCGCTGGAGGGCACTGTTGACCGAGGCGACGGTGGTGTCGAGGAGCTCGGAGACCTCGGCGGCCTTCCAGCGGAGCACCTCGCGAAGCACGAGCACGGCACGTTGGCGCGGCGGGAGATATTGCAGGGCCGCCACGAACGCGAGCCGGATGGACTCCCTGCCGGCGGCGATCTCCGCAGGGTCCGCCGAGTCGGGGAGGATCCGCTCGTCGGCCATCGGCTCCATCCACGCCTCGTTTACGCGCTGGGCTGCGAGGGAGTCGACGACCGGCTGCCACGCGGTCGCGGACAGGTCCATCGGGCGAGCGCGGCGCTGACCGGAGCCGAGCGAGTCCATGCAGACGTTGGTGGCGATGCGGTAGAGCCACGAACGCAGGGAAGACCGCCCCTCGAACTTGTCGAGGCTCCGCCACGCGCGGACCATCGTCTCCTGCACGGCGTCTTCAGCATCGAACGCTGAGCCGAGCATGCGGTAGCAGTATCCGGTGAGCTCGCGTCGATGTCCTTCGAGATCAAGCTCAGTCGTCGCAACGGCCGTCATGGTGCCCCCTCGGCACGTGGCAGCAGCGGATCTCGCTGCACGCCTCAGGAAACCGTACGCATCCGACAGTTCTCTCGACAACGGTCTTGAACGCGCCGCCCTGAGCAGCTGGCGCCCGTGACCGAAAGCGGACACAGGCGTAGCCATGTGATGCAGGTCACCCTACCGTCTAGTTGAAACGTTCCAACGTTCCGCAACGAAGGAAGCCATCGTGGCCGTTCGTCCCCGCCCCCTCGTCCTCCTCGCCGCCGCGGCGATGGTGGTCGGCCTCCAGGCCCCCACCGCCACCGCATCCGGTGCCTCTGCTTACGGCGCCTCACCCGCCACCGCCTCCGCCGCGCCGCCGACGGTCGACGCGCTGCAGGTCAACAGCACCGAGAATCCGCTCGGCATCGACGGTGCAGCCCCGCGTCTGGGCTGGCAGCTCGACGCAGCGCGCCGCGCCGTCACCCAGTCCGCCTACCAGGTCCGCGTCGCGAGCAGCCGGTCCCGCCTCTCCGACCCGGACGTCTGGGACAGCGGCAAGACCAGCTCGCGCGAGTCGGTCGAGGTCGCGTACGGGGGCCCGACGCTCGCGTCGCAGACCCGGTACGTGTGGTCGGTCCGCGTCTGGGACGACGACGGTGCCGCCTCTGCGTGGAGCGAGCCCGCGACCTTCGAGACGGGCGTGCTCGACGCCGACGAGTGGACCGCGTCGTGGATCGGCGCCCCGAGCGAGGAGCTCGGACCCGAGTGGACCGACTACGCGATCGAGTTCACGGCCTCGAAGATCACCGGCGCACTCGGCGTCTACTTCTGTGGACGCGACACCGAGCACGCGTACATGTGGCAGCTCAGCCAGGCCGACAAGTCCCTGCGTCCGCACGTGAAGGACGGCGCCTACCGCGTGCTGCCCGCGACGGCGCTCCCCGCGGGCTTCGACTTCGCTGCTGAGCACCGCTACCGCATCGAGGTCGACGGCACGACGATCCGTACGTCGGTCGATGGCACGCTCCTCGACGAGCGGACCGACGCGACGTTCGCCGGACCCGGCTCGGTCGGCTTCCGTACCAGCGGGCCGGAGACCGGCCGCGTCCACGACGTCGTCGTGACCGCGAAGGACGGCACCGCGCTCGTCGACACCACCTTCCCCGCCGGCGACCGTTCGTTCGCCGCGGGCACCGTCGCAGGCGGAGCGCTCACCGTCGACGCCGCCGGGCCCGAGGCGTGGCTGCGCCGCGACGACCCGGTGCCGCTGCTGCGCAAGGAGTTCGCGCTCGCCGACAAGGACGTCGAACGCGCCCGCGTCTACTCGTCAGCGCGTGGCGTCTACCGCCTGCGCCTCAACGGGGAGCGCGTCGGCGACGACGAGCTCGCGCCCGGCTGGACGGCGTACGACAAGCGCATCGACTCCCAGACCTACGACGTCACCGACCTCGTGCGCCGCGGCGACAACGCCTTCGGCGCCGAGATCGCGAGCGGCTGGTACACCGGCAAGATCGCGATGTTCGGGGCGAACACGTACGGCACCGACACCTCGCTGATCGCGCAGCTGCGCGTCGACTACACCGACGGCACGTCCACGACGGTCGGCACCGACGGCACGTGGAGCACCACCGACGGGCCGGTCCGCGAGGCCGACTTCCTCGACGGCGAGTCGTACGACCGCCGTCGCGCCGACGCGATCGGCGACTGGGACGAGGCGTCGTACGAGGCCGACGGCTGGTCGGACGTCGTGACGCGCAACGAGCCGAAGGACACGCTCGAGCCGCAGACCACCACACCGGTCCGCGTCACGCAGGAGCTCACCGACGCCAAGCGCCTCGACTCGCCGACCGAGGGGGTCCACCTGTACGACCTGGGGCAGAACATGGTCGGCCACGTCCGCGTCACGCTCGACGGCGCGAAGGGCGACACGGTCACGATCCGGCACGGCGAGGTCCTCAACCCTGACGGCACGCTCTACACCGCCAACCTGCGCAGCGCGAAGGCCACCGACTACTACACGCTCGGCTCGGACGGGCCTGAGACGTACGAGCCGGCGTTCACGTTCCACGGGTTCCGCTACGTCGAGATCAGCGGCGTCGACGAGGCGCCGGACGCCGAGGACCTCGTGGGCGTCGTCGTCGGCACGGACGGTGAGCTCACGTCCTCGCTCGACACGTCGTCCGACCTCGTCGACCAGCTCCACCGCAACGTCGTGTGGGGCATGCGCGGCAACTTCCTCTCGATCCCGACCGACACCCCGGCGCGCGACGAGCGGATGGGCTGGACCGGCGACATCAACGTGTTCGCCCGTACGGCCGTGTACGACATGGACGCGCAGACGTTCCTCGACAAGTGGCTGCAGGACCTGCGCGACACGCAGCGCGCGAACGGCTCGCTGCCGGGCGTCGCACCGATCGTGCCCGGCCGCTTCGACGGCGGGTACGAGTCGGCCGGCTGGATGGACGCGGGCGTGCACGTGCCGTGGACGCTCTGGCAGGCGTACGGCGACCTCGACGTCGTCCGTGAGAACTGGACGATGATGCGCAAGTACGTCGACTTCCTCGCGGCGGACTCGACGAACCACATCCGCTCGGCCGGCGGCTACCTCGACTGGCTGAACCTCGACGACCCGACGCCGGCCGACGTGCTGGACACCGCGTTCGTCGCCAAGAGCACCCGCGAGCTCGCGCAGATGGCCGAGGCGATCGGCAAGGACGCCGACGCGGCCGAGCTGCAGGACCGGTACGAGGCGATCCGCGCCGCGTACCAGGACGCGTTCATCAACGCCGACGGGACGGTCAAGGGCGACAGCCAGACCTCGTACATCCTCACGCTGATGAACGACCTCGAGCCGGCCGACCGGCGCGACGCGGTGGTCGACCAGTTCGTCGAGACGCTGGAGCGGCGCGACTACCACCTGTCGACCGGGTTCCTCGGCGTCGACGGGCTGCTGCCGGCGCTCACCAAGGCCGGGCGTACGGACATCGCGTACCAGCTGCTGCAGAACGAGGACTACCCATCCTGGGGGTACGAGATCGGCAAGGGCGCGACCACGATCTGGGAGCGCTGGAACTCGATCAACCCCGACGGCACGTTCAACGACGTCGGCATGAACTCGTTCAACCACTACGCGTACGGCGCGGTCGGCGAGTGGATGTACCGCACGATGGCGGGCGTGTCCGCGCTCGAGCCGGGCTATCGCAAGGTGCTCGTGGCGCCAGAGCCCGGCGACGGGATCGACCACGCGGCGTTCTCGGTCCAGACCCGCTACGGCAAGGTCCGCAGCGCGTGGAAGAAGGTGGCCGGCGGGCTCGACCTGGAGGTGTCGGTGCCGGAGAACGCGACGGCGGAGGTCCGGGTGCCGACGGAGAGCCGCTGGGCGGTGACCGAGGGCGGCGCGGCTGCGGAGTCCGCCGAAGGGGTGAGGTTCGTCCGGTTCGAGGACGGCCACGCCGTGTACGAGGTCGGGTCGGGCGACTACGCGTTCGGGATCGACCGTGCGCTCGGTGAGCTCGGCGAGGCCGCGGTCGACGTCGACGTGCTGGCCGGGCAGGTCGACGCGCTGGCGACGAAGGGCAAGCTCACGGCGCTTCTCAAGCGGCACCTGCAGGGCGAGGTCGCCACGCTGGACCGACAGGTCGAGCAGGCGCGGGCAGCCCGAGCTGCCGGTGACCGCGACGGCGCTGCCGCTCGGACGCACCAGGCGCTGGCGACCGTGTCCGCACTCGAGCTGTGGGTCGACCTGCAGCGCGTGCTGCGACTCGTCGACAAGCCGACCGCCGCTGCGCTGAAAGCCACGCTGGGTCGGATCGACGCGCACCTGTCGGCTGCCTCCGGCGTGATCGTCGGCGCGGTCGCCAAGGCGGCGCCGGAGGGGACGGTGCACCTCGCCGGTGACACCGTCCGGGTGGCGGTGACGCTGGAGAACACCGGCCCGAAGACGCTGCCGAACGTCGCGAGCACGCTGACGTCGACGTCGGGCTGGTCCGTGAAGGCGGTCGGTGGACGACCGGGATCGGTCGGTGCCGGCAAGACGTTGACGCACCTGTACGACGTGAAGGTCCCGGCCGGCACTCCGGTCGGCACCGAGGCTCTGGCGGGTACGGTCTCCTACCGGCAGAGCTGGGGCACGGCCACGCTCCCGGTCGCGGCGGACGTCGTCGTGTCGCCGACGCTCACGCTCGACTCCGCGTCGGTCACGCCGGGGACGGCGACGGCCGGGGACGAGGTCACGGTGACCGCGGTCGTGCGCAACCACAGCGCGCGGGCGGCCTCGGGTGAGCTGACGGTGTCGGGTCCGGGTGTCACGTCGCCCGCGCCGACGGCGTACTCCGTGCCCGCAGGCGCGACGGCCGAGGTCCCTGTAGCGGTGGCGGTGCCGACGACGGTGACCGCTGGACCGTTCGCGTTGACGGTGTCGACTGGAGCGACCGAGGCGGAGAAGGCGACGGCGTCGCTGGGGGTCACGCTCGCGACGCCGCCGCAGGGCGCGGTCGACCACGTGGACGTCGGGCTCGCCTCGTCGGAGCAGGCGCACCGCCTGACGGCGTCGCAGCACTCCGGCACGAACGTCGAGGCGGGGCTGACCCGGCGCTACGCGCACTCCTCGTACCCGGGCGGCTGGTTCGAGATGGACCTCGCCGTCCCTGCGGGGAAGGCGTTCGTGCTGCGGGCGATCGAGACGTACGACGGCGCGCGTCGCAAGACGTACGACATCGTCGTCGACGGGGAGGTCGTGCACGCGCACGACGCGCGACGTACGGAGGACGGTGCGGGCACGCAGACGTACCAGGTCCTCGTCGACCGTCCGGACCTCACGGCCGACGGCGTGGTGCGCGTCCGGTTCCAGGACACGGGGGCCGACTACGACCCGTCGATCGCGGACGTGTGGTCGCTGCCCGTGTCGTGACGCCGTTCGTACGGAGGGTCCCCGAGCCACCCGGCCCGGGGACCCTCCCCCGTTCTCCCCCGGGTCACTCTCTGCGCCTCGCGGGTCACTCCCGTCCCGTCCCGGGTCGGCGCCGTACGACCACCGGCGGACGCGGTGGCGGCCGAGAGTGACCCGGGGCGGCCAGAAAGGGACCCGGGGCGGTCAGATGAGGTCGCGGCGGACGGCCCAGACGACGGCCTCGATCGGGGTCGAGACGTCCAGCGCCGAGCACACCGTACGGAGCCGCCGGCGCACCGTCCGCTCCGACAGGAGCATCCGCCGCCCGACTGCCTCCACAGTCAGCCCCTGGGCGACCAGCGCAAGCAGCGTGAGGTCGTCGTGGTCAAGCGGCCCCGGTGGTGCGGTACGCCGCTGGTGACCGCCGCGTGTCATCGTTCCCCCCGTCCCCCTCATCGCCTGCTACCTCCTCGGGACCAACCGCTCGAGCTGGGTGACGTGCTCGGGTTGGAGCTCGTCGAGGGTACGGACGCCGAGCAGGCGCATGGTCCGCTCGATCTGGGTGGAGAGGATCTCGATGGTCTTGTCGACGCCCTCGCGCCCGCCAGCCATGAGTCCGTACAGGTAGGCGCGGCCGATCATTGTGAAGTTCGCGCCCTGCGCCACGGCCGCGACGATGTCGGCGCCGGACATGATGCCGGTGTCGAGGTGGATCTCGGTCGCACCGCCGACCTCGCGGGCCACCTCGGGCAGCAGGTGGAACGGCACCGGCGCACGGTCGAGCTGGCGGCCGCCGTGGTTGGACAGCACGATCGCGTCGACGCCGAGCTCGGCGAGCCGCGAGGCGTCCTCGATGCTCTGCACGCCCTTGACGACGAGCTTGCCCTTCCACTGCTGCTTGATCCAGGCGAGGTCGTCGAACGTGACCGTCGGGTCGAACATCGTGTCAAGGAGCTCGGCGACCGTGCCCGACCAGCGGTCGAGCGAGGCGAACGCGAGCGGCTCGGTGGTGAGGAAGTTGATCCACCACGCCGGCCGCGGGATCGCGTTGACGACCGTACGAGGCGTGAGGGTCGGCGGGATCGTCATCCCGTTGCGGGTGTCGCGCAGCCGTGCGCCTGCGACGGGGACGTCGACGGTGACGACGAGTGCCTCGTACCCGGCGGCGGCCGCGCGGTCGACCAGCGCCATCGACCGATCGCGGTCCTTCCACATGTACAGCTGGAACCAGTTGCGCCCGTGCGGGTTGGCGTCGCGGACGTCCTCGATCGAGGCGGTACCCATCGTCGACAGCGCGAACGGGATGCCTGCCGCGCCGGCGGCGGACGCGCCCGCGTACTCGCCCTCGGACTGCATCATCCGCGTGAACCCGGTCGGCGCGATCCCGAACGGCAGCGCCGACGTGGACCCGAGGACGGTGCGCGAGGTGTCGACCGTCGAGACGTCGCGCAGGATCCGCGGGTGGAAGGTCACGTCGCGGAACGCCTGGCGGGCACGGGCGAGCGACAGCTCCTCTTCGGCGGCGCCATCGGTGTAGTCGAAAGCGGCCTTCGGGGTACGACGCTTCGCGATCGCCCGCAGGTCCTCGATGGTCAGCGCGGCAGCGAGGCGACGCTCCTTCGGGGACAGCGTCGGCTTCTTGAACTTCAGCAGCGGCCGGAGGTCGCGAGGGCGGGGGGCGCGGCGTTCCATCAGAAGACCTTTCGAAGAGTGGTGCGGTGGAGCGGGCGAGGCAGGTAGTGCTGCTGGTCGAGCCTCGCGCCGACGAGCGCGCGAAGCGCGTCGAGGTCTCCCTCGACGCCGCCGAGGGTACGGGCCTGGACGAGCGCGTTGCCCAAGGCCGTGGCCTCGACGGGACCGGCGAGGACCTCCAGGCCGGAGCGGTCGGCGGTGAGCTGGCAGAGCAGCGTGTTGAGCGCTCCGCCCCCCACGATCTGGATCCGTCGCACGCGACGCCCGGCCAGGTCGGCGGCACGGTGGATCGTCGTCGCGAACGCCTCGGCGAGGCTCTCGAGGATCGTGCGCGCCATCTCGGCGCGACCCTCCGGCGCAGGCAGCCCGTGCTCGGCGGCGTACGCCCGGACGCGCGCAGGCACGTCCCCTGGCGCGAGGAAGCGCGGGTCGTCGACGTCGAAGAGCATCGGCGCCTCGGCATCGCCCGCGGCAGCGAGAAGGCCCGCGAAGTCGAGGGACCGCCCGTCCTCGCGCTCCCACGTACGGACGGACTCGCTGAGCAGCCACAGGCCCATCACGTTGTGGAGAAAACGGATCCGCCCGTCGACGCCGCCCTCGTTGGTGAACCCAGCCAGCCGTGCGTCCTCGGTGAGCACCGGGCGCTCGAGCTCCAGACCGGCGAGCCCCCACGTGCCGCAGGAGACGTACGCGTCGTCGGGTCCGAGCACGGTGCCGGCGACGGCGGACGCGGTGTCGTGCGAGCCCACCGTCGTGACCGTCAGGTCGTGGCCACCGAGCTCCTCGCGCACGTGCGGCAGCAGCCCGCCGAGCGTGGTGCCGGGCGGCGTGAGCGGCGGCAGGATCCCCGACGAGAAGCCGAGCATCGCCGCCAGGTCCGTGTCCCATCCGCCGGTGGAGACGTCGAGCAGACCGGTCGTCGACGCGTTGGTGACTTCCGCGCCGACGTGCCCGTTCAGCCAGTGGCCGATCAGGTCGGGTACGAGCAGAAGCGTGTCTGCGCGCTCCAGGTGGTCGCCGTCGGCGGCCAGCTGGAAGACGGTGTTGAACGGCAGGTGCTGGAGCCCGTTGCGGGCGTACAGCGCCGCCGGGTCGACCGCGGCATGGACCTGCTCCACCGCGGCGAGGTTGCGCGCGTCGCGGTAGTGGAACGGCGTCGACACCATCCGGCCGTCGCGCATCAGCGCATAGTCGACCGCCCAGCTGTCGACCGCGAGGCCGACGAGCTCGGGCGTCGTCCGCACCGCGGAGCGCAGGCCGGTGACGATCTCCCGGAACAGGCCGACCACGTCCCAGTGGAGGCCGTCGGGCAGCCGTACGGGGGTGTTGACGAAGCGGTGCACGACCTCGAGCCGCACACCGCCGAGGCCGACCTCGGCGACCACCACACGTCCGCTGGTGGCACCGAGGTCGACCGCTGCGACACGGAGAGGTTCAGTCATGCCCGCCTCAGCGCAGGAACGCGGCAGCGACGCCTGCGTCGACGGGGATGTGCAGCCCGGTCGTGTGGCTCAGCTCCGCGCTGCAGAGGACGAAGACCGCGTTGGCGATGTTCGACGGCAGCACCTCGCGCTTGAGGATCGTGCGCTGCGCGTAGAACTTGCCGAGATCCTTCTCCTCCACGCCGTAGACCGCGGCACGGTTGGCGCCCCAGCCGCTGGCGAAGATGCCGGAGCCCTGGACGACGCCGTCGGGGTTCACGCCGTTGACCTTGATGCCGTGCTCGCCGAGCTCGGCGGCCAGCAGCCGCACCTGGTGGGCCTGGTCCGCCTTGGCCGCGCCGTACGCGACGTTGTTCGGGCCGGCGAAGATCGCGTTCTTCGAGGAGATGTAGACGATGTCGCCGCCCATCTGCTGCGCGATCATCACCTTGGCGGTGGCCTGCGAGACGAGGAACGAGCCCTTCGCCATGACGTCGTGCTGGAGGTCCCAGTCCTTCTCGGTGGTCTCGAGCAGCGAGCGCGAGAGCGAGAGGCCGGCGTTGTTGACGACGAGGTCGACACCGCCGAAGGCGAGTACCGCCGCGTCGACGGCCGCCTGGACAGCAGCGGCATCGGACACGTCGACCTGGACGCCGACCGCGACGTCAGTGCTGCCGATCTCAGCTGCTGCCGCCTGCGCCTTCTCCAGTGACAGGTCGGCGATGACGACGCAGGCGCCCTCGGCGGCCAGCTTCTCCGCCGTGGCGCGCCCGATGCCGGAGGCGGCGCCGGTGACGAGCGCGACGCGGGTGGCCAGCGGCTTCGGCTTCGGCATGCGCTGGAGCTTGGCCTCCTCCAGCGCCCAGTACTCGATGCGGAACTTCTCCGACTCGTCGATCGGCGCGTACGTCGAGAGGCCCTCGGCCCCGCGCATCACGTTGATCGCGTTGATGTAGAACTCGCCGGCGACGCGCGCGGTCTGCTTGTCCTTGCCGAAGCTGAACATGCCGACGCCGGGCACGAGCACGATCAGCGGGTCGGCGCCACGGATGGCGGGGCTGTCCGAGACCGCGTTGCGGTCGTAGTAGGCCTGGTAGTCCTCGCGGTAGGACACCGCGAGCTCCGTCAGACGCGCGATCGAGTCCTCGACCGACGCGTCCGCGGGGAGGTCGAGCACGAGCGGCTTGACCTTCGTACGGAGGAAGTGGTCCGGGCACGACGTGCCGAGCTCGGCGAGCCGCGGGTGCTCGGCGTGCGCGAGGAAGTCGAGCACGACGTCGGAGTCCGTGAAGTGGCCGACCATCGGCCGGTCCTGCGAGGCGATCCCGCGGATCGTCGGTGCCAGCGCGGCGGCCTTCGTACGACGCTCGGCCTCGGGCAGCGCGGCGTACCCGTCGAGGGCGGGTCCGAAGGGCTCGGCCTTGCTGTGCTCCTCGATGTACGAGGCCGCGGTGCGGATGATCCACAGCGAGTTCTGCTCGGCCTCCTCGGAGGTGTCGCCCCAGGCGGTGATGCCGTGGCCGCCGAGGATGCATCCGATGGCCTGCGGGTTCTTGGCCTTGATCTCGGCGATGTCGAGGCCGAGCTGGAATCCGGGACGACGCCACGGGACCCAGACGACCTTGTCGCCGAAGATCGTGTCCGTGAGCGCCTCGCCGTCGACGGCGGTCGCGATCGCGATGCCGGAGTCGGGGTGGAGGTGGTCGACGTGCGCGGCGTCGACGAGTCCGTGCATCGCGGTGTCGATCGACGGGGCGGCACCGCCCTTGCCGTGCAGGCAGTAGTCGAACGCCGCGACCATCTCGTCCTCGCGGTCGACGCCCGGATAGACGCCGACGAGCGCGCGCATGCGATCGAGGCGCAGGACGGCGAGACCGGACTCCTTGAGGGTGCCGAGGTCGCCCCCGGAGCCCTTCACCCACAGCAGCTCGACGGCCTCGCCCGTGACCGGGTCGGTCTCGGTGCCCTTGGCCGAGGTGTTGCCGCCGGCGTAGTTGGTGTTCCGCGGATCGGCGCCGAGGCGGTTCGAGCGCTCGATCAGCGCCTTCGCGGTGCCAGTCGTAGAAGGTTCAGTCGTGGACATGGTCATCAGCTCCATCCGGCCTGGGTCCCGCCGACCCGCTCGGCCTCGATCTGGTCCTGGTAGCCGCTGGCGAGGTAGGCCTGCATCGGGTTCGCCGGCAGGCCCTGCGTCTCACGCCATGCGGCGAGGTCGGCGCGCACGTCGGTGTAGAAGGCGTCCATGAAGATCTCGTTCGCGAGCAGGACGTCGCCGTCCTCCTGGGCCACGGTCAGCGCCGCAGTGTCCACGAGCAGCGCACGCGCCGTCATCTCCTGGACGTTGAGCACCGAGCGGATCTGGCCCGGGATCTTCTTCTCGATGTTGTGACACTGGTCGAGCATGAAGGCGGTGTCGCCGTCGTTGCCGTAACCGCCGCCGCGGATGACCTCGAAGAGGATGCGGAACAGCTGGTACGGGTCGGCCGCACCGACGATCAGGTCGTCGTCGGCATAGAAGCGCGAGTTGAAGTCGAACGAACCGAGCTTCCCCAGCCGCAGCAGCTGCGCGACGATGAACTCGATGTTCGTGCCCGGCGCGTGGTGGCCGGTGTCGAGGCAGACGACGGCGTTGTCACCAAGCGCCGCAACCTGCGTGTACGCCGTACCCCAGTCCGGCACGTCCGTGTGGTAGAAGGACGGCTCGAAGAACTTGTACTCGAGCACGAGGCGCTGCTCGTCGGACATCCGCGCATAGATCGCCGCGAGCGACTCGGCGAGACGGTCCTGGCGTCCACGCATGTCGGCCTGGCCGGGGTAGTTGCTGCCCTCGGCGAGCCAGATCTTGAGGTCGCGCGAGCCGGTCGCGTTCATCACGTCGATGCACGCGAAGTGGTGGTCGATCGCCTTCTGGCGGATCTTGGCATCGGTGTGCGTCAGGGCGCCGAGCTTGTAGTCGTCGTCCTGGAAGGTGTTGCTGTTGATCGTGCCGAGAGCGATGCCCTGGTCCTCGGCGAACCGGCGCAGCGCGGCGTAGTCGTCGACCTCGTCCCACGGGATGTGCAGCGCGACTCGAGGCGCGAGTCCGGTGAAGCGGTGGACGGTCGCCGCGTCAGCGACCTTCTCCTCGGGCGTACGAGGCGTGCCGGGCGTGCCGAAGACCTTGAAGCGGGTGCCGGAGTTGCCGTAGGCCCACGACGGGACCTCGATCTCCTGCTCCGCGAGCCGCGACGAGATGTCAGCGAAGTTCGTCATGTCAGTTGCTCTCTCCATGCGTACGGGTCTCGTACGCGGTCGGGGCGGCCGCCTCGCGCGGGGCGGCCAGCTGGTCCTCGAGGTGGAAGATCTCCTCCAGCTCGAGGAAGCCTTCGTCTGGGGCTCCGTCGAGGTCCTCGAAGAGCTCGGCCATCTCGGACTGCCAGCGACGGTTCACGTCGGTGGCGGCCATCCGTGCTTGAGCATCCTCGAGCGACTCGGTCTCGAGGTAGCCGATCAACAACCCGTCGGGCCGGAGGAACAGCGAGTAGTTGTGCCAGCCGGCGGCGTGCAGGGCCTCGAGCATCTCGGGCCACACTGCAGCGTGCCGGCGCTTGTACTCGTCGATCCGGTCGGGCCGGACCTGCAGCTGGAAGCAGACGCGTCGCATCGTTCCTCCGAGATCTGGTGTGTGTCGTGCGGGTGGTGGTCCCGGCCTCCCCAGGCCGCCGGGGAGGCCGGGAACCACGTCTTGGGTCGACGACTCAGAAGTTGAAGTCGTCGATGTTGTCCTTGTTGAACTCGAGCGGCTCGCCGAGCACGACGACGCCGTCGGCGCCGACGGTGTACTCGCCGAGCTTGCCGGCCTCGAAGGTGTCGCCTTCCTTGCCCTCGATGTCGCCCTCGATGAGCGCCTTCGAGGCGAACGCGGTGAGGTAGCCGAGATCCTCGGGGCTCCACAGCGCGAACGAGCCGACGGTGCCGTTCTTGACGTACTCACGCATCTGGTCCGGGGTGCCGAGACCGGTCAGCGCGACCTTGCCCTTGTACTGCGAGTCCGACAGGTAGCGGGCCGCAGCGGCGATGCCGACCGTGGTCGGGGAGACGATGCCCTTGAGGTCCGAGTGCTTCTGGAGCAGCGCGGCCGTCTTGTCGAACGACGTCTGGTCGTCGTCGTCGCCGTAGACGGTCTCGACGAGCTCGATGTTCGGGTGGTTCGCCTTGAGCTCCTCCTCCATGAGGCGGATCCACTCGTTCTGGTTCGTCGCGTTCGCCGACGCCGAGAGGACGGCGATCTTGCCCTGGTCGCCGATGGCCTTGGCGATGAGCTCGACCTGCTTGGAGGCGATGCCCTTCGCGTCGGCCTGGCTCACGAAGAGATCGCGGTACTCCGGATCGGTGTCGGAGTCGAAGGTGACGACCTTGGTCCCGGCGTCACGCGCCTCCTGCAGCGCGTCGCCGATCGCCTTGGGGTCGTTCGCCGAGATGGCGATCGCGCCAGTGCCCTGCTGGGTCAGCGTGTTGATGTAGCTGACCTGCGAATCGGGGGTGGCCTCGGACGGGCCGACCTCCTTGAAGGTGCCCTCGAACTCCTTGACAGCCGCCTCGCCGCCCGTGGAGGACGCGTCGAAGTAGGGGTTGCCGAGGTTCTTCGGGAGGAAGGTCACCGACAGGTCGCCGTTGCCGCCGTCGCCGGAGCCGCCCTCGTCGTCGCTTCCGCCGCAGGCCGTGAGCACCAGGCTCAGGCCGAGCACGGCGGCGACGGCCGGGACGAACCGGGCGACGCCACGTCGCCTCGTCGTTGCTGTGGTCATCGGGATTCTCTCTCTCGTTCGCCGACCGGTGAGTCCGTGTCGGGGAGGGTGTTGCCGGTCTTGGTCGTTGATGACTGCGGTTCGGGGGCGCCACGCCGTCGTCGCCTGCTGCTGACCCAGCCGAGGGCACTGGAGCCCACGACCGAGACGACCAGCAGCAGGCCGGTGACGATGTTGATGACGTCGGCGGTCTGGTCGGCAAGGCGCAATGCGCTGCCGATCGCCCCGATAAGGAGCACGCCGGCGATCACGCCGGGCAGTGCACCTCGTCCGCCGAAGATCGAGACTCCACCGAGAAGGACCGCGGCGATGACCTGCAGCTCCATCCCGTTGGCGTTGTCGCCGCGGGCACTGCCGTAGCGCAGCGTGTAGTAGATGCCGGCCAGCGCGGACACCACGCCGGTCAGCACGAACAAGATGAGCTTGGTCCGCTCGACACGGATGCCCGAGAACCGTGCTGCGCCCTCGTTGAGACCGATGGCGTAGACACCACGTCCAAAGGCGGTGAAGTGGAGAAGCAGGATGAAGAGGATCGCGAGCACCGCGAACGGGATCATGATCGACGGGATGTCGGACTCGCCGATGCGACCGCGCGCCCAGTCGGTCCAGGCGTCGGGGAAGTCGGTGACCGCCGTCGTCCCGAGCAGGCCGACCGCGACACCGCGGTAGAGCGCGAGCGTGCCGATCGTGACCGCGAGCGACGGGAGTCCGACGACGGTCACCAGGAAGCCGTTGAACGCACCGCAGAGAACGCCGACCAGCAGCGCCGCCACCGCCGCGACGAGGATCGGGGTGCCCTTGTCGTACAGGACGCCGAACGAGACGCTCGCCAGCGCGACGGTGCTCGCGACGGAGAGGTCGATCTCGCCGGTGATGATCACCAGCGTCATCGGCAGCGCGATCAGCAGGATCGGCGCGACGTCGAGAAGCAGGTACGTGATGGTGATCGGCCGGTCGAAGAACGGCACGGTCGCCGACGCGTACAGATAGACGGCGACCAGGGCCGCCCACACCGCGACGTCACGGTTGAGGAGGGCGCGCTGCCACAGCGGCCTCTGGTGGTCGCGGTAAGTCCGGGTGCCCTGCTGCGCCGGGGCGTCGGAGGGGTGGAGGAGGCTGGTCATGCGGCATCCCTCTCTGCGAGCAGCTTCTTGTGCTGACGCTCGCGAAGCACCTTGTCGAGGACGATCGCAGCGATGATGAGGAGACCGACCACCGCGCGCTGCCAGAAGTCCTGGATACCGAGGATCGGGAGGCCGCGGTTGATCGTCATGAGCAGGTACGCGCCGACCGCCGCGCCGAAGATCGTGCCGCTGCCGCCGAAGATCGCAACGCCACCGATGACGGCAGCACCCACGGCCTCGAACTCGATGCCGAGACCGGCGCCGGAGCTGATCGTGCCGTAGCGCGCGACGTACAGGACGCCCGCGAGCCCCGCGAGGCCGCCGGACGCGGCGAACGCGAGGAGCGTGCGCTTGGTCTTCTTGAGGCCGTACAGGGTGGCGGCGTCGGGATCCGACCCGATCGCGTACATCTCGCGGCCGCCGCGGGTGCGCCCCATCAGGTACGCGGCGATGCCGAGGACGACGAACGAGATCCAGGCCAGCGACGGGATGCCCAGGATCGACGACGTGCCGAACGAGAGCAGGTCGCGTGGGATGTCGGAGGCGTTGATCCGGTCCGAGCCGGCCCACGACATCATGATGCCGCGGTAGATGTAGAGCGTGCCGAGCGTGATGACGAGCGCCGGCACCTTCGCGAAGGCGACGAGCGCGCCGTTGATCAGGCCGAGCCCGACGCCGAGCAGGACCGCGAGCAGCAGGACGACGACGATCGGCAGCCCGGTGTCGACGAACATCCGCCCGGTCGCGTACGCCACGAGCCCGAGGATCGAGCCGACGGACAGGTCGACGTTGCGGGTGATGATGACGATCGCCTGGCCGACCGCGAGGACCACAAGGATCGACGGCGTCAGGAAGAGGTCGCGCCACCCGTCCTTGCTGAACAGGAACGACGGGTTGATGGCGGTGGTGACCGCGAGGACCACGAGGAACGCCATGATGACGCCGGTCTCGCGGGCCTGGAGGATCTTGCGGACCCGGGCGCCTGCGGACGGCTTCGGCGTCGTGGGGGCCGTGGGGGCTGCGGTGCTCATGCGGACGCTCCCTTGGTGTTCGTCGCCGCGGCGGTGTTGGTCGCGGCAAACATGACGGCCTCGGGGGTCGCCTCGTCGCGGCTCAGCTCTGCGGTGATGCGCCCCTCGTGGACGACCACGACCCGGTCTGCCATCCCGAGGACCTCGGGGAGCTCCGACGAGATCATCACGACAGCCAGGCCTTCGCCGGCGAGGGTCGACAGCAGCCGGTGCACCTCTGCCTTGGTGCCGACATCGATGCCGCGCGTGGGCTCGTCGACGATCAGCACGTCAGGCGCGGTGCTCAGCCACTTCGCGAGGACGACCTTCTGCTGGTTGCCACCGCTCAGGGTGCCCGCGAGGGTGTCGAGCGTGCTCGTCTTGACCTCGAGCCGCGCCGCCCACTCGCGAGCCGTGGCGCTCTCGGCGCGCGACGAGAGCAGACCGCCGCGGCTCAGGCGCCGGCGGATCGCCATCGTGATGTTGCGCGTGATGGTCGACTCGAGGACGAGCCCGTGCTTGCGGCGATCCTCGGGTACGAGCGCGAGACCCAGGCGGATGGCCGCGGCCGGGTCGCTCGCCGGCACGGCCTTGCCGTTGACCTTGACCGCGCCGGAGTCGTACGGGTCGACACCGAAGGCGGCCTGCATGATCTCGCTGCGCCCGGCGCCGACGAGACCGGCCAGTCCGACGATCTCGCCGCGACGGACCTGGAGGTCGATGTCGTGGAAGACGCCCGCGCGGCTGAGTCCCTCGATCTCGAAGACGACCTCGCCGATCTCGGCTGCCTGCTTCGGGTAGAGGTTGCCGACCTCGCGTCCGACCAACCGGCGGACGACGTCGTCGATGGTGACGTCCTCGATGCGGTCGGTCGAGATGTACGAGCCGTCCCGCATCACCGTGATGGTGTCGCAGAGCGCGAAGACCTCGTCGAAGCGGTGCGAGATGAACACGAGCGCGCGGCCCTCGTCGCGCAGCGAGCGGGCGATCGTCATCAGCCGGTCGACCTCGACGCCGGACAGCGCCGCCGTGGGCTCGTCCATGATGAGGACGCGGGCGTCGAGGGAGATGGCCTTGGCGATCTCGATGATCTGCTGGTCGGCGATCGAGAGCCCATCAGCGGGACGCTCGGGATCGATGGCGACGCCGAGCCGTGCGAACAGCGCACGTGCCTCGGTGTCCATCGCCTTGCGGTCGATGCGGCCGAAGCGGTTGCGGGGCTGCCGGCCCATGAAGAGGTTCTCGGTGACGCTGAGGTCAGGGAAGAGCGTCGGCTCCTGATAGATGACCGCGACGCCCGCGTCCTTGGCCTCGGCTGTCGTACGGAAGTCGACCGACTCGCCGAACAGCTCGTACGAGCCGGAGTCCGCACGGTAGAGGCCGGCGATGATCTTGACCATCGTCGACTTGCCAGCGCCGTTCTCCCCGACCAGCGCGTGGATCGACCCCGTGGTGACGGTCAGGCTGCCCGAGCGCAGGGCGACCACCTGCCCGAAGGTCTTCGAGACGTCGCGCAGTGCGAGCGCGACCGTCCCGGGGGGAGCTGTGGCCATCGACTTCCTCACCGACTTCCGTACACACGCCGTTCACAGAGGCCGTGTTTGAATCGTTTCAATTAACGTGGCGTTCACAACGTATATGAGCCCGCTCACAGGGTCAAGCGCGACTTTGAAACGATTCAGTGGCAGACTGCACACACCGTGCGACAGACTGCTTCGCGCACATCCCTGCGACACGAGGAGACGTCGTGGCCGAGTCACCCACTGCGCCCACGCCCGCGTCCAGCCTGCGCGACGTCGCCGCACTCGCCGGCGTCTCGGTCGGCACCGTCTCAAATGTCCTGAATCATCCTACGAAGGTCTCCGCGCAGACCGCCGAGAGGGTCTTCGCCGCGATCCAGCAGCTCGGGTTCGTCCGCAACGAGGCCGCTCGCCAGCTCCGCCAGGGCCACAGCCGCTCGGTCGGCCTCATCGTGCTCGACATCCGCAACCCGTTCTTCACCGACGTCGCCCAGGGGGTCGAGGACGAGGTCACGGCGCGCTCGCGCAGCGTGCTCCTCGCGAACTGCGCCGAGGACGCCGCCCGTGAGAGCGCGTACCTCGACCTCTTCGAGGAGCAGCGGGTCGACGGCCTCCTGATCTCCCCGGTCGGCGACGTGCTCGAGCGCCTTGACCGGCTGCGCGCTCGCGGGATGGCCGTGATCCTCGTCGACCGCCTCGCGTCGACGGAGTCGTACAGCTCGGTCTCCGTCGACGACGTCCAGGGCGGCCACCTCGCGACGGAGCACCTGCTGTCCATCGGGCGTCGCCGCCTCACGTTCGTCGGCGCCTCGACCGACATCGAGCAGGTGCGCGACCGTCTCGAGGGTGCGACCCAGGCGGTGGCCGAGGTCGTGGGCGCCACCCTCGAGCACCGTGAGATCGCCGGGATGAACGTCGCTCCGGCGCTGGTCGAGGGCGAGCGCATCGTGGCCCTGCCGCCCAGCGAACGACCCGACGCCGTGTTCGCCGCCAACGACCTCATCGCCATGGGGATGCTGCAGGCGTTCACGCTCGGCGGGCTCCGGGTGCCCGACGACGTCGCGCTCATCGGCTACGACGACATCGACTACGCGGCGTCGGCGGCGATCCCGCTGTCGTCGATCCGGCAGCCGTCGCGCGAGATGGGGCGCCGAGCCGCCGAGCTGCTGCTGGCCGAGATCGAAGCGGGTGGTCGCGGGGACCACCAGCACATCGTCTTCGCCCCCGAGCTGGTCGCCCGCGCCTCAACCCTGGGCTGACTCACTGCCGTCCACCTTCACGATGTGACGCCTTGTCCACCGAATCCGCGCCGCGAAAGGTGGGTAAGGCGTCACATCGCGGGGGCGTCGTACGGGATGCGGACCGTGAACCGCGTATCGCCGGGCTCGGACTCCACCGTGAGGTCACCAGCGTCGCGTCGATCAGCTCGTGCACGTCGGTACGGACGAACGGCGCGCGGTCGAGCTGCGAGTACTGCTTGGCGGCGTCGACCAACGTGGAGACCTGCGTCGTCGCAATCCTCGATGCCGGTCATCTGCGGCATGCGATGGTCGGCGAGGATCACCGCGACCTCCTCACCGCGCAGCCGCAGCTCCTTGAGCGCCTCGAGCGCACGGGCGCCGGACTCCGCACGGACGATGCGGTACGTCTCGCCGTACCGGCGCCGCACGCGGTCGGCCGTGCCCGTGCTCAGGTGTTGTCGTCGCCGTGCTCGGGGGCGGCTTTCAGCTCGAGGCTGATCTGGTCGGCGTCGAGCATCGCGAGCGCCTCCGACAGCGCTGCCGAGCTGTACGTCCCGAGCGAGCGTGCGCGCAGGAGGGCGGCACGCTCGGCCGCGATGGTGTGGAGCCGCAGCTCACGGACCTCGTCGCGGATGCGCGCGGACTCCGCGGCCTCCTCCTCGTCGCCCGCGACCTCGCGCCGCAGCGTCGCGCGCACGCGGCGGAGGACCTCGTCGTCGTACGGCGTCCCGTCCCGGCGTCGGAGGTCCGCAGAGTCCAGAAGCGTCGAGGCAGCCCGGTTCATCTCGCCCTCCAGCTGCATGAGGTCGGGGTCGCGCCCACCGGCCTCGTCGCTCGCGAGCCCCAGCATCCGCACCGCCCACGGGAGCGTGCTGCCTTGGACGAGGAGGGTGCCCGCGGCGACGACGAACGCGACGAGCACGAGCGTCGCCCGTTCGGGGGTGTCGTGCGGAAGCGACTGCGCGGCGGCAAGTGTGACGACGCCACGCATCCCGGCCCAGACGAGGACCACGCCTTCGCGCCAGCCGAGCGGGACGGCGGTCAGGTAGTCGACATCGGCGAGGGCGCGTCCGATACGGCGTCGTATGTGCTGCTCGTGAGCGCCCCCGCGCGGGGCGACCTCGCCCTGGTCGAGGCGCTCCTGCAGCCCTTCCACTTTCTGGCGGTACTCCGATGCGTTGCGGCGCTTGCGGCGCACCGACAGCAGGAGCGGGAGGACGTACGCCGACCGGATCATGAGGATGATCGCGCCGGCGGCGAACCCGACCACCAGCGCGTTCGCTGGACTGTCGTGTGCGTCCTGCACGTCCTCGAGGACGCCGTACAGCTCCAGGCCCATGAGCAGGAAGACACCACCCTCGAGGAGCAGCTCGATCGTGCGCCAGTTCGACGTCTCGTACAGCCGGTCCTGCGGACTCAGGTACTTCGGCGAGCCCCGGCCGGTGACCAGACCTGCGGCGACGGCGGCAACGAGCCCGGAGGCGCCGAAGTGCTCTGCGGGGACGTACGCCACGAAGGGCACGACGAAGGAGATCGCCGTGCTCAGCGGGGCCTCGGTGATCCGGCGCCTCACGACGAGGTTGAGCCAGCCCACGAGCACGCCGATGGCGACGGCGGCAAGGACGGCCCACACGAAGTCGGCGGCGACGCCCCACACCGACACCGAGGCTGCGGTCGCCGCGATCGCCGAGCGCAGCAGCACGAGCGCGGACGCGTCGTTGAGCAGGCTCTCGCCCTCGAGCACCGTGACCACCCGCGGTGAGACCCCGAGCCGACGCACGATCGACGTCGCGACCGCGTCGGTGGGGCTGACGATGGCGCCGAGCGCGATCCCGGTCGACAGCTCGATGCCGGGGATGACCGCGCGGAAGAACAGGCCGAGGACGACCGCGCTGATCAGGACGAGGATCACCGACAGCCCGCTGATCGCCGTGAAGTCACGACGGAAGTCCATCGCCGGCATCGACACGGCGGTCGAGTAGAGCAACGGCGGGAGGACGCCGGCGAGCAGGACCTCCGGCGAGATCTCGATCGCGGGGACGAACGGGAGGAGGCTGATCGCGACGCCGACGAGCACGAGCAGGAGCGGGGCTGCGACTCCAACCCGGGGCGAGAGAACGGTGACCGCGACGATGCACACGATCGCTGCGATGCCGACGAGCAGATAGTCCACGCGCGCTCCTTCGTGCGGTCAGCTCAGCCCATCATCCCTGCTTCTCGGCATCACCTCACGTTTGCCAAGCATCGATGCACAGCCGATGCACGAAGGTGCGCGCCGTCGAGTGTTCACCGCGCGTTCGCGCCAGCGTAGGGATGCGGTCGCTCCAGATTCCTAGCGTGCCAGCGTCCGCTCTTCGACGACGCCAGGAGACCATCGTGCCCCCACTGCTGCCGTTCCTCAGCCCGTCCTCCGGCTCGCCATGCGCGTCGGGGCGCGCCGCCCTCACCTGCCGCATGCGCTGCGGCGACGCGTGCGCCCACGACGCACCCAACACGTCCGACAACGCGTACTTCGGTGACGTCGCCACCGCGATGTCGCGCCGCGGCCTGCTGCGCGCCGGGGCGGTCGTCGGTGTCGGCGCTGCCGCCGCCGGCCTCTCGCTCGGCACCGCGGCACCTGCTGCCGCCACGCCGTCCGTCTCCGCAGGAGCCGGCACGAAGAGCTCCGGCCACGGCGGCGCGAGCGGCAAGGGCCTCGACTTCGTACCGGTCGACCCGAACACGCTCGACCAGGTCACCGTCCCGCCGGGCTACGCGCAGGCGGTGGTGATGGCGTGGGGCGACCCGCTCTTCAAGGGCGTCCCCGCCTTCGACGTCGACCGCCAGAACGCGGCCGCGCAACGCAAGCAGTTCGGCTTCAACAACGACTTCCTGGGGCTGCTCCCCCTCGGCCGCGGCCAGCACCTCATGGTCGTGAACCACGAGTACACCAGCGAGCAGATGATGCACCGCGGGTACGACGCCGCCAACCCGACGCGCGAGCAGGTCGAGATCGGCTGGGCGGCGCACGGGCTGAGCGTCGTCGTCGTCGAGGAGGAGCGCGGTACGGGCGCGCTCAGGCCGGTGCTCGGCCACCGCCTCAACCGCCGGTTCCACACCCAGACCGCGTTCGAGCTGACCGGTCCCGTCGCGGGCCACCCGCTCGTACGGACAAAGGCCGACCCGCGGGGGCGTACGGCCCTCGGCACGCTCAACAACTGCGGCGGCGGCCTCACCCCGTGGGGAACGTGGCTCACGGCCGAGGAGAACGTCAACCAGTACTTCGCGAACGGCGCGACCGTCACCGACCCCGTCACGCTCGCCCGCCTCAAGCGGTACGGGGCCGCGGGCGGCGCGACGGAGCGCAAGTGGGAGCGGTTCGACGACCGCTTCGACGTGGCCAAGGAGCCGAACGAGATCAACCGGTTCGGCTGGGTCGTCGAGGTCGACCCGTACGACCCGACGTCGACGCCGAAGAAGCGCACCGCTCTCGGCCGCTTCAAGCACGAGGCCGCCGAGCCGCGGATCACCGACGACGGCCGCGTCGCGATGTACATGGGTGACGACGAGCGTTTCGACTACCTCTACAAGTTCGTCTCCTCCGGCACGGTGGCGCGCGGCGACAACGACTCCGCGCGCCGCCGCAACCGCGACGTTCTCGACAGCGGCACGCTCTACGTCGCGCGCTTCCTCGGCAACTCCTCTCAGGCCGAGATCGACGGCACGGGCGCGCTGCCGAGCGACGGCGCGTTCGACGGCGTGGGCGTCTGGGTGCCACTGGTCAGCGGGACGACCTCGTACGTCAAGGGCATGACCGCCGAGGAGGTCCTGCTGTTCACGCGCCAGGCCGCCGACCTCGTCGGGGCCACCAAGATGGACCGCCCCGAGGACGTCCAGCCCAGCCCCCGTACGGGCAAGGTGTACGTCGCGCTGACCAACAACAGCAACCGTGGCGCGGCCGGCCAGGCGGTCGCCGACGAGGTCAACCCGCGCCACGCCAACAAGCACGGACACGTCCTCGAGCTCACCGAGCACGACGACGACGCAGCGGCGACCTCGTTCAGCTGGAACCTGCTGCTCGTGTGCGGCGACCCGAAGGACCCGACCACCTACTGGGGCGGCTTCGACGCGCGGCGCGTTTCACCGATCTCGTGCCCAGACAACGTCGCGTTCGACCCGCACGGCAACCTGTGGATCTCCACCGACGGCAACGCCCTCGGCTCGCACGACGGGCTGTTCGCAGTGCCGCTCGACGGCGATCGCCGCGGCCAGGTCAAGCAGTTCCTCACGGTGCCGGTCGGCGCGGAGACGTGCGGCCCGTGGATCGACGAGGACCGGGTGATGGTGTGCGTGCAGCACCCGGGCGAGAAGGACGGCGCGAGCGTCGATGCTCCGGCGTCGCGGTGGCCGGACGGTCCGGGCTCGGTGCCGCGTCCTGCCGTCGTCGCCGCGTGGCGCACCCGCCGCTGACGTCCCGCGCGCGGGGTGTGCCGGTTCCGCGGCGGCTAGCATGGCCGCCGTGATGCCGACACGCCCCGCGAAGCCGATCGACGCGGGCATGGTCCTTGTCGGGCCCGACCTCCTCCTCCAGGGCAGCGAAGACTTCTACCCCGAGGAGCAGCCGGTCCGCGAGGTGACCGTCCCGGCGTTCCGCATCGACCCTTGTGCGGTGACCAACGCGCAGTTCCGCCGTTTCGTCAAGGCCACCGGCCACGTCACGGTCGCCGAGCGGGCCCCTGACCTGCGTGAGTTCCCCGGGGCCGACCCGGCCGCGCTGGTGCCCGGATCCTTGGTCTTCACCCCGACCGAGGGCCCCGTCCCGCTCGACGACTGGCAGCGCTGGTGGCGCTGGCAGCCCGGCGCCGACTGGCGCCATCCGGAGGGTCCCGGCAGCACGCTCGACGGCCGCGAGAAGCACCCCGTCGTCCACGTCGCGTACGAGGACGCCGTCGCGTACGTCCACTGGGCCGGCAAACGGCTGCCGACCGAGGAGGAGTGGGAGCTCGCGGCCCGCGGCGGGTTGGTCGGCGCCCGCTACGCGTGGGGCGACGAGTTCATGCCGAAGGGCCGCGTCATGGCCAACACCTGGCACGGCGAGTTCCCGTGGCGCAACGACCTCCCGAAGAAGCGCGGGATGACCCAGCCGGTCGGGAGCTACCCTCCGAACGGCTACGGCCTGTTCGACATGACCGGCAACACGTGGGAGTGGACGGGCACGCCGTGGTCGCAGACCCACGAGGGCGAGGTCGCGCCGCCGTCGTGCTGCGCGCCGGCAGCTCCGCTCGACGAGGGCACGCGCATGGTCACGAAGGGCGGGTCGCACCTGTGCGCGCCGTCGTACTGCCACCGTTACCGACCAGCCGCGCGCCAGGGTCACGGCGTACGGAGCTCGACAGGACACGTCGGCTTCCGCTGCGCGGCCGACGCCTGAGCCGAGCGCGTCCGCTCAGCCGACGCCGATCAGGCTCACGCTCAGCGCGAACCCCAGGACCACCGGGAAGGCGCTGAGCACGCCCAGCCGTATGAACGCGGTCGGGATGAGGTGCGCCACGATGTCGGCGATCACGACGCCCCCTGCCAGCGACAGGACACCGGCGACCACGTTGGGTCCGCCGAGGTCGAGCAGCAGGTCCGCGACCACGGCACTGAGCCCGCCGTACCCGACGAGCGCGATCCACGTCCGCATCACGTGCGCGCCGCTGGCCCCACCGTCGACGAGCAGCGCGGTGCCGACGACGGCCTCGGGGACGCCGCAGAGGAAGACCGCGACGACGACCGCGGCGGTGATGCCGTGCCCGTGCAGCGCCCCGACGATGATCACCGCCTCGGCAGCGACCGCGAGCAGGAGCGTCGCGAAGCGGTGCTCGATCTCGGGCGGTGCCTGCCGGGTGTCGGCGATCGCGGCACCTAGCCCCCGCTGCAGCATCAGGGTCGTGGCCAGCGCGACCCCGGCGAGCATCCCCCCGGCGATGACCAGCTCGCGACCAGCGTGGTCCGCCGCCTCGATGATGAGCTCGAACGACACCGCCCCGAGCAGCGCGCCAGCACCGATCCCGGCACCGACGGCGACCCACGACGGCCTCGGCGGGCGCCACAGTGCGAGCACCCCGCCGAGGACGAACGACGACGCGGCGACAACGCCCCACAGCAGCGCACTCAGCATGAGAGCGACGCTCCCACATCACGCCACCGTGTGGGAATCTCCCGCGCGACCTTTGCCGTACGCCCCCTACCAAAGGTGGGGCCGTCGCTCGACCTCCGGCCGATGCGCCATGAGCCTGGAGGCAGCGAGACTGAGGGAGTGACGCTCTCACTCGCGGGTTTCCTCCTGGTGATGGCGCTGGTCGACGGCACCAGCATCGGGACCCTCGTCATCCCCATCTGGCTCGTGCTGGTGACCCGGCGGGGCGAGCTCGGGCGGGTCCTGGCCTACCTCCTCACCATCGCCGCCTTCTACCTCGTCCTCGGGCTCGCACTCGCCGCGGGCGCGTATGCCGTCGGGCCGGCGATCGTCGACGCGCTCGACTCCGTCGTGGGCGATGTGGTGGTGATCGCGGCGGGTGCTCTGCTGGTCTGGCTCAGCTATCGGGTCGATCCGAAGGCCAAGGCGAAGCGCGGCGAGGATCCAGAGTCGACCGCTCGTCGCTGGCACGAGCGCATCGCCGCGGCTCTGGGCACCCGCCGCGGCATCGTCGTCCTTGCTCTTGCCGCCGGTGCGGTCGAGGCCGCAAGCATGCTCCCCTACCTCGCGGCGATCGGCGCACTCACGGCCGCCGACCTGGGCGCGGCCACGACGATCGCGACGCTCGTCGTGTACTGCCTCGTGATGATCACGCCCGCACTCGTCATCCTCGCGCTCCGGATCGTGGCGGCGCGCTGGGTCGACGCGCCGCTGCGTCGCTTCGGCACGTGGGCCGAGCGTGGTGCGGGCTCGGCGACGGCGTGGCTCCTCGGCATCATCGGCGTGCTCCTGATCCTGAACGGGGTCGGTGCGCTCGTCTCGCGCTGACCTGGCCGGCGCGACGCTGGTCCCCCGTGGCTCTCGCACCCACGTGTCCGTAGCCTTTTGCGCATGGAGCCCACCGAGGACCCGGCACGGCGGATGCGCGTGTCCGACGCCGAACGCGAGCACGTCGCCGAGATCCTGCGCGCGGCCGCCGGCGACGGGCGCATCGACGCCGACGAGCTCGACGAGCGGCTCGGCGCCGCCTACACGGCCCGCACGGTCGCCGACCTCGTCCCGCTGACCGCCGACCTGCCGGATGCGCCGCCCTTCGCGCAGGCCCTCCCGGTCCGCCCCGCGCAGCCGGCGCAGCACGTGAATGCGGTCGTGCCGGCCGGCCCCGCACGCGAACGTGGGGTGGCGATCATGAGCGGCTTCGAGCGGCGCGGGGACTGGCTGGTCCCGCAGCACCTGACCGTCACCGCCGTGATGGGCGGCGCGCTCATCGACACCCGGCGCGCCCGGTTCAGCGCACCCGAGGTCGTCATCACCGTCAACGCGATCATGGGTGGCGCCGAGGTCGTAGTCGCCCCGACGACCCGCGTCGTGATGGACGGCATCGGGATCATGGGCGGCTTCGGTGGTCCGACCGACGACAGCGAGGTCGGGCCGAACTCGCCGACAGTACGGGTCCGCGGGGTCGCGATCTGGGGCGGAGTCTCGGTGCGCCGCGGCACGCTCGACGAGCGTTGAGCAATCGACCGGCGTTCTTCGCTCAGCGTTAATCGGTTGACCCGGCATGGCATCCTGGATGGGCGATGAAGAACTGACACCGACTCCGCTCGCGTCCGAGGCCACGTGCCCGGCGAGCCCCTCCGGACCCCACGAGGTTCCTCGGTGTCTTCTTCTGCTCATCCCCCCGCCGCTTCGCTCGCCGCCGCGACCAGCCGCGCGCTCGTCGCCCGCGGCATCACCGTCGCGTACGGGCTGCGCACCGTCCTCGACCGCGTCGCCCTGACCGCGTCTCCCGGTGAGCGCCTCGGGCTCGTCGGCGAGAACGGCGCCGGCAAGTCGACGCTGCTGCGTGTGCTCGCCGGGATCCAGGCGCCCGACGACGGCACGGTCACGCGTCCCGCGCATGTGACATACCTCGGCCAGGTCCCCGACCTCCCCGACGACGGCACGATCCGCGATGCGGCCGACGCCGCGCTCGCCGACTTCCGCACTCTCGAGACGCGGATGCGCGCGCTCGAGCACGCGATGACCGACGGTGACGAGGCGGTGCTCGAGGAGTACGGCGACGTCCTCGACGAGTACGAGCGGCGCGACGGCTGGTCGGCGGACGCGCGGGCAGCACGCGCCCTCGCCGGACTCGGGCTCGGCGACGTCCCTTCGGACCGACGACTCTCGACCCTCTCGGGCGGGCAACGCTCGCGGCTCGCGCTCGCGCTGGCGCTGGTCGTGTCGGCGGACCTGATGCTTCTCGACGAGCCGACGAACCACCTCGACGACGCGGCGGTGGACTACCTGGAGCGCGCGCTCGCCGAGCAGCACGGCGCGGTCGTCGTGGTCTCGCACGACCGTGCCCTCCTCGACGCGACCTGCACCGGCATCCTCGACCTCGACCCGACCCTCCACGTCGCGCCGGACGGCACCACGTCGACGGGATCGGCCCGCTACACCGGCGACTACACGGCGTACCTCGACGCGAAGGCGTCCGCCCGCCTGCGTTGGGCGCAGGCGCGCGACGCGTGGGAGACCGCGTACGCGGAGGCGAAGGCGGTCGTGACCAACGGCAGCCGGCAGGTCGGGCACCAGGGCTACCGTGCGCCGCGCGACAACGACAAGTTCATCGGCCACTTCCTCGGCGAGCGCAAGGACGCCGCGGTGTCGAGGCGGGTCCGCGATGCCGAGAACCGGCTCGCGCGGCTCGCGGACCACCCGGTTCAACCGCCGCCGGAGAAGCGGGCGTTCACCGGACTCGTCGACGCCGCACCCGCCGACGGCGTGCTCGTCTCCGTCCGCGACGTCGTGGTGGCCGGACGCCTGCGTCTCGACGCGCTCGACGTCACCGCGGACAGCCGGCTGCTGGTCGTCGGTCCCAACGGCGCAGGAAAGTCCACGCTGCTCGGTGTCCTCGCCGGCGTCCTCGAGCCCGACTCCGGGACCGTACGACGGCAGCGTCGGCTGCGGGTCGGCTACCTCCCGCAGGAGGACGCGTATGCGGATCCGGGCGCGAGCGCGCTCGCTGCCTTCGCCGCCGGCCGCGACGCGCCGGCCGAGCAGTGGCGCGACGCGCTGCGCGAGACCGGCCTGCTGCACCCCCGCGACCTCGACAAGCCGGTGGCGGACCTGTCGATCGGACAGCAACGACGGCTGTCCCTCGCGCGGGTCGTCAGCGAGCACCCGCAGCTCCTGCTCCTCGACGAGCCGACCAACCACCTGTCGGTCGCGCTCGTCGAGGAGCTCCAGGAGGCGCTCGCCGCGTCGCGCGTCCCGGTCGTGCTGGTCACCCACGACCGCTGGTGGCGTCGGGAGTGGGACGGCGCGACGCTCGCGCTCTGACTGCTTGACGCATGCCGATATGGGTATATGATTCTTCCCATGGCACGGGCAGCAACGACGTCGGACGTCTTCAACGCGATCGCCGAGCCGCGGCGCCGGGAGATCTTGGTGCTGCTGCGGACAGGCGAGCGGCCGGTGACCGAGCTGGCCGAGGAGCTGGGGATGACGCAGCCAGGGGCGTCCAAGCACCTCCGGGTGCTTCGGGAGGTCGGGCTGGTGCGAGACCGCAAGGCAGGCAAGCAGCGTCTGTACGGCCTTGACGCCCGCGGGCTGCGCCCGGTCCACGAGTGGGCCGGCGGGTTCGAGCAGTTCTGGAACGAGAGCTTCGACCGCCTGGACGCCTACGTGCAGGACCTCACACGACACGACAAGGAGATCGACTGATGAGCACGACAGGACAAGGAACGCCGCCGACGTCGACGGCAGCCGACCGCGAGATCGTCATCTCACGGGTCATCAACGCCCCGCGGGAGCTGGTGTTCGAGGCGTTCACCGAGGTGCGGCACCTGTCGCAGTGGTGGGGACCGGAGGGGTTCACCACCACGACACGGTCGTTCGAGTTCTGCGTCGGCGGAGAGTGGGACTTCGTGATGCACGGACCGGACGGGACGGACTACCAGGAGTGGATCACGTGGACCGGGATCGTCCCGTCGGAGCGGATCGCGATGCTGCACGGTGAGTCCCGCGACGACCCGAACGCCTTCGAGTCGGTCCTGACGTTCGAGCCGGACGGGGCGGCGACCCGCATCGAGATGCGCACGGTGTTCCCCACCGCGGAGCTGCGCGCCGAGGCCGTCGAGAAGTTCCACGCGATCGAGGGCGGCCAGCAGACTCTGGGCAACCTGGCTGCCTACGTCGCCGAGATCGCTCGGTCGGGAGAGGAAGGCTGATGGCCGGGACGGCGTTCTTCAGCGTGTCGATGTCGCTGGACGGCTTCATCGCGCCCGAGTCCTCGGACGAGCTCATGGGGAAGCAGTGGAGGGAGCTGCAGCAGTGGGTGTTCCCGCAGCGGTTCTTCCGGGAGAACCTGTTGCTCGGCGAGGGCGGCGAGGAGGGGCGCGACAACGACATCCTGCGAGAGACGTTCGCTCGCACCGGCGCGAGCGTCATGGGCAAGCGCATGTTCGACGCCGGCGAGGCGATGTGGCCGGAGCAGGCGCCGTTCCACACGTCGGTCTTCGTCGTGACGCACGAGAAGCGTGAGCCCTGGCAGCGGCCGGGCGGGACCACCTTCCACTTCGTCAACGACGGCATCGAGTCCGCGCTCGACCAGGCCCGCGAGGCCGCCGGCGACCGCGACGTCCGCATCGCAGGCGGCGGCGAGACGATCCTCGAGTATGTGAACGCGGGCCTGGTCGACGAGTTCTCGATCGCGCTGTCGCCCGTGCTGTTCGGGTGCGGGGTCCGCCTGTTCGACGGCGTCGACGCCGACCGCGTCGCTCTGGAGCAGGTTCGCGCGGAGTCGTCGCGGAACGTGACCCACCTGACCTACGCCGTCCGGCAGCGTTAGCCTCTCGGCGCGTCAGGGCAGCTCGACGTCGAGGTGCTCGACCACGAGCTGCCCGTCGGGGAGCCGCCGCAGGTCGAGCGAACCGTCCGGGACACACCTGCGCTGGCGACGGTCGAGCAGTCGGAGCGCGTCGTACGTCCCCTCGGGCACCGTCGTGGTGCCGACACGGCGCTCGCCGATCATCACGGCGGCGACGTCAGTTCCCTCGATCACGTCGAGCCAGACGGGCACGTCGTCGATGTCGTCGAGATCGGCGGGGTCGTGCGTGATCGGCCACGCCCATGCCAGCACGGCCTGTGTGCCCGCCTCCGCATGGAAAGGGAGCGCGCTCTCCACGGCGAAGTCTTCGTCGTCTTCGCGCACTTCTCCGACCTTGACCACCCCGCGCGGGAGCGTGAACTCCTTCGGTGTCCGCAGCATCAGGTACAGGAGACGCACCGTGGCCAAGGTGGACGTGACCCCGCTCCACAGCATCGGCCGCCAGAGACGCTCGGGAGGCGTCCCTCGCGTCCATGCCCGCATCAGCAGCGCGAGGCGTCGCCGGTGGTCTCCCGGTGCTGCCAGGCCGCCGAGTAGGCCTGCGCAAGAAGCTCGCCGTCCGCCACGTGTCCTCCTCGCTCGCCGTCCGACCGGAGTATGACGCGCGAGCCGCAGTCCCGTCCCGCAGACCGACGAAACCCACCCCTGCGAATTCCTACCGTGGCGGCATGAACGCACCGCTCGTCGCTCGCGACCTCGTCCAGACCTACGGCGAAGGCCCCACCACCGCCCACGCCCTCGCCGGCGTCGATCTCGCCGTCGCCCCCGGCGAGTCCGTCGCCATCATGGGCCCCAGCGGCTCCGGCAAGACCACTCTGCTGCACTGCCTCGCCGGGGTGATCCGCCCGACCTCAGGATCGGTCACGTGGCAGGGCAGCGACCTCGCGGCACTGTCCGACCGTCGTCGTACGGCGCTGCGGCGTACGGACTTCGGCTTCGTGTTCCAGTCCGGCCAGCTCCTCCCCGAGCTGCCCGCGGTCGAGAACGCCGCGCTCCCGCTGATGCTCGCCGGGACGTCTCGCGTCGAGGCCACCCGGGTCGCCGCAGCATGGCTCGGCCATCTCGGGCTGGGCGGAATGGAGAAGCGCCGACCGGGGGAGCTCTCGGGAGGTCAGGCACAGCGTGTCGCGATCGCACGAGCCCTCGCGGGCGCGCCCGGTGTCGTGTTCGCCGACGAGCCGACCGGGGCGCTCGACCAGGCGACGGGCGCAGAGGTGCTCTCGGTCCTCACGTCGGCGACCCGCAGCACCGGCGCCGCGCTCGTCGTCGTGACCCACGACGCCGGGGTCGCACGCCACTGCGCGCGCACGATCACGATGCGCGACGGACGAGTCACCGGCGAGTACGTCGCGGAGGCGACACGATGACGACGCTGCGCCTGTGGTCGCTGCTTCGTTCCCGGAGTGCAGGCGATGAGGATCCGCGCCGCCTCACCGCGGTGCTGGCCGTCGTCGCCTTCGCCACGTCGACCGCCGTCCTGCTGGTCGTCATCGCGGGGGTCCAAGCGTTCTGGGACCGAGCCGGTGGAGCCGACGGGATCCGGGCCGGGCTCGAGGCCCCCGAGACCCCCTACGCGATCCAGTACCCGCTCCTCGCCGGCATCGCGGCGCTCCTCCTGCTCGTCCCGCTCGCCACCCTCGGCGCGGCAGCCGCCCGGATGGCGGCGGCACGACGCGACGCGCGCCTCGCGACGCTGCGACTGTGCGGCGCGACCCGCAGCCAGGTCACCGGGTTGACCGTCCTCGACGCCGCGGCCCAGGCGGCGGTGGGTGCCCTGATCGGTCTCGTCGGGTACGCGGTGCTGGTGCCGGCGGTCGCACAAGTGCGCTTCCAAGGGCGGAGCTTCGGACTGTCCGAGCTCTGGGTCGGTGTGCCGGTCATGATCGGCGCGGTCGCGGCCGTCCTCGCCGTGGCGGTGCTCTCGGCGATCGCGAGCCTGCGTCGGGTGGCGATCACCCCGCTCGGCGTCGCCCAGCGCGTCACGCCGCCGGGCATGCGAGCGGTGCGGGTCCTCGTGATGCTCGCCGTCGCCGGCGCCCTCATCGTCGCGCCGCAGCTCACCGGCGGCTCGGCCGGAGTCGCGCTCGCGGTGCTCGTGGCGCTGCTGCTCGCGATGTTCGCGACGCTCAACCTCGTCGGCCCCTTCGTCCTCTGGATCGCCGGGCGCATGACGGCGGGCGCGGCGCGCTCCGTACCGACCCTGCTCGCCGGACGGCGGATCGCGGACTCCCCCAAGTCGGCGTGGCGCTCGGTCGGCGGCGTCGCTCTCGCGGCCTTCATCGCCGGCCTGACGAGCACGTTCTCGCTGCTCGACCCGACCGACAGCGGGCGGGTCGACGAGGCGGCATTCATCGCCGACCTCAAGACGGGCGGCCTTCTGACGCTCGCGATCGCGGGTGTCCTCGCCGCAGTGTCGACCGGGGTGATGCAGGCGGGTCGCGTGATCGAGCAGCACGCCGAGTACCGCGCACTGACCCTCGCCGGCACCGACCCTCGCACGCTCGACCGCGCACGGATGCGCGAGACCCTCGTCCCGCTCACGGTCAGTGTCGGGCTGGCGACGGTCTGTGTGCTCCTCGTGATGGTCCCGATCGTCGGGACACAGCCGGTGGCGCAGCCGTCGGTGGTCATCCAGTACCTGCTGTGCGTGGCGGTCGCAACCACCCTCGTCCTCGCCGGCGCGGCCAGCTCCCGCCGAGTTGCCCGCGTGGTGATCTGAACCCGCGAATCTCCCCCGCCGACGCCGCCGGTCTCCCCCGTACGGAGGAGTCCGGCGGTGCGCGTCGTCGCGAGGCTGGACGAGTCCCGATCCCCTCTCAGGAGGTCCTCGTGCTCAACGCCCTCGGCGCCCGCGCCCGCTCACCCCTCGCACTCGCCGTCACGTCGACCCTCGCGGCCGCCCTGGCCCTGTGGTGGCTTGTCGAGCCCGACACCCACCCTTTCGACGCCAGCTCCGGCAGCGTCTCCGTCGTCGCCCTGCTCCCCGGCCCGCTCCCGGCGACCTTCGTCCTGATGGCCGGGATGCTCGGCCTCGCCGTCGCGGCCGCACTCCGAAGCCAGGCCCGTACGCCGGCGCAACGTCAACGGCTCCTCGTCCCCGCCGCGACGGTCACCGTCGTGCTCGCGCTGTCGTGCATGGACACGCAGCTGATCTCCTTCGTCGGCTACGTGTGCGCGATGACGATCCCGTTCGTCGCGATCGCCCTCCTCGTCGCGGCCCTGCGCCGATCGACCGCTGCGCGTACGACGGCCGTCGTCGTAGTCGGCCTGGTCGCGTGGTGGGGAGCCGCCTCGGGATCGCTGGCTCCCGACGCGGTCGGCGAGATGGTGCGTGAGCTCGGCGGCGGCTTCGCCCGGGTCGGGAGTCGGCCGTGGCTCCTGGTGGGCCTCGCCCTCGCGACCGTCCAGTGGATGGCGGCCACGCTCCCCCTCGCGGCACCGCTCACCGCACGGCTGAGACGCCCGTCCGCACGCCTCGACCGGGTCGCCACCGTCGCCACGGTCCTCGCGATCCTCAGCCCTCTGCCGTACGTCGCCATCCGTGCCACCTGGCTCGTCCCCGACAGCCTCTTCACCGGCCCGATCACGCCTGCAGACCTTGATCCGTCGATGCGGCTGTGGGGGCTGATGCTCGGTGCGGCAGCTCTCGGCGGTGCGGTCCTGACGCTGGGACTGCTCCGCCCGTGGGGCCGCGTCTTTCCCGCCTGGATGCCGTCCGTGGGGGGTCGCGCCGTTCCCGTCGCGGCCGCGGCAGTCCCTGGCTATGCGGTCGCGTTCGTCCTGACCGCCTCGGCACCCTCGATCGCGCTGATGTCCGTCGAACAGGCCGCCGACGGAGACCGCGAAGCGCTGTGGATGCTGCTCCTCCTCCCGTTCTGGCTGTGGGGACCAGCCCTGACCGTCGCGGTCTGGGGATACGTCCGCCGACGCCGCCTGGACGACCGGCCCGCTCCGCAGGCGGACCTCTCGCCCGGCAGGATGGCTGCATGAGCGCAGCCGGTGCGATCAGGACGGCGCTGCTCCGTACGGTCTTCCTCCTCATCGGCGCAGCGCTGTTCCTGGCGTTCGGCCTGCTCGGTCTCAGCGTCGCCGCCGTGGGGCGCACCACCGCCCACGTGTTCGTGGGCGTGGTCGGCGTCGTCCTCGTGGTCGCGCTGCTCGTCGCGGTGTCGCTGTTCCCCGGCGTGCGCGACGTCGAGGTCGCGGCGGCCCGCATCCTGCTCGACCCCGACGGCGAGCTGGTCGAGGAGCCGGCCGAGCCGCGGCGCCACCGCTGGCGGACGACCTGGTTCGTGCTCGCCCACGTGCTCCTGGGCGGGCTGACCGGCACGGCACTGGTCGTTGGCATCCCGCTCGCCGCGAGCGAGCTTCCCTGGTACGCGGCGGTGGGTGCGGTGGTCGGGATCCTCGCCGCCGTCGCCGCGCTCGGGATCCTCCTCGCCAGGCTCGCCGTCGTCTGCCTCGGCCCGACCGACACCGATCGGCTTGCCGTCGCCGAGCAGCGCATCCGCCGCGAGCACGGTCAGCGCATGCTGGCGCGCGACCTTCACGACGGCATCGGCCACGCGCTGAGCGTGATCTCGCTGCAGGCCGTCGCGGGACGCCGCGTCGTCGACCGCGATCCCGAGCACGCCGCCGAGTCGTTGGAGATCATCGCGCGGACCGCTCGTGACGCCCTCGACGAGCTCGACCACGCGCTGGGCGTGCTGCGCGACGAACCCACCGCCCGCCTTCCCGAGCAGCGGCTCACCGACGTGCCGGCGCTCGTGGCGTCGTACGTGTCCGCGGGCGCGGACGTCCGTGCCGACCTCGCCGAGCCCGCCGGGATCGCGCCGCTCGTCTCGCGCGAGGCATACCGGATCGTGCAAGAGGCGCTCACGAACGCGCACAAGCACGGCGACGGCACGGCGATCGTGCTCACGACGCACCTCGGACCCGCCCTCGTCGTGGAGGTCCGCAACGGGATCGGGGCCCGCGCCACTTCTCGCGGGCAACGCTCCGGCCACGGGCTCGCCGGGTTGCGCGAGCGCGTGGCGCTGCTCGGAGGCAAGCTCGAGGTCGGTACGGTCGACGCGACGACGTGGGTGCTCCTCGCCCGCGTCCCGCTCGGGATCGACAGGGAGCCACGACCATGAACGGGACGATCCGGGTCCTGCTGGTCGACGACGAGCCCCTCGTACGGCGGGGCCTGCGGGCGATCCTCGAGAGCGATCCAGAGATCGAGGTCGTGGGTGAGGCGGGCGACGGCGCGGCCGCTCTGGCTTCTGCCCGGTCGCTCTCGCCGGACGTGGTGTGCATGGACGTGCGCATGCCTGACGTCGATGGCATCCGTGCGACCGAGCTCGTGCTCACGCTGGACCCGGCGCCTCGCGTGCTGGTGGTGACGACCTTCGAGAGCGACGACCACGTCTTCGACGCGCTGCGAGCCGGCGCCTCGGGGTTCTTGCTCAAGCGCGCCGATGCCGACCAGGTCGTCGCCGCGGTGCGCGCGGTGGCAGCCGGCGAGAGCCTGCTGTTCCCCGAGTCCGTACGCCGGATCGCCCTGCGACACGGCACGGCCCGGATCTCGTACGGTGGGCCCGCGCTGACACCGCGGGAAGCCGAGGTCCTCGCGCTCGTCGCGCGGGGAATGTCCAACCCGGAGATCGCCACGGCGCTCGTCGTGGGGGTCGAGACGGTCCGCACCCATGTGGCCAACGTCCTGGCCAAACTCGGCGCCCGCGACCGCACTCAAGCGGTCGTGATCGCGTACGAGACGGGCCTCGTCGCCGCGGGCCGCTAGGCAGGTTGCTCAGCACAACCGTTGACACGGTGCCTCGACACTGGAACATTTTCGGCAGTACGTGTCGGACAAGACACGACCTGGCCCCGTGGAGGCACAGCATGAGACGTCCTGTAGCGATCGTGTTCACCGCCGCACTCGTCGGAGGGCTCCTGGCAGCCGTTCCGGCCGCCGCGTCTCCACCAGCGTCACCGTCCGCGGACTCCCCGCCAGGTGACCTCGAGATCTATACGGCCACAGTCGATGCGAAGGGACTCGACCTCCTCGGCGAGGCCGGGGTCGACCGCGGACACGATGTGGTTGCACCGACCGGTGACGGCAAGGCGAAGGTCGAGGTCGTCCTCCCGACCGGCGAGGCCGCCAAGCTCGTGGAACAGGGCGTGCCGCTGAAGCTCAAGAAGATCGACGGGGTCAAGGCCACCACCCTCTCCGCACGCCAGTCCGCCGCGGGCTACGAGGTGTTCACCTCCTACAGCGAGGCCGGCGGCATCCGTGACGACATGGTCGCCACCACACGGGCCTACCCGAAGCTGACCAAGCTTGTGAAGGCCGGCAAGTCTGGCACCGGCCAGGACATCCTCGCCGTCAAGGTCGGCAAGAACGCGAGCAAGACCAAGGACGGCAGCAAGCCGGCCGTCCTCTACGGCGCCGCCCAGCACGCGCGCGAGTGGATCACGCCCGAGATGGTCCAGCGCCTCATGCACCACATGCTCGACCAGTACGGCAAGGACCGCCGGATCACCAAGATCCTCGACACCACCGAGCTGTGGTTCCTGCCCGTCCAGAACCCCGACGGCTACGACTTCACCTTCACCGAGGGCAACCGCGAGTGGCGCAAGACGGTGCGGGACAACAACGGCGACGGTCAGGTCACCGTGGGTGACGGCGTCGACATGAACCGCAACTTCCCGTTCAAGTGGGGCTACGACAACGAGGGCAGCTCGCCGCAGCCCTTCAGCGACACCTACCGCGGCCCGGAGCCGGCCTCGGAGCCCGAGACGCAGGCGACCGTCGGCCTTGTCGACAAGGTCGGGTTCGAGTTCTTCGTCAACTACCACTCGGCCGCAGAGCTGCTGCTCTACGGCACCGGGTGGCAGGTCGACACCCCGACGCCGGACGACGAGATCTACACCGCGCTCGCCGGCAACGACGCCAACTCGGCGATCCCCGGATACGACCCGGACATCTCCGCCGAGCTCTACACCACCAACGGCGACACCGACGGCCACACCCACGAGGAGCAGGGCACGCTCGCGTTCACGCCGGAGATGGCGACCTGCGCGACGGCCAGTGCGGTCGATCCTGACGACGAGTGGGAGCCCGAGGCATGTACGAGCGTCTTCGCGTTCCCGGACGACGAGGAGCTCGTCCAGGCGGAGTTCGAGAAGAACATCCCGTTCGCCCTGTCGCTCGCGGAGTCGGCGCACGACCCGGACGACCCGAAGTCTTCGATCGGCCAGCGGGTCAAGGACATTCGGCCCGACGCGTTCACGACCTCGTACGGCACGAAGCAGACCGTCGCGGTCACGGCCAAGCGCAAGCTCAAGGGCCTGCTCATGACGTACAAGATCAACGGGCGCATCCGCGGCATCACTCCGATGAAGGAGTGGAAGGGCGGCGAGAAGTACGGCGGCGAGAACGACAAGCACTACGCCGAGTACCGCGCCGCGGTGAAGGGACAGAAGCCTGGCGACAAGGTCGAGGTGATCTTCACCGGCCTCAACGTGAAGCCGCTGCGCAGCGCGAAGGAGTCCTTCTCCTACACGGTCGCCAGCGACATCGGCGGTGACGTGCTGATCCTCGCCGCCGAGGACTACACCGGCGCATCACCGGCCCAGACCGGCGGACCGAACGCCGTCGCCGCGTACGCAGCGGCGCTGGACGATGCCGGCTTCAGCACCGACGTGTACGACATCGACGCCAACGGCCGGAAGGCACCGCACGACCTCGGCGTCCTGTCGCACTACGACGCGGTCGTCTGGCAGACGGGCAACGACATCATCCCGCGCAACGTCGGCCAGCCCGGCGGTTCCGCGGCGAAGTGGGGCTACGACACCGAGCTCCGGGTCCGCGACTACCTCAACGACGGCGGCAAGGTGCTGATCGCCGGCAAGTACGCGCTCTACGCACAGGCGGCGGACGGCTCGTACTACTACCACCCCGACGAGGAGACGGCCGGCTCGTGCACGACGCCGGGCGCCTACCCGTGCCTGCCGATGGGCAACGACTTCCTCCAGTACTGGCTGGGGTCGTACCAGTACGTCGACAACGGTGGCACGCGCGACGACGGGACGGCGTTCGCGCTGTCGGGCGACGAGGACGGGCCGTTCGCCGGATTCGCCGCCCAGCTCGACGCGACGCAGGACCACACGGGCGCTTTCGTTGCGACGTCGTCCTTCCTGCCGGCCGACGAGTTCCCGCAGTTCGCGTCCAGCGCTCCGCTGTCGTGGCTGCGCGGGTTCGGCGACCCGTACTCGCCGTACACCGGCGAGTGGTTCATGAGCGCAGGCTCGGCCGACCAGTCGTACAAGCGGCTCGCAACGACGGTCGACCTGACCGGGGCGACGTCGGGCTCGGTCGACTTCAAGTTCAGTGCCGACGTCGAGGCCGACTGGGACGCACTGTTCGTCGAGGTGCGCCCGGTCGGGACCGACGACTGGACGACGCTGCCGGACACCGGCGGCACCTCCGACACCACGCAGAGCACCGGTGACAGCTGCACCTCGGGCTGGGTCGCCGAGATCCATCCGCAGCTTGGCCACTACATGAACGCAGCTTGCGAGCCCACCGGCACCACGGGCGAGTGGAACGCGTTCAGCGGCAACTCTGCCGGCTGGCAGGACTGGAAGGCCGACCTGTCGGCCTACGCCGGCCAGGAGGTCGAGGTCGCGATCGTCTACGCCACCGACTGGGGCACCACCAACCTCGGCGTGTGGATCGACGACGCGAGCGTCACCGTGGGCGGCGCGACCGTCAGCGACACGTCGTTCGAGTCCGACCTCGGTGACTGGACGGTGCCAGGCGCACCGGCTGGTTCGCCGGGCAACCCGAACGACTGGGAGCGCGGTCAGCAGTCGGTCGACGAGGGCGCAGCCGTCATGACCGACGACTCGGTGCTGTTCGGCTTCGGGCTCGAGGGCCTCGACGCCGACGCACGGAGCGACCTCCTCGGGAGGTCCCTGGACGCGCTGCTGGAGTAGGCGGCTCCGCAGCGCGAACGGGCGGTGGGTCCGCCGTCATCCGAGGAAGCTCGGTGACGGCAGGCTCACCGCCCGTCTCGTCTGTCGGGCGCACAGACGAACTGCGTCCCGTCAGTGCGCGAGCTGGGCGACGTCTCGCTGTGCAGCAGCGCTCATGGACGTCGAAGGTCGGCCCAGCACGCGCGCGATCGTGTCGGTGGTGGCGACGTTGCGGCCATCCAAGACCTCGGCGAAGAGCTCTGCCAGCCCGTACGCCACCTCGGCAGGCTCGCCCGCCGCGACGACGGACGCCACGAACTCCTCGACGGAGATCGCGCGCAGGCTCACGGGGTGGCCGAGCGCGGCGCCGACGGACGCGCACGCCTCGCCGAACGTCATCGCTTCGGGTCCGGTCAGCTCGAGCACCTCACCCGCATAGGTGTCGTCGCGCAGCGCCGCGACCGCGACGTCGGCGACGTCCTCGAGGTCGACGAACGGCTCGGGGACGTCCGTAGGGACGGGGATCGCGAGTTCGCCCGCCTGTACGTCGTACGCGAAGACGCCCTCGGTGAAGTTCTGCACGAAGAACGAGCAGCTGACGACCCGTGCGGTCGGAACGGCGTCGAGCAGCGAGAGCTCCGCCGCTCGGGCACCGGCCTCGCCGCGGCCCGAGAGCAGGACGACGCGCTCGATCCGGTGGTCGGCAAGCCGGCGGGCGAGATCGGCGATCTGGTCGGCGGCGCCGGGAAAGGCGAGGTCGGGCGCGTACGAGAGATAGGCGGCCGTGATGCCGTCGAGGGCGGCGTCCCACGTCGACGGGTCCGACCAGTCGAACGGGATGGCCGTCGTACGGGACACCGCGCGGACGGGGACGCCGAGAGAGTCGAGTCGGGAGGCGACGCGGCGGGCGGACTTGCCGGCTCCGCCGACGACGAGGACGGGAGCGTCGTGAGTGCTGAACATGGGTTCCTCCTGGGTGGGTGTGGCTGATGAGGACTCCATCTCACTGCACTGCGCCGAGACGATCCATGGCTGACAAGGACAGTTCCATACGCGAACGTCTCACGAGCGCCTACGCTGGTCGGGTGGACATCGTCGGAGGGCTCCTCGACGGCCCGCGCGCGGACGGGGCGTTCCTGCTGCGCTCGGTCTTCGCGCCGCCCTGGTCGCTGCGGATCCGCGACCGCGCGCCGCTGTCGGCCGTCGTGGTCGCGCAAGGGTCGGCGTGGGTCGTCACCGCGACCGGCGCGCCGACGCTGCTCGAGCCCGGCGACCTCGCGCTGCTGCGCGGCCCCGACCCGTACACGATCGCCGACGACCCGCAGACACCTCCGCAGGTCTTCGTCGAGCCCGGCCAGCACTGCGTCGACGCCTCCGGTCGGTCGATGTCCGAGGAGATGCTGCTCGGCCTTCGGACGTGGGGCAACGCGGCCGACGGCGCGACGATGCTCGTCACCGGCACGTACGAGCGTGCGTCCGCGGTGAGCGAGCGACTGCTGCGCGCGCTGCCGCCGATCGTCGTGCTGCGACGCGGCGAGTGGAGCTCCGACCTCGTCGCGCTGCTGTGCGCGGAGATGCAGCGCGACGTCCCGGGGCAGGAGGTCTTCCTCGACCGCCTGCTCGACCTCGTCGTCCTCGCCGCCGTACGCACGTGGCTCGCCGACCAGGAGGACGCGGCTCCGGGGTGGTACCGCGCCTCCGCCGACCCCGTCGTCGGTCCGGCCTTGCAAGAGCTGCACCGGCGTGTCGCGGAGCCGTGGACGGTCGCGTCGCTCGCGGCCCACACCCAGGTCTCCCGCGCGGTGCTGGCGCGACGCTTCTCTGCGGTGGTCGGCGAGCCACCGATGGCCTACCTGACGAGCCTGCGACTCGCGCTCGCTGCCGACCTGCTCGAGCGGACGGACCGGACGCTGACCGCGATCGCGCGCGAGGTCGGCTACGCGTCTCCGTTCGCGCTCAGCGCCGCGTTCTCGCGCGAGCGCGGCCTCAGTCCGACGGCGTACCGGTCGCAGGGACAGGTGCGAGCCGCGGCTCGGTGAGCGCGGCCCGACCGCGGGCGAGCGGCCAGACGCGCACGATCCCGACCACCGCGAGCGCCGCCAGAACAGCGTTGACGACAGCGAACGCGGACTCCCAGGGGAGCACAGCGTCGGACGCGAGCCGTCCTGCCGTGAGTCCTCTCGTGATCCCGAACCACAGCATTGCCGCGATCGCGAGCCGCCACGTGCCTGGGACGCGGCGTGCGGCCGGGAGCAGGAAGAGCACCACGAGGGCCCAGAAGTCGAGCACGATCAGGGTCGCCTGCCACGCGACCTCGCTGCCCGACCCGAAGAACATCGATCCACCCACCACGTCGCCTACGGAGGCTTCGTACGCGGCCATCCACGACATCACGAGGTACGTCGCTCCGACGACCACGATCGTGACCCCGGCCGCGACGCTGAGCAGGGCGAGCGTGACGCGGGTCAGAAGATCCATGCCCGGCATGCTCCCACGGCAGGGGCGTGGCGTCATCCGTTCTGAGCGCGGCCGAACCACGGGCCGCGGGCAGGCGCGAGCATGAAGTCGAGCGTGCGGTCGAGGCGGACCGCGGACGTCGCCGCGAACACGTCGGGGATCTCGTCGACCGCGAACCATGCGACCTCGAGCGACTCGTCGTCCGCGGCGTGGGCGCGCTGTGCCGACTCGGCGTCGACCGGACGGCACACGAAGCACAGGTCGAGGTACTGAGACTCGTCGCCGTTCGGATAGCGCAGCCTCTCCGTGACCGTCACCGCCGCGAGCGCCTCGACCACGACGTCGACGCCCGTCTCCTCCCGCACCTCGCGCACGATCCCGACGGCCGGCTCCTCACCCGGGTCGAGAATGCCGCTGAGCAGTGCCCACTCGCCGGAGTCGGCACGTCGACCCAGCAGGATCTGGCCGCCGTCGTCGTCGAGCACCACCGCCGTCACGCCCGGGAGCCAGAGCAGGTCGGTCCCGATGCGGGTACGGAGCGCGGCGACGTACGGAGGGATCGGCACGCCTCGAGCGTACGAGGTCCGTGCCGGGAGGTGGAGGACCCGCGGGTACGGTGTCGCCCATGGACCCCTTCGACCCGCGCGACCTGCGGGCCAGCGATCCTGACCGCGAACGCATCGCCGACATCCTGCGCGACGCGGCCAGCGAGGGCCGGCTCGAGCCGGACGAGCTCGGGGAGCGCCTCGACCAGACGTACCAGGCGAAGACGTTCCGAGACCTCGAGGCACTCGTGGCCGACCTGCCGGCCGACACGCCGTTGCCGTCACCGGCCGCCACGGCGGGGCCGGCTCAGGTGCAGGGCGAGCTCACGCTCACGGCGATGCTCAGCGACGTCAAGCGTTCGGGGTCATGGACGGTCCCGCCGCGGATCACCGTCTCGCCAGCGATGGGCAACGTCAAGCTCGACTTCCGTGAGGCCCGCTGCCCGCACCGCGTCGTCGAGATCGAGGTCAAGGGCGGCACCGGCAACCTCGTCCTGATCCCGCCGCCGGGATGGGCCGTCGATGTCGACGACCTGCGCAGCGGGTGGGGGACGATCAAGAACAAGCGCGGCGGCGATCCCGCGCCCGACGGCGTCCTGATCAGAGTCACCGGCGGCATCGGGATGGGGACCCTGATCGCACGCAACGCCTACTTCTACGAGAAGGGCTGATCGACGACGACGCGGAACCGCTCCAGCACCACCAGCGTCTCGTCGTCGACCCGGAAGTCGGGGTCACCCAGGAACGCCCGCATGTCGGATCCGTTCCAGAAGCCCTCGTGGCTTGCGCGCCACTGAGCGAGCGTCTCGTCGCCCTCCCCCTCGTCGAGCGCGTGGCGCAGGTCCACCTCGCCGAGCGGCACGATGCGCAGGTCGGTGGTCTCGACGACGCACAGCGTCTCACCGGCAGAGTCGATGACCCGCCAGCGCTCACCGACCGCGGGCATCCCCTCCGGCTCACCGGCCGGCTCCGCACCCACCTCTGCGAAGAGCTCGACCACCAACGACGTCGTGGTCGTCTTCGCACCGGACAGCACGAGCCCTGCCAACCGGTCACGCAGCGGACCGGGGAACGCGAACTCCAACGGCGGCAACGCTTCGACGGGCAGATCCTGGCGTACGGGGACCCCGGCCACCACCGCCGTACCGATCTCGTCGTCGTGGTCGGCCACGTGCGCGTGCAGCCCGTGGCGGGCCAGCGCCAGCGCCGTCCACGGGACCTGAGACGTGCTCGTCTCGATGAGGGCGTGGCCACCCGGTGCGAGCCACTCCGGGGCCTCGGCGGCGAGCCGCCGGTGCACGTCGACACCATCGACTCCACCGTCGAGCGCGACGAGCGGCTCGTGGTCGCGCGCCTCGGGCGGCATCCACGCGATCGCCTCGGTCGGGACGTACGGGGCGTTGACCGCGATCACGTCGATGCTGCCGCGCAGATCGTCGGGGAGCGCGTCGTACAGGTCGCCCTCGAAGACATCCTCGGGCCGGAGGTTGCGGCGCGCGTACGCGACCGCAGCCGGCTCGATGTCGGCGGCCACGACCCGGACGTCCGGGCGCAGCTGCGCAACGACCGCGCCGACGGCACCGGAGCCGCAGCACAGGTCGAGCACCCTCCCGCCCTCGGCCGTCAGCGCGGCGGCACGGCGGGCGAGGGCCTCCGTCCGCACCCGCGGGACGAACACGCCGGGGCCGACGAGGATGCGCAGCCCGCCGAACTCCGCCCAGCCGACGACGTGCTCGAGCGGCTCACCCGCGAGGCGACGCTCCGTCCACTCCTCGAGCTCGACCGGGCTGGACGCCGAGGCGGTGAGGATGCGCGCCTCGTCCTCGGCGAACACCGAGCCGACAGCACGCAGACGCGCGACGAGGTCGTCGCCAACCGAGTTCATCCACCGATCCTCCCAGCAGCTCAGACGAGGACGCGAGCGGCACCGTCGAGGACGTCACGCACCGCAGGCTCGGTGGGCGCGCGGTCGAGCATCGTCGCAGCGACGAAGTCGGCGGCGAGGGACTCGAACCGACCTCGACGGCGGAGCATCCCGTGGGTCCCACCCTCCACCAGCACGAGGCCCGCCTGGGCGGACCGCCGCAACGCGTCGACGACCCGTTCTGCGCGGCCGAGGTCGGAGACGTGGTCCTCGGTCCCGTGGACGACCATGAGATGACGCCCCCGAGGATCGACCTTCGTTCCGTCGTCGGCGTAGACCCATGGGGCAAGAGCGACGACCGAGTGGACCGACGGTTCGCCAGCCGAGAGCAGCGCCGCGCGCCCTCCCAACGAGTGCCCGACGAGCCCGACAGGAACGCCCTCGTGGCGGTCCCGGACCTCCCCGAGCCCCCACCGCACGTCGTCGAGCGGGCTCTGACCCTCGTCCCATCCACGGTGGGAGTTCAGGAGGCGGTAGACCGCGAGGGTTCCGTGGCCGACCCGCGCGAGCCGCCAGGCCACGGGGACCATCCGCACCACCGACGGCTGGAAGCGGCTGACGATCGCGCCGTCCTCGCGGCTGCCGCCGCCGTGGAGCACCAGCACGGCTCCGGTCGCAGAGCGCGGGACACGGACCGGAAGGAGGCGCGCGGGCATGTCACCGACGGTAGTGCGTACGCCGCGACGTGCGCCGTTCAGCGAGTACGGTCACCGCATGCCGTTCGACATCCGTGATGCGACCAGCGCCGACGCCCCCGCATGCGCCGCGATCTACGCTCCGTACGTCCGCGACACGGCGATCACCTTCGAGACCGAGCCGCCGACCGTCACCGGGATGGCCTCACGCATCGCGGCCGCGCAACAACGCCACGCGTGGCTGGTGCTGTGCGAGGGCGGCGAGGTGACCGGCTACGCGTACGGCACGGAGTTCAAGTCCCGTGCGGCGTACGCGTGGTCGTGCGAGGTGAGCGTCTACCTCGCCCAGGGTCACCAGCCGCGCTCGGGCGCCGGACGCGCGCTTTACGAGGCGCTGCTGCCACGGCTCGCCGGCCGCGGGTTCCGCACGCTGCTCGCCGGGATCACGCTGCCGAACGCCGCGAGCCTCGGGCTGCACTCCGCGCTCGGGTTCCAGCCGGTCGGCACGCTGCGCAAGATCGGCTTGAAGCACAACGCGTGGCACGACGTCGCCTGGATGCAGCGGTCGGTCGGCGACGACTCAGGCGTTCCGGTGGGCGCAGAGGTCTAGCCTCATGCCCCGAGCCCGGTCTTGACGGCGAGAGCGATGACGACGGCGCCGCCGAGGAGCGCCGTCGCCCGCTGCCCGGTCGGCCCGGTGAGGATCCGGCCGAGCGACGCGCCTGCCCCGGCGACGAACAGCTGCCAGCTCACGGACGCAAGGAAGGCACCTGCGACGAACGCGGCCCGCTCGGGCAGGGTGTCGAACGAGCCGAACGACGACCCGGCGACGAGCGCGGCGAAGTAGACGACGGTCGCCGGGTTGATGATCGTGAGTCCGAGGACGACCACGTACGCACGGCGGGCCGTCGTCAACGACGTGTCCGCTGCCGCTGTGCGCGCGGGGGCGGACCGCAGTGCGGGAAGGGCGAGCGCCACACCGACGCCGGCGAGCACGACCACCGAGATCCAGGTCAGCGGCGTCTGCACGGCCACGATCACCGGCGCCATGACCGCGCCGATTGTCAGGGCGACCGTCGCGTACAGGCCGTCGGCCGTCGCGACGCCCAGACCTCCCGCCGCGGCGACCCGCCAACCGTGCCGAGCGCCGAGCATCACCAGGTAGGTCGTGATGGCGCCGACCGGGATCGCGATCGCGTACCCGGCGGCAGCACCTGCGACGAAGGACCCGAACACCCATGCATGATCGCCCGCAGCCGCCGGTCTCATCAAACCGATATCGCGAGGCGGGGTGGTGCTAGGCCCACCCACCTCGGGGCGTCAGCACCCTCGTCTCGGACGCATGCCGTTTCTAACGTCGAGGAAAGGGCACATGTGGTGCTCACCGACCTCACGGAACGAGCCTCCCATGAGCATGAGCAGCATCCAGACTGCCCTGGCCCCGACCACCACCTCCGACCGCTACACCGGACGATTCTCCGAGCTCCTCGCCGAGGTGCGCGCGCGCGGACTGCTGAGGCGACGGCGAGGCTGGTACGGCCTCCAGATCGCGCTCGCGGTCGGCGCGTTCGTCGGCCTGTGGGTGGCGTTCTTCGCCGTCGGCACCTCGTGGTGGCAGCTCGCCGTCGCAGCCGCGATGGGGGTGGTGCTCACCCAGTTCGGGTTCTTGGGACACGACGCCGCGCACCGGCAGATCTTTGCGTCGGCGTCGGCCAACGCATGGGCGGCGCGCCTCCTCTCGGGCCCCTTCGCCGGTCTCAGCTACGGCTGGTGGCGCGCGAAGCACAACAAGCACCACAAGGGACCGAACCAAGAAGAGGTCGATCCTGACATCGCTCCCGGCGCCCTCGCGTTCACGCCGGCGATCGTGCAGCAGCGACGCAGCGCGTTCGGGCGATGGTTCGCCGACCACCAGGGCTGGCTCTTCTTCCCGTTGCTCACGCTCGAGGGGCTCAATCTTCACTACGCGAGCGTCCGTTCGACCATGGATCGCACGTCGCGGCAGCCGTGGCGACGGCTCGAGCTCACGCTGATCGCCACACGCCTCGTCGGGTACGTCGCCGTACTGCTGATCGTCCTCCCGCTCGGGATGGCCGCCGCGTTCTTCGCGGTGCAGATGGCGGTCTTCGGGGTGTCGCTCGGGATGTCCTTCGCACCGAACCACAAGGGCATGCCGATCGTGCCGCGCGACATGCGTCTCGACTTCCTGCGCCGCCAGGTGCTCGTGTCGCGCAACGTGCGCGGTGGGCCGGTGACCGACGTGATGATGGGCGGCCTGAACTATCAGATCGAGCACCACCTGTTCCCGAGCATGGCGCGACCGCACCTCAAGAAGGCGCAGCCGATCGTCCGTGCGTACTGCGAGCGGAACGGCATCCCGTACACGGAGGCCGGGCTGCTGGAGTCGTACGGGATCGTCGTCGACTACCTCAACCACGTCGGTCTGCGCGCCCGTGACCCGTTCGACTGCCCGCTCGCCGCGCAGCTGCGCGCACCGTCATGAGCTGACCGGTTTGCCCGGGCTGCGCCGCGTGACGCAGTAGACCCGCCCGTACGGGTCACGCAGCGTGACCCACCAGCTCGAGCGCCACAGCTCCTCGGCACCGAGCGCGAGGTGGCGCTCGACCTCGGCATCGACAGCGCCACCGGCGCCGAGGTCGAGGTGGGCCGTGACGGGGCGGCCGGGCGGGGTGTCGTCGAGGCGTTGGAGGAGGATCCCGAGCGGCATCGCGGCGGGCCGCGGCAGCCGCATGAACTCCGGGCTGTCCACGTCGCGCAACGTCCAGCCGGTGAGCGCCGCCCAGAACGCGCACTCGACGTCGTACGCGTCCGCCGGGATGTCGAGCGCCACCTGGTCGACGGCGCTCGTGTGGCCGGCGGGCCACCTCGGCGGGGGCGGGACGACGTGCTGATCCTCGTTCGGGACGAGGCAGAACGGCATCCCACCCGGGGATGCAAGGACCACGTACGAGTCCGGCTCGGCCACGACCGTCGCGCCGAGAGACACCGCCTCGGGCGTCGCGGCACCTGGGTCGTCGACGTGCAGGTCGAGGTGGAGACGCGCCTCGCCGTCGCCGACCACCTGGAACCGGAGCGCGGCGTCCCCCTCGGGCGGCAGCAGCGTACGGAACTCGTCGTGCTCGCCCCGAGGCACCGAGGCGTGGGTGCCGCTCACCGCCTCCCAGTACGCCAGCGCGCCGGGAGCGGTGGCAGCGGGCTGGTCGAGGTAGGCCGTGATCCAGCGCAAGGTGACGGACATGCGTGCCATTGTGCCGACCGGCGCCGACGGCGTCGCGCGAGTAGTCTCGGCGGCGATGGTCACGTGGGCCGCATTCCAGGACGAGGCGCCGCGCATCGCCGAGGTCTTCACCCGGCGGCACGCGGCGACCGGCAACCTGTGCATGCTCGCGACGCTGCGCTCCGACGGCTTCCCGCGGATCAGCCCGATGGAACCGACGCTCTTCGAGGACCACCTGGTGCTCGTCGGCATGCCCGGGACGACGAAGTTCCGTGACCTCGCCCGCGACCCTCGGTTCTGCCTCCATACCGCCACCACGGACCCCATGCTCGGAGAGGGCGACGCCAAGCTCTGGGGCCGTGTCACGAACCTCCAGGCCCCCGACCTCCACGCCCGCTTCGCCGCCGACCTGTTCGAGAAGACGGGGATGGACCTGCGGGGGCAGGTGTTCGACCCGTTCTACGTCGCCGACCTCACGGGTGCGTCGTCAGCAGCGGCCGGCGACGACCGGCTGGAGATCACCATCTGGAAGCCCAGCGAGGGCGAGCGGGTCGAGTACAAGACCTAGCGTCGCGGCAGCCGCAGCTCCACGTCGTCGAGACCGACCTCGTGACCGTCGGCGCACCGCACCTCGACGTCGACGGGCGCGCCGCAGTCGTGGTGGGCCAGCTCGAGGATGGTCTCGCTCGGCAGGTGCTTGCGCCCCCACTGGAACAGCGCCCACACGACGGGGACCAAGTCACGTCCGGCGTCGGTGAGGACGTACTCCTTGCGCGTGCGCTGCCCCTCCTCGCGGTAGTCGCGCTGCTCGAGCAGCCCCGCCTCGACGAGTGCCGACAGCCGGGTCGCCGTCGTCGCGCGCGTCATGCCGACGCGCTCGGCGAAGTCGTCGAACCGCGTCGTGCCGTAGTAAGCCTCGCGCATCACGAGCATCGCCGTGCGGGTCCCGACGACCTCGACGGCCTTCTCGATCGCGCAGTGGCCGACGGCACTCCACGCATCGCGGTCACTGAGCACTCCCTTGAGGATCACCTGGCCATCGTCGCACCGGATCTAGGTCTGTTCAACTGAACCCAGCGGTGCTAGCGTGCAACTGAGTTCACAAAACTAGACTCAGACGCCTGGAGGCCTCGCATGTCCGCACCGCTCCGCTCCGCCGTCATCGTCGACGCCGTCCGTACGCCGGTCGCCAAGGGCAAACCGACCGGGGCGTACGCCTCGGTCCACCCCGTCGACCTTCACGCCCACGTCCTGCGCACGCTCGTCGAGCGCACCGGACTCGATCCGGCTGCCGTCGACGACGTCATCACCGGCACCGTCGGCCAGGTCGGCGAGCAGAGCGGCAATACCGCCCGCTGGGCCGTGCTCGCTGCCGGGTTCCCCGAGTCCGTCCCCGCCGTGACCGTCGACCGCCAGTGCGGCAGCAGCCAGCAGGCTCTGCACTTCGCCGCGCAGGGCGTGATGAGCGGCGCGTACGACATCGCCATCGCGTCGGGCGTGGAGTCGATGAGCCACATCCCGATCGGCAGCCAGACTCTGGGACGCGACTTCGTCGGGACCGAAGTCGCCGACCGGTACCCGTCCGGGCTGATCCCGCAGGGCATCAGCGCGGAGCTGATCGCGCAGAAGTGGGGGCTGAGCCGCACTCAGCTCGACGCCTTCTCGGCCGAGAGCCACCACCGTGCCGCGCAGGCCCACGACCACGGGCTGTTCGCCGCCGAGCTCGCTCCCGTGAAGGTGACCCGCGAGGACGGGTCGGTGCACGAGGTCTTCGACGACGAGACCGTCCGCCCGGGGACGTCCGTCGAGACGCTGGCGGGCCTGCGTCTGGCGTTCAAGGACGACTACTGGGCGCAGCGCTTTCCCGACCTCGACTTCTTGGTCACCGCCGGAAACTCCTCACCGGTCAACGATGGCGCTGCCGCGCTCCTGGTCACGAGCGAGGAGGCGGCCGCTCGGCTAGGGCTGACGCCACGGGCTCGCCTGCACGCGTTCGCGGTCACGGGCGACGACCCGGTCATGATGCTCACCGGCATCATCCCGGCGACCGCGAAGGTGCTGGCGCGCGCCGGACTCTCGATCGGCGACATCGACGCGTTCGAGGTGAACGAGGCGTTCGCGAGCGTCGTCCTCGCCTGGCTCGCCGAGACCGGCGCCGATCCAGCAAAGGTCAACGTCAACGGCGGCGCGCTCTCGATCGGGCACCCGCTCGGCGCCAGCGGTGCCCGCCTCACGACGACGCTGCTGTCGGTGCTCGAGCAGCGCGGTGGCCGATACGGCATGCAGGTCATGTGCGAGGCGGGCGGGCTCGCGAACGCCACGGTGTTCGAGCGCCTCTGACCGTGGCGACCGCTACGGCTTGCCGAACTCCTCGATGAGCACGGGATACTGCTCCGCACCGTGCCCTGCGGCGATCGCACGCTCGGCCATCGCCTGGATCAGCCTCGGAAGCTCGGCGTTCACGCCCAGCGCCTCGCTCTCCCCGACGAGGTGCGCCATCGCCCGCGCATCGGTCTCCAGCGCCGAGACCTCGGCAGGGAAGGAGCTGTGGTCGATCTGCTCGGCATAGCCCGGCAACCACTGCGCGACCTCGACGGCGATCTGCTGGGCGAAGGGGGCGAACGTCGCGGCGTCGACCCCGGCCGTCTTGAGCATGGCCGTCCCGTGGAGCCAGGCGTTCAGGATGCTCCACATCATGGCGAGGCCGGCGCCGTCGTACAAGGCGGCGAGGCCTGGGTCCGCGCCGAGGTGCGTCGTGGTTCCGAGCACGTCGAGCGTCGATCTGTGTGCTTCGAAGTCGGACGGCGACCCGCTGAGCAGGATCACCGCGTCGGCGGACCCGATCGCCGGAGGGACGGCCATGAGGGCGCCGTCCAGGTAGCGTGCGCCGCGCTGCTCTGCCCATCGAGCGACCTTCCGAGCCTGGGCGGAGTCGCCGGAGGTGAAGTTGACCAGCGTCGTACCGTCCAGCCCTCCGTCATCCTGACCGAGCAGCTCACGGACCGCTTCGTCGTCGGTGACGCACAGGATGGTCAGGGCATTCGCTCCGAGGGCGTCGCCCACGGTGGGCGCCGACCGTGCACCCCGCGCCACCAGCCCTTCGGCCTTGGACGCCGTACGGTTCCACACGGTGACGGGATGCCCGGCCTCCAGGAAGGCGCTGGCGAGCGCCTGGCCCATCAGCCCCAGGCCGATCACTGTCACGGACTTCTCGGTGTCTGCGTTCATGGAAGAATCGTCAACCTTGATATCGGTGTGAAGGTCAAGGAGCGTCGATGCTGATCGGTGAGCTGAGCCGGCGGACGGGCGTCAACGCCCACCAGCTGCGCTACTACGAGGCACAGGGCCTCCTCGAGGCCGAGCGCGGGTCCAACGGATATCGGGCGTACGACGAGGGCGCCGTGCTGCGGGTGACGCAGATCCGACACCTGCTCGGTGCGGGCCTCTCGTCCGACGACATCGCCTACCTGCTGCCGTGCGCGACCGGTGAGGCGCCGGACCTCACCGGGTGTCCGGAGCTGCTGACCGCGATGCGCACACGCCTCGAACGGCTTGATGCCCAGATGAGCAAGATCGCTCACTCTCGCGAGGCGCTCGCCGACTACATCGACGCGGCTGAGAGGTCGGGCCACGAACGCCCTCCGGCGTGGGACTGCGACGACGACGTGCTCGCGTCGGCCTGACCCACCCGCAACCTCAGGACATCCGTCCTCGCTCAGCCTGTGCGGCGAGCACTCGTGTCGCCTCGCGTTCATACGCGGCGCCCATCGCGTCCCACGCTCGGACCGCCGCGTCGAGCGTCGCCTCATCGCCGTCGCGTCGACCACGGACCCGGAGCACGCCGGCGGCGACCCACCGGTGGTGCGGGGCGTACCGCTCCGCGCGCTCCAGCAGCCGGTCACTGTCCGGACTGTCCAGGACGACGGCCAGCTCGGCTGCCATCACGGCGGCATAGCCGTCGAACCTGCCAGGCACGAACGACGCGGACACCTCAGCAAGCGCACGCTCCAGGTGGTCACCCTCTGCGAGCGCGACGCGCGCCCGTACGAAGGCCGCCCACGGCGCGAGGTTCGGCGACTGGTCGAGCCGTGTCGGAGCGGCGACCTGCCGCGCCCGCTCCCACCACAGGTCGTACGCGTCCGGGTCGCCGCGCAGCCCTGCCGCGAGCACGGCACCGAGGAGCGGGCCCGCGAGCGACGCGTTCTGGTAGCGCCGTGTCTCGACGACGTTCGCCCACACGTCGACAGCCATGAGCTCGGCGCCGTCGAAGTCTCCGGCGAGTGCTAGCGGAGCGATCGCACTGCCCTTCGCCCAGCACGGGTGCGGCTCGAGCGTCGGGTTCTCGGTGCCCCGACGGGTGGCGGCGAGCGCCACCTCGAGCCCTCCGGTCGCGACCGCGTACGCCGTCACGGAGCGCAGCGCGTCGACCACCTCGATCGCACCTCGGGGGTCACGTTCCGCCGACGCCGCCGTGACCAGCTCGAGGCGCTCGGAAGAGAGCCGGAGCGACTCGTCGGGACGACCGGACAACGCCGCCGCGGTGGACGACGCGTCGAGCGCGGCGCTGAGGACCAGGACGTCTCCGTCGGCGCGCGCGGTGGCGACTGCCTCGGCCGCCGCCGCGGGCACGACGTGCTGGTGGTCGGCCCCCGAGGTCCACGCACGCGCGGTGGCCAAGGACGCGCGCGCCACCTCCGTGTCTCCCGAGAGGGCCTCGGCCTCTGCCAGCAGGGACTCCAACCTCGCAGGGTCGGGGTCCGTAGCGAAGCCGCCCCCACGGAACCGCTCCGCGACAGTGACAGCCGACGCCAGGGCGACTGCTGCAACCTCCGGATCCTCGCCCCGGGCGGCGTCGGCCGCGTCCAGCAGGAGCCGGTAGGCCTCCCTCGCGTCGGAGACGAGGTGGACGCAGGCAGCGGCATCGGTCAGGTCGGCCGCCGCCTCACGGCCCCGCGCCGCAAGGCCGGCGGCCGTGCGGAAGTGTCGTCCTGCCTCGGCGACGAACCCGCGGGCGTAGGCGAGCGTGGCCACGTCGCGTGCGAGACCGTGCGCTCTGGGATCGCCGTGTCCCATCCCCGGCACGCAGGAGCGCAGGTCGTCCATGACGGCGTCGACATCCGTCGCCCACGCAGCGAGGGTCGCTGCGGCGTACGGGCGTCGCTCGACGAGGTCCCGAGCGCGCGCACGGGCCCACACGGCGTAGCGGTCACGGGTCTCCCCCACGCTCTTCGACGACGCAAGGCGCTCACGGGCCAGCTCGCGGACGCCGACGGGCAGAGACCAGCGGTCGGTGCCGTCCGCACCGGGCGTACGGCGTACGAGGCTCTTGTCAGCGAGGCGCCCGAGCAGGTCGGCGGCACCGGCGCGCCCCTCGTCCGGCAGGAGCGCGGCGGCCGCGTCCAGGTCGAACGCGCCCGCGAACACCGCCACGGTGTGCAGCGCCGCGCGCTCGTCGTCGGCGAGCGCGGCGTGGCTCCACTCGACCACCGCGCGCAGCGACCGGTGCCGACGGTCGGCGGGGCGACCCAGGGTGAGCAGCCGGAGGACGTCGTCGAGTCCCGCCTCGACCCCGGCCAGCCCCAACGAGGCGACGCGCGCCGCCGCCAGCTCGATCGCCAGCGGTGATCCGTCGAGGCGCCGGCACAGCTCGCCGGCAGCAACCTCCCGCAGCGTCACGGCGGGGTCCACGGCCGACGCGCGCTCGACGAACAGGGCCGCGGCCTCGTCGTCAGGGAGGGGTGCGAGGAGGAAGACGGCCTCCCCCGGGACCCCGAGCCGTTCACGACTGGTGACGAGGACGTGCAGATCAGGGACGGCGTCGGCGAGGTGGGCGACCAGCCTCGCCACGTCGTCCGGCACGTGCTCGGCGTTGTCGAGGACCAGCAGCGTCCGCCCTCTCAGGCCGGCGGCGAGCGCGTCGGCCAGGCTGACCTGCGGGCGTTGGGAGACACCCAGGACCGCAGCGACCGTCGCGTCGACGGCTCCTTCGGCGGCCGGCACCAGGTCGACGAACGCACCGCCCGACGCGAACCACGCCCGCGAACGGTCCGCCACGGCCACGGCGACCCGCGTCTTGCCGGCACCTCCGGGTCCGAGGAGGGTCGTGATCCGGCTCTCCGCAACGAGCCGGGTGACGGCGTCGACCTCGGCCGTACGCCCGACCAGGGACGTCCGTGGACGCGGCAGTCCGACCAGCTCGCCGGCGGCAGCGCGCGCCTGCGTTCCCGACGAGGCCCCGGCGGCCCACGCAGCGAGCTCGCGACGATCACGCGCTCCGAGCTTGCGCAGCAGCGACGAGACGTGGCTCTCGACGGTGCGGACGGACAGGTGCAGCCGACGTGCGATCTCGGCGTTGGTCAGGTGCTCGGCCACGGCGCCCAGGACGTCCCGCTCCCGCGGGGAGACGGCGTCGCCGCGCAGATCTGGCACCCGCTCAGTATGCCGTCCACAGAGGGAAGACCCGTGCCGATTCCGTGGCGGCTCCGTGCTCGGCACGGATCCGGAGAGCCGGTCTCCCGGCCGACGATCGAGTCACCAGAACAACGGACGTACGAAGGAGCACCCCATGCTGATCGTCGCAAAGGAAGCCGACCTGCGACTCCCCGGAAGCCGTACGACGCGGTTCGAGGGCGAGGCGTACGGGTCAGGCATCTCGTTCTTCCACGTCGACAACGCGCCCGGGACGGGGCCCGACGCCCACGTCCACCCGTACTCCGAGACGTGGGTCGTCCTCGCAGGCGTCGCGCACATCCGCACCGCCGACGGAGAGACGCACGGCGAGGCCGGTGACGTCGTCGTCGTCGGCCCGCACACCCCGCACGCGTTCCGCGCGGTCGGACCTCAGACCCTGCGCATGCTGTGCATCCACGCCTCACCGCAGATCGACCAGGAGTTCCTCAGCACCGAGCGCGCCACCGCGCTCGCCGTCGTGTTCGACACGGAGCCGGCACGGTGAGCGCGGCGGTGATGATCACGCCCGTCGCGCCGGTGGCGACGGCCGACCTGGAGCGCTATCGGTCCGACCTGTTGGGCTACTGCGCGTGGCGGCTCGGATCAGTGTCCGACGCCGACGATGCGGTCCAAGAGACGATGATCCGGGCCTGGCGCGGTCGAAGGACGTTCCAGGGACGTGCGTCGGTGCGGTCGTGGCTCTACCGCATCGCGACGAACGTGTGCCATGACTCCCTGGGGTCCCGTGCGCGCCTCCCGCGACCAGCGGACCTCGGCACGACGGAGGGGGCGGCGTTCACCATCGTCGACGTCCTCCCCGCGCCCGACCCGGCCGAGGTCGCGGCGGAGCACCAGGCCGTACGGGACGCGTTCACCACCGCCGTCCGTCACCTCCCACCGCGCCAGAGGGCGGTGCTCGTGCTTCGCGACGTGCTGCGCTGGCGGGCGGCGGAGGTGGCGGCGCTCCTCGCCACCACGGTCGCGTCGGTCAACAGCGCGTTGCAGCGAGCCCGACGGACACTGCGGGAGGTCGACGTCGACACGCCGCCCGCCCCGTACGCTCTGCTCGATCCAAGGGACGCGGTGCTGCTCGAGCAGTACGTCGCGGCTTTCGCGACGTACGACGTCGACACCCTCGTCGACCTGCTGCGCGCCGACGCGCTCACGCCCGCGCGTAGGTGAGGACGGCGCAGCCGTTGTCGAACGTGCTCACCTCCTCGAGCGCGAGCTGCGTCGGGCGGAAGTCCGTCGTGAACGCCGAGATGCCGGCGCCGGCGACGACCGGGTACTTCTTCACGACCAGCCGGTCGATCTCGTCCAGCAGCGCGCCCGCGAGCGCGCCGCCACCGGCCAGATAGATCCCGTACGGCGACTCCTCCGCCTTGAGCTCGCGCACGCGCGCCACGGGGTCTGCGGCCGTCACCTCCACCTTCGGATCCGGCGACTCGGTGAGCGTCCGGCTGAAGACGACCGTACGAAGGTGCGCGTACGGGTCGGTGATGCCGAGCTCCAGCGCCGGGTCGTACGTCCGGCGCCCCATGACGACCGTGTCGAACAGGCGGTTCGGCGCGTCGTCAGCGCCGATGGCCTGGCGGATGTGGGTGGGGAGCACCTCGGGATAGGTGGCGTTCATGTGCTGGGTGTGGTCCTCCGAGACCGGATAGAAGTCGACCTGGTCGTCGGGTCCGGCGATGAATCCGTCGAGGGTCAGGGCGATGTAGTAGGTCAGTTCTCGCATGCCGCCGACTCAACCACGACAGATGAAGTACGTCAAGCGTAGTTGTTATCTGCGTGCGAACACGGGAGGATGCTCCCCATGGTCAGCAACCCCGGACGCCGTACGGCCCTGCTCGACGCCGGCATCGAGGTGATCGCCCGCCTCGGCGCCCGCGGCCTCACCTTCCGCGCCGTCGACGAGGAGGCCGGAGTCCCCACGGGGACCACGTCGAACTACTTCGCCAACCGCGACGCGCTGCTGCGCGACCTCAGCGACTACGTGTTCGTCCGGCTCGCGCCCGACCCCGAGGAGGCCGCCGCGCGCCTGGCCGAGCCGCCGTCACGCGAGCTCGAGGTCGTGCTCATGCAGGACATCGTCGAGCGGGCGCGCGCCGACCGCGCGGGCTACCTCGCGATGTTCGAGCTCCGGCTCGAGGCGGCCCGTCGGCCGGAGCTGCAGGAGGCGTTCACCGCGCGCTACCGCGCCAACCTCGACGAGATCACTGCCGCCCACGTCGAGGGAGGCTTCCCTGGAGGCGCGACGACGGCGCTCCTCCTCTACCTCGCGATGAGCGGACTGCTCCTCGAGCACCTGACCTTGCCCGGAGTCATCGGCGTCGACGACACCGCGCTCCAGGCCCTCGTGCGCGATCTCGTCCTCACGGTGGTGCCGGAGTAGGACTCAGCCGCGGTGACGCGCATCCCTGGCAACGGCGTGCCGGCGCCAGGCGACCAGCGCGGCGATCGCCGCCAGCAGCGCGGCAAGACCCACCACCGTGAGGACCACGGGATCGATCGCCCTTCCGGCGGGGGCGTCGGCCACGACCTCGCGTGTCGGGTCCTGCCCCGGACCGGACGACGGCGTGCCAGGCGCCGCCGCCTGTGAGGCCGTCACACTGGGGGTCGGGCTCGGGGTGGGCGTCGGTGTCGGCGTCGTCTTCGTCGCGGTCGGTGACGGGGTCCGGGTGGGCGTCGCCTTGGGCGGACGCGGCGCGCTCGCCGGCTTCCGCGTGGTCGCCGTCGCCGTGGGTTTTGGACGAGACGTCGCGGTCGTTGTCGCCGACGGAGTCGGCGGAGCCGGACGCGCCCCCGACCCGTCCGGATAGTTCGCGAACACCTGGACGCCCCATGTCGTGCCACCCGACTCGATGAACGCCACCCCGATGTCGGTGTAGTCGCCGAGGATGTTGGCACGGTGACCGGACGAGTTCATCCAACCGGAGTGCATCTGGGCGGCGGTGCGATAGCCCTGCGCGACGTTCTCACCGACTCGGCGCCACCCGCTGGGGATCTCGTCAGCGACGTCGGGGTTGTGCGACAGGCTCCCGTTGGACGCCATCTGGTGCGCCCACCCGCGGGCCACGGCGTCGAGCGCGGCGTTGCGGGCGAGCGGGCTCGCGCCCTGCGCGGCGCGGGCGTCGTTGGCGAGGCTGGCGATCGTGTCGGCCGGTGCGGCCGAAGCGGACGGCGCCGCCGCGAAGAGCATCGCGGTCGCCGCCACGAGCACGCCGACGAGAGCAAGGACGGCGCTCTTCGGGGTCGCGGCGGTCGGGCGGCGGGGGCGTCCGTACGGTGCGATCACCCGGCGAGACTAGCGGTACGGTCACGAGATGGTCACGTCCGTCGCGGTGCTCTCCGACGTCCACGGTGTCCTCCCCGTGCTCGACGCAGTGCTGGCCGAGCCCGAGGTGGCGACGGCGGACCGGATCGTCGTCACGGGAGACCACGCGGCAGGACCGATGCCGGTCGACGTCCTCGACCGGCTCACGTCGCTCGGTGAGCGCTGCATCCTCGTACGAGGCAACGCCGATCGCGAGCTGGTGGAGGTCGCACGCGGCGGCACCTCGTCGCACCCCGAGTCGCAGTGGGCAGGTCGTCAGCTGCGCCCGGACCAGGTGGAGCTGCTGGACGCGATGCCGCACCCCGTCACGCTCGACGTCGCGGGATTCGGCCCCGTCGTCTTCTGCCACGGGACGCCGCGCGACGACGACGAGGTGGTGCTCGTCGACACGCGGATGGCGCGCTGGGCGGAGGTCTTCGCCGACCTTCCCGACGAGGTACGCACAGTCGTGTGCGGGCACACCCACATGCCCTTCGTCCGGCTCGTGGACCGGCGCCTCGTCGTCAACCCGGGAAGCATCGGCATGCCGTACGGGCGCGTCGGCGGCGCATGGGCGCTGATGCGTGACGGGCAGGTCGCCCTGCGTCACACCGCCGTTGATGTCGACGCGGTGGTTGCGGAGATCGTGCGGCTCTCGACCTACCCGGAGCGGGCCGCGTGGGCCGACGAGTATGTCCGCTCGCGCAACGGCGATGCCGAGGCGATCGCCGCCTTCGGCCCGCGCGACGGTCGCTGACCGGAGCTCAGTCCTCGACGGTGATCCCGAGCGAGTCGGCGAGCAGCGGCGCGAGGAGCGAGAGCTGCAGCGGGGTGATGGTGACGCCGCGCAACGAGGAGACTCCGACGATCTCGCGCAGCTCGGCACCGCGCAGGTCGACGTGGGTGGACTTCGTGTGCTGCACGTCGAGCCGCGCGATCGTGCACCCGGCAAAGCTCACCCGCACGGCGGTCGCCTGCACCAGGTCGAGCTCGTCGATGACGCAGTCGGTGAAGACGACGTCGCGCAGCTGCGCCCCTCGAAGGTTGACGAACGACAGTTTGCAGCCGCTCACCCGTACGGACTCCCAGACGCCGTCGTAGAGGTCGGCCGACCCGATCCTTCCGCCCTCGATCCGTACGTCGCGCAGCGTCGCACGCGGTGCGCGTAGCACCGCGACGTTGACGCGCTCGAGCAGCGACTCCCGCACCTGGGCGCCCGAGAGGTTGGCGGAGTCGAGCGTGAGGCCAACGAAGGCGAGCCCGTCGAGGTTGGCCGAGGCGACGAGGTCGTCGACGCTGCCCTCGACGAGAGCATCCACGGCGAGCGTGTCGAGCTGAGGCGCTCGCGTCGTCGGTCGCTTCGGTCCCATGCGTGCTCCCTTCGGGCGGGCACCCCGCCGGTCGAGTCGCCACCGTACGACGGCCCACCGACAAGGGCTCACATCTCCCGGGCGGACGACCTTCTCCGCCACTACGGTCGGCGCATGGACAACCAGCTGCCAATCGGCTCCCTCGTCGACTCCGTGGCCGGCGCCCCTGCAACACTCGACCCGATGCGGTTCAACCGGCACACGTTCTGGTGTGGACAGAGCGGCTCAGGCAAGACGTACGCACTCGGGGTCGTCCTCGAACAGCTCCTCCTGCAGACCCAGCTCCCGCTGCTCGTGATGGACCCGAACGCCGACTTCGTGCGTCTCGGTGAGGTGCGCGACGACGTGGACGGCGACGTGGCGCAGAGGCTCACGGCGGTCCGCCCGAGGGTGTTCCGCCCGAGCGCGAACGGGGACGAGCGGCTCTGCGTGAAGTTCGTCGACCTGAGCCTGCGCTCTCGCGCTGCGATCCTCCGGCTCGACCCGCTGAAGGACGCCGAGGAGTACAACGTTCTCCTTCATCTCGAGTCGCAGTTCGGGCCGACGACGTTCGACCGTACGACCTTCCTGCGTCGACTCAGGGACTCGACGGACCCCGGCCTTCGCAAGCTCCTCATGCGTCTGGAGAACCTCGGTGTCCTCGATTGGGACGTGTGGGCGTGGGGAGGCGGATCGACTCAGGCCGTGATCGACGAGCGCCCGCGTGCGGCCGTGCTCGATCTCGGGGGCTTCAAGACGCCCGACGAGTCGAAGGTCGCCTCGCTCGCGATCCTCGACCACCTGTGGGCGACCCGCGAGAGCCGGCGACCGTTGCTCATCGTGATCGACGAGGCCCACAACCTCTGCCCGGCCGACCCTCTGCTCCCCGTCGAGGTCGCACTGACCGAGCGCATCGTCCAGATCGCGGCCGAGGGACGCAAGTATGGCCTGTGGTTGCTGCTGTCCACCCAACGTCCTTCAAAGATCCATCCGAACGCGCTCTCGCAGTGCGACAACCTCGCCCTCATGAAGATGACCTCCCCGCGTGACCTCGAAGAGCTCGGCCAGTACTTCGGCTACGCCCCGCACGAGCTGCTGACGCGCTCGGGCACGTTCGTCCAAGGGCAGGCGCTGTTCGCCGGCGGGTTCACGACGACAGCAGCCATCGTCCAGATGGCGCAACGCCTCACCCACGAGGGCGGCTCTGACGTTCGCGTGCCCCTGTGAGTGAGTGTGGTGGTGCTCCGCTCCGGCCTCGTCACGTCCGAGGGTCGAGGAGGTGGCGACGGCGCGTGCCGTCTTGTCGTGTCAGCGGTGCCGTGCGCGCCAGCGGGTGCTCGAACGGGTGCAGGTAGGCGCTGATGCGGGTGTGCTGGACCCGGTCGTGGTCCTCGATCGCCCGCCCGGCCGCGCCGGCGCCGCGACGGAACACGAACCCGCGCCGCCCGTCGGGCTCGACGTGCAACCTGCCGGAGTGGACCGCGTGGTGGCAACGTCCGCACAACCCGACGAGCTCGTCCAGATCAGTACGGCCGCCGCGTGACCACCACGTGGCGTGGTGGATCTCAGCGATCCGGTGCCGACACCCCGGCGCCGCGCAGATCCCCTCCTGACGGGCGATCACCGCGGTGCGCTGCCGGGTCGTCGCCAACCGCTGGGTGCGCCCGACGTTGAGGACGTCAGCCTGAGGCGTCGGCCCGCCCGTCACTCCGTCGACCAGGATCGGGGTCACGTCGGCGCCACAGGCCAGCTGCGCGAACAGCTGAGGCCCGATCGACCCGAACCCGACCAACCGTGGCGGCTCCCCACCCTGCCCGGCAAGCCACGTCGCATCAGCCATCAGGTGCAGCTGCGGGCGCACACCGCGGTCCGACGGCATCCCGTGCGCCAACGTCGCGTCGATCAGCTCACCGAACGCGTCGAGGCGTCGCTGCGCCGGAGTACGCACGTCGTCGGCGCCCCGCGGCGCCGACGCGGCACCCAGCCACGTCGCGAGCTTGGCGCCGTTGACCAGGTCGAAGAACCCCGCCACGTGGAACCCGTCGCCGCAGCGCGTCACCGACAGGTCGCGCCGCTCCATGCCGCGCTTGTAGGCCTCGTCCAACCGCTCGGGACGGGCCAGCTCGTCGATCCGCCGGATCGCCATGCGCACGTCCGCGGCACCCGCAACCCGCGCCAGCGGCAGGAGGATCTGCGCACTCGCCTCACGCATCTTCTCGATACCGAGAGTGGCGAGGCCCGCGGAGAACTCGTACGCGTGGTCCAGACGCACCTCGCCCCCGCGCACAGCCTCGCCAAGCTCGGGGATCAGCCGCATCGAACGACCCGCCGTGCGCCGCCGCTTGATCTCCGCATCACCCATCCGCAGCTCGCGCCGCGCCCACCCCAACGCCGACGAGGCCCCCTCCTCAGCACCTCCACCGGTCTCGTCCAGCTGGTCCAACGCGGCGGCCTTCAGCCCCTCCAGCCGGTCGATGCCCGCCTGCAACGCCCGCAGCAGCGCGCGGGTCTGCGTGCCGTCGGCCAGTGCCAACGGCTGCACGCACAACGCGTCGACCGCCTCGCTGAGCGCCTGCACTGCATCGGACTCGAACACACCTAAGACGCTAGGGGCTCCCGCCGACAGCGGCGTGGACCCATGACGCAGCGGTGGACGAGCCACGCCTGGGGATGAGCGTGGCGCGGATCAACGCCCGCTCTCGCTGAAGTGCTGGTAGTCCTTCAGCATGCGCCACTCGCCGCCCCAGCCCCACCCGATCGCGTCGAAGGCGCCGACGACGGGGCCGCCGGCGATGATCATCCCCGGCCGGACGTCCTTGCGATCGAGATAGGCGGACGCGAGCTCGGGCAGCACGACGTCACCCTTCACGTACGGGTTCTGGAACGGGTTGATGTCGATCGCCAGCCCGTACGCGTGCTCCGAGAAGGTGGTGGCCCCACGCGTGGGCCGGCACGCGAACGCGCCCGTGTTGTTGCCGTCGCCGGTCGGCGGCGCGTCCATCTCGGCGGCGCGGGTGATGCGCATCTCCTCGATCGGGAAGCGTGCCTCGTACATGCGCCGGAAGGCCTCCACCACGTCCTTGGCGACGCGGCCGTTCACGAGCAGCTCGCCGGTGTGGCGAGCGTCGTCGAAGCCCCAGAACGCCACTCTCACCCAGGCCAGGTCTCGCCGTCCGACCGGACAGCCGCGCTTCCAGGTCGACCGGGCGATGACACGCGCAGGGGCGGGATCCGTGATCTGGCTCGCGAAGCCGTCGCCCGGCAGCTGCGGCAGGGAGTCAGGCAGGGTGAACCGCCGGTTGCGCAGCTCGGGCGGCGTCGGCTGCACCTCGCCGAAGCCGGCCTCCGTACGAGGCAGCTCTCGGGTGCCGAGCCACGCGGGCGGCACGGTTCCAGGCTCAGGACTGGCGGCCGTCGCACTGGGCGTCGTCGTGGCCGGGGCCGACGGGCTCACCTCCGAGGTCGTCCCGCTGGTCTGCGGCGCCGGCGTCGCCTCACCCGGACTGTCGTCGCCTCCGCCGCCGCAGCCGCCGAGCAGGACCATCGCCAGCGCCACCGCGCCGATGCCACGGCGCCCGCGCTGCATGCCGGTACGAACCCCCATTCGTCGAGTCTAGGCAACCCAGATCCACAAAAAACATTGCACAAGACCTCTTGCACAAGCACCCTTGCGTATATAGCGTGACGATCATGAGCGACGACCGCGAGCACGGACCCGACGACGCCGCCTACCGCCGTACGATCACCGACGCCAAGGCGCTGTCAGCACTCGCCAACCCCTTCCGTGCGCGGATGCTCGATGCCCTCAGCGTGGACGGCCCGTCGACGGCCTCCGCGCTGGCGCAGCGCACCGGACAGGCGGTCGGCAGCGCGAGCCACCACCTCAAGGTCCTCCACGAGGCGGGACTCGTGGAGGAGGCGCCCGAGCTGGCTCGGGACCGCCGAGAGCGCTGGTGGCGCAAGGTGTCGCCCTCGCTTCGGTGGTCACGCAACGAGTTCGCGACGGACACCGCCGCCGTCGACGCCGCCAAGGTCGCGGAGTCCATGGAGCTCGACCGCCAGTCCGAGGCAGCCCGCACCTGGCTCGCCAACTCCGAGACGTCCGGCGACTGGGACGGTGCTGCCTTCGTCGCCCAGACGTGGCTGCGACTGACACCTGCCGAGCTGCGTGAGCTCGGCGAGGAGATGGTCGACCTCCTGACGCGCTGGCACCGGAGGGAGGTGCCGGACGACGGGGCCGAGCGCGAGCCCATCCTCGTCTTCTCCCGAGGGTTCCCCCACCAGCCCTAGCCAGCCCCACCTTCCGCCGCGCACACCTCCTCGCGAGGTGATGTCGGCCTGCCCTGAGGAGCTCACGTTGACGCCATCCGACGACAGCCGCACACACGGGTCGGGATTCGGCTATCTCTGGCTCGGCCAGGGCGCGAGCCTCGTCGGAAACGCGACGAGCTCGTTCCTGATCCCGGTGCTCGCCGTCGTCCACCTGCAGGCCGGGCCGTTGTGGATGGGCCTCCTCACCGCGGCAGCGTGGCTTCCGTGGGTCGTCGTCGGGCTGGTGGCCGGTGCTCTCGTGGACGGCCACCCCCCGCGCGCGGTCATCGTCGTCGCCAACCTCGTCGCCGCCGCGGCGCTCCTCACCGTCCCTCTCGCGGGCTGGGCGGGCCACCTGACGCTCGGCCATCTCCTCGTGGTCGCACTGACGACCGGCAGCGCGAGCGTGTTCTCACGCGCGGCCGGCATCAAGATCGTGCCGCTGGTGGTGCCGCCGGAGCGACTCGAGCGGGCCAACGCCCGCCTGCTCGGCACCGAGTCGCTGGCCCAGGTCGCCGGGCCGGGCATCGGCGGCCTCCTCGTCACGGTCGTCTCCGCCGCGACCGGTCTGCTCGTGGACGTCGCCGGGTTCTTGGTGTCCGTGGCGTGCATGCGAGGCGTACGGCCCCGCCAGGCTGCGCGCAGCGCGACGGCCGCGCCCGTGCGGCTGCGTACCCAGATCGCCGAGGGGATCACGGTCGTCAGGAGCGATCGCTACCTCGCGCCGTTCGTGCTCATCGGCAGCGTGTCCAACTTCGGACTCACAGGCCTCACCACGCTGCTCGTCATCTACCTGGTGAACGTCCTCGAGATCGACGCCTCGTACACCGGGCTCGTCATGATGCTCGGCAGCATCGGTGGTGTCCTCGGCGCACTCGTGGCCGTCCCGCTCGCCCACCGGCTCGGCACCGGTCGCGCGTCGACCGGCCTCCTCCTGCTGAGCGGACCCGCCGCGCTCCTCATCACACTCCCGACGTCGAGCCGCCACGTCTGGATCACCGTCACCGGGCTCGTCCTTGTCGGGGCCACCGTCGTGTCCGGCAACGTCATCCGCGGAGCGTGGCGGCAGCGCTACATCCCGGCCCGGCTGATCGGACGCGTCGTCACCACGAGCCAGGTGGTCATCTACGGCGCGATGCCACTGGCAGGCGTGACCGCAGGCCTCCTCGCGCATGAAGTCGGCACGCGGCCGACCATGCTCGCGATGGCCGGGGTGCACGCGCTCGCGTGCGTCGCGATCGTGCTCACCCCGATCGGTCGGCTCGCCGAGCTGCCGCCGCCGATGCGGGAGCCCGGGACACCCGGGACAGATGCACGGCCCCCTACTTTCGTCGCAGGCCGCTAGCCCGATGGCGGATGTCGCGACCGCGCCTGCCTCCGTACGGTCGGGTGCGTGAGCGTCGATGCCCCCACGACCACCCTCGGCTACACCCGCAACGACAAGATCGGCACCGCTGTCGTCTTCGGCGGCGCCGGGCTGGCGATCTTCCTCCTCGCCCCGCTGCTCGCGGCGTGGCTCGCCGACGTGCCGCTCGTCCCGTTCAGGGGTCCGCTCGAGTGGGTCGGCTCGTTCGACCAGCCGTGGGCGTGGGTGGCACGCCCGACGGTCGGCCTGGTCGTCGGTCTCGTGCTTGCTGCCGTCGTCGTGGCCGACGCCTACCGGCTCGACGTGAGCGATGAGCAGATCGTGGTCCAGCACGGCGACGACCGACGCACGATCGCGCACGCCCAGGTCGCCGCCGTCTACACCGACCGCAAGAAGGTGGTCATCGACGGCACCGACGGCCGGCGTCTCTTCGAGCAGGACGTCGAGGCCGGACGCGGCCAGGTGGCCGAGGCGTTCACGCGCCACGGCTACCCGTGGGAAGGGCTCTGAGCTGCGCCGCCGCGCTCAGTGGCGGTGCAACCGGCTCGACCCGACCAGCGGCGGCAGGTCGACGGGCGCGCGCCGCGCCAGGGCGGCCGGCACGTCGGGCCGTTGCGCCGTGAAGAGCCACGCGTCGAACAGCGCGTCGAGCTGCTGCCCCGACACCCGCTCGGCGTACGCGACGAACTGCGGGATCGTCACGTTGCCTCCCTTGTTCCGTGCCGCCCACCCCTGCAGGATCGCGAAGAAGTCGTCGTCGCCCACCGTGACCCGCAGCTGGTGCAGCGTCATCGCGCCGCGGTCGTACACGGCACCGGCGAACAGGTCGTCCGGCCCGGGGTCACCGATCACGATGTCCCAGAACGAGTCGTCGGCCGGGTGCGAGCCGTACGTCGCGTCGAAGATCTCCTGCGCGGTCGCGACACCCTGGCTCTCCCACCACAGCCACTCCGCATACGAGGCGAAGCCCTCGTTGAGCCAGATGTCGCTCCACCTGTACAGCGCGAGGCTGTCGCCGTACCACTGGTGCGCGAGCTCGTGCACAATCACGCCCTCGGCGGTCTCGTCGGAGCCGCTGAACCACTCCTGCGCATAGATCGGGCGCGTCTGGTTCTCGAGCGCGAACCCGAGCCCCGGGTGAGCGTCGACGAGACCGCCCGATGCCGAGAAGGGGTACGGGCCGAAGCTCGCCTGCAGGAAGTCGAGGACCTGCGGGTGCTTCGCGAAGTTCGCCTCCGCCTTCTCGCCCAGTGTCGGCGGCCCGTCGGCGGGCGTGCCCGCGATCCAGTCGTTCGGGTTCGGCTCGCTCCCTGCCGGTGCACCGGTGACCGCCCAGCCGTCGAAGGTGTCGCCGTCGTCCTCGAACGACGTGCTCCCGACACCGGTGGGCGTCGTGACGTCGTCGACGAACACGCCCATCCCCTGGAAGACGTCGTCGCTCGCGTAGGTGATCGCGACCTCGACCGACCCGCCGGCCCACGCCCCTAGGTCGACGCGCCACTGCTCGTAGCCGTCCGAGCTGCCGGTCGCCGCGTTCCACGTCCCGGTCGTGCCCGTCGGCGCGCACGTGTCGTCGGGCTGCACGCTCTGGTAGTGCCCGAGGAACGGGTGCAGGCTCAGCCAGAACGGGCAGGCGTCGCCGACGCTCGTGCTCGTCGCCCCACCGAGATCCGCCAGCGTCGTCCAGTCGTCCTGCCCCGGCGTCCGAGCCTCGACGAACACGAAGTCCCAGTCGGTCTCCGTGTCGCGGTCCACCCAGAAGCCCAGCTCTCCACCGCCGGCGGGCACCTCGACCGTGCGGCTCAAGCGCTTGTACGAGGCAGCCTCGCCGGCGACCTGCGAGATGGCGTACTGGTCGCCCGTGCGCGTCGGCGCCGGCTCGTACAGCTGCGGGTCGATCGCCTCGACCATCCGGATGCCGTCGTACCGGTAGTCCTTGAGCGCGAACTCACCCATCGTCGCCGTCGTGAGGTACGAGGCCATCGGCTCGCGCGCCTCCCACGCCCACGTGGTCCAGCCCTTGTGCGTACGGTGGCCGCGCGGGACGCCGTTCGCGACAGCCTCGAGGCCCTGCGGCACGGTGACGCGGAACGAGTACGAGGCCTTGTCGCTCGGGTGGTCGTTGACCGGATACCAGGTGGCGGCGACGTGCGGCTGACCGACGATGAGCGCGCCGTCGTTCGTGTGGATGAAGCCCGACCCGTCCTCCAGGGTGGCGGGCACGCCCCCGTAGGTGACCTCGGTCGTGAAGGTGCTGCGTTTGCGCAGTCCGCGCGACGGGATCACGGTGAGCTCGCCGTCGACGTGCCTCCAGCCGGCGCGCCTGCCGTTCACCTTCACCGCGCTCACGGTCAGACCATCGAGGTCGAGGTTGAACCGCGACAGGTTCTGCGTGGCCCGTGCACGGATGCGCGCGGTGCCGGTGAGGCGGTCGGTAGCGGGGTCGTAGCGGACGTCCAGCCCGTAGTGCTGCGCGTCGTACCCGCCGTTGCCGTCGGTCGGGAAGTACGGGTCACCGATGCCGACAGCGCCCGGCGTGAAGTGAGGGCGCGGACCCGGGCGGGCCTGCGCCGGTGCCGCGAGCAGGGCGGCGCCGAGAGCCAGGCCGGAGAGCGTGGAGACGAGGACGAGCGCATGACGACGCATGGGGAACCTCCAGAGGATCCAGGTCGTCTCTCACTGTGCGCCTGGTGTCCGGTGGCGGCAACCGGTGGCGCGCTGGCGCGAGGGTGCTCAGCCGTCGCGCCGCCGGTCGCGCCATGCGCCGGTCGCCCACAGCGCCCAGAGCACGAGCAGCGGCTGGAAGAGCAGGCGGATCGCCCGAGCACGGTCGTCGTTCAGCCCGAACGCGTCGGTGTGCGTCACGTACTGCGAGATGTTGCCGGGGAAGATCGCGACGAAGAATGCTGCCGTGAGCCAGCCGACGGCGACGCGCTTGCCGGGCAGACCGATCAGCGCACCACCGAGCCCGATCTCGACGAACCCGGAGGCGAGGACGACGGTGTCGCCGTCGAGCGGCACCCAGTCCGGCACCTGCGCGAGGAACTCCTGACGCGCGAACGTCAGGTGGCTGATGCCGGCGAAGAGAAGGAACGAACCGAGCGCGAGGCGCCCGATCGTACGTGGCGCGGAGAGCGACCTCGTCGCGGATGCGTCGTCGGACATGAGACCTCTGTTCGCCGGAGGGGTGTCGCCGCCCAGCCTAGGGGCAGAGTCGCACCAGCAGCGCTGCACACTCGCGGCGCAGGGTCTCGAGCGCTTCGAGGTCGCCGGCGAGGAAGTCGATCAGCGAGCGCAAGAAGAGCCCGTCGTAGAGCGCGTACGCCACCGGCGAGGTGATGGTCGGCGGGCTGTCGGCAAGCTCGGCGTACCGCTCGACCACCCGCCAGATCATCTGCTCCAGCAGCAGGTCGATCTCCTTGATGACGCCCACGAGCTCGGCGGTGAACATGCTCTGGTTGCGCAGGTCGTACCACATGCGGTGGAGCGTGCTCTCGTCTCGCAGCGTCTCGGCCATCGCCTCGGCGAAGCCGTCGCGCAGCTCGACGGACGTGGTCGCCGTCTCGAGGATCTCGTCGTACTGCTTGACGCAGTCCTGCTTGTACTGGCGGATGCAGTGCTGCATCAGGTCGAGCTTGTCGCTGAAGTAGTAGTGCACGACGCCGTGCGAGAAGTCGGAGTTCTGGGCGATGTCCCTCAGCCCGGTGTGGGCGTATCCGTTCGCCGCGAGCGTCACCAGGGCGGAGTCGGCGATCTCGGCCCGGCGGCGCTCGAACTTGTCGACCGCGGCGCGCTCGGCGCGTGCGCGCTGTCGACTCCTCGGACCCTCGGTGATGCCCATCTCGTCCATCGTACGGCCGGAAGAAGGGCCAGCCCGGTACTTTTCTGGACGAATGCCTACAAAAATCTTGTCAGTCGTCAAGATTTCTGGTCTGCTAAGAGCGTCATCGGTTCGCGGCCTGTGACAGAGGGGCTCGGCGTCGGCGGGGGCGGCACCGAGCCCCTCTTGCAACGCGCGGGCCAAGTGCTCCGCAGCAGGCCATTCTCGGGTGAGACGACACCATCGAGACGGGCTATCGCGTCGTGACGCCCGGATACCCGGGCTTCGAGATCGAGGTCGAGGCGCTCCGCGAGAACCCCGACGTGATCGCGAACCTCACCGTCCCCGAGACCCGGGCACCAGGAGACGTGGGTCGACCACGACAACGACGACCGCGCACCGCTGCTGTTTATCGCTGGCGGCAAGGGCCGCGGGCTGAGGCGCTGGCGAGCACCGGCCCGGGCTCGCTCAGGCGGGCGAGAGCCGACCCGCGAGCGCGCTCTCGTCCGCGACGAACCAGGTCTGGGTCCCACGGTTCGCCTCGCGGACGAAGTCGCGGAACGCGTCGCTCCCCGCGACGTGCCCTGCGACGTCGCCGACCACCGCGAGCCGCAGCCGGTAGTTGACGAGCTTCTGCGTCACCTCGCCGAGAAGACCCGACCGGAGGCGGAAGAACTCCGGGGACAGGCGTGCGACCGGCACCGCGATCAGCTGTGCCTCGCACCCGAACGCGTCGCCCACGAGATCCAGCGCGTCCTGCTCGCTGGAGATTGCCGGCCCCTCGGCGTCGACGAGGAGGACGCGGACATCGCCGTACTCTGTGGTGCGCATGCCCAGACCGTACGGGCGCAGCGGCGGGCCGTCGAACGGATTCCGTGGCGCGAGACGCGAGTCAGCGGTCCTGCCAGGTGCAGAGGCAGACCTTGTTGCCCTCCGGATCGGCGAGGACCCAGAAGCTCGGCGCCTCCGCCTCGCTCACGAGCGTGCCACCGGCGGCAACCGCGGCGTCGATCCTCGGCCGCACCTGCGAGGGCTCGACCCACACGTCGAGGTGCCAACGCTGTCTCGGCTCCTCGCCGCCGGACGGCTGGAACCAGATCGTCGGCAGCGCACCGTACGGGTCGATCACCTCGTCATCCACCTCCGACGACGACGCATCCTCCATCGCGAGCGCGGCACGCCAGAACGGCAGCACTCCCTCGTACGCAGGGGTGTCGAGCCCGAGCTCCAGCCGCGAGACGGTCGCACACTCCATGATGATGTCGGCGCCCGCGGCGGCGTCGGCGACGAGCCCGCTGATCGTGCGCGCGAGACCGACGTCGCGCTCGGTGATGCCGCCGGCGTCGTGACTCGTGAGCCGGACATCGACGTGGGTGTAGCGCAGGTCGACGTCGGGATGGTGGCCCATCTCCTCGGCCGCAGCACCGATCGCGTTGACGAGCGCCAGGCCCGTCGCGAAGTCGGGCGTACGGATGCGTGTCTGGAGGCCGCCGATCAGGTTCGCCCACCCGTCGAGCCGCTCGTCGGCGATCTGCGGGCCGGTCAGTCTCTGCGTGCTCATCGGTCCATGCTCGCGCGACGGTGCCGCGCTGTCACTCCTCAGACCTGTCGACTTTACGACCGATCGGTCGTAAAGTTGCGTGCATGACACTCACCAACGACAAGACGCCTTCCCTGGACGAGCCGTCGTACGGGGTCGTGGTCCCCGTCCGCGTCTATCTCGACGACCTCGACGGGTTCGGGATGCTCAACCACGTCGAGTACGCGCGGCTGTTCGACCACGCGGTCATCGACTTCTGGACCGACGCGGGCTGGGTGCTCGACCCGACCTCGTCGGTGCAGGTGATCCGCGAGGTCCACCTCACCTTCCACCAGCCGATCACGGCGATCGGCGACGTCGCCGTGCACCTGTGGGTCGACCAGGCGGGGCGCACGAGCGTGAACTACCGGTTCCGGATCACCTCTGCCGACCGCACCATCCTGCACGCGGAGGGCTCGCGCCGTCTCGTCAACCTCGACCCGGCGACATTGCGGCCGACACCGCTGACCGACGAGCAGTGGACCTACGCGGCGCCGCTGCTCGCCGACCACGTGGAGCGGCCGGCTGTCTGAGTGCTCGTACGGTCAGGCGAGTGCGGCGATCGCGTCGAGGGCGCACGCCAGGGCGAGGTCGAGCTCGGCCTCGGAGTCGAAGAGGACCGACCGCGTGATGCCCGCGGCGAGGAACGCATCAAGCTGGAACGCGACCGTACGCCCGTCACCTCCCGCCGCGACCGCATCGACCGCGAGCAGATCCAGCCACTCCTGCTTGAGAGCACGGACGGCGTCGGCGATCGGCCCTTCCTGCGCCCCGAACTCCGACGACGAGGTCACCAGGAAACAACCGCCAGGGAACACCCGCCTGCGCGCGTACGCGGCCCAGCTCTCGACCAGCGCACGCAGACGCGGTGCGCCCGGCTCCGTCGACCAGACCGGGGCGACGACCTCGGCGATGACCACCCGGCGGGCCTCTGCGATCGCCGCGAGCTGGATCGCCTCGCGGTTCGCGAAGACGGTGAGGATGCCGCTCTTGCTCACGCCGGTGGCCGCGGCGAGCCCTCCGACCGACAGGGAGTCGAGCCCGTGCAGCGTCGCGACGTCGGCGGCCTCGCGGGCCACCTTGCGCCGCGTCGCGTCGCCGCGCGCGCGCCGTCCGTCGGTCGTGGTGCTCATGGGTCGAGTCTAGGTTCGACTGCGCCGCCGCAGGAGCAGCAGCGCATTGACGGCCACGATCGCGATGGCCGCGACAACCGCCGTGGCGACCAGCGCGCCTGACGTGTCCCGTACGGCCACGACCACTCCGACGAGCGCCCACACCAGCGCCGCCGCATAAGCGATCGAGCCGCCGATCAGCGCGCTGAAGCCCACGGCGACCAGGGCGACGAGGGCGAGGGCCCACACCTGCCAACTGGTCTCCATCCCGTCGAAGTCACCGTCGGCCACGAGCGCCGTGCAGACGTTGAGGCCCCCGGCGGCGGTCACCCACCCCGCGTACAGACCCGTCGTCGCCCGCGCCAATCGCGTCAGCCACGTCGGCGCCTCGGTGTCGGGAGTACGGGCGGCGGCCACGTGCGCCGCATCGACGGCGATCACGACCATCACAAGGAGGATCACGGCGGTGATCCACGACCACTCGAAGGCCGAGGCGACGATCCAGAGCGACGCGCCCAGATACAGCAGAGCCAGGTCACCGAGGAGGCGGCCAGACGCCACGGTGCCGGTCGCACGCTTCACGAGCACGGCGATCGCGTAGGCGATCGTCAGGAGATAGACGAGGCTCCAGATCGAGAACGTGTAGCCCGAGGGCGTGATCAGCAGGTCGTCGCCCTGGCTGCTCGGTGGAGCGCCGAGGTCGCCGAGCGCCTGCACCGCCGGGGTCACCACCTGGACGATCGCCGCGACGAGCACCACCCAGGCAAGCGCGCGTGAGGGTCGGGTCGGCGTGCTCGTGGTCGGTGAAGTCGTCATCCCGTGCCACGCTACCGGTGATGTCAGCGTGCGGCGCGGTCGAACTCCGCGCGCGCCTGCACGATCTCCTCCTGGTGCTTCTCGGTCCACTGGACCAGCGACTGGATCGTGCCGAGGAGGGTGCATCCGAGCGGGGACAGACAGTACTCGACGCGCGGCGGCACCTCTGCGTACACCGTCCGGCAGATCAGGCCGTCGCGCTCGAGGTTGCGCAGCGTGACCGTCAGCATGCGCTGACTGATCCCGTCGATGGCGCGACGCAGCTCGTTGAACCGCATCGTCTTCTCCTCGAGGAGCGAGATCACGAGCAGAGACCACTTGTCGGCGATCCGGTCGAGGATCTGACGTACCTCGCAGCCCTCGCGCGCGTCCCACTGGAACACGTCCCAGCGGGGCTCGTCCTCCTCGGTCACTTCAAGAGGCTCGGTCACTTCAAGAGAACTAGGTGATGTCGAAGTGCGTACTTCCGCCATGCCCCCATCCTCACCCAGACTGATCGCAGTTACAAGAAGTAACCAGGCTGATGTTTGGTAACCCTAGGAGCCCGCGTGACCGTCGCACCCGTCTTCGATCCACCCGCACAGCAGATGACACCGCGCTCATGGGGGTTGCTGCTCGTCCTCTGCGGCGCCCTCTTCCTCGAGGGGATCGACATCGCGATGCTCAACGTCGCCGTCCCCGCGATCGCCGCCGACCTCGGGCTCGCGACCGGGACCGCGCACTGGATCATCAGCGCGTACGTCCTGGGCTACGCCGGCTTCATGCTGCTCGGCGGCCGCTCGGCAGACCTGTTCGGGCGGCGGCGCGTGTTCCTGGTCGGGCTCACCGTCTTCGTCGCGTTCTCCGGAGTCGGTGGTTTCGCGGACTCCGGCTGGCTGCTCGTGACCGCACGCTTTGCGACCGGAGTCGCCGCGGGGTTCATGACGCCGGCCGGATTCAGCATCGTCACGTCGAGCTTCCCGGAGGGACCGCTGCGCAACCGCGCGCTCTCCGTGTACGGAGCCGTCGGTGCAGGCGGGTTCACGCTCGGGATGGTCGCCGGCGGGCTGCTCACCACCGCGAGCTGGCGCTGGGTCTTCTTCGCCCCCGTGGTCCTCGGGGCACTCCTCCTCGTCGTCGGCCGTGCCCTGATCCGTCCCGACCAGCCACGCTTCCCCTCGACCTCCGGGTTCGACGTCGTCGGCTCGGTCACGGTCACCGCCGCGATGGTGTCGATCGTGTTCGCACTCGTGAGCCTGGGCGAGGGACACACAGCGACGGCCGCGCTCACCCTGGCCGGCGCCGCCGCGCTGCTGGTCGGCTTCGTCCTGTGGGAGCGCCGCTCCCCTGCGCCGCTCCTTCGCCTGAGCATCCTTCGCCACGGGATGCTCCTCTCGAGCAGCACGGCCGGGCTGCTTTTCATGGGCGCGTTCTTCGGATTCCAGCTCCTGGTCACGCTGTACCTCCAAGAGCTCCGCGGCTGGACTCCGCTCGAGACCGGCCTGACCTTCGCGATCATGGGCGCGGACATGGTGATCGCGCCGCTCCTCACGCCGCTCCTGGTCGCACGGCTCGGCACCGCGGCGGTGATGACGGCCGGGTTCGCCAGCGCGACCGCGGCGTTCGCGCTGACCCTGCGACTCGAAGCCGACTGGACGTACGTCGACCTGCTCCCGACGCTCCTGCTGGTCGCCTTCGCCTTCGCGTTCGCGTATGGGCCGCTCGCCGCGGCTGCGACCGAGGGGCTCGACGAGTCCGAGCACGGCGTCGCCGGCGGGATCGTCAACACCGCCTTCCAGTTCGGCGCGGCGCTCGGCCTCTCGGCGGTCACGATCGTCCTCGTCGGCGCGAGCCCCGAGGACGCGACCCTGGACGACTATCGGCGGGCGTTGTTCGTGCCGACGGCGGCCGCCGCGCTCGCTGTGGCGATCGGCGCGACCGCGTGGGCGCGTAGGCGGGGTGGAGCGCGTCAGCGGAACTGAGCGAGCGCGCTGCGCAGGTCGTCGACCGCGGCTGGGAGCTCGTCGAGCTTCTCGGCCGCCTCGACCTTGGCGCGCGCGGCCGGGCCGTCGCTGACGCCGCCTGCCGCCTCGTACGCCCGGGCGAACGCGAGCAGGTCCCGGACGTCGCCGAGGAGGTCGTGGATCTGCTCGGCGCTCACCGCCAGCGCATCTGCCTTGGCACCGAAGAGTCCGACCGGGGGGCGAGTGACGGACTCGACCGCATAGCGCAGGCGTCGCGCCGCCTTGCGCAGCTCGTGCAACGCGACGTCATCACCGGGACCCGAGGTCGCCGCCGCGGCTCGACGCAGCACCCTGTCGCCCTCCTTGACGATCCTGCGACGCACGCCGCGCTTCGTACGACGCGACGCCTTCGCGGTCCGAGGGGGCGCGTCGAGGAAGGCCGCGAGATCCGCCCGACGGTCCCTCGCCTCGACACTCACCCCGCGGCGTGCGACCGCACGGTGGGCGTCGCGGTACGCGGTGCGGAGCTCGTCGAGCATCCGGGCGCCAGCGGCGTCGTCGTCGTCGTCGTCGAGGAACCGCTCGGCCACCGCGATCCTCACCTCGAGGTCGCGTGCCTCGCCGAGCTCGCGTCCCCAGTCCCGGTAGGTGCGGTGCAGGCGGCGGACCGTGTCGGCGTCGAAGAACGGCCGGTACGCCGCAAGCGTGCTGCGTAGCCGCCGTACGGCCTTGCGGTGCGCGTGAACGCCGTCGGGCTGGTCGAGCACGGCCAGGCCGAGCGTCGCGTCGAGCTGGTCGGCGATCGCGTCGAGACTGCGGGCAACCGCGTCACCCGCGTCGTCAGGGTGATCGTCTCCGCTCACGGTGCTCCCTCAGCCGTTCTGCCCGCGCGCCGCGACGGTCCACGTCGCCACCTCTCCATCGTCGCGGACGTGAACCCGATCGGCGAGGTTGATCGCGGTGCACACGTGGTTCGGGAGAACCGCGACCCGGTCGCCGACCGCCGGGACGTCCGCCGGGTCCGCGCCGCTCACGTCGACCACGCCGTGGTGCTCCCAGATCCGGTCGATGCGCGCGCCGGGGACTCCGAGCAGCACTCCGTGCCCGTTGACGTACGGCGGCCGGTCGGCGGCGAGGGTCTTGGAGCCTGCATCGAGGACGAGGCGATCCGGCGCGGGCGCGCTCACCACCGTGGTGATCACCGCGAGCGCGACCTCGTCCGGGCCGGCCGTCCCCAGTGCGACCTGCTGCGCGTCCTGGAACGCGTACACACCCGGCCGCGTCTCGGTGACGACCTCTACGTCGGTCGCCTCGTACGACGGAGTCGCCCCGCCGCTGCGGATCTCGCACGGCAGTCCCTCTGCGGCGAACGCGTCGGCGGCACGCGACAGCGCACTCGCCTCGTCAGCTGCGGCGGGCGCGCCTGCGCCGAGCGCGTACCCCTGACCAGGGAAGGTGAACACCCCGCCGACCCTCAGACCACGCTCGGTGGCGTGCGCCGCGAGCAGGCCGGCTTCCTCGGGCACGACACCCGTACGACGCAGCCCGCACTCGACCTCGACCAGGACCGAGAGGCGCGGGTGGTCCGCGAGGCCGTGGCGAACGAGGGCGTCGATGCCGTCACGCGAGTCGACGCCGAGGATGACCGTCGCTGCGTCGAGCAGCCGCCGCAGCCGGTCCGCGAGATCGTCCGTCGCAAGGACCGGGTACGCGACGAACAGGTCGTCGAACCCGGCCTTCGCGAAGCACTCCGCCTCCCCAACGGTCGCGAGCGTCAGGCCACGCGCTCCGGCCGCGACCTGCAGCCGCGCGATCTCCGGGATCTTATGGGTCTTCACGTGAGGACGCAGCCGCAGACCGCGGTCGTCGCAGAGCGCCTGCGCGCGGGCGAGGTTGCGTCGCAGCGTCGGGAGGTCGACCGCAAGGAACGGTGTCGCGATCCCCTGCCAACGATCCGGTGACCAGCGTTCCTCGCTCATGGCCGTCAGCCTAGGCCCGTCAGGAATCGAGAAGCACGCCGTCTGGCCCACGCCTAGCGTGACGTCATGTGCATGAGGATGAACGCCCTTCCGGCTCACGACCGGCCCGAACGCCTCGACGACCTCGTACGGCTTCGCCGTGTCCGTGACCGGCTCGAGCGGGAATACGCCCAGCCGTTGAACGTCATGGCACTCGCCGCCGGTGCCCGCATGTCGACGGGCCAGCTCATTCGGCAGTTCGAGCGCGCCTACGGCGAGCCGCCGTACGCCTATCTGCGGGCACGGCGCCTCGAGCGCGCCCTCGCTGCCTGACCCTGGAGTTTGCCGCGCCAGCTCGCGAGGGCCGGTCAGTCCAGGCAGAACTCGTTGCCCTCCGGGTCGGCCATCATGACGTGCCCGGCCTCCAACGGCGGCGCGGGCTCGAAGCGGCGCAGGCGGGTCGCCCCCAAGGCGACGAGCCGCTCGCACTCGGCCTCCAACGCGTCCATCCGCGCGTCTCCCTCCAGCCCAGGAGCCGCACGGACGTCGAGGTGGAGGCGGTTCTTGGAGGCCTTGTCCTCCGGCACCTGCTGGAAGAACACCCTCGGGCCCTTGCCGTCGGGATCCTCGATGGCAGAGCGCGAGTTGCGCGCCTCCTCAGGGACACCGATCTGCGCGAGGAAGTCGTCCCACGCAGCGAGCGGATCGTCGCCCTCTGGGACGTCGACGCCGGGCGGGCCGGGGTGGACGTATCCCAGGACGTCACGCCAGAAGGTCGACAGCGCCCTGGGATCGTGCGCATCGAAGGTCACTTGGAATTCGCGGCTCATCGCTGGCTCCGTTCGTCGGCATGTCGCACGCCACTCTGGCACGGCCAACCGACAGAAGCCGGTGTCAGCAAGCGATCTCCTTCACCTCGCCGCGAGACAGGTGGAGCCCCGCGGGCAGCACGTGCAGCACCGCGAGGCAGAGCGCGGCGAGCGCCAGCGTCATTGGGATCGTGTCGACCCACCCCATCATCGGCAGACCCGCACGCCATGGTCGTCAGCTTGCCGCGCGCTTCACGAGCTGCTCGATCTTCTCCGCGTCGGCGTCGGTGATCTCGGTCAGCGCGTACGACGTGGACCACATGCTGCCCTCGTCGAGCGTGGCAGACTCCTCGAACCCGAGCGTCGCGTACCTGCCGTCGAACTTCTCCGCGGCCTTGAAGAAGCAGACCACCTTGCCAATCTCGTCGGTGTAGGCCGGCATCCCGTACCAGGTCTTGGCGCCCAGCTGAGGCGCGACGCGAGAGACGATCGCGTGGATGCGCTCGGCCATCACACGGTCGGAGTCGCCCATCTCGGCGATCTTCGTGAGCACGGCCTTGAGGTTGTCGGCCTTCTTCTTGCCGCCTCGCCCCTCCGCCTTCAGCTCCTCGGCGCGCTCCTTCATCGCGGCGCGCTCGTCGTCTGTGAAGCCGACGCCGGTCGATTCCTTCTGGCCGGCCTTCTTGGTGGTGGTCATCGGATGCTCCTCGTGGTCTCGGTCGACGTGGTGTCGTCGTGCTCGCCACGATGCCGGAGCCGCACGAGGGACGCTTCTCGATTCGTGATCGATGCGCGGGCTGCGCGTCGGTGAGCTAGCGTCCACACGAGCGCGACGGGTGGACGCTGGGCCACCGACGTGCGTGAACGCCGACGGGAGTGCGCATGACGAACGAACCGACCCGGTCCGCAGCCGACGATCCCGGACCCTTCTTCCACGGAACGAAGGCCGAACTGCAGCCCGACGACCTGCTCGCTCCTGGCTACGGCTCCAACTACGGCGAGCGGCAGAAGGCGAACTTCATCTACATGACCGCGACCTTGGACGCCGCCACCTGGGGAGCCGAGCTGGCCGTGGGCAACGGGCCCGGGAGGATCTACGAGGTCGTCCCGACGGGGCCCTTCGAGGACGATCCCAACCTGACCGATCAGCGGTTCCCGGGCAACCCGACGCGGTCGTACCGCACGCGAGAGCCGCTGCGCGTCGTCGGCGAGGTCGAGGACTGGACGCCGCACTCTGCTGAGGAGCTCCAGCACATGCGGGACCACCTCGCCGAGCTTGAGCGGCAGGGCATCGAGGCCATCAACGAGTGAAGCCGTCCAGGGAACGCGCGCGTTCTCCGCACTCTCGCCGCCGACCGAGACCGACGTCGACGAGCATGAGGGTGGTCGACTCGTTGTCGGCACCGTCGTTCGTGGACACAGCCGCCAGCCGGTCATCCGGAGACCACTCCGCCATCGCCAGGTCGCGTGATGCCTCGATGCCGTCCGTCAGGTCTCGGCGATGTTGACAACCCCTGGAAGGGCAACCTCTGATGCGACGACCCGGGTGCAGCAAGGCCGTCAATCCCTGAGCGATGACTCGGGCCCGCTGGCGCAGTCGAACTGGGAAGGGAGCAGGTTCAGAGGGAGGACTCTCGGCGATGGCGGTGATCGAGGACGTCCGGCCGCTCGGCAGCGCGCTCGAGCGCTCGTACGAGGTGTACGTACGAGGCCGGCTGAAGTTCCGCGTGAAGCAGATCGTCTATGTGGCGTTCTCCCTCGACGAGACCGTGATGGAGTTCGCATTCCCCAAGGAGGAGCGGGCCGCTCTCGTCGCGAGCGAGCCGCGCAAGTTCCAGCTGCCGGTGCAGTCGGACATGCGGTTCAACTGGGTCCGCTCCGACCTTGCGGCACTAGACCGGGCTGAGGCCCGCGAGCTCGTCGTCGACGCCTGGCGCATGGTCGTACCCCAGAAGCTGTCCCGCGCGTACGACCTCACCCATCCCGACGGCCCGGGGTGACGGACCGCCCGGGCCCAGGGCGTGCGGTGAGCTGGCTCAGCCGAACTCCTTCGGCATGTCGATGAACCGCGAGTAGTGGCCCTGGAACGTGACCGTCGCCGAGCCCGGCTGACCTGAACGGTTCTTGGCGACGATGAAGTCGGCCTCGCCCAGACGCTCGGACTCCTGCTCGTACATGTCCGGTCGGTGCAGCAGGACCACGATGTCGGCGTCCTGCTCGATCGAGCCGGACTCACGCAGGTCGGACAGCATCGGTCGCTTGTCGGTGCGCTGCTCCGAGCCACGGTTGAGCTGGCTGATCGCGATGATCGGGACCTCGAGCTCCTTGGCGAGCAGCTTGATCTGACGCGAGAACTCCGAGACCTCGACCTGGCGGTTCTCGACCTTCTTGCCGGAGGTCATCAGCTGGAGGTAGTCGATGACGATCATCTTGAGGTCGTGGCGCTGCTTGAGGCGCCGTGCCTTCGCCCGGATCTCCATCATCGTCATGTTGGGCGAGTCGTCGATGTACAGCGGCGCCGCCGCCACCTCACTCATGCGACGAGCGAGCTTGGCCCACTGGTCGTCGGACAGCGAACCCGACCGCATCTCGTGCAGACCGACGCGCGCCTCGGCGGACAGCAGACGCATCGTGATCTCGATGCGGCTCATCTCCAGCGAGAAGATCGCGGTCGTCAGCCCGTGCTTGATGGCCGCCGATCGGCAGACGTCGAGGCCCAGCGTGGACTTGCCGACACCGGGTCGTGCGGCAACGACGATCATCTGGCCGGGGTGGAAGCCGTTGGTGAGCCGGTCGAGGTCGACGAACCCGGTCGGCACGCCCGCCATCTGCCCGTCGCGGGCCGCGATCGCCTCGAGCTCGTCGAACGTCGCCTCCATGATGTCGTTGAGGACCGTGTAGTCCTCCGACGTGCGCTGCTCGGTCACCCCGAACACCTCGGACTGCGCGGTGTCGACGATGTCGTCGATCTCGCCCTCGCCTGCATAGCCGAGCTGCGCGATCTTGGTGCCGGCCGAGATCAGTCGCCGCAGGATCGCCTTCTCGCGGACGATGTCGGCGTAGTAAGACGCGTTGGCCGCGATCGGCACGTTGGCGACGAGCGTATGGAGGTAGGGCGCGCCGCCGATCTTGGCCAGCTCGCCTCGGCGCTGGAGCGCAGCGGACACGGTGACGGCATCAGCGGGCTCGCCGCGGCCGTACAGGTCGAGGATCGCGTCGAAGATCTCCTCGTGCGCCGGACGGTAGAAGTCGATCGACTTCACCGCCTCGAGCACGTCGGCGATCGCGTCCTTCGAGAGCATCATCGCGCCGAGCACGGACTGCTCGGCGTTGTTGTCCTGAGGTGGGGTGCGGTCGACCCGGCTCCCGCCGTACTCGTAGTCGTCCGGCGGCTCCGGAACCGACCCCAGCTCGGCAACGCTCACCCGCGCCACTCCTCCACGCTCGACCCCGATTGCGACACCCCACGCCCCCACAACGGCACGCCGTGAATCACAGGTCTGTCATTCACGCTTCGAGCGTACGGGGGACCACCGACGAAGCTTCGAGAGCCATCCCGGACCCGCACCAGGAGGTTCGAAAACATCCGTCGAACGAGAAGCAAACTACGCGCATCGCGATGCCGGCTGCCAGTCGTGTGCGGCTGTGGATGCACAGCCTTTGTGGATCGCGACGACATTTGTGTGGATAACCAGGGGAAGACATGTGCACAGGCTGTGGGTATCCGTGTGGATTACCCCACGAGGTTCTCCACACCTGTGGGCTGACCTGGGGAAACACTGTCCCCCGCGTGTGGATCGAAACTCCCCCACGGGCGTGTCCGTCCGACTTGCACACAGCATGGAAGCCTTCTAATCTGCGCGCCCGTGGCCGTCGCGAAAGGCCTCCCAGCGCGCGAGCATCCCCGGGATCTCCTGGGCCATGAACGCGAAGAACATGGCCCCGAGCTCGAGCGGCGCGCCGTGGTCCTCGTGCTCGTCGCCGAGGTCCTTCGCTGCCTGCTCGAGACTCTCGTACCAGCGGACCAGGATCGCCTGCCGCCGCGCGATCATCGACTCCCACGGATCGCCTGGCGGGAGCCGGTAGTGGTGACGTCGATCGCTTCCACGATGGCGCTCGAGCATCCCAAGGCCGATCAGATAGTTGACCGCACCCGAGATCGCCGCGGGGCTCGCGCCGGTCGCCTCCGCGAGCTCGGCCGCGGTATAGCTGCGCTGCCCGAGCCCCAGGACGTACGCGAACGTCCGCGCCGGCATCGGAGGCACGCCGGAGTCGCGCAGGATCGCGGAGAACCTCTCCACGAAGTCCTCGAGGGCATCGCTCGCCACCGGGCCCACCTCCGTCACTTTGCGTCCGCCTGCCCCACTTTACCCTTCACATAATTCTGAATCATGTGTAGCGTCGGTCGAGTGAACCACGCGATCGAGATCGCCGGGCTCCAGAAGAGCTTCGGCACCACGCGCGCCCTCGATGGGCTCGACCTCACGGTGACCACCGGCGAGGTCCACGGCTTCCTCGGCCCGAACGGTGCCGGGAAGTCCACGACCATCCGCGTCCTGCTCGGCCTGCTGCGACAGGACGGCGGCACCGTCCGTCTCCTCGGCGGCGACCCGTGGTCCGAGGCGACCGCGCTGCACCGACGCCTCGCGTACGTCCCCGGCGACGTGACCCTGTGGCCCAACCTCTCCGGCGGCGAGGTCATCGACCTCTTCGGTCGACTCCGCGGCGGCGTCGACCCCGCACGGCGCGACGACCTCATCGAGCGCTTCAAGCTCGACCCGACCAAGCGCGGCCGCACCTACTCCAAGGGGAACCGCCAGAAGGTCGCCCTCGTGGCAGGGCTCGCTGCCGACACCGAGCTGCTTCTCCTCGACGAGCCCACCTCCGGGCTCGACCCGCTGATGGACGAGGTGTTCCGCGAGGCCGTGCAGGAGGTCCGCGAGCAGGGCCGCACGGTCCTGCTGTCGAGCCACATCCTCGGCGAGGTCGAGGCGCTGTGCGACCGCGTCACGATCATCCGCGAGGGCCGTACGGTCGAGTCCGGCACCCTCGCCGAGATGCGCCACCTCACCCGTACCTCGATCGACGTCACCACATCCCGCCCGGTCGACGGGCTCGACACCCTCGGCGGGATCCACGACCTCGTCGTCGACGCCGACGGCACCCGGGCACGCTTCGAGGTCGACACCGTACGGATCGGCGACACCCTCACCTACCTCGGCACCTACGGCGTCACGGCGCTCACGAGCACGCCACCGACGCTCGAGGAGCTGTTCCTGCGCCACTACGGCGACGAGATCGGCGCGCGCGATGCGGAGCCGGTGGCGTGAGGGACTCCTTCGCCGGGACCGCCACGCTGGTCCGGTTCGCACTGCGCCGTTCACGGTTCGCGCTGCTGTGGTGGATCGTCGGCATCACCGCGCTCTATCCCATCCAAGCCCTCGCGCTCGAGGCCAGCTACCCGACGCAGGCCGATCTCGACCAGCTCGCCGCGAGCCTCTCCGGGAACGCCGCGATCATCGCCATGGCCGGGCCCGAGTACGCCCTCGACACGATCGGCGGACAGACCGCGTGGCAGACGTCGGCCTTCGGCGCGATCCTCGCCGGGCTGATGAGCACCTTCCTGATCGTGCGCCAGACGCGGGCCGGCGAGGAGAACGGAGCGGACGAGCTCATCCGTGCCGGCGTCGTGGGCCGCTCCGCCACCAACGCCGCGGCGGTCATCGTCACCACCGCCGCCAACCTCGTGCTCGTCGTCGCGATCGCACTGCTCCTGATCTCCTGCGGGCTCCCCGCCGAAGGATCCTGGGCTCTGGGATGCGCCTGCGGGTTCACCGGGATGGTGTTCATGGGGCTCGCGCTGATCTTCGCCCAGGTCAGCAGCACGACCCGTGGTGCGTGGGGAATGAGCGGCGCGGCGATCGGAGTGGCGTACGCGCTGAGAGCCGCCGGCGACGTCGGCGAGAACGCCCTGACGTGGCTCTCCCCGATCGGCTGGGGCCAGCAGGTGCGGGCGTACGCCGACGAACGGTGGTGGCCCGCGCTGCTGCTGCTCGGCACGACTGTCCTGTCTGTCGCCGTCGCCCGCATGCTCCACCTCCGTCGCGACTTCGGAGCGGGACTCGTCGCTCCTCGCCGTGGCCCGGCGACGCGCGACTGGCGAGGCGGGGCGTACGAGCTCGCGTGGCGGCTCCAACGTCCGACCGTGATCGGTTGGCTGGTCGGGCTCGCGTTCGGCGGCGCCGCGTACGGCACCATCGGCAACGATGTCGGCGACCTCGTCGGCGACAGCGACCTGTCCGGGTCGCTGACCGGCGGCCAGACGAGCGGCGAGGCCATGACCGACGGCTTCTACGGCAGCGCGATGCTCATGCTCGCCATCATCACCGCCGCGTTCGCTGTCGCGGTCATCCTGCGCGCCCGTGGAGAGGAGACGTCCGGCCGGGCCGAGCCACTGCTCGCGACGGCCCTGCACCGCAGGACGTACCTCGCGAGCCATGTCGCGCTCGCCGTGCTCGCCTCCACCGTGGGCGTCGCACTCGCCGGCGCGGCGACCGGGTGGATGTACGGCGTGGTGTCGGGGTCGTACGACAGGATCGGCCAGCTCACCGGGGCCGGGCTCACGTACGCGCCCGCGATCTGGGTAATGATCGGCGTCACCGTGGTCCTTGTCGGCTTCCTCCCGCGCCTCGCATCGTGGGGCTGGCTGGCCATCGGGTTCGCGGCCGTCGTGATGTTCTTCGGGCCACTGCTGAAGTTCCCCGACTGGCTCATGAACGTCTCGCCGTTCACCCACCTCGCGCTCGTACCGCTCGATGACGTCGCGTGGGCGCCGATCCTGTGGCTCACCGGGATCGCGGTGACGCTCGTGGCAGCAGGGTTCCTCGGGTTCCGTCGAAGGGACGTGGTCAACTAGCCCGGTGAGACCGCACCTGGACACGCGCGACCGCGAGATCTTCCGGATCGCCGTCCCGGCTTTTGCCGCGCTGGTCTCCGAGCCTCTGATGCTCGCCGCCGACACCGCGATCATCGGCCACCTCGGCACCGACCCGCTGGCCGGCCTCGCGATCGCCTCGACGGTCCTGCAGACCTTCGTCGGGCTGTGCGTGTTCCTCGCGTACGGCACGACGGCGTCGGTCAGTCGCCACCTGGGCGCCGAGGACAAGCGGGGCGCGATGACGGCCGGCATGAACGGACTGTGGCTCGCCGTCCTCATCGGCGCCTTTGCCGCGCTCCTCGCCGGCGCGGGAGCGTCGCTGATCGTCCGGGCGTTCGGTCCCGCCGACGCGGTCGGCGACCAGGCCGTCACCTATCTCGTCTGGGCCGCCCCCGGCATCCCGGCGATGCTCGTCGTGCTCGCGGCGACCGGGGTGCTCCGTGGGATGCAGGACCTCAAGACCCCGCTCTACACGGTCATCGTCGCCAATGTCGTCAACGTGATCCTCAACATCGTCCTCGTGTACGGGTTCGACATGGGCATCCGCGGCTCCGCCATCGGGACGACCGTGGCGCAGCTCGGCTCGGGGCTGTTCCTCGCGTTCGTGGTGGTGCGGGCAGTTCGCCGCGAGCGCGCCCCCGTTCGCCCGGACCGCGCGGGCATCCGCGAGTCGGCACGCGCCGGCTCCGCCCTCGTCGTCCGTACGCTCACGCTGCGCGCCGCACTCCTCATCGCCACCGTCGTCGCGACCACTCAGGGGTCCGCTGCGCTCGCGGCGCACCAGGTCGTCGTGACGATCGTGTCGATCCTCGCGTTCGCGCTGGACGCGATCGCGATCGCCGGGCAGACGCTGACCGGGCGCTCGCTCGGCGCCGGCGACGTCGCGGGCACCCGCTCGACGACGCGGCGCATGATCGGTTGGGGCGTCGCGTCGGGCGTGGTCGCTGCCGTCCTCCTGCTCGCGTCCGTACCGTGGCTCCCGAGCTTGTTCACGTCCGACGAGGCCGTGCGTCAGCTGCTCGTCGGGGCGCTCGTCGTCGTGGCGCTCACCCAACCGATCTCAGGTGTCGTCTTCGTGCTCGACGGCGTCCTCATCGGAGCGGGCGACGGCGCGTATCTGGCGTGGGCCGGGGTCATCACCCTCATCGCGTACGCGCCGCTCGCCGTCGCGGTGTGGCTCACCGACGCGGGGCTGACGTGGCTCTGGATCGCGTACGCGGCATTCATGCTCGCGCGGATGGTCACGCTCGTGCTCCGCGAGCGTACGGACCGTTGGATGGTCGTCGGCGCACCCTGAGCGGGCGATGCCGACCGGTCGCGCGTCGACACGCGGGGGTACTGCGCGCCGGCGCGCCCGGGTCAGGCCGCGCGGTAACGTTCGCGAACCGCGCGATGGAGGTCGACGTCAGCCGCGTCGCGGTCGGCGTCGTCGCACAGGACGCAACCGATCACGAACGCCGCGTGGACGCCGGTGAGGTGGTCGTCGAGCACGACGCAGCACGTCGCGCACCGAGCGCCCCACCCGTCGACCTCGGAGAACTCCGTGCCGCAATCGACGCAGATCATCACCAGCTCCGACATCGGGCACCTCATCTCCGGGGGTCGGGTTTCCTCTGCTCTCAGTGTGCTCGCGAGGTCCGACAGGACCGCCGAACCGCGCCCCGGCGTGTCGTGGGCGGCAGGTGATCTTGATCGCGGTCCATCGGGCCCTGACATTGAGCCATGCGTACGGCGCAGTGGTGGGCGACGTCGGTGGTCCTTGCTTGCTCGAGGCGATCCGGTGGGTCGTGTTCAGGCGGCCCGCGCTCAGGAGGGCGCTCGTCCTGAGGACCACCCTGTGCCGTTCAGTGGCAGGTTGGTCTGTTCCTCGTCGGTGCCACCATGCTGCTCGGGCCCACCTGCCTCGGCCTCGGGCCTGGTTCGGGTGGGTGACTGAGCGCTACGACGCCTTCTTCGCGGCCTTCTTCGCGGTGCTCTTCTTGGCCGTCGACTTCTTTGCGGCGGCCTTCTTCGCGGGCGCCTTCTTCGCGGCCTTTTTGGAGGCGGACTTCTTGGTGGGCTTCTTCCCCGCCTCGTCGGCGCCCTCCCCCGCACCCTCGCCCTTCTTGGCACGGTCGATCGAGGCCTGCAGCGCCGCCATCAGGTCGACGACGTTGTCCTTCTCGTCAGCACCCTCACCGACGGCCGGCGACACCACCTGGTTGCCCTCGAGCTTCGCCTCGACGAGCTCGTCGAGCGCGGACTCGTACTCGTCCGTGTACTCCTCGGGGTCGAAGTCGCCCTCCATGCTCGTGACCAGCGACTGCGCCATCTTGATCTCCTGCGGGCGCAGCTCCAGGTCTTCGCCGAGGAACCCGAACTCGGGCTTGCGGATCTCGTCGGCCCACAGCAGCGTGCTCATCGTGAGCACGCCGTCGCGGACGCGGATCGTCGCCATCTGCTCACGCGTCCCGATCGTCACCTTGACGACCGCGACCATCTCGGACGACTCAAGGGCCTCACGGAGCAGGAGGTACGGCTTGAGGCCGGCGTTCGTGTCCGGCTCGAGGTAGTAGCTCTTGTTGTAGAGGATCGGGTCGACCTGGTCGAGCGGCACGAACTCCAGCACCTCGACGGTCTTCTTCGTCGGCAGCGGCAGCTGCTCCATGTCCTCGTCGGTGAGGACGATCATGCGGCCGTCGGGGAGCTCGTACCCCTTGGCGATCTCGGAGTACTCGACGACCTCACCGTCGGCCTCCGCGACCCGCTTGTACTTCACCCGCGACCCGTCGCTGCTCCGGACCTGCCGGAACGAGATGTCGTGGGTCGACGTCGCGCCGTACATCTTCACCGGGATGCTGACCAGGCCGAACGAGACAGAGCCCTTCCACATCGCGCGCATCGTCTCACCCCCTCGTTGGCCAAGCGAACCGTCCCGAGGCGGCGCTGTCAACGCGAACACCGTCCGATTGCCGTTCGGGGCGCGGGCGCGCAGGGTCTAACCATGGCGACGAACAGACTGCGGATCGGCTTCAAGCTGATGGCGGAGGGGTTCCCTCCGAAGGAGATCGTCGAGCAGGCGGTGGCCGCAGAGGACGCCGGCTTCGACTTCGTCGAGGTCAGCGACCACTATCACCCGTGGTTGTACTCGCAGCAGCACTCGGGCTTCGCCTTCTCGATGCTCGCCGCGATCGCTGCCCGGACGCGCACGATCGGCCTCGCGACCGGGGTGACCTGCCCGATCATGCGTTACCACCCCGCTGTCGTGGCCCAGATGGCGGCGACTACCGGTGTCCTCAGCGACGGCCGCTTCACGCTGGGCGTCGGTTCCGGTGAGCGCCTCAACGAGCACGTCACCGGTGCCGGCTGGCCATCGGTGTCGGTACGGCACGAGATGCTGACCGAGGCGCTCGAGATCATCCGCCTGCTGTTCACCGGCGGCTACCACTCCTACACCGGCGATCACTTCGAGGTCGACGACGCGAGGGTGTTCGACCTGCCCGAGATCCCGCCGCGCATCCTCGTCGCGGCCGGAGGCGAGGACGCGGCCCGGCTCGCCGCCGAGCTGGGAGACGGTCTGTTCGCGACCGAGCCGCGCGAGGAGCTCGTCGAGACCTACCAACGGGCCGGCGGCGCCGGACCCCGGTACGCCGAGGTCCCGCTCGCGTACTCGTCCGACCCCGTCGCCGCTGCCGAGGCGGCGCACCGGACGATGCGCTTCGGCCTGACCGGGTGGAAGGTCCAGGCAGAGCTGCCGAACCCCATCAACTTCGAGGCGGCGACCGCGCACGTCCGCCTCGACGACATGCGCGAGGCGTTCGGCTGCGGGCCCGACGTGGAGCGGCACGCGGAGGTGGCGAGCCGGTTCCTCGATGCCGGCTTCGACCACCTCGTCCTCATGAACGCCGGCCCGCCGGACGAGATGGACGCGTTCTTCTCCCACGTACGAACGACGCTGCGTCCGCGACTCGAGGAGATCGCCTCCGCATGAGGACCATCGGCGTCGAGGAGGAGATGCTCCTCGTCGATCCCGGGACCGGGCAGACGATCGCCGTCTCGCAGCGCGCCCTACGCAGTCACGACGGCGAGGCGCCGATCGAGCACGAGCTGTTCCTCGAGCAGGTGGAGACGATGACCAGCCCCCACCGGCTGCTCGACGACCTGGCTGCCGACCTCACGCAGGCCCGGCGCGAGACCGTCGCCGCCGCACGGGCTGCAGGAGCCTCCTTGGTCGCCTCGGGGACGTCGCCGTTGCCGAGCGCACCGGCACAGGTCACCCCGAAGCCGCGGTACGAGCGCATGGTGGCGGAGTTCGGCGCCATCGGGCGCAGCGCCGTCGTCTGCGGCATGCACGTGCATGTGGGCGTGGACGACGACGAGGAGGCCGTCGGGGTCATCGATCGGATCCGCCCGTGGCTGCCGACGCTGATCGCGCTCGCCGCGAACTCTCCGTACGAAGCGGGCAGGGACACGGGGCATGCGACCTGGCGGTCGCGCCTCTGGACCGAGTGGCCGAGCGCCGGTCCGGTCGAGCCGTTCGGTGACGCCGCCACCTATCAGCGTGCCGTCGCCGACCTGGTTTCCTCCGGCGCCGCCCTCGACGAGGGGATGATCTATTTCGACATCCGGCGGGCGCGCACGTTCCCGACGGTCGAGGTCCGAGTAGCCGACGTCTGCACGGACTTGCGCGACGGGTTCCTCGTCGCTGCGCTCACCCGCGGGCTCGTGGAGACCGAGGCGCGCGCCTGGACCGAAGGCCTGCCCGCTGCGCAATGGCGGGTCGAGCTGCTGCGCGGTGCGCGCTGGCACGCCGCGCGGCACGGGACGGCCGACACGCTCTTCGACCCCGGCGCACGCGAGCTCCGCCCCGCCGAGGACGTCCTTGCCGGGCTCGTCGCGCACGTGAAGGACGCGCTCGTCGACGCCAGGGACCTCGAGGTGGTCCAGGACGGCGTCGCGCGAATCCTTCGCGAGGGGACCGGCGCCGACCGCCAGCGACGAGTCGGGGTCGACGGAGACCTCGCGGCCGTCGTCGCCGACCTCGCCCTGCGGACCGACCCAGACACGTGAGAAGCCACCCGGTGCGTAACCGGGTGGCTTCTCTTTCCCGAGACGTCGTGGCGGCGACTCACCGGAGGACGGGGTACTTCTGGACCAGCTCCACCGAGCCCCACCAGCGTCCGAGTCCCCAGGTGTCGCCGGCGAGGGCGAGACCGACGACGAGGACACCGAGAGCGCCGAGCACGTGCTCGTCGAGGACGGGGTTGTTGGCCGGCGGAAGGGCGACCGTCCACATCATCACGTAGAGCAGGACGCCAGCGGCGGCGCCGAGGCGGATGCCGATGCCGAGGATCAGGGTCAGCCCGACCGCCAGCAGACCCAGCATGAACAGGACATCCACCCACCACTGGCCTGCGAGTGCGTTGTAGAAGCCCTCGAACGGGCCGGTGGATGCGTTCGCCAGGTAGCCCTCGGTCGGGCTCCCGCCGTTGACCCATGCTCCCTCGCTCGGTGTCGCGTACCCGAGTCCGAACAGCTTGTCGACGAAGGCCCAGAGGAACGTGAGCCCGAAGCCGATGCGCATCGCCGCCAATCCCTTGGCGACCGCGCTCGATGTGACGGCGTGCTCCTCGTCGCGTGCGGCGAAGACCTTGGTGCGGCCGGCGAGGCCGGCTCGGGGGGTGGCGCTCATGGTGTCCTCCTGGATCGTTCTGACACCTTCATCCTCGAGCCGGCCGCAGGGTCCCCGTCAGAGCCCAGAGTCCCCGGTTCCCAGGACCTTGGTCACTGTTCGCGCGCCCCGCGCTGCCGCAGGCTGAGCGTGTAACCGCACCCAGGAGAGGTGAGACCGATGAGCACGACCGCACGAGCACCGCACCCCGTCACCGTCGGAGTCGACTCCAGCCGCTCGAGAACAGAGACGGGCGTACGCCACGGCATCGCCTTGGCGCGGATGCTCGACGTCCCGCTGTCGCTGGTCCACGCGTCCGCCCTGCCGTTCGAGGGCGTCGCCTTCACCCCGTACGAGGTGACCGCGGCACGCGAGGAGGCGACCGACGTCCTCGCACGTGCGGCCACGCTGGCGCGCTACCTCGCCCCCGACGTCCCGGTGCAGGTCCACCCCGTGCTCGGGTCGGTCGCGCTGGCCCTGGAGACGGTCTCGAAGGACTCATCCATGGTGATCGTCGTCCGCCGCGATGCGAGCATCGCCGACAGGTTGCTCAGCGGGAGCACCAGCTCGCGGATCGCCACCCGGGCAGCCTGCCCGGTCATGGTCGTCCCGTGCGACACCGACGCGCCGGCCGCCGGCCCCGTGGTCGTGGCGATCGACGCGGACTCGCCGTCGCACGGCGCGCTGACCTTCGCCTTCGCGAGGGCGCGCCACACCCACGCCGACCTCGTGGTCCTCCACGCCACCGCGCGAGGAGGGACCGAGCAGGGTCGACGCGCGGTGGGCGAGACGGTCGCCGGGTGGCGTGAGGACTACCCGGAGGTGGAGGTGACGACGCAGACGGTCGAGAGCTCGGCGTCGGACGCCTGCGCATCCGCGGCCCAAGGCGCACGCCTCCTCGTCCTCGGGCGCCACCGGACCACGGGGCACCGCATGCCATGGACCCGCTCGGTGGCCAAGGCGGTGCTCGCGCACACGGCCTGCCCCGTCGTCACAGTGCCGCACGACGCCGTCGACCTGGCCTACCACCCGCGCCCTCGCGCGATGCAGGCACCGGTCGGCCCCGTCTACTGATCGGCACCGCTCACACGTGCCGCTGCTCGTCCTCCTCGGCACGGCGGACCTCGGCTCCGAACACGGCAGCCTGGGTCCGCCGCTGCATCCCGAGCTTCGCGAGCAGGTTGGTCACGTAGTTCTTCACCGTCTTCTCGGCGACGAACATCCGCTCGCCGATCTCGCGGTTGCTCAAGCCCTCGGTGATCAGCATCAGCACCTCGCGCTCACGCTCGGTCAGCGCGTCGAGCCGCGGGTCGCCGTGCGAGGACTCCCGGTCTCGCAAGCGACGCATGAGCTGGGCGACCACGTGCGGATCGAGCAGCGAGCGACCTGCGGAGACCTCACGGACCGACTCGATGAGCCGCGACCCGAGCACCTCCTTGAGCAGGTATCCCGAGGCGCCGGCGAGGATCGCCGCATAGACGGCCTCGTCGTCGTCGTACGAGGTGAGGATCAGCGTCCGGATGCCCGGGTAGGAGACCTGCAGCTCGCGGCACACGTCGATCCCGCTCCCGTCGGGCAGCCGGACGTCGAGGACGGCGACGTCCGGGACAACCGACGGGATCCGCGCGAGCGCCTGGGCGACGTCGACCGCCTCACCAACGACGCGGATGTCGTCGGCGGTCTCGAGCAGGTCGGTGACCCCGCGTCGGACGATCTCGTGGTCGTCCACCACGAACACGCGGATCATGCGTCATATCCTTCGTCAGGGATCGGTGCAGCCCACCGCAGCGTTGTCCCGCCGCGCCCGCTCGTCACGCGGCACGTGCCGCACCGCGCCTCGGCGCGGCGGGCGAGGTTGTCGAGGCCGCTGCGCCGGGCGTGCTCAGGGATACCCCGGCCGTCGTCGTTCACCGTCACGACCACCTCACCCCCACGGACGACGCACCGCAGCTCGATGCGCTCGGCCTGGGCATGACGGCGTGCGTTCGAGACGCCCTCCCGTGCGACGGCCACGACGTCGTCCGCGAGCCCGTCGTCGAGCGCGAGGTCCACCGGCCCGTCGATCTGGAGCGTCACCGCGGTGCCGCCGTCGCCCGTCGCGGAGACGACCCGCCGGAGCCGACGGCGTACGCCTCCCTGCCCGGGGTCGGTGTCGTGCAGCTCGAAGATCGTGCGGCGAATCTGGCGGATCGTCTCGTCCATCTCGGCAACCTGGGCAGCGAGCCGGTCTCGCGGCGCGCCCACCGGGATGGTGGCGTGGACGCTCTGCAGCGTCAAACCACTGGCGAACAGCCGCTGGATCACGTGGTCGTGCAGGTCACGAGCGATGCGGTCGCGGTCCTCGAGGACGAGCATCGCCTCACGCGCTTGGCGAAGATCGCGCTTGCCGAGCGCCAGCGCTGCCTGGCCGGCGAACGCCTCGGCCATCGAGAGGTCGGTGTCGTCGAACCGCGGCGGGCCGTCGCGGAGCACGACGAGAATCCCGCGCGGGTCGTCGGCATCGACCAGGGGCACGAGCATCGCCTGCGACGCCGGCACGTCCGGAAGGTCCAGACCGAGCGGGGCGCACACGGCCGCGACGGTGCCGATCGTCGGCTCGACCGGGGCCGCCGCGGCGATCGTCGTCCGTACTCCCACCAGCTCCTGACTGTGCGTTCCCGCAGCGCGAGAGACGGCGTACGTCCCGTCGCCTGCGGGCAGGAGCACCGCGACCAGCGAGGCACGAGTGAGCTCCTGGACCCTCACCGCGACGAGCTCCAGGGCATCGATGCCGTCGGGTGAGAGCAGCTCGCGTGTCACCTCCGCCGACGCCGAGGACCACGCCTCCCGGCGACGACTCTCGTCGTACAGGCGGGCATTGGCGATCGCCACTCCCGCGGTCTCGCCGAGCGCGCGGGCGAGCTCGGCGTCCTCCTCGCTGAACGTGCCGTGAGCGCTGTCGGTGAGGTAGAGGTTGCCGTAGACCCGACCGCGCACCTCGAGGCCGAGGCCGAGGAAGGACCGCATCGGCGGGTGCTCCGCGGGAAAGCCGGTGTAGTGGGGGTGCGTCGTGACGTCGTCGAGCCGGACGGCGGGACCTCCGTCGAGGAGGTCACCGAGCAGTCCGCGTCCACGCGGCAGGTGCCCGATCTGTGCCGCCGTCTCGTCGTCGATGCCCGCGTGGATGAACACCTCGAGCCGCCCGTCGTCGTCGAACACGCCGATCGCGCCGTACCGGGCACCGACGAGGTCGATCGCGGCGGTGACGATCCGGCGCAGGACCTCAGGGAGATCGAGCTCCTCGACCAGCGTCCGGTTGGCATCGAGGAGCAGCCGGAGACGATCGGCGGCATCCTCCACAACGTCGGCTCGACTCGTCACCCGTGTCCTCTCCGCTCTTGTTCGCGCTGATTCTAGGGCCGTACCGAGGTCATGGGGCGAAGCGAAAGAACCCGCCACCCTGGGAGAAGGGGGGCGGGTCCTTGCGACTCGCGGGGCGGCCTGGATCAGGCAGCGACCACGTTGATCTTGACCTTGGCGGTCACCTCGGAGTGGACGCGCACCTGCACGTCGTACGAGCCGAGGGTCTTGATCGGGTTGCCGATCTCGATGCGACGCTTGTCGACGTCGGCACCGGTGCCCTCGAGCGCCGAGGCGATGTCAGACACGGTGACCGCGCCGAACAGGCGACCCTCGTCGCCGGCACGAGCCTTCACCTTGACGGTGCTGTTCTCGAGCTTCTGCTTGAGCGCCTTTGCGTCGTCCAGGTCGTGGATCGAGCGGGCCTCACGGGCCTTCTTGATCGACTCCACCTGCTTGCCGGCACCACGCGTCCAACGGATCGCGTACTTGCGGGGCAGGAGGTAGTTACGGCCGTAGCCGTCCTTGACCTCGACGATGTCGCCGGGGGCACCGAGACCGGTGACCTCGTGGGTGAGGATGAGCTTCATGATTAGTCCCTTCCCCTACGATCAGCGACCGGTCGAGGTGTAAGGAAGCAGCGCCATCTCGCGAGCGTTCTTGATCGCGGTCGCGATCTTGCGCTGCTCCTGGACGGACACACCCGTGACGCGGCGAGCGCGGATCTTGCCGCGATCGGAGATGAACTTCCGCAGGAGGGTGGTGTCCTTGTAGTCGATATAGGTGATCTTCGCAGCCTTGAGCGGATTGCTCTTCTTCTTTGGCTTACGAACAACGGGCTTGGCAGCCATTGTGGTGCTCCCTTCCGGTGAGCCCGACCCGCAGGACGGGTCGGAATGACGCGGCGATCACATGATCGCCTTGGTTGTCGTTCAGATGCGCGGGCTCAGAACGGCGGCTCGTCGGTCGAGCCGGCCGGCGAGGCCCACGGATCGTTGCCAGCGTTGCCACCCTGCGGAGCGGGCGAGGACCACGGGTCGTTGGCCGGGGCCTGCTGGCCTCCGCCTCCGAACCCGCCCTGGCCGCCGCCCTGGGCGCCGCCACCCTGCTGGTAGCCACCGCCGCCGCCCCCACCGGAGCGGGAGGCCTTGGTGACCTTGGCAGTGGCGCTGCGCAGGCTCGGACCGACCTCGTCGACGTCGATCTCGAACACGGTGCGCTTCTCGCCCTCACGCGTCTCGTACTGGCGCGACTTGAGGCGCCCCTGCACGATCACACGCATGCCCTTCTGGAGGGACTCGGCCACGTTCTCCGCGGCCTGACGCCAGACGGCGCACCCGAGGAAGAGCGTGTCGCCGTCGCGCCACTCGCCGCTCTGGCGGTCGAACGTGCGCGGCGTCGAGGCGATGCGGAAGTTCGCGACGGCCGCGCCTGACGGCGTGAACCGCAGCTCGGGCTCGTCAACGAGGTTGCCGACGACGGTGATGACGGTCTCGCCTGCCATGTCTCTACTCCAACGGGTCGCGGGATGTCTGCTGGCTAGCAGTCAACATCAAGAGTCCGACACAAGCGACCCCGTGATCGCAGGCCGGGGAAAACCTCGGCGTGCGTCCTGAGGACGAGGTGTCGTACGTCCGTCACTTCTCGGGTCGCATGACCTTCGTGCGGATGACGGACTCGTTCAGCGTGAGCTGACGGTCGAGCTCCTTGACGGTCGCGGGCGTCGCGGTCAGGTCGACCACGGCGTAGATCCCTTCGGACCGCTTGTTGATCTCGTAGGCAAGACGACGCTTGCCCCAGATGTCGACGTTGTCGACGGTGCCACCGTCCTGACGCACCACGTTGAGGTACGTGTCCAGGCTCGGGGCCACCGTGCGCTCGTCGAGGTCGGGATCGAGGATCACCATGACTTCGTAGTGACGCAAGGCAACTCCACCTCCTTCGGTCTGTACGGTCACGGTCCTTCCGTGACAGGAGGGCTATGCATCGCGTTGCCCGGGCACCGTGGATCCGGCATGGGCCGGCAGTGGCCAGGCAACCGGATCAGTCTATCCGGCGGCACCACGGCGTCCCAAATCGCCGCATTCCCCGGGGGCGTGCATGATCGCTGCGTGGGGACGGTCTGGGTCTGGGGCACGGTCGCTGCGTCGTCGCTGCTGATCGGCGCGATCCTCGGAATGGCACGGCGGTGGAGCGACGGGGCCGTCGGGACCGTCCTGGGCTTCGGGGCGGGAGCGCTCATGGCGAGCATCTCGTTCGAGCTGTTCCCGGACGGCCTCGAGGTGGGCGGTGCGCTCGCGCTCGCGCTGGGGCTCGCCTTCGGCGCCTATGTCTTCTACGTTTCCGACCGGTGGGTCGAGCGGATCGGCGGGCGCTCGCGTGCGGGGGCGGCCGGACTGCCCCTGGCACTCGGCGCGTTCCTCGACGGCATCCCCGAGCAGGCGGCGCTCGGCATCGGGATCGCCAAGTCCGGCGGTGTCAGCGTGGCCCTGCTCGTCGCGATCTTCGTCTCCAACCTGCCCGAGGCGATCGGGTCGGCATCGGACATGCGAGAGGCCGGCTCGCCCCCGCGTCGGATCCTCCTGCTGTGGACGGGCGTGGCGCTCGTGTGCCTGCTCGGGACCGTCGCAGGGTACGCCGCCGCGAAGGCGACCCCCGCCGGGTTCGTCGGTGGGGTCGACGGGTTCGCCGCCGGCGCACTGCTCGTGATGCTCGTCGGCGCGATGATCCCCGAGGCTCAGGCGAAGATCCACGAGAGGGCTGGCCTGGCGGCGGTGCTCGGGTTCGCACTCGCCGCAGGCCTCGCTGCCACCACCCCCTGAGACCGTAAGGGCTACTCCGTGGCGATCGCCCGCAGCACGTTGAGTCGGGACGCCCGCAACGCAGGGAACAACGCCGCGAGCACGCCGACCACCGCCGCGATCAGCACGTAGACGAGCAGGGTCGCGTACGGGATCGACAGCTCGGTGATGCCGTCGTCCTCGAGCACGCGCTGCAGCACGATCCCGAACACCAGCCCCATCGCGATGCCGAGCACCGCACCCAGCACCGCGATCGCGACCGCCTCCAGGCGCACCATGCGGCGCAGCTGGCGCCGGCTCATGCCGACCGCCCGCAGGAGGCCGACCTCGCGGGTCCGCTCGATGACGCTGAGCGCCAACGTGTTGACGATGCCGAGGGCGGCGATGATGATCGCCAACCCGAGCAGCGCGTTGATGAGCATGAGGATCCCGTTGATCTGGTCGCGCTGGGACTCGATGAACTCGTCCTGCGTCTGCACGACCACGGTCGGGATGTCCGCGACCACGTCGCGTACGGGTTCCTCGATCTCAGCGCCCGTCACGCCCGCTGCCGCGTCGACCGCGACGAACGAGTCCTCGCGGGTCACGCTCACCTGGTCGACGAAGTCGAAGCTCGTGACGTACTCCGAGACGACGTTGGACGCCGGGAAGGTGCCCGCGATCCGCAGGTCGTGGTCGCCGGACTGCGTCGAGAACGTCAGGGTGTCTCCGACCTCCAGGCCCCGCTCGTCGAGCGTGTCCTCGCGGACCGACACCTCCCCCGCACCCAACGTGTCGACGCTCGCGTCCAGCTCGAACATCGAGAACAGCTTCTCCGGATCACTGGCCGTCACGCCGGCGAACGACCCGTCGAGCCGGGCGGGCACGAACTGCGTCTCGACGACGTCGCCGACGCCGTCGATCTCACGGATCTGCTCCGCGATCGTCGGGGAGAACGGCGCGCCGACCGGGTTCATCAGGAGGAAGTCCGTCGTGAACTCCTCCTTGACGCCCGCGTCGACGGACTTGTTGACCGACGACCCGAGGATGCTCATCGTCGTCACCAGCGTCAGCCCGATCATCAGCGCCGATGCGGTCGCCGCGGTCCGTCGCGGGTTGCGCAACGCGTTCTGGGTGGCCATCCGCCCGACCAGGCCGAACGGGCGGAAGAGCCCGCCGAGCGCGACGAGCACCGGGTGACTGAGCAGCGGGCTCATCAAAGAGACGCCGAGGAGGATGGCGAACGCGCCACCACCGACGTACCAGGCACCGTTGTCCGCGCCGCTCAGCCCGAGCCACACCAGACCGGCGCCGAGCACGACGAGGATCGCGCCGACGAGCATGCGCACCCGCATCGACGACTCCGGCAGCGCCACGTCGTCGCGCATCGCCGCCACCGGGGCGACGCGCGCGGCGCGGCGGGCCGGCAGGTAGGCCGCGACCAGCGTCACGAGCACGCCCACCACGTAGCCGACCACCCACGTACGGGGAGCGATCACGAGCGGGGTCTCGCTCACGTCGAGGCCGAACGTCCGGAACAGCGCCGACAGGGCCATCGCGAGCACGATGCCGAGCAGCACGCCGAGCGTCGACCCCGCCAGCCCGACCACCAGCGCCTCGAGGAGGACCGAGCGGCTCACCTGACGCCGGGACGCACCCAGTGCACGCAGCAGCGCCAGCTCGCGGCTGCGCTGCGCGACGAGGATCGAGAACGTGTTGACGATCAGGAAGGTGCCGACGATGATCGCGATCGCCGCGAACACGAGCAGGATCGTCGTGAGGAACCCGAGGATCTCCCCGATCGTCTCCTCGGCCTCCGCGGCCGCCGTGTCACCGGTGACGGCCTCGAAGCCGTCGGGCAGCAGCTTGCTCGCGTCGTAGGCCAGCTCCTGCTGCGTCACGCCGTCGCGCGTGGTCAGCGAGACCTGGTTGTACGCGTCGCGTCCGTCGAGGAACAGGTCCTGGGCGTACGTGGTCTCGAAGAGCACCAGCGAGGCACCGGCCATCGACCCGCCCCCGAACTCGGCGAGACCGACCAGCTCGACGTCGAGCTGCGGCTGGTCTCCCGTGGAGACGAGCCGTACGGTGTCGCCGATCTCGTAGCCGCCCTTCTCGGCGCTGTCGGTGTCGATCGCGACCTCGCCGTCGGCGGTCGGCGCCCGGCCCTGCGCGATCTCGACCGCGGGCTCGCCCGTCATCGCCGGGGCGTCGTCGTAGTTGAAGGACAGTGTCGGCGGGCCGAAGCCTGTGACGAGCTTGCCGTCGGTGCCGACCAGGGTCAGCGCCTGGCTCGCCACCGTGCCGTCGACGCGCTGGGCGCCGGGCAGCTCGCGCAGCTCGTCGACCACCGTCGCCGAGACCGTACGGGTGTCGGCACTCGAATCCTCCTGCCAGCCGGCCAACCCCGCAGGACGGACCACCACGTCAGGGGTCGACCCCTTGACGATGCCGTCGAAGGACTTGCTCATCGTGTCGGTGAAGATGAGCGTGCCGGCGACGAACGCGACGCCGAGCACGATCGCGAACGCGCTCATCAGCAGGCGCACCTTGCGCGCCAGCAGGTTGCGCAGGGTCACGCGCAACATCAGGCGGCCCCACCCTCGAGACCAGAAGAACCGTCGACCGCCTCGCTGGCCGCGTCCATCGCCCGGGTCTGGATCGCACCCATACGCTCGAGGATCTTCTCGGGGGCAGGGTCGCGGACCTCGTCGACGACCCGGCCGTCGGCGAGGAAGACGACGCGGTCGGTGTAAGACGCCGCGATCGGGTCGTGGGTCACCATCACGATCGTCTGACCCAGCGTGCGGACGCTGTGCTGGAGGAACTTGAGCACCTCGGCCCCAGAGGTGGAGTCGAGGTTGCCTGTGGGCTCGTCGGCGAAGACGATCGTGGGCCGGCCGATGAGCGCGCGGGCGCACGCGACGCGCTGCTGCTGTCCGCCCGACATCTCGTTGGGGCGGTGGCCGAGCCGGTCGCGCAGGCCGACGGTGTCGATCACCTGGTCGTACCAGGCCTGGTCGGGCTTGCGACCCGCGATCGACAGCGGGAGCAGGATATTCTCGTTGGCCGTCAGCGTGGGCACGAGGTTGAACGCCTGGAAGACGAAGCCGACGTCGTCACGCCGCAGCTTGGTCAGCTGCTTGTCGTTGAGGCGGGCCAGCTCGGTGTCGCCGATGAAGACCGTGCCGCTGGTCGCGGTGTCGAGCGCGGCGAGCAGGTGCATGAGCGTCGACTTGCCGGAGCCGGACGGCCCCATGACGGCGGTGAACTCGCCGGCGTACACGTCGATGCTGACCCCGTCGAGAGCGCGCACCTCCGCCTCTTGCTTGCCGTAGGTCTTGTGCAGGTCGACCGCTCGGGCGGCGACAGTGCGGGTCGTGGCGGACGCGGCATCGGGCATGGCACAACTCCTGGTGGGCGGGGTGTCCGTCCACGCTAGGACACGGCGGGGACACACCGATATCGGTTTTGCCCCTGGCGAACAGGGTCGGTCATCGGGGAAGACCCTGAGAGAAGACCCTGATACTGGTGCTCATGAGCGACCTGGAGCGCGATCCGCAGGAGATCACCTGCCCGCCCACCGACGGCCACGGTGCACCGGAGGTGCTGGAGCCGCGGCTCGTCCCGCTGGGCGGGCCGCGCGCGATGACCGTGCGCCGGACGCTCCCCCAGCGCCTGCGCTCGCTCATCGGTGCCTGGTGCTTCGCGGACCACTACGGGCCTGACGACGTGCGCGAGACCGGCGGCATGGCCGTTCCTGGGCACCCCCACACCGGACTCCAGACCGTGACCTGGCTGTTCACCGGCGAGGTCGACCACGTGGACACGGTCGGCTCCGTCCAGCGAGTACGACCCGGCGAGGTGAACCTCATGACGGCGGGCCGCGGCATCGCGCACTCGGAGTACTCGACGCCCGAGACCACGCTGCTGCAGGGCGTCCAGCTGTGGACGGCCCTGCCGGACTCGGCCCGCTTCGCCGGCCGCTCCTTCGAGCACCACGTGACCGAGCCGGTGGCGCACGGTCCGGCGACCGTACGGACATTCGTCGGCTCGTTCGCCGGATCGGCCTCGCCGGTCACGACGTACACGCCGCTCGTCGGTGCCGAGATCGTGCTGCCCGCCGGCTCGGAGGTGTGCTTCGACGTCGACCCCTCGTACGAGCACGGGGTGCTGGTCGATCTCGGGCCGGTGGACGTGGACGGGACGACGGTTGCGCCAGCGGCACTCGCGTACCGGCCCGTCGGTGGGACGACGCTCGCCCTGCGCACCGGTGACTCCGACGGCCGCGTGGTCCTCATCGGCGGCGAGCCGCTGGAGGAGGAGATCGTCATGTGGTGGAACTTCCTCGGGCGCGACCACGACGAGATCGTGCGGTTCCGCGAGGAGTGGCAGGCGCAGGTCCACGGCGCGACCGGCCCCGCCACCGACGCGTACGGGCCGTTCCCCGACGTGTGGGGCTCCGCGGTGCTGCCCGCGCCGGAGCTGCCGCACACTCGGCTGAAGCCCCGCAAACAGCCGCCGCGCTGAGGAGACGGACCGTCACGAAACGCCGGTCGGCGCCGGTTAAGCACGCGCCGTGCCATGGGCCCTGCGGCTAGGCTGATCGCACGGAGCGGTCGAGAGGCGGTGCCCATGACAGCTGTCGCCGAGCCCGTGGTGGTGGACCACCACGTCACAGTCACGCGCCACAGGCGGACCGTGCTGGTGCTCAACGCCAGCTACGAGCCCCTGCAGCGGGTGTCGCTGCGGCACGCCATCCGGATGCTCGTGCGTGAGGTCGCCGTCGTCGAAGAGGCCCACCCCGAGGACCGCTTCGGGCCGTTCCCCGTGCCCAAGGTCCTGCGGCTCGTGCGCTACGTCGTGATGCGGTGGCTGCACGGGCGCGACCCGCTGTGCACGAAGACGGCGGTGAAGGCGCGCGACGAGCGCTGCGGCTACTGCGGCGGCCCGGCCGAGACCGTGGACCACATCCTCCCCCGCTCTCGCGGAGGGCTGCTCACCTGGGAGAACTCGGTGGCCGCCTGCCTGCGGTGCAACCACCGCAAGGGCGACCGGACGCCGGCGGAGGCGGGGATGACGCTGCTGGTCACCCCCGCCGTGCCCCACCGGTCGCCGCTGACGGTGCGCTGAGGCACCGCCAGCGGCGGGGGTCCGCTACTTGCGGACCTTGACCTTCACGGTGACGGTCTTGCCGGCGGCGTACACGTTGCCCGCGTAGGCGACCTTCACCTTGTACGTGCCCGGCTTGGCGAACTTCTTGAGCCGGACGACGACCTTGCCGTTGGCGCGGACCGTCGCGGTGCCGATCTTCTTGCCCTTGACGGTCACCACGACCTTGCCGGTCCGTGCGACACCCGTCGGCGTCGTGACCTGCACGGACACCTTCGCCTTGGTGCGCTTCGCGCGGACCTTGGTCGGCGCCACCTTGGCGCGGACGGCAGCCCGTGCCTTGGTGACGGTGACCGACACGCGACCGGACGAGGCCGCGCTGATCGCGTCGCCGCGGTAGGCGATCGTCAGCGCGTGCTTGCCCGGCGCCAGCGCGCCCTTGCGCACGGCGACGGTCGCGCGTCCGCCGGACACGGTCGCCGAGCCGACGACCTGCGCGCCGCGACGCACCTCGACCTTGCCCTTCGCACCCGCGACCGTACGGACGGCCACGCTCACCGACGGGGAGGCCCCGTACGCGCTGGTGCGGGCGGTCGCCGTCGTCGTCGACGCGGCCTTGGTGACCGAGTACGACGCGGTGGTCGAGGAGGGCTTGGCTCCGTCGAAGCCGAGGTAGGCGACCTCGACCTCGTGCGCCCCGACCTTCGCGGCCTTGGGCAGCGTGACGCGGGCCTTGCCGCCCTTCACCGTGCCGGTGCCGACGACCTTGTCACCGGCGCGCACCTCGACGGTGCCCTCGGCGGCGTTGTCCGACGCGACGGTCACGTCGACGACCGGCGCGGCGCCGTACGAGACCGGGCCGACCTTCGCCGTCGTGGTCGAGTCGCCCTTGACGTAGACGGTGGCGACGTGGAGGTCCTGGCCGGGCATCGCCGCGCACTGCAGCCAGACGTTCGGGATCAGTCCGTCCATGATCCCCGGCGTCAGCTTGGACAGGATCGCCATCTCCTGCGGGGCCGACACCTTGATCGCTCCCTTGTCGGGCCCGGTCACGGCGTCGAGCGTGCCCGTGGTCGGGATCCGGACTCCCTCGCTCGGGACAGGCCACGACACGTTGACGTCCTCGGCCCGCAGGCCTTCGAGGGGGGCGTCGTACTCATGCCCGGTCGCGGTCTCCTCGAGGTGGACCGAGGCGATCGACGAGCCGCCGACCTTGGTCTGCCCGAAGCCCATCGTGTCGAGCGTGTTGTTCCCGGCGAGCAGCTCGGCAAGGCCCTGCGGCATCACGAGGTCCACGTCGGTCGGCTCGGGGGTGAACACCTCGCCGGGGGCGATGCTGCGCGGCAGGTCGGCCCGCGTGTCGACGGTGAAGGCCATCGAGCCACCCATGACATAGTTCTGCAGCTCGGTGAACCCGGGAACTTCCTCCCCGGTCTCGAAGTCGCGCTCCTGCGGCTGACACTTGTAGCGCACGCCGTCGAGCACGCCGCGGACAGCGGTCTCCTCCACGACGTCCACCGTGATCGTCGCTGTCGCGGACGCACCCTCGTTGTCGGTGGCGGTATAGGTGAAGGTGTCCGTCCCGACGAAGGTGGGCTTGGGGGTGTAGGTCTGCTTGTGCCCGACACTCGGGTACTTCGCGAGATCTGGGAACTCGGTCCACCCGTCGGCGGTGACGTCAGCGGCGGTGAGGAACGGGGAGAGCGCCCCGTGCTTCGGGGCACCGTAGGTGATGCGCTGCGAGTCGTTGGCCTGTTGCCAGAAGTAGAACCGAGCGGCGTCGTCACGGACGTACGGCCACAGGTCGAGCGCCTTGCCCTTGCCGATGGTGAAGTGCAGGTCGCGCACCAGCGGCGCGTTGTTGACACCCTCGTACGTGACGGTGGCCGGCGGGCTGACCTGGCCGTCGGCGTCGGTGGCGGTGTAGGTGAAGCTCGCCGCGCCGCCCGCGGTGGTCGACAGCACCGCTGTCGCCCCGTCGATCGTGACGATCGCTGCCCCGGGCTTGGTCACGACCGCGAAGGTGTACGGAGCACGCCCGCCGACGGCCCGGAGGGTGACCGGGACCTTCGGTCCGTAGTCGAAAGCAGTACGGCCGACCTTGCCTGCGTCGACATCCTTCGCGATCGGGGTCGGGGAGGACTCCTCGACCTCAATCGCGGTGAGGATGCGGTCGGCTGCGACGGTCGGACCCGTGCAGTCCATCGTCGCGGGGAGGTCCTTCGCGGGCAGGCCCTCGGGCTCGGTGTAGACGACGGCGTTGACGAAGAACTGCTCAGGCATCGACAGCGTCGCGGTGCCGGTGAGCTCGGGCACGGTGATCGCCGGCACGGTCCCCTCGGTCGGGATCTTCCAGAGGCCGCCGGCCTTCTGCGGGATCGGCGTCTGCGGTGCCGACAGCCCGTCGATCAGGTACGACTGCGTCTGGCCCCCCAGCGCCATCACCACGGCTGCGTCCTCGGACTTGCCGCCGGCGGTCTTGCCACCGAGCAGCCCGACGGTCGCGTTGCGCAGGCTCTCCGGCATCGTGAGCGTGATCTGCGTCGTGCGGCTGGGCACGACCTCGCCCGGGTTGGCGGACTCGGGCACCTCGACCTGCGCGCGTACGCCGACGTCGTGCTTGCCGAGCGACAGACCGCCGGCGACGACGTGACAGTTGTAGGTGAAGCTCTTGTCGATCGGGCGGTCGTCTGCGGCTGCAGAACGCTCGGCGGCCGTGATTGGCGCCGCCGCGAATGCCAGGGTCCCGGCCGCGAGCGCGGTGGTCGCGACCGCTGCGGTGGACCGCCTCAGTCTGCCCGGGGGTGGGCATGACGAAGTAGACACTGAATCTCCCTCCAGAGAAACGTAGAACGCCGGGAGCAAAGCCGACGCACGTGGTGTGCCGAGTGTCACACACATTTACATCGCGCGGAGACAAATTCGTGGAGCCGCTCGCAGCATGGCCGCTTCGCCACACCGAGGCGGCCGAACGGCGCTCCGGTAGCCTCGTGGCCGTGTCCCTCACCGTCCGTACGATCAGCAGCGCCGACCACCTGGCGTACCTGACCTCCCTCCCCTCCGCGAGCTTCCTCCAGACCCCGGCGTGGGCGGCGGTGAAGCCGGAGTGGAGAGGCGAGTCGATCGGCTGGTTCGACGGGAGCGAGATCGTCGGTGCCGGCCTGGTGCTCTACCGCAAGCTGCCGAAGGTCGCGAAGTACCTCGCCTACCTGCCCGAGGGCCCCGTCATCGACTTCGCCTCGGCCGTCGAGGGTCCCGGAGGACTCGCCGCGTGGCTCGACCCGATGGTGAAGCACCTCACAGGCAAGGGCGCGTTCGGTGTCCGCATGGGCCCGCCGGTCGTCCTGCGGACGTGGGACGCGGCCACCGTCAAGAAGGCCGTCGCCGACCCGGCGCTGCGCACGCTCGGCGACGCCCCTGCGGCGACGGCCGACGGCCGTGCGATCGCCGTGACCCGCGAGCTGCACCGGATCGGGTGGCGCGAGCAGGTCAGCGAGGGCGGGTTCACCGCAGGCCAGCCCAAGTACAACTTCTGGCTCCCCCTCGCCGAGGCCGACGGCACTCCCCGTACGGAGGAGGCGGTGCTGCGCGGCATGAACCAGCTGTGGCGCCGCAACATCAAGAAGGCCGACAAGGCCGGCGTCGAGGTGACCCTCGGCGGCGCGGACGACCTGGCGGCGTTCCACGCGATCTACTCCGAGACCGCCGTGCGCGACCACTTCACGCCGCGGCCGCTGTCGTACTTCCAGACGATGTGGGACGCGCTCAACGGCGAGGACCCCGACCGGATGCGTCTCTACCTCGCCCACCACGAGGGTGACCTCGTCGCCGCGACGACGCTCGTCCGGGTCGGGCAGCACGCCTGGTACTCGTACGGCGCCTCGACCACCGCCAAGCGGGAGGTCCGTGGGTCCAACGCGATCCAGTGGCAGATGATCCGCGACGCGATGGCCGATGGGTGCACCGTGTACGACATGCGCGGCATCACCGACACGCTCGACCCCGAGGACAGCCACGTCGGGCTCATCCAGTTCAAGGTCGGCACCGGCGGTCAGGCCGTCGAGTACGCCGGCGAGTGGGACCTCCCCGTCAACCGCCTGCTCTATCTGGCGTTCCAGCAGTACATGAAGCGGCGTTGACCCACACGACGCGAGGAAGGCTGACCATGACTCTCACGCTCCACGTCGACGGCGAACGCTGGCGAGCGCACCTGCGCGGCACCGCTGAGCTGTACGAAGGCATCGTCCCGGTGATCAAGGGCAACGGGTACGGGTTCGGCAACCGGACCCTCGCGCGCCGTGCGGACTGGCTCGAGGTCGACACGGTCGCCGTCGGGACGTACGCCGAGCTGATGGACGTCCTCCCGCGCTTCGGGGGCGACATCCACGTGCTCACACCGTGGCGCCCGTTCTGGTCCGACACGGTGCGCTCCGAGCGGATGTACGACCCGCGCGTCGTCCACACGGTCAGCCGCATCGAAGACCTGGCGCTGCTGCGCGACGAGGCGCCGGAAGGCACGCGGATCGTCCTCGAGGGCGAGACGGCGATGGCGCGTCACGGCGTCGACCGGCACGCACTCACCGCGGCTGCCGACGCGCTCGGACGCCTGCGGCTGATCGGCTTCTCGATCCACCTCCCGCTCTCCGAGGACAATCTCGCCGAGGCCGACCGGTGGGCGGCGGCGTTCGAGGCGTCGAAGCTCGCACCGGCAGTCTCCGGGACCCCGCTGTTCACCGTCTCGCACCTGTCCGACCGCGAGGTGCGCGAGCTGGCCGAGCGCCGGCCGGGCCTGTCCGTACGGCCCCGCGTCGGCACCGCGCTGTGGCTCGGCGACCGGGGTGCGTTCCGGGTCACCGGCCTCGTCCTCGACTCCCACGTCGTCGAGCGGGGCGAGCGGATCGGCTACCGCCAGCGCCCGCTCCCGGCCGGAGGCACGGTGCTCGTCGTGTCCGGCGGCACCTCGCACGGCATCGGGCTCGAGGCGCCGACGGCGGCCACGACGCTCAAGCAGCGCGCCACGTCCGTCGCGAAAGGCGGGCTCGGCGCTGCGGGGCTCGCGCTGTCGCCGTTCGTCGTGGGCGGCAAGCAACGCTGGTTCGTCGAGCCGCCGCACATGCAGGCGAGCATGATCCTGCTCCCCTCCGGCGTCGCGGTGCCGGAGGTCGGCGAAGAGGTCGAGCTCGAGGTGCGCATGACGACCACGACCTTCGACGCCGTCGACCTGCCCTAGCGGTCTTGCAGTTTGGGTCAGGCGGTGGCGAAGAAGGTGCGGATGTCCGCCACCAGCTCCTGCGGCTTTTCGAGCATGGCGTAGTGCCCGCCCTCGGGGAACTCGCTCCAGTGCACGATGTTGTCGTTGTCGCGATCGGCGAACGCCCGGATCGTCTTGAAGTCGTCCGCGAAGACCGCGACCCCCGTACGAGAGTGGTTGACCTCGGGCTTCGCATCGCGGTGCGCCTCTTCGTAGTGGTAGCGCCCGGCCGTCGCCGACGTGTTCGTCAGCCACTCGAGCGTGACCTCGGCGAGGATCTGGTCCGTCGTCAGGAGGCTCGTCCCGTCGCCGAACGACTGGAACAGCTCGTTCCACGCCAGCTGCCCGACCGGTGAGTCGGACACACCGACGGCGACGGTCTGCGGACGCGACGCGTTGATCGCGTTGTAGCCCCCGACCGACTGGAACCACTGCAGGTGCTCCAGCGCCGCGAACTCCTTCGGCCCGAACCCGTCCATCTCGCCGGGCGCACCGGTCGGGAACGAGAACAGCTGCATGACGTGCAGGCCAAGAAAGCCCTCGGGCTCCCTCAGGCCGAGCTCGCGCGACACCATCGCGCCGCCGTCGCTCCCGTGCGACCCGTACGACTCGTAGCCGAGCTGTCGCATCAGCGTGTCATAGGTCTGCGCGATCCGCGCCATCGTCCAGCCGCGATCGACGACTGGGGTGCTGAAGCCGAAGCCGGGCATGGACGGCACGACGACATCGAAGGCGTCCTCGGCGCGGCCGCCGTGGGCGACCGGGTCGACGAGGGGGTCGATCATCTCGATGAAGTCGTACACCGAGCCGGGGTAGGAGTGGGCGAGCAGGAGCGGGGTCGCGTTCTCCTCGTCCGAGCGGACGTGCAGGTAGTGGACCGTCTGCCCGTCGATCTCGGTGAGGAACTGGTCGTACGCGTTCAGCCGAGCCTCGACCTCGCGCCAGTCGAATCCTGTGCGCCAGTGCTCGATGACGTCGGCGAGGTAGGCGTTCGGGACGCCGTAGGTCCAGTCGTCGCCGGGGGCCGTTGCGGGGAGGCGCGTCCGGGCGAGCCGGTCGTCGAGGTCGTCCAGGTCGGCCTGGGCGACCTCGATGCGGAAGGGTCGGGTGCTGGTGTTCTCGTGTGTGCTCATGAAAGGACAGTACAAAGCATTCAGGTACGGATCGTTCCTCATCTATGGCATGATCGGGAGAATGTTGGAGACGTCCGCTCGCCTGCTCGCCCTGCTCGGACTGCTCCAGTCCCGCCCGGCATGGGCGGGCGCCGATCTCGCCGAACGGCTCGACGTCACCCCGCGCACCATCCGCAACGACGTCGACCGGCTGCGTGACCTCGGCTACCCGATCGACGGCGCACGCGGCCCTGCGGGCGGCTACCGGCTCGGGCCCGGCGCGAAGCTCCCGCCGCTGCTCCTCGACGACGCCGAGGCGGTGGCTGTCGCGATCGGGCTGCGCGCGGCCCACGGCATCACGGACATCGAGGAGAGCTCTGCGAGTGCGCTCGCCAAGCTCGAGCAGGTGCTCCCGCACCGCCTGCGCCGCCGGGTCGAGGCGATCACCGACACCGTGAGCGCAGGGCCGGTCAACACCGACAGCAACGTGGAGGACCCCAAGATCGCCCCGGAGACCCTCTCCCGCATCGCCGATGCGATCCGTGACGAGGAGCGGCTGCGGCTCACGTACGAGGGCGAGCGTCTCGACGTCGAGCCGTACCGGGTGATCACGTGGCAGCGGCGCTGGTACCTCGTCGCCCGTGAGGTGCGCACCGCGAGGTGGCGTGCCCTTCGGGTGGACTGGGCGGAGATCAGCGCGATGCCCCAGCCGCGCTTCGCGCCACGCCCGATGGCCGTCGACGACTACACGACGTTCGTGGTGCGCGAGATCGCGTCGGGCGGCTGGTCGGTGCACGCACGCATCACGGTGCTCGCACCCGCTGAGGAGGTGCGCTCCCGCATCAACGACGCGGTCGGGGTCGTCGAGGAGGTCGACGAGCACACCAGCGTGCTCGTCACCGGCGCCGACAGCATCGAGATCCTCGCCGTGTACGTCGGGATGCTCGGGCTGGACTTCCGGGTCGACTCACCGCCCGAGCTGATCGACCACGTTCGGCTGCTCGGACGCCGGTACGCCGCGGCCGGCGGCTGACCGCTGCATGCGCGCCGCGAGCCACACCGTCGCCACCACGTGCAGCGCGATCGCGACCACGTAGACCACGTCGGCGGTGTCCCCGGCGGGCTTCGTGACGTCGCCGAGGTGCCACCACGTCGCCACCACGAGGAACACCTCCGCTGCCTGCCACCACAGGAGGTCGCGCCACACCGGGTGCGCGAGCACCGCGAGGGGCAGCAGCCACAGGGCGTAGCCAGGTGCGTATGTCGTCCCCACGAGAAGCAGCGCCGCGAGCAGGACGAACGCGTAGCGCGCGGTCTGCGACACGTCACCCGAGCGTGCCGCATAGAGGAAGGTCACGGACACCGCGAACGCCCACAGCCCGATCACGATCGGGACGACGACCGTCGACGACACATCCACCCCGAGCTCGGCCAGCACCGCCCACAGCGACCCGACGCCGCCCTCATGGTCGAGCCACCGGCGTACGGGCTCGGTGACGGCGTCGCCCGCCGTCACCGCGAACGCCACCACACCACCGACGGCCACCGTGAGCGTCGCCGAGCCGAGCAGGCGTCCCGCGGCGGCACCGTGCCGGAGCAGCGCGGTGGCGCCGAGGACGAGCAGGACCACGACCGGCCACCACGCGGCGAGCACCGCGACGCCGAGCACCAGACCAGCCAGGCGCGCACGTGCCGCGGTCCAGGCCGCCAGCCCCCAGGCCACGAGGGCGACCCCGACGAGATCCCAGCCGACGCCGATGAGGAGCGCGATCAGCGGGGACGCGGCCAACGGCATCAGCGACGCGACCGGACGCGACCACGAGGGCCACGGCCGCGTGGCGTTCGTCGAGAGCGCGGAGCGGGCGAGCGCCACGAGTGCGAGTAGGAGGAGCAGGAGGCTCCCGACCGCGACCAGCCCGGTGTACGCGACGGCCTCGCGGCGCACCGAGCGGTCGCGCTCGACCTCCGTCGCGTCCCGTGCAGCGCGGGCGTCGACATCGGATCGCGCGAGGGTGTGCACCACCGCGGCCGTCGCGTGCTGCAGCGCCCCGACCGGCAGCGTGACCGCGTTGACGGGCCACCTGCCACCGGCCTCCGACCAGGGGGCGACCCGTTCGGCGAGCCCCGTGGTCGCGTACTCCTGCGGCAGCTCGCTCGCGCACAGCCGTGCGTACGAGGCTCCGCCCGCGACCGGCTTCTCACTGAACCACCGGCTCCCGGAGTCGACGGCGCACGGGCCCTTGGTGACGAGCCCGAGCGTCCCGACGAGCATCGCCGTCGCGAGCAGGATGCGGACCGGCGTCCACCACCGGCTGGGACGGGCCCGGCCCCCCGCCGGTCCCGCCATCGTCAGCCGCCCCAGCCGTTACCTGGGCCGTCGGTCTCCTCGGGCGGCTCCGGCTCGGTGGGCAGCGTGGGCTGCGTCGGACGCGTCGGACGCGTCGGATCCGGCTCTGTCGGCTCCGTCGGCAGCGTCGGCTGGGTGGGTGCCGGTCGGGTCGGACGCGTCGGGCGGCTCGGACGGTCCGGACGGTCCGGCTTCGGCTTCTTCGTCTCCTCGGTCGCTGTCGGCGTCGGGACGAACGTCTTGCCCTTGGTCGACTTGATGTTGGCCGGCGGCGGGAACTCGCCGCAGTCGCCGCCGTCGAGAACCTTGTCCATGAAGGTCTTGAAGGTCTTGGCGGGGTACTGGCCACCGTAGAACGTCGGCATGTAGCCGTTGAGGGCCTCGTTGCCGTTCTTGCCGCGGACGTACATGACGGCCGTCGACAGCTTGGGCGTGTAGCCGACGAACCACGAGCTCGAGACGTGCGCGCTGCCGACCTCCTTGCCGTCCTCGACCTTCTGGAACGTCGCGGTGCCGGTCTTGCCGGCGGTCGGGCACATCGTGCTCCCGTTGGTGCCGCTGCCCGAGCGCACGACGTCCTGGAGCGCCTTGGTCACGTCGGAGGCGACCGCCTTGGAGAACGCCTCCTTGGAACGGACGGTGTGCTTGTGGAGGTCCTTGCCCTCACGGTCACGGACCCGCTCGATGACGTACCAGTCGTTCTGCTTGCCCTCGTTGGCGAAGGTCGCGTACGCGGCAGCCATGTCGACGTTGGGGACGGGCGCATAACCGAGGGAGACGACGGCGACGCTCGGGTCGTAGCGCTTGACCGCAGCCGCGGAGACGCCGGCTCGACGGGCGGCCTCGAGGGTCTTGTCGCCGCCGTCGTCCATCACGTCGTACGTGAGGTCGACGAACGCGGTGTTGACCGACTCCTGCGTCGCGTACTCCAGGGAGACCGGCCCGAACGAGCGGCCACCGGAGTCGCCCTGGTTCTCGATCTCGGCGTCACCCTTGAGGCGCAGCGGCGACGAGCCGTTCAGCTGGGTCTTGAGGCCGTAGCCGTCGCTCAGCGCCGCGGCGACCGCGAACGGCTTGAAGGACGACCCGGGCTGCGAGCCGAGCATCGCCCAGTTGAGCTGGCTCTTGAGGTAGTTCGGTCCGCCGTACATCGCCCGCAGCGCCCCCGTCTGGGGGTCGACGGAGGACAGCGCGACGTTGAGCTCCTTGAGGCCTTCGGGCTTCATCTCCTTGACGGACTCGACCGCGGCCTTCTGGGCGTCGTAGTCGAACGTCGTGACGACCTTGAGCCCGCCGCCGTTGATCTGGGTGTCGTCGAAGCCCTCCTTGCGCAGCTGCTGCTCGGTGAGCCGCAGAAGGAAGCCCCTGGTGCCGCCGAAGCGGTTGGACTGGCGCTGCTTCTGGACCTTGGGGAGCTTCGCGGAGTACTTCGCGTACTCCTCCTCAGTGATGTTGCCGGCCTTGCGCATCCCGTCGATGACATAGCTGTAGCGACCCATCAGACGGTCGTGGTCGTCCTCGTCGTACGGGTCGAACGCGCTCGGGTTGTTGATCACCGACGACAGCAGCGCAGCCTGCGGCGCGGTCAGCTTGGCGGCCTTCTGGCCGAAGTAGGTCTGTGACGCGGCCTCGACCCCGTACGCACCGTTGCCGAAGTAGATCGTGTTGAGGTAGCCCTCGAGGATCTCCTCCTTCGACATCTGGTTGTGGACCTTGATCGAGAGGATCGCCTCTTTGGCCTTGCGGCTCCAGGTGCGGTCCTGGGTGAGGTAGAGAACCTTCACGTACTGCTGCGTGATGGTCGATCCGCCGGACGTCGAGTTGGTGGTCGCGTTGTCGCGCAGGGCGCGGGCGATTCCCTTGAAGTCGAGGCCCTGGTTCGTGTAGAAGCTGCGATCCTCCGCCGCGACGACCGAGTCCTTGATCGTCTGCGGCATCTCGTCGAACGTGATCGACGTACGGTTCTGCGTCTGGAAGTCGCCGATCTTGTGCTTGCCGTCGGAGTAGTAGACCTTGGTGGTCTGCGTGAGGAACTCGGCGTTCGCGTCGGGGATGGACACCGCGCGGTACGCGAAGAACAGGCCGGCGATCCCGAGGACGAACATCACCACGCCGGTGATGAGTCCCCACTTGACGATGCGGCGCCAGAGCGGCTTGCGGGGCTTGCCTTCTTCGGCGGACCGGCCGCCCTTGCCGGGCTTGGGGGCCGTGCGGGATCGAGAGCCGGCCCGTGAGGCGGGCTGGGCCTTCCTCGAGCGCGGGTTCACGGGTCCGCCGTGCGACTGGTTCGCCACGCGTCGTACTCCTCTGGATTGCTGCCGGGGGGATGCCGCCCTTCACAGGGCAGGCCACAGGCGTGCCGGAGCACGGCCCATCGAGCAAGTGTGCCCAACTTCGAGGTTGAACCAAAACCCCCGCGCCACGGACCCGGTGTCACGAGCACGCATTGACATCTGGTTCGATGTATCGCAACGATATATCCAATCGGCAGTCGAGACCGGCTGCCGAGGAGGAATGCGAAGGGGGTCGTCGTGGCCAGGCGCGGTGCTGCACTCGAGTTCGCCGTACTCGGGCTGCTCCATGACACCCCAATGCACGGGTACGAGCTGCGCAAGGAGCTCAACGCCCTGCTCGGGTGGTCTCGGGTGCTGTCCTACGGCACGCTCTACCCGTGCCTGAAGGTGCTCGGCAAGAAGGGCTACATCGTGGCCGACGACCCTGCCGAGACGGCCGTGGCAGCACGGGGACGGCGGGGAAAGATCGTCTATCGGCTCACCGCCGAGGGCAAGGAGCACTTCAGCGACCTGCTGTCGGCGTCGGGCCCCTCGTCGTGGGAGGACGAGACCTTCGGCATCCACTTCGCCTTCTTCTCGCGCACCGATTCCCGTACCCGTGTGCGCATCCTCGAGGGACGAAGGAGTCGCCTCGAGGAGCGGCTCGAACGTGTGCGCAGCACGGCACAGCGCAATCGTGAACGGCTCGACGCCTACACGTTGGAGCTGCAGCGCCACGGCCTTGAGTCGGTCGAGCGCGAGGTGCGCTGGCTGACCGGTCTGATCGACGCGGAGCGCTCCGGCAAGCAGCCGGGCGGACCGTGGGACCAGACGAGATCGAAGACATCGCCGCCGGACAACGGTGGCTAGGACGAGAGAGCGGGGCCAGCGGCCCCCGAGGAGGAGGACCCCATGGGTTCGGTACGCGTAGCGATCGTGGGCGTCGGCAACTGTGCCACGTCGCTCATCCAGGGCGTCGAGTACTACAAGGACGCTGATCCTGAGGGCACCGTTCCTGGCCTCATGCACGTCCAGTTCGGTGAGTACCACGTCAAGGACGTCGAGTTCGTCGCAGCGTTCGACGTCGATGCCAAGAAGGTCGGGTTCGACCTCGCCGAGGCGACGCAGGCCAGCGAGAACAACACCATCAAGATCGCCGACGTCCCGCCGACCGGTGTGACCGTGCAGCGCGGCCACACCCTCGACGGGCTCGGCAAGTACTACCTCGAGACCATCGAGCAGTCCGACGCCGAGCCGGTCGACGTGGTGCAGGTGCTCAAGGACACGAAGGCAGACGTCCTCGTGTCGTACCTGCCGGTGGGCTCGGACGCCGCCGACAAGTTCTACGCGCAGTGCGCGATCGACGCGGGCGTCGCCTTCGTCAACGCCCTGCCGGTGTTCATCGCCTCCGACCCCGAGTGGGCCAAGAAGTTCGAGGACGCGGGCGTCCCGATCATCGGCGACGACATCAAGAGCCAGGTCGGCGCGACCATCACCCACCGCGTGATGGCCAAGCTGTTCGAGGACCGCGGCGTGACGCTGGACCGGACGTACCAGCTCAACGTCGGCGGCAACATGGACTTCAAGAACATGCTCGAGCGTGATCGCCTGGAGTCCAAGAAGATCTCGAAGACGCAGGCCGTCACCTCGAACCTCAACGGTCCGCTCGCCGGCAAGATCGACGACAAGAACGTCCACATCGGCCCGTCGGACTACGTCCAGTGGCTCGACGACCGCAAGTGGGCGTACGTCCGTCTCGAGGGTCGCGCGTTCGGTGACGTCCCCCTGAGCCTCGAGTACAAGCTCGAGGTCTGGGACTCCCCGAACTCCGCCGGCATCATCATCGACGCGATCCGTGCGGCCAAGATCGCCAAGGATCGCGGCATCGGCGGCGCGCTGATCTCGGCCTCGTCGTACCTGATGAAGTCCCCGCCGGTGCAGCGTCCGGACGATCTCGGGCGTGCCAAGCTCGAGGCGTTCATCGCCGGCACCGAAGAGCGCTGACACCACGCTGGTTGAGCCTGTCGAAACCACGCCCAACGGCGCGGATCCCTGGTCGGGTCCGCGCCGTTCGGCGTTCCCGGTGCCGCTGAGATAGTGAGCGCGTGCGCACCAGCCTGTGGACCCGCGGCTTCGTCCGGCTCCTCGGCGTCCGCGTGGCGAGCCAGGCTGGCGACGGTCTGTTCCAGGCGGGTCTCGCGTGGCTGGTGCTGCTGTCACCCGAGGCACAGCGCTCGTCGGGACGGTTCGTGCTCGTGCTCGCGATTGTGCTGCTGCCGTTCAGCGTGCTCGCCCCGTTCGTCTCGCTGGTGCTCGACCGGTGGCTGCGCCGCAGCATCCTGGTCACCGCCCAGGCCGTACGGGCCGGGGTCGTTGCCTCTGTCGCCCTCGTTGCGTGGCTGTCGGCCGAGCGTGCCGACTGGCCCGTGTACGTCCTGGTCCTCGTCGCGCTCGGGTTCGCCCGGCTGCTGCTCGCCTGCCTGTCGGCGAGCGTCCCGCACGTGGTGGCGCAGGACCGCCTCGTCGACGCCAACACCGTCGGCCCGACGCTCGGGGCGACGGCGCACGCGACCGGGCTCGGCGCCGGGGCGCTGCTGCTCGCGCTCGGCGCCGGCTCGCCCGTCGTCCTCGTCGCGAGCACGCTGCTGACGGTCACGGCGTCGCTCCTCGCCAGGGGGTTCGGTCGGGCCGCGCTCGGCCCGGACGCCGGCAGCCGTCCGCCGCGCCCCGGTGACGTGCTGCGTGACCTCGCCGATGCCCTCGCCCACCTGTGGAGCCGCCGCCGCGCGAGCGCCGCACTGCTCACGTTCGGCGCACTGCGGGTCGCGTACGGCGGGTTCACCCTGCTGGCCTTCGCGGCGACGGCGGGGCGAGGTGACGACGCGGAGGCTGCGGTGGCGGCGGCCGGTGTCGCGGCAGGGTTCGCGCTGGGTGCCGTCAGCACCCCGTGGCTCGCGCACCGGCTCGGGATCGGTCGCTGGACCGTCGTCGCGGGAGCGGTCGGGCTCACCCTGCTCACGGCGCCCGCGCTGGTCGGGGGCGGGACGGTCACGGCGTGGTTCGTGCAGGCGTTCGCGTTCGGGCTCGTCCACCAGGTGTGGAAGATCCGTACCGACACGGTGGTGCAGCGCGAGGTCGACGAGCAGTACCTCGGCCGCGTCTTCGTGCTCTACGACGTCCTCAACAACATCACGTACGTCGCCGGTGCCGCCCTGGCAGCGCTGCTCGTGGCGTGAACCGCGGTCAGGACACGCGGTCGCCGGACGCGACGTACTCCCAGTGCCACGGCTCCGGTCGTGAGCCGCCGGGGCGCGCCCAGTACGGGATGTCCCAGCCGAACGCCGAGGCGTGGGCATCCATCCACGCCCATGCCGCCGTCCCAGCCTGGCCGTCGCTGTTCGTGCAGAGGTCGAGCGCGAGGCCGAGACCGTGGTTGCTGGTGCCCGGCGGTGCGACCATGCCCGGGTTCGAGGCGTGCATCTTGGCCTGCTGCGCATAGCTGCGGTAGCCGTTGTTCACACACGGATAGCGTCCGTGCGCCTCCTTGAAGGCCTCCTGCAGGCTCGCCCAGGCCTCGGCGGCGTCAGCACGCAGCTCGGTGCCGGACGGCGGCACCGTGCACAGCGCCGAGGCTGGCAGGCGGCCGTTCGGGCCCGAGGGCTGCGATCCGGTGGACGCGCAGGAGGTGAGGATCAGCATCCGCTCGGCGACCGCACGACCGGCCTCGCTCATCCCCCGGCTGCTGCGGACCTCGGCGGCCTCGTGCGAGGCGCGCTTGTCGACCTCCTGCGCGATCGCGCGCGCGACGGCGGCCTCGTGGGCAGCGCGCTCCCGCTCGTCCAGGACGTAGCGCACGGCAGGGACGGCCATCGCGACCACGAGAACGAGGACGGCGAGGCGTCGCACGCGGCGGAACCGAGGCCGGCGCGGGCCCGGGCTTTCGCCCCGTCCAGCGCCCCGTCCAGCGCCCCGTCCGGCGCCCCGCCTCCTGGTCTGCGCACGCCGCCCACCCGCCGCCGTCGCAGCGCGGGACGAGCGCTCAGGGCGGGTGGGCGGGTCCTCCGACGCGGGCAGGTCGGCATCCGTGCCGGCGTGCGGGGTCGCAGGCTCGGCACGGCTCGGAGCAGCATGCCGTCCGGCCACCGTGGTCCTCTCGCGCGTCCCCCGCGGACGCCAGACTAGCGACGCGCGGCCCGCGATGCCATGGTCATGACGTGGACGGACGAACGCTGCGCAACGTGACCTGGACCGGTGCCGAGGACGACCCCGAGCGGGTGGAGGCGGCGACCCTTGCGCTCGACGACCGGACCCTGATCGCCCGAGGCACCTCGCGCGCGTCGTCGTACGTCGCCGCGTGGTCGCTCGTCACCGGCGACGACTGGGTGACGCGCCGACTCGACGTCAGCGTCCACGGAACCGGCTGGTCGCGCCGCCTCGCCCTCGTCCGTGACGGCGACGCGTGGACCGGCCTCGCGGAGCAGCACGGCGACGGCGGTCCCGCCGAGGCGCCCGGACTCGCCGACCCGGAGTCTGTGGCCGGAGCGCTCGACTGCGACGTCGCGCTGTGCCCGGTCACGAACACGATGCCGATCCTGCGCCACAGCCTCGTGACCGCACCGCCCGGACCCGAGATCGCGCACGTGATGGCGTGGGTCGACCTGCCGTCGCTCGCGGTGATCCGCAGCGAGCAGCGCTACGGGACGGTCGCCCCGTACGACGAGGAGGCCGGCCACGCGGTCGTACGGTACGCGAGCGCGAGCCGTGACTTCGTCGGCGACCTCACCGTGGACCGCGACGGCGTCGTCGTCGACTACCCGCAGCTGGCGTACCGGGCGACGCTCAGCTGACGCCGCCCTCGCGGGCGGCCCACCACGCGAGGAGCGCCTCGCGTGCCGCGTCCTCGCCGAGGGGGCCGCGGTCCAGACGGAGGTCCATGAGGAACCGGTACGCCTCGCCGACCACCTTGCCCGGTCCGACGCCGAGGATCCCCATGATCTGGTTGCCATCGAGGTCGGGGCGGATCTTGTCGAGCTCCTCGGCCTCCGCGAGCACGGCGATGCGCTGCTCCAGGTCGTCGTAGGTGCGCTGGAGCCGCTCGGCCTTGCGGCGGTTGCGCGTGGTCGAGTCGGCGCGGGTGAGCACGTGGAGCCGCTCGAGCTGGTCTCCGGCGTCGCGGACATACCGCCGCACCGCGGAGTCCGTCCACTCACCGGTGCCGTACCCGTGGAATCGCAGGTGCAGCTCGACGAGCGTGGTGACCTCGTCGACGACCTCGTTGGAGTAGCGCAGCTCGCGCAGCCGTTTGCGGGCGAGCTTGGCCCCGACGACGTCGTGGTGATGGAAGGTGACCGAGCCGTCGTCGGCGAAGCGGCGTGTCTTGGGCTTGCCGATGTCGTGCAGCAGCGCCGCGAGCCGGGCCACCAGGTCCGGCCCGCCGCCGGGGAGCCGCTCCTCGAGCGCGATCGCCTGCTCGAGGACCGTCAACGAGTGGTCGTACACGTCCTTGTGGCGGTGGTGCTCGTCGCGCTCGAGACGCAGCGCGGGGAGCTCGGGGAGCACGTACTCGGCGATGCCCGTGTCGACGAGCAGCGTGAGGCCGTCGCGCGGGTGGTCGGCGAGCAGCGTCTTGTTGAGCTCGTCGCGCACGCGCTCGGCCGACACGATGGTGATCCGCTCGGCCATCGCCGTCATCGCCGCCACGACCTCCTCGACCGGGGTGAAGCCGAGCTGCGCGACGAAGCGCGCGGCCCGCATCATGCGCAGCGGATCGTCGTCGAACGACTGGGTCGGCGACACCGGCGTCCGGAGGAGCCGCGCGTCGAGGTCGGCGAGGCCGCCGAAGGGATCGACGAACGTCCCGGACTCGAGGAGGTACGCCATCGCGTTCACCGTGAAGTCGCGTCGCGAGAGGTCGCCCTCCAGGGAGTCACCGTACGAGACGTGCGGCTTGCGTGAGGAGATGTCGTACTCCTCACTGCGGTAGGTCGTGACCTCGATCTGGAGGTCGCCCTTGCGCGCGGCGATGGTGCCGTACTCACGGCCGACGTCCCACGTCGCGTCGGCCCACCCGTCGAGAATGCGCTCGGTGTCGTCAGGGCGAGCAGAGGTCGTGACGTCCCAGTCCTGGGTCGGCCGCCCGAGGACGGCGTCACGCACAGGGCCGCCGACCAGGGCCAACGTGTGACCGGCCTCACTGAAGCGGCGGGCCAGCTCGAGGACCTCGGGGGCCGCGACGAGACGGTCGGTGAGTGCTGCCCCGGGATCGTGCAGCGCGGGGGAAGGGGAGGCTGTGGCCATGACCCGCCATTCTACGGTGCGGCCTTGACAGTGGCTGGGTCCGCCGATTCGACCGGTCGCTCTAGCATTGCCCCGATGACACGCGCCGAAGCTTGCTCCTCCCGTCCCGCGCACCGCGGCGCCGTACGGGGGCTGCTGGCGACCGCGCTGATCGCCGTGCTCGCAGCGCTGCTCCCGACCGCCACGGTCGTCGCCCCCGCCCGCGCCGCCGATGCCGACCGGCTCGCCGTCACGATCGACGCGCTTTCTCCGGCCACGCTGTCGGAGGGCGACACGCTGACGATCAGCGGGCGGATCACGAATCCGTCGTCGAAGGCCTGGAGCCGGCTGCGCGTGCACCTCGTGATGCCGTCGGTGCCGCTCGACGATGCGGCCGACCTCGACGAGGCGCTCGGACACCCGTCGGCCGAGGTCACCGGCACCCGCCACACGAGCGGTGGCGCGGTCGTCGCGGCCGGTGACCTGGCTCCGGGCGACACCACCACCTTCCAGCTCCAGGTGCGGTACGCCGAGCTGCGAGTGACCTCCGAGGGCGTCTATCCGGTGGGGGTGCACGTGCTCGCCACCGGCCCGGACGGCACCCGGTCACCGGACGCCGTCGGTCGGTCCTACACGAGCATCCCGTTCGTCGGCGACGCGGCTGCGGCGGCCGCGCGGGTGTCGATGGTGTGGCCGTTCATTGCGCCCGTTCAGCGCGACGAGCGCAACCGGTACGTCGACACCGCCGGGCTGGTCCAGTCGGTCTCCCCCGGTGGCAGGCTGCGGCGCCTGCTCGACCTGGCACGCTCGGACGACTCGTCCCCGTCGACGGTGCTGCTCGACCCCGCGCTGCTCGACGCCCTGCGGGACATCGCCGCCGACTCGTACGGCCCGAACCGTCAGGGCGGGCCCGGCGGGACGGCGCTGTACGTCCCCGAAGGCGAGCCGACGCCGTCCCCCGACGCCGACGCGCCGGAGCAGGCCGATCCCGAAGCGCAGCCGGAGACCAGCGGCGCGCGGCAGCGTGTGGCGACGTTCCTCACGGACCTGGTGTCGTACGCCCAGCGCCACCCCGTATGGGCGGTTCCGTACGGCCGGCCCGACTCGTTCGCGATCACCCGGCGCAGCGCGGGCGAGTCCGGCGCGACCGTCGTCGAGGCGGCCACGACGGCGACACAGGCAACGCTTGCGCAGTTCGGGATCACGGCGCGCACGGTCTCCTGGCCGCCCAACGGCATCAGCAACGCCAGCCGGCTCGCAGGCTCCCGACAGCTCGGCACGGAGCTGGCGATTCTCTCCCCCGAGGTCCTCCCCGGCTGGACGCCTGACGACGGCACGGCGCTGCGCGCAGAGGTCGGTGGCGCGCCGATGGACGTCGTCGTCGTCGACCCGGGACTCCAGGCCGTGTCGTCGGCCACCAACCCGACGCTCGCCCTGCGGCAGCGGATCGCCTCACGCGCGGCACTCGGCGCGCTGGGCGACAGCTCGCGGCGGATCGTCGTCCTCCCGTCCGCGTCGTTCGACCCGGGCAGCGAGTGGGCGCGTGCGCAGTTCCACGACGTGTTCGACGCGGCGTGGATACGCCCCGTGGCCGCCGACGCGCTGCTCGGCTCGGGCAGCCGTCGGTGGACGGGCCGCATCGCGTTGCCCCCGCGCACCAACCAACGCCCGATCACCGAGGAGCAGGTCGCCGCGGCGGCACGCATCGTCGACAGCGGGAGCGTGGTGAGCGAGCTCCTCGGCGACGACGTCGGGCGTGACGTCTTCTACGCCCAGAGCGCGTCGTTGGCGGTCTCCCAAGACTGGCGCGGCGCTCGTACGCGTGGTGTCCAGCACGCCGAGGCGCAGGCTGCGTCGGTCGAGCGGGTCCTCGATCGGGTGAGCGTCTCGGCGTCCTCGTTCGTCACCCTCTCGGGCTCCTCAGGTCGGTTCCCGATCACGATCACCAACAGCCTGTCGTCACCGGTCACCGTCGGTGTGCGCTTCACCTCCGACGACGCGAGCGCCCGGATCGAGGACATCGCTCCGCAGCAGATCTCGGCAGGCCAGAGCGTCACGATCACCGTCTCGGCCGACGTGGGGCAGGCGACGACGACCACGTTCACGGCCGCACTGGTGACGTCCGGCGGCAGCGAGCTGAGCGAGCCGGCCCGCTTCACGGTCCGCTCGAGCGTGGTCGGTCGGGTGATCTGGTTCTTCTTCGGCCTCGCCATGCTGCTGGTCGTCATCGCTGTCGTTCGCCGAGTCGTCAAGGGGCGCAAGGTCGAGACGCTCCATGACGAGACCGAGGGCGAGCTCGAGGGTGACGCCGAGCCCGATCCGACAGTCGAGCCCGCGAGCAGCACTGAGCCGGCCCGGTCGGAGCAGGAGACAGACGCATGAGCAAGCACAGGCTCTCGCGCCGCGACCGGAGGTCGGGCAGGCCCGCACCCACGCCGGCGCAGACGGCCACCGCCGAGGATGCGCCGTTCCTGGCCGCTGAGGCCGACGCGGTCCAGGAGGTGACCCAGACCAGCGAGGCCGTCGCGGAGGCGGAACGTCGCACCTCGACGGGCCTGCTCTCGGCGAGCGTCCTCATGGCCGCCGGGACCATCGTGTCTCGCTTGTCCGGGTTCGTCCGATCGGCACTCATCTTCGCGGCGATCGGCAGCAGCCTGAACGCCGACATCTTCACCGGTGCCAACACGATCCCCAACGCCCTCTACATCCTGCTCGCCGGCGGCATCTTCAACGTCGTCCTCGTCCCGCAGCTCGTGCGGGCGATGAAGAACGACGCCGACGGCGGAGAGGCGTACGCCCAGCGCATCATCACGCTCGGCCTCCTCGTCCTCGGGATCGCCACGGTGGTCCTGGTCGTGTTCGCGCCGTTGCTGGTCCGGCTCGTCTTCGACGGCATGCTGTTCGACCCGGGCAACGAGGGCGCGCTCGCCTCGGCGTACACGCTGATGCGCTACTGCCTCCCGCAGATCTTCTTCTACGGCGCATTCGTGCTGGTCGGCCAGATTCTCAACTCGCGTGGTCGCTTCGGGCCGATGATGTGGGCGCCGATCGCCAACAACGTCATCTCGTGCGCGGTCCTCGGGACCTACCTCGTCGTGTACGGCGGGAGCAACGGCTCCGACGGGTTCACCAGTGGGCAGGAGCTGATGCTCGGTGTCGGGTCGACGGTCGGCATCGCCGTCCAGGCCCTGATCCTCCTCCCGTACCTGAAGGCAGCCGGCTTCCACTACCGGCCGCGGTTCGACTTCCGCGGTGTCGGGCTCGGCCACACTCTCAAGCTCGGCGCGTGGACGCTGGCGTTCATCCTGGTCAACCAGGTGATGTTCGTCGTCGTCACCCGCATCGGCTCGAGCGCGGGCCTGCTCGCCGCGGCCAACGGCGACCCCGACCCGGCCGGCACCACGGTGTACTCGAGCGCGTTCCTCATCACCCAGGTCCCGCACGGGGTCATCACCGTGTCCCTCGTGACCGCGACGATGCCGCTGATCTCGCGGCTCGCTGCCGAGGCGGACTTCGTCCGGATGCGCGCAGAGATCCGCAACAACATCCGTCTCGTCCTGGCGCTGATCGCCCCGATCGCGGTCGCGGTGTTCGCGCTGTCGGGTCCGCTCGGCACCGTGGTGGCATCGTGGGGTGCGATGGCCGGCAACACCGAGACGGTGTCGGCCACGATCGCGGCGTTCGCTCCGGCGATCATCTTCTTCTCGTTGCACTACATGAGCCTGCGCGGCTTCTACGCCCTCGAGGACACCCGTACGCCGTTCTTCCTGCAGATCGTGCTCGCCGCCGTCAACATTGGGCTCGCGATCACGCTGGCGTCCCAGGTCGAGCCGAACGCGATCTCGGCCGTGCTCGCGCTCTCGTACGGAGCCGCCTACCTGGTCGGCTCTCTGCTCGCGATCTCGATGCTGTCGCGACGGATCGGGCCGGTCGTCGACTGGAGCGCCGTCGGGTTCGTCGTGCGTCTGGTCACCGCCTGCGTGCTCGCAGGGGCGGTGATCCTCGGCTCCGCCGCACTGCTCGCCGGCCCGCTGGGGCTGGACGGCGACGGCAAGCTCGACGCGCTGTTCGCGCTCGTGCTGTTCGGCGGGCTCGGCGCCGTGACCTATCTGGCGGCCGCGTCCCTGCTGCGGATCCGCGAGGTGACCTCGGTCGTGAGGACCGTTCTGCGTCGCTGACCACGCGGTGGTGCAAGCACGCGCCCCGACCTGGATAGCATAAGGCGTGGACCAGACCGCGGCACTGAGTTCGGGGACCCTGCTCACGGGTCGCTACCGCCTCGACGACCTCATCAAGGAGTCGGACGGCGCGGTGACGTGGAAGGCGTACGACACCGTCCTCGACCGCAACGTCGGCATCCAGGCGGTGCGTGCCGACGACCGCCGTGCGACTGCGTTCGTGCTCGCGGCCGGTCGGTCGACCGCGGTCTCCGACCCACGTTTCCTGCAGGTGCTCGACATCGTCGAGGGCGACCACGGACACACCTATCTCGTCCGTGAGTGGGCGCGCGCCGTCTCGCTCGACCACGTGCTCGGGCCGTCGACGCTGACCAACGCGCGCTCGACGACAGTCACCCTCGAGCTCGCCGACGCGTTCGCGCACGCCCACGATGCCGGCGTCTATCACCGCCATCTGCGCCCGGCGACGGTGCTTCTCAAGGAGAATGGCGGCATCCGCATCATCGGGCTCGCCACCGACCACGCCCTGCGTTCGGCCCACCACGACGTGGACGACGCCGACGTGGGCTACGCCGAGCAGCTCGACGTCGAGGCGCTCGGCAAGATCCTGTACGCGTGTCTGACCGGGCGCTACCCCGGCGGCGACGAGCTGCTCGCACCTGCCCCGAGTGAGCACGGCCGTGTCCTGCGTCCGCGACAGGTCAGGGCAGGTGTCTCGCACGACGTCGACACGGTCTGCGACCGGATCCTCGGGCGCCCGCCGCGCCACCACCGCCCGCCGCTGCGCAGCGCCCGCGACGTGGCGCTCGAGCTGGCGATCACCGGCGAGGAGGAGCCTGTCGACCCCGAGGTCACTCCCAGCTCCTCACCCGACCTCTACCGCCACGACCCGGTCCGTACGGGGGCCGGTGAGCCTCCGCCTGCTGTGAACCCGCCGAAGCCCCGGCCTGCCGCGCTCGCACCCCCACCGCCGACACCCATCGAGCGGGGCCTGTCGAAGGTGCGGCGTTCAGCCAAGGGCGAGCGTGGTCTCATCTGGCTCGCGCTCGGCGTCGTCGTCCTTCTCGCGGCGTCGCTGACCTTCATCCTCGGCCGCGTCTCAGCTCCGACCAATCCGACTCCGCCCGCCGACGAGCCGGCGCCCGAGGCGAGCCGCGCGGTGGTCGACCTCGGGATCAAGGACGTGGAGTCCTTTGACCCGGCGCCGGACGGCGACGGAGAGGAGAGCCCCAGCACCGTCGAGCTCGCTACCGACGGCGACCCGGCGACGTCCTGGATCACCATGGAGTACTACCGCCGCAACGACCTTGGCGGACTGAAGGACGGTGTCGGGCTACTGATCGACCTCGGACGACCGCGCGACGTGACGGCGATGCAGGTGCTGTTTGGCGCCTCGCCGACGTCGTTCCGGGTGTACGCGGCCCCCGGCCGTACGCAGCCGCCGACCGAGGTCAGTCAGATGGAGCGCATCGGCGGCTATGCCGACGCGCCCAGCGGTGCCTCGGTGTCGTTCTCGCAGCCCGTCAACACGCGCTACCTGCTGCTCTGGCTCACCCGTCTCCCCGAGCGCGAGAACGACATCTTCCAGGGTGCGGTGGCGGAGGTCACGGTCCGCGGCCTGGAGTGACCGCCGGGTGGCACGGGTCGTCCGCGGCGTTGGGCCGCAACACCCGACGGCACCGCGTCGCCGGAATGCCCGCGACCTAGGATGCGTTGTGTGGAGTGCGGCCGACACCGCACGCAACAGCAGACCGATAGGCGGAGCATGTCCACTGACGTACGCAACGTGATCATCATCGGCTCGGGCCCCGCGGGCTACACCGCCGCGGTGTACACGGCTCGCGCCAACCTCTCCCCGCTCGTCTTCGAAGGCTCCGTCACCGCCGGTGGCGCCCTGATGAACACGACCGACGTCGAGAACTTCCCCGGTTTTCCCGAGGGGATCGAAGGCCCGGCCCTCATGGACAACATGCGCCAGCAGGCCGAGCGCTTCGGCGCCGAGCTGGTCGCCGACGACGTCGTCGAGGTCGACCTGACCGGCGACGTCAAGATCGTCCGTACGGCGACCGGTGAGCACCGCGCTCGCGCCGTGATCCTCGCGATGGGCTCGGGCTACCGCAAGCTCGGCATCGACGGTGAGGACCGGCTGTCCGGACGCGGCGTCAGCTGGTGCGCCACATGTGACGGCTTCTTCTTCCGCAAGCAGGAGATCATCGTCGTCGGCGGCGGTGACTCCGCCCTCGAGGAGGCGACCTTCCTCACCCGCTTTGCCGACAAGGTCACGCTGGTCCACCGCCGTGACGAGCTGCGCGCCAGCAAGATCATGCAGGAACGCGCCTTCAAGAACGACAAGATCGAGTTCGCCTGGAACTCCGCCGTCAAGGAGATCCGCGGCGAGCTGTCGCTCGAAGGTGTCGTTCTCGAGGACACCGTGACCGGCGAGGAGCGCCTCGTCCCCGCGACGGGTCTGTTCATCGCGATCGGCCACGATCCGCGCTCCGAGCTGCTCGCGGGTCAGGTCGACCTCGATGCCGAGGGCTACGTGCTCGTCCAGCCCGGCTCGACCCGGACGAATGTGCCCGGCGTCTTCGCCTCCGGCGACCTCGTCGACCACACCTACCGCCAGGCGGTCACCGCCGCAGGCACCGGCTGCTCCGCCGCCCTCGACGCCGAGCGCTACATCGCCGACCTCGAGCACGCCGAGCTCGCCACCGCGTGAGCGCCGGTCCTCGGGAATCGACTCGCTCCTGAGGGCGTTTCACCAGACAGACTCATCGAACCCGCCGTCTGACAATCCGAAGGAGAAGCAACCGTGGGCAACATCCAGGCCGTCACTGACGCCGAGTTCCCGACCACCGTGCTGGGCTCTGACAAGCCCGTGCTCGTCGACTTCTGGGCGGAGTGGTGCGGTCCGTGCCGCCAGGTCTCGCCGATCCTCGAAGAGATCGCTGCCGAGTACGGCGACAAGATCACGATCGTCAAGATGAATGTCGACGAGAACCCGCAGACCCCGGCTTCGTACCGGGTGACGTCGATCCCGACACTCAACGTCTACCAGAACGGTGAGATCGTCCAATCGATCATCGGCGCGAAGCCCAAGAGCCTCCTGCTCAAGGAGCTCGACGCGTTCGTCAGCTGATCTGACGACCTCACAGCCGCAGACGAAGGGCCCGCACCTGACGGTGCGGGCCCTTCGTCGTCGCCCTTCGCGGAGCAGTGCCGCAAGAACTCACTTTCCTAAGTCTACTTGTCGATAAATAGACGAATTACCTCATTGGTTCAGCGTTATGCCGACGCTGGATCGTTCCCTCGCTTGGCCGGGTCCATCAACGTCACGATGCGCTCGAGGTCGTCGATCGACGCGAACTCGACCGTGATCTTGCCCTTCGTCTTGCCGAGGTCGACCTTCACTCGCGTGTCGAAGCGGTCTGCGAGCCGGTCTGCGAGGTCCGTCAGCCTCGGGGCGACGATGCGCCGAGGACGCTGCCGGCGGTCGGGCTCGTCCGCGAGGTCCTCTCCCATCGCGACGATCTCCTCGAGCGAGCGGACGGAGAGCCCTTCTGCGACGACCCGCTGAGCGAGCCTTTCCTGCCGAACGCTGTCGACGACCGCCACGAGCGTCCGCGCGTGTCCGGCGCTCAGCACTCCCGCAGCGACGCGGCGTTGCACCGCCGGAGTGAGGCGAAGCAGGCGGAGGGTGTTGCTGATCTGCGGGCGTGACCGTCCGATACGGGTCGCGAGCTCCTCATGCGTGCACCCGAAATCGTCGAGGAGCTGCTGGTACGCCGCTGCCTCCTCGAGCGGATTCAGCTGTGCGCGATGAAGGTTCTCCAGAAGCGCATCGCGCAGGAGGTCCTCGTCCGAGGTATCGCGCACGATCGCCGGAATCGTGTCGAGCCCGGCTTCCTTGGTCGCGCGCCAACGACGCTCGCCCATGACGAGCTCGTAGGTGTTGTCGCCGACGGTCCGGACGACGACCGGCTGGAGCAGTCCGATCTCGCGAATCGAGTGGACGAGCTCCGCCATCGCCTCCTCGTCGAACACCTCGCGCGGCTGCCGCGGGTTCGGGGAGACGTGGTCGACCGGGATCTCCGCGAAACGTGCACCCTCAACGGGTCGGAGCCCCTCGACCACCGGCAGGGGCGAGCTGTCCAGGGCTGCGTCGCCCGGAGTGGCGTCTCCGGTCGATGAGCTTGCGGACGGAGTGTCAGCAGCCGACGACGGAGAGGTGCTCACGCCGTTGTCGGTGTGCTCGCTCAGCGGGGCCGGCTGCGTGGTTTCACGTGAAACATCTGCGGGGGCAGTGGGAATGAGGGCGCCGAGGCCACGGCCGAGTCCACGTCGTTGCTGACTCATGACTGATCCCCCAGGTCGAGCGTCGATGCAGCCTCCGCAATCTCTCGCGCCGCCTCGAGATAGGACAGCGACCCGGGCGAGCTCGGGTCGTAAGTGATGACCGTCTGCTGATAGCTCGGCGCCTCGGAGATACGGACTGACCGCGGGATTGCCGTCTTGAGCACGCGGTCGGAAAAGTAGGTGCGAACCTCGTCGGCGACACCTGCACTGAGGCGCGTCCGAGCGTCGTACATCGTCAAGAGGATCGTGCTGAGGTTCAGCGTGGGGTTGAGCTGATCCTGGACCATGTCAACGGTCTTGATCAGCTGCGACAGACCCTCGAGGGCGTAGTACTCGCACTGAATCGGGATCATGACCTCACGTGCCGCCGCAAGGGCGTTGACGGTGAGAAGGCCGAGCGACGGCGGGCAGTCGACGTACACATAGTCGTACGGGCGGTCAGCCTGCGCGTTCCGTGCAAGGAAGTCGTCCAGCGCCCGCCGCAGACGCGTTTCGCGAGCGACCATCGGGACAAGCTCGATCTCCGCCCCGGCGAGTGCGATCGACGCCGGGAGGACATCCAGGTTCTCGACGTCCGGGCACGCCTGGATCAGATCATCGATCTTCTGTCCGTCCACCAGCACCTCGTACACACCAGGGGTGTCCGCGCTGTGATCCACGTTCAGCGCCGTCGAGGCATTGCCCTGCGGATCGAGGTCGATGACCAACACCCGCAGGCCGTGTGTCGCCATCGCTGCCGCCACGTTGACCGTCGTCGTCGTCTTGCCGACGCCGCCCTTCTGGTTCGCGACGATCAGCACGCGGGTGGCCGGCGGACGCGGCATCGGCGCGGCAGCCTCGGCATCGTGCTGGCGCTGCAGCGACGCAGCTACCTCTTGGGCAAGCGGGGTGTCGGTGGCGAGCCCGCCCGAGTGAGCGAGATCGGAGGCACGCGGGACGATCGGGGGTACGTAGGGCTCGCTCACGCAGCCATCTCCTCAGGGGTCTTTGTTTCACGTGAAACAGGCGGTCGCTGCCAACCGACCGGGGTGCGCAGAACGTCGTCTGAGAGAGCATCCGTCTTGGGTGACCACCACGGGTAACCGAGCCCGTGCGCGATGTGGAGGATTGGCATCTAACCCGCCTTGTCGATGATGACGATGGTCGTGGGCGTCTCGACGACTCCCTCACCGTACGACGCGACTCGTGGGTTTGTCCCACCCGCCGCGCGGATTGTGGAGAGTGACTCCTCGATCTCTGCCTCGGCCGCCGACCCCTTGATAGCGCGCATCTGGCCGCCGGGCCGCACCAGCGGCATCGACCAACGGACGAGCTTCCCCAAGGAAGCGACGGCCCGTGATGTCACGATGTCGTACTGCTCCTTGATCTCCTCTGCGCGGCCACGACTGACCTCCACATGGCTGAGACCGAGCTCGTCGACGACCTCGGACAAGAAGGTGGTTCGTCGCAGGAGGGGTTCGATGAGCGTGATCTTGACGTCTGGACGCATGATCGCCCACACCAGACCGGGCAGACCCGCACCGCTTCCCACATCAGCGATCGAAGCGCCGGCGGGGAGATCCGTCGCGGGCAGTGCGCAGTTGACCACGTGGCGGGTCCAGATGCGCGGGACCTCGCGTGGGCCAATCAGACCGCGGACGACGCCGTCAGTCGAAAGAAGGTCTACATAGCGCCGAGCCAGATCGAGGCGACCGCCGAATACGGCGGCCGCCTCGGGTGGTGGCGATGTTTCACGTGAAACATCCATGAGTGAACGTCACCCAGGAAGGATGACGACGCGACGATTGGGCTCCTGGCCCTCCGACTCGCTCGTCAGGCCAGCAGCAGCAACGGCGTCGTGGACGACCTTCCGCTCGAACGGCGACATCGGGTCGAGTCGAAGCTCCTGACCGGAGTCTCGGACCTGAGAGATGCTCTCCTCGGCAAGTCGCGTGAGGACGTCACGACGCCGTGCGCGGAACCCGTCCACATCCAGCATCAGGCGGCTCCGCTCACCGGTCTCGCGGTAGACCGCCAGCCTCGTCAGCTCCTGAAGAGCCTCGAGGACTTCGCCGTCTCGACCGACGAGTGTCCCCAGGTCGCCGCCGACGAGGGACACCGACGCTCGGTTGCCCTCGACGTCCATATCGAGATCGCCATCGAGATCAGCGATGTCGAGGAGCTCCTCAAGGAAGTCCGCCGCGATATCACCCTCGTTCTCAAGGCGCGCGACGCGCTTGCTCCGTGAACCCTCGTCCTCAGGCGCGTCATCGACCTCGGGATCTGCATCGAGGACGGCGTCGTCCGGCTCCGTGGCCGGGGCATTCGTGTCGTGTGACGTCTCAGTCACCGCTTCCACCTCCCTCTCCGGACCCGGAGTCCGAGGAGTCATCGTTCTTCGCTGAAGAGTCGGGGCCGGAGGTCCGACCCTGACCGCGGGGAGCACTCCCCTTCTTGCGCTGCTCTCGTGTCTTCTTCTTGGGCTGCTGACGACGCGGTGCATCGGACGGCTTCTCCGTGACCTCCGGAAGTGGCTCTTCCTTCAGCTTGCCGTGCCGCTTGTCGCGCTCACGCTTCGCCTCGAACGCAGGCGTGCCAGGCGCCGGGTTGTTGCGGATGACGTAGAACTGCTGACCCATCGTCCACGCGTTCGATGTCGTCCAGTAGAGCAGGACACCCACCGGGAAGGCGATGCCGCCGATGGCGAACACGAACGGGAGCACATAGAGAAGGAGCTTCTGCTGCTGGGCGTACGGACCGGACAGCGCGTCCTTCGGCATGTTCTTCATCATCAGCTGGCGCTGGGTGAGGAAGGTGGTCGCCGTCATCAGGACGACGAGGATCGCCGTGACGATCTTGATGTGGACGTTGTCGTCGGTGAACCGGCTCGCGATCTGCACGCCGAGGAAGGTCGCGTTCTGGATCGACTCAGCCTGGCTGTCGGTGAGGACACCGTAGGCGTTGCCGCGGGCAGCGTGGTCGATCACCCGGAAGAGCGCAAAGAAGATCGGCATCTGCAAGATGAGCGGCAGACACGAAGCAAACGGGTTCGTGTTGGCCTCACGGAACAGCTTCATCTGCTCCTGGGCCATACGCTCACGGTCATGGCCGTACTTCTTCTGCAGCTCACGGATCTTGGGCTGCAGCATCTGCATGTTGCGGCTCGCCTTGATCTGCTTCACGAACAGCGGGATGAGCAGCATCCGGATCGTGATCGTCAGACCGATGATGGACAGTGCCCACGTCCAGCCAGAGTCGGGGTCCATCCCGATCTCACTGAGCAGCCAGTGCCACGCCACCATGATCGCCGAGACCACGTAGTACAGCGGCTGCATGATGGTGTCGAAGAAGTTGCCGATCGCGTCGAACATCAAACCCCTCGCGGTGGAGTCGGGGAAGATCCGCCTGCTGCGGATCGGGGGGGAACGGGGTCGTAGCCGCCGGCGGCCCACGGATGGCACCGACCGATACGTCGCACTGCCATCCAGCTGCCTCGCATCGCACCGTGCTCCTCGACCGCGCCGAGCGCGTAGGCCGAGCACGACGGGTAGTAGCGGCACACCTGCCCGTACAACGGGCTGATGGCGAACCGGTACGCCTTCAAGAGGCCGATCAGGATGGACTTCATGTCAGGAGGTCGTCCTCGGCTGGTGCAAGCGATCAAGGACGAGATCGAGATCGTGCCCAAGGTCGACACTCGAGCGACGTGCGGCAGGAGGCAGCGCACGCAGCACGACATCGGAACCTTCGGGCAACGCGCTCAGACGTGCGGACATCAAGGCACGCAGACGGCGCTTGACGGTGTTGCGTGTGACCGCGTTGCCGACCTGCTTGCCGACCACGAACGCGACCCGCGACGGATCACCCTCCGACCGGGCCCCCAAACGGCCATGGGCGAGGACGGTGCGGGATCCCGCACGGCGTCCTCGCCTGATGGTTGTCCGGATGTCGTCGCTCGTGCGCAGGCGATGGACTGCGCTCAGCACCGCACGGCCAGCACGGCTCAGGCCGACAGACGCGCGCGGCCCTTGCGACGACGATCCCCCAGGATCGCGCGGCCGGCGCGCGTACGCATCCGCAGGCGGAAGCCGTGCTTGCGCGCGCGGCGGCGGTTGTTCGGCTGGAAGGTGCGCTTCGTCACGGGAGTGCTCCCCATCGTGTCGTGTCTGCGACCGCAGGCAATCGCGGTCATCGGTACTGGACGGTCTCTGGCTCGACGGCCACCGCCCGCCGACGTACGCGCGCGATCGCGACCCGTACGTAGGCATGCGGCAGGTGTCGAGAACCCTCGACCTCTCAACGGTACGTGGTCGCTCCACAGCGGGTCAAACCGGCCTTACACCCGTGACGCCCCACACGTCCAGGACACGCGCCGGGAACCCCCGGTTGCACCATGATCGGTACCCTGTGGACAATCGGTTGCCGCTGACCATTCGTGCTGTTAGCGTCCCCGAAATACCACGATATCCACAGGGCACGCCATCGGCGTGGAATGCCGCGACA